>CAKSBH010000018.1 GCA_934438175.1 uncultured Eubacteriales bacterium | reverse complement strand
TTACGGTGCTTTCCGCAGCAACCGGAGACAAAACCGATGTACTGATAAGTGTCGGGAAAGATAAGGAGTATCGCTACGCAATAGATATTCTTTTCAAGAATGTTTCCTTTGTCTATCATCTTGAAAGCATCGCTGTAAATTCCAAAACGGGTGAACGGTATGTCAACAGCGGAAGATGGCTTGAACAGGGAGGAGCTCCCTCGCCGTCGTTTGATGTGTTGGTGGTCAACCGTTCGGACACACCGATCTGTTCGGAAACCGCATTTTTTGCAGAGGACTTTTATCTGTGCGGCGCGGATATCTTCGTAGAAAACGACAGGGACAATGTTCTCCCCGCAGTTTTTCTGGAAGCAGAAAAGAAAACTGTGTATGAACTAAGAACAAGTGCAGTGTTCGGCATATATCCGGAGCTTTCTTCCTGCAAAGGAGTGAAGAGCATTTCGGCAACGGTGAAAATAGACCGTGCCAATGGAACGACGACCGACGGCTATCCGTTCCGCACACGGAAGCAATAACGTCAGAAAGAGGTGTTGCACAATGATAAAACTGAATAAGTCGGGTGCAAAATCTCTTTGTGCCGTTATTATGGCGGTTGCCTTGATTTTGCTTTCCGCACCTATGTCTCCGGCATATGCAGAAAACGATGAAACAAAGTCAGACGGCTACAAATACGCCGTGACAATTGAATTCGGCTCGATGACCTTCTTCTATGACTACGGCAAGTGGGATGTAAACGAAATGCGCTACAAAACGGATGACGCAAGCAAGAATCCCGCAAACGGAACCGAGTCCGGATATCCCGGTTGGTACGGCTTTGACGGTACAGCAAACCGTATCAGTGTGAAGTATTCAAACGAGAACGAAACGGATGCCCAGACGCAAAACCGGAAACTTTCCGTAACATTGGATTACCGAAAGCTCTCCTCTGCGGAGGGACGAGTGGTTGACGGAGTTGCGATGGATTTTTATTCGGATGCCGCGCTTACAGTTCCGTTTTCACCGAGTTTTACGGTTCCACACACCGACCCCGAGGACGAGAATGCCAAGACGGTGATCTACACTTCGCTACATGGCGAGCCGACCGAAAACGGAGGCAAATATTTATCCGACAGCTTTGTGCCGGTCGGGATGCTGACGATACGTGTCGGCGAAATATCCGATGACTGATAGGAAAGGGGAACTATGCATTCTTTCAGCAAAACGAAACTGAAAAAAGATATTCTCATCGTACTTGCGGTGCTTGCGGTTGTTGCCGTACTTGTCACAGGGATGATCCTCATCATCCGCATGGAACCGAAAATGATTGATAAAAACGAAACTGCCGGAGAGCCGCGGGACCAATCGGCAATTGCGGGCTATGTGGCATACGAAGCGCCTGATGTCTGCAAGGTAAAGATCTGCTGTGAGCCGACGCTGGACGGTGGATATGCCTCAATCTGGCTTACGAATCCCGCCGACAACGATATTCTTGTCCGTGCGGAGCTGTATTCGGTCAAAACTGTTTACAATACCGAAACCGGGCAGGCGACCTTCCTGCCGGATAAGCTGCTTGGCAAGACCGGCTTCATTCACCCCGGAACATTTGTTGAAAAAGTTAAGGTGAAGGGACTCAGGTCCGGCGAGGAAACCAAGGTAATGGTTAAAATCTCGACCATGTACGAGGACACACGAACCAGCAAGGGCATCTTCTATATCCGTACGACGGTG
>CAKSBH010000017.1 GCA_934438175.1 uncultured Eubacteriales bacterium | reverse complement strand
CTGAGCCGTAAAAAACCATTCTTGATCGTACAAATTTCAAACACACACTATAGATAAACCGACTCGATTTCCAACTGAGCCAAGAACGGATTCTTAATAACAGTAGAGCCATCTGAGCCAACGAAAAAAATTCTTAACCATAAATTTTTTATCTTAACACCCACTTTTTCCGAACTTATACCATATATAAACCGACTGAGTTTTAAACTGAGCCGAGAACGGATTCTTGAGAAAAGTAGCGCCAACTGAACCAGCGAGAAAACCATCTTAAAAACACCAATTTCTAACTGAAAACCAGCCTGTAAAAAATGCTTTTGTTTTGCATAACAGATAAAATTTTGAAGAGCCTAAAACTATCTTGAATTTTTGGGAGACATCTGAACGTGATTTTTAACCAACAGAACCAGCAAAAGGCATTCTTGCCCCCAATAAAAGCATTCTTAACGAATAATTGATGTATCTCGTAAGGAAATAAGCCATTCTCAACAAAATTTCTATTTCTTAAAAACAGATTTTCTTTTTCACGCAAATATATTTCCATTTCAAGAACCCCAAAAGCATCTGAACAACGATGTTTCCGTTCTTAACAAATATTTTTTTATATGAAAAAACCCCAAAATTATCTCAACAATGCGATTTGCATTCTTAACAATTTTGGGATTTATAAATTCGTATTCTTTTATAACAGCGGCATCATGCCTTTATGGATTCCGGGCAACTACACGATAAATACATTCTTCCAACCGGACAGGATCCCGTACTTTCGGAACCACAACATTATAGAAATCCGACCCCATAACCAACGAACCATAACCGCGCGGTTTCGTTCGGTTGATCTGTTCCTTAAATTCGGAAAACATCATCTCAACGGCTTCTTTGCTTAATTTTCCCATTCCTAGAATCACCGAAAAGTTATCTCTTGCAGAAGCAAAATAGCTGGAATCCATGCGTTGCTGTGATAAAATCACATGAATATGGAAGCTACGACCTAACTGTAATAACAGAGCCAATGACTGCCGGGCGTTATCTGCTGTTTTCTTGTCTAAACTGCTGATAAAGGAAGCCCATTCATCAAATACGAATGCAACAAAGTGTTTATCATTACAATTTTGCTGACGCTCCTTTAATAAGGAAACGATATTCTCCAAACCATGCAGGCAGTCCGAAAACCGGTAAAAATTAGCAAGTCCATTGAGAAATGAAAAATCATCGTCTCCTTTGTAATCACAAACAATCACTTCTGCATCGGGAACATGAAGCCCAATACGTCCAAGCAGTAAGCGCAGAGCATAAGTCTTTCCGCTTCCACTTGCACCAAAGATGGCGCAATGCGGATGTACGGAAGGATCCCAGTTTACAAACTGCTGGATGTTATAGTTTAAGTATTCTTCGTTCACATATAAAGGTAAAACCATGATCTAAAAGTCTCCATCTTCCGGCTGTTGTGTAGCTTCTCCCTGTTGCTGATTCTGGACGGCTTTCTGTGACTGCCAATAAGAAACTGCAAGCTCATCTTTCACCAATAAAATTAATAATTCCAAAGTGTTTGGAACGGTCATATCGTCAGAAACCCGGATTATCGTAAAAGGTGGATAATTTTTGTATGCGGACATAATCCCTTTGAGACGTATCTGCTTCTGTAATTCTGCGTCAATTATTTTACGCTTTTCTTCATTGGATAAATGGCTGGGAGTGGTTGCTTTTGATGCTGTGTAACGAAAGATAACGATACCGTTCTGAATGATAAGCTGATTTCCGAATAACGGAATGACCTCATCACTCGTTGAAGGTGGAAAGATCGCCACAAGTTTCGCAACTGCCGGATTCTGCAAAACGTTAACCATGAGCTCGGAACACAGGAGATAAAGTTGGTAAATCCAATCTGGTACAGGCGGTGCCGCTGGTTTATTTTCAGCCAAAATAATCAGAAGCACCAGAAGCAGGAAGATACAGGCTCCAATCCACGGCAGAACATAGTAGGTAAACAGACCTAATGCGATGCAGGCTTCAATAATCAAAACTAGCTTCAAAAACCGCAATTCCTTATCTTTCTTAAACCATGCCGCAAATTTCCTGCAAATCTGGATTGTTCCAGACCAAAGGCTCATCGCTAAATCTTTGCAAAACTTCATAATGTCATTAAACTGCTTCATAATTATCTCTCCTTTCTGGAAGGTGGGGCGCAAGTGCGCCCCTGTTGTTTGGTGGTGCTACTTGCAGACTGTGATTCCTTTCGCGCTGAAAGAAATATCTACATTGCCGTTAGTTTGGTAGATCCGGCCAAAGGCATCGGTCAGAGTTACAAAGACCGGTTCCTTTGCAACCTTGAGTTGCTCGGGTGTAATAATTGCCGTAGTTCCCGGGACTTTGATGGAAAACCGCATACAGGTTGTTGGATCACCGATAGTATAACGGAAGCCTTCCACTTGTTCTGTGGGCTTGCCGTCCACATATCGGAATGCCGGAGTTACAGAAAACAGAACAAACTTCTCTGCTTTCGCGTATACCTCAAAGGGTATGGGAGTTGAAGAAATTAAGGAATTCAGCATAGTGAACACCTCCTTGTTATATTTTTAACGGATACAGGATCCGCTAAATTCGTGAAACATTGCTATCCATGTTGAATTTATTTCTAACTCAGAATTTGAAAAAACATCTCAACAATTTTTTTGATTCTTGAAAATAGATTTCCTTTTCATGGCAAATATATTTCCATATCAGAAGCCAGAAAATCATCTCAACAAGGGAATTTCCATTCTCAACAAATTTTTTGGATTTTTGAAAATAGATTTCCTTTTCATAGCAAATATAATTTAATATCAGAAGCCAAAAAAACATCTGAACAACCAAATTTGCTTCTTGTTTTATAGCTTCAAAAAACGGAAATTAGATTACCAAAATGAAGTTTCGTTAGATGATTGGGAACTAACTTGAAGTTTTAAGCAATTCTTATTTTGCGGAGTCATTCTTAGCCAATAGAGGAGCTGTCTTACATAGAAAACTAGCAAAAGGAAATAAAGTCAGGGAAATAGGGTTTGTGTTTTGGATGGGAATATGCTAGGATATGGTTAGATGGAGATAGTATCTTC
>CAKSBH010000016.1 GCA_934438175.1 uncultured Eubacteriales bacterium | reverse complement strand
ATGTTGCACAGCTTTGATAATTCACCGATCTTATACATAGTTTCTTCCTTTCTTCTGATTTTGCAATATCAGAAACAGCGCTATTTCTTCCTTGCAAGTCAAGTTTATCATTACCGTTGGGGGGAGAGTCAAGAGGTTTTTGAAAAAAATTTGCGATTATAAAAATCAGCCGAAAGTGGGGCGAAAAACCTCATTTTCGGCTGATTTTTGGTCGGAGTGGCGAGGCTCAAACTCGCGGCCTCCGCATCCCAAATGCGGCGCGCTATCAACTGCGCTACACCCCGATAGTTATTAAATTGTGGTCGTGTAAGTGGTCAAATCTGTGGTCAAAAGTTTTTTGCCGGAATACACGTTGGCGGAAAAGCGAGAAAACACGAGAAAAACGGAGATTTTGCGAGCTTTCGACGGTCGGCTCACGAGGCGGTCACACGCTCCCAAAACTGGTGGGTGACCGTTACCCTACATCCCGATATTCGGTTTTTGCGGTCAAATCCGCAAGTGGTCAACTTTGTGGTTCAGGCGGGTTTATAAGGCATTTCTTCTGTGACGGCAAGAGTTCTCGGCTTTTATGCGTTTCCGTGAAAATCCCTGTTTGTGTGATGGATTCTTTCTTCGCTGTCTGCAGAATCGCAAAGCGAAAAGGGGGAGCGGGGCTGTCAGGAAAAGCATCGGAAATGAGGGGTTCTGAGCCCGGAAATCTTTCGGAACAGCAAACATCCGAAAACCGTTGTTATTATAGCAAAGTTCTCAAAAAAAGTCAAGGTCGCACAGCGGGGATAATTTGCTCTGCGGCCAAAAGAAATCCGTTTCTTTGAGACTGCGGAAGGGAAGTATCCCTCAAAGGTAAAAAAAATCTTTTTACGGTCCGGCTTTCTTGGCCGTGCCTAGGATGTTGCGATACGGGTTTGCATACCGGGAAGATTTTTGCCTTGCAAAAGAATAGAACCGGAATTCTGACGCAAAATAACGGAAGAATATTCGGACAAGAATGATCCGGACTCGGTTTTGGTCGGCGGATTGTTTCTGTCCTACGAAGGACGGAGTGATTCTTATGAAAGTGGGAGAACTGATGACGGAATCCGTCTCGGCTCTTACGTCGGATATGTCGCTTGCCGAAGCCGCCCGGATTATGCAGCGGGAGAATCTCGGTGCATTGCCGGTGGCCGCGGATGGTTTTTTGATTGGAATGCTGACCGATCGGGACATTACCACCCGCTGTGTTGCTGCCGGGCAGGATCCCGCTTCCGTTGCCGTGGGGGAGATCTGTACCAAGGGTGCCGTGTGGATCAGTCCGGAGCATTCTGTGACGGAGGCGGCACGGAGAATGGCGCGGACAAAGGTGCGTCGGCTTCCGGTTCTGAAACAGGGGCGGCTGGTAGGCATGATTTCGTTGGCAGATATTGCCCGTGCCCGGAATTATTTTGCGGAGGCAGCCAGCGCGTTTTGCGACATCTGCAAACAAGAAACGGAAAATTAAAAACAGGACCGATTCTTTGCGGAATCGATCCTTTTTTTATTTTTTAAGAAGTCCTTTTTATTGGACAGCATGCGTGATATGCTGATAAAGAAAGAGAAGGGGGAATCCCAAATCTTGCCTGAAATTCTTGTACTGAAAAATCACTTTACAAAAAATGAAAATTATGGTATAGTATAAAAGAAGGATGACAAAAGAGATAAAAAAACGTCTTTCCGTGAGGAAAGACGAAGTCGCACACACTGTGCGGTCGGAGGTCCGACGATTTCGGAGCCCGAAAGCCCCTTATTTGAACTTGTGTGTAAGTTCATAGGGTAATGAAACCTTACAAACATAGAATATCACAAACCGGAGGGATTGTCAAGATGCGGGAACAAAAAAATTGTAAAAACGGAAACGATTATTTTATCGGACTGGACATTGGTACCGATTCGGTTGGATATGCCGTAGTCAACACGGACTATTCCCTGGCACGGTTCAAAGGAGAGCCGATGTGGGGCGTCATGCTGTTTGATGGCGCGGAAAACTGCGACGGAAGACGCCAGTTCAGGACGTTTCGTCGCCGCCTTGCACGGCGGCAGCAGCGAGTGGATCTGATTCAGAGGTTATTCTGCCGGGAGATTGCCAAGGTGGATCCGAACTTTTTTCTGCGACTGAACGAAAGTGCTCTTTGCAAAGAAGAACGCAGCCCGGAGACGTTGACCGGGTGCGACTGGGACGACAAAACCTATTATAAAAAATATCCGACAATCCACCATTTGATCTGCGAATTTATGGAATCTGCAGAGGGAAAGGACGTGCGGCTTTTGTATCTTGTCTGTGCATGGCTGGTTGCGCATCGCGGACATTTTCTGAATCCCGCAGATCGGGATAATGTAGATGCATTGCTGGACATGCACCCTTTCTATGAGGAGTTAAAAAACTGGTTTGATATCTATGGAGATTCTTGTCCGTGGCAGAACAGGGGCAGTGCGGAAACATTTTCCGAAATTCTGCAAATGCAGGGCGTTAAAACAAAAAAAGAAGCACTGCGGAAAGCATTGTTTGAGGGAGGAAAACCTCTGAAAAAAGGGGAAGACGACCCGTTTGACTGCGGAAAATTTCTGGATCTTCTTGCCGGAGGAAAGGTAGACGTCAAAGATCTGTTTGGGCTGGAAGATTCCGAGAACTCCGACAAAATTGCGCTTTCCGATAACGACAGCGTTGATGAGATCTGCAGCAGCTTGATGGAAAAAGACGCGGAGCTTCTGCGGATTGCCAAGAATATGTACGATTGCGGTTCCCTTACCCGTATTTTGAAGGGGTCTCAACCGAATTCCGGGCATCGTATGATTTCTGACGTTAAAGTTGAACAATACAACCAGCATAAGGAAGATCTTAAAGAACTAAAGGATCTTGTCCGCAAATACGCATTGGCAGCCGAAAGAAAACAGTTCTTCTGCGAAAAGAACGGAAGTTATTCTGTTTACATCAAGAAGGGAAATCGGGGGGATTTTTACAAAGAAGTCAAGAAAATTTTAGACAACCGAAATTTTTCGGAAGAGGATCGGAAAATTAAGGATCAGATTTTCGAACGTATAGACGACAACGCTTATATGGCGTTGCAGGTGCATTCGGATAACGGCAACATTCCGTATCAGCTGTATTATGCAGAATTGAAAAAGATTTTGGGAAATGCCGAAAAGGAGTTTCCGTTTCTGTCGGAAAAAGACGCCGACGGAAAAACGGTTTCAGAAAAAATCCTTTCGGTTTTTACCTTCAGAGTTCCCTATTATGTCGGGCCGTTGTCCAACGTGGACGAGGACGGAAAGCCGGAAAGCAGCCACGCATGGATTCGTCGGAAAGAGCCGGGGGATATCTTCCCGTGGAATTTTGAGGAAAAGGTCGATCTGGAGGAATGTCAGAAGGCATTTATTGATCATCTGACCGGGAAATGCACCTATTTCCCGTGGGAAAGCGTTTTGCCCAAGGATTCTTTGCTTTACAGCAAGTACAAAATCCTTAACGAAATCAACTCCATAAAAATTGATGGAAAATCCGTTTCAGTTGAAGTGAAACAGGAGATTTTCGGTTTGTTCAAAAAAACAAAAAAAGTAAAATTCAAAGACCTCCGAAATCTTTTGATTTCTCATGGGATATTGAGTTCCGAAGAGCCGGACGAGAAGATCAGCGGCATTGACAAAACCATAAAATCCCAGTACCGTCCGTATCATGATTTCCGGAGACTTCTGGAGAGCAAAGCATTGACCGAAGAACAGGTTGAGGATATCATTCGTCATTTTGTTTGTATGGAAGATGCCCGGGATCGGGTAAAATGGCTGAAAAAAGCGTATCGGAATTTGTCTGAGGGAGATGTGCGGTATCTTTTCCGTCTGAAATACCAGGGGTTCGGCAATTTGTCCGAGTATTTGCTGAACGGGTTTGAGGGAACAAGCAAAGAGACCGGAGAACATGGAACCGTTTTACATTTTCTTTGGACAACCAACGATAATCTGATGCAGATTCTGGAAGATGCGGATCGCTATGACTTCAAGGAACGGCTGGAAAAGGCCCGGGAGGATTATTATGCCGAAAATCATCCGACCCTGACCGATCGTCTGGAAGATCTGTATCTTTCCAATGCGGTCAAGCGACAGGTCATCCGCACGCTGGATGTGGTGTCAGACATTCTGCATGCCAGGAAAGGACAACCTCCCAAGAAGATCTTTGTGGAAATGGCGCGGGGCGGAACCCCGGAGCAGAAGGGAAAGCGGACAGAATCCCGTCTGGATCAGTTGCATCGCCTGTACAGCGAGGCGAAGAAAAATCCCGTTCTTTCCGATGATGCAGAGAATATGCTGCGGGAACTGAGTCGGTATGAAGGGGATGCGTCCCGTAAGCTTCAGCGGGAAAAACTGTTTTTGTATTTCTGTCAATTGGGAAGATGTATGTATTGCGGAGAACCGCTTTCGCTTGCGGAAATTGAAAATGGAAAGGTCTGCGATCTGGATCATATCTGGCCGCAGTCAAAAATCAAAGACGACAGTCTGGACAATCTGGTTCTTGTCCATTCCGAAGAAAACAGAGAAAAAAGCGCAAGCTATCCGCTTTCTTCGGCTTGCCGGACGAAGATGTCCGAGCATTGGAAAGCTCTGCGCAAGGCAAATCTTATCAGCGAGAAAAAATACAGCCGTCTGATTCGTCCCCAGCCGTTTACGGCAGAAGAACAGATGGGCTTTATCGCCCGGCAGCTGGTGGAAACGCGTCAGTCTACCAAGGCGGTTGCCCAGTTGCTGAAAGAGAAGTGCGGAGAAGACACCGAAATTGTCTATGTCAAAGCCGGCGCCGTCAGTGAGTTTCGGCATGAATACGGGGCAATCTGTCAGAAAGCATTCCCGCTTTCCGACGAGGATGCAAAGAAACGGGAATTGGTCAAAAGCCGCACGGCAAACGATGTTCATCATGCGCACGATGCGTATCTCAACGTTGTGGTGGGCAATGTGTTTGACGAGCGGTTCAGCAAACAATGGTTTTCTGTTGAGCGGGACAAGTATTCTCTGAATTTTGACGCTCTGTTCGGGCAGGAATATCACCGGGATCCCGGCATCTGGAATCCGAAGACGCATCTGCCGAACATTGACCGTACAATGGCGACCTGCGCCGTACACCTCACCAAATACGCTCTGCGGCAAAAAGGCGCATTTTTTGACATCATGCCGAAAGCCGCTGCGGAAAAGGGCAAGGAAAGTGCGCTGATACCGCGAAAACAGGGGCTGGATCCAAAAAAATACGGCGGTTACAACAATCCAACGGTTTCGTTTTTCGTTCTGGCGGCATACCGCAGCGGAAGAAAAAAGGAGGTTTCCCTTGTTTCGGTCCGGCTGCTGGAAGCCGAACGCTTCCTGGCTTCGCCGGAATTTGCGCAGGAATATGTGAAAAAGGAATTGGGAGAAAAGGCAACGGACATGACCCTTCCGCTCGGCAGGCGCATTCTGAAGGTCAATACCGTGTTTTCTCTGGACGGCTTCCCGGTGTGTCTGGCAGGGAAAACCGGAGCGCAAATTCGGTTTCGTTCGCTTGCTACTCCTTATTATTCACAGGAGCAGATTCGGTATATCAAAAAGGTTGAAAAGACCGGGCAAAAGCTTGCGGATAATAAGAATTATCGGATCGACGAACGGTACGACGGCATTTCCGCCGAGGGAAATCTCCGGCTGTTTGATGCGCTTGCGCAAAAGATTCGTTCCGACTTTTTCCGGAAGATTCCGGGCTCCGGACTGAATACGGACGATGTCCGACGGAAGATTTTTGAGAATTCCGAAAAAGAAGAGCAGATCAAATGCCTGGAAAGTATGCTTGAGTTCCTGAAGACCAACCGTCCGGGTGGCTGTAATATGGAAAAAGTTGGAGGCAAGGGCAGCGAGGGTATTTTATTGTTAAGCATGAATCTCAGCAACTGGAAATATTCCGATGTTCGGATCCTGGATCGCTCGGCAGCGGGACTGTTCGAAAAACGGTCGGCGAATTTGCTTGATCTTTTGAAGGAAATTCCGGAAGACCGGAAGCCGGTAAAATGAGTTGGCGGACGGTCGTGATCTCCCGCCGCTGCAAGCTGGATCTGTCCATGGGATACCTGGTGGTGCGGGATGAGGAAACAACACGGATTCTCATTGAGGAAATCTCCGTGCTTCTCCTGGAGAACCCCGCGGTTTCCCTCACCGGCTGCCTGCTTGCGGAGCTGGCGAGGCAGAAGGTGAGGGTGCTGTTCTGCGACGAAAAACGAAGCCCCTATGCGGAACTGCAGCCCTACAACGGGTCGTTTGACTGCTCACGGAAGATCCGGGTTCAGATGGGCTGGACGGAAAATCAGAAGGGTACGGTCTGGACGGAGATCGTTGCCGAAAAAATCCGGAACCAGGCGAGATTTTTGCGGGAGCAACGGCATGATGCGGAGGCGGATCTGCTGACCTCGTATCTGGCAGAGCTTTGCTATGCCGACGAAACCAACCGGGAGGGACATGCCGCCAAGGTGTATTTCAATGCGCTGTTCGGCAAGGGGTTTTCCCGCGGGAAGGAAAGTCCGGTCAACGCGGCGCTGAATTACGGCTATGGGCTGCTGCTTTCTGCCTTTAACCGGGAAGTGACCCTGAACGGATATCTGCCGCATCTCGGTCTGTTTCACGACAACATGTTCAATCCGTATAACCTGTCCTGTGACCTGATGGAGCCGTTCCGTATTTTGGTGGACCGGATGGTGGTGCAAAAGGAGGTGACGGATTTCGGAAAAGAGGAAAAGCATGCCATGCTGTCGCTTCTGCACGCACCGCTCCGCATTGACGGACAGGAGCAGACGGTGCTGAACGCGGTAAGAATTTATACCCACAGCGTCTTTGACGCTGTCAACGATACGGATCCGTCCCGGATCCGGTTTGCGGAAGTATGAGTTATCGTTTTATGAGAATGGTGGTATTTTTTGATCTTCCGACCGAAACGGCAGCAGAACGGCGGGAGTACAGCCGGTTTCGCCGGCTGCTGGTTAAAAACGGATTTCTTATGATGCAGGAATCCGTTTACTGCCGGATGGTTCTGAATGCGACTTCGTTGAAAACGGTGACGGACATTCTCCGCAAGGGGAAGCCCGCATCCGGTCTGGTGCAGCTGCTGACCGTTACGGAAAAGCAGTTTGCCGGCATGACCTATCTGACGGGATCGCATCATTCGGATGTGGTGGACAGTGACGAACGGGTGGTGATTTTATGAGAGTGTACAGTCCTCTTTTTACCGTACAGCCGGTGTTCTGTGAGGGGGAGCCGTTTTTGCTGGTTCTGGAAAATCCGACGGTTTTCCGGCTGTTTCTGGAAGATCTGCACCGGCAAATTGCCGGCGAAGCCGGAAAAACGGTTTTGTCGTATGACGACGTTCCGGTTTCTCTGGCAAAAAACGCAGAGATTCTGGAAATGTTCACGCCGTTTGACATCAACACCAAAACCTTGCTGTCCCGCATTGCGGCAACCATGGAAAAGGCGGCGGCGGATGAGCGACATCTGATGCGGACGGCAGAAATTCTGGCAGCCGTGGAACGCTATCTGGCAGAGCTTTGCTTTGATCTGCCGTTCCGGGCAGAGTGCCGGAAACTTTCGGCGGCGTCGCTGATCAAAGCCGCTTCGGTTTCCGTTGCCGAGGAACATGAGGAGCCGTTGGACGAGATTCTTTCCTATTTTTCTTTGGTTCGGGAACTTGAAGGCGATCGTCTTTTTATAACGGTGAATCTTCGCAGTTATTTTGAGGAAGAGCCCCTGCTGAGATTTCTGCATACCGCTCGTTCCCGACAATTCCGGCTGTTGATGCTGGAAAATTGGGATCGGGGTGTCTTGCCCGGCATCCGGCAACTGATCGTGGACCGGGATCGCTGTGAAATTTGAAAAACGAAGGGGAGAATTGACAAGAAAGGGCTTGTGTGATATAATAAGATTGGTTTTAAGAACCCTGTGGGATTCCGAAAGCTTTTGTGTGGGCTTTTCTCGAATTTGAGGTTTGAGAGTCGTGTAATTTCATAGGGTAATAAAACACGTGTATTGAATAAATTGACCGTTCCGGAGTTTGAGAGTCGTGTAATTTCATAGGGTAATAAAACCAGAGGCGCGAAAGAACCGTGTGTTCCAGGTTTGAGAGTCGTGTAATTTCATAGGGTAATAAAACCCAGACATACCAGTAGCATCCATAAACTGTGTTTGAGAGTCGTGTAATTTCATAGGGTAATAAAACTATAAGACAAGACATAACCCGGAGAAGAAGGTTTGAGAGTCGTGTAATTTCATAGGGTAATAAAACTATAAGACAAGACATAACCCGGAGAAGAATGTTTGAGAGTCGTGTAATTTCATAGGGTAATAAAACAAGCAAGGAAGTAACAACCGTGCCAACCCAGTTTGAGAGTCGTGTAATTTCATAGGGTAATAAAACCGTAAAAGAATGTCCGGCATCCGACGTTAGTTTGAGAGTCGTGTAATTTCATAGGGTAATAAAACCGGAGGCAGCAGATGCGCCGCCATTCTGAAGTTTGAGAGTCGTGTAATTTCATAGGGTAATAAAACCTGGGATACATCGGCGTAAGGGGCGTTGCGTTTGAGAGTCGTGTAATTTCATAGGGTAATAAAACAACGTCATGCACCTGCGCAAGACCATTCACGTTTGAGAGTCGTGTAATTTCATAGGGTAATAAAACTGTGACCACCGCGCCATACAACGCGAAGGGTTTGAGAGTCGTGTAATTTCATAGGGTAATAAAACGACTTGTACGGGAAAAAAACAACCTTGAAGTTTGAGAGTCGTGTAATTTCATAGGGTAATAAAACCGTCATAAACCGTTAAATAATACGTCCCGGGTTTGAGAGTCGTGTAATTTCATAGGGTAATAAAACATCTTTCAGAGATTCGGGATGTTGGGTACCGTTTGAGAGTCGTGTAATTTCATAGGGTAATAAAACCCGCACCTATGAGAGGAGGCATCCGCCTGTGTTTGAGAGTC
>CAKSBH010000015.1 GCA_934438175.1 uncultured Eubacteriales bacterium | reverse complement strand
TGCATTTTCCCGCCTCCTTTCACTCATATAGTGTGGTATTTATTGATTTGCTGACAAAAATATTTTCTTTGTTTTTTTCTATTATATCACAATGTTTGCTGAGAATAAATCGGTTCCGGCAAGGTTACAGGATTTGTTGAAGAAAAAGCAAAAGACAGTACAGCATTTCGACTGTACTGCCGTTTTGTTTCTCCTATTCGGTTTTCATATTTCTCCGTTAAGGACATCCCGCTTTACGGTGCGGATTTTCTTTGCGGAAAGCACTTCAGGATACAACGGTAATATTTTTCTGCGCAAATTTCATCAGAACAGCGGAAGAGATCGTGCAGCCCTCACATTCCAGGTAAGACAACGATGCACAGTTCAGCAACGATTCCATGTCCGTGACCGGGCTTCCGCTCACATTGATGTTTTGCAGGTTTGCACAACCGGCAAGCGGAGCTACAATGGTCAGTCCATTGTTGTTCCGGATTTCCAGCGAAACCAGGGACGCAATCTGAGCAATCCCGGAGACATCGGTCAATTCACAGCAGTTTGCAATCACACTGATCAGAGGAACCGCTTTCAGAACACTGAAATCCATCGGTGCTGTGTTGCTTACGTTCAGAACAGAAAGTTTGGTGCATCCGGAAAGCGGCGACAGGGATGTGATTCCGGAGCCGTCCGCAATCAGAATCTTCAGATTCCGGAATCCGGAAATCGGTGCCAGCGATGTTACATTTTTCAGATTTGAAATCACAAGGGTTTCCACATTGGGAAGCAGAGACAGTCCCTTGAGGGACGTCAGTCCGGTGTTTCCGGCGATGTTGACAGAAACCAGCGCAGGTACCGAAGACAGTGAGGAAAGATCGGTGATGCGGTTGTTGGAAAGATTGAGTTCCTGCAGTTTTTCCAGCCCGGAAAGCGGAGAAATATCCGTAATGAAGTTATCGGCAAGATTGAGAGTGGTCAGATTCGACAGCGTGGTAATTCCCGCGACGCTGTAAAGACCGTCGTTGATGAATTCCAGTTTTGTCAGCGCCGTCAGGCTGAAAATCTGCGACAGGGCGGTTTCTGAAAGAGATGTGCCCTCCAGCGTCAGCGATTCCAGCGTGGGACATTGGCTGAGAACCGTGAAATCTTCAATCTCGCTTTCTCCGATCAGGTGTACCGAACTCAGGTTGACCAGAACGGTCAGATCCTCCAGGGAACGGATCTTTTCGGAAGACTGAATTCCGGAAACTTCGTTGGTGAATTCGGATATCTTGCTCAAATCCTTATAGTAAATTTTATCAGAAGCATTTCGGTTCAGCAATGCACGGACAATCTGTTCAACTTTAACATCCAGGAATTCATACGGCGTATTGTCGTTGAAAATCCGGTATGTGGCAGAAAACAAATTGCTGACCAGCCCGTTTTCACTAACGGCAACCGCACGGACGGTTACCGTGCCCTTATTTACCACAATTCCTCCGGATTCCTCGGAATAGACATAAGCATTTTTCGTATCCGGACAACTGCCGTCTGTGGTATAATAAATTGTACTGTTTTCCGGTACAGTGAACCGGATGGTCACTGCTGAGGCATACACTCCCTGATCGGTGGACGCCTGTACGTTATCCGGACGGATTATGGACATCTGACTTTGCATATAGGAGTCCAATTCCGAGCAAAACCGGCACGCCTCTTCAATCCGGTCCTGTACCACGTACGCCTGTACAATTCTCCGATAAAAAATGATATTCTTGGAGTTTGCATCATAGCGGATACCGTCTTTCAGCAGGTCTATTTCGGAAGAATAACGCTGCTGATTGTGATAAATATCCGCAAGAAGAATGATGGTATCGGCATTTGCCGCATCGATGGAACGACTCTTCTCGAGAATTTCCCGGGCTTCCTCGTATTTTCCCTCTTCAATCAGAACTTTTGCTTTTTCGTTGTATTCGGTGACGATACCGAGAAGGGACGGATCTTCTTTGACGACGAACAGTCCGATGCCGAAAAGCCCGGCAAGAATAAAAACAATTCCGAACGAATAAAAGAAGATTTTCCAGTATCCGTTCTTTTTGCGGACGGAACGGGGCTCGACCTCGTCATCTTCCTGCGTTGTATCTGCCTTCCGGCGTAAAGAACGTTTCGTTTCGTTGCCGGAACTTTCTTTGTTTCCGGATCTTTTTTTCTTTTTATCAAACCAATCCGAAAGTGCTCCGAAAAAGGTCGTGGGCTTTTTTTGCATCTGATTCACACCCTTATCATATTACAGTCTGGATATACATAACTATAAAACGGAGAAACGAGTTGTCCTTTTTCTCCGGTTTTTCTTATTATACATGGTTTTCTCCGGTTCGTCAAGAAGACGGACGTTGAATCTTTACAAAAAACGGAGGATTTTTTATGAAGCGGCTTTTTCTGTGTTTTTTGCTGTTTTTCCTTCTCTTTTCCGTTCTTCCTCTTTGCGGTCTTTTAGCTCCGGACGAAGAAGCTGATGTTGTCCGCAAAACCGCTTTGGCTTTGCCGAAGCCGCTGGAAGCGGAGGCCGTCAAGGCGCACGCGGTTGCCGTAAGAACAAAAATCCGTTCCGGAGCCGCAGCCCCTGATTCCTCCGAGGAGGATGCGGTTTTGCGCTTCGGCGCCGTCGAGTACGAACGGATCCGCCGCCTTTGCCGGCAAACCGAAGGCGAGATCCTGACGACAGACGAAAACCCGATTATACCGGTCTGGCATCTTGTTAATTCCGGGCAAACCGAATCCGCCGCAAATATTTCTTATCTGGCTTCGGTCCCCTCCCCATGGGATACCGAATCCGTATATGCCGAAACCGAGCGGAGCTATACGGGAGAGGAACTTGAACTTCTTCTGAAAAGCGGAGTTCCGGACTGGAAGCCGGGGACAACGGTTTCCGGTCTGGTCCGGACGGCTTCCGGGAGAGTTCGGCAGGCAACCGTTGGAAACCGGACGGTTTCCGGAAAGGAACTGCAACAGATTCTTCAGCTTCCGTCGGACTGCTTTTTGCTGTTTCCGGCGTCGGACGGCGGAGTCCGGATTCTTTGCCGGGGAATCGGCGACGGTCTCGGCATGAGTCAGATCGGTGCTGATTTTATGGCAAAACGGGGATATTCCTATCAGGAGATTCTTACCTATTATTATACCGATGTTCACATCGCTCAGACCGTCAGGTCGCAATAAGAGATTCCGACCAGACGGACAAGATCTTCCGGAGAGACGCGGATCTGGCATCCGGGGCGTCCCGCACTGACGCAGATTCTGTCACACAGAGATGCCGTTTCGTCCATAAACGTGCGGAACGGCTTTTTCATGCCGACCGGCGAACAGCCGCCGTGAATATATCCGGTAAGCGGGAGCAGTTCTTTTTGCGGAATCATCCGTATGCTCTTTACTCCGGCGGCGGTAGCGGCTTTTTTCAGATCCAGGGTGCAGGCAACGGGAATGACGAACACCAGATGTTCCCCGTCCGCCGAAACCGTGACCAATGTTTTGAACACACAATCGGGATTTTCTCCCAGCGTTTTTGCAACTGTGACACCATCCGTGACCGAATTTTCGTAAAAGAAAGCATCATAGGAGATGTTTTTCTGCTCCAAAATCCGCATTACATTGGTCTTGTTCATTTTTTCACCGTCCGCAAACACAATCTTTCTTTAATTATTTTACCATAAAAGCTCTTTTTTTACAATGCCCCATCTTGAAAAAAGAAGGAAAATCTATTATAATAAAAGCAGAAAAAACGAAAAGAAGTTGACTTATGAAAATTGAGGGATTGCAGAAACTGACGCTGCTGGATTATCCGGGACGGACGGCGTGCACCATTTTTACATACGGATGCAATTTCCGTTGCCCGTTCTGTCACAATGCGTCTCTGGTTACGGAATCTTCGGCGGAATTTTTGCGGGAAGAAGAGATTTTTTCATTTCTGCAAAAACGGAGAAACATTCTGGACGGTGTTTGCGTCACGGGCGGAGAACCGCTTTTACAAAAAGACATCGAATCCTTCCTTTGTCGGATCAAAGAGATCGGCTATGCGGTCAAATTGGATACCAACGGCAGTTTTCCGGACAAGCTGAAGCTTCTGGTCGAAGAACATCTTGTTGATTATGTTGCCATGGATATCAAAAACTCCCCTGCCCGCTATGCGGAGACCATCGGCGTCCCCGTTGTCGACCTTGCCCCGATCCGGGAAAGTGTTGCTTTCTTGCTGAAAGACCCCGTGGACTATGAATTCAGAACGACGGTCACACGCAATTTTCATACCAAGGCGGATTTTGAAGAGATTGCGCGATGGATTTACGGCGCCAAACGTTATTTTCTTCAGAACTTTGTGGATTCCGGAAATCTGATCGATTCTTCCGTGACCGGTTATTCTCCTGAGGAAATGCGACAACTGGCAGAATTTGTGAAAGCCCGGATTCCGTCCGCTTGTCTGCGCGGTTTGTAAAATGTCCATATCTTGGGCGTTCATCTTGTTGAAAATGGATAAAAATCCATATCTTGTGGTTTGTGTCTTGACAAACCACTTTTTTTATGATATCCTTTAAGAGCGAATAAAAAAGATAGGGGTGCCCGTCATGTATCGAGTAACAAAACGAGATGGCAAGATTGTAGATTTTGACATTTCCAAAATCAACGATGCCATCACCCAGGCATTCATCGCCTGCGAGAAACAATATCACCCTTCCGTCATCGACTTTCTTTCTCTGAAAGTTACTGCGGATTTTGAGCCGAAAATCAACAATTCCCTGATTTCCGTTGAAGATATTCAGGACAGTGTTGAGCATGTTCTGATTGAAGCCGGCTATGCCGATGTGGCAAAGGCCTATATCCTTTACCGCAGACAGCGGGAAAAAATGCGCAACCTCAAGTCCACCATTCTGGACTACAAGGAACTGGTCAACAGTTATGTCAAAGCCCTGGATTGGCGCGTAAAAGAAAATTCTACCGTTACTTACTCGGTCGGTGGTCTGATTCTGCACAATTCCGGTGCCATTACCGCCAATTACTGGCTGTCTGAAATCTATGATGATGAGATTTCCAATGCTCACAAGAACGCAGATATTCACATTCATGACCTTTCCATGCTGACGGGCTACTGTGCCGGCTGGTCTTTGAAGCAGCTGATCCAGGAAGGTCTCGGCGGGATTCCCGGGAAGATCACCTCGTCCCCTGCCAGCCATCTCGCCACGCTGTGCAATCAGATGGTCAACTTCCTCGGCATCATGCAGAACGAATGGGCAGGCGCACAGGCGTTTTCTTCCTTTGATACCTATCTGGCACCGTTCGTCCGGGTTGACAATCTCTCCTACGATCAGGTCAAAAAGTGTCTGGAATCCTTTATCTACGGGGTCAACACGCCGTCCCGTTGGGGGACGCAGGCGCCGTTCTCCAACATCACGCTGGACTGGACGGTTCCGAATGACCTTGCAGAACTGAACTGCATTGTCGGCGGTAAGGAACAGCCGTTCAAATATAAAGATTGCCAAAAAGAGATGGACACCATCAACAAGGCATTCATTGAAATTATGATTGAAGGCGATGCGAACGGCCGCGGTTTCCAGTACCCCATTCCTACATACTCCATCACCCGTAATTTTGACTGGTCGGAAACCGAAAACAATAAGCTTCTGTTTGAAATGACCGCAAAGTACGGCACTCCGTACTTCTCCAACTACATCAATTCCGATATGGAACCGAGCGACGTCCGCAGTATGTGCTGTCGGTTGCGTCTGGATCTGCGCGAACTGCGCAAGAAATCCGGCGGGTTTTTCGGTTCCGGTGAAAGCACTGGCTCCGTCGGCGTTGTTACGCTGAATATGCCTCGTCTCGCTTATCTGTCGGAAAACGAGGAAGAGTTCATGCAGCGGCTTGACCGCCTGATGGACATTTCCGCGCGTTCGCTGAAGGTTAAGCGTACTGTTATCACAAAACTGCTGGAAGAAGGGCTGTATCCGTACACCAAGCGTTACCTCGGCACGTTTGCCAATCACTTCTCCACCATCGGACTGGTCGGTATGAACGAAGCCGGACTGAACGCCAAGTGGATCCGCAAAGACATGACGCACAAGGAAACGCAGGATTTCACGGTTCGTACCCTGAACCATATGAGAGAGCGCCTTTCGGATTATCAGGAAAAATACGGCGATCTGTACAACCTGGAGGCAACTCCGGCGGAATCCACCAGTTATCGCCTTGCCAAGCATGACCGTGAACGCTTCCCCGATATCATCACGGCATCCAAAGAAGGAAATACGCCTTACTATACCAACAGTTCCCACCTGCCGGTCGGCTATACGGACGACATTTTCTCTGCACTGGATATTCAGGATGAGCTTCAGACACTGTACACCTCCGGTACGGTCTTCCACGCATTTCTCGGAGAAAAACTGCCCGACTGGAAAGCTGCAGCAGATCTGGTGCGCAAGATCGCGGAAAACTACAAACTTCCGTACTATACGCTCTCACCCACCTATTCGGTCTGCAAAAACCACGGTTATATTGCCGGCGAGCATTTTGAATGCCCGGATTGCGGTTCTCCTGCCGAAGTCTACAGCCGCATAACCGGTTATTACCGTCCGGTGCAGAACTGGAACAACGGCAAATCGCAGGAATACAAAGATCGTCGCACGTACAACATTGCAACTTCGGTTCTTCATCACGAAGGATGCGGTTGCGGAAGCGATTCCGCAGAAAAGGTCGCGGAAGTGCATGAAGAAAAAGAAACACTGGCAGACGGCTTGTATCTCTTCGCAACCAAAACATGCCCGAACTGCCGCATTGCTGCCACCTTGCTGGACAAAGCAGGTCTCCCCTATCAGAAGCTTTATGTGGAAGAGAACGAGCACGCAGCAAAAGAACTGGAGTTGAAACAGGCGCCGACACTGATTCTTGCCAAGAACGGTTCTTTTGAAAAAATCGTCAATGTTTCCAACATTAAAAAATACATTGAATCCACAGCGGAGAAGGTCTGAGCCATGCATGATATCATCATCATCGGTGCAGGTCCCGCGGGGTTGACCGCCGCACTTTACGCCCTGCGGGCCGGAAAATCCGTATTGGTTCTGGAGAAAAGCACCTTTGGCGGACAGATGACCTTTTCGCCCAAGATCGAAAACTACCCCGGTTTTCTTGCCGCCTCCGGCAACGAAATTGCCGATCGGTTGGTGGATCAGGTTCTGACGCAAGGCGCGGAACTGGAACTGGAAGAAGTTCTTGCCGTTCATGCGGACGGAGTCGTCAAGACCGTGGAAACCGACTGTGGTGTGCATGAAGCACGCAGTGTCATTATTGCCTCCGGAGCCAAGCATCGCCTGCTTGGCGTTCCGGGCGAAGAGGGACTTGTCGGCAACGGAATCTCGTTTTGCGCTGTCTGCGACGGTGCTTTTTACCGGGACCGTGACGTTGCAGTTATCGGAGGCGGGAATTCCGCCGCGCAGGAAGCCATTCTGCTTGCCGAGACCAGTCGGAGCGTAACGATTCTTCAGAATCTGGATGCTTTGACCTGCGAAGGCAAACTGCGGGAAGCGCTTGACGCAAAAGAAAACGTGCGGATTCTTTACGGAACGACCGTGCAGCGCTTTCTCGGAGAATCCTCCCTGGAAGGAGTTGTCGCGCGAAACGAAAAAACCGGAACCGAATCCACGCTCAGTTTCGACGGCGTGTTCGTTGCCATCGGTCTCGCCCCGGAAAACAAACCCTTTGAACCGATTGCGGATCTGGACAAGGTGGGTTACATCCTCGCAGATGAAACCTGCCGGACAAAGACTCCCGGAATTTTTGTTGCGGGTGACTGCAGAACCAAAGCCGTTCGGCAGATTACAACAGCCGCCTCGGATGGTGCCATTGCCGCCCTTTCTTCCTGTGCTTATGTGGATGCCGTACGTAAGTAGCCAAAAGAAAACAAAATCCTGCCGGATTCCGGCAGGATTTTTTATGATATTAAGAGGATGAATTTGTTTCATAGAGAATGTTACACAGAAAAAGTCCACCGTATTCTGACGGCTGTCACACGTTCAAAATAAAATGATTTTTGTGATAATCGAGAATCCCCTCCTTTTTCATCTTTCCAAGTTCCAACGACAATCCGCTGCGCTCGACGCCGAGATAATCCGCAAGCTGTTGCCTTGAAAAAGGAATGTCAAATTCGCAGGTTTCACGCCGTTGTGCTTCTGCGGAAAGATAGGACATGATCTTTGACCGGGTGGTACGCTGCCCCATATGCGTGAGTTTTTCATTGAACCGCAGATTTTTCTCGGCAAGTTCGCTGAGGAGGTTTCGAATCACTCGGTTGTGGTGTGAGCAGGCGGACGGGCACACGTCCAAAATGCGCTTTACATTCAAAAACATCACGGTGACAGGTGTTTCCGCCACAACACTCACATTCAGCCCAGAGCCCGGAGCGCAGGCATATGCAGCGGCAAAGGTCTGGGCAGGTCCGGCTTTTGAAAGGATATTGCGGTTTCCCCAAATATCCTCCTGTATAATCAGCACACATCCCGACAGCACAAGACCGATTGAATCTACGGGATCGCCGGCTCGCAGCACAAAGGATTCCTTTGGAAAGCCCTCTTCTCTTGTGCCAAGACAGGACAGCATGGACGTAAGCTCATTCTCGGAAATGCCTGAAAAAAGATGAGAAGATTGAAGAATTGGTAAAAAATCTTTCATATAAATCCCCTTTTGTTGAAAATTCAACAGACTTATCGATTTGATTATACTATAATGCAGACAGAAAAGCAAGGAGGTTTTGGAATGAAAAGGAGAATTATTGAAATTGATTCGGAAAAATGCAACGGTTGCGGGGCCTGCGCCGCCGCTTGTCACGAAGGTGCTATCGCTATGGTAGACGGAAAAGCAAAACTGATGAGGGATGATTATTGCGACGGTCTGGGCGACTGTCTGCCGGCATGTCCTACCGGGGCAATCTCCTTTGTGGAACGTGAGGCCGCGGATTATGACAAACAGGCGGTGCTTGCCAACAAGCAGAAAAAAATGCAGCAGGAAGGAATGCGCCTTCACGGGGGCTGCCCCGGAACACGGATGAAAACAATCCGGCATACGGAGTCATCCGGTGTTGATACTGCTCCTGTTGTGGCACAAAGCCGTCTTTCGCAGTGGCCGGTACAGATTAAACTTGTTCCCGTAAATGCGCCTTACTTTGACGGTGCAAAGCTGCTCATTGCAGCCGACTGCACGGCTTACGCCTATGCCGCCTTCCATGAACGGTTCATGAAAGGACACATCACACTGGTTGGCTGCCCAAAACTGGACAGCGTGGATTATTCCGAGAAACTCACAGAGATCCTTCGAAACAACGACATCAAGAGCGTGACCATCGTCCGCATGGAGGTCCCCTGCTGCGGCGGACTGGAGCACGCGGCAAAAACTGCTTTGCAGAACAGTGGAAAATTCATTCCGTGGCAGGTTGTGACCATTTCCACGGACGGAAATATACTTGATTAAATAGCGAGGATTTCAAAATGGATCAAAGATAGAAAAAGTCCACCGTAATTCTATCAAAATTACGGTGGACTTCTGGCGGCACAGCTGTAAGTCCGATAGAACTGCTGATCGGCAAGCAATATTGCTATGCCGTAGTAAAGAAAAAATTAAGGTAACCAGCGAAAAAGTTTAATTTTTAGTATCGTAGGAAAATGTTAATAAAAAATGATTATTGTTATGTCGATCTTTGATTTGTACCTATAATACGGATTGATTTTTTCTGCAAAAGTGCTATAATAGTTGCAACGTCCTTGCAAAGAGGTTGAACTTTATGGAATTTAAGGATCAAATCAAACACGCCAGAGAAACAGTACACATGAGCCAACAAGAATTTGCAGCCGCAATAGGCGTTGCTCATTCTTCATTGAATCGTTGGGAATTAAAATATATTAAAATATATGATATAATGCTTTCAAATAGTAAGTTATCGCTTACTTTAATATGTATTTATTAGTAGTAATAGGAGAACAAAGTATATGTTACCAACAATAAAA
>CAKSBH010000014.1 GCA_934438175.1 uncultured Eubacteriales bacterium | reverse complement strand
CGTCTCCATCTGCAGGAAGGAACGGATGGCTCGGAGGAAACCGTCTTTTGCTGTCTGCATACCGGACAGGCGGTTCAAGCGCTCAGTCAAATCGACAATCTGCTTTTTCAGTTCCGCTTTTTCTTCCTCGTACTTTTTGGAAAGCTGCATGAACCATTCGTCGCTGACCTTTCCGTTGACATTGTCCTCATAAATACGCTCGTATAGTTTCAGCACCTCGGCATTGCGGGCTTGGGCAGCGGCAAGACCGGTTTCCAACCGTTTTTGCTCCGCCATCATATCCGCATCCGTCTTCTGACGCAGAAGTTCCGCAAAAGCGTCCTCATCGCAGGCAAGGAAAGCGGCAAGCCGCCGGAATTCGGAGAGAACGACTTCGGTCAGTACGTTCTCCCGGATATAGTGGTGATTGTTGCAGGTTCCTCTTATGCCCTTGTAGTTGGAACAGAAGAAGTGCCGGACCGATACCTTGTTTGTGCTTTTGTGGAACCACATCCGGCTCCCGCAATCGGCGCAATAGAGGAGATTTGTGAAAATACTCTTTTCCTCCTCCGGATTCTTCAGATGCCTCTGCTTCACCTTCCCGACAATCTGCTGAACACGCTCAAAGGTCTCACGGTCGATGATCGGCTCATGGACATCGCAGAATATCGCCCGGCTCGCCTGCGGACTGTCGACGCGGGTCTTATTCCGGACGAAAAACAGATCTTCATTTTTCTTTTTTTGATAATTCCATAACAGCTCCATATTTTTAACATCATCTGTGCCAACGCTTGTCAAACAAAATCGGATATGTTATAATTCAAGCGGAACTTGAATTTTGAAAAAAACGACGTTTTCAAGTGCTGCTTGCTGTTGTTTTTCTGCGGTTCGGTGTAAAATGGGCGTAGCCCGAAAGGGAAAAACAAAAAAACAAGAGGAAAACGAAATGTTGTTTTCACAGGAGAACGGAAAAATGTTTGATATGAGAAAGATCGGAAAGCGCATATCGGAACTGAGAAAATCAAAGAACATCACACAGATGGCACTTGCCGATATGATGGGAATCAGTTTTCAGGCAGTATCAAACTGGGAACGCGGCGAGAGTATGCCCGATATTTCAAAACTCGGGGAGCTTTCGGAGATATTCGGCGTATCAATCGACGATATTCTCTGCAACAAACGTGCAGCGGAAATTGTTGAAGAAATATCGGCGGGAGAGAATGCTTCCGATATAACGTCCGAAGAACTTACGGAAACAGTCCCGCTTATGGCTCCCAAGCAGGCAGAAGAAAGCATTAAGAAAAATCAGGATAAAATGACGTTTACACAACTTGTCGCGCTTGCACCTTTTATGAGCGAAGACGATCTGGGTGAAATCGCCAGAGAAGCGGCGAAAAACGGCGGCTCGCTTGAAGAGGTTGTCTCGCTCGCACCCTTTCTGAACGAAGATGATCTGGGCGAAATCGCGAAAGAAATGATAAAAGACGGCGGAACCCTTGCAGAAATCGTAGCGCTTGCACCTTTTATGAGCGAAGACGATTTGGGTGAAATCGCCAGAGCGGTGGCGAAGAACGGAAGCTCATTTGAAGAGGTTGTCTCGCTCGCACCCTTTCTGAACGAAGATGATTTGAGTGAAATCGCCAGAGAAGTAGCGAAAAATAGCGGCTCGCTTAAAGCGGTCGGCGCACTTGCACCGTTTATGGGTAAAGATGATGTAGGTAAAATCGCGAAAGAAGTTGTAAAAGCCGGCGCACCCCTTGAAGAAATCGTGGCGCTTGCGCCTTTTATGAAGGGATCCGATGTAAGCGAAATCGCCAGAGAGGTAGCAAAGAACGGCAGTTCGTTTGAAGAAATTGCTATGCTTACTCCGTTTATGAAGGATGACGATGTCGGTGAAATGATAAAGGATCTGTTTTCAAAATAACGAAATAAACGAATAAAAAGGGCTGGATTTTGCCGGAAAAACTAAATTTTTCTGCAAATCCCGCCCTTTAAAAATACAATATGGAGAACATAACCCTCAGTGAACGAAGCGTGCGGGAGGGTCCACGGTGGATGCCGGCGCAGTTGAATACAATTGGCAAAAGTCCAAAAGGCAACCGGAAGATTGACTTCCAACCGGGGCTATGCTATACTGAACACAGAAAAAGTACTTTGTACGGAGAGGCGCAAATGACGAAAAAGAAGATAAAATCCGTTGTAAACAAAGCCGACCCAATGAGGTTGCTTGAGGTGCAATGTCCGGAAGATGAATATGCCCCCGAAATCGAACGGATCTTTGCACGCACCCGAAAAGGCATGACCGCAGACGAAATCGCCAAAGTCATTCACGCTGTGTTTTTGGAAATGTTCGACGAATCCATCGATACAAAACTCTGCGGCGATATGGCGCATGAAATACTCTCACCGAATCGCTGATTGCATCTTTACACATTACGACCTCAGATCTCCCGGCTTTCCGTGCTCTTTTTTCATCTCCGCAATCAGCGGCACCTGAAGCGTCTCCCCGCATGCCTCCCGTACGGTGGCACAGGGATTCTTTAAAATTGAATTCCTTTCACGCGCAGAAAAATCTGTCCGGTTAAAAAGGAACCCGGATCATGCGATCCTATTTCCGACACATTCCCACACAAAAAACAGGGAAACGGAAGTTTCTCCATGATACAACAAACGGATGAATATGGATTGGATTTACGGAATCCGGAATGCGATTGATTCCATCGAAGATCCCCTTACGGAGGAAATTGATTACGAAGAAGAGGCAAAACAGAGTTTTTCGTCCAGCAATCACTTTCAGCGGATTTTCGGGCTTCTCTGCGGCTACTCACTGGGGAAAACACATCCGGCTTCGCAGAATGCCCCTTGCCGGTGCCGAACTTGACGGGTATACCCGTGAAGACATGTACAACACAGCCGTTACGGGTTTTGAACAAATGAAGGAGTTCGGTTTTTGAAATCGCTGACGCTCCCGAAATTTCGGTTTACCACGGGTTTCCGAAGCCGAAAAAAGAAGATCGGTTTCTTGAAGCATGGTTACCGATTATAAAAAACAGCATTTCTGCCGCCCGCTGAATACGGGCGGCAGATTTTTAGCACAACAAAAGCTGTCCGACGGAAGACATCCCGGGAAGAATGCATACCCCGGATTCCGTATCTCACGAAATCGCCAGCCCTCCGCGCTTTCACGAAGTTCAATAAAGCGGCGGTATATCCCGTCCTGCGCCAAAAGTTCCGTATGAGTGCCCCGTTCAACGATCTTCCCCTGATCCATAACCAGAATCTGATCGGCATTCCGGACGGTTTTCAGCCGGTGCGCATCATGATGACGGTTTTGTCTTTGGTCAGTGCCCGGATTGCTGTCTGCAGGCGATCCTCATTTTCGGGATCGACATTGGCCATTGCCTCATCCAGAATGACAATCGGAGCGTTTTTCAGAAACGCGCGCGCGATGCTGATGCGTTGTCTTTCACCTCCCGAAAGAGTTGCTCCGCCTTCACCTATGACCGTATGGTATCCATCGGGAAGAGATTCGATAAAATCCTCGCAACACGCCGCTTTTGCCGCCGCCACAACCTGTTCGTGCGTCGCATCCGGGCAACCGAACCGGATGTTGTTTTCAACCAGTTTCGCAATGGCATTCTGGATGACCGCCTCGTTTTCGGGATCCACATAAGCGGTTGCCTCATCCAAAACAATGATCGGTGCATCTTTGAGCATGGCGCGGGCAATCGCAATCCGCCGACGTTCACCGCCCGAAAGATGTGCACCGCTTCCTCCGACAACGGTGTCGTACCCGTTTTCAAGCATGCCGATAAAACGGTCACAGCCCGCAGCGCGCGGCCTCCTCAACCTCGGCATCGGTTGCCGTTAAGCAGATACAAATATTTTGATAATAAACCGCTCTTGTAAATGACGCGGCAGCGAACCGTCCGAGAGTTTTTCCCTCTCGGACGGTTCAAATTGTCTGTTTTGCATACAGGTTCACTTTCTCAATCACCGAGAGAAAACGTGGGTCTTGGCAGATACCATCATATCGGGTATGCTGCATTCTGTCAAGCATACAGTAGCACTGCGTATGCTCGGTGAGCTCATGGAAATTCTCGCTTATTCCGGAATGAATCGGTGTATCAACCCCAAAAGATATTCCGTCTTGTTCTTACTTCGGCATTTTCTTTTTTGTCAGGGTGAGCCGTTCCGAGAGAGCAATCAGAAATGTCAGTCCCTGCGCGATCGGAACCGCCAGCCAGACGCCCTCCAGTTTGAGGAATGTCGGCAGGGTCAGCAGAAAGAGAAAGGTCAGCACCGGCTCCGCATAGACAAGCGTGTAGGAGAGAATGTTTTTCTCGGTCGCATAATAATAAGATGTCGTAATGCGGATGAACGCGAGAAAAAGCATCGGAGCAAGGAAATACGGCAAATAACGGATAACACCCGTGTTGGCTTCGTCGGAGGCGCCGAAGAGCACGCCCACCTTCCTCGTGCGAGAAATACGCCGACCATGCAGATAAAGGAAATCGCAAGCGCCGTGATATATGCCGCCCGTACAGTCTGTTTCACCCCGTCGGAATCCTTTTGACCGTAATAATGGCTGATGAGCGGCTGACAGCCGTCGCCGACGCCCTGCAGCAGCAGATAGATGATCGAGGTGACATATCCGATACAGCCGTAAACGGCGACCGTCTGCTCATTTCCGTACAGAAGCAGAAAACGGTTCATCAGAAGCAGCATAATCATCGGAGAAAAGGTCAGTCCGAAGGGAGAGAGCGCCACCTTCAGCGTCTCGCCCCACGCGGAAAACAGCTTTTTCAGCGACAGCAATTTAGCACCCAGCCGTTTGCGGAAGAAGAACACCACCGCGGCAAGCATCGTGACCGCCTGCCCGATAATTGTTGCCCACGCAACGCCTGCCATCCCGAGCGAGAGCACCCATACGAAGGTAAAATCCAGTGCGACATTGGTCAGAAAGCCGAGAATCATGGCGACCATAGCGAATGTCGAGCCGTTCATATTGCGGATGAACGGAACAAATCCGGTCGCCAGACGCTGAAAAATCGCGCCGAGCGCAATGATTTTTACATATTCTGCGGACATCCGAAGCTTATCTCCCGTCGCGCCGAACAGGGTCAGGATCGGCTCTGCAAGCAGGAAAAGCACAATCGTTAGAAGCGCGCCCACGGACAGCATAAGAAACGTAGTCGCCGAAAAGCATTCGCGCGATTCCTTCTCTTTATTCTGCGCCCCAAAAAATCGTGAACCGTATCGCACCCGCCAGTCCGATTCCGGTTCCTACCGCCTGAATAAATGCTGAAAGAGGATAGCCCGGCGTAATCGCCGCGATTCCCGCATCCCCCAGACTTCTGCCGACAAAAAAGCCGTCAACGATCGTATAAACGCCCGAAAGCGCAAACGCAAGAACCGACGGCAGAACATAAGAAAGAAATTCTTTATTTCTGTTTGTTTTCATCGCGCGCCTCCTGCATTTCCTTTTCAAAAACCGTGTTGAAAAGCGAAACGGCGTCCATCATTTGCCGGATGCGTTCCTCGCCCATGAGATTAAAAACACGATTTTCCAGTCTGTATAATGGCGCAAGCATTTCGCCCGCGTAAGTGTTGCCTTTTTCGGTTAATCGGATATATTTCTCTCGCTTGTCGTCTGTTCCCTCCGATAGAGAGACATACCCCTCGTCTTTCAGCCCACGCATGACCGTTGCAACCGTCTGTTTGGAAAGCCCGGTGCGGTCTGCGATCTGTTTTTGCGTGATTGGCTCGTGACCGTAAGCGGCGTACAGGACAAGCAGACGGTAGGGGTTATACTGCCGCTCCGTGCACCATTCCGTATACAGCGCGTTTGTCTGGCTCCACACCTTCCAGAAGTTTCCGTTGGTTTTCTCCATAATGCCCTCCACAATAGTATTTACAAATACTATTATATCCCTTTAGAATATCATTGTCAAGCGGTTTGTGGAATTTACCGCAGAGAAACACCGCCCGACAAACCATCGTCGGGCGGTGAATGCAAACCGATTCCTCGGGGCCTTCTTTGGCTCGCGGAGCAAGAAACAATGCGGCAGTACCACCACCGTGAATAAGTGAAGAGCGAAAAAATAAAATTCTCCCGAACTTTGTTCGGGAGGATTTATGTATCGCGCCGCCAAAAAAGATATTACTCGAAAATCCTTATGGCATAAGGGATTTCAGCGTTTTTTATGTTTTTTTCGCTACTTCCGCGCGATTTAAACAAAACCATAGGAATTGTTTTCTGTCAGCCAAAAAAGATATCACTCTTTTTTAAAGGCAGTTTGCGAAGCCCCTGTATTATGGTGGTCAGAAAGTTGAGCTTGTTCATACCGTGACACACCATGTTCCCTGAAAAATAAAAGGTAGACCCTTATTAATGCAGAATACCAGAAAAGAGTTTACAGTTAATATATCTTCCACTATACACATCACCTCTGGCATTTTTAGTATAATTGTCCCTCATTCAGTCCGTAGACCCATATACTAATGACATCAGATTTTTCAGGAAAAGGTGTGCAGGGACATTTATATTGTATCACCTTTCATGGTCTTTTTCAAGATCCTTTTTAAATAACTTTTGTCCAAAATCTTCTCATAGTAAACGCAACCATGGTTGCATTTAGTCTGAGAATTCTACCTCTCAGGCTTTTTTCTCACGCTTTTTTTCTGCGTTTTCGTCGCTTTTTCGCTTATTTTCGCTCTTTTCTCATACTTACTGCTACCGTTTTCTCATTCTAAATGCAAGGGCTTCGCTACTGTTGCATTTATTTTGAGAATTTACGCTGAACATGAAAGCGATTGATAACCGCCCCCGAATTTACAAAGTGGGAGTGGAGCGTAGCGGAACGAAGGATATTCAGGTGCGGCGCGGCGACATCAGGCAACCGTCTGCGCGTTCGCTTCAGCCCCTTCGCGATATGTAACCGGGGAAATCTCTCCGGGATTGACCGAGGATATGCGGATCCGGTTATAGTACACGAATATGTACCTGAAAAGGATGCTCTTCACCTGACCCTGCGTCAGCTTGTAGCCGATTTTTCCTTCTTCAAGGTCGCAAAAAGCTTTCCATTCTCGTATTGTCAAAACAATCTCCGGTACCGCTGAGGTTTTGAACAAGCCCTGTCTCCCGAAGCACGGTTCTGAATGCTTCTCTGGTATGCTGACTTCCCCCCGGTCTCTGTGAAAGATTGCTCCGCAGATTTTTTCCGTATTGCAATCCAAGCCCCGTCACGGTTCGGATGCAGAGTTCCTTCTTCTATATTGCTGTCCATTGCTACGGTGATTATGCCTTTGCGGAGTTCCGGTGAAGGTTTGAAAAATACACAAAAAATAAACGCTGAGTTTTGTAAACTCTTGCGTTTTTCCGGGAAATGTGTTATCATATTACCGACAGTCAGAGACGGCGGTTTCCGTTTCCGGAGCAATGCCTGACCGGAACAGGGCTGACGGTTCGGGAATCCGTCCGGTGCTGGCGGGTTGGCCCGAGCGTGCCGTTTGCGGAAACGCACGTCCGGAACGACCTGTCGGAAACACATAAACAACGCCAAGGGGGAATCCCCTGCCTGCAACAGAAAGCGAGAGATTTCCCCTATGAAACGGAACACAAGACAGCTGATTCCCCTGATCGTTGTTTTTGCCCTCATTGCCGCGGCTTATTCCTGTAGGATGCTTGCCAAATTTGACATCGGCGGGGTTTATGTGAACTATATCCGCGCCGCGCTTTATTTACTTCTGTTTTCCCTTTGGGGTTATTCCCTTGACCGACGCATTATACAGCCGCAGACTCTGCACTGCCTGCGCCTGACGGCTGCCCTGATGCTTGTGTGGCTTGTTTTGCGCACTCTGAAATACGAGGTCGTCACCGATCCGACGGCGGCGCGGTACATCTGGTATCTTTACTATTTACCAATGCTTTTTATACCGCTGCTCGGGGTGTATATTGCACTGTCTCTCGGAAAACCGCAGGAAATCCGTCTGAACGGAAGGACCGGCTGTCTGGCGATTGTTCCGGTCGTGCTTTTTCTGTCGGTGATCACCAACGACCTGCACCAGCAGGTGTTTGCGTTCAGCGGCGGAGTGCCGGGGGGACAGGACAACTCTTCGTTTTCTCACCGTCCGCTGTATTATGCCTGTTTCGGCTGGATGATCGCCTGCATGGTTTTTGCGCTTGTCAGGCTCCTGAACAAAAGCCGCATACCGGGCAGCGGAAAAAGGAAGCTTGCGCCGTTTGTTACAGGCTGCATAACGGTTCTTTACGGGTTTCTTTATCTGTCGGGACTGCCGGCTGTACGCTGGTGGTTCGGCGATATGAATGTGATGTTTTGCCTGTTGTTTGCCGCGATTTACGAAAGCTGCATACGCTGCCGGATGATACAGTCCAACACGGGATATGTCGAGCTTTTCGAGGCAACGACGCTGGCTGCCTGCATTGCGGACAGCAGCGGAAACATTGTTCTCCGCTCCCAAGCCGCCTGTGAGGACATATCCTGTCCGGAGGAGGGGACTCAGGTCTTCCGTCCCGACGGAATACGAATCTCGTCGGCACCGATAAGCGGCGGATATGCCGTCTGGCAGGACAATGTGCGTCCGCTGACAGAACTGCGGGTAAAGCTGAGCGGGAACAAAGCCATAATCAAAAACAACAAGGAGAAGTTGCAAGAGGCTTATTTCATACAGAAGAAGCTGCATGAGCTGACCGAAAAAAACCGTATTTACGATGAGCTGGAGGCAAGGTACGGAAAGCAAATAAACAGAATCGGACAGCTGCTGAAGCAATGTGAGGATACGGGACCTGCGGAAGTGCAGAACCTGCTGAAAAGGATCCTTCTGCTGGGTACCTACATCAAGCGCGGCGCCAATCTGTACTTCCTCGGCATGGAATATGAGCTTCTGCCTCAGCAGGAGCTCCGGCTGACCGTTGACGAGGCGGTGAGAGTCATGACCGTCTGCGGCACGGAGTGCAGTGTGGTCTACCGTACAACGAAGCCCATGCGCTCAACAGAGGTGATGCGACTGTTTGACCTTCTGAAAACGGTTGCGGAAATGACGGTAAACGGGCTGCAGTCCTTGTTTATTTCGGTGTCCGACAGCGAGATGGACCTGTCGGTGGAGTGCACCGCCGATCTGTCTTTCATTGCTTCTTCGGATATAACGGTCAGGCGGGAGGACGGTCTGTGGCTCGTCCGCACGCTGATAGGAGGTTGTGACGATGCGTAAACCGAAACTGCTGGGCTTCAATTCGATCAAGGAGAGCTTTGACCTGCTTCCCACCGCGGCGTGCTTTTTTGACAGCGCGGGAAGCATAGTTCTCTGCAACCGGCAGATGTATCAGCTGAGCCGATATCTGCTTGACAGCGATATGCAGTATCTCGGAGAGGTCGAGGAGGCGCTGTCTGATCCTCCGGACGGCATTGTCCGGGTGCCGGATGTGGAGAATACATATCGGTTTCCGGATAAAACCGTGTGGAGATTCGAAAAAACTGAGGTTACCGATCGGTACGGGGAGAGCTATATACAGCTTACCGCCGCCGACGTTACCGAGCTTCAGCGTGCTCTTGTGCAGCTTGCCGACGACAGCAGAAAGCTGGAGGAGGATTCGGAAAAGCTGAAGCAGCTTTCCGACAATGTCGGGGCTTTGGCGCGGGAAAAGGAGCTTCTCGCCGCAAAATCCGCCATGCACGACAGCCTTGCCGCCTGCATTACGCTGACAAAGCAGTATATAACGGGAGATTTCGACGGTATTGATGCGGATACCGTTTGTCACGAATGGGAGAAAGCCATTGCCTTTCGGGATTCGATCCGTCTGCCGGCAAAGAAAAAACTGTTTGACAGCGCAAAGACCAGCGGCGTGGTCGTGAGAATAAGGGGCGAAGATCCGACGGACGCCGAGGCGGAGCTGATGTACACCGCCCTGCAGGTCTGTCTGGACAACGCCATTCGGTATGCCGGAGCTACCGTGATTTCCGTAAACATCTGGGAAAGCGAGGGCGGCTACACGGTTATGATACGCAACAACGGCAAGCCGCCGGAGAAAAAGATCACGGAGGGCGGCGGTCTTTCCAATCTGCGCCACCGGGTCGAAATTTCGGGTGGGAGGATGACGGTACAAAGCCTGCCGGAGTTTTCTCTTGTGATCGAGATACCCAAAGTCGGAATGCGGGGGGAGGATAACCTATGGCTGTAAAAAAAATACTGATTGTTGAAGATCAGGCACTGGCGAGAACCTATCTGTGCTCCTGCGTGGAAAAGTGCAGGGATTGCGAGGTCGCGGGCAC
>CAKSBH010000013.1 GCA_934438175.1 uncultured Eubacteriales bacterium | reverse complement strand
TCCTTAGTACGAGAGGACCGGGATGGACGCACCTCTGGTGCACCAGTTGTCACGCCAGTGGCACAGCTGGGTAGCTACGTGCGGAAGGGATAAACGCTGAAAGCATCTAAGCATGAAGCCCCCCTTAAGATAAGATATCCCATTGCGCAAGCAAGTAAGACCCCACAAAGACTATGTGGTGATAGGTCAGAGATGTAAGTGCCGTGAGGCATTCAGTTGACTGATACTAATAGGTCGAGGGCTTAACCGAAAATGATTCGGAAAACGCAAAAACGGATAGTGAAAACTTGAAACGAGTTTTTCAGTTTGCTCAAGCATTTGGAATATGAGTGTTGTTCAGTTTTGAGAGTACGAAGTACTTTCACAAAAAAAGAATAGTCGGTGTCAATGACGACGAGGATCCACCCGTTCCCATTCCGAACACGGTAGTTAAGCTCGTGGGTGCTGAAAATACTTGGTTGGAGACGACCCGGGAAGATAAGACGATGCCGACTCTTTCTTTTTTTATTATGGCCTGTTAGTCAAGCGGCTAAGACGTCGGCCTCTCACGCCGAAGACAGGAGTTCGATTCTCCTACGGGTCACCAAAGTTTTTCTGGGTTCTGTAACTCGGAACGGCTTATTTCTTTCGGCGATTGCGGGCCTTTAGCTCAGTTGGTTAGAGCTGCCGGCTCATAACCGGTTGGTCCTGGGTTCGAGTCCCCGAAGGCCCACCAAGGGGCATAGCTCAGTTGGTAGAGCAGCGGTCTCCAAAACCGCGTGCCGAGGGTTCAAATCCTTCTACCCCTGCCATGTTGTGTTGTGTGGTCAAAATCGATCCGCACGAGAAAACAAGAGAAAACGGGAGATTTCGAGAGATTTCTCCCGTTTTTTCGTCCCTGCTTTTTTTCGGAAAAATACCGATCCATTTTGCGCTTTTTTCCGACCGCAAGGATCTGAACCCGCGAAAACGGGATTTTCTAAAAAAAGCGAAACAGAATTGAACAGCCGAAAGGACTTGAACCCGCGACACGGTTCCAACCCTTTCGGCTTTTTTTGGTGCCTTCACGGAATGTTTACAAATCAGCGACTACAAAATAAATCCCTCGGAGTTGGGTGAAGATTTGAACCCGCGATGCGCGCAAAAACAAAAACTACAAAATAACTCCATTTCTCTCTTGGCAGGATTCGAACCCACGAAACCGCAAGATCTGATTGTTATCAGTTTGTTTTCTGGACTTTCCGCCATTGGTGTGGTATGGTGTGTGGTTACAGGAGGCGATGAAAATGAAAAAAATGATCGACGAATTATGGGATGGAGAGATCAGCCCACAGGATAATCTGATTTCAGATAATCAGGAATATCGTGAACTGCAACATCAACAACCCTAAAATAAAACTGAATTGCTCGAAACCCTTTCGGATGAGCAGAAAGAACTGCTTGAAAAGTTCTGCACCACAGAAATCGAACTGAACGGCATCTCCGAACGCGAAGCCTTTACTGCCGGATTCAAAATTGCCATGCGGTTGGCGGCAGAAGCGTTCTATGAATCGGACAAAGAGTAATAGAGTGATCGCCGAGATCACGCGTCGCTCGGCGGTGTTTCTTTTCAAGTTGATTGTGTGGCAGAGGTTGAAAAATGGGAAGATTTATGGTATAATAAAATATCGACAAATCGGAATTGATTAAGGTGATAGTAATGTTATTTCGGCCATCTAAATCTATGAAAGTAACCGTCCTGCCTGAACAGGAAAAGCAACTATCGTCCAAAGATAAAATTGCGTCAGCATGCGTAAAAGAAGATGTGCTGGCATATGATATTTATTCACAGAATTTACAAATCGGTTTTGTAATGGTGCGGAGATTTGATGAGGGTTCATATTTTCTTTGGAATTATGCGATAGACTATAAATATCAAAATCAGGATTATGGGACGGCTGCTCTGGTTGAGTTTATTCGCTTTATGAAAGACACATATGATATGTCAAAAATGACAACGACATATGTATGGGGCAATGAACACGCAAAACATATCTATGAAAAAATAGGATTTACCGAAACAGACGTTGTTGATGAAGCCGATTGCCATGAAGTGAATATGGTTTATTACTGTTGATTATTTCCAATTTGTTTAACTTAATAACCTACATAGCCAAACGCTACTCAGCCGAGCGTTTGGCTTATTTTTATGGAAAGAAAGGATGAACACTATGATTGCAAATCTGACAAGAGGAGCGAAGACCGCTTCTCTCTACCTGCCCGCAGATTGATTTCAGATCGCCGGGGTGCTGTCCTACCTCGGTGCCGATCGGATTGACGATTACGACCTCCCCTGCAAAGGTCAGATTTCCTCGGGAATCCCGGTTTCACTTGAACCGATCGGAACTGCGGAAAGAAACAAGAAGCTGTTGCAGAATGCGAGCGGGCGCTGAAAGTGACGGACGTTTTACATGCGGATTCTCCGTATTGACGCCCGTATAAAAATTTTTTTGAAAAAATTGAAAGCATAAACCGGTTTCAAACCGCACGTATTTTTTCCGGTGTTATGATATAAAACTCCCGTACAACCCGTGCAGGAGTTTATTCTTTTATGATGCCTTTCCCTGCAAAGAATCGGATGGGGATTGAAATAGGTGGGGGATTTGTGGTATCATAAGACATCAACCAGGCAAAGTCGATGACGGGAGCCGTTTGGCGGAATCCTCAAAGTTTTACCGGAAGAATACGACATCGCCTCGCCCTGGCTCTAAGCCGATTTGAAAAATATATTCCACCTGCCCACTTCGTTGTGACCATTTCTTTTCGGGGTACGTAAGTAAGATTCATGAGTGATATTGAAAAAGCAGGATTTACGGAGGAAACCAGAATGATTGAAATCAAAATGATCGACGCGCAGCATAAGGCGGATATCAACATCCCGAACGAGCCGTTTTCCCTGTTCGGGAGAATCATACCGGCATACAACGGCAAAGAGTGGTCATACAAACTGTACCGCTTTGCTTCTGAGAATGTGTCGGAGATGTGCTTCCCGGATGAAAATTATGATTACGATTCCATGGAAGACCGTACTTTTCTCGGTGCATACGACGGAGAAGTGTGTGTTGGATTGGCAATTCTTCAACCGGGCTTTTTTAAGTATATGTATCTGTACGACCTGAAGGTAAGCAAGGCATACCGCAGACGTCATATCGGACAACTGCTGATACAAAAAGCAAAGGAGATTGCCGTCAAAAACGGCTATTGCGGACTTTATACGCAGGGGCAGGACAACAATCCGGGAGCGTGTCTGTTTTATCTGAATTCCGGCTTTTATATCGGCGGATTGGATACGAGCGTTTACCGCCATACCAGGCAGGAAGGAAAAGCAGACATTTTATTCTACTGCGAATCGGATTAACGAAATCCGATGATCGATTGAATATCAAAAAAGACAAAGCCGCCCGGCTGTAAAAGTCGGGCGGCTTTTGTGCTGGAAAAAATGGGGCTGTGACGCCGGGAGACCCCTGCCAATGACTTCGGGGAAAGCATCGGTCGGAATGTGCGTGCGGTTACGTGCGGTACGGAAATTCTGTGCGCAGAACCGTTCGCCTCAGGAGAACATCCTGTTTCGGATGACGCGATCGGATTTTCGGTAACGGTCGGACAATGCGAAGGGGCTTTTGTGTTCAAGGTCATGCGCCTGTCAAAAACACATGATAGAATGAGGCAAAAACGGAGGAAAACAAATTGAGCGAATACGGATATGTGCGGGTGTCCTCTCTTGACCAGAACGAGGAAAGACAGTTGGTTGAGATGAGAAAACTCGGAATTGCGGAAAAACGGATCTATAAAGACAAACAATCCGGGAAGGACTTCAACCGTCCGATGTATCAAAAACTGTTGCGCAAGCTGAAAAAAGGCGACGTTCTGCATATTTCGAGCATCGATCGGCTGGGGTGGAATTATGAGGATATCCAACATCAGTGGCGATATCTGACACGTGAGAAGGAGGTTGACATTTCCGTGATTGATATGCCGTTGCTGGATACGCGGAGCAGCAAAGACCTGATGGGGACCTTTCTTGCCGATGTTGTGCTTCAGATTCTGTCCTTTGTTGCGCAGAATGAGCGCGAAACCATCCGCAAGCGACAGTCTGCGGGGATTGCTGCGGCAAAGGCGAACGGTATGAAGTTTGGCAGGCCGACAATCAAGGTTCCGGAAAATTTCCCGGATATTGTATCCCGATGGGAAAGCGGAGCTCTCAGGGTATGCGAAGCCGCGGAACTGTGCGGAATGTGCGAGTCGACGTTTTATCGTCGATTGCGGGAATACCGGAAGTCCTTCGGTTCGGATAAACAAAAATTACTGTAAAAAGGTACACATTGAGCACGACGACAACTTCGAATATCTCTATGCGCAGTATACCGTGGAAGAGAATGTCACAACGGCATTGACCTCATTGGATGGAATCTCTCTGACGCAGACCGATACGGGATCGTTCCGGATTGCAGTCGGCACGGTGGATATGACTGGCGTTACGGAAAGAACGATCCGTCTGAAGAAGTCCGACACCGTAACCGTAGACGGGCAGGTCTTCACGCCAAGCACTGTGGTTTATAAGATTACCATTGTCAAAAAAGAGACGTGCCGCATTGAGATGTCCGATCTGGACAAAATCTACGACGGCGTTCCGGTCAAACCGAACATTCTCCGTCTTTATTCGGAGAATTCCGGAGCGGAATATGTTCCGACAACGGAAGATCTGTGTGCCGCGGTCTATACGTTCTATGAAGCACAGGGTACCGCCTGGATCAGCATGGGAACGGATGTGCCGAAGAATGCCGGCGTATATAAACTTTCCGTTCGGATCGATGCCGCAACCTATACCGCCGCAGATGAGATGACCTTTGTGATAAAAAAACGTTCGTTGACAGTCGGTCGGATTCAGAATGCGTTGGTTTATGTCAGTTCGGAAGAATACGCAGCATGGACGGCACCGCGTTCAATTCCGGATCCGGGAACAAGCTATCTGATCGGGGTTGTCGGTTCGGATGATGTTGTGGCAAGTGCGGCAAGCGTCTTTTTCAATGATGTTTCCTCGGCTATGAGATTGGCAAAATCACACTGACCGGCATTACTCTGTCCGGAGCGGATGCGGGAAATTACGAGACGTCGGATACGCAGTGTGTGTTCGGGCAGATCAGTTATTCTCTTGACGGAGCGATCTTTCGCAAAAAGCCGGGACTCCCGTGGGATAAGTCCTCGTTTCAATTGACCGTCCATACGATACCTCCCTTTGTGCTATACATCATATCACGAAGTATTGGCTTTGTTAAGGGGGCAATGTAAAAAAATATCCGAAATGAAAAGAAACAGAAAGAATCTGCTTCTCCGGATGTCGGTTATACAGGTGTCGGTTTTGATTGTTGGCGCTGTTCGGAATCGGTTGTTTTGGCTCTTGAATTTGTTTTTTTGTGATACACACAACGTGTTTCTTGATAATTCTGTTTGCTGTTTGGAGATGGTGTAATCCTTATCCGGAAACAGAGGATGCAGAAGCGGACGCAATTCCGGGTGATATGACTTCATCCTCACGTGAAAACCGCAGAAGAAAGAAGCGGAAATGGGGAAATATGCTTGAAAAACAGCCGCTTTTATGGTATAATCTCCACAATGACCGAATTTGCGGAGGACTGACCGGCGGCGGAAGCATCTCTTGCGGAGTCGGTCGGAAAACAAAGGAAACGGATTTCGGTGAGGTTGAGACAAATGGATTACACAAACCGCTTTGACGGAAAAGGCGAGATTTACGCAAAAGCAAGACCGAAGTATGCCGCAGAGCTGCTTGGTTATCTGAAAAACGTATGGAACATCCCGGAGGGAAGCATTTTTGCGGACATCGGTTCGGGTACGGGAATTTTTACCGGGCAATTGCTGCAGTGCGGGTATCGGGTTTTTGCTGTGGAGCCAAACGATGATATGCGGAAAAAAGCCGAGGAGAAACTGTCTCATAACGGAAATTTCATTTCCGTCAACGGCAGGGATTCCCAGATGAATCTTCCCGACAGAAGCGTTGATTGTATAACGGCGGCGCAGGCGTTTCATTGGTTTGACCGCGAAGCGTTCCGGAAGGAATGCCGGCGTGTCCGGAAGCACGGCGGAAAGGTGGTAATCATCTATAATTCCCGGGATGAAGCAGCCGCGCAGACCAGGGCGCTTGCGGAATTGCGCCGCAGATACAGCCCCGGATTCCACGGATTTTCAAACGGTGTGAACCACGAAATGTGTGTGTCGTTCTTTGCCGGAGCATGCGAGGTCTTCCGTGCCGACAATACGCAGATCTACGATTGTCCGGGCTATATCGACCGTGTGTTGTCTTCTTCGTATTCTCTGAAAGAAGGCGACACCGGGTATGCGGACTATCTGCGGGAGATTCATGAGATCTTTGACGCGTTTTCAACGGATGGCAGGATTGCCGTACCGATGGAAACCGTTGCGTATATCGGCGAGGTTTAGGAAAGTTGGTTTTCCGGAAACAGGATTCCGGTTTTCGTAAAAAAGCAGGGACTGCCATGCAGTCCCTGCAAAATTTTATGCTTTTACCGGAATTTCTCGTTTTTTTCGATGTCATGCCGGAGTTCTTCGTTCAGATCCGGATAAGCGGAAAGCATCGGCTCCACCTTCATGCCCTTTTGCCGCTGGTAATAGTTCTTGGTAATCCGGGCAACCTGACCGGAGAGCAGAATCAGGGCAATCAGGTTGGGGAGTGCCATCAGGCCGTTGAACATATCGTCCATATCCCAGATCAGCTTGCTGCTGATGACTGCCGCCGCAACGATAAAGAGAACGTAGAGAATTTTGAAAACGAGAACAAATCGCCGGCGTGCTTTTTCGTTCTTTACCCACTGGAAACAGAATTCGCATGCTTTTTCGCCGTAATACGACCATGCCATAATGGTGGTGAACGCAAAAAGCGGAAGGATAATGCAGAAGGCAACGGTTCCGAATGTGCCGAAGTTGCCGGAAAACATGGAGAGCGACATGGTGGAATCGTTCAGCTCGGAAAGCTGTTCGGCGGGTGTGTTGGTAATCAGCTGGTAATTGGAGGTTATAAACATCAACGCCGTCAGGGTGCAGATGACAAACGTGTCAAAGAACACTTCGAAAATGCCCCAGAGTCCCTGCTTGACCGGCTCACGCGTTTCGGAGGCGGAGTGTGCGATGACCGAAGATCCGAGTCCTGCCTCGTTGGAAAAAACGCCGCGTGACATGCCCTTTTTGATAACGACCGCAAACGTATAGCCGAGAATGCCTCCCGCTGCTTGCCGGAGTCCGAATGCCGACCGGAAGATGAGAGAAAAAGCCGGACCGATCAGCGAAGCATGACCAAAAATGGCGATCAAAGCCAGAACGATGAAGAGCAAACTCATCAGCGGGATGAGCTTGGATGCAACCTTGCCGATGCGCTGAATTCCGCCGATGATAATGACGGCGGCGAGAATTGCTACGATGATGCCGATCAGCAATTTCACGAGCGTTTCCGCTTCGGAATCGGGGGAGATTCCGAAGACCGGATCGAGCGACCCGGCAAGTGCTCCGGAAATCTTGTTGGTCTGAACGCCGGACATTCCGACTGCTGCAAAAAGGCAGACGATTGCCGCCATGTAAGCCAGAATCCGGACAACAATGCCGAAAAATCCTTTACGCTTCAGCCCGTTTTCAATATAGTAAAAAGCACCGCCGGAGAAGCTTCCGTTTTTGTCTTTTTTGCGGTAAAACAGCCCGAGAACATTTTCGGCGTAGTTGGTCACCATGCCGAAAGACGCCGAAACCCACATCCACAGCACAGCACCCGGACCGCCGGTGAGAATGGCTGCGGTGACCCCTACGATGTTGCCGGTACCGACCGTTCCGGAGATGGCGGTGGCAAACGCTTCAAACTGTGAAACCGTGTTGCTGCCTGCCTGTCGGTCCGGCTTTCTTCCGATGGAACGGATGGTGGGAATGATGGTGGTGTTCATGGAATTTCCGAATTTACGCACCTGCAAAAAACCGGTGCGGATGCTGAGCAAAAGCCCTGTGCCGAGAATGAGGAGGATGACCGGCCAGCCCCAGACCACGTCGTTGACGGCCTGGGTGATGTTGGTGATCCCGTTGAGGATGGATTGCCACATGATGGTTTGTACCTGCCTTTTCTGTTGATCTGAAAAAAAACAAAAAAGTCCCCGGCAAAAACGCCCGGGAAATACAAAAAATGTGCTTTCGCACATCCTGTACTCCGTCCTTTTACCTGAGAGATTGAGCGAACCGGTCGCCTTGCCCCTTCGGTATCCAAAATGGACTTCTCCGGAGTGTCATCCGCACGCAGTCCTTTTTTCCTGAGAGTATTGCTCCGTCGGCGGCGCTAAGCCCTTTCCTGCGTACTTCCAATGACTGATTTGTTTTATTTTGTGGTATTATACCACCACCGAGCGAAAAAATCAAGAGGATTTTTCGATTTTTTTTCTTTTCCACGCTTCCGCGCCCGAATGCGGCAAGCGGCGCCGCCGGTATCGGCGGAAAAAGGGCAGACGGGATCCGGACAAACCGGAAAAACCAGGGCTTTGCGGATTCTGCATGCGGGCTTTGACAGAGCGGACCGACTTTTTTTCGGACGGGTGGCGCTTTTGCTTGACTTATGCGGGTAAACGTGGTAAAATTATAAAATATTATAATGTACAGCATATCGGAAACATATAGAAATTGTCGGCTTTGAGCCGGAAGCGAGGGCATGTGACATGATTAAAGAACCTTACAACCTTTCGTTGCTGTGTGATTTTTATGAATTCACCATGGGCAACGGCTATTTTCTTTCCGGAAAGAAAGATACCAACGCCTGTTTTGATCTGTATTTCCGGAAAGTGCCGGATGAGGGCGGCTTTGCGATTGCCGCCGGTCTCGGAACGGTGATTGACTATCTGGACAATCTGCATTTTTCGGACGAGGACATTGAGACCCTGCGTGCCAAGAAGATGTTCAGCGAAGAGTTTCTGCAATACCTGCGCAATTTCAAGTTTTCCTGCGACGTATATGCGGTTGCAGAGGGAACGCCGGTGTTTCCCAACGAGCCGCTTCTGACGGTTCGCGGTCCCGCCATTCAGGCACAGCTGCTGGAAACGATGCTGCTTCTTACTATCAACCATCAGTCGCTGATTGCCACGAAATCCAACCGGATTGTCCGTGCCGCCGACGGCAGAGCGGTGTTTGAGTTCGGTTCCCGCCGTGCGCAGGGCAATAACGCTGCGGTTCTCGGTGCCCGTGCTTCGTATATTGTCGGATGTGCCGGAACGGCATGTACCGTGTGCGAACAGCTGTATGGCATTCCCGCTGTGGGAACAATGGCGCATTCGTGGATTCAGATGTACGATACGGAATACGAGGCATTCAAAACGTATGCGGAGTGCTACCCGGACGGCTGCACGCTTCTGATTGATACCTATAATGTCCTCAAATCCGGGTTGCCCAATGCCATCCGGGTTCACAACGAGGTGCTTGTTCCGATGGGCAAGCGGCTTAAAGGTGTGCGGATCGATTCCGGAGACATCACCTATCTCACGCGCAAACTGCGCAAAGCGCTGGATGAAGCCGGGCTGGAAGACTGCAAGATTTTTGTTTCCAACTCGCTGGATGAATACATCATCCGGGATATTCTGCAGCAGGGGGCGCAGATCGATTATTTCGGTGTCGGCGAACGGTTGATTACTTCCAGAAGTGAGCCGGTTTTCGGCGGCGTGTACAAAATGGTTGCCGTGGAAGAAAACGGAACGTTCACGCCTAAAATCAAAATTTCGGAGAATGTCGGGAAAATCACGACTCCCGGCTACAAGAAGGTGTATCGGCTGTTTTCCAATCAGACCGGCAAAATGATTGTAGATCTGATTGCACTGTTTGACGAGAAATTCGATTTTACCAAGCCCATCACCCTGTTTGATCCGATTTATACCTGGAAACGGAAAACGTTTGAGGATTATACGGTACGGGAGTTGCTGACTCCGATTTATCTCAACGGAAAGCGTGTTTACGAAACGCCTTCCATCGAAGAAATCCGCACATATTGTCTGAATCAGGTGAACTGCCTGTGGGACGAGGTGCGCCGCTTTGAAAACCCGCAAAACTACTACGTCGATCTGTCGCAGAATCTTTGGGATATGAAACAGGAGCTTCTGCACAACGGCGGAAAGATCGGTTAAGACAAGGGGGCACAGCGATGGAACGGGCAAAATGGGTGGTCCGTGAACAGGAGGAATCTTTTGTTCGGGAAGCTGTCCGGGAATGCGGCATCGATGAGGTCGTCGCACGGCTTTTGTACAACCGGGACGTGCGGGATCCTGCGGCGATCCGCAGCTTTTTTGATGTGGACATTTCCCGTCTTCTGGACGCGACGACGTTGCCGGATATGGAAAAGGCCGTTTCCCGCATTCGCACGGCGCTTGCCAATGGCGAAAAAATTACCATTTACGGAGACTACGATGTAGACGGAATCACATCGGTTGTCGTTCTGTACAAATATCTTACCTCACACGGCGGGGATGTGTCGTATTATATTCCGGATCGCAAAGAAGAAGGATACGGGCTGAACGAAACGGCACTGGGAACCATCCGGGAGGGAGGAACCACGCTTTTGGTTACGGTCGATACCGGAACGACAGCCGTGGAAGAAGCAAAAAAAGCCCGAGAACTCGGAATGGATCTGATTGTGACCGATCACCACGAGTGCAAGGAATGTCTGCCGGATTGTGTGGCGGTTGTGAACCCCAAGCGCGCGGATTGTGATTATCCATACAAGGAACTTGCCGGTGTCGGCGTGGTGTTCAAACTGGTGTGTGCGCTGGAGGGCGACGTGGAACGTGTGTTTGCCGATTACGGCGACCTGGTTTCCATCGGAACCGTGGCGGATATTATGTCTCTGCGCGGTGAAAACCGTATTCTGGTCTCACTCGGACTGAAACGGCTGCAGAAGCATCTGTGTCCGGGAATCCGGGCTCTGATCGAGGCATCCGGAAAAGCCCGCAATACCGGCATTACCACCGGTGTGATTGCCTATCAGATCGCTCCCCGGCTGAACGCTGCCGGTCGGATTGGCGATCCGAAGACCAGCGTGGAACTTTTGTTGTGTGAAAATTATGCGGAAGCGCAGGCACTTTCCGCCAAGCTGTGCGACGAAAACCGCGAGCGCCAGCAGAAGGAAATGGATATCCTCAACGACGTGGAACGAATCCTGGCTTCCCGTTCTTCGGACGATCGGATTCTTGTGGTCGGCTCTGAGAACTGGCATCACGGGGTAATCGGCATTGTCGCTTCCCGCATTGTAGAAAAATATTACCGTCCCTGCATTCTGATTTGCTTTGATGCGGATAAGGCCAAGGGGTCGGCACGCAGCATCCGCGGGGTCAGCATTTTTGATCTGCTTTGCCGGGTCAGCGGAACGCTGGAGAAATTCGGCGGACACGATATGGCTGCGGGTCTGACGCTGGAGCGTTCCCGTTATGAGGAGTTTGCGGCGGATATCTGCCGTGTGGCAAACGAAACCATTACGGACGCCATGCTGGTTCCCGTTGTGGAGGCGGAGATGGAGCTTCTGGTTTCGCAACTTTCGTTGGATCTGGTTCATCGGCTGCAGAAGCTGGAGCCGTTCGGAACCGGAAATCCCATGCCGGTTTTTCTGGTTCGCGGTCTGCGTGTGACCGATCTTTATCCGGTGGGTGCGGGCAAACATCTCAAAATCCTTCTGGAAAGCGGCGGCAGGGAATTTTCTGCCATGTATTTCGGCATGACCGTTGCCGATACGGGAATTGCCGTGGGGGATACTGTCAACGTTATCTGTTCCCTTTCGGAGAATGTCTTCAACGGCACGTCCTCCCTGCTTCTCAACATTAAGGGAATCCGTCCCGATGACGCGACCGAGCAGGCGGACCGAGAAAGCCACGGGCTCTATCAGATGCTCCGCAAGGGGGAAAATCCTGAAGAACTGCATATGACCCGTGCGGATGCCGTTGCTCTTTATAAATACCTTTTGCGTCAGAGAAACGCACAGATTACACGGTATGATGCCCGGGCGCTTGCCCGAACCGTGCGCGGCTTTGTACCCGCGTTCAGCTTCGGAAAACTGTTGGCATGTCTGGATGTGTTTTCCGAGTTGGAGCTTCTGACGTATACCTTTGACGGACGTCTCCTGAATGTGACATTTGCCGATCTGACACAGCGTGTGGATCTGCAACGGTCTGCAACCTGGAACAGAATAGGGATGATTGGATGACAGATTACAGAACGAACCTGACCGAAGCATTGAAGGCAAGCGGGAATCCTTACGACATGGAGAAGATTCTCCGTGCGTTTGATTTTGCCGATGCCGCACATGCCGGACAGTTGCGCAAAAGCGGAGATCCCTATATCAGTCATCCGGTCGAAGTCGCCAAAATTCTTCTGACGTACGACTGCGATACGGACTCCATCGTGGCGGCTTTGCTTCACGATACCGTAGAGGATTGCGGGGTTACGCTGGACGAGATCAAAAAGAATTTCGGTCCGGATGTCGCATCGTTGGTCGACGGCGTGACCAAGTTCGGTAAAATTGCGGTTACCTCCAAGCAGGACGAACAGATTGAAAACCTCCGCAAGATGCTGCTTGCCATGGCAAAGGATATCCGGGTCATCCTCATCAAACTTGCCGACCGTCTGCATAATATGCGCACGATGTCCAGTCAGAATGAGGACAAACAGCGGGAAAAAGCGCTGGAGACCATTGAGATCTATGCCCCGCTGGCACACCGGCTCGGTATCCAGAATCTGAAATCCGAGCTGGAGGATACGGCGCTGCGCTATCTGGATCCGTACGGATATCAAGAAATCGTAGAGGATCTTGAGGTCTTTGCCTCCAACAACAACATTTTCAACGAGATTCAGAATCTGATTCAGGAAAAACTGAAGCAGGAACACATCGAGGCGGATATCAGCGGACGGATCAAGCATATTTACAGCATCTACCGCAAAATGTTCACGCAGAACAAACAGTTCGATGAGATTTACGATCTGTATGCGTTTCGTATCATCGTGGACCGGGTGAGTGACTGCTACAATGTTCTGGGTTATATGCATGACCGATTCCGTGCCATTCCGGGACGGCTCAAGGATTATATCGCCACGCCGAAACCCAATATGTACCAGTCGCTGCACACAACGGTATCATACAAAGGATATCTGTTTGAGATTCAGATCCGCACCAAGGAAATGCACCGCACGGCGGAAATGGGCATTGCTGCGCACTGGAAATACAAAGCGGGCGTCTTTTCCTCTTCCAATATCGATTCCCGTCTGGAATGGGTGCGGAAGCTGCTGGAGGTTCAGAAGAATTTCGAGGATAACGACGACTTTATTCAGACCTTCAAAATTGACCTGTTTGCCGACCAGGTGTTTGTCTCTACGCCGAAAGGCGATATCATTACTCTGCCTGCCGATGCCACCCCCATTGATTTTGCCTACGGGATTCACAGCGAGGTCGGAAACCGGATGATCGGTGCCAAGGTCAACGGACGGATGGTCGATTTGACCACCACGCTGCAAAACGGGGATGTGGTGGAGATTCTTACTTCGCAGAATGCCACCGGTCCGTCCCGTGACTGGCTCAACATTGTTCGTACCAATGAGGCAAAAAGCAAGATCCGTCAATGGTTCAAGCGGGAAAAACGCGAGGAAAACATTGTGGACGGCAGAGAGGACCTGGAACGGGAACTGCGTCGGAACAACATTACGTTCAACAACGTTACCCGGGAAGAACTGTACGGTTCGCTCATGCGCCATAACCATTGCGAGACGGTGGATGATTTTTACGCCGCGATTGGTTACGGAGGCATTTCCATATCCAAAATCCTGCCTCGTCTGAAAGAAGAATACGCCAAACTGCAGCGTCAGAACGATCCGCAGCGTACGATGGTGCAGAATAAGCCGAAAAAGGCAATCAACGGCGTGATTGTGGAGGATCTGGACAACTGTCTGGTCAAACTTGCCCGCTGCTGTGACCCTCTTCCGGGAGATCCGATTGTCGGCTTTGTTACGCGGGGCTACGGTGTGACGGTTCACAAAACCGATTGCCCGCATCTGCACAACGTATCTTCGGAGCGTCTGGTTCAGGTGCATTGGACGGACGGTGACAACGGCTATTTTGCCGCGACGCTGACCATTACGGCACTGGAACGGTTTGACCTTCTGGCGGATATCGCTTCGGTTCTTGCTTCCATGCGCATTGTGATGCGTTCGATGATTACACGTCCCTCTTCGGACGGGCGGCTGCAGATTTTGCTGACGGTGGATGTCCGTGGTCTGGAACATCTCAAAACGGTGGCGACGCGTATCGAAAAACTGCGGGATGTCACCTCGGTACAACGGAGTGCGGCACAATGACGGCGGTAATTCAACGGGTGCGGAACTGTGTTCTGACGGCGGACGGCAGGGAATACTCGAAAATCGGGCAGGGACTGTTGATTCTTCTGGGTGTGCGGGTGAGCGACACGGAAGCGGATGCGGAAAAACTGGCCCGGAAGATTTGTGAACTGCGCATCTTTTCCGATGAACAGGGCAAGATGAATCTTTCGGCGGCGGACATCGGCGGCTCGCTGATGATCGTGTCCAACTTTACCCTCTGCGCAAACGCCGCTCACGGAAGGCGGCCGTCGTTCTCGGATGCCGCGCGTCCCGAAACGGCGGAACCGCTGTATGAAAAATTTGTGGCGTGCTGTGAAACGGTTCTTCCGGTTCAGACCGGTGTGTTCGGTGCCGATATGCAGATTTCGTTGGTGAATGACGGACCCATTACCCTGGTGCTTCGTTCGGAGGAGTTATGACAGTAAAAACCGTGCCGGTCGGCGTACTGGCAACCAATTGTTATCTTTTGTCCGATGGGCAGGGACATGCCGTGCTGGTAGATCCGGCGTTTGAGACGGAAAAAATCCGTGCAGCACTGAACGGTGATGCGGTTCAGGCAATCGTGCTGACGCACGGGCATTTTGACCATATCTGCGAAAGTGACCGGCTTCGGGCCTTGTATGGTTGTCCGGTCTATGCTGCAGAGCAGGAAAAGCCGGTGTTTGAAACGTATCTTCTGTATTCTGCCGGAGGACTTTTTCCAAAAAACCGCCCCTGTTCCCACACGGTAGACGTTTGGCTGCACGACGGGGAGCGGGTGAATTTCTGCGGAACGGACTTTGACGTGCGTGTCCTTGCCGGTCATACGCCGGGCGGGCTTGTTCTGATTGGCGGCGGCAGAATGTTCTGCGGGGATCTGTTGTTCCGCGGCAGCATCGGCCGCACGGATTTCCCGGGCGGCGATCCGCGCGCTATGGACGATTCTCTGCGCATTCTCGCCTCTTATCCGCCGGAAACCGAGGTCTTCCCCGGTCATGACGCGCCAACTTCCATCGGCAGGGAACGGCGGGAAAATTATTATCTTCGTTCACTTTTATAATTTTATATCAAGGAGATCTTACTGATGAAAAATGTATCGGATCTTTCGCTGACTCCCGATGAAAACGGATTGGTCTGGCTGGATGCCCTGACGTGCGACGAGGTTCGCCTGACGGGGCTTCCGTGGAAAGAAAAAAACAAGAATTATCACCGCATGGATGACGAATATTTTGACGATTATCCGCTTGGTGTGCAGATTCGCTCAAACAACACGTCCGGCGTTCAGGCAACCGTCCGTACCGACAGCCGCAGAATCGCGCTGCACATCAAACTCAACAAGCCGGATTTCATGGAGCACATGACGGATAACGGCGTGGGCGGCGTGGATGTTTTCCGTGGGGACGGACTTGCCAAACGCTTCTGGCACATCGGCTCCAATTTTGACCGGTGCAGTGAATACACCCACATTTTTGACACCGATGGTACGATGATTGACTATACCTTCAATCTTCCGTTGTACAGCGGTGTTACGGAGTTTGCCATCGGGGTGGAGCCCACGGCAAACCTGGAGAATCCGACCCCTTATGCGGTGGAAAAGCCGGTTTTGTTCTACGGATCTTCCATCACGCAGGGGGGATGCGCGTCCCGTCCCGGGAACTGCTACACCAATATGGTCAGCCGGATGCTGAATATTCCGATTATTTCGTTCGGTTTTTCCTCCAACTGCCGCGGTGACGACATTCTGGCGGAACGCATCAACGAACTGGATCTGTCGGCATTTGTGTACGATTACGACCACAATGCGCCCAATGCGGAATTCCTGGAGAAAACGCACGAGAAATTCTTCCGTATGATCCGTAGCCAGCACCCGGATCTGCCTATCATCCTGATGAGCAAGCCGGATTATGACGATGATCCTGTTTCCGGAGAGGAGCGCAAAGCCGTCATTCTGCGTACGTATGCTCATGCCATTGCCGAGGGGGATCGCAACGTTTATTTCATTGACGGAAGCACGATTTTCGGGGATGACCTGCGGGATGCCTGCACGGTAGACCGTAACCATCCCACGGATCTCGGCTTTTCCCGCATGGCAAAAGCCGTTGCTCCTGTTCTGAGAAAGGTTCTTGGTCTGTAATGGAGATTCGTCTGGAAGGGCATGACGCCCGCTATGACGTGCAGAGCGTCTGTCAGTTGTTTTTCCCCGGTGTTTCGTTCGGAACGGATGACGGCAGGGAACTGACGTCGTGCTTTGACGCTTCCCTTCGTGTCGCCGCAGCGTATTATCGCCGCGGTGATCGGACGTTTTATGTGCGTGATGCCGGTGTTCCGTCGGTGCAGGATTCCGATTTGGCAAAAATCAAACGCTCGGTATACCGGGTTCTCTGTGAGGCGACCGGCCTTTCTTCCCCTTGGGGCATTCTGACCGGAATCAAACCTGCGGTTTATTACGATCGTCTTCGCTGTACCATCGGAGACGGTGCCGATGAACTGTTTCGGGATTGTCTTGGTGTTCAGCCCGAAAAGATTGAACTCTGCAGGGAGGTTGCAAGGGGGAGAGCCGCTGCCGTTTCGCTGCTCTCACCCCGTCGCATTTCGCTTTATATCTCCATTCCGTTCTGCCCGTCCAAGTGTCGGTATTGTTCGTTTGTGTCGTCCTGTACCGAGCGGGAGGGAAAATATGTGGAGCCGTATCTGGAAGCGCTGAAGCAGGAAATCGTTGCAAAAAGTGCTTTCGCGCGTCGGCGCGGTTACGAGATCGTTTCGGTGTATATCGGCGGCGGAACCCCCGGGATTTTAACTCCCGAGCAGACCGACGGTTTGCTGAAAACGCTGTTTGCTGAGGCGGATCTGTCTTTGCTGCGGGAATTCACCTTTGAGGCAGGGCGTCCCGATGTGATTACCGCACCGAAGCTGGATGTTTTGAGGGCTTACGGCATCGGGCGCGTATGTGTCAATCCCCAGACGCTTTCCGACAAGGTGCTTTACGCCGTCGGGCGCAGACATACGGCGGAACAGTTTTACGAAGCGTACAATCTGGCTTCCCGTAAGGGCTTTTCCATCAATGTGGATACGATTGCCGGATTGCCGGAGGAAACTCCGGAGAGCTTTGCGGACACCTACCGCCGGCTTACGGCACTGGATCCGGACAACCTGACGCTTCATTCTCTGTACATCAAACGGGCAGGGGAGCTGCCGGTCGAGGATTTTGATGCCCTGAAAAAACAGACGGAGCAGACCGGGGAAATGGTGCGTTTTGCAGAGGGTCTGTGCCGGAATTCCGGTTATATTCCGTATTATCTCTATCGCCAGAAAAGTACGGTGGGGAATCATGAAAACGTGGGCTATGCCAGACCCGGCAAAGAATGTCTGTACAACATCTTTATGATGGACGATGTGCAGACGGTGCTGGCTCTCGGTGCCGGTGCGGTGTCGAAGTTTGTGAGAAAAGGGCAAAATCCGGTACGGATCGGGAATTCCAAATTTGCATATAATTATATCAAGGAATTGGAGCAGGATCTGGAGAAATTCGATCGGGCTGCCGGACAGGTGGAAATATGATGCTGACGCATGAAAACGGAATTTACGATGTGGAGCAGATCAACGCATGCGCGCTCCGTGATCCGGCTGCTTTTGTGGCAGAGGCAGAGCGGAATTATCGTTGGCAGATTGCCGATCTTGTTCGGAAGACGGAAAATCGGCGTATTCTGCTGGTCGCCGGTCCCTCGTCTTCCGGAAAGACCACAACGGCGTACCGGTTGGCGGATGCCCTGCGGTTGAGCGGGCGTGATGTGGAGATCGTTTCCATGGATGATTTCTACAAAAACCGTGTGACCATGCCGAAGGTCAACGGCGTTTATAATTTTGAAATTGTGGAATCCTATGAGGTGGATCTGGTGCGGCAGACCGTGGAAACGCTTCTCCGGGAAGGAACCGTGCAGCTTCCCACTTACGATTTTTCTACCGGTATCCGTCGGGACCGGGTGAAGAGAGTGGATCTGGAGCCGGGCGGCGTGGTCATCATCGAGGGAATCCATGCTCTTTCGGAATCCGTCCGACAGTCGTTTCCTGCCGGGGATGTTCTGAATGTTTATCTCAGTCCGCACAGCGGGTTTGGATTTGCGGACGGAGAGGTTTTGTTTACGCGTCGGCAGATGCGGCAGGTTCGCCGTATTGTCCGGGATGTCCGGTTCCGGAGCAGTCCGGCGGAAATGACGCTTTCGCTGTGGAAAGGCGTATGCGAGGCAGAAGATCTTTACATCCGTCCGTCTGTGCGGTATGCCGATTTTATTCTGGATACCACGCATGCCTATGAGCCGTGTATGCTGCGGGATCCCGCCATACAGGTGCTTTCCGAGGTTCCTTCTGCCAGTGTGTACCGGTCGGAGGCGGAGGAGATTTCGCAGAAGTTGCGGGCATTTTCACCGCTTCCTGTATCGCTTCTTCCGCAGGATTCCCTGATGCACGAATTTTTCGGCTGAAAGTTCACGCTTTTTTTAAGGATAACGCTTGACAAGGGGCACGAATTTGTGTATAATAAAAAGGACAACCGGGAAGGTTGATTTTTCAAAGAGTCGTTGCACACCGTATCATGGTTCAGACGATGGAGGGAGGGTAGTATTGAAATGGAAATCAAGGTAAAAGAGAACGAATCTCTTGACAATGCGCTCCGTCGTTTCAAAAGACAATGTGCAAAATCCGGCGTCCTCTCCGAACTGAGAAAGAGAGAACACTATGAGAAACCGTCCGTCCGCCGCAAGAAGAAATCCGAGGCGGCACGTAAGCGCAAGTACAAGTAAAAAAAGAGTTCCGGAACCGTACCTCATACGGTTCCGCTTTTTTGTCTTTTGTTTTCTTGACAAGCATCGGAATGTGTGGTACAATAGCCCCGAAACCGAGGAGCGGGAGGGATTGTGTTGCAGTACGGAGAACCGGATTTTTATGCCGGGCATTTTCGGGAGATCACACCGGAAGTCCTGCAGGATTTCGGGGTAAAATGCGTGTTGACCGATCTGGACGAAACACTGGTCGGACAGGGTGCCGAAGATCCGACGCCGGAGGTGTTTGCCTGGTTTGACCGCCTGAAGAAAGCGGGAATTCCGGTTTGCATCGTCTCCAACAATTCGCATGCCCGTGCCGCGCGCTTCGCTCAGAAAACGGGAATCCGTTTTTTTCTCAGCCGTGCCCGGAAACCGTGGACATTCCGTGTACGCCGTGCCCTGTGTGCGATGAACTGCAAGCCGGAGGAATCGGCGTTTGTCGGAGATCAGGTGCATACGGACATGGGCGTTGCCCGGAAACTGGGAATGAAAGCGTTTCTGGTTGACCCGGTGCGGGGAAAGAAACGTCACTTTTTTGTGGAGTTAAGAAGAAGTCTTTGGGAAAATGCCATTCGGGCACGTTTCCGGAAAGGAAAAAAACATGACAAATCTGGCAAAATTACAGAAAAAACTGAAACCAACTGAAGGGGCTCTTCTGTTCGGCGTTTTCAATCGTCGCTATTATACGGGGCTTGCGACCTCCAACGGCTATGTGTTTGTTTCCCGCAATCGTGCGGAATTCCATACGGATTTCCGGTATATGACGGTGGCGAAGGAGACCGTAAAGGATATGCCGGTGGTTCTGATAGAAAAAAGCGCGGCAGAGGAAGCGGCTGAATTTTTCGGTGCCGAGGGCGTACACAAACTCTATGTGGAGGGAAGCACGCTGACCTTTGCGCAGACCCGGAGTATGGAAAAACATCTGCCGGACTGCGAGCTTCTGGACGGGGATGCCCTGTTTGCGTCGATCCGTAAGGTGAAGACCCGTGAGGAGATTTCCTGCATCCGCGCGGCGCAGAAGATCACGGACCGCACGTTTACCCATATGTGTCAATACATTTCCCGCAACAAGAACCGCAATCTTACCGAAAAGAAGATTGCCACGGAACTGGATTCGTACATGCTTCGTCATGGGGCGGATGCACCTGCTTTTTCTACCATTGTGGCTTCCGGAGAGAACGGTGCCTGTCCGCATGCCGTTCCGTCCGATCGCGTGATCCGGTCCGGAGATTTCATTACGATGGATTTCGGTGCCGCCTATCACGGGTATTGCAGTGATATGACCCGTACGGTTGCGGTCGGTGAGGTTTCTGACAAGCAGCGCCATGTTTATGGGCTGGTGCTGGAAGCGCAGAAGCGCGCAATGGCTGCCATCCATGCCGGGGTGCGCGGATGCGATGTGGATGCGGTCGCCCGTGATTTTCTGGCGGAAAACGGGTATGGAAAAGAGTATTTCGGGCACGGTCTCGGACACTCTCTGGGGCTTGCCATTCATGAAGAGCCCCGGTTCAGCCCTGCCTGCACGCAGGAGATCCCGGCGCGGGTGGTCATCAGCGTGGAGCCCGGTGTTTATATTCCCGGGGAATTCGGTGTTCGCATTGAAGATATTGTTCTGATTACAGCCGACGGCTGCAAGGATCTGACGGCAAGCGAAAAAAGTCTGATTATTTTATAAAAACCTCTTGCCAAACGCAGAAAAATGTGGTATACTTACAGAGCTGGTTTGGAATGGACCGCTCTGTCTATGCTAGTGTAGCACAGCCGGTAGTGCAGCTGATTCGTAATCAGCAGGTCGTGTGTTCGAGTCACATCACTAGCTCCAATGTAAAAAGTGTTCCTTGGGGCACCTGCGATAAAGCAGGTGTCCCAATCGGTTTCATAAACAAAATTACAAAATGATTGGTTGTCGGATGCGGACGAATTACAGTAAATAAATTCAAAAAAGAGGTTACTGTAATGAAGAACACAAATGAAAAGAACAACGCAAACATAAACATTGATGAGATTTCCGGACACGACCGCAAGGAACTTGACAATTGCTTTGAGATCTGCTATACCGAACATGACGGCATATTCTACCCCGACTTCGTTCTGTCGGAGCAAACACATTTTTCTATCGGCAAATACGGAAGTTTACGCCTTGCATTTATGAAGGCACATCGGAAAGGTACCTACACCACACTTTTGACACAGTGTCGGTTAAATGCGTATCTTCATAACATCGACATCATAGCAAAGGAACAGGTGCGACTGATCACTGCTCAGCTCGCCAAATCCCGTGGTATTGATGAAAATCTGAAAGCTGCCGATGCGCTTGAATGGGTGGCGCAGATGAATTCCTGTAAGCTTGCCGCCGAGGAAATCATTACGAGTGAGGTCATCTACCGATAAAAAACCGGAGGCTGTCTGAACAAATAAGCGAATCATTAGACTCTTGCCTGCTGACAGCGACCTTGAGCGAATCGAAAAGCATTAAAGTCAACCGCACAAATAAGCGCTCTGATAAACACAGCCGCCCGATCGTGAAAAGTCGGGTGGCTTTTGTTATGAAAAACAATACTTTTTGTCCATTTCTCGTGCGCAGGAAATTTGCATAATACTCCACTGCCTCGTGCCGACCTTCGTCCTCGACAAACCGGTCATCCGCGCGAAGAGTCATGGACAGCGGGTTTGAGAGCGAAAAGCAAAACAAGCGAAAGCAAGGGCGCGGCAATCATGTTTTGCAATTTTGCGGCTGAAAAAAACGATTATTTTTCACTTACCTCTTGCAAAACGGAAAGAAGTATGATATAATATGACCAAAAGAACCAAAGCGGTCATATTTCAGGAGGTGCAACCTTGGCTTTTACAGATTATGAAACCGAACAGCTTCGCAAGGCGCTGCTGAAGGAAACGAGACATTGCGCCGTCACGCTGGGGATGAAGAAAACCTCCGTGGATCAGCTGACAAG
>CAKSBH010000012.1 GCA_934438175.1 uncultured Eubacteriales bacterium | reverse complement strand
AATCTCGCCTTCATAACTAACACACCTATGGTTTTTGTCATCATTGATTAAACGCTGATTTGAAGTCTCTATATCTCTTTTGGAAGCTTTGTTTTTTAGTCTGTTCTCAGAAATATTCCGTTTCAGTCTTATCTCTTGTGGGGCGATCAGTTCAACATAATAAAAATCGGTCCCGTATGGTTCAAATATACCTTTGACATGCTCCAGATATTCCCATTCTGACGGCAGATCAAAATCCATCATCATTGTAAAAATCATCCCATAATTATCGGAAGCTGCATAGTTCTTGAAAATAGTGTCACGTATTTCTGAGATTGTCTTTCCGTCGTATCTGCCGAAAATCTCTATCACCGGTTCGATGGTCATGTGGTTGTGAAAGAGTCTTAAATCCGTTATTTTCATCAGTTCCTGACCAACTGTCATTTTCCCAACAGCGGCATCGCCAATTATAAATAATAGTTTCATAAAGCACCTCAACAAATTCCGATTTGTCGACATTATTTTACCATAATGCAGCCCATCAAACAATAACAAAAAAGTCCACCGTAATTCTATCAAAATTACGGTGGCATTATGGTCCGAGCGACAGGAGTCGAACCTGCGGCCTCTTGAACCCCATTCAAGCGCGCTACCAAACTGCGCTACGCCCGGATCTCGCATCAACGGTATGTATTGTACCACAAATCCGGAAAGATTGCAAGAGGAAAACAAAATTTTTTTCAAAAACCGGACGGAACATTTTTCTTGCATTCCGAAAACAGATATGATATACTAACGGTATCTCAGGTAAAAAAGGGAGCGTTTGCCTTGTCGGAAGAAAAATTCCTTTTACCCATTGCCGATATCCGTACGGATTTTTCGGACAAGTTCGGAATTCCGCGTCAGAGCGGAAGGGCTCCGGCACTGGAAGCCACCATCGTGTTCCGCCCCGCCTACCGCGATCCGGATGCTTTGCGGTGCATTCACGAATTTTCACATCTCTGGCTGATTTTCGGATTTTCCGCCAATCCGGAAGCGTCCGCATCGTTTCCGACCGTCCGTCCTCCGCGGCTCGGAGGGAATAAACGGGTAGGCGTCTTCGCTTCCCGGTCCCCATACCGCCCGAACGGTCTTGGTCTGAGCTGTGTCCGGCTTCTGCGCACGGAATGTTCGACGCAGGGAACCGTTTTGATCGTTGCGGGAGCAGATCTTCTGGACCGCACGCCGATCTACGATATCAAACCCTACCTTCCCTATTGCGATTCCCATCCGGAAGCCCGGGGCGGCTACGCGGATGCTCTGACAAGCCATACGCTCTCCGTTGAAATTCCGCATTCTCTTTTGAAGAAGATTCCCGAAGAGAAGCAAAAAGCCCTGCGGGAATGTCTCGCCGATGACCCACGGCCGGCATATCAGAATGACGATGAGCGGATCTACCGGATGACCTTTGCGGACAAAACAATCTGTTTTTGCGTTTCCGGAGACCGGCTGACCGTTCTGGACGTGGAGAAGCAGAAACGGAGCCCCCGGGAATAACGGAATTTTTCCGGTATTTTGCCGTAAAACGAAGAAAACGGGATTGCTTTTTCAGCCGTCCTGTGCTATAATTTCAAAAAAGAAAGGAGTGTCTGCTTTGACGGATACCGCTTCGACCGAACGTCCCGTGCATTCCATCCGCAGATTTCCGGCATTCGACACGGAAAAGGTCGCCGTTGCACTGATGATTCTTCTGATGATTCAGCCGCTTTATGGAATTTTTGTGCAGACCGAACGTCAATCCGCCTTTTCCGCCCTGTTCTATGGAAAGGCAACCGTCATCCGGATTCTCGGCTGGCTGGCGCTCGGCAATGCTGCCGTTCATTTCTTTTCCGACCGTTCCCTGACCCGGAAACAAAAGTTCTTCGGAACTTTTATTCAGCGCCCATGGACAGGGTTCTTTGCCTTGGTATTGCTCTGGTCCCTGATTTCGCTTCCCACCTCGGTCAATATTTACCGTTCCATCTTCGGGGACGGCTACCGATATGAAGCCATTCTTTCTTATTTTGCCTATGCGGGAATTTATGCCTCCGCATCGCTGATCAGCCGGGAACAGTATCGGAAGATCATTCTGAAAACAGGACTTCTGGCTTCTGCCGTCGTCGCGATTGCAACCATGATTGCCGAAGCGACCAACTCCTCGTTTATCCTGGTCCGGGGAGGATACACCGCACTGTTCAGCGGAACATTTCTGAACCCGAACCATTACGCTTATTATCTGTGCGTGATTCTTGTTGTCTGCGCGGCGGTGTTCACAAACGAAAAGGACATCCGGCAGAAGGTTCTGTACGGCGTTGTTTTTACGCTGAATCTCATCGTTCTGATTCTAAACTCCACACTCGGCAGTTATCTGGCGTTTTTGGCCGGCATGATTTTGCTGGTAATCTTCAACGGAATCCGCAAAGGGTGGAAAGCAACCTGGACGGTTGCGCTTCTGCTTGTTCTTGTTCTGATCGCCACTCTGGTCATCCCGTCCACGCTTGTAAAGGATATCCGAACCACATGCGAAGAAGTTTATCATCTGTTTGAGGTGTTGATCCGCGTAGCAAAGGATGAAGCTCCCGTGGAAGATCTGGATACAATCAACGGCGGCACAAACCGGTTGCAGATCTGGATTGCCACGCTTAAATGCATCGGAGACAAGCCCCTGTTCGGCTGCGGCGCCGACAACATCTATTATACCATCACCGACCATATGAAAGAAGGGCATATTCCGCACAACGAATATCTGCAGGTAACCGCAAATCTCGGAATTCCCGCCGGAATCTTCTACGTGACCGCCATTCTCTGGTTGGCAATCCGGTCGTTTGCGCGAATCAAAAAATTGCCGGAATACGTATTTTATGCGGGGCTCGGAGCGGCAACGTACGCATTTTCCGCCGCAGTCGGCGTCAGCATGACCATTTGTGCGTTTCTGTTCTTTCTCATGCTCGGTTTATTGAACAGCGAACGAAGAGAACCATCGCAACCCATCATCGAAAGTAAAACGTCTGAACCACAGACGAAAGAATAAAGGAGAAATCATCATGCCGGAACTCAAATTACCCGCCATGACAAAAACCGTGGCACAGTATCCGTATTTCCCCACAAAGCAACAGCTTTTCATCTGGAGAAACTGGGAGTGCTTTACGCCGGAAAAACTGGCGTCGGTGTTAAAAACAGATGCCGAAACAGTCAACCGTATGGCAGAAGACATGGGGCTTCCTGTTCCCGCACAGGTCAACGAAGAATACAAGCTGCGCGGACAGGTTACCATAATCCGCAACAACTGGCACGTCATTCCTTATGAGCAATTGCTGGAACTTCTGGAAATCCCCGTTTCCGAACTGGCGTTTACCTTGAAAGAGAACGACTTCCTGGACGTCAAGTTGCAGGAAAAACCGATGGTAGACCCCGTTCTCTACCGTCCCCTCACCGATGAGGAGAAAGAACAGACAAAAGAGCTGAAAAATTGGATTTCCACACACTTTGACCGGTACCGCGACAAGATCACCGTGCGGGATTTTGACTTCATCAAGGACTTCGGAAAACCTCAGCGCGTAAAGCCGGAGATCGCCAAGCGTGCGGTCGTCCTCGACGAGACCTGGGGGCTGAAAAACGAATCCGGACTTCCGATGGCAGATGCCTTTGCCGAAGAATTTATTGAAGATATCCGGCGGGATTGGGGCATTACCCTGCGCGGAAACAAAAAATTCATTGTTCTGCGCGTAGAGCCGGACGATTCCAAAAAAGAAGAAAGTCACCGGCTGGAAATCACCAAAAACGAGATCCGTATCCTCTCGGTGGACGAAGCCGGCATTCTGCGCGCGCTGAATGATCTGGCATTTCTGGCAGACCGCAACAACACCCTGTCGTTCGATGAGGCGGACATTGTCCGTGACACCCGTCTGGATATCCGTTTTATCTATTCGTATTGCGCTCTTTACGGCGACGCTCTGCTGGACGGCGGCGAGGCGTCCTACCCCGACACCCTGCTGAAAGAATACGCCCGTGTCGGCATCAACGGAATCTGGATTCATACCGTTCTGTACAAGATGGTGGAATTCCCCTGGGATCCGTCCATGTCCGAACTCTGGCAACAGCGTATCAAGGGGCTTCAGGATCTTGTTCTGCGTGCCGCAAAATACGGCATCCGGGTCTATCTGTACCTCAACGAACCCCGTGCTATGCCGATGGAATTCTTCAAGGATCACCCGGAACTTCTCGGCTATGACAACGGAGCCGGACTGGGCACGCTCTGCACGGAAACCCCGGAGGTTCAGAAATATCTGCACGATGGCGTGACACAGATCTGCAAAGCTGCCCCCCGACTCGGCGGTTTCTTCACCATTACTGCGTCGGAAAACCTCACCAACTGCTATTCCCACACCAACGAGACCCCCTGCCCCCGTTGCGCAAAAATTCCCTCGTATAAAGTTCTTGCAAACCTGCACCGGGTGATTTCCGAAGCGGCAAGAGCCGTCAACAAAGACATCAAGGTTCTGGCATGGAACTGGGGATGGACCGGCAAATTTGCCAGTTGGGACGACATGGCGGAAGAGATCGGAGACAACGGCATCCGCATCATGTGCACATCCGAGGAAGGCGTATCCAAGGTCATCGGCGGCGTAAAGACTTCGGTAATCGACTACTCCATCTCTCTGGTAGGGCCGGGCGATATCGCAAAAAATGTATGGCGCACCTGCAAAAAACATCAGGTAAAGGTTCTGGCAAAGGTTCAGTTCAACAACACCTGGGAATGCTCTACGGTTCCGTACCTGCCCGTGGTGGATCTTCCCCGCAAGCATATCGAAGGTATTCTCGCCGAAAATGTGGACGGACTGATGATCGGCTGGACTCTGGGCGGATACCCGTCCATGAACCTTGAGCTGGTCAGCCAGTATTATTGGACAAACGGAAACCCCGACGACTGCATTGACAGCATCTTCGGAGAAGAAGCGCCGATAATCCGGGAAGCGACTGCGAACTTCAGCAAAGCGTTCCAGGAATTTCCGTTCCATATCGGAACGCTGTACAAGGGTCCGCAGCACATGGGTCCCGCAAACCCGCTGTTTGAGCATCAGACCAATCTGTACGCAACCATGACCTGCTATCCCTTTGACGACATGGAGCAGTGGCGTTCGGTTTACCCCATTGAAGTTTTCCGTGACCAGCTGCACAAGCTGTCGGATATGTGGAAAGAGGAAATGGACAGACTTTCCGCCAAAATTCCGGCAGATGCGCTGCAGAAGAACAAGCGCCTTGCCGAATTCCTTGACGTGGCAACCGCAACCTACTGTCTCTTCCGCAGCTCTTACCAGCAGGTGGAATACAATCTTACCCGCAATGCATACGACAAAGAAACGGATGCCGCAAAAAAAGAAGCCCTGCGGCTTCATATTCTTGAAATGCTGGATGCCGAAATCGAAATTGCCGTACGGATATACAGCATCATGATTCACAACTCCACCATCGGTTATGAAGCGGCAAACAACTACTTCTTCAACAAATACAGCATGGAAGAAAAAATTCTGTGCTGCGAATACCTGAAGAAGAAATTCGGCAAATAAATTCCATACCCAAGCAGACAAACAGAGAACTTCGAAAGAGGTTCTCTGTTTTCATATTCCTCCGGATCCGCGCATAAAGTGGAAGCATAAAGCAAGGAGGTTGAAGTTGCATGAATACCGTTTTATACCGTCCGGAAGGATTTTTGCGCAAAGAGGAACCGTTGACCGTCAGCGCCCTGGAACGGGCGAAGAATTCCAATCAGATTCTGGAAGCGAAAGCCGTTATGTGCGACAGTGAGCACAATCTCATTGTCGATCTCGGAGAGATCCGAGGAATCGTCCCGCGGGAAGAAGCGGCGCTCGGCATCCGGGAAGGCACCGTCAAGGACATTGCAGTTCTCAGCAGGGTAAACAAACAGATCTGCTTCAAGGTGGTCGACATCGGAAGACAAAACAACCGGATCTGCGCATCCCTGAGCCGTCTTTCCGCCCAGCAGGATGCGTTGGAACACATGCTGGAAACCTACCGTCCCGGAGACATCATCAACGCCAGAATCACCCATCTGGAACCGTTTGGTGCCTTCGCAGACATCGGCTGCGGCATCGTCGGGCTTATCAGCATCGAAAACATTTCCGTTTCCCGGATCTCGCATCCACGCGAACGGTTTTATATCGGACAGAACATCAAAGCGGTCATCAAGGAAATTGACCGGGATCAGAAACGTTTTACGCTGTCCCACAAAGAACTTCTCGGTTCCTGGGAAGAAAACGCCGCACTGTTTTCCGCCGGAGAAACCGTATGCGGAACGGTGCGTTCGGTGGAGGATTACGGAATCTTCATTGAACTGACCCCCAACCTCGCCGGACTGGCGGAATTCCGGGAAGGCGTTGTTCCCGGGCAGCAGGCAACCGTGTTTATCAAAAACATCATTCCGGAAAAGATGAAGGTAAAATTAAGCATCATCGACTGCTTCTATGAAGAGAAGCGTCCGGAGGAATACAATTATTTTATCCGGGAGGGGCACATCGGACGCTTCCTCTACTCACCGGTCAATGCCTCCAAAACAATCGAAACCGTGTTTGATGCTTGACAAACCGCGGCGGCGGATTTATAATAGAAGAAAAATCCGTCCGTGAGGTCCGTCATGAACTTTTTTCGCCGTTTCTCCCGCAGCGCATGGTTTTCCTTTTCGGTTTCGGTTGCTGCGGTTTTGCTTGCGCTGATTACCCGGAATCTTACAATTGCCGCATTTTCCGTCTATACGATTTCCCTGTTTTTCTTTTTCTGTGAGCTTCCCAAAGCCATACAGAAAACCGGAAACGGAATTCTGATTGGAATCGCGCTGATCATCGGTTATTTTTCTGTTCAACGGATGACCCTGCGGTTTGGATATGACAAGTATGCGGCGCCGATCTGGGCCTTTCCCGCTTCTGCCGTTTTTCTGCTGACCATTTTTTATTTTCTTCTGACCGCAAAAGACGATGCCAGGGAAAATCCCTCGGAGACAAACAAAAAAAGTTATGAAAAAGCCCGGATCTGGATGCTCCTGTCTTTCTTTTTGTCGGCAGGCCTTCTTCTGTCCTTCCTGGTTTCATACTTCTTTGAACCGGGCGTTTCGTTTCTGTTCTGTCTCTTCACACTCATGGAAGCCGCTTCGCATTTCCGCAAAGAGAAGCCGGAATCCTGAAACAAACATACCGGGAGCGATCCGAAGATCCCTCCCGGTATTTTATTTTTTTCCAACCGTTTCCGGATTGTCAAGATTCCGCTTATCCGCTATAATGATAACAGATGCGGCACTCCCGGCATTGACCGGAAGACACTGCTCCGGAGGGTATTATGACCATTGAATCCATTGACCAGGATCGGATTAAAGTAACCGTTGACCGAACGGATCAGCTCCGATACGGAATCAACTATGAGACCATGACATACAGCGATATCAACACACGACGCCTTTGTGAAAAAATCGTCCGGGCAGCAAACCGGAAAATCGGATTTACCGTAGACAATGCACGGCTCCTTGTAGAAGCAAAACAGGATGCGCAGGGAACGGTCATTTTATATCTTTCCAGAATTCCTTACGAAGAGGAGACCGATGAAGGAAAAGAAGATTACTTCTGTCAGGTTGTCCGTTTTTCGGATTCCTCTTCGCTTCTGGATGCCGTCTCCCTGTTTTCTTCCGTGAGGGAGCTCCTGGTTTATAGCTCACTGTATGAATGGGACCGTTCTTTTTTTCTGTATTTTGAAATATATTCCACCCATCGAACCGCCAACCGCCTGCTCCGGGATGTTCTGGAATACGGGCAGCGGACCCGGATTTCCAAAATCTGGCTTGACGAACATGCCGTCTGTATCAGCCGGGACACTGCCCTGCTCCGCATGATGTCATGAAGATGCCGCAGTCAAAGGACTGCGGCATCTTCCTCTCTGTGCCAGATCCGAGAACCCTCCATTCCGGAAATCCCGGGAAATTCCTCGCACTGCTCGGCATCCCGCAACCGAAAGCAAAGCCCCGGAAGGTCATTCAGACGCCGGGATACCCGATCCCGGATCTTCTGTCGCTCCGGCTCGGACGTTCCGGGACGAAACAACAGATAAAAAACAGAAACGGAATCCTGCTCCGACCGGATTCTGCGTACCACATACACAGCATCCAGAAGTCCTTTCTTTTCCACTACGCCAAAACAGCGACAAATGGCGTTTTCGGTTTCCCGATCAAATCCTTCCGGCGTCAGCACACCCGTCAGACGGGCATTCCGTTCAGCGCGGACAATCCGGGACAGCCGGAAAGCCCGGACAGAAAAAAGAACGAGAAAAACAACCGTGACGGCTTCTGCAAACAGGAAGGCACAGAACGTCCGCCAATCCACAGGACGGAATTCCGCAAAGCTGCGCTCCTGCGTAAGAAAGGCAGCAAGCGAAATCCACCAAAACATCGCAAACGCACAGACCGCAGCACCGTTTCGGTTTCTGCGAAGCGCATAGGAAGAATCTTTCATGCCGTTCCTCCTTTTTCAGCGTTTTATCAAAGCGGAAGCGTCCGTATGGAACGCTTCCCTGACAGAATGGAAATATGGCGTTTCCGAGGTGATTCGAACACCCGACCTACCGCTTAGGAGGCGGTCGCTCTATCCAGCTGAGCTACGGAAACGTATTCGGTAAAGACAAGCAGACGAAAAAAACTCCATCCTGCAAAATCCGAATTTTATTATACATCATTTCTTCCGGGATTTCAAGAGTAAAACAGAATTTCCTACTTGAATTTGACGCGAAAATATGGTATGATAAAGTATGAATAAAAGCACAGATAAAGGAGGCAACGCCGTGAGCGTCAATCTTTCCGCTTCTCAAATCAAAATTCTGGCTCTCTACACCCTGCGGCTGTCCGGCGGAATCCTTCCGGAAGAAGCATTGATCGATATTCTGGCATCCTGCGAGGTCAACGGGCTGATGCTGACCGATGCCATAACTTCTCTTGTTGAAGACGGGCACATCCGTTCCTATCCCGATGACGGAACGACCTATCTGCGCATTTCCGATACCGGCAGGGTCATTGCAACCGAGCTTGACCGTGAAGTGCCCGTATCTCTGCGTGTGCGGGTCGCCGAACGGACCGTTGCCGAGGTGGCGGCACAGCGCAACAAAGCGTCGATTGACTGCCATGTCGAAGAACATGACGACGGCTATACCGTAAACGCATCCCTTTCCGACGAGGGGAACACGCTGTTTTCTTTTTCGGTTTTTACCCCCACCCGCTTTCAGGCGGACGTCATTGCAAAAAAATTCATCTCCACCCCCCTGGAAACGTACCGCAATATCATCTCGGTTCTCACCGAAGAAAAGGAGTCATTGCATGAATGAAATTCTGAAAAAGACCGCCTTCAACGGATACTCCCGGGATTCCGTCGAAGCGTACCTCAAAGAACTGGATCGGACGTTTTCCGAAAAGGAACAGGCACTGAAGGATCACTTGCGTCACACGGAATATGAACGTCTGGAGCAGGAAAAAGAGCTTGCCGCCTGTCAGGATTCCCTCAGCCGGAAAAACGAAGAATATACGGCACTGAACGATCTTCACACACATCTTCGTGCCGAACTGGAAACCGAGCATGCCGAACTTCTGGCATGCAAAGACGATCTCGCATTGCAGAATTCCGCTCTGGCGGAATGTCGGGACAAGCTTTGTCTGCAGGAAGAAGCATACCGTTCCCTTCAGGAGCAGGAAGCACAGCTTCGCGCCGAGCTGGAACGGGAAAAAGAAAAGAACCATCAGATGGTACAGCAAGCAGAAGCCGGACAGCAGCAAATTGCCGCTCTTCAGAAAAAAGTCGCCGATCTGCCTGCTTTGCGGAAAGAACTGACGGCACTTTGTGAAGAGGTTTGCGAAAGCGCACGCAGATCGTCCGAGTCGGTACAAAACCTGGTTTCGGGATTCCGGGACCGTTATCTGAACTGAAGGAGCTCTCTTATGAAAGAAAAATGGATTCGCTTTATCGCCCTGGTTCTTGCAGCACTGATGCTGTTGTCCTTGGCAACGACCTTTATCTTCCTGTCCATGGGGCAATAGGATGCACACTTTTCCGGCTGTTTCATACGCTGAAAACAGAGAGATTTGTTTTTCGGAAAAACCGAACGGAGGGAAACGCATGGAACATACCGTCTGGAAAAAACTGATTGCCCTGTTTGCCATTTTTGCCGGGATTGCCGGAGGCATCCTTCTTGTGATCCGCTACGCCGACACCCTGACAAACGCATTCCGGAACGCCGTCGCCTGGATTTCGGAAAAAGCGCAAAAGATCTTCTTTCATTTGCCCATCCATACCTGAGATGACCAACGCGATTCCCAGAGTTTGCCGCAGTTTTTACAACATAAAAAAGATCCGACAATCCATAAAGGGTTGTCGGATTTTTTAAGCAGGTTCAGAACAGTCCGTGAATTTTTCCGTCATCATCCACATCAATCTGCTCCGCTGCCGGTCTTTTGGGAAGTCCGGGCATCGTCAGAATATCGCCGGTCAGCACAACAAGAAAGCCGGCACCTGCCGAAACCCGTACATCCTTGACCCGAACCGTAAAATCTTCCGGTGCACCGAGCAAGGACGGATCATCGGAAAAGCTATACTGCGTTTTGGCAATACACACCGGAAGGTTCGCAAAGCCAAGCTCGGTCAGCCGGTCCATTTTTTTCTTCACTTCATCGGAAACAGAAATTCCGGCACCATGATACACACGGCGAACAACGGCTTCAATCTTTTCCGCAATCCTCATTTCCGAAGGGTAGCAGAATGAAAACCCGTTTTTCTGTTCACAGCTCCGGACAACTTCCCGCGCCAGTTCCTCGGCGCCATGCCCTCCGTCCGCCCATACAGTCGTCGGAACGGCACGCACACCCTGTTCTTCGCATCGTTCAACCAGAAGCCGGATTTCCCCTTCCGTATCCGCAGGGAACCGGTTGATGGCAACCGTAACCGGAAGCCCGTAAACATCCCGAAGATTTGCGACATGACGCAACAGATTGGCAAGCCCACGAGACAGTGCGGGAAGATCCTCACGGTTCAGATTGTCTTTTTTCACGCCCCCGTGCATCTTCAATGCCCGCACCGTTGCAACAACCACAACGGCAGACGGCTTCAACCCGGCAACACGACACTTGATATCCAAAAACTTTTCGGCACCGAGATCCGCTCCGAAGCCCGCTTCCGTCACAACATAATCGGCAAGCCGCATCGCCATACGCGTGGCAAGAACGGAATTGCAGCCATGTGCGATGTTGGCAAACGGACCGCCGTGAACAAGCACCGGCGTTCCGCCCAGCGTCTGTACCAGGTTCGGCTTCAGCGCATCCTTCAGAAGTGCCGTCATGGCACCCTCTGCATGCAATTGCCCGGCAGTGATGGGCTCTCCCTCATAGGTATATCCGACCAGAACACGGGAAAGCCGCTGTTTCAGATCAGCAAGCGAGGAGGCAAGACAAAGAATTGCCATGACCTCGGAGGCGACCGTAATATCAAACGAATCTTCTCGCATAACACCATCCGTCGCCTTTCCCATTCCGTCCACCAAATGACGCAGCTGACGGTCGTTCATATCCACGCAACGGTGCCATGTCACCCGCTTCGGATCAATCCGCAATGTGTTTCCCTGATAAATATGATTGTCAATCAGGGCGGCAAGCAGGTTGTTTGCAGCGCCGACGGCATGAATATCCCCGGTAAAATGGAGATTGATGTCTTCCATCGGAATGATCTGCGACCATCCGCCGCCGGCGGCACCGCCCTTCACACCGAAAACAGGCCCGAGTGACGGCTCGCGAAGTGCCGCCATAACCTTCTTCCCGATTCCTGCAAGACCGTCGGCAAGTCCGATGGTCGTTGTTGTTTTCCCCTCGCCGGAAGGCGTCGGGGTAATGGCGGTTACCAGAATCAACTTTCCGTCCCTTTGCGGGAGATTGGAAAGAAGAGATAAATCGACCTTTGCCTTGTATTTTCCGTAAACCTCCAGGTATGAATCGCCGATCCCTGCTTTCGCGGCAATTTCGGTAATCGGTCTGGGTGTTACGGATTGCGCGATGTCCAGATCTGTCATCCGCAAAACTCCCCTCTTTTTTATGATTCGTAAATCGGAAATCTTCCGCAAAGATCCAGAACCTCTTCCGAAACACGCGCCTGGGTATTCTCAAAATCTTCTGCCGTATCCCGCAGGAACCCGGCAATCTTCTTCATTTCTGCTTCACCGAAGCCGCGGGAGGTCACCGCAGGAGTTCCTACACGAAGCCCGCTGGTAATAAACGGACTGCGCTGCTCGTTGGGAACGGTATTCTTGTTTGCCGTAATGTGAACCTCATCCAGGCGGTTTTCAAATTCTTTTCCCGTCAACACTCGTCCCGTCAAATCAATCAGAATCAGATGATTGTCGGTTCCGCCGGAAACAAGACGGAATCCGTTTTCCGTCAGTGCGCCTGCCAATGCTTTTGAATTCTGCAGGATCTTCTTCTGATACGTGCGGAAATCCTCGGTCAACGCTTCTCCGAAGGCAACGGCTTTCGCCGCAATGATATGCATCAACGGACCGCCCTGGGTGCCGGGGAAGATGGCTTTATCAATTGCCGTTGCCAGCGATTCCCGGCACAGAATCATACCGCCGCGCGGACCGCGAAGTGTTTTATGCGTGGTGGTTGTAACCACATCGGCATACGGAACCGGACTGGGATGAAGTCCCGCCGCAACCAGACCGGCAATATGCGCCATATCCACCATCAGATAAGCCCCGACTTCGTCGGCAATTTCACGGAATCTGGAAAAGTCGATTGTACGGGGATAAGCACTGGCACCGGCAAGAATCAATTTCGGACGGCATTCCAGTGCCTTCCGGTGCACTTCTTCATAATCGATTGTCTCCGTCTCCGGTGAAACACCGTAGGATTCGATGTGAAAATATTTTCCGGAAATGTTGACCGGAGAACCGTGAGAAAGATGTCCTCCGTGCGCCAGAGACATGGAAAGAACCGTATCTCCCGGTTGCAGAAGCGCAAAAAACACCGCAAGATTTGCGCTGGCACCGCTGTGCGGCTGAACATTTACGTGCTCTGCCCCAAACAATTTTTTTGCCCGGGCACGGGCTATCTCCTCCACCTCGTCCACATACATACAGCCGCCGTAATACCGTTTTCCCGGATATCCCTCGGCATATTTGTTGGTCAGAATCCCGCCGGCAGCAAGAAGTACAGCCGGGGACACGATATTTTCCGAGGCAATCAGTTCAATGTTCTGCCGCTGCCGCATCAGTTCCCGCTCACACGGAGCGTAAACCTCCGGGTCGTATTGTTTCAGTTGTTCAAAAAACATGATGATTCTCCGTTTCTGTGTTATAAATCAAAAGAGAACGCGTCTTCCGCAAAATCCTCGTCCGTGCTTCGGTCCCGAAACCGATATCCTGCAGAAAGTCCGTCCCGGATAAAGCCGCTCTCCGCCATGCTGACATGGTCGTCGTCTGCAAAAATCAGGTGATCCACCAGCAAACATCCGAAGCGGCGCAGGGTTTCCGCAAACGCCGTTGTGGTCTGAATATCTTCCTGAGACGGAATAGCATTCCCCGACGGATGGTTATGCGCCAGCACAACAAAAACAGCATCCGTCAGAACCGGATTCTCAAGCAGAGTCCGCGTGGAAATTTTTACGGAATGAAGATCTCCCTCGTTCAACTTGCGGCAGCAAAGAATCTTCTTGGTTCCGTCCAGCCCGAGATACATGACGATCTCCCGCTTCTGATCCTTGAAATACGGCCGCAGGTATTCCCCGAAATCCGCATATGTATTCAGAAAACGTACATTCTCATTTTTTTCATGCTCCATACGGATCTGCACATCCCGGAACATCCGAAGCAGAACTGCGGCATTTTCGCCCACGCCGGCAACCTGCATCAGTTCATCCACGGAGCCGGTGAGCACGCGGGTCAGCGAACCGTTGAAATGCTCCAGAAGCCGATGCGCCAAGGCGTTGGTATCCCGTCTGGGAATGGCGTAAAACAAAATCAGTTCCAGCAGTTCGTGCGGAGCCAGAACATCCGGACCGAATCTGCGGTATTTCTCACGCAAGCGTTGACGATGCCCCTCATGGATTCCCTTTTCCATAAACCGAGTTCCCTTTCCGTATTTTTTATATTATAACATATCCCGAAAAAAAAAGAAAGACCGAAAAACAAAAAACCGGTCTTTTTCTTTATATATTTTTCACAGCGTCAACACCGTTGCCCCAAGAGCTTCCGCATCCGACAAGTCGTGAGTCACCAAAAAGCAGCCCCGTCCGTTCCGCATACGAAAAAGCAGCGAGATCGCCTTTTTTCGGTTTTCTTCATCAAGCCCCTTGAACGGCTCGTCCAAAAACAGATACGATCCCTCACCGAGCAGCGCCCGAACGAGCGAACACCGGCGTTTCATTCCACCGCTGTATTCACAAACCGGTTGCCATACCTCCGACGCCGTCAGACCGACCTCAAGAAGCGCCTGAAAAATCTCGGCATCGGAAACGGTCTTCGGGCAGGCAATGCGGACGTTGCGAAAAGCACTGAACGGCTCACAAAGCGTTTCTTCCTGAAAAACAGCCGAAAACCTCTTGGGCAGATCGGTTCGTTGGCCGCGGTCCGGTTTTTCCAATCCCATCAGAATACGCAACAGGGTAGTCTTTCCCACACCAGAAGGTCCCATCAGGCACACGATCTCGTCGTTTCTTACGGAAAACGTTACGTCACGCAGAATTTCTTTTCCGTCAAAAGACTTCCAAAGACCGTTTACGTTCATGACAAAGCCCCTCCGAAAAAACGCGCAAAAGCGCAAGAAACAGTTTTTCAAACACAACGCTGACAACAACAATCACCAAGGTGTACGCAAACACCTCAGCGGTATCCAGGTACAGTTTTGCCAGAAACAGCTGTTCACCCAAAGACCGGTCGCACTGTCCGATCACTTCCGCAGCCACACCCGCCTTCCAGCAAAGGCCGAGCGCCACCGTACAACCGGACAGAAAATGGGGACGGATAAACGGAAGATACACATAAACCAGACGGCGCAACGGGCGAATGTGAAAAATCCGCGCCGTTTCCCGCATGGGCTCCGGGACCGACCGGATCCCATTCAGCGTATTGGTATACAAAACGGGAAACACCATCAGAAATGAGATCAAGGTGGACAGTTGATCGGCTTTGACCCAGATCAATGCCAGAATGATGAACGAAGCAACCGGCACCGCCTTCATCACAGAAGTAAGCGGCAAAAAGAGACGCCGGAACACATCCGATTTTGCAGACAGAGCCGCCAGCATTGTTCCTGACACCAGCGCCAGAAAAAATCCGAGAAGAATACGTCCCGAGGAATTTGCCACACTCTGCCAGAACACGGAAGTTCCGGCAAGCTCCGTCAGTTTTTTCAGCGTATCCAACGGCGATGCAAGCAGAATCGGATTGGAAATCAACAGGGAAAGCCCCTGCCAAACCACGATCCAGAACAGGACGATTCCCAAAGATTCCGCAATCTTTTTTCCCTTTTTACTCATTTCGAGGAGGGCATATAATAGAACACGTCATCCGGCAGAGAACCGCCGACCGATTTCGGGTTGCTGTCATACAGAACCTTCAGATATCCGCTGACGCTTGTCTTCATCTGTTCACCGGACAAAAACGTGATGTTGCATTGCGGAATGGCTTTTTCCGCTACTTTTGCGGGGAAGATGCCGTAGGATTCCACCAACACCGCCGTTTCGGCTACATGACTGTTGGCGTAAGCCGCAGAGTCACGGTACGCTTCCAGAAACCGATCCAGAAACGCGGCATATTTCTGGGCAAATTCCTTTCGGACCACAACAACACCGGTTACAAGAGAACTGCCGTCGTTCAGCTTGTCCCATTCCTCCGAAAGACTGACCGCGACACGGAGCTTTTCGTTTTTCATCTGCGCCGTTGTCACATACGGTTGAGGCAAAACCGCGATAATCGGTTCATCGGATGCCAGCATCGTGGCAATCTCCGCCGATTCGGAGCGGAACTCCACCGTAACGTCTTTGATCCCGTTTTTTTCCAGCAAATAGTTCAGCGAATATTCCGGGGTCGTTCCTTTGCCTGTGGAATATATGGTTTTTCCGGCAAGGTCCGCCAGAGAATGGATGGTATCGCCGTTTTCAACCACATACAGAACGCCCAGCGTATTGACAGCGGCAACCTGAATGGACTGGTTGGCATTGTGGTACAAAACCGATGCCAGATTACACGGAACACAGGCAATGTCGATCTCGCCCTTCTGCAACCCGGTTACAATGTTGTCTGACGTGCCGTAAATCTGAAAGTCATACGAGGTTTCCTTGTTTTCTTTGTTATCCTCCACCGCTTTGACAAGTCCGATTGCGGTAGGACCCTTCATCGCGGCAATGTGAACCGTTTCCGGAGCGGCATCCGACGGCGTCGGGGCCTCCGTATCCGTCTTACAGCCCACCAAAGCAGAAACCACAAGAACCACCGATAAGACAAGTGCAAGCATACGTTTTTTCATATAAAATCCTCCTTCAGGATATAAATTTGATCTTCTTCCCCTGCTATTATACCCGCATTCCGCAGTTTTGTCAGTTCCCGAAACAAACTGGTGCGGCTGATTCCGATCTCCCGGCACATCCGTTCTTTGGACGAAACCGGAACGGTCGGATATTTCCCGGAAAAATCAGCATTTTTGCGAAGATAGGCACGAACCTTTCCGGAAGCGGACGCAATGTTGGAAAATTCCAGTTTTTTTGCCAAGAACAGAATCTTCTCGTTGCAAAGCTCCGCATAACGAAGCGCGAAAGCGGGCGACCCGGCAATCAGCGCCGCAAAATCGTCCTTTGTGATATAGGCAACCACGGCCTTTTTCCGACAGACCAACGAGGTTGGCATCGGTTGCTGTGCCAAAATGTTACAGATGCCGAACATTCCGCCGCGACCGAGAACCGATACGGTCTGCGCCGTCCCTTCTCCCGGAACGGACAGAACTGCAATTTCTCCCTCCGCAACGATTCCGACGCTGCGGACTCCCTCGTAGCAATCCGATACCGGATCGCCCCGATAAAAAATCTTTTTGGAGAAGGAAATTCCCGGCTCGCAGTTTTCAAAAAGAGGAAGGGAACAAAGAAATGACAAAATTTCTTCCTTTGTCACGGAACATCCCGCCTTTCCTCTGTATTGTAGCACAAAGCAGCGGGGTTGTCAACAGAAATTTCCTGTTTTCTGTTTCAGATGAAACATATTTTACAAAAAACAAAAAAATCCGCACGCAACAGCGTGCGGTGTGATAAAAAAGCAAAATCATTCCTGAGATTCTTTGTTCAGCAGCCCTTTCAGTTCATCCATAAACGTGTTGATGTCTTTGAACTGCCGATAGACCGATGCGAATCTCACGTAAGCAACATCGTCAATGTTGCGCAGTTTTTCCATGGTCAGTTCTCCGATACGGGAATACGGCACCTCCCGTTCCAATTCGTTGAGCAGAGTGGATTCAATATCCGACGCCGCTTTTTCCAGCACCGAAAGCGGAACCGGGCGTTTGCTGCATGCCTTGACCATGCTGCTGAGCAATTTTTCGCGGTTGAATTCCTGCCGTGTTTTGTCCTTTTTGATAACAATCAGCGGCGCATGCTCCACAATCTCAAACGTTGTGAACCGTTTTCCGCACCCCAAACATTCCCGGCGACGGCGGATCTTATCGTCTGCCGGACGGGAGTCAATCACTTTGCTGTCTTCATATCCGCAAAAAGGACAATTCATAAAGGCGCTCGCTTCCATGTAAAATAAATCTTTGCGTTTTTATTATACACGTTTTTTTCAGGAAAGTCAAGAAGTTTCGTTTTTCCCCCACTTCTTGCGAAGAAAAAGCAGGACGGCTCCGCCTCCGAACGCCATAGAAGCAACAGCCGCAGCTGCCTGAACCGCCTCCCATGCGGTTTCCGTTCCGGTCAGATTCCCCTGACGGAGCTGTACGGCGGCATACAGCAACAGCCCGACCGCACCGAGCATCATCCCTTTGTAATAATACAGCGCGGTGTTTTTTTTCAGAAGAAGCTGCACAACTCTCTTGGCAAAAATTCTGCGCATCGTCATCACCTCGTCTCCATCATACGGGTTTTTCAGAAAAATTGCAAGACATAAAATCTCCCTCTTTTTCATAAATTTTCCAGGGAGGTGAGATTGTGGAAATTCTGAATTCGATCTGCGCGATGATTGAATATCCGGCAGCTGTTTTTCTTCTTTTTTCCGGAATTCTTCTGAACATCCGCACACGCTTTTCCCTTTTCCGCCGATTTCCCGCCGTTTTCCGGGAAGCATTCCGAAGCGAAAAAAAAGCAATCTCTCCGGATGGACTGACATCCTTTCAGGCATTTTCCTACTCCCTCGCAGGGACGTTGGGGATTGGAAATCTTGTGGGAACAGCCGAAGCCATTCGCTTCGGAGGCGCCGGCGCGGTTTTCTGGCTCTGGCTCAGCGCCCTGCTGGCGGCAATTCTGAAAAGCGCCGAAATTTTTCTTTCCCGCACACACCCGGGAGTCGGACCTCTCGGATATTTCCGCAAAGCGTTCTCTTCAGAAATTCCCATCAAAATTTATACGGTTCTGATTCTTCTTGCCGCTGTTCTCATGGGAAATATGGCGCAAAGCAGTGCCATTCTATCTGCGCTTCCCATCACCTCTCCCCTTTCCCTGCGCATTGGTGCAGCAATCGTTACAGCCATCACCGCCGTTTTCCTTTTCTTGAAAGAAAACGTCCGCGCCCGGGCAATTTCCGTTGTCATGCCGGTTATGACAATCGGCTATCTGACCTTCGGGATGATTGTCATTGCAAAGAATCTGTCCAACATCGGGGCGGTATGGCAGGCAATCTTCGCGCAGGCATTCTCCTTCCGGGGGGCGACCGGCGGAATTGCCGGGTCTCTGTTTCTCCTGGGGCTTCGCAACGGCTGCATGAACGGGCTGTTTTCTCATGAAGCCGGAATGGGAAGCGGCGCCTTTGCCCACGCAAAGACCGAATCCCCGCCCATGAAAGAGGCGTTGTTCGGTGTTATTGAGGTATTTGCCGACAGCGTTCTGGTGTCCGGCATCACGGCATTCTGTCTTCTGACCTCCGGCACGGAAACGATTCCGGTCGCTTTTTATAAAAATTTCGGATCAATCGGAACCGTTTTCAGTTGCGGAGCGTTTGCGTTGTTCGGAATCTCCTCCGTTGTCAGTTGGTTTTACTATGCGCAGCAATGCCTCCGGAAAGAATCGTCCAAAAAGAGATTCTGCCTGTTGTTTCTCACGCTCTGCTATATCGGCGGCATTGTTTCCACAACCCGGATCTGGCAGGCGGCATCCATGGTAAACGCTTTGGCGCTGATGCTCAATCTTACCGCCGTCCTGCGCCGGAAACAGGACTTTCTGGACGCATGGAACACGAATCCCCTTTTTGCGGCCCGAAAGAAAAATAAATAAAAAAATGAGGATTTTCCCTTGACATTCCAAAAGAAGTATGCTATAATTCTTAAGCATGTCGGGGTGTGGCTCAGTTTGGTAGAGCGCTTGGTTCGGGACCAAGAGGTCGGGTGTTCAAGTCACCTCACTCCGACCACAAAAAGCACTTGCAATTTGCAAGTGCTTTTTTATATTCGTTTCAGCAGAGCAGATGAAAAATCTTCGTAAGAATAAGGAATCTGAACCGGATCATTCCCGACCTTTCCGATTTTATATTCGTTTCTGACAAGCCTCGAAAGGTAAATGCTGTTTTCCTGCCCGGAGGTTCGCACCTCGAACAGCCGGAATATGCGGCAAAGTTTTATCATGACGGACCGGCGGAACAGGTGATTCCGTCGGAAAGAATATCTGTTAGGACGAACCGATTCCGGATATTTACATAAGCCGTAACGGAAAGACCATCCGTTGGTGCAGTTGGTTAGGTAGTTTTATGATTTTTTAATGCCGCCCGCAATAAAGCGGGCGGCAAGATTGCATTATTTGATTTTTTCTATTGGCATCTTTTAATTGAAATCCCATATCCGGCATCCATTCGGTCAGAATTTGGATTCTCTGATTGAGGAGGTCAAAATAATCGCAAATTGGACTTTTTACATCCTTTGTTTCAAAAATCACATAAGTGCTTTGAGGAATGACTATGTTTTCCAACCCCAAATCTTCAACAAAATCAACACCTGTAACTGATTTGTTATAAAGATTTTCTCTGTCCCAACCGTCTAACAGATGACAGTAATAATAGTCGTAACCTTTATCTGTGATATTTGTGATAACGCAATGTGCATCAATGTTTCGTGATATTCCACGAAGAAACCATTGTTTTCCTCTTGTTGTTATAAACAAGTTTCCTTCTTGCTGCTTTCTTTCTTCGCCGTAGGGAGCACCGGTAAAATGTTTTTTATACCCTGTTAAAATCATTTCCGGTTTTTCTTCGATTCTGTAATTCATTAGTTTACCGCCTTCCAAAGATATTTTAAGAACAAGACGGGAAAAGGATTTTAGTTTACTACCATTCATACGTGCTGACGAAGGTGTTACGCCGTGAAACTTTTGAAACGCCTTAGCGAAGCTGTCCGGACTCTCATAGCCATATTTCATAGCAACATCAATAACTTTAACATTTGTGGTAGCCAATTCGCTTCCTGCAAGCGTCAGTCTTCGATTCCGTATATATTCGCCAACAGTAAAGCCACACAAAATACTAAAGATCCGTTGAAAATGATAGGTTGATGAGAAACTTTGCTCTGCGACCATATCGTAATCAATTTCTTCTGTTAAATGTTCTTCGATATAGTCAATAGCGTTTTGTATTCCGGTTATCCAATCCATTGTATCCCTCCTTGTCTGTCAATATTCTATCAAAAAGTAATTTGAATTGCCCGATAATCTATGCTAACTACAATCGGGTTTTTTCTGCAATAAAGATGTGTGCAAATTCAGTTTCGTACTGTTCAATTATTAATAAGCCCGAATTTGCGATACAGGATTTTATCTCCGAAGGTGTATCCGGAAATACTGTGATTTTTCTCATTCCGGTGTCAATAAATCCGTCTTGGTTTTTGTCGATTGACAAAATGAATTTTCCACGATCTTTTAGTAAAGCCGCCGCTTTATTTATGGCGGTCTGCTTTTTCTCAATATGCATAAAGGTTAAAGAGGAATATATAACATCGAAAGTAAGAGAAATATCAAGTGTCAGAAAATCGCCGCAACGCAACTTCACGTTGGACAACCCGGACAGGTTTTCTTTCGCTCGGTCTATGGTTTTCGGGGAAATATCAATGCCGTAGAATTGACTACATAAGGGAGCAACACGAACCGCAAGACGACCTGTTCCTACACCGATTTCAAGAACAGATTTATCTTTATCAAGCTTCATTTTGTCAATAAAGGATTGTCCGTCCCATTTATCCATATAATCCTGTAAAGGTTTCGGATCGTGTACGGGATCGTTGTTTTCATCGATAAGTAAATCGTAGTGTTGGATCATTTCGCGATTCAAAATAGATTTCATCCTCTCAAAAATCGTTCGTAATTTAAACATTATTTTTATTAAGTATATCACATATTTGTGACTTTTTCTACTATTGCTCAACCTCTGCTTTCCGCACCACTTCATCCGCCACATTCCGTTCCTCCGCAACCGGAAGATTTTCCATGTCCTCCATCGGAATACGGTTTCGCCGCAAATGATCGATGTAACAGTTTTTGGCTATGGTAACCAGCCACGTTCCGAAGGTCGCCCTGCCGTCCGGATCAAACCGATCGATATTCCGTATCATTTTCAGAAAGGTTTCCTGCGTCAGATCTTCCGAAAGCAATTCCTCCGCTGTAATTTTAAGAAGAAAGCCGGAAACATAGCCGTAGTACAGCCGGATCAGTTCATCAAAGGCCTGCCGGTCACCGCGCTGACATCTTTGAATCAAACGCTTTTCCTTCACCGTCTCCTCCCCTTTCCGGATCTCATTTTCTTACACGCAGAAATGCCATATGGGTTGGGGCTAAATCAGCATCATCAGGGTTCCGCCGACGATGAGCACCAGTCCGAATACCGCCTTTTTCGACAGCCGCTCATGAAACACCAGTGCCGAAAATCCGATGGACACCAGAATGCTCAGTTTGTCAATGGGCACGACCACACTGGCAGGACCGTCCTGCAACGCCTTATAATAACACAGCCATGAGCCGCCAGTGGCAAGACCGGACAAACAGATAAAACCCAGTTCTTTTTTGGGAACGGCTTTCAGCGTATGCTGTTTTCCTTTAAGAAACACAATCAGCCACGCCATAATCAGCACGACCCCGGTACGGATGGCAGTGCCCAGATTGGACTCGACCCCTTCGATTCCGATCTTACCGAGAATGGAGGTCAGAGATGCGAATACGGCGGAAAGGACCGCATACAAAAGCCAGCTCTTCTTCTCCTGTTTTTTGCCGGCAACTTCTTTTTTCTCAATCATCAGAAAGGTTCCCGCGCCGATCAGAACAACCGCCAGCCCCTTGATCCAGTCAATCGGCTCGCCGAGGAAGATCAACGCCAGCAGAATGGTCAGAATCGTGCTGGACTTGTCGATGGGAACGACCTTGTTGACATTGCCCAACTGCAACGCCCGGAAATAACACAGCCACGATGCCCCGGTAGCAAGACCGGAGAGAATCAGAAAAATCCAGGTCTTTGCACGGAGCTCGGCAAGAGTCGGTCCGGATCCGACAATCCAGACCATCAGCCATGAAAAAATCAGCACAACAACAGTACGGATTGCCGTTGCGATATCCGAATCCGTCTTCCGGATGCCGCACTTCACAAGAACTGCCGTCAGCCCCGCAAACAGCGCTGAACCAAACGCAAAAATCACCCACATAACAATTGCCCTTCTCCCCTGTCTTTTTCTTATTACACGCAGAAACCGCAAAAAGGTTGGCGGAAAATCCGCCCGCACTCCGTTCCTCCCGGAACCGGCTTCTCGCACGGGCCTTCCGGCATTCCGGAATGTTCGAAAACATCTTTGCGGCTCAGCCGAATAAGTTTCTGTGATCATTATAGCATACAATCCGCACATTTACAATTGGGATGCTTGCGGAAAGACGGTTTGATGCCATTGCCGGAATTTTGGCATAACGCCCCACCTTCTCCGGGCTGACCGATGGGATGTTGCCGGCAAAACAGGATTCTCTGTGCAAAACGAATCTTTCCTGAATAAAAAGCGCTTTTCCCGTGCGGCTGAAGGCATCCTTCTCCTTTTCACAAGAACGAAAGAAAAACAATTCCAAAAAAATAAAAAAATCTCTTGACAAACGCAAAGAAATATGATACACTATCAATATAAACAATAATAATTCCTATTATTAACGGAGAGTTTATGAACGGAGATCTTCGCTATTCCCGGCAACGGGAAGCCCTGCTGCGGCTTCTGAAAAGCGTAACCTGCCACCCGACTGCGGAATGGCTTTACGCCGAACTGAAAAAAGAATTCCCCCATATCAGTCTGGCGACGGTATACCGGAATCTCGGCGCTCTCTGCGCAAACGGCGAAGCCATTCGCCTGGAGGTTGGAGACGGAACCGTTCATTACGACGCGCAGACCTTTGACCACCCTCACTTTTTCTGCACCGAGTGCCACCGCCTTTCGGATCTCGGCACCGAGGCGTTTGCGGAAATTGACCGGGAAATGGAAAAAAGATACGGCGTGCACATTCATTCCCACTCGTTTCTGTTTTACGGCAAGTGCCGTAATTGCCAATAAAAATAAGAATAAAAAGGAGAAAGCATCATGAAAAGAAAGTTTGTCTGCCCCGTCTGCGGCTATGTGTATGAAGGAGAAAGTGCACCGGAGAAATGCCCACAGTGCGGTGTCCCCGGATCCAGATTTACGGAAGTAAAAGAGAACGAACACAACTATGTGTGCGAACATGTCATCGGTATCGGCGCCAAAGATAAAGTGGATGCCGAAGTTTATGACGGGCTGAAAGCCAATTTTGAAGGCGAATGCACCGAGGTCGGCATGTACATTGCCATGAGCCGGCAGGCCATCCGCGAGGGATATCCGGAAATCGGAGCGTTCTATCTGCAGGCAGCTTTGGAAGAAGCGGAGCACGCCGCGAAATTTGCGGAGTTGCTGGGAGAAGTGGTCACCCCCTCCACAAAAAAGAACCTGGAGCTGCGCAGCGAAGCGGAATGCGGCGCGACGGCAGGAAAGTTTGAACTTGCCAAGCGTGCCAAAGAACTTGGCTACGATGCCATTCACGATACGGTTCACGAAATGGCAAAAGACGAAGCCCGTCACGGCAGAGGATTCGACGGTCTGCTCAAGCGGTACTTCGGTTAATAAATATCCACCCGCATAGCGGGTGGTATTTCATTTTCGGGCAAAGCCCTAATACTACTGGCAACGCACAAGTG
>CAKSBH010000011.1 GCA_934438175.1 uncultured Eubacteriales bacterium | reverse complement strand
AAGCGAACCAAGCCGTTCGCTCATTTGTGTTTCCGTCCCGACGTATGTGCGAGTCTTTTTGTTTTGCTCTCGCCTTGATTACATATGAAATTTGAAGGCGGAATGTAAGTGATCGTGCCACCCGGCAATTCTCCGTTAAAAACATCCGCAAAATCGGTGCGGATTTTTTACGTGAAACTTAAAAGAGCGGCATTTCTTATGGCAAGTTTATCTTTGATTGCTCGGACTTCTTCTCGGGAAATGTCATATCCGTATTTCCGAATCATGATTTTGTGAATAATCTGATATTCCCATCCGATTCCGATCCAATAAATCAAATCTTCCGTCATTTCCTTTGTCATGGTTTTTTCACGTCCCTTTCGTCATGATATATCCGGATTCGCCCCGGATGCGTATATTGTAGCACACAGGATACGTGATTGCAACCCATTCGACAAAAATAGAACTTTTTCGACAATCTTTTTATCGACCCTCTTTTTTAATTGCGGGGAGACGGGAAACTGCGGCTGCGCCGATTGCAGTGATGATGATTTCAGGAATCATATAACAACCATTGTAAACAAGAGAGTAGAGGATCGAGAGCGCCGTGCCGGATACATTCTCCAGAATGGCTTTGCTGACGGCAAGCTGTGCAAATGCCGTATCGGTAAAGAACCATTCCGCCCAAGCCCCGTAGAAAATGGCTCCGGAAAGAAAATGAAACACATAGCAAAGGGTAACGGATACCAGCGCCCCGCACACAAGAGAAGCCGTTTTGCTCTTCCAGTTGCGAAACATTCCGCCCAGTCCGACGACCGTGAAAGCAAGGATGTAGTCCAGCAAAAGAATCAGCAGTGCTTTTCCGATTCCCATATAACTGTCCGAATCCGGTGTCAGAAGCCCAGCAACGGTTGTATAACCGACCAGCATCTGAAACAGGGAATAAATAAACCCGGAAACAAGCCCCCAGGAAATGCCGTACATCCACGAGATCAGAACCAACGGCAACAGAGAGCAGATGGTGATAGTGCCTCCAAACGGAAGATTCAGTCCCGGAATCCATTCACATACCAGTGAGATGGCGGTTCCGAGCGCGATGAGAACGCTTGATGTAACAAGCGCACGCAATTTTTTCTTTTTTTCCATAACAACCTCCGAAAAATAAAAAAATCTGTCCGCAGAAAAGGACAGAAAAAAATCGCAATTCGGTTTCTGCTTTTCCTACGAGGGGATTACCCCAACAGGTTCACGGGTTAATGCGGCAAACGCATCTCTCAGCCATTCGGCACCCCGAGCATCTTTGACGGACTTATTATACATACAGAAAGCGTATTTGTCAAGAGGGTGTCACAATTTTTTTATATTGGCATAGAATAAGAATGAGGATACCGAAATCCTCTTGTCGTAAAGAACAAGGATGTATCACTCAAAAGATGATGATAAATTCAGCCGCCGCTTTTGCGGCGGCTTTTTGTCGGATGCGGCGCAGACCGGCTTTCTTTATAGAAACAACCGCACAAAAACTGGTGCCAAAAGAAATGCGGTAAGATCTGCCAGAACGGCACACAGAAGAAGCCGACCGGTTTTTCCGCTTTTCTTTCCCAGATAAACACCAAGCGTATAGAAGGTGGTTTCGGTTGCGGCGCAAAGCACAGCTGCCACATTGGCAGCAAAAGTATCCGCACCATAAACACTCAGAAGATGATCCAGCGCTCCCAATGCTCCGGATCCGGAAAAGGGTCGCAGCAGCAGAACCGGAAGCGTTTCCGCCGGGATTCCGACTGCGGAAAACACCGGCGCGAGAACGGACTGGATAAGAGTGAGCAGCCCGGACGCCTGTAGCATCCGAACCGATATGAGAATCAAAATCAGCAACGGAAACAGAGAAAGCACCGTCTGCACGCCATCCTTTACCCCATGGGAAAAAGAATGCTGAATATCAACGCGCTTACAAAGAGCACTCAGAAACAGGAGGGCAATCAGGCAGGGGAGAAGATAGGCACTCATCGACGATACAGAAGCCGGACGGCAAGAACTCCGACCAGGCACGCGCAGGATTGTGTAAAAAGAACCGGAAGGAAAACGGCGAATGGCTGAATCGAACCATGGGCAGAGCGAATGGCAGCTACCGTTGTAGGCAAAATCTGGATGGATGCCGTATTCAGCACCACAAAAGTAGCAACCGAACGGTCAAGAATACCTCCGGTCATATCCAGCATCCGTCGTGTTGCGCGGATTCCGCATGGCGTTGCCGCATTTCCAAGCCCAAGAAGATTGGAAGACACGTTCATGGCAAGATCCTGTGCGAGGACAGGATCTTTTTTTTGCAAGGGAATCAGACGGGAAAGAACCGGCTGCATCCAACAGGACAATGCCTTGGTCCAACCGCAATCCGCGGCAATACGCATCAGCCCGCAGAAAAAGCAAAGCATTGCTCCGGTTTTCAGACAAAACTCCACGGCGTCCTTTACGCCGTCAAAAAAAGCGGCAGATAAAGATTCGGCGGCTCCCGTGAAGCATCCGTACAAAACAGACAGAATCAAAACAACAGCACATACAATTCCCATAGATACAAAAACCTCCTGTTCTCATTGATTTATATGCGGGGAAATCTTGTTTTTTACATAAATTTGTGCTACAATAAAGAAAAAAGAAAGGGCTTTGCAAGGGGAGTTCCATGTTTTTTGATTCACATGCGCATCTGGACGATGAAAAATTTGATTACGACCGTTTGGAACTGATTCCCGCTCTGAAGAAAAACGGAATTTCCTTTTTGATCAACGCTTCTTCCGATGTTGCATCCTCCCGCAGAGCGCTACAGCTCTGTGAAACATACGATTTCATTTATGCAGTCTGCGGTGTACACCCGCATGAAACCGAAACGATGACCGAGTCGGATTTTGACGAAATCAAGCGGCTTTTATGTCATCCAAAATGCGTAGGTCTTGGCGAGATCGGGCTGGATTATTATTACGATACCGCCATCCGCGACAAACAGCGCTACTGGTTTTTGCGTCAGCTGGAATATGCGGCAGAAAAAAATCTTCCGGTCGTGATTCATGACCGGGATGCTCACGAAGAGTGTGTACGTGCAGTATCGGATTTTGGGGTGAGAGGGGAGTTCCATTGTTACAGCGGCTCGGAAGAAACGGCAAAGGAATTGCTTCGGCTTGGATTTTATCTGTCGTTTAACGGAGTTGTGACTTTCCGCAACGCAAAAAAATCGCATCATGTAATCCGGGCAATTCCGATGGAGCGTCTTCTGATTGAAACCGACTGTCCGTATCTGACGCCGGAACCGTTTCGGGGGCGTCGGAACGACCCGTCGAAAATCCGGTTTACCGCACAAACAATTGCAGATCTGAAAAACGTTTCCCTTGAAGATCTGGCAAACATTACGAGGCGGAACGCAGCAACACTGTTCGGGATTTCCGCAGCCATGCGGGATCCGGACGGGAAATAAGAGGGGACGGTACAATCTTTGTTGGATTCTCCTGCGCCTCCAACTTCGCAAAATCAATATTTTGCGAAGTTGGAGGGAAGCAAAAAGAAGCCCATTCAGGATTTCAGCCCTTTGTTGGCACCTTTTCTTGTTTTTTTTGATGCAAAAATCGTTTTCCGGGTCCGGACATTCGTTTGAATTTTTGGCAAAACAATTTTCTCAATCTCACCGTGTTCAGATCCCATCTGTTCTGTGATTTCTTTTTTTTGAGATTTTTCCGCTTGTTTTCAGCGTTTTATTTTCTCGCGAACAATCCTTTGTTTGACGGAACAAAAATAAAAAGATTCTGTTTTGAGGTTTTGTGCTATGGCTCGAAAAAATTATGAAGGAATTCCCGCATATGCACGGGATTATCTGATGTATCTGCTTTCCATCCGTGCGCTTTCCGAAAAAACCGTAGATCAATATTATTTGGATCTTCGCATCTTTTTCCGTTTCTTCACGCAGATTGAGGGTCTTACATCCGAACTGGATTTTGAAAAGATCGATGCCTCTGCGTATCCACTGGAAAACCTAAAGAAACTGACCTTATCTGACCTTTATGCCTATCTGAATTTTGCTGTTCGTGAACGGGAAAACGAAGCACGGACACGAGCCCGGAAAATCTCGTCCTTGCGCAGTTTTTTCAAATATCTCAAGCGAAACGCTCTTTTGGACGATAATCCGACGTTGATGCTGGAAGCCCCCAAAGAACGGCGACATCTTCCGGTTTATCTTACGGCGGAAGAAGCTGTGCGGCTTTTGGACAGCGTGAAAAAAGGACCGAATCAGGCACGGGATTTTTGTATTCTGACGCTGTTTCTGAATTGCGGACTGCGTCTTTCCGAACTGACCGGCATCAATCTGACCAACATCAACGGTCGCACTTTGCGCGTTCTGGGAAAAGGCGGAAAAGAACGGATGCTGTATCTGAACGATGCCTGTATGGATGCATTGAGCGCTTACCTGGAAGTCCGGAAGTCGGTGCATCCGGATCCCGGTTCGGAAAACGCCCTGTTTATCAGCCGCAACGGCAAACGGATCTCCAATCGGATGATTGAGCTGACCCTGGAAAAGTATCTTCGTGCCGCCGGACTGGATGCCGAAAAATATTCTCCGCACAAACTTCGTCACACGGCAGCCACCCTGATGCACCAAAACGGCGTGGATGTGCGTGTGTTGCAGGAAGTTCTCGGACACGCCAACCTCGGAACGACACAAATCTATACGCATCTGGAAAATTCCGAAGTCGAAACGGCTCTTCGGGATAATCCGCTGAGCAAATACAAAAAAACATGAGTTCCGCAGGGAAGTTTTGCCGGAAATCCGTACCCCCTGCCCTCCCTGCTGTTTTATCAAAATACCATTTTCTGCATCTTTTAACCGGAATGACCGCTTGATTCCGGGATAAAAAAAGAAAATGAAAATAAATCTGATTTTTCTCAGAACAACGGCTTGACATCGGCTTCCATTTGTGGTAGAATAATCACGTTGATTGTGAGATACGGAGAGGTGTCCGAGTGGTTTAAGGAGCCAGTCTTGAAAACTGGTGACTCGCAAGAGCCAAGAGTTCGAATCTCTTCCTCTCCGCCAACTGTTTTCAAATAGGGAGAAGTACCCAAGCTGGTGAAGGGGCTCCCCTGCTAAGGGAGTAGGTCGTGAAAACGGCGCACGAGTTCGAATCTCGTCTTCTCCGCCAACAAGAAAAACACCCGTTTTTTTGTGCATTCGTACAGAATCTGGGTGTTTTCTTTGCTTTTTATACCGAAAAGCGTTCGTTCGGTTCATTTCTGATTTTTTTAACAACATTCCCTTCTTCGCTCATCGGGAATATGAGGTTTTTTATGGTGAAAGAAAATTTAAAAGATCTGACAACCGGATCCCTCTGGAAGCAGATTCTTTTTTTCGGCCTGCCTTTGATTGCTTCCAATATTCTACAGGTTCTGTTCAATATGTCCGACATTGCGGTTGTAGGCCGTTTTTCCAGCAAGGAAGCGCTGGGAGCTGTCGGATCTACGGCAACGCTGGTTACGCTGTTTGTCGGCATTCTGATCGGCATCGGAAACGGCGTGAATGTAGTTGTTGCCCAGCATATTGGCGCGAAGCAGCAAAAAGAGACAAAAATTGCCGTTCAGACCGGCTTTCTCATCAGTCTGACGATTGGGATTCTTTTGTGGGCAGTGTGCTTTTTCGGTGCACGCACCTTTCTTTTGTGGCTCAAAACCAAGGAGATTCTGTTGGACGGTGCCGAGAAATACCTGAAAATCTACGCGTTCGGGTTGCCGGCACTTGCTCTGTACAACTTCGGAAACGCCGTATACAGCGCGGAGGGAAACACAAGAAAGCCGCTTCTGTACCTTTTGATCTCCGGTATGATTAATGTGTTTCTCAACCTCTTTTTCGTTCTTTGTCTTGGCATGGATGTGGATGGGGTTGCACTTGCCAGCACCTTATCCATGTACTTTTCAGGAGGCATGATTCTGCTTTCTCTCACAAGAGAAGCCGGACCGCATCGGCTTTCACTTGACGGATTCCGGCTTAACAAGAGAAAAACTTTCGCAATTCTCTCTCTGGGACTTCCCGCCGCTTTTCAGAATTCAATCTTTGCAATTGCGAATCTGTTTATTCAATCTGCCGTAAATTCCTTTGATCCCATTGTCGTGGAAGAAAATTCCGCCGCCATGAATGCCGATGGGTTAATTTACGATGTGATGGCAGCGTTTTATGTTGCCTGTTCCAGTTTTATCGGGCAGAACTTCGGTGCCGGGAAAAAACGTCGCATCCGGGACAGTTATTTTATCAGTCTGCTGTACTCGTTTGTTGCCGGGGGGATTCTCGGATCCATGTTGCTTTTATTCGGCAGGTCGTTTCTTTTCTTATTCACCAACGATGCCGAGGTGGTTCAGTATGGCATGATCCGGCTTACCGTCATGGCATTTTCGTATGCGTTTTCGGCTTTTATGGATTGCACGATTGCAGCTTCCCGGGGGCTGGGAAAAAGTTTTATTCCCACCGTGATTGTCATTCTCGGCTCCTGCGTATTCCGTGTGGTGTGGATTTATACCGTTTTTGCCCACTTTCACACCATGCTTTCCCTGTATCTTCTTTATATCTTTTCCTGGACGCTGACATCTGTTGCAGAGATTCTGTATTTTGTGTTCTGCTATCGGCATACTGTCATGCCATCTTCGCCGAAAATCCGTTTGGCGCGGCAGGAGGAACTTTCTCAGATTCTGCAATTATATTCGGTAGCAGATCCGGACGGTTGCAGTTGGAGAGAAGAATTCCCGACAGAGCCGGAAATCCGCGAAAGTTTTGACGCGGGAACACTGTATGTTCTTGTCAAAGACGGAAAAATCCTCGGAGCCGCATCCATCGAGCCGAAAAACAAACTGGACGGATACGAAGAATGGCAATGCTGTGACGGAACTCAGAAAGAACTGGCGTATGTTGTGATTGTTCCGGAAGCGCAGGAACAAGAACTTTCGGAATATCTGATCTCCGCTTTGCTGCAGCAACTGTCCGGGCAGGATTGTCATGTTGTACATCTTCTGGTTGCAAAAACAAACATCCCAGCACAGAAAACCTACCAAAAACTCGGTTTCTCTTTCTGTGGTGAGGAGCACCGGGATGGCATTGATTTTCTTCTTGGAGAGAAGTTGTTGGAAAAAGAAAAGAGCATCGTCTGATGCTCTTTTCTTTTTCTTTATGTTTCGATTTTTCCCGGCATAAGGGCAAGTTCCCTTGCCTTCTGCATGCTTTCTTCAAACACTTCCGCCGGAATCAACGCAATTCCCGTTTCATCGCTGAGAACAATCAGCCGCTTCCCGCAGGTCAGCCCGAATTGATCTCTTGCCTCTTTGGGAATGACGATTTGCCCCCGGTCGTTCAGCGTAACAGATCCCCAGATATTTTTTCCCTGCGGAGCCGGAGGGAGAACTCCGATTCCGTCCACGGTTTCCGTTTTTATCAAGCTGTCGATGCTCACCCCATACACTTCCGCAAGCAACTGGCATTTTTCAATGTCCGGTACGGTGGCTCCACTTTCCCATTTGGCATACGCCTGGCGGGAGATGTTGATTTTTTCTGCAATTGCCTCCTGTGAAAAACCGTGAAGGTTGCGAAGCATCACCAAATTTTCCTTCAACATAATTACAGTCCTCTATAAATCAATTTTTTCAAAATTCCTGCACGCATTCTTACAGGAAAGCCAGGTAATCAGAATATAAGCAACCATTCCTGTCGCAAGAAGGGAAAGCTGCAGCGGAAGCGCATCGGTTCCGAAGGCGTTCAACAGTTCCAATCCGGGGAAATGATGAAGTGCTTCTCCAAGACCAAGTGTCAAAAATGCCAAAACCAGATAGGTTACAAACGGACGGGCGAATTTGTATGCGGTTCTGAAAAATCCGCCTACAAAGACGGCATTGAACAACGCATAAATGAAAAACGCCAGGCCGAGTGCAAAGAAGTTGGCATTCATCAGTGCATTGGCACGGTAAACGGCAGAGTCTGCCAGGACAGTCATACGAAGGACTACAGCAACCCCCATCAGAACCAGGGAGCAACCCTCCAGGAAGCATACAAAAAGGTATTTGCTTTTTACAACGTCCCGCTTTGCAACGGGAAGCAATACGGAAAACAGAATATCGTTGGTTTCCCGGGCATTCTGGAAACTCTGAAAAATTCCAAGAGTTACAAAAAACACGCTGCAAAGAACCGGGTATCCGGGCAGGAAGAACATCAGCCCGAAAACCAGAAATAAAAAAGAAAGCGGCGATGCGCTGAGTTTCAACTCTTTTTTCATCAGATTATGCATGGTTCCCACTCCTTTCCATCCGCAGAATGGCTTCTTCAATGTTTTCGCCGTTCTGAGAAAACTGCTTGATAAATTCTTCTTTGGGTAAGGAAGCAACAATCTTTCCGTTTGCGATGTAGACGATGTCGTCGGCACACTTTTCAAGATCCGAAAGAATGTGGGTGGAGAAAAACAGAGCCACGCCGTGATGTTTCAATTCACCAAGAAGTTCCAGCAACTCGTCCCGCGAAAAAGGGTCCAGGCCGCTTGTCGGTTCATCCAGAATCAGGACTTCTGCTTTGTGAGAAAGTGCAATCAAAAGATTGCATTTCACTTTCATACCTTCCGAAAGTTCCAAAGCCGTTTTATTCTCATCCATGTTGAACAGCGCAAGATATCGGCGATAAGCCGCTTCATCCCAGGTATCGTAGCAGTTTTTTACAAGAGCAAGGACGTCTTTGATCTTTTTTCTCGGATACCAATTAACGGTTCCCGTAGAATAGCCGATGTGTTTTTTGATCTCCGCTTCGTTTTCTCTGAGCGATTTCCCGAAATAAAGGACCTCTCCGCTGTCCGGATGAACGAGATTCAGCATGGATTTGATGGTGGTGGTCTTCCCCGCACCGTTCCTGCCGATAAAACCGACAATCCTCCCCGGCTCAATACCAAAAGAAACATCCTGCAGCGCAAACGAAGGATATTTCTTGTTTAAGTTCCGCACTTCTACAATGTTCATAGCATCCTCCAGAATTCCAATTTTTATGAATATTGTAAACAAAAGTTGCAGAATCTTCAACCAACCATACACAACTTTTTGCTCAAAATCTTGTTATGTCTGGTTGCATTGTTTTGCAGGTAAGCCGAAATCGGCATTTTCATTTCAAAAGATCCACCTGAAACAGCAGGTGGATCTTGATTTTATGAAAGGACAGCGTCTTTTTCGTTCTGCTTTTCGTCAACGGAAATCAATTTCCCCTCACGAAAACGAAGAATCCGGTCACAGAAGCCAAGAGCTGCTTTTCCGTGCGTAACAATCAGCAACGTACGGTCCGTCAACTGACGCAGATTTTTCAGAACCTGCATTTCGGTTGCACTGTCCAGAGAATTGGTGGCTTCATCAAAAAGCAAGACCGGATGTTTGGAAAAAATGGCCCGTGCGATTGCAAGCCGCTGCATCTGCCCTTCGGAAAGCCCGCTCCCCCGCTCTCCCAGTTCGGTGTCCAGTCCGTTTTTCAGTTCCTGCACAAACACGTCCGCACAGGAAATCTGCAGTGCTTCCCAGATTTCATCGTCGCTGTTTTTCCGTTCCGGATCGGCAAACGCAACAACCTCCCGGATGGTTCCCCGCAGAAGCTGGTTGTCCTGCGGAACATACGCAAACATTCCGCGCCAATTGGCAGTCAGTTCTTCCTCGCCGTCATCGGAAACAAGCAGCCGTAATCCGTGATCCGGACGGTACAGACACATCAGCAGTTTCAGTACCGTACTTTTTCCGCTTCCGGACGGACCGGTAAAGGCAAGATATTCGCCCTTCGGAATGGTAAGATCCAGATTCCGCAAAACAGGAGGCATGTCCACCGATTCCGTATGAGCAAGCGGCGGATAGGAAAAATCAAGGTCTTCCAGTCGAAACGCCCGGAAGTGATTTTCATAATAGGACAGAATCTCCGGAGTTGAATGTGCGTTTTTCACATCATCGTCTTCAAAATTTTCGGCTGCCATCAGACGCTCCGCGCTTGCCGTCATGGAATAATAACGGGGAACAATCCCGGAAAGGTTGGCGATCGGTGCCTGAATCTGTGAAATCAGCTGAATCACCGCCGTGAAAGTTCCCAAAGACGTAATGGATCCGTTAAGAATTCCCGCGCCGCAATAAACGGCTCCGAACACATAAGCACCGCGCAGAACGAAGTTGAACCCGGTGTTGCATACGTTGGAAAAGCGCACTCTCGCCATTCTGGCATGCTTATGCTTTTCCATGGCTTCATCGGCATCTTTCACCGCAGCATCTTCCTGTGCGAAACTGTGGACAATCATCAAAGAAGAAAGCCGCTCGGAAAGGAGGATGCGCAACGCCCCGTCTGCCTCCTGAATACGAACGTGCATTTTTTTTAGCACCTTACGGAAAGCGTAACTGATTCCGATGAACACAATGGTGCAGGGAATCAACGCCCATACAAATTCGGGAATGAGCAAAAGAAGCATGACTACCGAGCCGATCAGCCGCACGATCATACTTCCGAGATCGGAAAGAATCGTAGTGATGCTTCCGGCAACCACAACGGCATCCGATGTCAGCCGATTCAGCCATTCGCCGGAGTGAACGGAGGTGACAGACGCGTAATTCTTCTTGAGCAATGTGCTGAACAAGCGCTTCTTATAGCAGTTCTCGAGGGAGGATTGGGTATATTCCAGAAGATAGCGGTTTGCAAAATACAGACCGATCCGAATAAGGAAAAATCCGCCGAACAAAACGGAATAATAAACAAAAGAATCCCGATTGCCGGCAACGGCCTCATCCAACAGCAGACGGAGAACCCAGACACTGCCGAGCGAGAGCCCTGCCATGCCTACCTGCGTAATCAGCAACAGCAAAATGGATAACAGCTTACCCTTTGCCACCCGAAGAATCCAAATCAGAGGCGTGACGCGTGACCGAAAGGATTTCATAGGTTTTCGCCTCCGCCGTTTTTCATCGTTTCATATGAGACATCCGCCGCCTCAGGATCCATATTGCAGCCCAGTTTCCAGACAGCAACCGATTTCAACAACCGATCCAGCATACCCAACGTCTTTCTCATAGCTTCCGGATTCCTGGGACGATACGTCTGGCTCAGCAACTTCGGATATGCGTCACCGGGTGTAAGCCGCTCAATATGATTCTTTTCCGAGCGGGTCAGAACACAGATCCCCTGTAACGGAACAACGATGTCTGTATCCATAAAATGCTTGCCGCTCCAGGGAGTTCCGCAAACAAAAAAGCAACCGTCCTTTTCCAGGATTAACGGTTTATCGTCATTGACCATAACGGCACGGTCTCCGAATTTGCGACGCCAAAGACGCGTATGAGTGCTCTTGCCCGTTCCGCTTTTTGCGGTAAACAAATAAGCAACGCCATCCACGGAAATCGCAGACCCGTGGAACAAAAAAGCCGAATACTCCGGCATCTTTTCCGCAATTTTACGGTAAACGGCAAGTGTTTCCAGATATTCCGACGGGTACAGAATGACTTCTCTGCCCTCCGCAAGATCTTCTTTGCGGGACTTTTCCCGTTCTGCCTCAATATCTTCCGGCACCGTTTCCACCACAAACTCCGGAGCGAGAGAGGTCAGATATTTTCGGCACAATATGCGGGCAGCAGGATAAATTGAACGGATGCCGATGCTATGCCCGGCAAGCCGGATCTGAAATTCTTCCATAAACCGTTCCTTTCTCTCAAACCTTTTCTTTTATTTTACAAAAAAATAAAAGATTTGTCAATCCTTGAGCAGCAGAAAACCCAGCAAACGCTGGGTTTTCTTAAAAATTCAGCCAAGTTCGCGATCAATCGCTTCTGCCGCCTGTTTTCCGGCACCCATGGCAGAGATGACGGTTGCAGCCCCTGTCACGGCATCGCCCCCCGCATAAACGTGCGAAAGCGAAGTGGCACCGTCCTCTCTCACAACAATTCCGCCTCTCGCATTAAACGACAGGCCGGGAGTTGCCGAGTGAAGAAGCGGGTTTGGTGTTGTTCCAAGCGCAAGGATGACATGGTCCGTTTCCATACAAAACTCACTGCCGGCAACGGCTTCCGGACGTCGACGTCCAGAGGAATCCGGTTCACCCAATTGCATCCGGATGCAATCCATCGAACAGACCCGCCCGTTCTCATCGCCATGGATTTTCACCGGATTGGTCAGCAATTCAAAACGGATGCCTTCTTCTTTTGCATGTTCAATTTCTTCCCGCCGCGCCGGAAGTTCTGCTTCGGAACGTCGATAAATGATTCTTACATCTGCCCCGAGACGACGGGCACACCGGGCCGCGTCCATGGCAACATTTCCGCCGCCGACCACCACCGTCTTTTTGCCCGGATAAATCGGCGTTGCCGCGTCTTTGCGATATGCCTTCATCAGATTGATGCGTGTGAGAAACTCGTTTGCCGAAGAAACACCGCAAAGATTTTCACCCGGAATTCCCATAAACCGAGGCAGTCCTGCTCCGGTTCCGATAAAAACCGCCTCATAGCCCTGCGCAAACAGATCGTCCAGTGTGAAGGTCTTTCCGAAGATAACATCTGTCCGGAATTCCACACCGAGTTTGCTGAGTTTTTCGGTTTCCTGACGGACAATGGTTTTCGGAAGCCGGAATTCCGGAATTCCGTAAACCAGAACCCCTCCGATCTCATGAAGAGCTTCCCATACCGTAACGGAATACCCGCGAATCGCCAATTCCCCGGCACAGGTCAGCCCGGACGGACCAGAACCGATGACGGCGACACGATGTCCGTTTTTCTTTTTTGTCTCCGGAATTTTCTGTTCTGCGTGATCGGCAGCATAACGTTCCAGACGGCCGATGGCAACCGGCTCTCCTTTGATTCCCCTTACGCAACGCTGTTCACACTGTGTTTCCTGCGGGCAGACCCGCCCGCAGATTGCCGCCAGAGAAGAAGACAACGAAATGACACCGTAAGCACCATCCATGTCTTTTTCAGCGATCCGGGCGATAAAATCCGGAATCCGGATTCCCACCGGACATCCTTCTGTACAGGGGCTGTTTTTGCAATGCAGACACCGGTCTGCCTCCAGAACCGCCTGTTCTTCGGTGTATCCGAGCGCGACCTCTTCAAAAGTACAGACCCGTTCTTCCGGCTTCCGGAGCGGCATCGGCGTTTTGGTCATAGAAAGATTTTTCATGCCTCCACCTCTTTCCGCATCAAACGGCAGTCCTCTTCCCGCGCGGCATTTTCAAAATCCCGATACATTTTCAGGCGGGAAATCGCTTCATCAAAATCGACTTGCCATCCGTCAAAGTCCGGACCGTCCGTACAGGCAAAGTGCATTTCCCTTTGTCCGTCCGGTCGAATCAATGACAACCGGCAGCAACCGCACATTCCCGTACCGTCAATCATAATGGGATTCATGGAAACCGTACAGGGAATCTGAAACCGACGGGAAGTTGCGGCAACAAATTTCATCATCACAAGCGGACCGATGGCAAAAATACGGTCAAAGGATTCTCCGCCCTCCAGAACACGCTGGAGAGGAACACAGACATTTCCCGCTTCTCCGTACGTTCCGTCGTCGGTAACGGCAAAAAGCCGGTCGGAAACATCCGAAAATTCCTTTTCCAGAATCACAAGGTCTTTTGTCCGGAATCCGATCACCGACGTTACTTCACATCCGTTTTCCTTCAGAGCCCGCGCAACAGGAAGCGCAATGGCACAGCCGACGCCGCCGCCAACCACACAAACCCGTTTCAATCCGTCCAGTTCGGTCGGATTTCCAAGCGGACCCGCAAAATCGGCAAGCGAATCTCCGATCTTTTTTCGATCCAGTTTCTGCGTCGTTGCCCCGACCTTCTGAAAAAGAATGCGCACGGTGCCTCTTTGACGGTCAAATCCCGCAATTGTCAACGGAATCCGTTCCCCGTCCGCATCCACACGAAGAATGATAAATTGTCCCGCCTTCGCTTTTGCTGCGACAAGCGGCGCCTGAATATCCATTTGCGTCACGGCTTGGTTCAAATGTTTTTTATCTGCAATCTCAAACATACGGATCCCCCGTTTTTTTATAATAAAATGCGCTATGCCGGCGCGGAACCGTTATTTTTCAAGCAATTCCAACATTTCTCCTTTGGAAAAAACTCCGGTTCTCTGCGCCGTGACCTCTGCGTTTTTCAAAACAAAAAAAGTCGGGATAAACTGAACCTCAAACTGCTCTGCCAACTCGGACTGCTCGTCCACATTGACTTTACACACCTTATAGATTCCCTCATATTCTTCGGCAATCTCATCCACGACTGGTGACATCATGGAGCACGGCCCGCACCAGGTCGCCCAGAAATCAATCAGAACAGGCAGTTCACTCTCCAGCACTTCTTTTTCAAAATTCTCCGCAGTCAATACCGTAATCGCCATAAAAACATCCTCCTTATTTTTCTTTGTAATACAACATACAATGACAGTATCCTTCAAAGTCCGGATCCGCAATCTGATCCCGGAACTCTTTGCACATGCATTTGGTGTCCTCGTTCTGTTCCCGACGACACGGACAGTATCCGCCCCGACGTTTCAGTCCTTCCTGAACCATCCGGACGATCTCCTTGTTTTCATTCAGACGAATTTTCACGAAACAACTCCCCTTTTTCCATTAAATTTCAAAAAAATCATCCGCAATCTTTTCATAAAGAGCCGGATTTTCATAAATGTCGCTCTGTCCTGCCGTAACCAGAACCGGTATTTTTATGGTATTCCGTTCTTTCTTTTTTATGTGCGGCTGAAACAGCATCAAAACGGCGAATGGTAAAAGTTCCTTGTCTTCCCGGTGACGCCCCGTTCCCACACGTATCAATCGTGCAAACATCGTATTTTGTTTTCCGGTATTCCGGATGCGGACAGAAACATTCGGCACTTTCCCCGTTTCCGTGCAGAAGAATCAACGGTCTTCCGCTTCCTTTCCGGATCGCATTCAGCATTCTTCATGCTCCCGGCAAACCGTCAGACGATGAAGCGCGCGGGACTCGCACACATAAAGTGCGCGACGGTCATTCTCCGTCGGCCAGTTTTCCGGCGAAGCATCCGCAAGAAATACCTCATCAAATTCCAGCCCCTTTGTCAGATGAGAAGGGACAATCACAGTCCGATCCGGCAAAAGGACATCTTTGTCCGACAGAACAGGAATCACGATGCCGAACCGCTTCAGCCGCTCAGACAGCCCACGACTCTCTGCCTCGGTTTTACAGATGATGGCAATACTCTTTTCTTTCTGCGCAGAAATCTTTGCCAGATACGGAATTTTTTCACTCGCCCGGATTTCCTGTACCGCTTCGCCGTGCCGCTCAAAATACGGAGCGGAGATTCCAAACTGCCGATGGAGGTATTCGTTGATCTCAGCCGTAGAGCGGTAACTCTTGCTCAAGGTAAAGAAGCGCTCGGTTTTTTTGTGCGTAAAATAACGGGCAACTTCGGAAAGAGACGAGAAATACGGAACAAACGCCTGTTGGGGATCCCCGACAACCGTATATTTCGCCTCCGGAAACATCAAACCGAAAACCGCATATATCACAGGAGAATTATCCTGCGCCTCATCGATGAGAAGATGACGGATGCGCATCTGTGCAGGAATTTCACCGCAAAGAACTTTCAGATAAATCAGAGCCGCAAAGTCTTCGTAACACAGATTTTTCGCCAGAAGCCGTTCTTCGGTTTTCCCGGCAAGATCTGGCAATGCACGCTCCAGCGCAGCGCGATAGATTTTCAGAACATCCACGGCAAGCATGGCATCGACATCCTCACCGACTGCCCGGATCTCTCTTTGCCAGCATTCCTGAATTTCTTCTTCCAATTCCGCATCATCCGGTTTGACAGATCCGTTTTCCGTGATCTTACGGATATAATCTTTCCGGCGGCTTTCCAAAAATGCAGGATCTTCCTCCAGCTGTGCAAGAATTCCGTTACGGATCTTGCGGCGGCGGACTGCCGGCGGGTAAGAAGCATACTCCGTATTGTAAAGATGCCGTATTTCTTCGGCAGAGCGAAGAAGCGTGTCATAAAACACAACATCATGAGCGTGGATATCCGAATCTGCCAGTTCTTCAAACGTATACTTCAGGCACTGACGGAAATGCTTACTCCCCTTCCGAAGCACCTCTTCCCGCTCCGATTCTCCGGAAAAAATCCGTTCCGCCTGACCGGACCCGTTCTCCACGGTCCAATCTTCAAAATACGGCTTGAAATAATCATAAAAACCGGTCTGAACCACACGGTCTTCCCCGAGGTCCGGCAAAACATCTGCAATATAGGAACTGAACACATTGTTGACCGTAAACAAAAGAATATTTCCGGAAGAAAGTGTCTTTCGGAACTTATACAACAGATAAGCCAACCGATGAAGAGCAACCGAGGTCTTTCCGCTTCCCGCCACGCCTTCCACCAGCACCAGATCTGCCGAAAGATCTCGGATGATGACCGACTGCTCCCGCTGCAGCGTGGAAATGATGGTCTTCAGTTTGGTATCACTGGATTTTCCGAGCTCGTCTTTCAGAATATCATCTTCAATGGCAATGTCGGAATCAAACAGATACAGGATTTTTCCGTTTTCCGTGCGGAACTGTCGGCGCAGAAGCAACTCACAGTTTATTTCGCCGTGATCCGTCTGATAGTGTGCGGGACCAAGGTCAGCATCGTAAAACAGGGAAGCAATATCCGAGCGCCAGTCACAGACCAGCATGTCAAAGCCATCCTTGTCCATCAAAGAACGTTTTCCGATGTATACACAATCCGTACCGAACTCATCCCGGACATCCAGTCGGGCAAAATACGGATGATCGGCAAGCAGAATCAGCGATTCGTTCAGCTGATTCATCCGTTCGTATCGCATCACATCCCGCACTTCGGTTTCGACAATCTGCTGAACGCCTTGTCCATCCTCCGGCTGCGGGGCATCGTGCGCATAGTCGTCCCAGATACGGGCACGCTCTTCCCGGATGTATGCCTTCAGATCACGGATGTCCGCACCCATATGAGCAAGAAGCCCGTTAATATAGCCACAGACCTCGTCCAGATGCTGTTGCTCTTTTTCCATTTCTGTCATAAATGCCCCTCCTGCCGGGAAAAAACGGGCGCACGGAAAACCGTGCACCTGTTCTGTTACATGTTGGTTTGCATGGATTTCTTCAACACCATTTCCTGCCACGGTCTCGACAGGGTGGTAAACCGTGCCGACCAACCGGAAACACGAACGCAAAGGTTCGGGTATTTTTCCGGATGATCCATAGCATCCATCAGAACCTTATTGTCCACAATATCAATGTGCGTAAAGATACCGCCGCGGTCAATGAATGTTTTATACAACGACACCAGGGCATCCGTGCCTTCCTCTCCGGCAACGGACGCGGGATGAATTTTGATATCCAAAGCCGTTCCGTTGGCAAGGCAGGAAAGATCCAGCGCACAGTGCGACAAAATAATCGCCGTCGGGCCATTCTTATCAGAACCAGGGGTCGGCGTCAGGTTGGCGGCAAGAATCTCGTTCTTGCGGTGTCCGTCCGCCGTGGCACGGCGTTCCTCCAAAAACTGGCTGACTTCTCTTCCGAAGGTACTGCAGCCGGCAGGATTCATCACACCGTCCGCATGTGCAATCGGTTCGTACTGAAATGCCGCAAAATCGGCAAGAACGCGTTTGCCGAGCGCATCCGCTTCCGGGTTGTTGTTGCCGTAGGTTTCATACTGATGCAGAATTCTCTGCCGTATTTCTTCGGCTCCCTCCCAGTTGTTTTCGATATGACAAAGCATCTCGGAAAACGTCATTTTCTCTTCATCGTACACAATCTTTTTGAAACAGTACAACGAATTGATCACATCCGGAAGCCCGCTGGCATGCGGCGAAAGAACGGTATACACCGGTCCGCGCTCGTAATAGCCGCGCGCGCGCTCAATGCAATCCAACGTCAGCAGCGCAACAAGAGGATTGTGGCTCTGTTGCGATGTCCATAATTTGGATTCCCGGATAATCTCATCCGTCTTTTTCCGGATTTCTGTCATGGTTGCCCGATAAAGATCCTCAAAATCGGTATAATCCGGTTTCTGTGCCTGCCCCATGCCGAGGGCAAGGTCCAGACAATGCAGCGTATCAAACGGATAATAAATAAAGGCCGTTTTGCCGGGAACCTGAATCTCCCAGCATCCGTCGTTGGCAAAGTTCCGCGCTTCTTTCAGATCGTAGCCGAAGCGCAGTAGGTTATCGATAATAAAATCGTTGTTGTAAATAGCAACAATTCCACCACCGATCTTCTGAACATCGGCAATCCTTCGCAAAAGGCGCTCCGGCGAGCGCTTGCTGATGCGAACCGCAATCGGGAAATCGCTGATTTTCAGCTCTTCCACAACGTCGAGAACCAAATATGTCACGTCGTTGACCAGTTCGTTTCCGTCATCATCCACACCGGAAAGAACGATGTTCTGATAATGCTGGGCGTCACCGGAGCCCTCAAACACTTCACCGTCTGTTGCCCATTCGCACCCTTTGATCCAGAAATGAGCCAGATATTCCCGGGCTTCGTCCAGCGTAATGGTTCCGTCGGCAAGATCTTTTTCCAGATATTTCCCCAGCATCTTGTCAATCCGTCCGATCCCGGGCCAGTTTCCGCATTGACGGGTAAAGACAAACAGAAACAGCAACGACTGAACCGCCTCCCGGAAGTTTGTGGGAGGATTTTCCGGAACATTGGCAAGATTTTTCCGAATCTGCTGATAATGTGCCAGCTCTTCAGGAGCAGAACTTTGCGCAATCCGTTCGTCCAAAAGGTCCATATACCGCTTGTGCCACGTCTGCAAAGCGTCCAGCGTGATGCGGCAGGCGTACAGAAAGTTTTTCTGTCCCATATCCAGATTCCCGCGAGCCAGACGGTCTTCCACCTTGGCACGAAGTCCGCGCCCGCCCAATTCCAACGCCCACCAAAAGCCCAGCGTAACATGTGAAATGCTGCGGGCAATCATATCCTCTCCTCCCGGACGGCGAACCGGAACAACATGAAGCGTGGATTCCTTCAGCGTGGACGAGCCGACAAGCATCTCATCGGGACGGATACAGATCGGGGCGTCTTCTGCGATATGCCGTATGCCGTATGCTTCCCGCAGATACGGGTCGGAATGATCTTCTTCTTCCGTCAATGCAACGGGTGTGGAAATCATAGAACGGTACCAGACACCGCTCTGTGCTTCTTTTGCCAAATTTCTTGTTTTTTCGGAAAGATGGCTCATTTGTTTTCACCTCAATTATGTTTCACGGTCGGCAAAATTCTCTTTGCCGCCAGGGTCAATTCTTCCATTTTTTCATCGGTAGGCGTTTCAAATGCCCGGATGCCTTCGCATGCGCCGATGGTTTCCAGTTTACTCATGCCGAGAGAGTGATAACGAAGCAGGAAATAATGATCCAGATTCGGATAATTCCGGATCTGTTCCGCAATCCGGCAAACGGCATCGGTGCTGTCCGTAACGCCGGGAACAATCAGCGTCCGAACGATCAGCCGAACCTTTTCGAGAGAAAGCCGATCCAGGTTCTCCAGAATTCTCTTTTGCGAGACCCCCACGTATCTTTGATGGATCTCTTCGTCCGCAGCTTTGAAATCACACATCACAAAATCCATATCCGGCAAGACCTTTTCCACCTCGGAATACGGTACATTCAGAGCCGTCTGAATGCTGGTTCCGATTCCGTTCTCTTTGCAGAGGTGTGCGGTCTCCGCAACAAAATCCGCCTGCAACAACGGCTCTCCGCCGGAAAAGGTCACGCCACCGCCGGAATTCCGGTAAAACGGAAGATCCTTGGCAACGCGGGCATAAACCTGTCCGGATGTCATGACACGCCCACACAGTTCTCTCGCCCCCGTGGGACACACCTCGGCACAACGTCCGCACGAAAGGCAATGGGTAAAGTCAAACCGTCCGTCCCGGAACGCGTTGTTCGGACACGCTTTTACACAAGCCCCGCACCCGATGCATCGGGAGGCAAAAAAGCGCAGTTGCGGCTTCAGAGACAAGGATTCCGGATTATGACACCAGGCACAGCGATTGTTACACCCTTTCAAAAAAACCGTTGTCCGGATTCCCGGACCATCGTGGGTCGAAAAGGGCTGAATATCAAAAACGATACCGCTTTGATCCATGATGCAAACCCACTCCCCGCATATACTTATATCTTAATTTTAACCGATATTATCATAGCACAGAACCTTGCTTTCGTCAATGTTTTTTCGGCAAATATTTTGCGGAAAATAAGCAGAAAAACAGCAACAGAGAGAGCGCAGAGAATACCGATGCATAGAATCCGGGAATAAACCGGAAGTCCGGTAAGACAAAGAATGCGGGAATTGTGCCGGGAAGGCCTGCCAGGAAAAAGGCAACCGCGCCGGAAAGGGCGGACTGAACCGCTTTACACGGAAGAAGAAAGCGGCAGGAAATCCCGGATCCTGCCACGGCAGACCGGATCTGGGCATGAACCGAAAGTCCGGACCACCCGAGAAGTGCTGCCGTAACGGCAAGCCGGATCGCGTCGGGCTGCGCACGGTTCAAAGAAAGCAGACCGGTTGTCATCTCCAAAACGCCGGAAGATACGCCCCGAACAATTGCGGGCGGAAGAAACGAAAAGCACCCACACAAAGCATCCCATAACCGCATCGCATCAAGCATTCCGTTCAGAGCGGAAAAAAGAACAACGTAACTGCAAACCGACAGCACGGTGACGGCACTGTTTTTGACGGCTTGAGGAAAAAGGGACGAAAACGGACGGAAAACCGGCTCCGATGCCGCCACGGAATCCGTGAATTTTTTTTGAGTTCTGCGTCGGCACAGAACAAGCCCGATTCCCAGAGAACAGACGCTCTGAATTCCCCAGAGCATCACCCCGATTCCTGCATTTCCCCACATTCCTCCGCCAACCGTGGACAAAACAAAGGCAAGACCCGGATTGGAACAGAACGCCAACAGTTTTTCCGCATCCTCACGTGAGCAGAGTCCCTGCCCATACAGTTGTGCCGCCGCCTTTGCCCCGACCGGGAATCCGGAAATTCCGCCGAGCAGCAACGGAACCGCGCAAACACCGGGAAGACGGAACAGAACACGAATCGGTTTTTCCAGAAGATGTCCGACCCATGCGGCGAATCCGGTGGAGACCGTAAGATCCGACAAGACAAAAAACGGAAACAGAGTCGGAACGATGAGCGTAAGGCACGTTTGAATCCCCTTTTTCGCCCCTTCCGTTGCCGCGCCGGAACCAAGAACCCATCCAAGAAGAACAACTGTAAGAAGCAAAAAGATCAGAACGTTGCTCCGTTTTTTTTCCGATGACATAAAAGAACCCTCCCGACCGACGAAAATATCGGAATCTTTCTTGATTTTTCTTTCCGAAAGGTCTTGAAATCCATAAATTTTTGTAATATAATTATATGCGGTGATTGAAATGTCCTATGTCTTGCAAACGGAAAAAGACATTCCTTATCGTACCGTAGACGGCATCGTCCTGCGGATGGATCTTTTCTTTGCGAAATCCGACACGGACACTCCCCGCCCCTGCGCGTTGTTTTTTCACGGCGGAGGATGGAGGGAAGGATGCAAAGAGGACGTCCGCTTTTTCCCGCTGATTACCGACCTGCTTCTGGAAAGCGGCTTTGTTGTGGGCTCGGCGGAATACCGTCTGGTCGGGAAAAACGGAGGCGGCTTTCCGCAGAGTGTAGAAGACGCGATGGAAGCGATCCGCTTTCTGGACAGGCAATCCGCAGTTCGCATCGACCCGTTCCGAAAAGCCGTATTCGGAATCTCGGCAGGCGCGCATCTCGCTTTGACTGCCGTATTAACGGACGATCCCCAGTGTTTTTCCCCAGTTAAAACCGTCGTAGATCTTTGTGGACCTGCTTATATGGGAGGGCAGCGAAAGCCGTTTTGTGAAGTGGTAATGCCTCCCGCCACACAGAGATTCATCCGGGATTTTGTCGGCAGCGGAAATCCGGAAGATGCCAGCCCCCTGTGCCTCTGCGAGCATCCGCCCCAACGTCCGTCTGTTCTGATTGTCCAGGGAGATTCCGACGAGTGCGTCAACCCCGAAATCTCGCGGATGCTGTACGACCGTCTGATGTCAAACGGATTCTTTGCGGAATACCTGGAAGTGGAAAATTCCAACCACACGTTTCACGCATTACCGGAAACATTCCTGTATCCGGATGCCGGAACCCTTTACCGGACCATCGGTCGTTTTATCATTGATAATACTTAATTATAAGAGGAGATAATTTGTATGCAGTACATCATTGACAGTGCGCATCTTGAAGAAATTCGGAAATGCGTTGAATTTTACCCCGTTGACGGCGTAACGACGAATCCGACGATTATTTCACGGGAAAAATCGGATTTCATCCCGTTGGTAAAAGAAATCCGCTCCATCATCGGACCGGATCGTATGCTTCACATTCAGACAACGGCTGCCACTGCAGATTCCATTGTCAAAGAGGCGTGCGCATTGCAGGAACTGGTCGGCGGAGATTTTTATCTCAAAATTCCGATTTCTCCCGAAGGACTGAAAGCAACCAGAATTCTGTCGCAAATGGGAATCAAAGTTACGGAAACCGCTATTTTCACACAGCAACAGGCATTGATTGCCGCCAAGTGCGGTGCATCCTATGTCGCTCCTTATGTCAACCGTCTGGACAACATCGTTTCCGACGGTGTCCATGTTGTGCAGGAAATCGTAGAGATGTTCCGCCGTTATGACATCAAAAGCAAGGTTCTTGCCGCCAGTTTCAAAAACATTGAGCAGGTGCACAAGATTGCGTTGGTCGGCGGCGATGCGGTAACCATTGCTCCCGCATTGTTTGACAATCTGATTTATCATCCGCTTACGCTGTATGCCGTAGATGACTTCGAAAAAGACTGGGAAAGCGTATACGGCAAAAAGACCATCGGCGAAATGCTCGGAATCGGGGGCTGAGCGATGGACCGGGCAGCAATTGAAAAGTGGCTGGGCGGAAAAGGCAAATGGCTGAACTTTTCGTTGGATCAGTGCGGCGCTTATCTCAAGAACGGAGAAATCACCCTGTTCTATCATTTTGTCGGACAGGGACACGACATCAACGTTTATGAGAAAACGTATGACAAAATTGTTTATTTCACGGATTATATCAACGATTGGACCAAGGACCGTCTTTCCAAAGCCGACGTTGCGGATCGGATTGAACACGACCTGGACACGTTGCTGAAATAATCCTGACAAGCAGAAAACGGATCTCTTTTTTCGGAGGAGATCCGTTGTCCTGTTCTGTACAAGAATTTTCAGAAAGGAAGTCGGAAATGAAACATCTCGTTTTCTGCGGACATCCCCTTTCGGATTTTACGGTTATTACGGCTGTGAACGCAGATCCCGCAGAACAACTTGCCGCCGCTGAACTGAAAAAGTATCTGGAACGTGCCGCAGAGGTTTCGATCTTTTCCGCAACGGACGACCGATATTTTCCCTGCGAACTGATTGTCGGACATACGGCAAGAGATTTTTCTGAATTGCAGGAAATCCGGGCGGGACTCGGCACAGAAGGAATTGTCATTCTTGCACAGGAGAACCGCATCTTCTTTTCCGGCGCAACACCGCGCGGAACGCTTTACAGCGTGTATTCCTTTCTGGAAGACGTTGTCGGTTGGCGTTTTTATACCAAAGACATCGAGGTTCTGGAGGGTACGGACCCGGTTTCTGTTCCGACAGGAATGAAGAAAATTTTCCGTCCCAAATTGGAATACCGGGATCTGTTCTGGTATGACGCCTTTGATCCCGGCTTTTCGGCAAAGCGCCGTATCAACGGCATGGTGGGAAGAGATCTTCACGCTTTCGGCGGAGGAATTTCCTATGCCGGCTTTGTTCATACCCTTCCGTATCTTGCGGAAACGTCGGCTGCGGACGGAGATCAGCCCTGCCTGACCGATCCGGAAATTTATCGGACCGTGATGAAAAACATCCGAAAGACCCTGAAAAACAAACCGGATGCCAACATTCTCTCCGTGTCTCAGAATGATTCGCCCTACGACCGCCTCGGCTGCACCTGCGGCTCCTGCACGGAACTGGACGAACGGGAAAGATCTCCGGCCGGTTCCCTGCTGACGTTCGTTAACCGCATTGCCCGAGAACTTCGGGACGATTATCCGGATCTTGCCATAGACACCCTGGCATATCGCTACACGCGGCATCCGCCGAAAAATCTGCATGCAGAACCAAACGTTATCGTACGTCTGTGCTCCATTGAGTGCGATTTTGCCCGACCCTATTGGAAGAACGCGGATCTGTCCTTTGCAGAAGATGTACGGGATTGGTCAAAGAAATGCGATCGTCTGTATATCTGGGACTATACCACCAATTTTACCTACTATCTCACCCCTTTTCCGAATCTTCACGTTTTGCCGGAAAACATCCGTTTTCTTGTACATTACGGCGTAAAAGGGATTTTCGAACAGGGCAACTATCAAACCAAAAGCGGAGAGTTCGGAGATCTGCGGGCATATCTTCTTTCCGTTCTTCTCTGGAACCCGGATCTGACCGACGAAGAATATGAAGAACATCTCAACGGGTTTCTTGCCGCCTGTTATGGCGGAGGATGGAAAGAATTGCGGTCCTACATTGCCCTGACCGAAGCCGCGGTTGCAAACACGGAAATGCACATTTACGGTCCGACCTATCGTATTTTCCGGGATTGGGAGTTGAAAAACAATTCCATCGCTCTTTGGAAAAGTGCGTTGGTAAAGTGCGGCAAAGAGCACCGTGCCTTCACCGAACAGGCGTCCATTCAATTGATTTATGCGCTGACCAAGCTTGCCAAGGAGCAAAAGATGCCGTATGATCCCGGACAACTGTTCTCCCTGCTACGGACCTATGAAATCCCCGGAATTTCCGAGGCCATGGGGACTTTTGAAACATCCAAACAGCTCGGTCAATTATTATAGGTAAAGAGGAAAATTATGAAGATCGTCATTGTAGGCGGCGGAAAGATCGGATCCACGCTGGCAGAATGCCTCACCAAAGAAGGAAACGACGTCACGCTGATCGATAACAATCCGCAAACGGCAGAAAACATTGTCAACACCTCCGACATTCTCGGAATCGTGGGAAACGGTGTAAACTTTTCCGTTCAGCGGGATGCCGGAGTTGCGCATGCGGATGTCATAATCGCCACAACTTATTCCGATGAGATCAATATGCTGTGCTGCCTGATTGCCAAGAAACTCGGGGTCCGGCATACCGTTGCGCGCATCCGGGATCCGGAATATTCCAAACAGTTTATTTATATGCTGGACGAAATGGGGCTGGACCTTGCGGTGAATCCGGAATATGAGGCAGCATGCGAAATCTTCCGGCTGATCCGTTTTCCGTCTGCCATCGGCATTGACACATTTGCCAAAGGATATGTTGATCTTGCGGAAATGAAGATCGGCACCGGCTCGGTTCTGGATAGAATCCGTGTAACGGACATTCAGAAAAATCTCAACGTACGTCTTCTGGTCTGTGCCGTTCAGCATGGAGAGAACGTCTATATTCCAAACGGAAATAGCATCCTGTATGCCGGCGACAAGATCCATTTCACCGCTTCCCGAAGCCAGCTTGCCGAATTCTTCCGGAAAACCGGGGCAGCAAAACAAAAATTGCGCAACATCTTCATCATCGGCGGAGGTCACATTTCCTATTACCTTGCCCGTCAACTGCTGGATTCCGGCATGGCGGTCAAGATCATAGAGCTGGATGAAAAACGCTGTGCCGAATTAAGCGAACTTCTGCCCAAAGCACAGATCATCTGCGGTGACGGTACGGATCAGACACTTCTGCGGGAAGAAAACTTTGACAAAGCCGATGCCTGCGTCGCGGCAACCGGCATTGACGAGGAGAACATCATTACTTCACTATATGCCAAAAGCATTGGGATCAACAAGATTATCACCAAAATCAGCAAGGCATCGCTGACGGATATGCTGGAATCGGTGGGATTAGACAGCATTGTGTCGCCGAAGCAAATCACCTCCAACCTGATTCTTAGTTACGTCCGCGCCATAAACAACGCCACAGGAAGCAATGTCCGAACCCTGTATAAGTTGGTGGGAGACCGTGCCGAAGCGCTGGAATTCTATGTGACGGAAAACAGCAAGCTCATTCAGACGCCGCTCAAGGATCTGAAGCGAAAGCTGAAAAATAATCTTCTCATTGCCTGCATCATTCGCAGCAATACCGTTCTGATTCCCGGAGGAAACGATGTAATTCTCCCGGGCGACAGCGTTATCGTTACCGCGGCAGATTCTCAGTTTACGGATATCGATGATATTTTGAGGTAATTATGAACATCGGGTATATACTCAACACACTGGGGAAATTGATTTTTTTTGAGGGACTGATGCTGACGCTTCCCCTTGCCGTTGCGTTGCTCTATGGCGAAAATAACATGATTCTCCCCTATTTGCTTTTGATTCTCGGCATGCTGATTGTCGGTGCTCTGAGTTTTCTTTTCAAGCCGAAAAGCAAAACGCTTCGCATGAGGGAAGGTCTTGTCATTGCCGGGATATCGTGGGTTGCGGTCAGCATACTCGGCGCGTTGCCGTTGTTTTTGTCGGGGGACATCCGCAGTTATCTGGATGCCGTTTTTGAAATCGTATCCGGCTTCACAACAACCGGATCTTCCTGCCTGACTGACGTGGAAGCATTGTCACACGCCAATCTTTTTTGGCGCTCTTTCACCAACTGGATTGGCGGAATGGGAGTTCTTGTTTTTATTCTGGCTTTCCTTCCGGCAACCGATCCGCAATCCATTCACATCCTCCGGGCAGAAATGCCGGGACCGCAGGTGGGAAAACTGGTTTCCAAACTCCGGATGACCGCCCGGCTTTTGTATGTGATATATCTGGTGATGACCGCGATAGAAACCATTCTCCTTCTTTGCGGTGGGCTCCCCATGTTTGATTCTCTCGTCACATCCTTTGCCACGGCGGGCACCGGCGGTTTTTCCATCCGGAACGCCAGCATGGCTGCTTATGAAAATCCGTATGCGGAAATTGTCGTTGCTCTGTTCATGCTTCTGTTCAGCGTCAATTTCAATCTGTATTACCTTTTGCTGGTCGGAGATTTCCGGAGCGTATGCAAAAATGAAGAATTGCGTTGGTTTTTGGGACTCGTTCTTGTCGCAGTCGGCCTGATTACCATCGATATTCTTCCACTTTACAAAAGCAATTTCGGAACAGCACTTCGCACTTCCTTCTTTCAGGTGTCGTCCATCATTTCCACCTCCGGTTTTGCCACGGCAAATTTCAACGTATGGCCGTCTTTTTCCAAAACAATTCTGGTTTTGCTGATGTTTATAGGCGGATGCTCCGGCTCCACCTGCGGAGGAATGAAGATTTCCAGGATGGTTGTTATGCTCAAAAATGCCTGGAACGGCATCAAAAAACAAATGTTTCCCAACAGCGTCGCACTGGTTCGCTTGGAAGGAAAAACCGTAGACGAGACGACACGACGCGGAATTTCCGCATATCTTTCCGCATTTGCTGCGATTTTTGCCGTGTCGTTGCTTCTCATCAGCTTAAACGGATTTGACCTGACCACCAACTTTACCGCCGTCGCAACCTGCATCGGAAACGTCGGACCGGGACTCGGCATGGTCGGCCCTGTCGGAAATTTCTCTGCCTTCAGTTCATTATCCAAGATCGTGCTGATTTTCGATATGTTGGCAGGAAGACTGGAATTCTTTCCGATTCTTGCCCTCCTCTATCCGAAAGCGTGGAAAAGATATTGAAGTTCAAAGAAATTTCCTTGATTTTTGACCCTTATCGGAGTACAATGAAAAGACATGATTTCGCACAAAGCCGAAAGGAGTTCTGTTATGATCCGAATTATGCGACGTCTGGCGCAGAGTATCCGGGAATATAAACGCCCGTCCATTCTCACCTTATTTCTGATGGTCGGAGAAGCGGTGATTGAAACCCTGATTCCCTTTATCACCGCAAACTATCTGATCAATGTTATCCGACGGGATGCTGAAAATGTCGACATCTCCTATATTCTTACAATCGGCGTGATTCTTGCCGTCATGGCGCTTTTTTCACTTGGCTGCGGAGGAATCGCCGGCTTTACCTGCGCGAAGGCGTCTGCCGGCTTTGCCAAGAATTTACGGACCGACATTTTTCACAAAATCCAAACCTTCTCGTTTTCCAACATCGACAAGTTTTCCACGTCTTCGCTGGTGACCCGCATGACCACCGATGTGTATAACGTACAGATGGCATTTATGATGCTGATCCGTACGGCGATCCGCTCCCCTCTGATGCTTATTTTCTCCGTCGTCATGGCGGCATATATGGGCGGTTGGCTGGCGGCGACCTTTGCCATTGTCATTCCGGTTCTGGCGCTTGGTTTGATTCTGATTGCCCGCAAAGCATTGCCGAGATTCCGCAGTGTCTTCCGCAAATACGACCGGCTGAACGAATCCATTGAAGAAAATGTTCGGGCAATGCGGGTGGTAAAAGGGTTTTCCCGTGAAGATTACGAAAAGCAAAAATTCGGCCGCGCCTCCGATGATATCCGCAACGACTTCACCAAAGCCGAGCGGATTGTTGCACTGAACACCCCCCTGATGAATTTCTGCATGTACTTCAACATGATCTTCCTGCTTGCCGTCGGCTCATACATGACAATCAACCGGATCGGCGGCGTAGACATCGGTCAGATCTCCGCATTGCTGACGTACGGCGTACAGATTCTTATGTCTCTGATGATGCTGTCCATGATGTATGTGATGATTACCATTTCACTGGAATCAGCACAGAGAATTTGCGAAGTGCTGGAAGAAACGCCCGAACTCTCCTCGCCGGAGCATGCCTGCAAAGAAGTGAAGGACGGCTCTGTCGACTTTGACCAGGTCAGCTTCAAGTATTCTGCCCAAGCAACAAAAGACGCACTTTCCGGCATTGATCTTCATATCCGTTCCGGAATGACGGTTGGCATTCTCGGCGGAACCGGCTCCAGCAAATCCACGCTGGTACAGTTGATTCCCCGTCTGTATGATGCAACGACGGGAACCGTCCGGGTTGGCGGCGTAAACGTCAAAGAATACGACCTCACGGTATTACGTGATTCCGTAGCGTTCGTTTTGCAGAAAAACCTTCTGTTTTCCGGAACTATCCGCGAAAATCTGCGATGGGGCAACGAAAATGCAACGGATGCCGAAATTGAAGAGGCATGCCGGCTGGCACAGGCAGATGATTTTATCCGGACATTTCCCGACGGTTATGACACCTACATCGAACAGGGCGGTACCAACGTATCCGGCGGACAAAAACAGCGCCTCTGCATTGCCCGCGCCCTGCTCAAAAAACCGAAAATCCTCGTTCTGGACGATTCGACCAGTGCCGTCGATACCAAGACGGATGCGTTGATCCGTTCCGGCTTCCGTCGTTATATTCCGGAAACAACCAAGATCATCATTGCGCAAAGAATCGCCTCGGTTCAGGATTCCGATCTGATTCTTGTCATGGACAACGGAACCATCGGTGCGATGGGAACGCATGAAGAACTGATGAAGACCAGTGAGATTTACCGGGAGATCTACGAACAGCAAACGAACGGAGGAGAAAGCAATGAAAAGTAAAAAGCCCACAATGAAAAAAGCTGATTTTTCCGTTCTTACCCGCTTGATCCGGATGTTGTTCCAATTTTATCCGGTTCTTGTTCCGGTTTCGCTCGGGTGTGTTGTCTTTTCAGCTCTTGTAGCATCCATCCCTGCTGTTTTCCTGGAAAAGGTCACAACTGCCATTGACGTATGTCTGAAGAGCGGTACCCCGTGGGGTTCCGCCAAAGAAATCATCCTGCCGCAGGTTCTTTTCCTTGCTGTTTTCTATATTCTGTCAATTCTTACTCTGACCTTGGAAACACAGTTGATGACGGTGGTTACACAGGGCTTTCTGGACAAACTGCGCAAACGACTCTTTAACGGAATGCAGAATCTTCCCATCCGGTTCTTTGACACACACAAGCACGGCGATATCATGAGTTATTATACCAACGATATTGACACGCTTCGCCAGTTGATCGACCAATCTCTGCCGACCTTGGTCCGTTCCAGCGTTATCGTCATTGCGGTCCTCGGCATTATGCTGTATTACAGCATCTGGCTTACCCTGCTTCTTCTGGCTGGCGTTGTGGCGATGGTCTTTGTATCGTCCCGTCTCGGCGGTGGCTCTGCCCGTTATTTTGTGCGTCTGCAGGACACCGTAGGTAAACAGGAGGGGTTCGTTCAGGAGATGATGAACGGACAGAAGGTCATCAAGGTTTTCAACCATGAAGAACAGTGCGAAAAAGATTTTGATGTTTTCAACTCCTCTCTGAACAACGACAGTTACAAGGCACACGCATACGCCAACATGTTGGGACCGATCATCATGAATATCGGGAACTTCATTTATGTTCTGGTCGTTTTGCTGGGGTGTATTCTCATGGTCAGCAAAGCGCCCAATCCCAGCATCGGGGTTCTGTTCGGCGCTGAAAACATCATGCGTGTCGGCATTGTTGTATCCTTCCTTTCCATGACCAAACAATTCACCGGAAATATCAACCAGATATCACAGCAAATCAATTCCATCGTTATGGCAATGGCGGGAGCAGGTCGTATCTTTGACCTGATGAATCAACCGGCAGAACCGGATAACGGTTACGTGACCCTGGTCAATGCAAGCATTGCCCCGGACGGCACCATTACGGAAACGGAAGAGCATACCGGACAGTGGGCATGGAAGCATCCGCACGGCGACGGCTCCCTCACCTACACTCCTCTCCGGGGGGATGTCCGCCTGGTCGATGTAGAATTTTCTTACACCGAAGGAAAACAGGTTCTTCACGATGTGTCGGTCTATGCAGAGCCCGGTCAGAAGGTTGCCTTTGTTGGCGCGACCGGTGCCGGGAAAACAACCATCACAAACCTGTTGAACCGCTTCTATGACATTGAAGACGGCAAGATTCGTTACGATGGTATCAACATCAATAAAATCCGCAAAAGCGATCTGCGCCGTTCGCTCGGCATTGTTCTGCAAGACACCAACCTTTTCACGGGAACCGTTATGGAAAACATCCGGTACGGACGCCTGGAAGCCACCGATGAAGAGTGTCGGAATGCTGCCCGCCTGGCAGGTGCCGACGATTTCATCACCCGCTTGCCGGATGGCTACAATACGGAGCTTTCCGGAAACGGTGCAAATCTCTCGCAGGGGCAACGCCAATTAATCGCCATCGCGCGTGCCGCCGTTGCCGATCCGCCGGTTATGATTCTGGACGAGGCAACCTCTTCCATTGATACCCGGACCGAAGCAATTGTGCAGCAGGGCATGGATAAACTGATGGAAGGAAGAACCGTTTTTGTCATCGCGCATCGGCTCTCCACAGTCCGGAATTCGGATGTCATTATGGTTCTTGACCACGGCAGAATCATTGAACGGGGAAGCCACGATAAGTTGATTGCCGAAAAAGGTGTTTACTATCAGCTTTACACCGGTGCGTTTGAATTGGAATAAGCAAACGAAGAACAAGGGTCTTCCCACTTCTCCGGGAAGACCCTTGCAAAAAGAAAATTTGTTTTTTGTGAAAAAACCCTTGACGAAATCAAAAAAACATCGTATAATAGTATCTGTTCGTAACCGCCCTTAGCTCATCTGGACCAGAGTGTCAGATTCCGATTCTGAAGGTAGAGGGTTCGAATCCCCCAGGGCGGACCATAAAAAAGGAACATTGGAAGCATGTTCCGAGAACCCCGATTTTATCGGGGTTTTTTGCTGTTCAAGCACAGAAGAACCGGAACAGACATCCGAAGAAGTAAATCACCATTCTCCCGGGACAAGGCGTTGCAAACAACACTTAAAAAAGATACAGTTGAAAATCACCGTTGAAAGAAATTTCCGGCTTACTCCGTGTTTCTCACATTTCCATTTTCAGACAAATTTACTGCGACATGCAGAAACAGATCTTAATACATTTGCTCAGTATAAAAATTCCTCTGCCGATTTCTCGACAGAGGAATTTTTGTTTGAGTGAAAATTACTTATTTTCCTTGATCGCTGCCTGTGCAGATAGGTTAATAAACAGGGGTTTTTTATTAATTGAGCATTGCTCTCATTCTCTTTCCTATGTAACGAGGAAATCCTTTCGATTTCCTCTAACCTTATCAAGCAGTTTTTCTTCCTGCCCTCTGCCGTAAAGGTAGCTTTCACATTTGGTTTGCCATTCAAATTGACATACCATTCAAAAGTAGTATCAGAAGTCGGTGTAACCAGATAAACGAACTGATTTATAACATCGTGGCTGATAGTACTCCCGCTAAAATCAACAAGGCTATTCAGCGTAGAAATAATACTGTCCAAGTCAAAACCTTTCAAATTGTCATTGTCCGTCGGTATATTCTCAAGTACTTTTTGAAGCTCCTGTATTTCCGTATCAATCGGCGTTCTCATCACTTGATATTCGTCCTTTGTGATTTCGCCGTCAGCTCTCATAGCAATTAGGTTTGTGAGCCTTGTGTTCGCCTTGTCCAATCTTGCCTGCACAACCACCACATCAGACTGTTTACCGATTTCTTTTTCTTCCTTATAATAACACTTAATAAGGTCGATTGCAATAAGAACTGATTTTCTTCTTTCTGTCCATAAATGCTCTAAAAGAGCTTTCGCCATAAAATCGAGTTTCCAATCGGTTATCATTCTGGTATCGCAATAGCCGTCTGTATCTAATCCAAGTTCTTCTCTCTTTTTCTTGTTGCCGTTGTTCAACTGATTATAGCATTGATAGCCATACGAGGTTTTTCCGTCTAATTTTGTGTGCCACTTATTTTTTCGAAATGATGAGCCGCACGAACAACGGAGTTTATTCACCCACACATCAGCCGAGTCACGCTTACTATGAGTGGTCTTTGTTGCAGATACCAAAGACGGCTTTACTCTGCTTTCTCGTATTTCCTGTGCCTTATCCCAAATCTCTTGAGAAATGATAGCAGGGAAATCGCCCTCAACATATTCATAAGTGGACATATCCAGATTGTTAATTCGCTTCTGCTCCAGAAAATTGTTGCTTCTGGATTTGTTATAGCACTTTGTACCTGTATAAGTGGCATTTCTGATAGCTCTCATAATATTTGATACACTCCACTTTACAAGCCCAGAAGCAGTTTTCCTTTTTCGTTCCGTCAGTATGCCTGCTATCTTCATAGAGCCATAGCCCTGCAAATATAAATCGTATATCATTCTGACCGTTTCTGCTTGTTCTTCATTTATAACATAGGTATCTCCCACACGGTCATAGCCGAGGATATTACCATTGCCATAAAGCACACCGTTGTCACGGCTGATTTTCTGACCTGCTTTTACTCGTTCCGAGGTCTTGCGGCTTTCTTCCTGTGCCAGAGTAGCCATAAGCGACAATCTCAATTCGCCGTCACCGTCCATTGTCCAAATGTTATCCTCAATGAAAAAGACCTCTACGCCTATACTTTTAAGCTCTCTTGTGACGACAAGCGTATCAACAACATTTCGGGCAAAACGACAAACCTCTCTGGTAACGATTAAATCAAATTTGCCCTGTTTGGCATCTTCAATCATTCTCAAGAAATCTGGTCGTTTCTTTGCCTGTGTTCCTGTGATACCCTCATCAATATATTTTGCAACCACATCCCAATTCGGGTGATAGCGTACTTGGTCATCATACCATTGCAACTGATTATCCAAAGCGGATAATTGAGCTTCGTGTTCCGTTGAAACTCTGCCGTAAATAGCGACCCTTCTTGCTCTGTTTCTATCAAAAAGCGAATAGTCTGTTAGCTTAAATCTGTAATTGAACTGATTAGTATTAACTGCTGTGTTCATAAAGCGTACCTCCTTTGCTTTGTTCGCTCATATTGTATCTTTTATCAAGCCGCTTGTGAAATGTGCGAATTTCGGTGTTTCATTATATTTGTATATGTGGCTTGATTTATCTTTCCTTTTTCAAGCAATATCTCGATGAGCTTCAAAGCTGCTTCGTATTCATCAACTTTCACATCAAGCACTTTTACCACCTCTTTCAAGAGCGACACTTATCGCCAGAGCTTTATCAACAGCAACAAGAAAACGCCCATCAAGAGTTCCTAAATACTCTTGCAGGCGTTGTTTATCAATGGTACGAATTTGCTCCAACAAGATAATGGAATCTTTATCAAGTCCATTGACATTGTGTACGATAGTGTGTGTCGGTAGTTTTTTCTTTGTTCCAATCTGTCCTGTAATCGCCGCTACAATGACCGTAGGGCTGTGCTTATTCCCTGTATCATTAGAAATGATAAGTACAGGTCGTGTACC
>CAKSBH010000010.1 GCA_934438175.1 uncultured Eubacteriales bacterium | reverse complement strand
TGCTGGTGTGGCTCAATGGCAGAGCAGCTGATTTGTAATCAGCAGGTTGATGGTTCGACTCCGTTCACCAGCTCCATTTTTATATTATGGGCGAGTTCCCGAGTGGCCAAAGGGGGCAGACTGTAAATCTGTTGCTTTTCAGCTTCGGTGGTCCGAATCCACCCTCGCCCACCAAAGCCGACAGGTCTTTCATGGATCTGTCGGCTTTTCTTTTTTTGCAGAAGGAGGCGGTAAGAAATGTTTCCGGAAACCGAGCGCCTGCGTATGCGTCCCCTGACGCCGGCTGATTTTGATGCGCTGTGCGCAATTCTGAAAGATGACGAAACCATGAATAACTATGGCGGGGGCTTTGACGATGCCATGGTTCACGAATGGCTGGACCGCCAGCTTGCCCATTATGACCGGTGGGGATTCGGGCTGTGGGCCGTGATCCGGAAGGATACCGGGGAACTGATCGGTCAGTGCGGACTGACGATGCAGCCGTGGCAAGATCGGGAAGTTCTGGAGATCGGTTATCTGTTCCGCCGTGAATTTTGGCATCACGGGTATGCGACGGAGGCGGCGCGTGCCTGCAAGACTTATGCGTTTGAAACGCTTCGGGCATCGGAGGTCTGTTCCATCATCCGGGATATCGACATCCCGTCGCAGCGTGTTGCTTTGCGGAACGGAATGTTGCCGAAAGACCGCGGGGTCAAAGTTTACCGCGGCGAGTCCATGGCCCATATCCGTTATGTGGCAGAAGCCGGCAAGCGGGACGTGTATGAAACGTCTCTGACTCCGGATGTCCGTCGGCTTCTGAAAGAGTTTTCTCTGGCGTGGCAGGCGGAAAACAGCTGCTGCGGTTACCGCGCCAATGACGATTCCGATCTGGACGGCAACCGGGTGTTTCTTGCCGCTGAGGGCGGAAGCATCGTGGGATATCTGTTCGGACATCGGGTGCTGTCGGAGAAGATGACTTCCGTTATGCCGGAAAAGACGCCGTATTTTGAAATTGAGGAAATTTACGTCGTTCCGGAATTCCGTTCCCGGGGAATCGGCTCCGATCTGTTCCGGTTTGCTTCGGAGGCGGTCCGAACGGAGGCGGAATACGTTGTTCTCAGTACGGCGACCCGAAACTGGCGCGCAATCTTCCATTTTTATGTCGAAGAACTGGACATGACGTTCTGGAACGCGCGGTTGTATAAAAAGTTGCCGGACAAATTTTGAATATATTCAAAAATATTTGAATAAAAAATTGTTTTTCTTTTTCCTTTTTGCAGTCGTCCCGGGATGACTGCAAGTTTTTTTTGTTTGAGCGTAAAAGAATTTTGTAGGATTTTATCAATATTATGTGATTCTTCATTGAAAAAAGCGTCTCGTTGTGCTCAAGTATGGTCGAAATTCACAAAAATGAATTTTTTTGCAAAAACACTTGACTTTTTATTCATTTGGTGGTATCCTATTTCCATCACACAAACAACCGGAGTCAAACCTGTCGGAGAAACTGCCGTGTTCTCGGTCGGGGTCTGTTGACTTCATGAAAAAAATTTTCAGAATAAAAAAACGGAGGAAACAAAAAAATGAAAAAAATTGTAGCTTTGATGCTTGCGCTGTTGCTGATGATCGCCAGCGCCGTGATGCTGTCTTCCTGCAAGAGCACGGAAAAACTGGTTGTGTATACGGAAGCGGGCTTTGCACCGTTCGAATACGTTTCAAACGGTAAGATCGTCGGTGTGGACGTGGACATCATGAACCTTGTGGGTAAGAAACTGAACAAGGAAGTTGTATTTGAAAACGTGGAGTTCAAAACCATTGTGAGCGCCGTTCATGACGGCAAACTGACCAACGTCGGCGCTGCCGGAATTTCCATCACACCGGAACGTCAGAAAGACGTGGATTTTTCCAAAGAGTATTATACGGCGGCTCTGTATGTCATTTACCCGAAGGCCGATGCGGAATCTTATGAGATTCTTACGACCGATAACGTTACGGGTGTGTACTGGAGCGCACTTGCAGGCGCAACGGTTGCCGTGCAGGACGGTACAACGGCAGACCTGTTCCTGTCAGATGAACTGGACGGCTCTCTGAAAGATACCGGCACCAAGAAATCCGGTTTTTCGGATCTGGCAAGCGCCGTGGCAGACGTGGGACTGAATGCGGACGTTCTGATTATTGATGAATTGCCGGCAAAAAAACTGATTGAGAAAAACAGCAACCTCACCTGCGCGCCTCTTTATTATGAGGGCGGCGATTCTGCGGCGGACGAAGCGGCTGTGGATACCTATGCAATCTGCGTGACCAAGGGGCAGACCGAGCTGCTCAACGCCATCAACGAGGTTCTGGACGAGCTGGGCAAGGAAGGGATTCAGAAGCTGGTCAACAATCATCTGGGTCTGAACTGAGGAAAGAAGACAGATTCAAACGGGGGGAAGCGGACTTCTCCCTCGTTTGCGGTTTCAGAAAGAGGTTAAATACATATGCTGTTCGATGACATTGTTGCCATCCTTTCTTCGGCGGAGCTGATGGGTTATGTGTGGCAGGGCTTTCTGCACACGCTGATTGTTACGTTTGTCGCTGCCGGAATCGGGCTTGTGCTGGGCTTTGCGGTGGCGCTCGTCAAAATTTCCGCCACGCAGAGCCGGTGGATGAAGATTCCGGGTGTGATCTGCAATCTGTATACTACGGTTATCCGGGGAACGCCGGTAGCACTTCAGTTGTTTATCATGGTCTTTGCCGTTTTGGCAATTCCCGGCTTCAAACCGTATGCTGCCATTTTCACGTTCGGCATCAATTCGGGGGCATATGTCTCCGAGAACATCCGGGCGGGTATTTCCTCCGTGGATGGCGGACAAATGGAGGCAGGACGGGCTCTCGGTCTTTCCTGGACCCGGACAATGATAAAAGTAATCCTTCCTCAGGCGGTCAAGAATATCATTCCCGCCATCGGCAACGAACTGATTGCTTTGTTGAAGGAAACATCCATCCTCGGCATGGTCGGCGCGACGGTCGGAACCCTGACATTTGACCTGAACGCCGCTTCCGGCACCATCTTCCGCACCATTCCGAACTATCTGGCAAGCGGTATTGTTGTCGGATGCTTTTATCTGGCCGTGGTGTATCTGATGGTCTTTTTGATCAAACTTGTGGAAAAGAGGATGAAAGCCAGTGATCAGCGTTAGAAACATCTATAAGAATTTCGGAAAACTGCAGGTCCTCAAAGGAGTTTCCTGTGAGGTGACAAAGGGTGAAAAGGTTGTCATCATCGGTTCTTCGGGAAGCGGCAAAAGTACGCTGCTCCGGTGCATGAATCTTCTGGAACAGCCGACGTACGGAGAGGTCTGGATGGACGGACAACTTCTGACAAATCCCGATCCGTATCTGCATTTTGATGTAATCCGTTCTTCCCACACCTATGCCTCTCTGAAGAAAGTCCTTCTGGCAGACGGAATGAAAGACGATGCGGAAACGGACGGACAAATCATCCGCAACATCAAAAAGAACGATCTTCTCAAGCCGTATGAGGGAAAAGAATACCGGGCGCTGATGAAGAAGATTGAGGCGGAAAACCGCGTGGACATCAACCTTGCCCGTCAGAAGATGGGCATGGTATTTCAGCACTTCAATCTGTTCAACAATCTTACGGTGTTGCAGAATATGACGCTTGCTCCGGTGCAGCTGAAGCGGAAGACCCGGGAAGAGGCGGAGGCAAAAGCGATGGAACTTCTGCGCCGTATCGGGCTGCAGGACAAGGCATCGGCATATCCCGCAACCTTGTCCGGCGGGCAGAAACAGCGGATTGCCATTACCAGGGCTTTGGCAATGGATCCGCAGGTGATGCTGTTTGATGAACCGACCTCGGCGCTTGATCCCGAAATGGTGGGCGAAGTGCTGGATCTGATCCGGGAACTTGCCTCTGCCGGCATGACGATGGTCGTGGTGACGCACGAGATGGGATTTGCCCGGGAACTGGCTGACCGTGTGCTGTTTATGGACGGCGGCATTGTGCTGGAAGAAGGCACGCCGGAGGAGATTTTCGGCTCGCCGAAAAACGCGCGTACCAAGGAGTTTCTCAGCAAGGTTCTTTGATCTTCCCGCCCGGGATTCCGGGCGGATTTTTTTATCCGAAGCCGGAAAATTTCAAGATCGTACGGTTCTGTTCCGTATTCTGACAAATTTTCATCGTATACTGAACAGGAAGTCAAGGTTGAAAAAGGAGTTCTTTGCTTTTATGCGAAAGCGTTTTGCGGCGATTTTTGGTTGTATTTTGCTGGTGGCCGGAATTTTCTGCGGCTGCAATTCCCAACAGAACAGCAACGATCCTTCCGGAGAAAAGCGGGAGGTCAATCCGTATCGGGATCTGAATCTTTCCGATTATGTCATTCTGGGAGAATACCGGGATTTTTCGGTGAGCGTGGAAAAGAAAGAACTGACGGAAGAAATGCTGGAGGAGCGTCTGAAGAATTATGCCGCTTCCGTTGCAACGGTGGAAGAAGCCGATCATGAGGATATCCGGGTGGGAGATTCCGTCACGGTGGATTTCAAAGGATATGTGGATGGGCAGGAGCTGGAGGATGCTTCCGCAACGGACGCAGAGATCGTGGTGGGATACACCGCTCTGATTGACGGGTTTTCGGACGGGATGATCGGGCATCGGGTGAACGATACGTTTTCGCTGAATCTCCGGTTTCCGGAAGATTATCAGTCCGGCGAAATGGCATATCTGAACGGAAAAGAGGTCCGGTTTGATCTTGCAATCAAAGACATCCGGACGGCTGTTATTCCTTCGGACAGCGAGGTTGCGAAGGAGATGGGCTACGATTCCGAGGAAGAGTATGTGAACGCATTGCGCGAGCAGTATGAGAGTGCCCTGGAAAATCAGTACCTTTCGGCTTTGCAGAAGGCGGCACTGGATCATATTGCGGAAAAGTGTGTGAAGCTGACGCTTCCCGAAGACATCTACAACCAGTATTACGAAAATCTCCGCACCACCTATACGGCTTATGCGGAGGCGTTCAACGCTTACCGTAAAACGGATTATACCTGGGAAGAATATTTCCGCCGCTCGGTCGGTACGACACCGGAGGGGTATTGCCGGAACCAGGTCCGCACAGAGTTGCTTTTGCTGGCAATTGCAGAGCGTGAGAATCTGGTGGTTCCGGACGATTACTACGAAAGCCGGCTGAAGGAAACGGCGGAATCCTATTCCTCTGCTTATGCGCAGACGGTAACGGCGGAAGATCTGGAAAATTCGTTGGGAAAAGAGTACCTGTTGTACCAGTTCCGGTTTGATTATACACAGGATTGGATACAGAAAACCGTAACCAATTCGTAAAAAGACCTCTCAAAAAAACGGGAGCGGACGTGAACCGCTCCCGTTTTGCCTCTTGATTTTTCTTTTTTACCATGTTATAATAGAACCAAAACAAAATCAAAGAATTAACTGGAGGTTTTTCTTGATGCGTAAAATCAAAGTTGCAATGATCGGATGCGGCGGTATGGGAAACGGTCACCTGGATGGCTATGCCGGGTATCTGAAAGATCTGTTTGAGGTTGTGGCTCTGTGCGATATCAAGCCGGAAAAGGCAGAATCCTCAAAAGCCCGCCTTGGTTTTGACTGCAAGGTTGTGGCGGATTATCATGAGGTCCTTGCCATGGAGGATGTGGAGGCGGTGGATATTGCCACGCCGAACTATATGCACCACATCATTGCCATTGATGCTCTGAACGCCGGTAAACATGTTTTCTGCGAAAAACCGGACTGCATTTCCGTGCAGAATGCTCTGGATATGAAAGCGGCTTCCGAGAAAAACGGAAAAACGCTGATGGTCATGCGCAACAACCGGTATTATGACGGTTCGGTTTATCTGAAAAATCTGATTCGCAAGGGCGAATTCGGCGAGATCTATGCCGGGCGCTGCGGCTGGCAAAGACGTCGCGGAATCCCCGGAAAAGGCGGCTGGTTCACCACAAAGGAGCAATCCGGAGGCGGTCCGCTGATCGACCTCGGCGTGCACATGATTGACCTTTCCATTTGGCTGATGGGCAATCCCCGTCCTGTGGCGGTCAGCGGCTGCACCTTCATGAAGTTTGCCGACAACAAGGCAGGTGCCGATTCCATCAACGCCACTTTCGGCGAAGCGAAAGCCGACGGGATTTTTGACGTGGAAGACCTTGCAATGGGCTTTATCCGCTTCGATAACGGCGCCTGTCTGCAGATTGAATTCTCCTGGGCATCCAACGTCAAGGAGGAAAAGCGTTTTGTCGAACTGCGCGGAACCAAGGCGGGATGTACCTGGCGTGACGGAACGACGGTGGAGGTTTATTCCGAAGACGAAACGGGACGTCTGTATGATGTTTCGCCGAAGATTGTAAACGTGAACGGTCACTGGAGAAATCTGGAACATTTCTATCATGTCATTCGTGACGGCGCCACCCCGGATTTCGTTCCGGAACAGGGCGTCAATATGATCAAGATTCTCAATGCGATGTACGAGTCTGCCCGGACCGGTGCCGAGGTGCGGCTGTAAGTGCCGAAGAAGATTTATGCAGTCCGGCACGGCAAGGTAACCGGACTGTTTACCGAGTGGGATGCCTGCCGCGAAAGCGTGCAGGGCGTTCCGGGTGCGGAATATCGTTCGTTCCGTTCGCGGAAAGAGGCGGAAGCATATCTGGCGGGAGAGGACGCATTGTCTTCTCCTGTGCCGGACACTCTTCCTGCCGGAGAGGTTGAGGCATACGTGGACGGAAGTTTTGATGCCGGAACCGGTCGTTACGGCTATGGATGTGTTCTGCGTACGGCAACGGACGGAACCGTTTTTCTGAACGGAAGCGGAGACGATCCTTCTGCGGCAACGGCACGCAATGTTGCCGGAGAACTGCTGGGCACGATGGCTGCTGTCCGTTGGGCGGCAGCACATGGGTACCGGACGGTGCGGATCTATCACGATTATTCCGGGATTGCTGCCTGGTATACCGGAGAATGGAAGGCATCCAGTGATGTTGCCAAACGGTATCTTGCCTATCTGGAGCCGTTTCGTACCCGGATGAATCTTACGTTTCACAAAGTGCGTGCGCACACCGGTGTGGAACACAACGAAGAAGCCGATCGCCTTGCCAAAGAGGCGCTTGGAATAAAAAAATGAAGAAAGGAGGAAAGGAATATCGGACTGTTTTCAAGAAAAGATCCTCTGCGCCGGCTCCCACGGGCCGTTGCGTTTGTGGATTATGAGCATTGGTACATTTCCATGGACAAGATGTACCACATCAAGCCGGATATCCGCGGCTGGGTCGAGGATATGTCCAAGACCATGAATGTGCAGGATATTTACTTTTTTGCGGATTTTTCCAAGGGAAATCTGCGTGAAGAGATTCCCAAAATCCGGGGGTTTACCAATAAGATCATCGAGACGGGCAATATGTCTGCCAGGGTCCAGAAGGATTTTACCGATTTCATTATGCTGGACCATATTTACCAGCAGGCAATGTCGCATCTGCGTGATGTGGACATTTTTGTCATCTTTACCGGGGACGGACATTTTTATTCTGTGGTGTCGTTTCTGAAGAACATTTGCAAGAAACAGGTCGGAATTTATGCGGTTCGCGGCGCATTGAGCTCGCAATTGCGGCTGACGGCGAACTGGTGCATTGAATATCCGAACGATTATGACAAGTATAAGCCCTACTGTCAGGCAATTTTTACTTATCTCAACAATCATGCGTCCGACCTCTATGCCCCCACCTTCCTCGGCACGATTGATGACGTCAGCCGCAGTACGGGAAAGCCGCTGGATGAGATCCGCGGCGCTTTGCAATGGCTGGCAGAGAGCGGTTATGTGACGAGAAGTCAGGAAAACCGGGAAGGGAAAACCGTAACCGCTGTATCTGCCGAATGGCATTCGGTTGTGCGTGACGGATTGTGGATTCCTGAGCGTGGTGCCCGGATGCCCGGTCGCACACAACGTGCCCCGCAACCGAAAAAACAGCCATCGCAGCAAAAATCTGCTGCAAAGCAGAAGACGCCGGAGCAAAAAGCGGAGACGCCGTCGCAGAAGACTGCAGGAAAACCGGCAACGAAGACGCAGAAACCGAAAAAACCGACGACTCCGCAGACAGAAACCGAAGAGGTGACAGAACTTCCCTCACCGGCTGTGACAGCGGAAACGCCGAAGAAACGTCGTTCAGTCCCTGCAAAGCCCGTTGCCGGGAATCTTCCGGAAGCGGAAGCACCGGTTCCCGGAGCGGAAGCGGAGACGGGTTCGGCGCAGAAAAAGCCGCGCCGCCGGCGCGGAACCCGGAAACCCGTAAAACGGGATTCAGAGGCCGCATCCGGGCATGTTTCGGAAACAACGGAAAAATGAAGCAAACCATCCGCCACGGACAGGAATCCGTGGCGGATGATTCTTGTCCGGGATCTTGTGGGGATATTGACTTTCCGGGTGTTTTTCGATATAATAAAGGCAGAATCTCGGAAGGAAAAAACCGAAGGGAGAGGGGACTTCGTGAGGACGGCGCTCGTATGGGGAGGAGCGGCGGTATTCTCAGGGCTTTTTCTTGGGACGCTCTTGTTGAAGGTGTTTTCGCTTCCGCTTGCTCTCATTACGGTTTTTCTTCTTTTTTTCGCTGTTTTTGTTTATCTTTTCTGCCGTGTTTTCCGACAGTCCGAAACCCGGAGGGTCGGAATTGCTCTTGCGGTCATTTTCTGTGTTTTTCTCGGCTTATGGGGAATTTCTTCTTTCTGTGCGGAACGGAACGAGCGACGTTTGTCCGGTGCGGAAGGAACATTCCGGCTTCGTGTGGAGGATGATGGGGAAGAAACGGCAAACGGGAATGTCTTCTATTCCGCAACCTCCGAAGACGGCTCGTTTTCCGGAACAGTCCGACTTTTGTTTCCGGCGGGGTTCGCACCCCGCACGTTTGATGTTGTAACGGCGGATGTTGTCTTTTTTGAATCTTCTAATGCGTATGCGTTGTCCCGGCGGGCAAAGGGAATTGCGGCAAGCGGATACGTTGTTTCCGCTACCGTGACCGGACAGCGGAAGACGGTTCCCGAGGAAGGTCTTCTGCGACTTCGCCGTGCGGTGAGCTCTGCGCTGAACCGCTGTGTGGGCGAGCGCAGTGATGTGGTCAAAGCGCTTTTGCTCGGAGATCGGAGCGATCTTTCGGATGCGGCGACCGATTCGGTTCGTGCAGCCGGGCTTTCCCACGTTCTTGCCGTGTCCGGGTTTCATGTCGGGATGGTTGCATTTCTGCTGATGTTTCTTTTGTCCTACATCGGAAATCCGACGGTGCGTGTGGTTCTGAGCGTTTCGATCCTGGTTCTGTTTGCGGCTCTTTGCGGCTTTACGCCGTCGGTTGTCCGTGCGGTTCTGATGGTTACCGGAAGTTGCCTGACACGGGAAATCTTCGGTTTCCGCAGCGATTCCCGGTTGGGTTTCGGCTGTGCTGTTCTGCTCATTCTTCTTGTCCGGCCTCTTTGGATCGGAGATGCCGGGTTTCAGCTCTCCGTCGGTGCTACGGCAGGATTGCTGGTGTTGTTTCCGTGGCTTCGCAACGCCTTTCGGCGGCATTTGCTGCGTTGTACCGGATATCTTGCCCGCGGATTTGTCGGATTTGTTCTGGATACCGGGTGCATGACCGTGTCATGTCTGCTGTTTTCGGCTCCGTTTGCGTGTCTTTGTTTCGGGTCGATTCCGGTAACCGGTTTGGTTTCGTATCTGTTTTGTATTCCCGCCGTGTACCTGGCTTTTGTAAGCGGCATCTTCTGCGTGGTGACGCAGTTTCTGTTTCCGACGGGATTTCTGTCGCATTTTTTCGGACAAGGTGCGGGATTGGGGGCTACGATGTTTTTGAAAATTTCGGAATGGTTCGGAAAAATTTCCTGGGAGCTTGATCCCTGGGCACTTCTGATCTGTCTTGTCGCCGGTGCGGCGGTGTGGCTGGTTCTCAACGCTTCCCGCAGACCGCGCAACCGCTTTGCCGTTCCGGTTCTTGTCACGGTCGTGCTGCTGGTGTTCAGCATGATTCTGCCCGCATTCTTTGTGCGCAACAACGAAATTGTCTGCGTTGCGTATGTCAATGTCGGACAGGGGATGGGTTCTGCCGTGGTGGAGGGGAGCCGTGCCGTGATTCTGGATTGCGGCGGCAATGCGAAAGCAGGCGACCGCATGGTGGAATATCTGGAAAAAGCCGGCGTGACGCAGATTGAATATGTGGTGCTTTCGCATCTGCACGATGACCATACCAACGGGCTTCGTGCCCTGTGTGAGGCGTTTGAGATTCCCGAGATCGTCATTCCCGATACCATCGGGGATGAAGACGTTTACAACGAAGTATTGGTGTGTGCCCGGGAGGAGCAGGCAGTCGTTACGGTTCTTCGTGCAGACGAAACACGGAAGTTTGAAGATGTTTCGCTTCTGTTTCTGACCAAACATTTCAAGGAATCCACCTCGGATCCCAACGAAAACAGTCTGGTGTGCCGTGCCGAGACGGGAGACGTCCGCTTCCTGTTTACCGGCGACCTTACCGCCGCGGCAGAAAAGCGTCTGTTGAAGGAGTATGACGCTTCTGTTTTGTCTGTAACCGTGCTCGGCGTTCCGCATCACGGTTCGTTGTATTCCTCCTCTGTTGCGTTTATTACGGTGGTGGATCCGCGGATTTCGGTGATCTCTGTGGGAAAAAACAACTATAAGCATCCTTCCCCGGACGTGGTGGCACGGCTTGCTGCTCACGGAACGGTTTACCGCACCGACCAGAGCGGGACCGTGGAGGTGCTTACCGACGGAAAAACAGTGGAGGTCAAAACGCAAAAATGAGTGTTGAGATTCTGAAGCAGGATCTGAAAGAGGGGAAGCTCCGCCCGGTATATTATCTTTGCGGGAGGGAGCCGTATCTGAAATATTATTATTATACCATGCTTCGCAAGGCGTCACTCGGAGAGGGGGACGCCGCGGCGGATGTGGTGGAATTTTCCGGTGCAGAGGCGGACGCGCAGGAACTGTGCGAAAGCATTACGTCCTTTCCGATGACGTGCGAACGCAAAACGGTTGTGGTGACCGATCCGGTTTATTCCTCCGATCCGGTTCTGCGCATTCTGAGGGATCCGGAACTTTTGTCGGATTCCTGCACCCTGATTTTTTACGATTCATCTGCCCGTGCAGAAACGAAAAGTGAGGCGTCCAAAGCATTTCTGGCGTTTGTCGAAAAATACGGGCTGGTTGTCCGCGCCGATGAACTGGACCGTCGTACGCTTGCGGCATGGGTGATAAAAAAGGTACGGGCGCGTTCAGGATCCATTTCCCCGCAGACAACGGAAACGCTGTTGAATCGGGTGGGAACCGATATGTTTACTCTGGCGGGAGAACTGGAAAAGCTGTGCGCTTATTGTTCCGGTGAGATTACTCCGCAGGCCATCGAGGAGATCTCGACACTGACCGATGAGGCACGGACGTTTGATCTTTCGGATGCGATCCTGGCGGGAAATGCCGCTGAGGCGATGCGGATTCTCGACATTCTTGCCGATTTGCGTACCGATCCCGGCTTTACGGCGGGTGCTGTCTTTACGGCGGTGTGCAATCTGTATAAGGTCTGCCTGTTGCGGGATCAGGGCTGTTTGCCGGATGTTCTGGCGGAAAAATGCGGGCTGAAACCTTTTTTGGTGCGAAAATATCTGACTGCCGCATCCCGCCGCAAAACCGAAGAGGTAGGAAAACTGCTGGATGCCTGCATGCGTGCGGACAGTGAAATGAAAGGCGGAGCGGCTGCGGTTGACCCGTACCTGATTCTGACAAAGCTGACGGCTGTATTATGTGCAAAAAAATCTGTTTGAAAGAAATCGTCGTGGTTGAGGGACGGCATGATGTGGATGCCGTCAAACGTGTGGTGGATGCCACGGTACTGACGACGGACGGGTTCGGAATTTTTTCCGATGACGATCTTGCAGAAACCCTGCGGCGGCTGGGAAGAGAGCGCGGCGTGCTGATTCTGACGGACAGCGATCGGGCTGGTTTTGCCATACGGCACCGTCTGGAAGACGCTGTCGGCAAAGAGTATGTGCGCCACGTGTATATCCCGGATATCTACGGCAAGGAGCGGCGCAAGAAAAAACCCTCACGGGAAGGAAAACTCGGTGTGGAGGGTATGCGGGATGAAGCGCTGCAGCTGGCGTTTGAGCGGGCAGGCGTGATGGATTGCGGCAGAAAACCGATCTGGTTGACAAAGGCGCGGCTTTACGGGGACGGCTTGTCCGGACGGTCGCAAAGCCGGGAAAAATGCGCGCGGCTTAAAAAATATTTCGGGTTGCCGCAGAATCTTTCCGTTTCCCGGATGATGGAGGTCCTCAATGTCCTTACAGACGAGGAAGGGTATCAGGTAGCGTTGCAGGAAACGGAAAGGCAGAAAGAAACGGAGGATTTATCATGAAATATGAATTCCGGGACGGCATTGCCGAGGAGGAATACCGTGCGTTTCTCGCTTCATTCGGGTCTTACAGTATCATGCAGGATCCTTCCTGGGCGGCGGTCAAGACTTCCTGGCAGCACGATCTTGTTGGGCTTTATGCCGACGGAAAACTGGTTGCCGGTGCGATGGTTCTGAGACGGCGGTTGCTGCCCGGTGCTACGTTGCTGTATGCTCCCCGCGGCTTCGTAATGGATTATTCGGATGCGGATGCCGTGCGTGCGTTTACGGAAGGGATCCGGCGGTACGCGAGAAGGCGGCATGCCTATCTTGTCCGGATTGATCCCCCGATTGTCCTGTCCGACCGGCATCTGGATACGGTGACCGAAAATGCTGCGGGAAAAGAACAGCTGGAGACGTTGGTGTCTCTGGGATACCGGCACAAGGGATTTGCCCGTGATTTTCAGTCCTATACGCAGCCCCGTTACTATGCGGATATTCTTCTGACGAAACCGGACGGCACGCCGATGACGGATGCGGAATTGTCTTCGTCCGTTTCCCGACGGGCGCGCAAACTGATGGGAACGCATGCTTCGGAGAAGGGGATTTTCTTTGAGGCGCGGACGGGAAGCGATGCCGCAAAGGAATTTGCGGATGTCATCCGGCACACCGAGCAGAGAAAAGGAATCCTGTTGCGGGATGAGGCATATTTTGAGCGTGTGAGCCAGGCGTTTGGCGACCGATGCGAGTTTGTGTTCGGAAAAATGGATTTGAACCGGTTTCTTTCCTGGGTGGATACACGAGAAAATACGGAGAACAATGAGGCGGACCGTGCCGCCGCGGAAGATTTGCGTCAACGGTACGGCGATGTTGTGACAATGTGCGCGACGCTCTGCGTTTCCGTTTCGGATACGGCGAACCTGCTTTACGGCGGGTTCAACGATGAGGTATTTCCCCGTTACAGCGGGGCGGTTGCCATGCGGTTTGATCTGATGAAGCATTGCCGGGATCGTGGGCTGAAATGGATGAGTCTGATGGGAATTCACGGGGATCTGCAGGACTCTCTTTCGGAATTCAAACTCAAGTTCAATCCGCATATTGTGGAGTATGCCGGCGAGTTTGACCTGCCGTGCAACCGCTTGGTTTATGGTGTGATGGACCGCCTGTTTCCGGTGGCAAAGCGTGTGTTTCTGCGTTTGTCACGCAAAAAGCGTGCGAAAGAAACCTCTGTGCAGAACAGATAATATGCCCGGAAGGATCCGGTTCCGGTTTTTTCGGGCAGATGTCAAAAGGGAGAAGGGTTCATGGAAAAGGTGATAAGAGCGGTTCTTTTGATCTGGGGCTATGGACGCGGGCTTCTTCCGGCCGTGATTTTGTTGGTTCTTCACTTTGTTCTGAGAATTTCGCTCTGGTGGTCTGTTCTTGCCGCCGGACTCTGGATCGTCGGGATTCTTTTGCGCGGTCTGGTGGTTCGGTGGGCGAGATACGGAAGCACACCGGAGCCGCCGAAGGCAAATAAGAATCCGTATTCTTCCAGAACAGAGCGGTAACTCCGGAAAAGCGGTGTGGGGAAATCTGAAAGGAGAAGACAACATGTAGTTGCAGTATAAATGTCCTTGCTGCGGCGGTGCGATTGCGTTTGACAGTGCGCTGCAGAAAATGAAATGTCCGTATTGCGATACGGAATTTGAAATGGAAACACTTCGGGACTACGATGCCGAACTGAAAAACGAATCTCCGAACGATATGAAATGGGAAACTCCGGAGGAAAACACGTGGCAGACCGGCGAAACGGACGGGCTGCGCTCGTATGTCTGTCAATCCTGCGGAGGCGAGATCATCGGGGATGCTACTCTGGCGGCGACATCCTGCCCGTTCTGCGGAAATCCGGTTGTGATGACCGAGCAGTTTGCCGGAATCTGCCGTCCGGATTATGTGATTCCGTTCAAACTGGATAAAAAAGCGGCAAAAGAAGGGCTGATCCGGCATCTTACGGGAAAACGCCTGCTTCCGAAGGTTTTCCGGGATCAGAACCATGTGGATGAGATCCGGGGCGTTTATGTTCCGGTGTGGTTGTTCGATACGGATGCCGACGCACAGGTCCGTTACCGGGCTACCCGTGTAAAACATTGGAGCGACAGCCGTTACAACTATACCGAAACCACGCATTATTCCGTGCATCGCGGCGGAAGTGTCGGGTTTGAGCATATTCCCGTGGACGGTTCCCAAAAGATGCCGGACGATCTGATGGAATCCATAGAACCTTATGATTTTTCCGAAGCCGTCGATTTCCGGACGGCATATCTTGCCGGATTTCTGGCAGATAAATACGATGTGGATGCCAAACAATGCGCAGACCGTGCCAATGAATGTGTGAAACGGTCAACGGAGGAAGCGTTTGCCTCAACGGTGACCGGCTATGCGACGGTGGTTGCGGAAAATACGAACATCTGCCTGCATAACGGCAAGGTGAAATACGTCTTGTATCCGGTCTGGTTGCTGAATACAACATGGGATGGGAACAAATACCTTTTTGCCATGAACGGTCAGACCGGAAAGTTTGTGGGCGATCTGCCGGTGAACAAAAAGGCAGCACGACTGTGGACGCTGGGTCTGACCCTGGGAGTCGGAGCCGTTTTGTACGGATTGGCATGGCTGCTCCGGTTTCTCGGCATGATATGAGGAGGATGGGAAGATGAAGAATTTTTTGCGTATTCTCCTTGTTTTTGCTTTCTGTCTTTGTTTCGTTTTTCCTGTTTTGGTTGCCGAAGACGAAATGCGTGTTCTGGATTTTGCCGATCTTTTTTCCGATGAGGAGGAAGAGGCACTGAATGAAAAACTGAATGCCGTGCGCGCCCGGTTGGAGTTTGACGTTGCGGTTATAACCGTGGAAAAACTGGACGACGGCTATTCCGAAAGTCTGGTGTATGCAAACCATCTGTACGACTCTCTCGGATTCAGCTGTGGGGGAAACGATGACGGGATTCTTCTGCTGATTTCCATGGAAGAGCGTGATTGGGCAATTTCCACTTGCGGTTACGGAAAGATTGCATTTTCCGCGGATGGGCTTTCCTACATAGAAAACCGGATCGTTCCGGATCTTTCCGCAGGCGAATATGCGGCGGTTTTTGATTCGTTTGTCTCTCTGTGTGAGGATTTTGTTTCTCATTCGAAAAACGGCGAACCCTACACCCGCCGGACGCTTCCCACGGAGAAGTTGTCGTTTGCCTGGGTCGTTGTCTGCTTCGGAATGGGGCTTGTGATTGCACTTCTTGTCGTGGGCGGCTGGAAAAGGAAACTGAAATCGGTGCGCTTTCAGCCGAAAGCCGACGATTATATCAAAAAAAGACAGCATGAATCTTACAGACAGCCGGGATCTATTTCTTTACCGTACCGTTTCCCGGGTAAAACGGGAAACAAATTCCGGCAATCGTTCCGGCTCTTCTTCCGGCTCCCGCCACGGCGGAAGCAGCGGAAAATTCTGAAAAAAGCGAATCTCCGGCTCCGGGAACCCCGCGTGTTGTATGCGGTGCCCCTCGGAACCGGAGATGTTTTTTTGAAATTCGCTTGCATTTTTGTTTGAGATAATGTATACTTAAATAAAATGATTCTTTTTGATGATCCGGATTGCATCGGATTGGAAGAAAAACGGAGGAAAGGGGTTTGAAATGAAGCGGCTGACATGTGAGATGTGCGGTGGGACAGACCTTGTGAAGCAGGACGGTTTGTTTGTGTGCCAGAACTGCGGCACTAGATACTCGCTTGAAGAAGCAAAAAAAATGATGATCGACGGGATTGTTGATGTCAGCGGCAGCACCGTCAAACTGGATACGAGAGCCGAGCTTCAGAATCTGTATCAACTTGCGCGCCGCTCAAAGGCGGACCGCAATAATTCGTCTGCACAAAAATATTACGAGCAGATTCTTTTGCAGGAGTCATCCAGCTGGGAGGCGTATTTTTATTCCATACTTCTGGCGGCTTACTGCGATGGAGCCGGTGATGATGCGGCAGGTCAGGTATTGAACTGTGAAGAGTCGGTGTTTTGTTTGATCCGGGATCAGGTGAAAGTTCCGGAAGAGCAGAGAAAAGCCGTTGAAGAGGTGGTTCGGGAACTCAAAAAATTTTCCGAACGGATTGACGCGACCTCTCCGAGTTTTGGCCGTTGCCTGACTGAACTGAACATTGTACGCGCTGCAGGAGACTGGATTGTTGAAATCTTCGGAAGTGTTTACGGGGATCTTGCCGTGGATTGTTGGAAGAGTTTTGTTTCTCTGCACAGCGGATTGAAACGATATCCTTTCCGTGGCTTTGACGTGAAATTCGTGCAGAACACCACATTGGATTGGGCTTTGGAGTATGTTGAGAAGATCCGGAAGTACGATGGCTCTTATGAGCCGGATAACTATTTTATCCGGTATGCCTTTGATTCTTCTTCCGATTCTTCCTATACCGGCGCATGCTATGTGGCAACCGCCGTATACGGTTCGTATGACTGTCCGCAGGTCTGGACGCTTCGCCGCTACCGCGACAACGTTTTGGGCATGTCCCCGTACGGCAGAATGTTTATCCGGGTCTATTACGCCGTCAGCCCGGTTCTTGTGAAGTGGTTCGGTCATACGGCATGGTTCCGGAGCCTGTGGCGCAAAAAACTTGATCGCATGACGGAAAAACTGCGTGCCCGGGGCATTGAGGATACGCCCTACGAAGATAAAATCTGGTGACCGGACGGGGAATGGTGTGATATGAAAAAAATTCTGTAAGGAGAAAATCGGTATGTATGATACAAAATATGTTTATAAGGGAAAAGTCAAGCATTGCTGCAAATATTGCGGAAGAGTTCTTCGGCGTGTTGAACAGGAGGAATTTGAAGATATTCACAGCATTGTTTCGGTCGATGAAGAAGGGTATGCATCCCGATTCGACGGGGTTTGCGGGGAATGCAGCGTCAAGGTAGCCAAAAAAGCGGGAAAGGGACTTAAAAAGGTTCTGATTTTTCTTGTGATTGTTGCGCTCATCGGCGGCGGACTGTTGCTGCTTAAAAACCGTGTTTTCGGAAACAGCAACGCCTACGAGGCGGCAATGAACAAAAAACTTGAAAAATATGAAAACAGCGACAACCTCATCAAAGATTATCCCTTGTTTGATTCGGGTGCTGCCTACACGTTGGAAACTCTGAAAAAACAGACCTCTTCCGGCGATTACACCCTGCGTTACTACTCCGGGCAGGGAATGGCGGAGGTCATCAAATACACTCTCGGAGAAGAAGTGCTGATGTCCTGGAGCTTCCAAAAGGGCTTCGGCGACCTTTCGGATAAAACGTTTGTGCTGAGAAACGGCGTGCTTTATGAGGACGGCAAGCAAAAACTTGCCTATTCCTCCGGCAGCGCGGGATACGGAACCCGGATGGAAAAACTTCGGGAGTATCTGCCGGAAAACTGCTGCTGCAAGGGCAATTACACCTCGGCGGACGAGTATGACAGCGCTGCGGAAAAACTTCTCGCTCACATCATCCGGGGCGAAAACGATACCGTTTTGTTTGAAGCGACCGAGGGAACGTATTACGAAAAATCCGCCGACCGGTTTATCTACATCGGAATTACAGAGCCCTCCGAGGGCGATTCGATCCGGATTCCCGACAAAAACGATTACACGACGGCAGAGTGACATCCGGTATACGGGAACCGTTACCTGTGCGAGAACGGCTTCGGCGGGGGTTTTCCAAAGACCGGTTTTTTCCGGGAACCTTACAGAAAAAGAAAAAGCGCTGTTGCAGACTTTTGCGACAGCGCTTTTGGGGAGATTCTGAGATCCGGTGTTTGTTTTCTGAAAAAAGGGGAGAGCCGCGTGGGTTTGCGTCATCCCTGTTTGATGCAAAGCCGGATGACCGAAACAAGATGTTCCACTTCGTCCTTACAGTCGTTCCCCAGCCACTCGTTGATGATTGCCATCAGCCCGCTGATATGATACTGCATCACATAGTTCTGATCTTCCGGCGGAACCCGGAAACGGTTCAGAATCGGCGTCAGCACATGACGGTTCAGTGCCAGGTAGGCCTCCTGCATCTGCAACGCCGCCGCCTGTTCCACCGTAGCCCGGAACAGACGGCGGTGTTTTTTGATGTAGGTCAGGTATGGGGCCAGATATTCCGGCGTGATGAGATACAGCTCCTCCAGTGGACAATCCTGCAGCTTTTCCAGAAACTCGGCGGAATCCTGGGGCATATACTTCATAAACTCGTCAAGCATATACGTTGTGCTTTCCGTCAGAAGGTCGCCGATTGTTTCATAATGCAGGTAGAAGGTGGAACGGTTGACTCCGGCTTTTTCGCAAATTTCCTTCACCGTGATATAAGCGAAATCCTTCTTTTCAATCAACTCCAGAAACGCTTTGTCCATACGGATTGCCGTAGCGAAATATTTACTTTCGGATTTGTTCAACGGGCTTTCTCTCCTTCCTTTTTTTCGAACTCCGGCACAGCATGTATATTGCAACTAGGATTACAGTCAGCCAGATGACCCCACCGGTTGCCGCATTTATTGTTTTCCGGAAAAGGTTGTCCTCGGCGGAGAATTGCGCAATCATTGCAGTTTGCAGCGTCAGAACCGACATCAGGGCGGCGATAAAATTCAACACCTTTGCCGCAGACAGGATCGGACTGCCTAACTTGCGGAATTTTACAAGATTGACGACCGAGGCAATCATGATATAAAACGTGTACATCGCCGACAGATAGATGATATGCCCCGGATAGGAATAACCGGAATCCGTCAGCACCATCAGCACAATCATCCCTCCCATGGGGACGTTGAGCAAAAACAAAAGCCATGCGGTTCGGCGATAGCATTTCCACTCGTCAATCCGGGCTCTGCGGCGATTGTTTAAAAGCAGGTACAAGCGAAGAAGCCCCAATACAAGGTGATAAACCGCGATGGAAAGAAACCACACCGATGCATACCGGATACTGACGACAATCCGGAATATGATATAGAAGACGTCCACAATCATTCCCTGACAGATGCTGACCGTGCCGCGAAGAGCCAGGTCCTTCCTATATTTTCTGCTGAATTCCGTGCTGTTTATCCATCGCATGACCACGGCTTTTCCTTTTCGTACCAACTCCGGAAGCGGTAAAACGCAAAGAACCAGGCAGTACGCCGACATACCGTAAAGAAGGTATGCCGGTGTGCTGTTGTTTTGTTTTGTGATAAAAACACCGATCAGTACAGCAAAGACGATGGGCGGAGCGAGAAACCGGATCCATTTTGGGGGATGCAGAAGTTTGTTCAGAACCGCAAACATCTTTTTCACGGCTTATTTCTCGCTGATTTCTTTGGCAAGTTCCAGAATCTCAAAGGCATATTTTTTCTTCCCGCTTTCCAGAATGTGTTTGTAGATCGGGTAATTGATGCCCATGCCGACCATGCCCAGCACGCCGACAAGAATGCCGATTACGAAGGAACCGGTGGTTCCGTTGCCGATCTGCCCCATAGCGAGGCACATCCCCGTCCCGAAGACAAGGGCAGAAACAATGCCGACCGTGTAAGTGAAAATGGTTGCCGGGAGTTTGGCGCGGACATCCAGCTTGCGAAGGGCAATGACCTTGGAGGTGTCCTTCGGCGCGTATTCGTTTGCAATCTGTTCCGCATAGATTTTGTCTGTGTTCATTCTTTATTTCCTCCTTCCTTTGATGGCTTTATTGTATCACGGAAAAAGGACAATGGAAACAACACCGACTGCGGTTTGTGTTGATTTCTGGGATTTTCTGCTTTTCTCCTCAGCAAAAAACAGATCCGAATCAAATTCTCTCCGCTTTTTCTTTTGCGGATACAAGAATAGAATAGCACAAAACCGTCTGTTTTTCAAGTGTCATGCGGTATGGCTCCGCTTCGGAAGCACCAAGCCCCCGGACTTTTAAGGTCAGGGGGCTGAGCGTGCCGAATTTTTGATTGTCCGGTCTGTGTTACAGCGAGGTCACCGCGCCGACGAAAAGCGGTAATCCGGTTGCGTTATCCACAATCGCATAGACAAACGGGCGATCCAGAATCACGCGAAGCGGTTCGATCGGCGGTGCCGCTTCGTCTTTCATTCCTCCCCAGGTGATTGCCGCTGCCTTTGTCCCGTTGCGGTCTACCCGGATCAATACTTCCTGTCCGACTTCGGAGCAGAAGAGCCCTCCGCGCTCGGAATATCCGAGTTTGGAGAAATTTGCCTTTTCGCCGAACATATCGGTCATTCCCATTGCCTGGAGAGCGTTGTTCAGTTTCATCTTTGCACGGTAGGTAAACTCCGGCATTTTTACCGAGACCGATGTGTTTTTACGCGAGTTCCAGAGTTTCATCCAGCCGGCGCCGTCCAGGGTGTCAATACAGGCGTAAAGATCTGTTTCCTCATCGGGAAGCAGGGCGACGATGCTGTATCGGTTCCCTGCATAATTCTTGGCAAATCCCCGGATGCCGTCTGCGGACAGATAGGTGGATTCCTCTGAGGCAAGCATTTGTACGGTGCTTTGCGTACCGTCGTAGTTGGTAAACCGTTCGCTGTCGATGTCTTCTTTTTGGTATCGGGTTTCCCATTGGGCGTCAAAGGTCAGCGCATTGATGAGATACATCACCGTGTCGCGGTCAATCTCATCGATTATTTTTTCAATCTCTCCGTCGGTGTAATGCCTGCACCAGTTGTTGATGTCCTTCAGCGTTGATTGGTCAAAGGGGGCAGCATAGATCTGCGCGTCATACCAGTCGGCGTTGGTCTGCAGAAATTCCGCATTGACGTGAAGTCGGTTTTCCTCATCGCGGAACCAGATGGAATCCGCAAGATTCAGCTTACAGTCCTTCGCGCGGTAGAGTGAGGAGGTGTAGGCATACAGATTTTTGTTGAGCGAATCGATATCCATGCCGAACGCCGCTTCCATCTGCGCTTTTGTTTCTCCGTCCGCCCCGTTTGCGAGCATGGCAAGGCAGATTACGGCGGAAAGCGGTGAGACCAGGTCGTTTTCCTCATCCTTCGTCACAATTTCTTTGAACAGAGACATGGAAAAGTCTGCCATGGCTGTTTTGAATGCTTCACTTACTTCTCCTGTTTCGGTTTGTCGGCGTTGATAGTCCTTTGACAGTTCCGTGGCGTGGAGGTGCAGGCCGCAGGAACTGCATGTCAGAAGCAGGATTCCTGCAAGCAGCAGGCACAGAACGGGAGCCGTGAGCCCTCTGGTTTTCATCGTGATTTCCTCCTTTTCATTTGTGAGTATACAAATTCGGTTGCAAGACACGGTGTGCGTATTTTGCAACATTTTGATCAAACCCGATATCGTATATCCCGGCGTGCCGTACTTCGGAAACCCAGGCAAGTTCGGTTTCATACTCGGATTGCGTAAGAACCCCATCTGACAGCATCTGTTCCAGAGCCAACAGGACGATCTGACGTTCATCGGCGGAATCCATGGCGTCCCGGATTGCCGGATCGGTCCTGTACGGACTGTCATAGCGGATATTTTTGCTGCGGTAAAGGAAGTTGTAGCTGCCGTCCGGTCGGATATTTCCCACCGAGGCACAGACCGTGTCCCGGTAAGCGAATGCAAAATAGCGGTCCGCAAATTCTTTTGCGCCAATGGTTCCCCCCTCGTACAGCCCGACCAGGCGGCGTTCAAACAGGTCTGTGACGCTGATCTGTGAGAAGGCAATCTCATATTCATTGACAACATAGGAAAGTGAGAATGCTCCGATGAGCAATTCTTCGTCAGACAGATCCCCGGCATATTCCGGCGATTCCGTATCGTCCGGATGAAACAGGAACGTGATCCGGATTGTTCCGGAGGAATTCTCCTGCGGAGGAATGAGCGGAATGATGAGGGTGTTTGCGTCTTTTCCGGAATGCCGGGGATATGTGAAGTCCTTCACCGTGACCTCCGTCGGAACGGTTGTGGTGAAGTCGCCGGTTTCTACACGGATTCTCAGCGTTCCGCTGCCGAGAACATTGCCGGTCAGTCCGTATCCGAGCGTTATTGTCGGTCGTTCGTGCGGCGCATACACGCTTTTTTCGGTTCGGACGCTGTAGGTGAGGGCACCGTCCCACGGGTGGGACAGATTCTCGACGCCTTCGGAATCGGTCTTCCAGATCCCTTCCGGGGAACCGGATTCATTCACCCCGTCTTTCCCTTTTTGCCGGATGGTGCGGATCAGCGGCACGCACAGACAGATTACAAGACAGAGACACGCCGCGATGCTTCCGTATCTTATGAAGCGAATCCTTCTTTTTTGTCTGAAATGGCTTCTTACCGTGGCATCGTCCGTGCCGGAGATCAGGTCGTCTCCGATCTGCCCGACTCCGTCCCATATCGTTCTGCTCATATCGTGAAGCCCTCCTTTTCAAGGTACTCCTTCATCCTTTTGCGTATCCGCATCAACCGCATGGCAATGCTGCTTTCGCTCATTCCGGTAAGCGATGACAACGAAGACAACGGATCGGCATAGAAATAGCGGCGGATAAACAGGTACTGCGCATCTTTGCTTTGCTTTCGCAGAAACCGGTCAATTGCTTCGCCGAGCATGGCCTCATCCGGGTACGAGGGGTGTGGATCCGGAATCAGTTCTTGCAGTTCCGCATCCAAAGATACCGTGTTGGCGTTTCTTTTCTGCGCCGTATTTTTATGGAACCGATTGTATGAGAGGTTGCGGACAACGCGGCACAGCCATGCAAAATAATTGTCCGGACGTACCGGCGGAATCCGGTTCCAGGCGGCAAGATAGGTGTCGTTGACGCATTCCTCGGCGTCCGGCAGATTTCCGGTGATGTTTTGGGACAGGGCGGTAAGCCGGCGTCCGTATTTGTTGCCCGTTTCCCGGATCGCGGTTTCGTCCCGCTCAAAAAACAGATCGAGTATTTCGGAATCCCTCATGAGTCCTCCTTCTCCGCGGAAGTTGTCGGCTGATAAAGCCCTCTACCATGGCAGTAAAATTTTTACGAATGTATATAACGCTTTCCTGTAAATAAAAGAAAAAGTCCACCGTAATTCAATCAAAATTACGGTGGACCAATGGTGGAGGCGACGGGAATTGAACCCGTGTCCGAAGCCCCTTCCGCAAGACTTTCTACGAGCGTAGCCGATCGTTAAGGTTCGTGACGGAGAAAACGAGAGGCAGACCGCTCCGTCAGATAGCTGAAATTGTGTCGCATCCGATTCTCAGCGCAGAAAGGTTTCGAAAAAGACTTTTCCGCAAAGCGGCAGTATCTTCCGGGACTTCTTTCCGCAAGGGATGCCCTTTACTGCTCATCGACGCCCTGTCCCCGGCCGCAGTCCTCCGGAGCAGAACGGCTGCATTTAAGCAGCGACTAACTGTTTGTTGTTAGCGTTTGAATTTAAGTTTTGGTCTTTAACGTGATTCCACACGGCTCGCTTATCCGGCTTCCGGATCCCCGTCGAAATCCTGTACGCCCCCATGGGTGACGGATGAAGGAAGATCTTATCCGATGCATTTTATATTATATACGATTTCTGGAAGGATGTCAAGAAGCGTTATGCGACAAAATCTGAACGGATAAGAAAACTCTTGACAAATCTTAAAAAACTATTTATAATATAAAAATAGAATTTGTACGCTTTGCGTAAATGCGGAAGGGATGGTTCCTGTGAAGAAAAAATTCGTATGGATTGCCGTACTTGCTCTTGCTGTGTGTCTGGCAGTCTTCTTCTCGCTGATGATGTCCGCTTCGTACGCGTGGCCGACTTCTTACGGCGGAAAGACGGATCTGGACTGGTCTTACCACAAAAATACCGGTGCGGACGGAAAAGCCAACATGGCGTATTATTCCGATAAAGGAGAAGACCTTCGTTGGCTTCTGATCTGTCTGTGTGCCGGAAGTTATGAGCAGCATGCCGGCGGAGATACCTATGATGCGTATGCACGCTTCCTGATGGATTATTACAACACCAATCAGGCAGCCGGTTTTACATATCCGGAATCCGGCATCGACAGTCCTGCACCGGCGATGATCGACGTTGCTGTACAGCAGTATATTTCCTCGCTGTCTTCCGGGGCAAAGGCGAACAGCAATGTTGCCAGTGCCATTTCTTCTTACAACGCTCTGGTTGCTGCCGTGGCGGAGCTTCGCACACAGGCGTATGCCGACCAGATTATTTACAACTATGAGCTGGTTCCGTCTCTGATGCGGGATTCTTATCAGAACATTGTGAGTGCTGTTTATCAGTACGAGCATCCGGAAGTTCCGCTGAAGTTCCAAAGTGCTTCTCTTGCGCTGCAGAGCGATCTGTCCATTCTGTTCAATGTGAAGCGCAGCGTGCTGACCGACGGAAACTATTCCGACCCGTATGTCGTCTTTACGATGAACGGAAACCCTGTGACCGTGCGCACCTATACCGAAAGCGATGGAATTCTGCGTTTCCGCTTTGCCAACATCGCTCCTTATCAGATGGGAGATACCGTTTCGGCGGTTCTGTATGCGACCAAGCAGGACGGAACCCTGGCTTCCAGCAGCGCAGTGGAATACGGTGTCGGCGTGTATTGTGAGCGGATGTTTGCCCGGACGACCACAGGTGCTTCTCTGAAGACCATGATGGTGGATCTTCTGAACTACGGCGCCGCTTCGCAGATTTCTACGGAATACAAGACAGACGATCTTGCCAATTCCATTCTGACTTCGGAACAGCAGGCACTCGGAACATCCGCGAATCCGGTCTGCCGTTCGGTCTCCAATTCCTCTTATGCTACCATCACTTCGCCGAAGGCAAGCTGGAGATCGGCTTCGCTGCTTTTGCGCGAACGCGTTTCGATGCAGATAAAATTCCGTGCTGACGATGTTTCCGGCTATACGGTCCGCATCCAAAACACTTCCGGAACCCTGCTCCACACGGTTACACCCGACGAGTTTGTCGATCTGGGGTCCGGCGTGTATTCGTTCCGCTATGACGGGCTGACCTCGGTTCGTTTCTCGGAAACGATTCTGTTTACGGTCTACAGCGGCGAAACCCCGGTGAGCAACACCCTGTCCTACAGCGTGGAATCGTATGCCGCATCCAAGCAGAACGGAAGCGATACGGTTCTTGCAAACCTGGTCAATGCACTGATGAAATACGGAAATTCCGCTTATTCTTATGTATACCCGTCCTATCAATTGCCTTCGTCTTATCAGGGAGCGACTTTGGACTGGATGTATTATATCAACGCAAGTTCGTCTCCTGCCGACAAGCAGAAAATCAACAACGTTTATGCGGCAAAGAATACGACCGCCATTCAGCAGCTGGTCAATCTTGCCTGGCGCTGGGATGTCATGTTCGGGGACGGCGAGAGTGCTTATGCGTGGGCAAAGTCTCTGGTTGCCGCCGGATATGCCACCGAACCCTCCAACACGGGGCTGACCAGTTCTGCGGCATATTACGTGCGTGCGGTCGGAGAAGCGTGGCTGGAATCGGCGACTGCCGCGGAGAAAGCCAAGGCAGAACGGGAAATCGGATATTATCGCTTCCTCGTCGAGCAGTATCGTTCGTTCATCTCCGCTGCTTATGACAGCAACAAGGTCTTGCTTTGTATGGATGTTCTGCCCCAGATCCTTGCCGATGCGGTGCGGAGCATGATCTCTGTCGCCGGAGACGATCCGGCAGATTGGACCGATCCGATCACGGCTCTGTGGCCGGAAAATTACAAAAAGACCGACGGTCTGGACATCACCAGCAAAACCGGTCTGATTTCCATCTGCTATTCCACCTGGCACGATTATACAACGGGTCTGAATTCCTTCCGTGAACAGACCATTTCCGAAATTGCCAAGACCGGCTCCTGGTCGAGCGACGGTTCCACGTTCTATTTCTGGGGAAAACCGGAACTCGGCTATTATCAAAGCTCTGACCGTACGGTCATCCGCCGTCATATGACGCAACTTGCCGAAGCCGGCGTGGATTTCATCATCGTGGATAACACCAACCTGACCATTGACTATAAAACAACGGTTTGCGGAAACGTGGACGGAAATCCGACGATGTGGAACATTATGGTGACCCGTCCGGTCACCGCCCTGCTGGAGGAATGCCTTGCCATGCGGGAAGAAGGACTTGCCACCCCGTACATTGTGTTCTGGAACAGCGGAAGCGACTGGAAGGTAACGGAAGCCGTTTATGACCAATTCTTCCTTCAGGAACGGTATAAGAATCTGTGGGTGTACTGGAACAACAAGCCCCTGTTCCTGACCTCGAGCATTACGGCATCTCCGACCCGTAACATTACGGTCCGCAAGATGTGGGGACTGCAATCCTCCCTCGGTTCGAACGAATGGACCTTCCTGCAGAAGAACAACACCCGCAAGGGCTCGTCCAATGAGCAGATGACGGTGGGCGTTGCCATGCAGCGGACGTATATGTCCAACACTTCTACGGCAACCGGGCGCAACCACGGCATCACATTCTACAACCAGTGGAAGAACGCTTTTGCCGCAAAGCCGAAGGTCGTTACCATTTCCTGGTGGAACGAATGGGCGGCACAGCGCCAGTCCAACGGTGCGTTTACAGATGCGTACAACACGGAATACAGCCGTGATATCGAGCCGATGAGCGGCGGACACGGCGACCAGTATTACCAGTGGATGAAGCAGTATATCGCCGCTTACAAGGCAGGAAAATCCTGCCCCCGTCTGGTGGAAGCCGGATATTGAGAAAAATAAAAAAAGGAGGGTCGTCTTCGGGCAACCCTCTTTGAATGTCTTGACAAGTGCGGAAAAGGTGCGTATAATAAAAGAAAAAAACGGAGGATTGTGGGATGAAACCGAGTTTTTATCAGGAGAACCGCGAAGCGCTCTGCGGTCTTCTTCCGGACGGGGACTGGACCGCCATCGTTTCCAGCGGAGAACGTCTGCCGCGGAGTGCCGATGAGGAATACGACTTTCAGGTGAATACGAATTTTTATTATCTGACGGGCATTTCACAGCCGAACGTCTGCCTGATGCTTACCCGCAGAAACGGCAGGGTAACGGAAACGCTGTTTGTGGATGCGTACGACGAAATGTATGCAAAATGGATCGGGCATCGTCTGACAAAAGAAGAAGCGTCTGCCTTATCCGGAGTGGCGGTGGAAAACATCCGTTATACCGATGAATTCCGCAAAGCGTCGGAAGCGGCTGCCGAGGCGTGCGGCGTGGTATATCTGGATCTGGAAAAGCAGGAAAGCGTGTGCTTCTGTTCGTTCGGATGCCGGATGCGGGATGTCTTTTCCCGGAACGCATCGTTATTGGTGCGTGATCTGTATCCGTTGATCGTATCGCTCCGTTCCGCGAAAAAACCGTGTGAAGTTGAGGCATTCCGTCGTGCGATTGATGTGACGGGTGAAGGAATCCGGTCTCTGATGCAGCACGCAAAGCCGGGGCTGTATGAATATCAGCTGGAGGCGTATTTTGATCATGTCATCAAAGACCGCGGAAACCGTATTCATTCGTTCCGCACCATTGCCGCTTCCGGCAAAAATGCTACAACGCTGCATTATTCCTCCAACAACACCGTGATGAGGGACAGGGATCTTGTTCTGTTTGATCTCGGCTGTCGGGATGAGGGTTACTGTGCCGATATTTCCTGTACCTTCCCGGTCAACGGTGTGTTTACCGAGCGGCAGAAGACCGTTTATTCCATTGTCCTGGCGGCAAACCGGAAAATCATCGAGGTTGCCCGCGCCGGAATGACCGTGCGGGAGCTGCAGAACATCTGCGTGGAAGTGCTGACCGACGGATGTATGAAAGCAGGGCTGATCCGAAGCCCGGAAGAACTGAAAAATTATTATTTTCACAGCATTTCTCATTCCATCGGTCTGGATACGCACGATCTGATGGATTATAAGAAGCCGTTGCCGGTCGGTGCTGTGATTTCGGATGAGCCGGGTCTGTATTTTGCGGAGTACGGCATAGGGGTGCGTATTGAGGACGATCTTCTGCTGACGGAAGACGGTGCCGTCAATCTTTCCGAGGGAATTCCGAAAGAGATCGACGAAATTGAAGCGCTTATGGCGAAGTCATAAAGAAAAAAGGATCGGGGATACACCCGATCCTTTTTGTTACCAAGAAGATACAAAGGTCACTTCAACCTCATCGCCGCCGCGCAGAAGGAGTCCTGCGCCGGTATAGGGCTCTCCGGGGATTCCGCCGAGGATGACATCGCAGGGCTGTCCGAAACGGTCTTGGGGGCTTCCGGGGTGGATGATTTCCGCCCGGTGCAGGTGTCCGCACGCCATGCGGTTCGGACGGATGTCCTGCCGCAGGATCCGCACCCATTCCCGGTAAAGATCCTGTTCAATGTCAAAAGGGGCGGGTTGTACCAGGGAAAACGGTTTGTGTGCAACAATCAGTCGGGTACGGACGCCGGGCGCGGCGTATTCCTCTTCGGCTCTCCGTACAAGGTCATACAGAAATTCCGTCTGATGACGGCGAAATTCACGGCAGCATACGGTACCGTTGTATTCGGGATGCCCGTCTTCCTTGTCTTCGGCACAGTCCAGAACCGCGCCCCATACCGAACCGAGCCGGAATGAATAAAACGGCTGTCCGTTCCGGTTCGGCAGAACGGAGGGCAGTTTCTCCGCAAAAGCACCGCGCAATTCATGATTTCCTCTTGTGAGAACGGCAGGTCTGGTTCCGTGCGTCAGGGACTCCAGAATCCGGTACGGCACAAGCGCGCAGTCCGCATCTGCGGCACTGTCGGCAAGGTCGCCGTTGAGAAGATAAAAATCGGCGTTCCCGAATTTTTGCGCGGCACGGATTGCGGCTTCTGTTTTTCCGTGTGTGTCGGAGATATGGAAGGTGCGGACGGCTCCGGTTTCGGGCACAGGCGTGAAGGAATAGTCCGTTTCCGTTACCGTTCCGGTTACGGGAAAGTAGGGAAGGCGGTTGTGCATTTCCGTTTCCCGTACCCGGTACGTCCGGGTACGGTTCAGCGCTTCCTGCGGAACGGTGACGGCATGAAACGGCACATCGGTGCGCATCACGCCGGCAACTTCATCGGAATACCAGACACCGTCTACCAGAACCGAAAACAACGAAGGAACCGGAGCGGGCTGACGGATCTGATAGGTATTGCCGACGGCAAAAACTGCCGGAGTTGTTTTTTGCATGGAGTCCTCCCGGAAATCAAAGTTTGAAAATGCGTTTGAGCGGCTTGTAAATAAAAAATGTTACCAGCCCGTTCAGTCCTGCCTTGAGGGCGTTGAACAGAAGAATCCAGCCCAGAACAGATTCCACGCTTTGCCCTGTAAACAGCGGTGTGATAAGAAGGTTGGCGGGAATCATCACAAGAACCATGGCAAGCATTCCGAGCAGAAGCGCCCCCACGGCACCTTTCAGGGTGCGGTGACGGTGATAGAAAATCCCGGCAACCGCGGCATATGCCGAAGTGGCGAGGATATGCATGACAATGCCGTACCAGCCCCCGGAGGCGCTGACGGTCAGACCCTGAAACAGTGAAACGGCAAAAGTGATTCCGATGCCCCAGCCCGGACCGAACAGAAACGTGCAAAGAAGAACGGGAACATCTGCGGGATCGTATTCCAGAAACGGCACGGCAGGGAACAGGGGAAAATGAATGAGAGCTGCGAGAACAACGCCGAGCGCCGTCAGAACAGACATCAGCGCAAGCCGTTGAAGGGAATTTCGGTTCATAGAACGTCCTCCATAAAAAAATACCCGTGAAGACATCACGGGCGGAACTGCGGAATGTGCTTCTTTCATCCGGACTGTGACCGTCGGTACCGGAATTTCGCCGGTTCAGCCATGCGGCTCGTGGACTTTCGGCAGACGGAAACCGGACTGCCAACCACCGGTGGGGAATTGCACCCCGCCCTGAAGACTTTTTTATATTATATGCCGACATATCCGGATTGTCAAGACGTTTGTGAAAATAATGCGGAACTCTTTACACAACGCCGAAAATTTGGTATAATAACATACGGAAAAATCAATGAGGTGCAGAAAACGATGTTTGAAAAACTTCAGGGTGTTGCCGCCCGGTATCGCGAAATCGGTGAGAAACTGACCGACCCGGACGTTCTGTCGGATCTTGCGGCATACCGTGATTTGATGAAAGAATATAAGGCCCTGACTCCGGTGGTTCAGACCTATGAGTCCTATTGCCGTGCAAAAACACAGGTGGAAGAGGCGGAGTCTCTTCTGGCAACCCCGCTGGAGGAAGAATTCCGTGACATGGTGGCGCAGGAACTTGCCGACGGAAAGATCCTTGTTGCCGGTCTGGCACAGGAACTCCGGATTCTTCTGCTGCCCAAAGATCCCAACGATGACCGCAGTGTCATTCTGGAGATCCGGGCAGGTGCCGGTGGCGAAGAAGCAGCTCTGTTTGCCCATTCGCTGTTTCGGATGTATACCATGTTTGCCGATGCGCACGGTTTCAAAACGGAGATTCTGTCGGAAAACGAAACGGAGCTCGGCGGATTTCGTGAGGTAACTTTTTCCGTGGACGGTCAGGGGGCATACAGTCGTCTGAAATTTGAGAGCGGTGTTCATCGGGTTCAACGGGTTCCGGAAACGGAATCACAGGGGCGCATTCAGACATCGACGGTCACCGTTGCCGTTTTGCCGGAAGCCGAGGATGTGGATGTGCAGATCGCACCGGGCGACCTGATTATCGAGACGCACCGTTCCGCCGGCGCAGGCGGGCAGCATGTCAACAAAACGGAATCGGCCATCCGTGTCATTCATGTGCCGACGGGCATTGTGGTGGACTGTCAGGATGAGCGCAGTCAATACAAAAACAAGGACCGTGCCCTGAAGTTGCTGCGCGCTAAACTTCTGGAGAAAAAACAGACGGAACAGGCCGAGAAGATTGCCGCTGACCGCCGCAGTCAGGTAGGAACCGGAGACCGGAGTGAGCGCATCCGTACCTACAACTTTCCGCAGGGGCGGGTGACGGATCATCGCATCGGTCTGACGCTGTATAAGCTGCTGCAGATTCTGGACGGAGATCTGGATGAACTGATTGATGCTCTGGTAACGGCAGATCAGGCACGCCGTTTGGCGGGAGAGGACGGGACGGACGCATGAAAAAAAAGAATCCGATTGTCATTCTTGCGGTTTTGCTTGCAAGTTCTCTTCTTTTTACGGCGTTGACCGCGGTGCTGCCGACCCTTCCGTTCACTTATACGGAGGCGACGGATTTTTTGCCCATGCATGTGGGATTTCCGTTTCCGTTTGTGCAGTTGCAACTGACGTCCGAGCAGATCAAAGCGCTCGGTGCGTTCAACACATCGTTTATTCTTCCCCGGTATGATCAGTATCCGGCAACGTTCGACGCTTCGCAGGCCGTTCTTTCGGCTTTGGCGAATGCGGCACTTTTTCTGATTCTGTATGGCATTTTTCTGTGTGTCCGCCGTTTTCGCAAACAGGCGGTTCCTGCTCTTCTGATCGGTACGGGGCTGACGGTTCTTTCCATGTTTCTTCCCGTTGCCCCGGGAACATTCCGCACGGCGGAAGATCTGAACCCTATGCGTTTCGGCTTTCCTTTCCGCTTTGTGGAACAAACGCCGAACATTGGATCCCTGCTGACGGACGAGGATTTGGAATCTTACCTGGCGCAGAGTTATATCGCCCCGAATTATACGGCTTATGCCACGCGTTTGCAGATTTTCGGAATGTTGGCATCGGTTCTCGTTTGGGCTCTGGCGGTGTTTCTTGTTTTGTTTTTGATAAATTTTCTGCGTAAAAAGGGCAAAAGGGCTTGACAAACCGGAAAAATCGTGTATAATAATAAGGCGGCTGTAGAAACACAGCCGTCAATAGCGGAATTGTGTAACGGTAGCACGACAGACTCTGACTCTGTTTGTTGGGGTTCGAATCCCTATTCCGCTGCCATATCGTGAAGCCAAAAAAGATATCATGGCTTCGAACCCCCGAAATCGTGAGATTTCGGGGGTTTTCTTGCGTTTCCTCGCTTTTTCGCAACCATGAGGTTTGCGGATACAGAGTGCAGAAAAAGATATCATTTCAAAAAAACGGCTTCGGACAGGATTTGAACCCTGTAGTACATGTTTTTAAGGACAGAAAGTGCGATGATTTCGCGCACCTTCTGCCTTTTTTTCGTATTTTTATTTGTTAAATATTTGTGTCTGCCTGAAAGGAGGCTCGTCATCGGTTACATTTATAAAAGAGAAGATTGCAACTGCCGCTACGATGACAGCATCGTCCGTCAGATGGTGGGATGCATCAAGGTGTACGCCGATAAGCACATCGAGGTCATCTTCGGCGGCGGGTATGCGGTGGAAGAAACGGTGGAGCGACTAAGCGCTATATCACGGATAATAATAGCTTGAATCTCTAAAAAGCAACCTGTACCGACATTAGCGTCCGATGCAGGTTGCTTTTTTCATACACCCTAAGTCTTCTCGAATTTTGGGAACGGTTATTATCGCATTTCCGCTTAGAAAGAAATGAAGATGAATAATACTGCAAACTGCCTGTTCTGATAAAAACAACACTTTGAGGAAGAGAAAAAACACTCTCTATTTCAAATGAAAAGGGCTTTTGACTGCTTCCGATGACAAAACCGCGGCGGTTTATCGGATATCGTCCGTGCCGTCAGCCGTCATATCCTTCCTGAATGGGACGTAGTTTCCGCTCTTTGCGCGCTTGGCGGTTATTGCGATACATTCAAGCCACGCATCGGAGCCGGGCACTGAGGCATCGGCGGCGGTCAGATCACAGTAATAATAGCTGCCGGAAAGGCAGATCCGGTTCCACGCATGGTTTCCGCCGTCTTTTGTGCCGTCTGTGCGCACGCAGAAAAGACCTGCCTCGCCGCAAAGATGCTCCATGGCGGAGGCGTAGCCGCTACACACAGCACTGCCGTTTACCAGTGCGTTATAGGCGGGGTAGGGAAGGCTCATTGTAGAAAGAGAGCTGTCATATTCGCACCGTCCGGTTATCACGGCGGCAAAATAGCGGTATTTTCCGAGATCGGAGAGACCGTCCGGCATACATTCGACGATACGCTTGCATACGGCGTCGAAAAGCTCCATACGGGCTGTTATTTCTTGCGTGTCATCTGTCGGTTGGTCGTTGGAGGTGCCGGGCAGGAAGTATATGGGGCGATAGGTGTTTCCGCTGACATCGGGGTAGTAGTAAGCTCGACAGCGCGGGTTGTCGGCTCTCAGCGCTTCGTCCGCCTCCATAAAGTCAGAAAACGCCGTTTTTCCGTAGCTGACGGAATCCCATTCATACGCTCCGACGGAATCAACTGCGGCAAGCAGCATATCGTAAATATCGCGTACGGGGGCAGAGAGCCGGTCACGGCGGAGCGTGGGTACCGGTGCGCCGGAGGATATTTCGGCGGCGGGGTGCGCCGCCAACAGGACGATTGCGTTCCGTATCGCGCTGTCGGCAATTTCTGAGGCACGCTGACCGTATTTTCCGTTATCCGCGGGCGGAAGAACCGCAGAAAAGGAGTCGCTTTGCTCAGTTGCGACGCTGTCTGTCACATCGGAAACAGATTCGGGTGGTAAGGCGACACATGAGGTTAAAAGGAGTATTGATATGGTGATTGCGCCGATGGCTTTTGCTGTGTTTTTAAGTTTCATCTGTCGGTAAAGTTCCTCTCGTATTATCGTTGTACCTGTATTATATCACACGGCGGGGCAAAAGGCAACAAGTGCGCGAAAGGATAAAATCGCGCGTGTCCGCTGTTGAAAAAGTTGGGCTATAATGGTATAATCGTAGTGAAACATACGCAACGACCCGTTACGGCGGGTGTAAATCGGGAGGCAGGTATGACAAAAGAAGCGTTTTTGGCGTTTTGCGGAGCCGAGCTCGGCACAGAGCCGGACTATCCGTTTGATGAGGATTTCGAAACAGCGGTATTGCGCCACAAGGGAAGCCGCAAATGGTTTGCCGTTGTGATGAAGGTTTCGCGGCGCAAATTCGGTATTGACAGTGATGAGGCGGTTGATATTGTGAACCTGAAGATACCGCTTGAAATGTTCGGGTTTTTCGGCAAGGAGCAGGGAGTTTACCCTGCCTATCATATGAATAAGCTGCATTGGGTTTCGGTTTTGCTATCCGATACGGCAGACAGTACGGTTGAATTCCTTGCGAATGTCAGTTATGAGGAGACAAAAACGATTCCTCGCAGGCGCAAAAATGAAAGCGGACGGAATTTGTAAATTGGTTGACGGAAATCAATGTGCGAAATAAAGCAACGAATAAGGGCTGACTTATTTTGGGCTGTTATAATAAGTAGGTAGAGTCGAGAAACACCCTAAGGTGTGGTAGAATAGAAAAAAGGAGAGAGAAGAATGTCGATTTACAGCGAAGCGTTCAGAACCGCGTTCCGGGAGACGGGACTTGTTCAAAGTCTCGGCGGTACCGGAGATTGCTTTGACAACGCGAGAATGGAAAGCTTTTTTTGCGACATTTTGAACTCCCGGATACCGTCCGGAAAGGAAATACCCCGTCCGACGGATGTGTGCCGGTTCGTTCTCCGGATCTCCGGTCTCCGAACCCTCATCCAGGACGGGGAGTGTCATTCGCTTT
>CAKSBH010000009.1 GCA_934438175.1 uncultured Eubacteriales bacterium | reverse complement strand
CAAAAGAAAAACACCGTCAAACCGTGCAATATGCACAAAAAATGGCGGTGTTTTTAATTTTTTATAGAATCTCCTTTTCTTCTCCGTTGTCAATGTTGCGCAGAAAACGGGCAGGATTTCCCGCCCAGACTGTGTCGGGCGGAATGTCATGCGTCACAACGCTTCCCGCACCGATGACGGCACGGTCGCCGATGGTTACACCGCCGAGAATCACGGAGTTTCCTCCGATCCATACCCCGTTGCCGATCCGGACGGGTGCTCCGGTTCCGATGTTGGCTTTGCGTCCGGCAAAATCGACCGGATGAGCAGCCGTGTAAATGGAAACATTCGGCCCGAACAGACAGTCATCTCCGATGGTAACCTCGGCAATGTCCAGAATCGTGCAGTTATAGTTGCAAAAGAAGTTGTTTCCGATATGGATATGTTTGCCGAAGTCACAGGTGAACGGGGGATTGAGATCCGCTCCGTCTCCCAGCGTTCCGAACAGTTCTTTCATCCGGGTTTGCTTAGCGGCCGTGTCGTTGACATCCAACCGGTTCAGTTCCTGTACCAGATGACGGGCACGGAGAAGGTCTTCGCGCATCGAGGGATCGGTTAAATCATAGCGAAAACTCTGAGAAGAAAGACGGTTGTTCATACGTCTGCCTCCCGGATTACCGCGGGAAGATCCGTCGGCTGTTTGCAAAGATAGTCGCATCCTGCGGCAATCAGCTGTTCCCGTGTGCGATATCCCCATTCAACGGCAATGCAGGGAATTCCGGCAGCATGGGCTGTTTCGACATCCACGGGGGAATCTCCGACAAAGATCAGATCTTTTTCGGAAACTCCCAGTTCCTTCGCCGTTACAAACAGAAGATCCGGCGACGGTTTGACTTTGTAGTTGCCAAACTGCCCGAAAGCGCTGGCAAAACGGGTTCCGAAATATTGCACTGTCAGTTTTTTGACATCGGCGTCTCCCTTGTTGGACAAAATGGCGAGCCGATATGAACCGGTCAGTGCATCCAGTGCCTGCAGAATTCCGTCAAACGGTTCGGTCTTTTCGGCAGCATGGGCAGAATACTGTGCAGAATATTCGCGGCGGACCTTTTCAAACAAAGCGGGGGTGTCCTGTTTGCCGAGAGAACGGTGGACCAGCTGTGCCACACCGTCTCCGATAAAGGAAATATATTCTTCCCGGGTGTGCGTGGGAAGACCGTTTTCGGAAAGAACGGTGTTCATTGCCGAGGCAATATCCGGGATGGAATCCAGCAATGTGCCGTCCAGATCGAAAACAACGGTTTTGATGTGTTTCATAAGAAAAGACTTCTTTCCGGAATTTTTCGATATCGGCATTATAGCACAGTTTTGTTTTTTTTGCAAGCATTGACCCTAAAATCTTGCAAAGCGTTACCGATTATGCTATACTTATTGAAAAAAGAAAGAGGGTTGCGGTATGATTGAAGTATGCGGACGGTCTGTGGAGGCCGTTCTGTTTGATATGGACGGTTTGATGTTTGATACGGAAAGCGTGTATACACTGACCTGGCCCTGGGCAGCGAAGGAGTTCGGCTATGAGGTGACCCGTGATGTTGTGGAGGGCGCAATCGGGCTGAATGCAGAAGATGGCCGCCGCCACTTTGAACAGGCGTACGGAAAGGATTTTCCGTTCTATCCCATCCGGATCCGTCGGCTTGAGATTGCCATGGATTATATCCGTACCCATGGGTTGACCGTGAAAAAGGGATTGTACAATCTGCTTGACTTTTTGAAAGAAAACGGGTTGAAAACAGCTGTCGCCACCTCCAGCGAGCATCCCCGTGCGGACGAGTATCTGCGCATGTCCAAACTGACCTCCGCGTTTGACGCCGTAATCTGCGGGGAAGACGTTACGCTCGGAAAGCCAAATCCCCAGATCTTTCTGACGGCAGCGGAGCGTATCGGTGCGGATATCCGTCGTTGTATCGTTCTGGAAGACTCTCAGAACGGAATCAAAGCGGCATCCCGGGCGGGCGCATTGCCCTTTATGGTGCCGGATTGTAAGCAGCCGGATGCGGAAACGAGACCTCTGTTGGCGGGTCTGTTTACAGACTTGGACGAGGTGCGGGCATATCTGGAGACCCATCGGGTGTGAAATGCGGCATCTTATGTAAATTTTGAAGATTTTTCTTTTTTTTTATTGATTTTTTTTGAAAGATATGATATCCTAAAAGAATCAAGCCGACTTTTATCGAAAAAAGATACAACGGAGGAAGAATATGAAAAGATTTTTTACCCTGCTGCTTATTGCCTGTCTCTGTTTTCCGTTTCTGGCTGCCTGCGAAAACGGGATTGGAAACTCGGGTGTGAAGTTTGATCTGGGCTACGATGACAAAGCCCTGTATGCGGAAGCCGATGGCGACGGAACGTTTTCCGTTCCCGCCACGCCGACACGTGAGGGATATGCGTTCCGCGGCTGGTTTACGGAGCCGGACGGAAAGGGCACCCGTGTGGTGGACGCTACTCCGACGACAATCGGTTCGGACGGCGCTGCGGTCGACACGGTGTATGCCTACTGGACAGAAGTGAAGCCGGATGTGAATCAGGTAAAATTCATTGCGTTCAGCCCGTACCCGCACATTGACTATGCGGATGAAACAACCGGCAAAGTGATTGGTTACCGTGCCGAGGAAGAGGACTTCCGGCTGATGAAGGAATTCGGCGTTGACGGTTTGCTGATGGACTATATTCATGATGGCGGACAGCAGGAAGAGGATTCTAATTTCAATATCCGTATGGCACAGCAGTACGGTTTGGATTTCTTTGTTTGTGATAACTCCATCCGGGATACCTCCCTGTCCCGGGAAGAACTGGACCGTCTGACAGAGCCGTATCGGAATCTGTCGCATTTCGTCGGATTTTATCTCGGCGACGAACCGGGTTATACGGCGTTGCGCGAATGGGTACCCATTGCCAAAATGTGGCGGGAGGCCTATCCGGACAAGGATGTGCACGTCGACCTTTGCAGCTTGGAGCTCATCGGCCCGGAAACGAACCTGGAAAACTACTACAATTATTTTCTGAACAACTACAATCTTTTCCATATGGCATCCGACCCGTATCCGTTCGGCGGCTCTGCGGTGGACAGTTATCTTTATGAGAAGTTCTACACGGAGCTTCTGATGCTTGCCCGCTCCGCACGCAAGGGGGAGAATCTGCCCGCCTGGGGCTACGTGCAGGTGACAAACGGAATCGGCGATGCTCTGGACGATATGCGTTACGTTGTGTATGCCGACCTTGCGTTCGGTTTCTCCGGCATTGTTCTGTTTAATTACAACAATACGCATGAAGACATCAAGCCGGTTGAAGGAGAGAGCCGCTACACCATGTTCAACAGCGACGGCACCCGCAATGCCGCCTGGTACGCCGGGCAGCAGGTGCTGGAAGAAGTCCGCTATTTCCAGGATGTTTTTGAGAAATACGACTGGGTGACCGGAGGCGCACACAACCGGCTTGGCGAAAACTTTACCAAACCGCTGAAGAATCTGACCTCTTATAAGGGTACTGCCATTGAGGTTACGGGATGCAACGACGGGCTGATTGTTTCCGAATTTGAAGAAACCAACGGCGACGGTGCCGCCTTCATGCTGTTCAATGCCGCAAGCATTCCGGAGAAGGTGACGGAAACCGTTACGTTCAAAATCCCGGGTGCTTCTTCCGTTACGCTGTATCTGAACAAAACAACAACCGTTCTGACTCCGAACGCCGAGGGTGTGTATACCGTGGATATTCCCTGCGCGATGGCAGCGTTTTTAACGGTTGAATATTATCAATGAGACATGAAGATTTGTCCCGCTACGACCTGTCTCAGGAAAAACATCCGTTCTGGTGCGGGGGAACGGTTTTGCAGGAAAGCGTTGTTTTTCCGGAGCCGAAAGACGGCGGCCGACCGTCTGCCCGTTTGCTGTACCGTCCGTCTGGCGTGATTTCCATGCGCAGTTCGGATCTGCAGACCGAGTTTGCCGAGGGAAAAGATTTTGTGGTTGAGGGAGACCGTGTGATTCTGACGGAAAATTCCCGTATGAATGTTCTTTTACGCTCGGTATATGAAGAACCTGCCGATCAGCCGACGTGCGGTTGGGCGACGGTTCATCCCGGAATTCTTTACCGTCCGACGGACTTTTTTGTCTTGCGGGAATACACCTATTATTTTTCGTACGAAACAAAGGAAACCTGGCAGGGACCGTTGCCGGAAAATGTGGCGGACGACCTGCCGCTTTTCCGTAAGCGCCTGTTGTCCGGTGACCCGATGACTTGGCTCTGGTACGGGGATTCTCAGGTGTTTGGCTGCGATGTCAGCGATCTGTACCATGTGGCGCCGAATGTGCCGCCGTATGCGAAAATCGTTACGGATTCCTTTGCTTCCGCCTATCCGCAGGCAAAGATTTCTTATGTCAACACCGCAGTCGGCGGAACCGACAGCGTCTGGGGGCGGGAGAATGTTGCGGAGCGTGTCTGTGCACACCGTCCGGATCTTCTCTGTATCAAGTTCGGAAGCAACGAGGTGCAACGCCCGGTTGAGGAATACAAGCAAAGCATCAAAAAGCTGTTGGAAACGGTTTTGAATGAAAAGCCGGATACGGAAATCGTTCTGCTTTCTCCGTTTGCCCACAATGAGGAATGTCTGGTGTATCACAACGAGACGCTGGTTTCCTTCGAAAAGGCGCACGAGGAGATCCGCAGAGAAATGTCTTCTGCACACATCGCGGTATCTGCCATTTACGCCGCCACGCGGGAGATGGTAAAGCAGAAGGGATTTGCGAGTCTGACGTATAACATGATCAATCACGCCAACGATTTCGGTTGCCGTGTCAACGCCCAATTGATTCTGCGTACGCTCGGTTTTTATTCGTAACCGTATAACCGTATAAAAAGAACTCCGATCTGAAAATCGGAGTTCTTTTTTGCTGTTTTAGCGGAAGCACGCTGTGATAAAATCGGAAACCTGTTCCGGATGGTCAAGAACACTGTGCGGGTGATGTTGTTTGCCCGGCATGATAATGACTTTGAATTTGGTTGCTCCCCATTTGGTGTAGTTGTCAATCAGCAGTTGTGCGTTTTCTTCCATCGGGGCTGCCTGATCGGCATCACCCTGAACAAGAACAATCGGAATGTTGTGCTCGGCAAGTTCTTTCAGGTGGAACTTGGGGCTTCCGCGGTATTCTTCTGCGGTTTCATCGGTAAGATGAAGCACCTTTTTGCAGATTTCCCAGTCGTTGGAGCAAATGGTGTTCCAGCGTTCCGAACCGCGTCCGTCGAAGGAGCGTCCCTTTCCGCCCGGCCACGAGAGAAGGTCAAGAACCGGGGCATCCAGATATACACAACCCACATCTTCCGGATGTTTTGCCGTATAGTTGACGCTGTAAAAAGCACCGCGGCTGAAACCGAAGAGGGCGACTTTGGGGTTCAGATCAAATGCCTTTACCATGAAGTCGTGGAATTCTTTCATCATGGCGAGGGATTCGTCGTTGCCGTACATGTCGCTGATGCAGTGATAAGCGAGGAACCAGCCCTTGTTCATCAGATCAAGATCGACAATGGGGAAAGCGTCAAAAAATTCCGCACGCCAGACCCAGTTGTTTCCCTTGACGGGGTTCTTGGGAAGAACCACAATGGAATCTCTTCCGAATACTTTGAAATCGTAACGGACACAACCGTTATAGTCGGATACCTTTGCCTCATATTGAGGGTCTTTGGTCAGATCAATCATGCTTCTGCCTCCGTTTTTTTAGGATTCTGTGCTTCCTATCATACTATATTTTGCAGAGAAAGTCAAGGAGAAAGAAGTCCGTCTTTCAACTTTTCCAGTGCCTTTTTCTCAATGCGGGAAACATAAGAGCGGGAGATTCCCAACCGCTTTGCCGTTTCCCGCTGTGTCAATGCCGGCTCGGTCAATCCGTAGCGCAGACAGATAATTTCACGTTCGCGCCCATTCAGAACCGTGCGGATGCGATGGTTGACTTCGTCTACCCGCATTTTGCCGTAAATGGTATCCAGAATGTTGTCTTCCTCTGACAGAACGTCAATCAGGGACAGGGCGTTCCCGTCCTTGTCGGTGTCGATTTCTTCGTTGATGGAAACGTCGTTTGCCGTTTTTTTCTGGCTGCGGAAGTACATGAGAATTTCGTTTTCGATGCATTTTGCCGCATACGTTGCCAGCTTCGTTTTTTTATCCGGCTTAAAACTGTCTACGGCTTTGATCAATCCGATGGTGCCGATGGAGACCAGGTCGTCTTGATCTTCCGGTGTGGCATAATATTTTTTGACGATGTGGGCGACAAGCCGCAGATTGTGTTCGATTAACTTGTTCCGTGCTTCCCGGTCGCCTTGGTGCATGCGCGTTAAATACGTCTGTTCTTCCTGCAAGGTGAGGGGGCGGGGAAAGGAGCCGGCACCGCAGATGTGCAGGATGAGAAAGAAAAAATCCAGCGGAAACAACATAAGAAAACCTCCCTTACCAACAGGATATTGCGGTAAGGGAGGAAAATATGAACGGGTTATTTGTCCGTTTTGCGGCATTCCAGATAAAAGCGCTTGTCACAGGCATGTCCCATGGAAAAGGTCTTGCGGGGAAGGGCTCCGTCCAGAATCACGGTGCGGAATAACTCGTTTTTCTGCATGGCGGGCAACAGAATTCCCACGGTGTCCGGGGTGTTTTTTACCAAGGAAAAAACCGCTTCTTCATCGTGGATGTAATCCACTGTTGCGCCGGTTTCTTTTACAAAGAAATCAAGAAAATCCTGTACAGAGCCAACCGGAAGATTCCGGATGGGCTTGTCAAGGTCCCATGCCCCGGTTCCGTTTTTTGTAACAACGGAAAAACGGTGTGCATCCGGCTTCGGACAGGAAGAGGTTGCGGGATGTGCCGATGGGAAGAAGCTGCGCAACGCATCGGTCAGGTCATCGGGACGGACGTTGAAGATAACGCGGTGAATGGGTTCAAAGGAAAGGGAATCGTCGTGCAGATTGACAAGCTCTGCCAGTGCATAGCGACTTTTTCCGAATTGTTCCCGGCAAACCTTTGCAGTTGCCAGCGAATGGTTTCCGTCTCCTACGGCAAACACGAGCGGCGCTTTGCCGGAGACGCGGTACTTCTTTTCGAATTGCTCCGGATCCGCCAGACGATCCAATGCCTGCAGCATGATCTGTGCGGCCTCGGGCGGAACACGTTTTCCTTTCAGATGTCCGGACCCGAACATCAGATCAAAATCGTACAGCGGCTTTTCGGCTTCGGTTGCCCGGCTGAGGGGTTCAATGACCGAACGGAGATCGTTGTCAATCAGAATCATAATGTGCGGAAGCTCCAGCGGCGCATCCTTGCGGATGGCGACCCGGGGAGGAATTCTTTCCCGGACGGTTCCCTCCGTTGCACGGATTCGGGTTTGCGAGCCGGGCGTGAAGTCGTAATCGTCCAGGTCAAACATTCCCACAACGCCGCGACGGATTTTTCCGTTTGCCAGTGTTCGCTCCACGTAAACAAAGGCATCGGTCTGTTCATAAAAAACATCGCTGTCCAGATATTTGTGCATGGTACGGTTGATGGCTTCCGTGCGCGTCTCTGCGTCGCCGTCGTTTAGGTACACTTCGGGAAAAATCATGTGAAGTGTGGACGGAACATCCGCGCAGAGCGTTTCCGTTTTTTTCCAGTAGGATCGGTCCGAGGTATATTGATCGCATGCGATGACGCTCCAGCGCGTCGGATCACATGTTTTCGGAAGCAGAATGTTCGCGGGCAGGAAGGTTTTCATGGAGGATTCCCCCTTCTTTGTCATAATCCCTGTTATTGTAGCATAATCCGACTTTTTTTTCAAGGGAATTGCCAAACTTTGTCGAACGTTTCCGGCCCACAATCTCTTTACAAACGCATCCGGATCCGCTATAATAAAAGCAGTTCAAGACGGAGCCAGTCCTCCTGATTGAAAGCCCCTTCATACACCGACGGTGAATACCGTCGGAATCCCCATCTTTTTTCTTTTCTCACTCCCGCATACCACCCCGTATGCGGGAGCCCCCTTTTTCAGAGCCGGAATAACGGAAAAACCGACGTCCCTCCGTGTTGCAGGGAAAGAAGGTCTTCGGCAAGAACAACACTGTCCAGAAGCGGACAGCCAAGCGTGGAAAGCATGTACCACCGGGAACCGTCCCGTGCCAGAGCCGTGCTCCCGGAAGCCGGCTCTTTTTTGCAGAGCAGCCCGTTTGTTTCGGTCATCTTCGTTTTCAGGTGCTTTTCTGCTCTCCGTGTTGCCGCGGTCTGCTGAAACTCCCGGACCGGAGAGGTTTTTCCGAAGGCAGAGCAGACATTGCGCCGTACCATGGAACGGAACCCATCCAGGACACCGCAGATGCCGTTTTTTTCGTCTTCCTGAAAAATCAGAGGTTGTTTCCGGACGGAGGCGGAAACCCCGGAATAGGCGATTTTACGCTTGCGGGAGGCGAGGGGAACGGATGCCGGGAATGTTGTATCGACCAAAAAGGATGCGGTCAGTCGGTGTCCGGATTCCGTAAACGCACAGATTCCGGTACGTGTGGGCAGGATCTCCTCAATAACTGTCCGCTCAAAAATTTCCGCACCCCGTATGGCGAGAAGATCGCAGAGCCCCTGTGCAAATGTGTGTGGCTCGTAGCAAAGCCCTGCGTCCCGTGCAAGGAATCCTGCATAACCGGAAAGCGGACTGGTTTCTCCGGAAACGGTCTTCCCCGAAAGCCCGGACGCCCGAAAGGATCCGCCGAGAAGGGAAAAGGTGTTTTCGGCGTTTCGGTCTTCGGAGCAGAGAAACGCATCGCTCAGAGTAAGCGGACGGGCGCAGGCATCCGCGGCTTCCCGCACGGTTTGGATGGCGCCGCTGCGTGCCCGGATTTTGTCCTTGCTTCGCTCTTCTTCTCCGAATACGGTTTCTGTCCAACGCAGAAATTCCGGAAACGCCGCTCCGATTTCTCCCGCATCGCAAAGCAGAACCGTTCGGTTGTGTTTTTGAAGAATGTATGCCGTCATCAGCCCGGTCAGATTCCCGCCGAGAACCAACACGTCGGCGTGGCGGTTCCGATTCGGTTTCGGATAAAGAGACATAAAAAACAAGACTCCTTTCGAGGTTCGATAAGAGTCTTGTCTTTTTTTTAATTCTTATTCAGTCAGTATAATACATCCGCAAACAGCGGCAGGGGATAATTGCCCGTTCCGGTAAAATGTGATGCCGTCTGCCGGGAGTGCGGATTGCAACGACAGATCCGCATCGGCCTGCAGAACAAGCAACAGTTCGCCGCCTGCGGTTGGTTCAAACATCAAGGCAATACGTTCGCCTTCTGTGCGGATATGCCAATCCTTTTTCCGATACAGCACCGACCGGGAAATCGTTTCTTCTACCGATGTGTCAAACCGGTATACGCAAAGTGTCACGGTGGCTTCGTTCTTCCCATCCGGCACCAGTTCCATTCCGCAGACGTTCCCGGTTGTTTTCAGCCGGATTGCCAACGGTTGACCGGCGGAAAGCGTGAAGGACGCTACGGAAGAATCTTCTTTCTGAAGGGGAATATCCCGATAGGTTTTCCCTGTGTTCTGTGCATGGCAGGAGCAGAGCGTCAGCAGAAGAACGGTTGACAAAAGCAGAAGAACCGGTCGTTTCATCAAAGATCCACCTCAAGTCGAAAGACTTTGCCGCAATGTTTGCAGCGTACTTCAACTGTGCCGTCTTCCTGACGGGCTGCCCGTAGCTCGTCCTCCGTCAGACCCGCCAGAGCGGCGCGAACACTTCGTTTGGTGCAGGTGCAGCCGAACCGGAGCGGCGTTTCTCCTGTTTTTTCCAGATCCTCCAGTGCGCAAAACAAATCTTCCTGTGTGTGGGCGGTCTGACGGAGGATGTCCATGCGGGCAAACATCCGGTCGGCATCCTCATCGTAGACGCGGTGCTCCGGTTCCGTGATGGGAAACCGTTCGCAAAGAACGGCGGCATATCCGTCTTCCAGGCGAAGCGTGACGCTTTTGGCGCGAACCTGTTGGCTGGAATGAAAATACTCCGTTACGGCATCGTCCAGTGTAGAAGCGGTGACAACGCTGGAATAGTCGCCACGCACCTGTAATTTCTGCGTTACGGCAAGAATTACGCCGTTGCGGATTACGCCGCGATCCACGGAATCCGCGCAGGCACGTACGCGGCCGTCTTTTTCACAGACGGCGGTAAATCTCCGCCCGTTTGCGGCATCCGTAACCGAGACGCTGGCGGTTGCGGTCTCTTCTTTTCTTCCGGAAACCAGACAGGCACAAAGACATTCCGTTTTGCCTACGAATTCCGCCTCCTCCGGGGGAATGCGGTTGGATTCCATGCTCTTCCGCACGGCATCCGAGAGGAATGCTGCCGAAAGACGTGTTCCCGGCGTTATATATTGCAACAGAATTTCTTTCATACCCGTTCTCTCTTCGCTCCGTACAGATTCCGGTCTTTTCCGTAAGCGACCTTTCCGAGCCAGCGGAAGCCGGCTTGTTCCAGAAGCTTCCGGAACTCTTCCGGCTCGTAGAACCGTTCTTCCACATCCTCGTCTGCCCGTTCGCCGTCATGAAACATGGTAAAACGGTAAAAGGCGTATTTCCCGGTAAAATCTCCCTGCATGCAGAGAAAATCCTTTCCGTCGTCACATACCCGGGTGCCTTCCGTCCTTCGGAATCCCTCTTTGGTTTTTGCGTCAAAAACGAATACGCCGCCCGGTTCTACAAAGTTGTAAAGTTTGCGAAAAAAACGTGCAAGATCCCGTTTCTGCAAATGATTCACCGTGTCCAGTGTGCAGAAAACGGCATCGTAGCCGCCGAAAAGGTCCAGCTCGGTCAGATCCTGACAGACCAGGTGCGGAAGATAACCGGCTCCGAGAAGTTTTTCCTCGGCTTTCTGCAACATGGCAGGGGACACATCGGTTCCGGTACAGTCGTAGCCCTTGTTGCAAAGATGAAGCAGAAGTGTTCCGGTTCCGCATCCGCAGTCCAAAGCAAGTCCGGTTTGGGGAAGTCCGAACTTTTCAACCGCGCGCTTCCAATACCGTTCATAGTCCGGCTCTTCGTTGAAACGGTCGTAAAAATCCGAAAGCGAGTCGTAGTCGTATGACACCGTTATTTCTTCATCCTTTCCAGAACAAGCTTGTACCCGTCCGCACCGTCTTCCAATGCAGTCTTTACGCGACTGATGGTCGCCGCACTGACACCGACGGAATTTTCAATCTGCATATAGGTCATGCCGTCGGAAAGGTTTTTCGCTACCTCAAAGCGCTGTGCCATCGCACGCATCTCCGCGACCGTGCAGAGATCCTCAAAATAGGCGTAACACTCATCCACAGACCGGAGTTTCAACATTCCCTCAAACAGAAGATCCATTGCCTCCGACCGGAGTTTTTTATCTTTGGACACGGTTTGTTTCTCCTTTTTGTTCGTTCACATCTCCGTTTTCCCGCAGTTCCGCTTCCCGGTTCAGACGTTGCAGACGCTTGCGTTTGATCCGTTCTTTCCGACGGATTTCGGAATAGATCCACAGAGCGAGTGCCAGCACCAGAAAGCAAAGAACCAGAATGCCGAGAATAATCAGGATGGTGACAAATACATTCCCTTTTTGCTCGTTTTGAGTTTCTTGCGGTGCGGTCGTTTCCTTGCGAAGAACCGAAACCGTTGCTGTCCCTACGTTCTCGACGCCGTCATACGAAAAGGTCGCCGTTACCGTCTGGGGCAGGGTTCCTTCGACGGTATCCGGAATGCTGAACGTTACGGAAAGATTTTCAAAGAAGATCTCATTGGGAACCCAGAACGTAACTGGCTCGCGAAGCGTCAGCTCAAGATCCGCTACTTTTTCTCCGTTCTCGGTCTGTTCCGCACGGTGCACGCCAAACATTTCCGGCGTTATCCTCATGGGCTTATACAACCCCTCAACGGAATTGAACAGTGCTTTGGTATCGTTATAAGTAACGGCACGGGTTTCCGCTTTCATGGTTACGCAGACCAATTGCATCGAACGGATGTTTGCCGTTGTGACCAGCGTATAGCCCGCACGGGTGGTCACGCCGGTTTTTCCGGCGGTGGCATACGAGTAGGTCACGCCGGATTTTGTGTGAAGAAAACCGTGTCCCACGTTGCAGGTGGTGGTTTTGCCAGTATTCTGCTCGGTGATGGTGCGGGCGTTGACCCGCACGGTTTCCCCTTTGCGTTCTTCATACTGCGGTCCGAAAAAATCGGCAAAAGCGTCATTTTTCATCGCTTCTGTCATAATTTTTGCCATGTCTGCCGCCGAAGTATAGTGATCTTCGGCGGGAAGACCGTTGGTGTTGCTGAAATGCGTATCGGTACAGCCGATTTCTTGTGCGCGCCGGTTCATCCGCGCGGTAAATGCCTCGATGGAACCGTCTACCGCATAGGCCAGAACATCGCAGGCGTCGTTCGCCGAGCGGAGGGCTGCCGCATAGAGAAGGTCCCGGACGGTGTAGCAGTCTCCGACGCTGATGGGAACCCGGGTGATGTTCTGCCAGCCCAGTTGCTGCAAGTCGCCTTTTTCGCTTTTGATGATTTTGGTCAGAATCTCCCCGGAGGGGTTGTTTGTCGGATCGTCCGCGGGAGCTGTGATTTTGCGGTCCAGCGGAAGATTTTCCAGAGCAAGCAGGCAGGTGAGAATTTTGGTAATGCTGGCGGGATACATCTTCTGATGTGCGTTTTTCTCAAAGAGGATCTGCCCGGATTCCATGTTCATCAGAATGGCACTTTCGCTTTTGATATCGTTTCCCGAAAGGGAAACGTCGGCGGAAAATGCCGGGACGAGCAGGGTCACAGTCAGAACCGCTGTCAGAAAAAACACAAAAAATCGGCGCATGAATTTCCTCCGTGTCAGGCAGGTTTGTAGCTGTCTTTCAGTCCAACAATCAGATTAAACGTGTTTTCACGGGCGGGATCCTTGCAGAAATACCCGCAACGTACAAACTGGAACCGGTCTCCTTCGGTTGCCTCGGCAAGAGACGGCTCGATTTTTGCGTCCGGATAGATGCGCAAGGAATCCGGGTTGATATAAGAAAGATACTCATCGGAAGATTTTTCGTAAATGTTTTCGATTGTAAACAACCGGTCATAGTACCGGAGTTCGGCGTTCCGGGCATTCGGTGCCGATAACCAGTGAATGGTTCCTTTAACCTTTCTTCCGTCAACCGGATTGCCGCAGCCGGTCTCCAGATCGGCCGTGCAGAGCAGTTCTTTGATGGTTCCGTTCTCATTTTTGACAATTTCGTTCAGCCGGATGATATAAGAACCCATCAGCCGTACTTCGCCGTCCGGCTTCAGACGGAAGAATTTCGGGGGAGGAACCTCGGCAAAGTCCGAGCGGTCAATGTACAGCTCCCTCGTAAACGGAACGCTGCGTTTGCCCGCCGTTTCATCCTGCGGATTGTTGGGCAGGTCGAAATATTCCGTTTGATCTTCCGGATAATTTGTCACAAGGACTTTAATCGGATCTGCTATGGCAATGCGGCGGGGCGCGGTCGCGTTGAGTTCGTTGCGGATGCAGTATTCCAGCAGGCCGACATCGATGGTCGTGCGTGTCGGGCTGACGCCCGCACGGCGAACGAATTCAAAAATGGAGGAAGGGGTATAGCCGCGGCGGCGCAAAGCGCAAAGCGTGGGCATCCGGGGATCGTCCCAGCCGTCGACAATGTGCTTCTGCACCAGTTCGCGCAGATACCGCTTGCTCATTACGGTATAGGTAACATTCATTCTGCCGAATTCGTACTGGTGCGGACGATGTTCAAAGCCGGCATTTTCCGTTACCCAGTCGTACAGAGGACGGTTGTTGATGAACTCGTCGGAACAGCAGGAATGGGTAATGCCCTCGATGGCATCCTGAATGGGGTGGGCAAAATCGTACATCGGATAAATGTGCCATTTGTCACCCTGACGGTAATGCGGCGTATTGCGGATGCGGTAGATGACCGGATCTCTCAGCACCATGTTGGGGGACAGCATGTCGATCTTGGCACGGAGCGTTTTGGCACCGTCCGGAAATTCGCCGTTTTTCATGCGGACAAAAAGATCCATGTTTTCTTCCACGGAGCGGTTGCGATAAGGGCTTTCTTTTCCCGGCGTGTTGAAGTCTCCGCGGTATTCGGACATTTCCTTATCGGTCAGATCACAGACAAACGCTTTTCCGTCCCGGATGAGTTTGCAGGCAATTTCATAGCACTGGTCGAAATAATCGGAACCGTAAAAAATGCCGCCGTTGGGAACGGCTCCAAGCCATACCAGGTCATTGTAGATGGAACGGACGTATTCCTCATCCTCTTTTTCCGGGTTGGTGTCGTCGTAGCGGAGATTGAACAGACCTCCGTATTTTTGCGCTGTGCTGAAGTTGATCCAGATGGCTTTTGCGCTTCCGAGATGCAGGTATCCGTTCGGTTCGGGCGGAAAACGGGTATGGACGCTTGTTTCGCGTCCGGAGAGAAGGTCTGCATCGATTGCATCGTGAATAAAGTTGGAAACCGTTATATTGTTGTTTTCCATATCAAAGCACCTCTGCCGCTTTCTTGATTCTTTCCGTGAGTTTTTGTTTTCCGAGAATCTGCATGACGCAGTATGTATCGGGGGATTGTGTTTTTCCGGTGATGGCGATGCGCAGAACCATGGCGATATCCGCCACGCTGCCGCGGAAGGCCTCCGGCGTTTTGCGGTATTGTTTCATATCCGGGGCAAATCCGTGTTCTTCTGCCATTTTTTTCAGTTTGGCAAACCACTCGTCCTGGGTGTCGGTTTCCTCATACTGTGCGGGATATTCCCGAAGAATGGCAAGAACGTCTTCTTTTTGAAGGTTTTCGGGAAACGCGTATGCCGGCGAAAACAGTTCGTCGTAATAGAACCCCATATACTCTCTGGCATCGGCAAGCGTGCAGAGATCTTTGCGGGGCTTTGTGCCTCCGCGTCCCACCGCAAGAATCCGTTCGGCATAATCGGGATTCCGCAGAAGAAGTGCCGCAAATTCCGGGTCGAAATTCTGCGCCCATGCTGTGATGCGGCGGCAGATTTCTTCTGCGCTCATAGCAGCAAGAATGTTTTTGGAGATGTCATTGAGCTTATCGGTATCAAACAGACAGCCGGATGCGCTCATTTTTTTGATGGAGAACGGGAAATCGTCCGCCGTCTTGTCCGGGTTCTGCGCGTGCCATTCTTCAAAATTGGAATTCAGCAGAGTCAGAATATATTCCCGGACCGCTTCCGGCACATAGCCCAGTTTCTCATAATCGTTCAGGTTGGCACCGAGATCCCGTTTGGACAGCTTTTTCTTGTTTCCGTTTTCATCCATGCGCATAATGGTGGCAATGTGCATGTATTTCGGTGCGCGGAAACCGAGGTATCGGAACAGCTGCAGATGTTTCGGCAGAGAAGACAGCCATTCGTCTCCGCGGATGACGTGCGTGGTGCGCATGAGGTGATCGTCTACCGCATGGGCGAAATGATAGGTGGGAATGCCGTTGCTTTTGAGCAGAACAAAATCCTCATCGTTAACGGGAAGTTCCAGGTCTCCTTTGATAAGATCCGATGTCTTCAGCCGTTTTTCGCCGTCTCCGTCGGCAAGAATCCGCAATACAAACGGATCTCCGTTCTGCAGATGTTCTTTCACGCTTTCCATTGTCACGCAACGCTGGGCATCGCGTCTTTCCCGTTCCTGCTGTCCGCCGTCTTCGGTATGCCAGTCTTTGGTTTTGATCTCGGTTTTTTTGTCTTCCGCTTCCAGACGCTCCAGTTCTTCTTTGGTGCAGAAGCAGGGATATGCCTTTTCTTCCCGTACCAACTGCTTGGCGTAAACGTGGTAGATCGGACCGCGTTCGCTTTGCCGGTACGGACCGTAGAGCCCCTTGTCGCAGATCTCTCCGGCTTCGTTCAGAACAGCCCCCTCGTCGAAGTGGATGCCGTAACGGGCAAGCGTTTCAATGAGGGCTTTTGCCGCACCGTCGATCTCCCGTTTATTATCGGTATCTTCAATGCGCAGATAAAAAACACCGCCGCTCTGATGTGCCAGCCGTTCGCCTACAACAGACGGAAACAGTCCTCCGAAGTGAACATATCCCGTGGGGGACGGTGCAAAGCGCGTTACTTTGGCACCTTCCGGCAGATGTCGGGCAGGGAAGCGCTGTTCCATCTCTTCCGGCGTTTCGGTTACGTCCGGAAAAAGGAGGTCTGCAAGCGCAGGATAATCCGTCATAGTCATATCTGACCCCTCTCCTTACAGTATATCTTTTCTCTGAATATCATATTACACTTTATTATACCATAATCGCTCGGTATTTGCAAGATGCAAATGAATGTTCCGGAAAAATTGTTGACAGAAGCGGATTGTGTGTGTATACTGAAATATGAGGTGGGTTGTTATGAAAAAAACGACGTTGTGTTATGTGGAGCGGGACGACTGCTGGCTGTTGCTTCATCGGACCAAGAAGAAAAACGACCTCAACGAAGGCAAATGGGTTGGCGTGGGCGGCAAATTCAAGCCGGGAGAAACGCCGGAACAGTGTTTGCTGCGTGAGGTTTCGGAAGAAACGGGGCTGACGCTGACTTCGTGGACGTTTTTCGGAAAAATCCGGTTTCTTTCCGATGTATGGGAGGCGGAAGAAATGTATCTTTACACCTCCTCTTCGTTTACCGGCACCGTATGCGTATGCGATGAGGGCGATCTGGAGTGGGTGCCGAAGATTCATGCGCAATCTCTGCCGATGTGGGAGGGAGACCGTATCTTTTTTGACCGGATTCGTCGGGGCGAGCCGTTTGAGGAAATGACGTTGCAGTATGAAGGCAACCGGCTGGTGTATGCGTCCGTCAATGGGGCGGAGATCGGAAGATGAATAAAAAGCGTAAAAGAAGCGCCGGGAAATTTCCCGGCGCTTCGCGTTATTTTTCAAAGGTTATGGTTGCGTTTTTCAAAAAGTCATTTCCGTTGTTCAACGAACTGATCATGATATTGTTCCACTCTTCTTCCGTTCCGCGGAAGGTCACATCCTTCAGCCACTTGCATTTGACAAACGCTTCGGCACGGACGGTCTTCAGTGATGCCGGAAGGGAAATGGATTTGAATTTTGCGTAATAGAGGGCAGATTTGTAAATTTCTTCCACGCCGTCCGGAATGACCAGGGTTTCGGCACCGTCACCGGAAGCGTAGGAGTACAGGATTTTTCCGTCTTTGCTCAGAACCATGTTGTCAACCGACTTGAGGTGTTCGTTTTCCGGATCGACGGAAACTCCCTTGCAACGGGCGAACGATTTTTCTCCGACGGTTTCGGTTTCCTTCGGGATGACAAAAGACAGAGAGGAATCCATATAGAACAGCCCGTCGGGAATGTCCTTGAGAGGACCTTCAAAGACAATGGTCTCCAGATTGGAATTCTGATTGAACGTGTTGGCACCGAGAGAGCGGACATTTTTCCCCACACGGATGCTGCGGATGGTGTTGCTGCGGGAGAACACGTCGGCACCGATGGTTGTTACACTGTCGGGAATGACGATGGTCTCGATCCCGATTCCGCGGCAGAACGCAAAATCCCCGATACGGACGATGTTGTCGGGAAGAATAAGATCTTTGACGGCAATGCTGTCAAACGTCTGGGCTCCGATTTCGGTGATGCTGCGGGAGATGTGAAGTTCGGTAATGCTACGGCACTGATAGACAGACTGTACGCCCAGGGTGGTCACGGTATCGGGCATCCGGAGTGCCGTCAGTCGGACGCAGTCCCAAAATGCGCCGCCGCCGATGACCCGAAGCCCTTCCGCAAACTGGATGGTCTCCAGCTTTGTGCAACGGAAGAACGCATTGCCTCCGATGGTCTGAACCGTGGGGGGGAGCGTCAGCGAGGTGATTTCGGTCTGGTTCTGGAATGCCGTATCGGCGATGGCGGTGATTGTTTCGTTTTCTGCGTTGACGGGCGGAATGACCAGGGCGCCTACGCCGTCCCATTCACCGATTCCGGTTACGGCGCAGGTTCCGTTCCCGTTGGATTTCAGGGCAAGACCTTCGGTAACATCCTTCGTGTAGTTGTAGGATTCTTCTTTGCAGACAGAGCAGACACTGAAATAGCCGTCTTCCCGAAGTTCCCATGTTTCAAACTTATGGTTGCATTCCGGCTCCGGATCTTCTTCTCCTTCGCTCGGCGTCGGCTTGTCGTCCGGCGTTTTCGGCGTGCAGGAGACAAGCGCAAGAGAAAGCATCAGCAGAACAGCAAGCAGAAGGGCAAGGGGAGTTTTGTTCATAAAAGATTCTTCCTTTTCCATATTTTTTGTTTTTTCTGATTATTTTCAGTATATCGTATCTTATCGGTTTTGTCAAGTCCGCAGACGGTTGCAAAACACCGGAAAATGTGATATAATGAGCCGGAAAGAAAGTGAGGGGAAGAGCGGGATGAAAAAAGAAAAAACGCTTACCCTGCGGGAAATGCTTGTTTTTTCCCTGCTTGGTACCGTAATGTTTTTGGGAAAAATTGTTATGGAATGGGCTCCGAATGTTCATCCTCTGGCACTGCTGATTGTTGCCTACACCTCGGTGTATCGCACAAAAGCCCTGATTCCGATTTATCTGTTTGTGTTTATGGAAGGGCTGTACGCCGGATTCAGTTTGTGGTGGGTTCCGTATCTTTATCTGTGGGTGATTCTGTGGGGTGCGGTGATGCTTCTTCCCCAATCCATGCCGAATAAAGTCCGGGTTCCGGTTCTGATGGCGGTTGCCGGTCTGCACGGACTTCTTTATGGCACCCTGTATGCGCCGTTTCAGGCACTGGCGTTCGGACTGAGCTTCCGGGGCATGCTGGCGTGGATTGTTTCCGGACTTCCGTGGGACTGCGTCCATGCGGCGGGAAACCTTGTTCTCAGTTCGCTTGCTGTTCCGCTTATCTCTTTGCTGAAACGCCTGGATCTCGGAATCCGGGCATAAAACAAAACCGGATCTGTGAGAAATTCTTTGCCGGGAAGTGGTTTTCCGTTTTTTGTTTCGGTATCAAAAGCCGATATCCGGGCAATCCGGATTTCATCCCGTAAAAAGTCCCTCTTGATGACACAAGAGGGACTTTGATTATGGACATGATTTTCTGAATATTTCAGAGATCCTTTTTGTTTTCTTCTTCGTTGGGCCCGGAAAAGGTTCATCGAGTACCCACGGAAGTTCAATGTTCATAACGGAAATCGTAAAATATTCCCCGGGTTGCTCGTTGGGCGAAGCAAAACCGTCTGTGATAACAATGCTCAGAAATAAATTGTCATGGATGTCAATTTCATATTCTCCCATGGATTCAACACTTCCGCAAACGGTGTAATCAACGCAAAAATAGGTGATGTGGTTGTCTGTTTCAACACTCATTGCTTCATCCGGCTTCGAGATATCAACCCCAAAACATGTTAAAAAAGCGTCTAATTTCGGAAGTTTATCTTTTATCTGTGCATAATAGTTGCGGCAATACCCACAGTCGCAAAGAGAATGTGTTTTATAATATTCTTCGGTTTGTTCGGGATAAACAGAAAAAACATATCCGTCCTTTTTTATGATGGGCATCGTCGTACTCCTTGTATCGATATCGTGTCATTCCGCAAGCGGAACGTAAGGGCTTATACTCCGCGGTGCATCCTAAAAGATGCAGGTTGCTTTCTCTCCGAAGAATTTTCTGTCGGAGATTCTGCTTGTTTTTTGTCAGGAAGAAATTTCTTCAATCATTTTTGCGAGAACTTCGGCGTATTCCTCTTGTTCCGATGCCGCAGGATGTCCGTTCCGGGCATGGAAAAGATGAACGGCATAGGTGTTTTTTTCGGCAGATGCGATCTGACGTGTTACATGTGCCAGTTCGTCGGTCATGGCGCCTTCACACAGAAGAAAGACCGTGTCTTCTCCGTACTGCTCCCGGAGTGCGGAGAGGAAACCGCGGTATGCTTCGGCAAAATCTTCCTCGCTGTAGAAGTATCGGGAGCTGAGATCGTTGGTGCCCCCGTTGATGATTACGATGTCCGGTGTTTTTTCCTGCGGATCCGCTTTCCTCTGCTCTCCGAACATTGTCTGACGGCTGCAGGAAAAATCTTGGGAAGAGGAGATGATACTGAACAGGCGGCTGTTTGCTGTGAGATACAGTCCGATTCCGGAACACGCATGCACGGAAACATCCGCTCCCAGCATCTGTGCCAGGACGGGACCGTAGGCGAGGAGTCCGTTGCTTCCGGCGGAGTTGTCCGGCGCTCCGGCTTTTTTGACGCATTCCAGGCCGGCAGAAATGCTGTCTCCGAACACTTCGATAAAAAATCGGTTCTTTTTTTCCTTTTCCGCAAAGACACCGTTGCAGTACAGCGTGTACAGAGCCGCCGTGGATTCGGATGCTTCTTCGATTTTTCGGACAGTGACGGTATGATAGCCGTCAGCCAGCCCGGTTGCCAGCGTCAGAGTCCCGGCTCCGTTCAGCGTGAGAATCTGTGCCTGCTCTTCGTTTCCGTCCACGGAAACGGAAAAGCGGGTGGGCTGCAATGCCGCACTGCCGATGCCGCGATGCTTTGTGCGCAGTTCTGCCTTCAATTCCGTGCCGAAAAACGAAACGGAAAAACCCGATGCCGGATTGGCAAACAGAACGGCGCCGTTCTGCGTGCTTACTCTGCCAAGCCATGTAATCCTTTGGTCGGTTGCCGGAAGCGTGTCCGATGTTGCGGCTGACACCGTAACGGTGCAGCCCTGTGTGGTTCCGTCTTCGCCTTCGGCGGTCAGATGTGCCGTACCTTCGGTATGTGCTGTCAGAATCCCGTCCGCGACGCTTACAACCGCTTCGTTGTCGCTTCGCCATCGGCAGATGCCTGTTCCGGTTACGGTGCGGCTCTCTCCGACGGTCAAGCGGATATGGGTCTCCGAAAGCCGGAGAGAAGAGGCGTGGACGCGGACGGTCACGGTTCCGAGGTCTCCGGAGCCGTCCGATATGGTTACGGTCGCGATCCCTTCCTCACGGGCAAGAACAGAGCCGTCCCGGCGAATCTGTACCACGTAGGGGGAGGAGCTCCGCAGAGAAAACGTGCGGCTTTCATCGTCGGATTGCCAGGAAATCGGAACGATCTGTCCGGAAACGACTTCATATTCCGTCTGGGACAAAGAAAACGAAAGGGGAGCAACCGTTACCGGGACGGAAACGGTCCGGTCTCCGCACACGGCGGATACAACCGTTGTTCCGATGCGCACGGCGCGCAGAAGGCAGGTCGCTCCGTCGGGACTCAGTTCCACGCCGTCGTTATCGGTTTTCCACATTACGGTTCCGTTCGCGTTCCGCAATGTAACGGAATACGTTTCGCCTCGCTGCAGTGTCAGAGTGTTTCCGCAGGAAAGCACGGGAATTCCCTGTTCGGCGCAGGATGCCGGCAAAAGAATCAGAACAACCAGAATCGCAAAAAGGCCGAAGAATCGTTTCATAGTCCCTCCGTTTTTTCTTTCAGTATAGCATTCTTCCGGGTTTCTGTCAACAAGAAATAGCCGTCGGAAGACGGCTATTTTGCAATGGTAATGCGATAGACGATGCACGCATCGTTTTCGGCTTTTTCCAGCACCGTTTCAATGCCGGATTCCTTCATCAGCCGTACGGTGTGATGCAGGGAATTGACATAGATGCGCAGATCCCGGCAGAACCCGCGGATCCGGGCTCCTTCGTTCTTTTCCCGTAAAGTCCGGTGAATGTAGCGGGTGAATTTTTCGGTGCTCATGCCTTCTTTTTTCGCATACTGAAGGGCCTTCCGCATGGATCCTTCATCCGGAAGCCGCAGCAGGGCACGGGCGTACTTTTCCCGGAAGCCGCCGCGGATCAGTTCTTCCTTTACGGATGAGGGAAGTGCAAGCAGGCGCATTTTGCCGGTGATGACCGAGGGCTTGACTCCCAGCTTCAGCGCCAGACTTCCCGGTGTCATGCCGGTCATACGGAGCAGAAGCGCAAACGCCTCGCCCTGTTCAAAATAATGCAGCCGCTGTCGCTGAAGATTTTCGGAAAGCGAAATCATCAGCGCATCCTCCCGATCGGCTTCGGATACGATGCAGGGAACATAGTGGATGCCTGCCATGCGTGCCGCCGCCAGCCGTCGTCGTCCGGAAATCAGTAAAAAGCGGTTGCCCGTGGTGCGACGTACATACAGCGGCTGAAGAATGCCCACTTCCCGGATGCTTTCGCACAGAGCGTTCAGCGCCTCCCTGTCGTTGGCCTGCCGGATTGTGGTTTCGTTTTCCCAGATCCGGTCTTCTTCCACATCCATCAGATAATTCCGGATCCGGCATCGGTAATCGGTCATGTTTCCGTTCCTCCTTTTTAATCGTCCGCCTACTTCGCATTATACGGATTTTGCCGCAGATTGCAAGAAAAACCGTTCGACAGCCAAAGACAGAAACCGCAAAAGAGAATACGAGAAAAACGGAACCGTACACAAAAAGAAAAAATCCCGGCGGAAAAAGCCGGGATTTGTCAAGAAGTCGGACGGTCGGCATGTTGCGATTCAGACGGTTTGAGTGCGGCAAGCGCATAGTTCTGTACTTCCCGTATCAGTTCGTCGGGACCGAGGATGCGGATATCCCGGATGAGGGAAAAAAGGAAGCCGATGACGGGAGGACTGATTTCCAGGAGTGCGGATACTTCAACATAGCCCTCTTTATCCGATTCAAGCAGGGTCAGTTCAGAGCCGAACTGATCCAGAAATACTCCGAGAAGCCGTTCCGGAATCCGGAATCTTGCCCGCACTTCCTTGCCCGGATACATTCCGAACGTCTTGCGGGAAAATTCGGCGGGGTCCGGCTTGGTTTCTTCCCGTTCCGTGGAGCGGTTGGTTACGGCGACATCCTCCATGCGGTCCATGCGGAATACCGTGGGACCGTCGTGCTTGGGATCGTAGGCAAGCAGATAGTAGTTGCCGTTGTCCCATGCAAGGAACTGGGGGCTGACCTCTCGTTTGGCGCCGTAATCGTGATAGCGGCGTATCAGTGTTCGGTCTTTCGGGGAAAAGCCGTAATCAAAATAACGGAAACAAATGCGCTTTTTTGCGAGGATTGCTTCCTGAACCGTGTCGACGGAATACAGGATGGTTTCGTTTTCGTTTTTGGCGCGTCCCCACACGTAGACACTGCGTCGGATCTGAGCCCCTTCGTATCGGCTCAGCAACCGGGAAAGCCCCCGGATGATCTCGTCGGATTTTTTTTCTGTAACGAAATTGGAGGCGGCAACGGCATCGGAGAGCAGTTTCAGCTCGGCAAGCCCGAGAATCCGTTCTCCGAGGTAATAACGGTTTTCACGGGATCGCTCACAGATAATGTCAAATCCGGCATCGGAAAGCAGTTCCATGTCGGTGTAGACCGATTTTCGTTCCGCACGGATACCGTACGCATCCAGTTTTTTGATCAGCTGCCTGACGGAAAGCCGGTGCTCTTCGTCGGATTCCTCCCAGAGAATCCGCAGAAGCATCAGCGGCTTCAGAGACTGCCCGTAAGATTTTGCCATGAGGAAAACTCCTTTCAGGTGTAGGATCGTTCCACTTGAATGACGGCAAAGCAGGTGGGGTCCTTTTCCCGGATTCTTTTTCGCAGTTCAGCGGCGATCTGCGCATCGCTCAGCGCTGCGTGATAGGGCGTGACCACGTCAAAGATCAGGTTGGTGTGAGTGTCGCCCCGTACAATGCGGAAGTCGTGAATGGACAGACCTGCATCCATTTCTTTTACAATTTCTTCCACATCTTTTCGCAGTTTCGCCGTGTAGGCATCGGACGTGTCAATGGGATCCATGTGAATGGTTGCCGTGCATTTGAGTTTCTGCCGCAGCTCCATTTCCACCAGGTCCACGGTGTCGTGAATTTTGAGAATGTCCCCGTCACAGGGAACTTCCGCATGCAGGGAGATTATGCGCCTGCCGGGACCGTAGTCGTGAATGATCAGATCGTGCATACCGAGGATTTCTTTGTGCTGCAAAACAAGGTCACGGATCTTCTGTACCAATTCCGGATCTGCCGGTTGACCGAGCAGGGGGGAGATGCTGTCCTTTGCCGTTTTGAAGCCCGAATACATGATGAAAAACGCTACGGCGCATCCGAGATATCCGTCAATGGCAATGCCGGAAAAGTGCCCCACCAGCAGTCCCAGAATAACGGCGGAGGTTGCGACGGAATCCGTCAGCGAATCGGTTGCGGCGGCTTCCATCGCAGAGGAATGAATCTTTTGGGACAGTTTCCGGTTGAAAAAACTCATCCACAGCTTGACCAGAACCGAGCCGATCAGAAGCAGCAGAGGAAGCAGGATTTCTCCGGAAAGCGGCTCCGGGTGCAGAATCTTGCGGAAGGATGTGGTCAGCAGCTCAAAGCCCACTACGAAAATAACCATGGAAATGCCGAGCCCGGCAAGGTATTCAATGCGTCCGTGTCCGAACGGATGCTCTTCATCCGCCGGTTTTGCTGACAGTTTGAATCCGATGATGGTGACCAGCGAAGTGCCGGCATCGGACAGGTTGTTGAACGCGTCCGCCGTGATGGAGATCGCTCCCGTCAGGGTGCCTGCCAGAAATTTAAGCAGAAAGAGACAAAGGTTCAGCACAATACCCGTTATGCCGCTCAGTACTCCGTAACGCTGACGGACACGCGGATCGGCGACGTCGTTGTGGTTTTTGATAAAAAGACGGCAAAGAAATTCGGTCATGAAAAATCCTCCCGTTTCAGGATCTCCTGTGCGGTTTTTTGTTTATTATAGCACGGGTGCAATCAAAAATCAAGAATGAACTTTTTACGGAATCCCTCTTGAAATTCAGAGGAAAATATAGTATAATATACAAGATAGAATTAGAGTTTTCCCATGGGGAACAGGAATGCAGTTTCATTCAAAAAGGAGAAAAAGAAAAATGCAGGAAAAGAAAACCTCATCGGTTCCCGGTAAATCTCCGGAAAAACAAAAGGCATTGGAAGTGGCGATGTCTCAGATCACCAAACAGTTCGGCGAAGGATCTGTGATGCTGCTCGGGCAGAATGCAACCATGAAAGTGGACGCAATTCCCACCGGGTCGTTCTCGCTGGATCTTGCTTTGGGAATCGGCGGTGTCCCCCGTGGAAGAATTGTTGAGATTTATGGACCCGAAAGCTCCGGTAAAACGACGGTTGCTCTCCATATTATCGCCGAAGCGCAGAAGCTTGGCGGAACAGCGGCTTTTGTAGATGCCGAACATGCGTTGGATCCCAAATATGCCCGCGGAATCGGCGTGGATGTGGATTCGCTTCTGGTTTCTCAGCCGGATAACGGTGAACAGGCGTTGGAGATTGTGGAAACGCTGGTTCGTTCCGGCGCCATTGATGTCATCGTTGTCGATTCGGTTGCCGCCCTGGTTCCCCGTCAGGAGATTGAGGACGGAATGGGAGACTCCCATGTGGGTCTGCACGCCCGGCTGATGTCGCAGGCGTTGCGCAAACTGGCGGGCGTTGTCGCCAAAACGAACTGCGTCTGTATCTTCATCAATCAGTTGCGGGAAAAGGTCGGCGTCATGTACGGAAATCCCGAAGTGACGACCGGCGGACGGGCGCTGAAGTTTTACGCTTCCGTACGGTTGGATATCCGGAAGATCGAACTGATCAAAAACGGTTCCGAAGCCATCGGAACGCGGACCCGTGTGAAAGTGGTTAAAAACAAAGTGGCGCCGCCGTTCAAGGAGGCGGAATTTGACATCATCTACGGCAAAGGAATTGCCAAAGAGGGTGAGATTCTTGATGCCGCCGTAAAACTGGGCATTGTGGAAAAATCCGGTGCCTGGTTCTATTATGAGGGAAACCGGCTTGGCCAGGGCAGGGACAATGTCCGCACGCTTCTTACCGATAACCCCGAACTGATGGAAGAGATCGGCGGGAAGGTAAGGGATATGCTGAAATCGCTTTCCGATGAAGGCGAAGCCGCCGAAGAGCCGGCAGCACCCACCCGTCCGGTTCCTGCCGCGCGAAAGGTTTCGCTTTCCGCATCGGCAGACGATTTTGAAGAATAATGCCGGACAGAACGGTTTCGATCCGGGAAATCCGGCAGTCGGAGGGCGGAGCCCAGTTTGGTGTTTATACAGAGGACGGGTATGCTTTTTCGCTCAGTGCCAAGGGAATTTACGATACCGGCATCTCGGTCGGAAAGACCTATGGGGCGGAGGCGTTTGAGGAAATTCGTTGCTATGCGGCGGAGGAGAAGGTCTTCCGCCGTGCCGTTTATCTGCTGGGTAACCGGGATTATGGCTCCGAAGAACTGCTTCGCAAGCTGGCGGCGGAAGGGGAGAACGGCGAAAAAGCCGTGGCGCGGCTTGTGTCCCTGGGCTATATCGACGATGTTGCTTATGCCCGAAAAGTGATTGCCCGCTACGCGCCGTCCTACGGAAGACGTCGTGTGGAGACCGAACTGAAAAAGCGTTTCCTTTCCCGTGAGGTTTACGAAGAACTTCTGGAAAATCTCTGGGATGAGGCGCCGGAAACTATCCGGGAAGAACTTTGCCGCAGAATGCGCGGCCAGGAAATCCGGGACAGAAAAGAATATCAGAAAATGTTTGCGTATTTTCTCCGTCGCGGCTACGATGCCGAGGAAATCCGGCAGGCATTCGGAGAATATAAAGAGGATACGGATCTATGAAAAAAGTTGGGATGATTGCCCTTGGATGTGCGAAGAACCGGGTGGATGCCGAGGTCATGCTCGGAGTTCTTCGGGATCACGGATATGAAATTTGTTCGGATATTGCGGAATGCGATGTGGTCATCGTTCATACCTGCACCTTTATTGAGGCGGCAAAAAAAGAATCCATTGATGCAATTCTGGAGGCGGCTGCCTATAAAAAAACAGGAAAACTCAAAAAACTCATCGTTTCCAGCTGCATGGCAGAACGTTATCGTGCGGAGATTCTGAAAGAACTGCCGGAAGTGGATGCCTGTTTGGGAAGCAAGTCGCTTGACCGTATCTGCGAAGCAATCGAATCCTCCGGAAAATACGAACATTACGACCCTCTTTCCCGGGAGATGCCGGTTGGCGGGCGGGTAGAGACCGCCGCACCGTACAGTGCCTATCTCAAGGTTGCCGAGGGGTGTTCCAACCATTGTACCTATTGTGTGATTCCGTCGGTGCGGGGCGAATTTATGCCCCGTGACGAGCAAAACGTTTTGGAAGAAGCGGCTGTTCTGGTGAAAAACGGGGCGAAGGAACTGAATCTGATTGCCCAGGATACGACCAAACACCCGCAGCTTTGTTCCATGATCCGCAAGCTGGCAAAAACCGATGTGACGTGGATCCGCATTCTGTATTGCCGTCCGGAAGAGATTACGGATGAACTGCTGGATCTTATGGCGACGGAACCGAAACTGGTGCGTTATATCGATGTTCCGCTTCAGCACGCAAGCGGAAAAATTCTGAAAAAAATGAACCGGAGCGGCGATGACCGTTCCCTTGCGGCGTTGATGCAGAAAATCCGTGATCGGGTTCCCGGCGTTTCGTTGCGGACCACCTTTATCACCGGTTTTCCGGGTGAGGACGAAGAGGATTTTGCAACGCTTTCTGCCTTTGTTCGTGCCGTCAGATTTGAAAATATGGGCGTGTTTACGTATTCCCGCGAAGAGGGAACGCCGGCGGCGAGAATGCGCGGACAGATTCCGGAAGAAGTCAAGCAGCGCCGGGCAGACCTGCTGATGGCAACACAACTGACGGTTCTGGAGGAAATCAATCGCCGGTATCTCGGCAAAACGTACGATGTTCTTTGCGAGGAACAGGAAGACGGGCGTTATGTCGGCAGGGCGTACTTCCAGGCACCCGATGTGGACGGACGTGTATATTTCACGTCGGACCGTCCGGTTGCCGAGGGCGAATTTGTTCCGGTTCGCATGGAGCATGCAGATAATTATGATTTGTTCGGAAAGGAAGACGTCCGATGAAAATGCATAAAAATGTTCCCAACATTCTGTGCCTGATCCGCATTGCACTGGCACCGTTTGTGGTACTATTTCTGACCATCGGCAATGGAAAGGGATCTCGGATTGCGGCACTTGTGCTGTTCTGCGTGGCGATGCTGACGGATCTGCTGGACGGAAGAATTGCGCGGAAATACGGTTTTGTTTCCGATATGGGAAAATTCCTGGATCCGATCGCCGACAAATTGCTGATTCTCGGCACCATGATTGCCTTTGTGCAGATCCGTGTTTTTCCGGCACTTCCGGTTGTGCTGATTCTGGCGCGGGAACTTGCCGTAACGGGACTTCGCTTAATCGCCGCTCCCAAAGGAGCCGTGATCGCCGCCAATCTGGCGGGAAAAGCCAAAACGGTCAGCCAGACGGTTTGTCTGATTGCCGTGTTTTTGTTGCTGCTGTTTGCTTCCGGTGAGATTCTGTATCCTGCGGCACTTGTACTGATCTGGATCTGTACCGTGATTGCGGCGGTGTCCGCCGTTCCGTATTTCCGGCAGGGAAGCCGGTATCTGAAAGATTGACAGGAGAGGATCCGACATGAATCTTTATAATTCTTTGACAAGACAGAAAGAAACCTTTGTTCCGAACGAGCCCGGAAAAGTTACGCTGTATACCTGCGGTCCCACCGTGTACCATTTTGCTCACATCGGCAATCTCCGTTCGTATATTATGGAGGACGTTCTGGAGAAATATCTCCGTTATGCCGGCTATGATGTGCGCCGTGCCATGAACATTACGGACGTGGGGCATTTGTCTTCGGACGGGGATACCGGCGAAGATAAAATGCTGAAGGGTGCCCGGCGTGAGCATAAAACCGTGATGGAGATTGCCCGTTTTTATACGGATGCCTTTTTTGCCGATTGTGCGGCGCTTAACATCCGCAAGCCGGACATCGTTTGTCCCGCCACCTCCTGCATTGAGGATTTCATTCACATGATTGAGATTCTTTTGCAGAAGGGATATGCCTATGTCAGCGGCGGAAACGTATATTTTGACACGTCCAAACTGGAAGAATATTATGTGTTCAACAAGCACGATGCCGAAGATCTGGAGGAAGGCGTGCGGGAGGGTGTGGAAGCCGATCTTTCCAAGCGCAACAAAACCGATTTTGTGCTTTGGTTTACCAAGTCCAAATTCGACAACCAGGAACTCAAATGGGAAAGCCCGTGGGGAACCGGCTATCCCGGCTGGCATATCGAATGCTCTGCCATTGCTCTCAAGAATCTCGGTGAGCGTCTGGATATTCATTGCGGCGGCATCGACAATGCGTTTCCTCACCACACCAACGAGATTGCGCAGAGTGAGGCGTATCTCGGTCATAAATGGTGCAATTCCTGGTTTCATGTGTTGCACCTCAATACCGCAAGCGGTAAAATGAGCAAATCCAGCGGGGAATTCCTTACGCTGTCGCTTCTGAAAGAAAAGGGTTATGACCCGATGGAATACCGGTTTTTCTGCCTGCTTTCGCATTATCGCAAAAATCTGGTGTTCAGTTACGAGAATCTGGACAATGCCGCGTCTGCATACCGGCGTCTGATTCAGAAAATTGCCGCCGTCGATCCTCGGGACGGAGAGCCGGACGATGCGGCGGCCGAACTGTTCCGCGCGGCATTCCGGGACGCCATGGACAACGACCTCAACACATCACTCGCCATTACGGCGCTGTACGATATGCTCAAATCCGATCTGAACGGTGCTTCCAAAATTGCGTTGATCCGTGACTTTGACCGGGTTCTTTCGCTGAATCTTTTGGAAGAGGCGGAGAACCAGAAAAAACAGAGCAACGAACCGGTCTGTCTGGATGCGGCGGTTGAGGCGTTGATTGAACAGCGGCAGCAGGCGCGGAAGAACCGTGATTTTGCGCTTGCCGACCGGATTCGTGACGATCTCAAGGCGCAGGGCATCGTTTTGGAAGATACTCCCGCGGGCGTCAAGTGGAAAAAAATATAAACAGATGCCCTCCGTTTTCCGGAGGGCATTTCGTGCAGAGAAAGGAGTCGGTCCCGTGCAACGGAACGATAACATTCAGTTTATCAAAGGAGTGGGACCCGAACGGGCGAAACAACTGGCGTCGCTTGGCATCCGCACCGTTGGGGACGCCCTGGAGCTGTTTCCACGTACCTATGTGGATCTGACTTCTCCCGTGAAAATTGCCGACCTTGCTGATGGAGATCATGCCGTTGTGCAGGGAAAAATCGTTTCCGGCCTCCGGAGTATCCGTACCCGGAACGGAATGAACATCACCTCGTTTGACGTTTCCGACGGGACCGGAACGCTTGCGGTCAAATTGTTTAACCGTGGCTATGCTGTCTCCGGGTTGGAGCTGGGAAAGACCTGCCTTTTTTACGGAAAAGCCGATGTCGCCGGCTTTTTGAAGGAAATGAACTCGCCTGCCATCGAGGATCTTCAAAATGCCTGTCTTCAGCCAGTGTATCCGCTGACCGGGAAACTGTCGCAAAAGGTTCTGCGGCGCATTATCCGCGAGGCGGTTCTCGGTGTGGAGGATCCGATTCCGGAAGTTCTGCCCGCATCGGTCCGGGATGCATACGGCTTTCCTTCCGTGCGGGAGGCATATCGTCAGATTCATCTGCCTGCGGACATGGGGACCCTAAGGCGGGCGCAGAATCGGTTTGTGTTTGAGGAGTTGTTCCTGTTTTCTTTGGGCATGAATCTTTTACGGGGTTCCCGCATCAAAAAACAGGGAATCCGTTATCCGAAACGGGATGTGACGGAGTTCTTTGATGCACTTCCGTTCTGTATGACCGATGCCCAGATGCGTGCTGCGCGGGAGTGTATCCGGGATATGATGAGCGGAACTCCGATGGCGCGTTTGATTCAGGGGGATGTCGGCTGCGGAAAAACGGCGGTTGCGGCACTTCTTCTGTATTATACCGCGCGCTGCGGACACCAGGCGTGTCTGATGGCTCCGACGGAGATTCTGGCACAGCAGCATTACGAAACACTGGAACCGTTGCTGGGAAGATTCGGCATTTCCTGTGCGCTTCTGACGGGGAGCACGCCGAAAAAGAAACGGGAGTCCATCCTGGGAAACCTTGCCCATGGCGGGCTTTCGGTTCTGATCGGAACACATGCCGTCGTGGGGAATTCGGTGACGTTTTCGGATCTTGCTTTCTGTGTAACGGACGAACAGCACCGCTTCGGTGTTGCGCAGCGTTCCCGTCTGGCGGGGAAAGGGATGTGCCCTCATGTTCTTGTCATGTCTGCCACGCCCATTCCGCGCACGCTTTCTCTGATTCTTTACGGAGATCTGGACGTTTCTGTCATCGATCAGTTGCCGCCGGGACGGCAGAAGGTCGGTACGTTTCTGGTGGATTCCGCCTACCATGCGCGGCTGTTTTCGTTTTTGCACGACCGCATTCTGGCAGGGGAGCAGGCGTATATCGTTTGCCCTTTGGTTGAAGATGGAAATGACGCCGAACTGAAATCCGTTGTGGAATTCACCGAAGAGCTTTCCCGTACCGATCTGCGGGATTGTCGGGTGGCATACGTTCACGGCAAGATGAATGCCAAAGAAAAAAACCGCATTCTGTCTGATTTTGCTTCCGGAAAAATCGGAGTTCTTGTTTCTACTACCGTTATTGAGGTCGGAATCAACGTTCCGAACGCTTCGGTTATGGTGGTTCAAAATGCGGAACGGTTCGGACTTTCGCAGTTGCATCAGCTGCGTGGCAGGGTAGGACGGGGAAATCAAAAGGCATATTGTTTTCTGGTTTCCGACACGCAGAGCGAAAAGACGCGGGAGCGTCTGCAGGTCTTTTGTTCCACAAACGACGGTTTTGAAATCAGCCGCAAAGATCTGGAGCTCCGGGGACCGGGCGACTTTTTCGGCGTGCGGCAAAGCGGTCTTCCGGTCTTCCGGCATGCCGATCTGATGCGGGATCTTTCGGTCATGGAGCGCGCAAAGGAGGCAGCGGAACAGATTTGTGCAGATCCGCAATGGTTTGAAAAAGAAGAGGAAAGGGACAGAAAGGAAGCATTGATCCGGTTGTTTGACCGGGCGGATTTCCGGATTTTGAGTTGATATGAAAGATCTGAATGTTTACAATTTGGTTCGTTGCCTTCCGTCCGGAAAGGTCACCACGTATGCGGATCTGGGACGTTTGCTTGGAAACCGCTATCTCGCGCGTGCCGTGGGAAATGCATTGCACCGGAATCCGGACGGGGACGGAACCGCATGCTTCCGGGTTTTGAATGCCGCCGGAAAGACGGCTCCCGGCTTTGCGTTCGGCGGGCCGGGAGAACAGGCAGACCGGCTGATGGCGGACGGCATTTGTGTGCAGAACGGTCAGGTTAATCTTTTCCGTTACCGGTGGGTTCCGTCGGTTTCGGACCCTTTGTTGTGCCTTCGTCCGCATCATCTGCTTTGCTGCCTGTTTTTTCGCGGTGCCGGTTATTCAAAGCTTTTTACCGCTGCGATGAAAGAGGTTTGTCATCGGCTGGAGACGGAGGATTGCGTTCTGGTTTGCGGCGGCGATGTGCTGTGCTCGGCGTGTCCGCATTTTGTTGCGGGCTGCTGCGAATGCGGCGGCAGGGCAGAGCGTTATGATGAACGGGTTCTGAAACGGATCAACAGGGAATACGGGGATTGGATCGGTGCCGCCGAGCGGCGGGATCTTTTGCAAAAAGAAATTTTGGACTCCGGTTTCTTCGGTTCTGTCTGCCCGGATTGTGAATGGGCCGGGATCTGTCATATCTGAGAGAAAGACCACCGGAATCCCGGTGGTCTTTTTGTTAATGGTCTGTGCTTTCGCGGTCAATCATGTTTTCAATAAAGATGCCATAGCCCGTATCCGGTGTGCTGATGAGAACATGGGTGACGGCTCCGATCAGTTTTCCGTCCTGAAGAATCGGGCTTCCGCTCATACCCTGCACGATGCCGCCGGTCAGCGAAAGAAGTTCCGGATCCGTAACCCGGATAACCATGTTCTTTGTGGTTTGCCGGGCATTCAGCGTCACTCGGTCGATGTGAATGTCAAATTCGCGTATTTCGGTTCCATCAACGGTGCAGAGAATCTTTGCCGCGCCCGTGTGGACGGCTTGTTTATAGGCAATGGGAACGGATTGTCCGGAGATCTTGTAATTTTTATCAAGAATTCCGAACACGCCTTCTCCGACGTTTTTGTACAGCGTTCCGATTTTTTCGTTTTCCAGAAACATACCCTTCAGCTCGCCCGGCGTTCCTTTTACCCCTTTACGCACCCCGGCAATGGAAGCCCCGAACGCATCTCCGGTCAGAATCGGAAGGATGATTCCGGTTTCCGTGTCGTTGATGCTGTGACCGAGCGCAGCGAAAACGCCGTTGTCGGTGTCAAAATAGGTGATGGTTCCTATGCCTGCGATGCTGTCTCGGATCCAGAGTCCTACTTTGAAAATACCGTCTTCTTTTTGGGGGGTAACGCGTACGGAAAGCGATTCCCCGCCGCGCTTCAGCGAAAACGTAAGGGGAGCGCCGTTGCTTTCTTCAACCAGCCGCGTGACATCTTCGTTGGAAGAAAGACGGGTTCCGTTGATTTCGGTCAGAATGTCTCCGGTCCGGATTCCTCCGGCATAGCCGGGAGAGGGGCTTCCGCCGACATCCGCCGTGCCGATGACCAGAACTCCGTTGGTAAACAGCCGCACGCCGAAGCTTTCGCCGCCAACGACGACGCGCTCCGGCGGAACGATGTGCACCTGTACTGTTTTTACCGGAAGAATTCCGAGATATTTGACATCGATTTCATAGGAAGATTCACTTACCGGTGAAAGAGCAGTGGTAACCGGATAAAAAGAACGGATTTCAACACACTCTTCTTCAGAAGATGCGTAGTAAACATCCGGAATTTCTTCAAACGTATACGTCCAGGAGCCGCCGAGCAGGGCAATGCAGAGTCCCAGCATGACAAGAAATTTTGTCCGTATTGCTTTTTTCATGTTTTTCTCCTTGCATTTTTCTTGTTACCGTTACTTTTTGCAACGACGGCATAAATATTCTGCGGGAAATTGGAAATCACAAAATCAAGGGGAGTGAAATTCTGTTTTGTACCATATATACTAAAAATTGTTATAATTTCAACTCCTAATTTTACTTTTTTGATATTGACTTTTTTCGGACGTAAGAGTATAATAATATTAAATAAAAGAAAACACAAAGAGGTATTTTCTTATGATCAGCAAATCCGTTATCATTACAAATTCTGTCGGGTTGCATGCAAGACCGGCAACCTTTTTTATTCAGAAAGCCAACGAGTACAAATCCTCCATTTGGGTGGAAAAGGGGGAACACCGGGTCAATGCCAAGAGTTTGCTGGGGGTTCTTTCTCTGGGTATTATCAAAGACAGTGAAATCAATCTGATTGCCGATGGCCCGGACGAGGCAGACGCCATTCATGGTTTGGAAGAACTGCTTGCCGGTGATATGGGCGGTCTTTGCTGAGAACATATTGAAGGAATGGGAATAGTAAACGGCGGGCATTCTTCCGTTTACTATTTCTTTTTATAAGCAAATGTCGGGGGTGATGCGATCTGAATCGTCGTGAACTTTTGAAAAAAGCCAACGAATTGCCGGAAAAACCGGGCGTATATCTGATGAAAAACGCACAGGGCGATATTATTTATATCGGAAAGGCAAAAATTCTCAAAAATCGTGTTACCAGTTATTTCCGGCAGATTGAGCATACGCCGAAAACGGAGAAGATGGTTTCTCTGGTTCATGATTTTGACGTCATTCTTACGACAACCGAACTGGATGCGCTTCTGACGGAATGCAGTCTGATCAAGCGCTATAAACCTACCTATAATATTGCGCTGAAGAACAGCGGCGGATATCCGTTTATCTATCTTTCGGTCAAAAACGGATTTCCGGTGCTTCGGCTGGAGCGTTTCCGTACGACCCGTGGTTATTACTGGGGTCCGTTTCTGTCCCGTCAGCGCGCCGCTCTTCTGGTGGAACTGCTGACCAAGGCGTTTTCGTTGCCCCGTTGTTCGGAAAAATCGCACCGCCGCAAGGTATGTCTGGAATATCACATTCACCGATGCCCCGGTTATTGCGAAGGGCGGGTGAGTGAGGAGGAATTGGAACATCTGGTTCATTCCGTCTGTGAGGTTCTGGATGGAAACATTGGTGCCGTGCGGGACTCTTTGCAGAAAAAAATGGAAAACGCTTCGGATGAACTGAACTTTGAGTATGCCGCGGAGCTGCGGGACAAGATCCGGGCGCTGGATACCGTGCAGGAAAAACAGCAGACCAAAGCACCGCCGCACCGGAATGCGGATTATCTTGCCTATGCCGAGCAGAATGGGCAGACCTGTCTTTTCATGCTGCGCGTTCGCAACGGCTTTATTGTGGGTGAGCGTTGCGATGTGTTCCGGGAACCCTTTACCGATGCCTTGCTTCGTGAGTATATGGAGCGTTTTTATGCGGAAGAAAAGGCGCCCGGCAAGATTTATCTGGAGCAGTTCTACGAATGGACGGATCTGTTGAACGAATGGTTGGGCGGAAGTGTCTCCGTTCCGGCTCTTCATGCGGATATGGAGATGCTGGATATGTGCCGGAGGAATGCTTCGGAACGTCTGCTGCAGGAACTTGGTAAAACACAGCGCGCACAACGGAATCTTGCGCTGTTCTGCGAGTTTACGGGAATCCGGAATGCCGGGCGTATGGAACTTTACGATGTCAGCCATATGGCGGGCTCCGACGTGGTCTGCGGGATGATCTCCTGTGTGGACGGGGCGTTGGATCATGACCGTTACCGGAAATTCCGCATCGGAAAATTCGACGGACGGGACGACACGGCGTATATGAGCGAGGCGGTGTTCCGCCGCTTGCGCCGATATGCGGACGGGGATGAGAAATTTGCCCCGCTTCCCGATGTGATTGTTTGCGACGGTGCGCTCGGACAGATCCGGGCGGTCAGTGCTGTGGTGGCTTCGTTCGGATACCCCATTGCGGTAATCGGCTTCAAAAAAGATGCCCGGCACCGCACCAAATCCGTAGTCTTTCCGGACGAAGGTGAAAAAATGCTGAACCTTGCGCCTGAGGTGTTTTCGTTTTGCGGGCGTTTGCAGGAAGCTGTGCATAAATATGCCATTTCCTACCATCGGTCGCTTCGTGACGTTTCGGCTGCCAAAAGCGAGTTGATGAAAATCGAGGGCATCGGTACAGCAAGGGTCAAAGCCCTTTTTGACGCATTCGGCAGTCTGGAGAAAATGCGTCGCGCCTCCAAAGAGGAGCTGATGCAGGTGAAAGGTATTACGGAATCCATGGCTTTGAAAATTCGCAACACGATCGGAGATTGTGATGGAAACGAAACAAAATTATGACCGTAAAATGGAGGAGATCCGGGCGTCTTTTGCGCCGGGGGGCCGTCCCCGTCTGCTTCTTCATGCGTGCTGTGCCCCGTGCGCATCCGTTTGCCTGGAACGACTGACGGATTCTTTTGATGTGACCGTTTTCTTTTTCAATCCCAACATCACCGATGGCGCGGAGTTTGAAAAGCGGGAGAGCGAGATGCGGCGGTTTCTTTCGGAAGCACCGTTTTGCCGCGGCGTGAATCTGGTCACCGTTCCGTTTGATCCGCAGCCGTTTTGGGACATTTCCCGGACCCGGGAAAACGATCCGGAACGGGGCGGACGGTGTTTGCTTTGTTACGCGCTTCGGCTGCGGACGACTGCGGAAACGGCAAAACAGGGCGGTTTTGATTTCTTTACCACAACGCTGACGCTTTCGCCTTTGAAGGACTCGCAGGTGCTGAATGAAATCGGGGGGCGGATTGCTGCCGAGACCGGGGTTCCGTATCTGTTTTCGGATTTCGGAAAACGGAACGGATACGTAAGGTCTCTGGAACTGTCGCGGCAATATGGGTTGTATCGGCAAAATTATTGCGGATGTGTTTTTTCCCGCAGAGAAACCTCTTCGGCTTTTTTTGTGCAACTGACCGAAAACAAAGAGTAAAAGCGAATAAAAATTCAAATTTCCGAAAAAATTTCAAAAAAAAGAAAAAAAGAGGTTGCAATCCTCTTTGTTTTGTGATATAATTTCTCCAATATCCAAAGATGCGAAGGTTTTACAAAACCGGAAGAAAGGAATGCGCTGGACGATGAGCAACTTTTACGGATTCGTATTTGCTCTTGTAGTAGCTCTGCTGGGGCTACTGGTCATTCGTTTTGCGCTGATTTCCGTTTTCTTTGTTCTGGTAGCGGTAGCGGTACGAATTATGATTTCGGTTCTGCTTTCCGGAACACGGCATAGTAAAAACCTCGCCTGAGTTCTTTATTTTTTTTCAATTACGGAAAAAGATAACAGATATTTGATGAAAAAATCATCCGGGTGGTTTTGCTGTGCAGAACCCCCCGGTTTTTTATACAGATGTAAGCATAAAGAAAAGGAGTATATGAAGATGCGTAAGAAATTTATGTCCGTGTTGATGGTTTTTGCCCTGATTCTTGGCTGTGTTGCCTGTTTTTCTTCCTGTTCACAGGATGAAAATTCCGATGGTACCAAGAATTTTCTGATTGGCGGTATCGGTCCTCTGACGGGAGATTATGCCAACTATGGAATTTCTGTGCGTAACGGCGCGCAGATTGCCATTGATGAACTGAATGAGAAAAATCCCGATGGTTTGAACGGATTCCGTCTGACGTACAGTTTTCAGGATTCCGCTGCCAACAACGACAGTGCCGTATCCGCTTACGGAAAACTGATTGACATGGGAATGAAAGTTTCTCTCGGTGCGACGCTTTCCAGTGAAACGGCATCGGTTGTTGCTGCTGCCAAGGAAGACGGCATTCTGGTTCTGACCCCGTCCGGGTCTGCAATTTCCGCAATTTCCGGCAGTGCGAATGCCTTCCGTGTCTGCTTCTCGGATCCGGCACAGGGAACGTCTGCCGCCGATTATATCTCCCAGTACGGACTTGCCAAAAAAGTTGCTGTATTCTACGGAAGTGATAACGATTATTGTGTGGGGCTTTATAATACGTTCAAAACCGAGTGTGCGAAAAAGGGAATTGAAATCGTAGAAGTGCAGAGTTTTACCTCCGCTACGGCGACGGACTTCAGTGCCCAGATCAGCAAGATCCAGGCATCCGGTGCCGAACTGGTCTTCCTTCCCATTTATGCGGCCGAAGCCGCTACGTTCCTCACGCAGGCCAAGGGCAAGTTGGATAACATGAAGTTCTTCGGCTGCGATGGATTGGACGGTTTGCTCACCAAACTGGATAAAGCGGAAACGGCAAACGGCGTTATCATGATGACTCCGTTCAATGCCGATTCCGCAAAAGAAAACGTGAAAAATTTCGTAAGCAAATATAAGGCAAAGTTCGGTGTAACACCCGATCAGTTTGCCGCCGACGGCTATGATGCTGTCTATACGGTGGTTGCTGCGATGAAGCAGGCGGGTGTGACGGCGGACAATATGGATAACATGAATGCCCGTCTCGTGGAAGCCATGACCAAGATTACGCTGGATGGTGTGACCGGCACCACAACGTGGACCGCCGACGGTGAACCGTCCAAGGTTGCAATCGCCATGGTGTATCAGGATGGTAAGACGGTAGAATATACCAAATAAAATCCGAATCCGATTCCCGAATCACATCGGGCACTCCGGTGCCCGATGTAAAAAATCGAAGGAGAGTTTTTTGGTATGTCCGAATTGATCCAAGCCCTGCTCAACGGTCTGACGCTCGGAAGTATTTATGCGCTGATCGCATTGGGCTATACCATGGTTTACGGCATTGCGAAAATGCTGAACTTTGCGCACGGTGATATCATTATGGTCGGCGCGTATTCCGTCATTGTTACAGTGATGCAGTTGAAGTTGCATCCGATTCTTGCCATTGTCATCAGCATTCTGGTCTGTGCGGTTCTCGGTGTTGCCATCGAATTTCTTGCCTACCGTCCGCTCCGGCAATCCCCGCCGCTCGCGGTGCTGATTACAGCGATCGGTGTGAGTTATTTTCTGCAGAATATTGCCTTGCTTTTGTTCAAATCCGAACAAAAAGCCATGCCGAAACTGATCGACCTTCCGGAGATCCGGATCGGTGAGTTTACTCTGGATGGCGTTACTCTGTTGATGCTTGCGGTCACTGCGGTGATTATGGTGGCGCTGACGTTGTTTATCAATAAAACAAAAATCGGAAAAGCCATGCGCGCTGTTTCCGAGGATAAGGAAGCCGCGGGGCTGATGGGCATCAGCGTCAACCGAACCATTACCATCACGTTTGCAATCGGTTCGGCTCTCGCCGCCGTTGCCAGTATCTTTTACGGTGCGTCGTATGTGTACATCCGTCCTACCACCGGTTCCATGCCGGGTATCAAAGCGTTTACCGCGGCCGTATTCGGCGGGATTGGCTCCATTCCGGGTGCCATGTTGGGTGGGATCCTGCTTGGCCTGATTGAGCAGTTTGCTAAGGTATACATTTCCACGCTGTGGTCGGACGCCATTGTATTTGGGGTTCTTGTTCTGGTTCTGGTCGTCAAGCCGACCGGATTGCTGGGAAAACAGATCCGGGAGAAGGTGTAACGTATGAAGAACAAACAACTCAAAAAGATCTTTTCTCCGGATTTTCTCACCGTGCTTGGCGTTCTGCTTCTGTACGGGGTGATGTCCTTTCTGCTGTACGGAGGCATGACCACCCGTCAGGTCTCCAATATGCTGATTTCCATTTCCTGTTATATTGTTCTTGCGGTTTCGCTCAACCTTGTGGTCGGACTTCTCGGTGAACTTTCGCTGGGGCATGCCGGATTTATGTCGGTGGGACTTTTCTCCGGCTGCTTGGTCTCGATCGCCTGGAAAGATGTTTTGCCTCTTGCGGTCCGGCTTCCGCTCTGTATGGTGATCGGCGGTTTGTTTGCCGCCCTGGTCGGTCTTCTTGTGGGCTTGCCGGCGTTGCGTCTGAAGGGGGACTATCTTGCCATTGTGACGCTTGCCTGCGGAGAGATTATCAAGAATATCATCAACAATCTGAACATTACGGGCGGTGCGCTCGGTCTGAATACACAACCCATTCTGCAAAACACCAAAACGCTGTTTCCGTATGCCATTGTTCTGGTCGTTCTCACCGTGTGGGTGATGCTGAACTTCCGCAATTCCAAGCACGGACGCGCCGTTATGGCAATTCGGGACAATCGGATCGCCGCAGAATCTTCGGGCATTCATGTGACGTCGTATAAGCTGCTGGTTTTTGTTGCTGCCGCTTTCTTCGCCGGCATGGCAGGCGTTTTGTACGGTCATAATCTTGCCAACATCAAATCGGTGACCTTTGACTACAACATGTCCATCGAGATTCTGGTCATTGTGGTTCTCGGCGGAATGGGAAGCATCCGGGGCTCGGTGATTGCCGCTGTTATCCTTCGTGCTTTGCCTGAAATTCTGCGTGATTTCAGCGACTATCGGATGCTGGCATATTCCATTCTTCTGATTGTGATCATGCTGACCAACGAAAACAAAGCGTTCCGAGAATGGAAAGAATCTTTGGGCGGAAAGGTGAAAGCCGCCTTCCGACGGAAGAAAGCCGGAAAGGGGGATGCCGTATGAACAATTCTTACCGAATCGACGATGCAAGATTGGTGGATTATCCTTCCGGCGCTGTCATTCCGGAACGGGATCTCGGAAAAACGCCCGCGCTGGAGGCCTTCCATCTCGGCATTGACTTCGGCGGACTTTCCGCTGTCAGTGACTTTTCTCTGATTGTCGGAAAAACCGAGATCGCCGGGCTGATCGGACCGAACGGCGCAGGGAAAACCACGGTTTTCAATCTGTTGACCAATGTATATCAGCCCACCCGCGGCAACATTCTTCTGGACGGACAGAGTACTGCGGGGCTGAGTACGGCGCAGGTGAACCGTCTCGGTGTTGCGCGAACCTTTCAGAACATCCGTCTGTTTTCGCACATGAGCGTGCTGGACAACGTCAAGGTCGGCCTGCACAACACCATTCATGAAAATCTGCTGGAGGCGTTTACGCATTTGTTCGGATACGGCAAACAGGAGCGCTTGGCGGATACCCGTGCGCTTCAGTTGCTGGATTTTTTTCACATGGCAGATTTTGCCTCGGCACAGGCGGGCAGTCTTCCGTACGGTGCCCAGCGCCGGCTGGAGATTGTGCGTGCTCTGGCAACGAATCCCAAGATTCTGTTGCTGGATGAGCCGGCTGCGGGCATGAATCCGTCTGAGACGGCAGAACTGATGACCAATATCCGCCGGATCCGTGACACCTTCCAGATTGCCGTTATGCTGATTGAGCATGATATGAAGCTGGTTATGAGCATCTGTGAGGGAATCTGTGTGCTGGATCACGGCAAAATTATCGCCAAGGGCTCTCCGGAGCAGATTCAGACGAATCCCGCCGTAATCAAAGCATATCTCGGACAACAGAAAGGGGAATGACGCCATGATGCTGAATGTGGAAAATCTCAATGTGTATTACGGCGCCATTCATGCCATTAAGGATGTTGGCTTCCATGTAAATGAAGGAGAGATTGTAACGCTGATCGGTGCGAACGGAGCCGGAAAAAGCACCATTCTCAAAACCGTTTCCGGAATGCTTCGTTCCCGTACGGGCAAGATTGAATTTGACGGTGAAGATATCAGCCACCTGCCGGAATACAAACTGGTTTCCCGCGGGCTTGCGCATGTTCCGGAGGGGCGGCGTTGCTTTTTGCAGATGACGGTGCAGGAAAACCTGGAAATGGGCGCTTATACGCACAGCTCTTATATCAAAGAAGGGCTTGCCGATGTATATGCCCGTTTTCCCCGGCTGAAGCACCGCAAAAATCAGGTTGCCGGCACCTTGTCCGGCGGGGAACAGCAGATGCTTGCCATGGGGCGTGCACTGATGAGTAAGCCCCGGCTTCTGATGCTGGATGAGCCGTCTATGGGGCTTGCCCCGATTCTGGTGGAACAGATTTTTTCTATTATCCGGGAACTGCATGAGAACGGAACGACCATTCTTCTGGTGGAGCAGAATGCCCGGATGGCATTGCAGATTGCCGACCGCGCTTATGTTTTGGAGACCGGAAACATTTCCATGAACGGGGATGCCGGGGAACTGCTGAACGATCCCCGCGTTAAGATGGCATATCTCGGCGGCTGAGAAACATATCCGGTTTGTTGAAAAAAAAGAAAACGGGGCAAAGTTTTCGGACTTTGCCCCGTTTATTTTTCTGAAAATCGTAACGCAAAAAACGCAAACTCCTCTTGAAATTTCGGGAAAAGAATGGTATACTGTATGCGGTGTAAGAAGTCATTTGCTATGAGGAGGTTATATTATGATTCAAAACGAGAAAATTCTCTCCTGGATTGAGGAGATGAAAGCTCTTGTCAAGCCGGATAAGGTTGTGTGGATTGACGGCTCACAGGAGCAGATCGATGCGCTTCGCGCCGAGGCATGTTCGACGGGGGAACTGCACAAATTGAACCAGGAAAAACTGCCGAATTGTTATCTGCACCGTACGGCGGTCAACGATGTTGCCCGTGTGGAAAACCGTACGTTTATCTGCTCCAGAAAGAAAGAGGATGCCGGAGCCACCAACAACTGGATGGATCCGAAAGAGATGTACGCCAAACTGTATAAATTGTATGACGGTTCCTACATCGGCAGAACGATGTATATCATTCCGTATTCCATGGGTGTTATCGGCTCGGATTTTGCCAAATACGGCATTGAACTGACCGACTCCATCTATGTGGTTCTGAACATGCTTATCATGACCCGTGCCGGCAAACCGGCGATGGATGCTATGGAGCACTGCTCGGAGTTTATCAAAGGACTTCATGCCAAGAAGGATCTGGATGAAGAGAATCGTTATATCGTTCAGTTCCCGGAAGACAACACCATCATGTCGGTCAACTCCGGCTACGGCGGAAATGTGCTGCTGGGCAAGAAGTGCTTTGCACTGCGTATTGCTTCGTATCTGGCGAGAAACGAGGGCTGGCTTGCCGAGCATATGCTGATTCTCGGAATTGAGAATCCGGAAGGAAAAGTCCGTTATGTCTGCGCTGCTTTCCCGTCTGCTTGCGGAAAGACCAACCTTGCCATGCTCATTCCGCCTGAGATTTACCGGAAGAAGGGCTATAAGGTTTGGTGCGTGGGCGATGACATCGCCTGGCTGAGAATCGGCAAAGACGGCAGATTGTGGGCGGCAAACCCGGAGAACGGCTTCTTCGGCGTTGCTCCCGGCACCAATGAAAAATCCAATCCGAACGCTCTGGCTGCAACGAAAGAGGGCGCCATCTTCACCAATGTCTGTCTGGATCTGGACAACAACACCGTTTGGTGGGAAGGTCTGAACGATGAGCCGCCGAAGCACGCTCTCAACTGGAGAGGCGAGCCGTGGAATCCGTCCATGTTTGTCAAGAGCGATAAATCCACGTATGCCGCGCATCCGAATTCCCGTTTCACGGCAGTTGCCAAGAACTGCCCTTGCGTGTCCAAGGAATTTGATTCCATGACGGGCGTTCCGATTGATGCAATCATCTTTGGCGGAAGACGCGCCAAAACGGCTCCTCTGGTGTATCAGTCCTTTGACTGGAACCATGGTGTGTATGTCGGGTCTGCGATGGCATCCGAAACGACGGCTGCCGCTGCCGGTGCGGTTGGTGTTGTACGCCGTGATCCGATGGCAATGCTTCCGTTCTGCGGCTACAATATGGGCGATTATTTCGCACATTGGCTGGATATGGGAACAAAGATTCCGCATCCTCCGAAGATCTTCAATGTCAACTGGTTCCGTACCGATGCTGACGGACACTTTATCTGGCCGGGCTTCGGCGACAACCTGCGTGTTCTGATGTGGATGCTTGACCGCTGCGACAACAAAGTGGATGCGGTTACCACTCCCATCGGCTATATGCCGAAACCGGAAGATATCAACATCGAGGGGCTGGAAGACAAGGGAATTACCCGCAATGTCATCAAGAATCTGCTGTCCGTGGACAACGACTTGTGGCTTGAGGATACGGCCTCTGTCCGCGCGTTCTACGAGAAGATCGGCGACCGGATGCCTCAGAAACTTTACGATGAACTGGATGCTTTTGAGAAGCGTTTGGGCAAGTAAAACAAAACAATCAAAGAGCGTTCCTTCGGGAACGCTCTTTTTCTTTGCTCTTCGGTATGAACCCGCTCTTTTTTTTCCATACTAAGCATGACAAAAGAAAGAAGGTGAATGGATATGGCATACGATTTCGATGATTTCAAATTGGAAAAACGGTATTGTTCGGAAACCGGATGCAATGTTGCGTTCAAATGCTTCCGCGATGGGACGGAGATGTGCCTGGAGTCCGGACGTTGTCGTAAAAAAAAACTCTCCTGCGCCAACCGCACAGGAGAGCCGGGTGTTTTTCAGAACGATTTTCCGGATGGGGATGCGTCACGAAGGATGTAAAGAGAAATCTCTCTGGCGACGCCTACGCCGGTACAGGCGGAGATTCCCGTGAAAAACGCGTTGGAATTGACTTCACAGAGGTATGGTTCTCCCTCGTCGGAAAACAAAAAATCAACTCCCGCAAAATCAAGTCCAAGCCGCAGACAGACCTCTGCGGCTGTTTCTTGCAGTGCGGCGGACGGGGTGAACGGCATTGCAGTTCCTCCCTGCGCCAGGTTGGCGCGGAAATCCGTCCGGTTTTTCCGGATCATGGCAGCAACGGTTCTGCCGCCGACAACATAAAGGCGCATATCGCGTCCGGAACTTTCTGCAATATATTTTTGATACAAATGCGGGACGACCCGGTGCGCTTTCTGATAACTCCGGACTTCTTTTTCGTTTTGCAGAAGAATGACCTGGTTGCCCAGCGATCCGTACGCTTCCTTGGCAACAACCGGATAACCGAGCAGGGCTCCGATTTTTTTTACAAAACAATCGGAAGCATCGCCCTCGGAAAACGAAAGAGGAAATACCAGCGTTTCCGGCATTTTTACACTTGTTCCGAGCAGCGCGGGCAGGCGGCGTTTGTCGTCGCACCGCTCAATGGCATGAATGCTGTTGTAGAGCCGGATTCCCAGCCGTTCCATTCGCAGACCGAGCGGAATGTCCTTGTCCAGAAACACGGCTTTGTCAAACCGGAGTTCCTCGTCTTTTCGAAGAGAAAGGTCAAGATTGTCGGCAATCTCGGCGTCGGCTCCGAGTTCTGTCAGATGCCGGCGCAGTGCCTCGGCCTGTTTTAAAAAACCGTCGTAGGAAAAGTTCCGTACAAGAACAATTTTATTCTTCATGGAGAAGACCTTCTACCGTACGCATAATGGCGAGCTTTCCTGCCTCATACGTCAGCCCTCCCTGGAAATAGGCGCGGTAAGGTTCTCTCATGGGCGCATCGGCGGAAAGTTCGATGGAAGCTCCCTGTACAAACGTGCCGGCTGCCATGACCACGGCATCCTGATAGCCGGGCGTTACGCAGGGTTCCGGCGTGACGAAGCTGTCCACCGGCGAAGCATTTTGGATTCCCCGCATGAAAGCAAGCAGTTTTTCAGGGTTTCGGAACACGACGGTTCCGATGATGTCTTCGCGGGCTTCCGTCGGAAGCGGGTCCGGTTCAAAACCGGCATATTGCAGCATCTGGGCGGCAAAATAGGCAGTTTTCATTGCCTGTGCAACGGTGTGCGGTGCCATGAAAAATCCCTGGAACATTCTTCTCGGCTGATCCAGTGTTGCTCCGCATTCCTTGCCGATTCCGACCGTTGTCAGGCGGTTTGCGCAAAGTTCAATCAGATCTTTTCGCCCTGCGATATAACCGCCGGTCTGTGCCAGTCCGCCCCCCGGATTTTTGATGAGTGAACCGGCAATCAGATCCACGCCGTGGGCGAGGGGCTCTTCTCTGCAGACAAATTCCCCATAGCAGTTATCTGCTAGAATGACGGCGTCAGAATCCTTGCGGATTTCACGGCAAAGTTCATCGATCTGGGTCAGCGTCAGGGCTTTTCGCTGGGTATAGCCGCGGGAACGCTGAAGAAAGATTACGCGGATTGTCGGGTCTGTACGGAGAATGTTTCGGATGGCGGGAAAATCAAACGTTCCGTCCGGAAGAAGTTCCACTTGCCGGTAACGGATGTTGTAGTCCGCCAGAGAGCCGCGGCTCTTTTCTCCGCAGACGCCGATGCTTTCCAGAAGTGTATCGTAAGGTGCACCCGTGACGGAGAGCATGGTGTCTCCCGGGCGCAGGATCGCGGCAAATGCTGTTGCGATGGTGTGTGTGCCGTTGACGAACGTGTGGCGTACCAACGCATCCTCGCCGCCGAACACCTCGGCGTATACTGCTTCCAGCGCTTCCCGCGCACGGTCATTATAGCCGTATCCGGTCGAACCGCAGAGCGTGGCATCGGTTACCCGCTGACGTTGGAAGGCATCCAGGACCTTTGCCGTGTTGAACTGACTGATCCGGTCGATTTCGGCAAAACGATCCTGCAAAACTTTTTCCGCTTTTTCCGCATAGCGAAGAACGGTATCTTTCATAAGTAAATCACCTGATTTTCTGTTGAGTTCTCTCTCTATATTACATGAAATCTTGGTTTTCGTCAAGCAGATTGCTGTTTTTTTCAAAAGGATATGGACTTTTTCTTCGGAATGTGGTAAAATAATAACACATTTTTTCAGGAGGACTTTTATGAAACAGGTTGTGATTTCGGCAGACAGTACCTGCGATCTGTCCCCGGCACTGATTGAGAAGTATCATATCACCATTTTACCGTTGTCCGTCATTCTCGGTGAAGAGGTGCGTACCGACGGGGTGGATGTCAAGCCGGAAGATTTGTTTGCTTTTGTGGACCGGACCGGGACTCTGCCCAAAACCTCGGCGGTCACCATTGCTTCTTATCTGGATTTTTTCAATAAGATGAAAGAGGAGGGCAAAGAGGTCGTTCATATCTGCATCAGTTCCAAATTTTCCTGCTGCTATCAGAACGCGTGCCTGGCTGCGGAGGAAAGCGGAAATGCCTTTGTCGTGGATTCGTACAACCTTTCCACCGGTTCCGGTCATCTGGTTGTGGAAGCGGCGCTTATGGCAGAGGAGGGGCTTGGTGCCGAGGAAATTGCCGGGCGCCTGAAGGAGATTGTTCCTCTGGTGGATGCCAGTTTTGTCATTGACGCGATTCCGTATCTGTACAAAGGCGGACGCTGCTCCGGTACGGCTGCTTTCGGGGCGAATCTTCTGAAAATCAAGCCCTGCATCGAGGTCCGTGACGGAGCCATGTGCGTGGGTAAGAAATACCGGGGAAAAATGCAGGACGTCATCCGTACTTATGTGGATGACCGGCTGAATCAGCCCGGCGTTTCCATAAAAAAGGATCGGGTATTCATTACACATACCTGCGTCCATCCGGAGTTGGTGGAGATCGCATGGCAGGAAGTGAAAAAAGCCGGTCTGTTTGCCGAAATTCTGGAAACACGTGCCGGAAGCACGGTTTCTTCGCATTGCGGTCCCGATACGCTCGGCGTTCTCTTCATCCGGGAGAAATAAACTTCGTTTGGAAATCAAAGGATCCCGACCGGAATTGTCGGGATCCTTTTTTATACTGGATGAGAATCGTTGGATGCGGAGGATATATCGTCCTGCATGGCACGTTCTTTCCTTTTCCCTTTCACAACCAGGAATGTGAGGAACGCGGAGCCCGCCAGACCGACGGCAATGGTTCCTCCGATGACAATGGTGTAAAACCGGAGCGGCTGTCCGGGCGAAAAGACCGTTGGTTCCGCTGCAGAGTCCAGCCGTTGCAGCTCCAGCAGCGATGCCGACAATTCACTTGCCGCCATGTCCAGCTGATCCTGCGTTGCGTTGGTGTTGTAATCCACAAGAATTGCCGCGGTGTATGCGTTCATCATGGTTGCCCAGGATTCCTGCGTGAAATTTTGTTGTTTCAGATTCGCCACGCTGTTGATGACATGCTCCAGCCATTGGCGATTGGTGTCTTCCGGACCGATGCTCGGAACCTCCTGCTTGGTCTTGTCAGCGAAGATCATGCCGGGACTCTGCTCATCCCCAAAGTATAAGGTGGTATACAGGGACGGGTTGTAAAGACTGTTTTGCGAGGTCCCGAAATTCATGAGGATGTTTTCCAGTTCCCGCATGGATTTATATTCTTTCTGGTTGTAGCGGGTTTCGTTGAAGGAATAATCAATGAGAACGAATCCGATTCCGATACAGGTTTTATATTCGGTTATCGTTTTGATTTTTTGCCCGTTGATTTCCAGAGCCGAGAATGGAAGAAACAGTTCCAGAACATAGCCGCAGACCGTGTTGCCGCCCTGATATTTCAGAGAAGATGCCAATTTGATTCCGATTGCTTTCAGCATGCCGGCGTTCCGGTACCAATGCTCCCACCAACAGGCGTCCCCGTTTGCCAACGGAAAATCCGGAACGGTTGCCGTGTAGGGGGCAAAGGTGTAGCACAGTGCGCAGTCGTTTTTGAAGTTGAGACGTTTATACATCGGATCAATCAGAAGCTGGACGCAGTCTTGCCCGTTCAGAAGCGACGTGTTGCGGAGAACCGGGCAACTTTGCGTGGGATCGTCAACATCCCATTTGAAATAGATTCCTTCTTTTCCTTCGGTCTCTGACCATACAACACTGACGGTCGCTTCCGCGGAATTAAGATCCGGATTGAGAATCCAACCGGTTGTTTTGTTGTCTTTGCCGGAGAGCCGGATGGTCAGCGCATCCTGCCACGCATGATCGTTTCCGTTGCCGTCAATGATGGGCGGATTGGATCGTTTGGGCGCAAGATATGAAAAAGACTCTGCCTGTGCCGCCAGACAAAACAGCAGGAGAAGGCAGGCGGTCGTCAGCGAGAACAGAAGCCATTTTTTCATTCGTCACGGATTCCTTTCACGGATTATAAAAATATTATATAATGCAGTTTAGGCAAAATCGTGACAAATCCATAAGAATTTTACTTTTCTTCCAATCCGAAGCTGACGCTGAGCGCCTGGTTGACGCGGTTCATGGAGCCGGTATCCAGATGCCCCATCTTTTCTTTTAGCCGACGTTTATCCAGCGTCCGCACCTGTTCAAGCAAAACGATGGAATTTTTGGTCAGCCCATAATCGGAGGCGTTGACTTCGATGTGTGTGGGAAGTCGTGTTTTGTTTAACTGACTGGTGATTGCCGCCGCGATTACGGTGGGACTATGGCGGTTGCCGATGTCGTTCTGTATAATCAGAACCGGACGGATTCCGCCCTGCTCCGAGCCGACGACCGGGCTCAGATCCGCATAATAGATATCTCCTCTTTTTATTTGATTCATGCCGTTTTCACGCTCCGTTACTTTGATGTTTGTAGTTTTAGTCTTCCTGTTTCTTTTCCGGTTTAATCAATCCGGAAGAGAAAAAACGTCTCTGTTACAGAGTATTCAGAGCGGGGAAAGATGCACACAATCTCCGGGATTGCATAAGATGACAATGGAAGGCCGACCGGAGTTCCGTTCGGCTGATGTTTAGGAGGGAGATTTTTATGCTGAATAATTATTATTTCTGGACGCTGATTATTGCGGCTCTTATCGTGTATTGTTGCGCAAACCAGAAGGACAGCAACTGCTGCTGCAACTGAAAAAAACATACGCCGCTTTTGTGAAAAAACAGACCGGGACAGACATTTTGTGTCTGTCCCGGTCTGTTTTTTCGGAATCAACGGAGTGTTTCGATGGATTGGTTCGCATAGCCGTTGAGCGTTTCATCCGCCAGGTTTCCGGCAAGATATTCGTAATAGCCCTGGGATGCGATCATGGCGGCGTTGTCGCCGCAGTAGGAGCGAAGGGGCATGAAAAATTTCAGTCCGTTTTTGCGGCAGGCATCGGTCAGCTTTTCGCGCAGAAACGCGTTGGCGGCAACGCCGCCGGCAAGAACCAGACGATTGGAATTCTGCGCAATCGCCGCACGAACGGCATGATCGGTCAGAACTTCGCACACGGCTTCCGTAAAGGATGCGGCAATGTCGGGAACGTTGAGCGGCTCTTTTTTTTGTTCCAGATTGTGAACGTAGTTGATGACGGCGGTTTTGGTACCGCTGAAACTGAAGTCAAAGGGATTGTCTTCAAACCGTACCCGGGGAAATACGATGGCGTGCGGGTTTCCTTCCCGTGCCGCTTTTTCCACTTTCGGGCCGCCGGGGTAGGGCAGACCGAGAACACGGGCAACCTTGTCAAAGCTTTCGCCCGCGGCATCGTCCCGTGTGCGACCGAGAATCCGATAGTCCGTATAATCCTGTAAGGCGACGATGTGACTGTGTCCGCCGGAGGCGATCAGCGCCGTAAAGGGTGGTGTCAGTTCCGGAAAAGTGAGATAGTTTGCGGCAACGTGTCCGCGAATATGATGGACCGGGATCAACGGTTTTCCGGCTGCGAAGGCAAGTCCCTTTGCAAAATTGACACCGACCAGCAGCGCACCGATCAGCCCCGGCGCGTTGGTAACGGCAATCGCATCCACGGCATCCAGTCCTCCGACCGGCTCTATGGCTTTGCGGACAAGTCCGGAAATTGCTTCCACGTGCGCACGGGACGCGATTTCCGGCACGACTCCTCCGTACAAAGCATGGGTGTCGATCTGCGATAAAATTTCATTGGAAAGAACTTCTCTGCCGTCCCGGACGACGGCGGCTGCCGTTTCGTCGCAGGAGCTTTCAATTCCGAGTATCAGCATGATGTTGTCAGATCCTTGTGCAGAATGATTCCGTCCTCGACGGGGTCCTGGTATAATTGTTTTCGTACGCCGTCGGTCTCAAAACCGCAGCTTCGGTAGACATGGATTGCAGCTTCGTTGGACTGCCGCACTTCCAGAAACAAACGGGAAATGTTTTCTTTTTTCCATTCCTCCTGGGCAAGTGTAAGCAATGTTTTGGCATAGCCCCTGTTCCTCTTCAGGGAACTGACTGTAAGGATCTGCACCTCGCCGCAGGACGATGCGCCTGCCAGATACGAAACAAGCTGCCCTTCGCGGTAAAGCCCGAAGATCCGGTAGCGGGGGTCCGATGCCATGGTCTGCAGTGCCGGAAGCGAAAGTCCGTCCGGAAAAACCGCGGCTTCATTCTGTGCGATGGCAGAAAGATCGTTGTCGGCATTGATGCGGAGATCCGGGAAACGCGTGTCAAGCTGCTCTGCAATCTGCCGGGCGCAAAGAAGGTAAACATCGGGACTGCCGCCGTACGGATCGGGAATATCCAGACAGCCCCGGATTTTCCGGGAAATCTCCGGCCCGGCGGTCTTAAGAATCTCTGCATAAGAGGGCGTGAGGGGAATGATGAGATCCATGCGGCTCAGCAATTCTCTTGTAAGCGGCTGCGCCGTATGCGTGTGAATGTCAATATCCATGCCGCGCAGTGCCCGCACCGCATTTTCACTGACCGGGTCTCCCGGGTATGCCGAAAGTCCGGCGCTGAATGCCCGGATTCCGGGACGTTTTTCCGCATTGAGAATCCCTTCCGCCATGGGGCTCCGGCAGGTGTTTCCCATACAAACAAACAGAATGTTCATTGTTTTATTCCTTTGCATCGTACCAGGTCTTTCCGAATCCGACTTCGGCAATCAGCGGAACGGAAAGCCGTACGGCGTTTTCCATTTCTTCCTTCAGCACGGCGCCGAGTTCCTCCTTTTGGTCTTCTGATGCTTCCAGAATCAGTTCATCATGCACCTGCAGAATCAGACGTGCATCCATACCGGAATTTTTCAGTCGCCGGTGTACGTGGACCATGGCAAGCTTGATGATGTCTGCCGCCGTTCCCTGAATGGGAGTGTTCATGCACACACGTTCGGCAAAAGCGCGTAACTGGTGGTTCTTGGCATGAATGTCCGGCACATAGCGCCGTCGACCGAACTTGGTTTCCACATAACCGGATTCCCGCGCCTGTTCGACGATGCGGTGCATATAGTTCCGTACACCGCTGTACGTTCGGAGGTAGTTTTCAATATACCGTTTCGCTTCCTTAACGGAAACGCCGATGTCGCGGGAAAGCGAGTATTCGCCGATTCCGTAAACAATGCCGAAGTTGACGGCTTTTGCTCTGCGCCGGAGCTCCGGTGTAATCATCTCTTCCGGAAGTCCGAAGACCTGGGAAGCGGTGATGGTGTGAATGTCAAGGTTTTCACGGAAAGCCCGTGCCATATTTTCATCTCCGGCAATATCTGCCAGAACACGAAGCTCGATCTGCGAATAGTCGGCATCGATCAGAACATAGCCGTCACGGGCACGGAACGCGCGGCGCAGTTCTCTGCCGAGCGCGGTACGGATGGGAATGTTCTGAAGATTCGGTTCGGTGCTGCTGATTCGTCCGGTCTGGGTAACGGTCTGGGTAAAGACGGTATGGATTCGTCCTTCCGCATCGATTTTCCCGGTCATGCCGTCTACATAGGTGCTTTTGAGTTTGACCAGTTTGCGGTAATCCATGATGTTTTGGATCAGCGGATTTTCCGTACGCTTCAACAATTCTTCCAAAACATCGTTGTCGGTGGAATATCCGGTTTTTGTTTTTCGGATAACCGGAAATCCCTGCTCTTCAAACAGAACAACGCCCAGTTGTTTTGTGGAGTTGATGTTGAAATCGTGACCGGTTGCCAGGTGGATGGCTTCGGCATAGTTGGCAATATCCGCATCCAAGACCTTTCCGAACTCCGAAAGAAAGGTCCGGTCTGCCGGAAATCCTTTTACTTCCATGTCCGCCAGAACGGAACAGAGCGGAAGTTCAATGGTTTCGTAAAGAAACTTCTGCCCTTTTTCCTCCAGCAACTGTTCCAGTTTTTCTGCAAGAATGCTCAGATACGGCACACAGCCGACGGCATCCGGAAGAGAATGGCCGGTATATTCCGCAATCAGTTCCGGAAGCGGATAGCCGGAGCGGGACGCATTGAGAAGATAGGCGGCAAGCATGGTGTCAAATGCCAGTGTATAGGGAAGATTTTTTGCGAGAAAACGGCGAAGAAGCGGCTTTGCATCGTGAACAATGAGTTTTCGGTGAGAAAGCTCATGCAGAACCGGGTCCGTAAGCGGAACGGAAAAAATTATTTTTTCTTTTCCGTAAACATAGAGAGTCTGATCCTTCAGAAGAACCGACAGAAAGTTTCCCTGCGGCAAAACATCCGATTCCCGGAGACCGACGGATTCTTCGACGGGCTCTTTTTTCACAGATTCTTCCTCGACGGAAAAACGGGAAAACAGGGATGTCATCTCCAGGTCACGGAAAAGGGCAGAGAGTTTTTCGTTGTTCCGGACAGCTGGGACGGAAACCTCGGCGGAAAGGTCGGCATCGGTTACGATGGTGCCGAGTTTCCGGCTTAAAAAGGCGCTTTCTTTTCCATCGAGAACCTTTTGCCTCAGAGCACCTTTCAGATCATCCGTGTGGGCATACAATTCTTCCAACGAGCCGTATGTGTGCATCAAAGTCAGGGCGGTTTTTTCTCCCACACCGGGAATTCCCGGGATATTGTCGGAGTTGTCTCCCATCATGGCCTTGAGATCGATCATCTGCGTGGGGGCAAGTCCGTAAGCTTCCTTCAGGCGGTCTTCTGTATAAAGAAAATCTCCTTTTGTTGTTGCGAGGCAAACCGAAACCTTCGGGCTGACCAATTGGAAGGCATCCCGGTCACCGGTCAGAATGACGCAGTTGTCTTCGCTTTGGGGAAGCGTGCGGCTGAGTGTACCAAGAAGATCATCTGCCTCCAGTCCGGGCTTTTCGATGCAGGAAACGCCGAGAGCCCCAAGGACCTCTTTGATAACGGGAAATTGCTCGGCAAGTTCCTGCGGCATCGGTTTTCTGCCGGCTTTGTATGCGGGGTACAGTTCATGTCGGGAAGTTTTTTCTTTGCGGTCAAAGGCGGCAAAGATGCGGCAGGGGGTATATTCTTTGATGTGCTTTGCCAGAATGGTGAGAAATCCGTACACGGCATTGGTATTTCGTCCGTCCTTTGTGGTGAGGGGGCGGATGCCGTAATATGCACGGTTCAGAATGCTGTTGCCGTCGATCAAAAGATAGGTCATGACTGTATCCTTTTTCTTTTTTCTTTATCTGATAATATATCACATTTACCGAAATGTGTCAAGAAAAGCGCAAACGGCGGAAAAAAAGTTTTTGCAAAAAAACGAAAAATTTAAAAAAAGGGCTTGCAAAATCAAAGTCAATCGTGTATAATGGTGGTGCGAAAGCCCATAAAAGTGGTGGAAAGTGGGTTAAATTCCCTGAACAAACGGGAGAAAGGAGTGTAAACGGTATGAGCGGACATGGTCTGATCGGGAATTATCAGCATTCTTTTGATGCCAAGGGCAGATTGTTCATTCCTGCCAAACTGCGTGAAGATCTCGGCGATTCCGTTTACATGACCCGCGGTCTGGAAGGTTGCATCTTCCTGTTTTCCCGTGAAGGGTGGGACGAGTTTGTTGCCGGGCTGGAAAACGCGGCACCTCTTACTGCCCGGGAAGCTACCCGCTTTTTCGGAGGAAATGCCGGTGCTTCGGATATCGATGCACAGGGCAGAATTATAGTTCCCGCAAACCTTCGCGCAATCAGCAACATCGGCAAGGATGTTACGGTCGTCGGTGTTCTGAACCGTTTGGAAATCTGGAATACGGATAAGTGGGAAGCGTTCAATCAGGAGATTACGGACGATCGCATTTCGGATCTTCTGGAGAAAATGGGCAACTGACAATGGAACATGAATTTTCACATATCCCTGTTCTGCTGGAAGAATGCATGGAAGGTCTGCGGATTCAGCCGGATGGGATCTATGCGGACGGTACGGCGGGCGGCGGCGGTCATTCACACCGCATCGGCGAGTGTCTTTCCGCAAAAGGTCACCTGATCAGTGTGGATCGGGATCCGGATGCCATCCGTGTCTGCCGGGAGCGGCTGTCCGATCTTTCCTGTGAAGTTACGCTTTTACATACGGATTTCGCTTCTCTTCCGCAGTATCTGAAGGAGCAGGGGATTTTGCTGAACGGATTGCTGCTGGATCTCGGGGTGTCTTCTTATCAGTTGGATACACCGGAGCGCGGTTTTTCGTATATGGCATCCGGCGAGCTGGACATGCGGATGGATCCATCGGCAGCACTGACGGCAAAAGATGTGGTAAACGGCTATCCGGTCGAAAAGCTGACAAAGATCTTTACGGAATACGGCGAAGAACGGTATGCCGCAAAAATCGCAAGGGCAATCGGCGTTGCGCGAAGCAAAAAAGAAATTTCAACCACATCGGAACTGACGGAATTGATCCGGCATGCCATGCCGCCGCAGGCGTTGCGGGAAAAGCAGCATCCTGCCAAGCGTGTGTTTCAGGCAATCCGTATTGAGGTAAACGACGAACTCGGCGAAGTGAGCCGACTTTTGGAAACGATTCCGGAATATCTTGCCCCGCAGGGGAGAATTGCCGTCATTACGTTTCATTCTTTGGAGGATCGTTTGGTGAAACGGGCGTTTGCCGGGCTGGAAAATCCCTGTACCTGTCCGCCGGATTTTCCGGTATGTGTCTGCGGAAAAACCCCGCAGGGCAAAGCGTTGAAGCCGGTTGAACCGTCGGCACGGGAAATTGAAGAGAACCCGCGGGCGCGCAGTGCGCGGCTCCGCATCTTTGTAAAAAAATAAAAAGGAAGGAAATCTGTGATGACCGTTTCAAAAGAAAATGCAAGAGAAAACACAAAAAAAACCGCTCAAAAGGCATCGTTTGATTTTTTGTCCTTGATTTTGATTCTGGTGATTGTTGCGGTCGCTGTTGTTTCGGTGAACTGCTACATCCGCAGTTATGAAAAAAATTATGAGGGCGAGGTTCTTGCTTCCCAGTTGCGGGAAGTAAACAACGAAAGCGACCGGTTGATGATTGAATATCAGCGCAGAATCAACTATCTGAATGTGGAACGGTACGCCAAGGACAATCTTTCGATGAAGAAGATTAACCGGTATCAGATTGAGTACATCGATCGCGATGTGACCAATACGGTGGAGGTTGTCCCGGGAGGAGATGACCGTGAAGGAACGTTTGCGGAAGATCTGGCGAAGGCATTCTCGGTTATTCTGGAATATTTCCGTTGAGCAGAACATAATTTTTTCTGGAATGACCCGAGGAAGAAGGTGTTCGGATGGCATTCAGACCCAATGAAAAAAGTATAAAAACATATCGAAAACTGAGGATCACGGCAATGCTTCTTCTGGGAGTGCTCGTGCTTCAGTTTTTTCGCATTATGATCATCAAACACGATCTGTACGAGCAGAAAGCCATTGCGCAGCAGACCCGTGATATTGTGATCGAAGCCCGTCGCGGTTCCATTACCGACCGTAACGGAAACATTCTTGCGGTCAGCGCAACCGCATACAAGGTCGTAATGGCTCCCGCGGTCATCAAAGCCGATGAAACACGGGAGGAAATCGCCAAAAACCTGTCTGAAATTCTGGACATGGATTATGACAGTGTTTATGCGATGACGAAGAAAAATCTCCAGTATGTGGAAGCCAAGCGCCGCATCGAAAAAGATGTGGCAGACCGTGTTACGGCGTTTATCCGGAGTGATAAGAAGTACAGCGAGGTACTCACTGTTGCCGAGGATACCAAGAGATACTATCCCAACGGAAACATGCTGTCAACGGTGCTTGGATTTGTCGGTGCGGACAGTCAGGGACTTGCCGGAATCGAAAGTATGTACGATTCTTATCTGAAGGGGTCAAACGGAAAGTTGATTGCGGTCAAGACCTCCCTTGGTACATCCATGCCGTTTGAGTATGAGAAAATGATTGAGCCGTCGGACGGTTCGACGGTTGTTTTGACCGTGGATATGGAAATTCAGGCAATTCTGGAAAAGTACATTGCGAATGCCCGTGTGGAATACAACGTGCAGGAGGGTGTCTGGGCTGCGGTCATGGATGTGAAGACCGGAGAAATTCTCGGTATGACCTCCAAACCGGATTATGACCCGAATACGCCGTTTGAAATCACCGATGAAATCACACTGCGGAATCTGGCTTCCATCCGGGATCGGGACGAATATGTGAAGCAGTATAATTCCATGTTGGGACTTCTTCGGAAAAACCGTGTTGTTTCGGAAAACTACTTCCTCGGTTCCACGTTCAAGATTTTTACCGGATGTATGGCACTGGAGGAGGGATTGGTCAGTCTGAACGAGACCTTCAACTGCTGTGGTTCTTTGGTCGTAAGCGGAATTACGGTTCATTGCCATAAACGGACCGGTCACGGCACGGAAACTTTCAAGGATGCTCTTGCCAATTCCTGCAACCCGGTGTTTATGACACTCGGAGCCCGCATCGGACAGTATAAAATGTACGATTATATCACCTTGTTCGGGCTGCGTACGAAAACCGGCGTCGGGCTTCCCGGCGAGGAAAACGGCGTGAATAAGGCATACGGGACCATGACGGATCTGGACCTTGCGGAGGCATCGTTCGGTCAGCTTTCCGGTCATACGGCGATGCAACTGATTGCCGGCGTCAGTTCGGTTGCAAACGGCGGAAAATATATGCAGCCCTACATTGTAAAAGAAATTGTAGACAATAACGGAAATGTTGTGCTTTCCAATGAGCCGACCGTTCTGCGCAAGACCATCTCGGAAGAAACCGCCATTATCATGCGGGAATATCTCGAAAATGCGGTTGTCAAAGGAAAAACCGGTTATCTTGCCGGCTATCGGATTGCCGGTAAGACCGGAACGTCGCAGAAACTGAATTCACAGATCGGCGATACGACCTATGTCAAAAAGATCGCTTCGTTTGTATGCTTTGCTCCGGTGGACGATCCGCAGGTATGTGTTCTGGTCGTTGTGGATGAGCCGGTTTCCGACATTCAGTACGGTTCTTACATCGCCGCGCCTCTGGGTCGCGATATTATGGGAGAAACGTTGCAGATTCTCGGCGTCGAGCCGGATTACGGCAACGGGCAGACGCAGAAAAATGTCCGCGTTCCGAGTGTGGTGAAGCAGGATGTGGAAAAAGCCACGTCGGATCTGGCAAAGAAGAATCTTCATGCTACCGTGGTCGGAAACGGAACTTCGGTGGTGTATCAGCTTCCGGCGAAAAATGAAGAAGTTCCCGAGGGAAGCGAAGTGCTTCTCTTTACCGAGGAAAATTATCAGGAAAGCATGAAGACCACGGTTCCGAACGTTGTCGGCAAAACGGCGGCGGAATGCAACCTTGCATTGGTGAACTGCGGCCTGAACATCCGTATTGAGGGCGGGGGAACCGGATTGAATTATTCCAATATGGTTGCGGTCTCTCAAAGCGTGCAGGCGGGAACGGAAGTCAATAAAATGACGGTTATTACCGTCACCTTTGCCGAAAGGTAGGAAGAAAAACAACCAGGACGTTGAAACACCGATAAACTTTCGGAGGTGTTTTATGCGGCTGGATCGTTTGCTGGAAGGGTTGGTCTACAGCGGGAAGATAAGTCCCGGTGCGGAAATCTATGATATCTGTACCCGTCCGGAGGATGTGTTTGAAAATACGGCGTTTGTCGCTGTCCGGGGACGAAGAGTTGACAGTCATCGGCTGATTGATGAGGCGGTGGAGCGCGGTGCTTCCTGCATCGTCTGCGAAGATCCTTCTTATTGCTATTACCTTGAGATTTCGGTTGTTGTGGTTACGGATTCCCGTCATGCTTTGGCTGTTATGTCGGGCAATCTGTTTTCCAATCCGTCAGAAAAATTGCGAATGATCGGGATTACCGGAACAAACGGAAAGACAACGACTTCCTATATGACCGGACATATCCTGTCAACGCTCGGTAAAAATGTTGGCATTGTGGGAACTTTGGGAAGCGTTTGCGGAACGGAGAAAATCCATACTTCCTATACAACACCGGAGCCGAAGGCACTGCAGAGTGTTCTTTCCCGCTTTGTCTGCGGAGGGTGTGAATATTCCGTGATGGAAGTATCTTCGCAGGGATTGGACCAGCGCCGAACGGATGGGATTTCGTTTGAGGTGGGGGTTTTTACCAACTTTTCCGAGGATCATCTGGATTATCACGGAACGTCTGAGGCATATCTCCGTGCCAAGGAACGGCTGGCGCTGCAAAGCCGGAATCTGTTGGTTTCCTCCGACAGCCCTTTTGCCCGGCGGTTCCGTAAAATGGATAACGTGTGTTATTTTTCGGTTGGACACGATGCGGATTTTTATGCGACTGATGTGGAGAGCGACCGGAACGGTTCCCGGTTTACATTTTGTCGGCGGAACCGGAAAACAAGAATCTATCTGCCGATGCCCGGGCTGTACAACGTGGAAAACGCATTGGCGGCTCTGTCGGTTGTCGATCTTCTGTGTCCGGACTCCATAAACGAAAGCGTTCTGGCATCGTTTCCCGGCGTTTGCGGACGGCTTGAAAAGCTGAATCTGGAAACGCCGTTTGATGTGTATATTGATTTTGCCCATACGCCGGAGGCACTGCGCAATCTACTGATATCGGTTCGTGAGATGGGCTACCGGAGGATTCTTCTTGTTTTCGGCTGCGGCGGGGAGCGGGACGGAGAAAAACGTCCGAAGATGGGGGCAATTGCCTCAGAGCTGGCGGATCTTTGCATCATCACCAACGACAATCCACGCTCCGAGAATCCGGACAGAATCATCCGGGATATTCTTTCGGATATCCGGAATCCGGCACGCTGCTCGGTGGTGACGGATCGCAGAGAGGCCATCCGTTATGCACTTTCCTGTGCGGAAGCAGGGGATGCGGTGATCCTTGCCGGAAAAGGGCACGAGACCAAGCAAACTTTTGCCAGTGGGGAATCTGCGTTTGACGAGCGTGCCGTTCTGCGTGAAATTCTGAATGAAGAAAAATAAAGAAAAGGGGAAATTCAGCCATGGAACTGCGTCTGTCGGATTTTGCTGCTGTATGCGGCGGAGAACTGCATGGCGACTGTGTTTTTACAAATGTGGAAATTGATTCCCGGAAAGTACGTCCCGGCGACCTGTTCGTTTGTCTGAAAGGGGAACGCGTCGACGGACACGATTACGCAGAGAATGCGGCATCTGCCGGCGCCGTCGGCATTCTGTGCGAAAGAGAGACCAACACAGAACTTCCGTATCTGTTGGTGGAAGATTCCGTCAAATCCCTGCAGCAGTTTGCAACGGAATTCCGAATCCGGAAACATCCGTTTGTGGTCGCCGTAACCGGGAGCGTCGGAAAAACCTCCACCAAGGAATGCATCTATGCGGTTCTGAATGAGAAATACCGTACGCATAAAACTCCCGGAAACCTCAACAGCGAAACCGGCGTTCCTCGTACCATTCTCGGTATGACAGAGGAGGACGAGGCACTGGTTGTGGAAATGGGAATGTCCGCGCGGGGCGAAATTTCCGTTTTGACGCATATTGCCTTACCAGATGTGGCGGTCATTACCTGTATCGGTGTATCTCATCTGGAGCATCTTGGTTCCCGGGAGAACATCTGTCGTGCCAAATTGGAGATCCTGGAAGGACTTGATAAAAACGGCACGGTCGTATACAATGGAGATGACCCGTATCTTGCCGCTGAATCGGAGACGCTCAACCGTTTCCGTACCGTGACGTTCGGGTATTCCGAAGCATGTACCGTGCGTGCTGAGGATGTGCAGGGTTCGGCTGGATCCACTTCGTTTACGGCGGTGACGCCGGACGGAAGAATCCGCATTACGCTTCCGTGTGAGGGAAAGCATAACGTCATGAACGCAATGGCTGCGGTCTGTGTCGGGCTTATTCAGAAAATTCCTCCGGAGAAGATTGCGGAAGGGCTGACCCATTTCCGGCAGGCGCCGATGCGTGGGCAGCAATACGAAAAAAACGGTGTTTGTCTGATTGAAGACTGTTACAACGCCGGCCCGGAATCCATGACAGCGGCCCTTGCTCTGTTGGCTTCCAAGCCGGGACGTCACATTTCGGTTCTGGGGGATATGCTGGAGCTCGGCGCATTGTCTGATGAGATGCACCGACAGATCGGTGCAAAAGCCGCAGGAATGGATGTGCTGATCTTTTTCGGCAATCACAATGCCTGTTACAGCTCCGGTGCCGTTCGTGCCGGCGCCGATGCGGACAAAATGATTCTCTGCGCAAATTCGGAGGAAGCGGGTCGGAAGCTGAAAGCAATTGCCCGGGCGGGAGATGTTGTTTTGGTCAAGGCAAGCCGTGGCATGCACGGCGAAAAGGTGATTGAGAAGTTTTTGGAAAAGGAATGAGGAATGGAACATGTTCACAACCGATACCTGGATGACGCTGGTTTATGCCGCGATCTCCTTTGTACTTTCAACGGCACTGGGATTTTTGCTGATTCCTCTGTTGAAAAAGTGGCATTTCGGACAAACGATTCTGACGGAATACGGGCCGTCCTGGCATGCATCCAAGCAGGGAACGCCGCTTATGGGCGGATTTCTGTTTATGGGCTCTACACTGGTGGTCTATCTGATTTTCGGCTTCGGATTCTATAAAACGGGGGAAGTGTCTTCTTCCGGAACTGTTTTGCCGACGGGCGTGATGACCGGCCTGATCGTTTCGTTTCTGTTTGCGCTGCTCGGCTTTGCCGATGATTTCATCAAAGCAACCAAGAAACGAAATCTCGGATTGACGGCTTCTCAGAAACTGTTGATTCAGATTCTGATTGGTGCGGTTTATCTGTTTACGCTGGCTCTCCGGACCGGAAACGATACCTCAATGCGCATTCCGTTTACCGATGTGCGTCTGGAACTCGGCTTCTTTTACTATGTGCTGGCCTTATTTATGATTGTCGGTTTCACCAATGCCGTGAATCTGACGGATGGGGTGGACGGCCTTTGCGGAACGGTGACGCTTCCGGTTATGGTGTTCTACTCGTTTGCGGCTCTGGTTGCGGCGCAGCCGTTGAAGGAGCTTTCCGTCGCCGCCTCGGCTCTTGCCGGAGGAATCTGCGGATTTCTGGTGTTCAACTGGCATCCCGCAAAGGTGTTTATGGGAGATACCGGTTCGATGTTTCTCGGCGGTATGGTCGTTACCATGGCGTTTGAGTTGGATATGCCGTTGATGCTGATTGTGGTTGGTTTTGTTTATCTGGCCGAGGCACTTTCTGTTATGATTCAGGTGAGCTATTTCAAATTGACGCACGGAAAACGTCTGTTCAAGATGACGCCGATTCATCATCATTTTGAGCTCAGCGGATACAGTGAGGTCAAAATTGTTTTGCTTTTCAGTTTGGTTACGCTTGTTCTGTGCGTTGCCGGAGGTCTTTGGCTTGTATTATAACATAGAGATTTAAGAGGAAAAATTATGGACAATCCGACCGTATCTGTTCCTGCCGAAACCCCACCCCGTGGGAGTTTGCGGAAGCGGCTGCATCTTCCGTCGTTTGACATTCCGTTTTTTGTGGGCATTCTGCTGTTGCTCGCCGTGGGCTTGCTGATGCTGTATTCCGCTGGCTTTGCGGGGGCGTTTCTCAAAAAAGGGGACAGTTACTTCTATATCCGACGGCAGGCCCTGTTTGCTGCCGTCGGACTGATTGCCATGCTTGTCATTTCCTTTATTCCGTATAACTTCTATCGCAAATGGATCATTCCGTTTTATCTCGGATGTATGGTTCTTCTGATTCTGGTCTACCTGATTCCGACAAACGATACGGAGCATCGTTGGCTTTATATCGGAGGCATCCAGTTCCAGCCGTCGGAGTTTGCCAAAATCGGTGTCATTATTGCTTTGGCGGATTACATGGCAAGAAATCAGAAAAAGATGAAGACCTTCTCCGGCGGCATTGTCCGGCCTGCCGTTATTTTCGGGCTGCCGATGCTTGCCATTCTGTTTGAGACGCATCTTTCCGGTGCCATTCTGGTCGCTTCCATCGGCATTGTGATGATGCTTTGCGGCGGATCCAAACCGATTCAGACGCTTTTGGTTGCGTTGGCGGGCGCTCTCGGTGCCGGCGGCGTTTTGTCGGTAACCGGCTATATGATCAAGAGAGTTACGACGTGGCTCAATCCGGAGTCGGATGCCTTCGGAGACGGGTGGCAGATTTTGCAATCCCTGATTACCATTGGCTCCGGCGGAATGTTCGGGCTCGGTTACGGAAAAAGCCGGCAGAAGTATCTTTATATGTCCGAGCCGCAGAACGATTTCATCTTTTCCATTGTCAGCGAAGAACTCGGCTTTATCGGTGTTCTTTTTGTGCTTGCGCTGTTTGCGTTTCTCATCTGGCGCGGTATTGAAATTGCCATTCATGCTCCGGATGCGTTCAGTTCACTTGTGGTGATCGGCATCATCACGCGAATTGCCGTGCAGGTCATTCTGAATCTGGCGGTCGTGACCAACACGGTTCCCGTTACCGGAATTTCACTTCCGTTTTTCAGTTACGGGGGAACATCGCTTCTGGTCTTGCTTTGTGAAATGGGAATTGTCTTGCAGATTTCCCGCTATTCCGGAATGGAGAAGGGGAGTGAGTAAGCATATGGAAAAGAAAAATCCCCGTATTCTGGTGGCTTGCGGAGGAACTTCGGGACATATCAATCCCGCACTTGCCATTGCGGAAGAAATCCGCCGCCGCCGTCCCGGAACGGAGTTTCTGTTTGTCGGTACGAAAAATCATCTGGAAGCGGAACTGGTTCCCCGTGCGGGATTCCCGATCCGTTTTATTGAGGTTTCCGGACTGAGCCGGAAAAAGACATCGGCTTCTCTTTTGCATAATCTGGAAACCGGAGCCCGTTTTCTCCGCGCGCGGCGCGAAGTAAGGCATATGATCCGGGAATTCCGTCCGGATCTGATGATCGGAACCGGGGGATATGTGTCTGCGCCTGTTCTTTCCGCGGCTCTTTCGATGCACGTCCGGATTTTGATTCACGAGCAGAACGCCTTTGCCGGCGTTACCACAAAGCTGTATGCGGCGCGGGTGGATCGGGTTCTTCTGAGTTTTCCGCTGGCAAAGCCGTTGAAGGTGCCGGAGAATCAGACCGTTCTGGTTGGCGATCCGGTTCAGCGTGAATTCGGTTCCATGACCCGTGCGCAGGCACGGGAAGCATTGGGGATTGCCCCGGACGAAACGATGGTGCTGTCTTACGGCGGAAGTCTCGGCGCGAAAAAACTGAATGAAATCTTCTGTGAGATGGTGCGGCTGTCGGTCCGTGACGGACTGATTACACATTATCATGCCGCGGGTGGCGGCTATGACTTTACCATGGAAGCCCTCGGCGAAGATGCACACTGCCCGAAGATCCACATTTTGCCTTATGTATACAATATGCCGCAGATGATGGCTGCTGCCGATCTGGTGATTGCGCGATCCGGCGCGGGAACCGTGACCGAGTTGCAGGCAGCCGGCAGGGCAAGCATTCTGATTCCATCTCCGAATGTTACGGAAAATCATCAGTTTTATAATGCGAAAACGCTCTCCGACATCGGTGCCTCGGTTCTCCTGGAAGAAAAGGATACCGACGGTGCGCGGTTGTATGAAGAAATTCAGAAAATCGTTTTTGATCAGACCAGGAAAACCGGGATGGAACAAAAGGCGGCGTCGGCGTTCCGTGCCGATACGTTAGACCTCATCTACCGGGAAGTCGAAGCGCTTCTTCCGCAGACGTGACCGATTTCATCCTTCTGCATAGGATGTAATAGAAATTCGGGCGCTGGAAACATCGCCCCATGTTCGTATTATAACACAGCGGAAGGAAAGAAATATGTCGGGACTTGTCATAGAGGGCGGAAAGCCCTTATGCGGTGTTGTTCGGATTCAGGGTGCTAAAAACAGCGTTCTTCCGATTGCCGCCGCATGTCTCTTGACCGATGGGGTGTGCACGATTGAAAACTGCCCGCAGATTCGTGACGTGCAGACATCCGTAGAAATTCTGGAGGATCTCGGCTGTCGTTGCTCCTTTGAAGAAAACGTACTTACGGTTTCCGCAAAAAAAGCGGACGGATATGAGATTCCGGATCGGCTGATGCGGCGCATGCGCTCTTCCATCATTTTTTTGGGAGCACTGCTGACGCGCAACGGGCGGGCGAGAATCAGCAAGCCCGGCGGCTGCGACATCGGAAGCCGCCCCGTTGATATGCATTTTGCGGCACTTGCCCGGATGGGAGTAACTTTTCGGGAAATACACGGCTACATAGAATGCGAAGCGGAAAAACTGAAGGGGGCGGAGATTCTTCTGCCGTACCCCAGTGTCGGTGCTACGGAAAATGTGATTCTTGCTGCGGTTCGGGCACACGGGAATACCGTGATTCACAATGCCGCCAAGGAACCGGAAATTGAAGATTTGCAGAATTTTCTCAACGAAATGGGTGCCCGGATCAGCGGGGCGGGAACCTCAGTGATTCGCATTGCGGGCGTTTCGGCACTTTCCGGAGTCCGGCATCGGATTATTCCGGATCGTATTGTGGCTGCGACCTATCTTTGTGCCGTTGCTGCCACGCACGGGAATGCGCTTCTCAAAGATGTGTATCCCGCGCATCTTACGGCGTTTCTTTCGCTTTTACGGGACGCCGGATGCGAAATCGAAGAGTTTGACGATGCCGTTTCCGTTTCCTGTGACGGGCTGCACCGGATCGCCAGCGCGGATGTCATCCGAAGCATGCCTTATCCCGGTTTCCCCACAGATTGCGGTTCCCCGTTTGTTGCCATGATGTCTCTTGCCGCGGGAACGACTGTTTTTGCGGAGACCGTGTTTGAAAACCGGTTCAAGTACATTGGAGAACTTCTTCGCATGGGAGCTAAAATTTGCACTGAGGGGCGGGTCGCCGTGATTGACGGTGTCCGGAAACTGTACGGGGCGGATGTGGAAGCGACCGATCTTCGTGGCGGAGCGGCACTTGTTGTTGCCGGCCTTGCCGCACAGGGAAGAACGGAGATCGGAAAAGCGGAATATATTCTGCGCGGTTATGAAAAAATGGATGAAAACATGCGGGTGCTCGGAGCGGAAATCTCATCGGTCTGACGTCCGGAAAAAGGAGGAATATTCTGTGGATCAACAGGCGAGGCGCGTCCGGATCCGTCGGCGTATGCAGAAGCGGATTTTTATCGGCGCATTGCTGACGGTATTGCTTGTTGCCGTTGTATTGTTGGTGAACCGTCTGTTTACGGCAGACCGTATTTCCATCCGCAACGGCACGGTATATTCCTCCTCGGAACTGCTTGCTGCAACCGGTTTTTCGGTGGGTGGGAATGTTCTGGGAATGGACAAGCGTTTTCTGACGGAGATTCCGGCTTCCTATCCGTATGTCGGTTCTGTTTCCGTGGAAATCGGATTTCCGTCCGATGTTGTACTTGTTTTTGAGCCGACCAAGGCGACCATGGCCCTGGAATCGGACGGGCAGTATTATTATCTGGACGAAACCGGAAAAATTCTGGAAATTACCGAGACGCCGGACGAAAATCTGCTGTTTCTTTACGGGATTCACGTGGGGGACAAGCAGCCGGGGCAGCGTCTGACGGAAGAGGATGATGTGGAGGTTTCGGTTCTGTATGCACTTCTTGCGGAACTGAAGACAAACGAATGGCTGGACGTGACGGATTATATCGATTTTTCCAAGGTCTACAACGTCCGGTTCTCGGTTTACGGCAAGGTGACGGTTCAACTCGGAACAAGTGAGAAGCTTGCGGATAAAGTAAGGGAAGCTCATTGTATCTATGAGGAGAAAAACCCGGACCGTGCGGCGGATATCAATGTGAAGAATTATCCGGTTTCTTATTACACACTGAAAGACGAAGAATCGTAAAAAATAATCGGCGAAAAAAGAAAAAAATAGGGGAAACCTGTTGACTTAACCCATAAATTATGGTATCATTATAAACGATAGAAAGGATTGAGATTGTTATGACCTTTACAAATGTGGAAGAAAAAATTCTTGTTAACATTAAAGTGATCGGCGTCGGCGGCGGCGGAAACAATGCCGTTGACAGCATGATTTCCGGAGAGGTTGCCGGGGTTGAGTTTATCAACGTCAATACGGACAACCAGGTTCTTGCACGTCGTTCCAAGGCACCTGTCAACATTCTTCTGGGTGAAAACACCACGCACGGCAGAGGTGCCGGTGCAAATCCCGATGTGGGTAGAAAAGCCGCGGAAGAAAGCCGGGATGCGATTGCTCAGGCGCTGAAGGGTGCCGAAATGGTGTTCATTACGGCGGGCATGGGCGGCGGAACCGGTACCGGTGCCGCACCGCTGGTTGCACAGATTGCCAAAGAGCAGGGCGTATTGACGGTCGGTATCGTGACCAAACCGTTCGGCTTTGAGGGGACCCGTAAGCTTGCGACGGCAGAAAAAGGCATCAACGAACTGCTGAAGCAGGTGGATACCCTTGTTGTGATTCCCAACGAGCGGCTGAAGCTCGTTTCGGACAGCAAGATTACCATTATGAATGCGTTTGAAATCGCAAACGATGTCCTGAAGCAGGGGGTTCAGAGTATTACGGATCTGATCCAGGCGCAGGGCGTAATCAACATGGACTTCAACGACGTTACCGCGATTCTGAAGGATGCCGGCTTTGCGCACTGGTGCGTCCAGACCGCAAAAGGCAAAGATAAGGCGGAGGCCGTTGCCAATGCTGCCATCACCAGCACGTTGCTGGAAACTTCCATTACCGGAGCCACGGGTGTTATTCTGCACTTTACGGCAGACCCCGGTATCAGTCTGGAAGACATCGAGCGTTCTGCGGAGATTATCCGTGAGAATGCGGCACCGGATGCCAACATCATCTGGGGTTTGAACATCGACGAATCTCTGGAAGATGAAATCAAAATGACTGTAATTGCTACCGGCTTCAAAAAGGATGACGGTAAGATTGCGTTTCCCGAAATCCGCGTTCCCGCAAAACCGGTAGAAGAAGCACCTGTTGCGGAAGCGGCTGCAGAGCCCGAGAAAGCGGAAACAAAAGAGGATGAGATCGACGATACCGATGACGACTTCCTCAAACTCCTCAACGACATCACCAAAAACAAATAACAATCTCATTTTTATAAAAGCCGTTCCGGGACGGCGTATTCAGAAAAATGAAGCACCGAAGGAAAAAATCTTTTCCGTCGGTGCTTTTTGTTCAAAGAAAACCACACGGCTATTGCGTGGTTCAAGAAGGAGAACCAATGAAGAAGAAATATCCACCTGCATAGCGGGTGGATATTTCTTTTGATGTTTTATTTACGGTTTTTGAGCACGTCGTTTTCGTAGCGACATACCTCGTCAAACCATTCCGCTCCGGCACAAACGCCGCATTCCTCGCAGTATTTTTCCCAAATGTCGCCGAACGGAAGCATCTTCAGTTCTTCCTGACGAACCATCAGTTCGGTGAATTTGCCGGTGTCCTGCAGATTGCGCAGCATGGCGCTCGGTGTACAGAGTGCCTGGAGCAATGCTTTCTGCCAGCTGCGAATGCCGACGACCCAGGCAGCGACCCGGTTGATGGAAGCGTCAAAATAGTCCAGCGCCATATACACGCGCTCCAACGCATCGCAACGTACGATTTCTTTTGCCATCTCTTTGGTTTCATCGTCCAAAAGCAGCACATGGTCACTGTCCCAGCGCACACCGCGGGTGATGTGAAGAGCGATTTCCGGGAAGTAGCACAGCAGGGCAGGGATCTTGTCGGAAACCACTTCGGTGGGATGGTAATGACCGTTGTCCATCAGCGGAAGGCATCCTTCGTGGGTTGCGGCAAACATCAGTGAAAATTCCGAAGAGCCGGCGGTGTAGCTTTCCACGCCGATGCCGAACACCTTGCTTTCAACACAGGGCTTGACCAGATTGCGGTCGTACGGCTGGGAGAGGATCTCCTCGATGGATTTTTTATAACGCATCCGGGGTCCGAGACGATCGGCGGGAATGTCCTTGAAGCCGTCTCCGATCCAGATGTTCATCACGCAGGGAACACCGGTTTCCCGTGCGAAATATTCGGAAATACGAATGCATGCCTTGCCGTGTTCAACCCAAAAATGACGGGTCTCTTCGTCCGGGCTGGTCAGCGTCAGACCGTTTTTCACTTTGGGATGCGAGAAGAACGTGGGGTTGAAGTCGATGCCCATGTTTCTGGTTTTGGCAAACTCGACCCACTTTGCAAAATGCTTCGGTTCCAGTTTGTCACGGTCGACGTATTCGCCCTTTTCAAAAATGGCATAGCAGGCGTGCAGGCTCAGTTTCTTTTTGCCCGGGCAAAGCGACATCGCCTTGTCCATATCGTTCATCAGTTCTTCGGGAGTGCGTGCCTTTCCGGGGTAGTTGCCGGTCGCCTGAATACCGCCGGTCAGAGGCCCATCATGGTCAAAGCCGGTAACATCGTCTCCCTGCCAGCAATGGACGGAAAGCGGAACGGATTTCAGCCGACGGATGGCGGCATCCGTATCCACGCCGTAAGCGGCATACAGTTGTTTTGCAGACTCGTAGCGGTTGCTCATAATCAATCTCCTTTTATCGAAAATGTTGCAGAATCTTTTTGTAGGAGGATAAACTCCTCCGTCTTTCATTATATAGGATGTTATTGAAAAAATCAAGCCGTTTCCTCATTTTTTCTTTCGAAATTGCTGTCCGTTTTATCGTACAGCAAAGGAGGTATTATCAAAACGAAAAGGAGGGATGCCGATGTTTGCGGCTCTGGTGGAGGTTTGCAACGGACCGGAACATTTGCGGTATTATTTTGAATCCGTTTCACTCGAAGGTCTGGCGGATCAGATAATTGAGCGGTTTCATCTTAAAGAGATGGCACGGGATTTGTGTTCGGGGGAGGCGGCAGCATTCTTGCAAAAGCAGCGGGAGAAGCAGATGACGGCAGACGACATCTCCGGTTTGAGAATTGTTTTTCCTCGCGGAAGTATGCGGTGTATCGGCTGTTCTGAGAGGGAAACGGATGCGGCGGCATTGCGTGAACGGTGTCGGGTGCGATAAAAAAACGGGATCCGGTAAACAGATCCCGTTTGGTACGTTATTTGATTGCGGCGAAATAAAGGGTATATTCTTCCTCCGTCAGTGCCAGTTCCGGGGATTCTCGTAACTGTTGAATCACTTGCTTTGTCCACGCTCTTGCGAAGGAACGCAGGTAATTGACCATAGAAGCCCATTGTTTCTGTTCCACGCCCCAGCGTTCGTTGTCCCGCTGCATTTCATCTTTCAGAAGAACTTCCATGCGGTCAATGGCTTCCGTTACGGTCTTTGTCGAATAGCCGTTTTGAAGCAGATCCGCCCACCGCTGCAGATAGCGTTTGCGGAAATCCTCGTGCATAAGCAACGCCCGGATCAATTCATTGGTGGCTTTGGCATCAGCGTCCTGCAGGGAATGATTGACCGCCTCTTCTTTGGTGATAAAGGCGTAATCCTGATCGTACATCAGCCAACGCCACTTTCCGTCGGTTTCGGAGGAGCGGTAGAAACGCACGTTGTGTATGTCGTAGTTTGCCGTAAATGCCTGTGAGATTTTGAAGTCGATGATGCTGTCAAGATCAATACGTTCGGCAAGGTAGAGGTAGGTTTCCGGCAGGGAAGGGTCGTGCGTTTTCAGATAGTTCTGGATGGCGCGCCAGGAAGAATTTTTTCCGACCTCTGTGGTTCCGCTGCGGTAAAGCAGATCAATGCTTTCTTCGCTTACGCCAAGCCGGTGAGAAAGCATTTCGGCACCGATTTTTTCCCGGATGAAATATACGCCCCAGTATTTTCCGTTCAGATATAAAATCACCGGACGGTATGCCTGAGTAATCAGCTCGGTTGCCTGGCTTACAATGTCCGAAAACAATTCGTCCCGCATCTTTGCCCGTCGCTGATCTTGCGAGCCCGCACGCAGAACAAATGAGTTGTAACTGGTGAAATCCGGATTCCCCTCAAACAGATTGTAATGCAGTTTCCCTACACCATAGCATTCCCGGAAATTGATTTTGAACGGTTTCTTGGCTTCGCCGCGTCCGAAATGCCCAAACATAGAAATGCCGCAGTCTTCGCTGAAGCCGATGCTTCCGTCCGTTTCAAACAACGTCAGGGAAGCATCCCGTTCCCAGTCCTTCCAGAAATTTGCCCCGAAATGCGGATATTGTTCCGTGTATCCCTTTCCGTTTGCACAGATGCCACGTTCCTCACTCCACAGATTGTCCGGATCTGTCACCATGCTGATTATGGGAAACGTGTGATTTTCGTTGAGAATATAAGAAAAGGTGGCTGTCCGGCTGGGCAATCCGCCTTCTGCAAAACAGATGGCGCGTATGACGGAGGTTTTGGTCAGCGTCAAAGGTGCTGTGTACAGAGCGGAAAATTTGTTTGGGTCGGATCCGTCGACCGTGTAATAAATACGGAAACCGTACGGTGCCGTCAACTCCACGGAAACGGATTCGACGCCGTTGAATACACCGGAACGGACCGATGCCTGCGGCTTTTCCGCTACAAAGCGGAGCCCGTCCGTGTTGGCGGTTCCCGGTGTGGGACTTGTCAGATAGAAGAAGCCGTTTTTCCCGGGAGCCCTGCCATAGGTGGTGTTTGCGGGGATGTTGCGCAACCATACGGCATCGGCTGCGGTTCCGTCATCGTGAGTCAGATACAATTCTTCTCCTTTGGCATCCAGTTTGAACGGCAGGTGCGCATACGCCTTGGAGGAGAGCTTTTCGTCTCCGGAACAGAACAGGATGATGCGTTCGCCTGCGCCCAATGTACGGGAGGGAAGGCGATACATCCTGCGCGCGGAGGCAGAGGTTGAGATAAAGTAATCGCTCAGTAAGATTTCATGGTCGGTGTTGTTGTACAACTCCACCCAGTCATAATAGGATTTTCCGTTCTGCGGCAGATATTTGGTGTTGCAGGTCATAATCTCGGAGAAAATCAGCCCGTTCCGCTCTTCGTCAAAAGCCCGGAAATATTCTTCCAGTCCGTCTGATGTGTTGGCGAATCCGGGGGTCGGAAGATCGGTCTGCTCAAACGTCCCATCCGGGCGGCGCGCATAGGAATAATTGGCCGGCAGTTCCCGGTATGTAACCGTCTGCAGGCGTTTTCCGTCCTTGGAAAACAAAAAAACCGAATCTCCGTATTCGGAAAGCCGGAAATTCAGATGAATCTCTCCGGAATCGGTTATGCGGTCACGTCCGGATGCCCACAGAAGAACGATTTCTCCCGGTTGCAGAATCCTTTCCGGAAGACGGTCTGCAAAGGTGTCGCCTTTGTCGGAGATTCGGTAATCGCCGAGATTCAACGGTTCGGAGCCGGTGTTGCACAATTCAATCCAGTCGGATGTCTCTCCGAATGCATCCCATGCCGAAAAATGGTTTTTTGCCATCAACTCTGTGATTTTCAGGGCATCGTCTCCGCCGATCCGGGAGGATTCGTAGGCGGCACGCCCTTCATCGGTGTTTGCAAAGCCGGGTGTGTAGTCTTCCCGGACTTCCCAGATGCCGGTCTCGGCATTTTTCGCCAGAACCTGGTCGCTTTTCAGTTCCCGGGTTTGTACCTCATCCAGTTTTTTTGCGCCCTTGGCATCGGTCAGATACAGGGTCTCGCCGCCGGCCTTGTTCAGCTTCAGAGCCACGCCGGTCTTTTCAGAACCGGTTAAGAACAGAACCAGATATCCGCCGGCCGGAACAACGCTTCCCTTCGGAATTTCCGCTCCGGGCTGAAGAAGCGAAAAGGAGAGCCGGAGCCCGGACACGTCTGCGTCTGTCTTGCTGGGATTGTATAGTTCCACCCAGTCGTACAGATTCCCGTTTTTGTCGGGAACGCTGCGGTTTTTCGCCATCATTTCGTTCAGCCGCACGTCCGGGATTTCTGTTTCCGGAGTAATGGGGGAAAATCCCGATGCAAGAAGCAGAATTCCGCCTATCAAAACCGCAAAGCCGACCAGTATGGCAAGCGGAATCAGTGCCCGACGAAGCGGGAAGGAAGTGTCGTTTTTCATGAATTTCCTCAAGCAATGTGTTCAATGTGCCCGAAATAGGAAACAAATTCCGCATCCGAGAGATCAAAAAATTCTTTGATTCGGGAGTACAGCGATGCCCGGTAGGTTTTATACCACGAAACGCCGTTGGAGGAGTATCCCGTATCCGGGCAGGGTTCCAGAGCCATGTTGACACGCAGCCGCTGCCGGATGCCTTCCAGAGAGCGTACCCAGCCGTTGTATGTTCCGACGGTGGAGCCCCACTCGGTTTTCGTCTGCCAGCGTTCACAGTTCCTCGGCATTTCCGGCTCCAGTGTTGCTGCCAGTGCATCCAGGGAAGACAGCGCGTTTTCATAGGAATAACGGGTTTTCAGCTGCTCGGCGATCCGTTTCAGAAAAATGTCCCGGAACGTATCGTTTTTGATCATCTGACGGAAGATGGTGTCAACATCCCCGAATCCCGGTCGGATTTTGGTGACGTAATACGAGAATTTTGTGTAATAGTAAAAGGCATAGTCCAGGTCGTACAGAACCCAATGCCATTTTCCGTTGTCTTCGGAAGACCGGAAGAAGCGGATGTTGCCGGTGTCCTGATCGCCGCTGAAGAAGCGTGCAATCTTCTGATCCATCAGACTGTAGATGTCTACCTGCGAGCAGACATAGTCATAATATTCTTTTTTACGAAGATCATGCGTGTTGACATAGTTGATGAGCGCCCGGTAATCTTTGGAGGATCCCAACTGGGGCGTCCGTCCGTTGCAGACCAGCAAATCGATGCTGTCTGTCGATACGTTGAGATGTTTGGAGATGTAATCGTCTCCCATTTTTTCACGGATGAAATAGACCCCGAAATACGCGCCGTTCAGATACAGCACCACCGGGCGGTATGCCAGGGCATACAGATGCTCGGAACCGTCCGTTGCCAGCGCCGTAAGCCACTCATCGCGCAGCATGGATTTCAGATAATCCTGTGAGCCGGAACGCAGCACCAGAGATTTGAAGCTGTAAATATCGTTGTCAAAAACATTGTAAACCAGCTCGTCTTCTCCGTAACGGTCCCGGAATTTGAGCAGAAGCGATTTTTTGTCTCCCGCACGGCTTGCACCGCCGAAAATCTTCACGCCGCAGGGGAGGGAGAAGCCCTCTTCATCGGAGCAGAACAGGGCAACATAGCCGGCACGCTCCCAGTCCTTGTAAAAGTTTGCGCCGGTCCGTTCGGCATCATCCCGGGCATTCGGTCCGAGGGCATAAATGCCGCGGCTGTCCGACCAGAGATCGTCATGATCCAGCGTTACGCTTACCACGTCCATGGTATGCTTTTCGTTTACAATGTATGTTGCCCAGGTGAGGGAACTGGTCCGTTTTCCGTCCGCGACGGCATAGGCACGGATCGCCGCGGTTTTGGTAAGAAGAATACCCGTTTCCGGATTGTATTTCAGCCCGTCGATATGACGGGGAGTCTTTCCTCCGTCCCCGGAATCGTAGATGGAATAATAAATCGTTCCCTCGCCGAACAGTCGGACGCAGACCGTATCCACATCGTTGTATACGCCGCTTTTTATTTCCGCAACCGGAGCGGCAGTTACGCTGCGCCAGACCGCCCAGGTCTTTTTTGAAGCTCCGGTCGCTTTTTCAAACGCCGTCCTTCCTGCGGCACTGTTGGCATACCCCGGTGTGGGGGCATCCAGATAAAACCAGCCCTTTTCGCCGTCCATTCTGCCGATGGAGGTGTCGGTCGTGGTGGCAAGCAGACAGACCGCATCCACGATGCCGCTGTCGTTCAGCAGATAGATTTCTTCTTTGCCGTTGATCTTGAAGTCGGTGTGCCAGGTCGTTGCGCGGGCAGATGTAACGTTTAGTCCGGAACAGTATAGGACAACGCTTTCTCCCGGCTTCAGCACTTTTCCGGGAATCTGCCAGCCGTCTTCTTTTCTGGAAGCGGAAAGACGGTATCCCGCCAGCGATACGTTGTGGTCGGAAATGTTTTTCAGTTCGACCCAGTCGTAATATTTGCCTCCGTTTGTCCGGATATAGGAGGTGTTTTTGCTCATGGCTTCCCAGATTACCAGTTCGGGCAGAGAACTCTCGCTTTGTTCGGCAAACGCTTTGCGGCCCGCTTCGCTGTTGTCAAAGCCGGGGGTCGGGGCATAGGTCATCGCAAACCCACCGCTTTCCAGCCGTTCGTAGGAAGCGTTTGCGGGAATCTGGCTGTAAGAAACGGAATCGCAGACAAATCCGTTTGGCTGCGCGAGATACAAGGCGCCGTCATATTCGCTCAGCCGGAACGATGTATGCAGCTCTTTCTCCGTATCCGTGCGATTTTTCCCGGAACAGAATATGGTGATGCATTCCCCGCTTTGCAGGGTCACATCGGGTATCACCCATTGATACAGATCGTCGGCACGGTCGGAAATCGTGTAATTCTTCAGGGAAACCGCATGATCGGAAATGTTTTTCAACTCCATCCAGTCGGAGAAATCTCCGTCGGTGTCCCGAACCGTCAGATGATTGACCGCCATGATTTCGTTGATGACAATTTCGGCCGTTCCGGCGGCGCTGTTGAACAGCGATGCCCGATAAGCTGCCCGACCGTCTGCGTCGTTGGCAAAGCCCGGTGTGATTTCGGACGTGATCGACCATGTTCCCGGATATTCGGTGCGGATCATGGAAAAACCCGGCTCCAGTTTGGACGTGCGGACCTCATCCACCGTTTTTCCGGCACGGTCCTGAAGGGTGATGGTCTGCCCGCCGGCAACGGACAATTTGAAGTCGGTATAGCCCTTGTCACAGATTACTGCGAGGTATCCGCCAGCCGGAATTTTCGTTCCCTGGGGGAAGGCATAGACGGATTTTCCGTCCGGTCCCAGCAGGGAAAAGCCCGAAACATCCGCTTCGGATTTTCCCGGGTTGTGAATTTCCAGCCAGTCATGGAATTTTCCGTCCTCAAACTTACAGGACGAGCCGTTTGAGGACATGATCTCGCTGAAATACAGAGCCGCTCCGGACCTTCCCGGATTGTTTTCGTCCGAGGTTCCGGTCCGGTTGGAAAGAAGAAGGACCAGACCGACGGTAATCAGAACCACGAACACAAGTACAAGAAACAGAAGATTGCGCTTGGGAAGATACGGATTGTTTTTGGCATTGCGTTTCAAAAAAATCACCTCACGGAAGGAATAGATCTGCGAAAACGGTGTTATGATAATATCGGACGGTTACTCCGTCCGGAAAACCGAAAGAAAAACGAGGAAATTATCATGTCGAGAATCTCTTGCAATGTTCACACCTGCGCACATAATGTGCAAAACGGATGTGATCTGAACCATGTCAGCATCGGTGGAATGGATGCGAAAAAATCCGGACAGACCTGCTGCGACAGTTTTACCGAGCGTACCTCTTCCGCACAGAATGCGGTCTGTGGCTGCGGCTGCGGAGAAAACGAGATTGCCTGCAAGGCAGAAAAATGTTATTACAATGAGCATGGCTGCTGCAGTGCGCTTTCGGTCGATGTCAACGGCATCGGGGCAACCGAAAAGAACCGGACCGAATGCGAAACCTTTGTGCGGAAATAAAAGCCCGCTGTTGCTCCGTTTTCCGAAAAGGGGAACGGAGCGTTTTTTTACTTATATTAGGTAGTATATCATTTTTCTTTTTATAAAGCAAGAGAATTTTTTGAAAAAAAGACAATTACGGAAATTTTTCGGGAATGCAAAAAAGTGCCGAAAACCTCTTGCATATTTTTTGATTCTATGCTACAATGCAGAAAAGCGAAACTCCTTATTTTTGTAACAATATTAAAAGCGAGAGAGGTTAAAATTATGTTAGCGAAAACTCCCCCGATGGGGTGGAACTCCTGGAACACTTTCGGCACAAATATTTCCGAAGATCTTGTGATGAAGACGGCGGATCTGTTTGTCGAACTCGGTCTGAAGGACGTGGGCTATGAATACATTGTCATTGACGACTGCTGGTCCAAAATGGAACGTGACGAAAACGGAAGACTGGTTGCCGATCCCGAAAAATTCCCGCACGGCATGAAATATCTGGCGGATTATATCCATTCCAAGGGGCTGAAGTTCGGGATGTATTCCTGCGCCGGAACGAAGACCTGCGCCGGCTATCCGTCCAGCTTTGACCACGAGTTCGTGGATGCTCAGACGTTTGCCGACTGGGGCGTGGATTATCTCAAATACGATTACTGCTACCGTCCCGCTTATGTTGACGGACCTCTGCTTTATCGCAAAATGTCTCTGGCGCTGAAAGCCACGGGACGCGACATTCTGTTTTCTGCCTGCAACTGGGGTTCGGACGATGTTCACAGCTGGATCCGCTCTTCTGGTGCGCATATGTACCGCTCTACGGGTGATATCAACGACAGTCCGGTTTCGTTCCGCGACATCGCTTTCAGCCAGATTCCCAAACTCAGCATGTCCGGTCCGGCATGCATCAACGACACGGATATGCTCATTGTCGGAATGTTCGGCAAGGGCAATGTCGGCTTCGGCGGGTGCACAATGGACGAATACCGGATGCACTTTGCTCTTTGGTGCATGATGGCGTCTCCGTTGATGATCGGTTCCGACATCCGGATGCTGATGACCGAAGGCAAAACCGAGGAAGAGATCCGTCAGGGCAGGGAAGTGCTGGAACTGCTGAAAAACAAAGATCTTCTCCGCATCGATCAGGATGAAGAGGTCCGTCCCTGCTTCCCGGTCAACGGACAGATCGGCGATGTGCTGATGCTGTTCCGTGTGTTGTCTGACAATGAATTTGCTCTCGGTATCTTCAACTTTGCCGACGGCACGGCAAGACCCTGTGTGGAATTCCATGATATCGGTCTTTCTGTGGATTCCGGCTACGGTCTGAATATGCGTGAGATCTTTACGGGAGAGACCGTGCATGCATTTGAAAATTACCAGCCGGACGTTGCCGGTCATTCCTGCAAGGTTTATCTCTGCAAGCTGGCAAAGAAATGAGCCAATGCCGTCAGTGCGGCGCGGAACTTTCCTCCGATGAGATTGCCGTTTACAAGCGCATGGTCAATCGGGGGGCCACCGATTTTCTCTGCATCCGTTGTTTTGCGGCATATTTCGGCGTCAGCGAAGCGCTTGTGCGAGAAAAGATTGAGCATTTCCGGGCGGAGGGCTGCACGCTCTTTGACCCGAATCCTCAGAAATAAAAAAAGAGGCACACCTTCGGGTGTGCCTCAGATTTTGTGGAATTATCGGGGACGCCGCATGGCTTTCGGTAAGGAAATAGCATCCAGACATGCCTTTGTCTTTTGGCGGAATTTGGAAGCGATGCATGCATACATGACAACCTCCAGCACGTTGTGGAGTCGTTCGGATACGTCCTCGTGGTCGCACAGAAAGCAGGTGGACGCCGCATCGACCGCGATGATGACGTGCTGACGGTCGGGTACAACTCCTTCCATACACTGAAGTCCGCGCAGAATGCAGAAATACAGTTCATCGTCTCCGATGAGGTTGTCGCTTTCGTCGTCCAGCATTCCGTTGATGTAGGTAAGCAGACCCGTGATTTCCGTAATGGAAAGGATATCCCGCAGCAGACAGATGGTGGCGATGCGGCAAAAACTTTTGATGCCGTATTTTTTTTGTACCGGCGGCAGACAGAAGCCCCGTCGTACCCAGTTCTGAATGTCGTAGGACTCCGTTCCGGTCAGATTTGCTATCTGTGAAAGGGTCAGTTCTCCCTTCGCAAACCGTTCTTCCAGCCCTTCCCGTTCTCTCCCGCGCTCAATTTCGATGGTCGTTCCCGGATATTTCATTGAAATCCCTCTCTTCTTTTCCCGATTTCTGTCACGTTGGCATTTTACCACACAATCATGTGACTGTCAAGCCCTCTTTGTGTTGCCCTCATGTGAACGCCGAAGAACGGCGTCGTGAAGAATTCTTTCGGAATCTCCGGGGATGTTTTTTGCGGAAAAATCTTTCTCAAAACAAAAGAGCAGCCCACGGACTGCTCTTTTGTTGGTGCCGGTGGCGGGGGTCGAACCCGCACCCTGTCGCCAGGACTGGATTTTGAGTTATTTGCTTCACAGGGAATACAAACGAACTCAACCCCTTATGGAGGTCGCTAACGGACACCAAAAGCGTTGCAAACAGTACTACTTTTGAAACTGGTGTGTAAAAAAGCTCCGTTTCGTCTGCCATTTCCGCACTTTCCAATTTTGACGGAAATTTTGGATTTTGGAGGGACATCGGAGGGATGTTACCCCCAAACGGAGTACAACAGCACACGCAATAGATTCATAAACCACAAACATATTATAGCGTATTTCTCTGCCATTGACAACACAATTTCAGAAGAAAGAGGTATCGCTATGAAAACACGCGCACATTATGAAAAACTTTTCGCTTCCTATCCTGATGTTGTTACTCTGCCCGAATTTCAAACAATGCTGGGTGGTATCGGTGACAGTACAGCCCGAAAAATAATGCGGGCAAATAAGGTCAAACACTTTTACATAAGATGTACCTATCTTATACCCAAAGCCTGTGTGATAGATTATGTATTGAGCGAAGATTATGCCAAATACAGTAAAACACTCAAAGCGAGGGTTTAACCATTAAGCCATTTGCAGAAATGCAGGTGGCTTTTTTTTATACCCGTACATAGCCGCCTGCTTCGCCGCAGGCGGCTAAATCTATGTAAAGGAGGAACCCCATATGGCGAATTGCAAAGTGATCGCGGTGACGAACCAAAAGGGCGGCGTGGGTAAAACCACGACCACCGCTAACCTCGGCATCGGACTTGCCCAGCAAAACAAACGGGTACTGCTCATTGACGCAGATGCGCAAGGCTCTTTGACCCTCTCCCTCGGCTACCCGAAGCCGGATGAGCTGCCTGTTACGCTGGCGGATATCATGCAGAATGTGATCGACGATACCCCTATCCCGGACGGCTGCGGTATTCTGCATCACGGTGAGGGCGTTGACCTGCTCCCGGCGAACATTGAACTGTCCGGTATGGAGATTCGGCTGATCAACGCCATGAGCCGGGAAAGCGTGCTGCGGACATATATCAATGCGGTCAAACCCCATTACGACTATATCATCATTGACTGTATGCCGTCGCTTGGCATGATGCCGATCAACTCACTGGCCGCAGCGGACAGCGTGATCATCCCGTCCCAGCCGTCATTTCTCTCGGCAAAGGGGCTTGACCTGCTGATGCAGTCCATCGCAAAGGTCAAGCGTCAGATCAACCCGAAACTGAAAATCGACGGCATCCTGTTCACGATGGTGGACAGCCGCACCAACGAGGCCAAGGAGATCATCGCATCTCTGCGTGCCCACTATGGTGAAAAGATCCGGGTGTTCGGGACGGAGATTCCCTTTTCTGTCCGAGCCGCAGAAACCAGCGGCCGGGGCAAGAGCATCTTTGCCCACGACAAGAACGGCAAGGTCGCCGCCGCATACCGCTCGCTGACGAAGGAGGTGTTGGAGCTTGAGCGCAAAACCGAGAGATTTAGGGATGACACCGCTCGATGACCTGTTCTCCACCGACGAGAGCCGTGCGGAGGCCCAGCTTGAAAAGGTCGTTACGCTGAACCCCGCCGACATCACCGACTTCCCCAACCATCCGTTCAAGGTCAAGCAGGACGAGGCTATGGCGGAGATGGTGGACAGCGTAAAGCAGCACGGCGTGCTGGTGCCTGCCCTTGTTCGCCCCAAAGCGGATGGCGGCTATGAGATGGTCGCCGGTCATAGGCGAAAGTGTGCGGCAACGCTGGCGGGAATCACCGAAATGCCCTGCATCGTCCGCAATCTCACCGATGATGAAGCGACGATCATCATGGTGGACAGTAACTTGCAGCGGGAAACGATCTTGCCGTCTGAAAAGGCATTTGCCTATAAGATGAAGCTGGAAGCTATGAAGCGACAGGGTCAGAGGTCGGATTTAACTTGTGCCCCAGTGGAGCACAAGTCAGGGAAGCAGAAATCAAGAGATATTCTTGCTAACCAATCCGGTGATAGTCGAGAACAAGTCAGACGCTTTATTCGCTTGACCGAGCTAATCCCATCGGTGCTTGACATGGTGGACAGCGGCAAGATCGCTTTCCGTCCCGCCGTGGAGCTTTCCTACCTCTCCAAAGAACAGCAGCAGAGCATATACGACACGATGGAGTGCGAGGACTGCACGCCGTCGCTGGCGCAGGCCATCAAAATGAAGGAGTTTAGCAAGGACGGCAAGCTGACCGAGGAAGTCATCCTCTCCATCATGCAGGAGGAAAAGCCGAA
>CAKSBH010000008.1 GCA_934438175.1 uncultured Eubacteriales bacterium | reverse complement strand
GAGATATAGAGACTTCAAATCAGCGTTTAATCAATGATGACAAAAACCATAGGTGTGTTAGTTATGAAGGCGAGATTCCTTTTGATAACTACCTAAGGATTGATAATTCTGATATGGAACCTGATAACGCTGCAAGATTGATCCAGGAAACCTTCAATCTATAAATTCCGGTTTGTCGGGACGGTTTAAACGCTTGGTTTACGCCTACAGATGTGCAGTTGGTGAAAAACTACACCCCCTCAAATCGAGAACTGCACCCCCCTCTGAACCGAAGTTGCACCCCCTTTGAGGGTTTCTATCAAAATTACGGTTCTTTGCCAGAATAAGACGATTATTTCTGCAAAAGATAATCGTCTTATTTTTTTAAAAAGCAAACATGCCCCGATTGGCATGAATGCAGCCGTCGGGTGCGAAAAGACCGCACATCCGTATAACGGTGCCTTTTTGCTGGGAATACTTACCGTGAAAATGATTTTTTTCAGAATATCGGAGACAGGAGGAAAAGACGATGTACAAAAACATTGAAAAACAGACCAAGTTGCTTTTGAAGGATCTGGTGGATTATCAGGCAGGGCAGGTGGTCAGCAAAACGCTTGTGCAGAACGGATTGGTCAGTATGACGGTCTTTTCGTTTGACAAGGGCGAGGAAATTTCCACGCACGCCGCTTCCGGCGATGCGATGGTCACCGTGCTGGAGGGAATGGGCCGCTTCACGGTTGGCGGACAGGTCTTTTTGCTTTCCGAGGGCGAGACCCTGATCATGCCGAAAGACATTCCCCATGCCGTTTTCGGAGAAGAAAAATTCAAGATGCAGCTGATTGTTTCTTATTGATACAAAAAGATTTTTGCAAAAAGATCCCGCAGAACCGGAAGATTCTGCGGGATCTTTTATTTTTCAGAAAAGGAAGTTCTTCACTTCTTTCCACATTTCGTCCTTGGTTCGTCCGGCAGACGCGGTAAAGCGTCGGGAGGCGTTCCGGAGCGCGAGGATCGGTGCCGGCGCCGGAGTGCCGGATAATTCCTCCAGCCGGTCAATAACGGCAAAGAAATCGCCCGAAGGGGCTTCTCCCGTAAGCGAATGAAGGACATCGGCAGAGAACTTGTAGGGGCTTGCCGTTGACACGGTGAGGACTTTGCCGTTTCCCTGTGCTTTTTCTGCCGCACACAACCCGACCGCCGTGTGCGGGTCGCACAGATACCGGTCGTTTTCAAACGTTTTTCGGATGGTTTCCGCGGTTTCTTCTTCGGTGGCAAACTGTCCTTCAAAGATCCGGTCCAATTGCTCTTTTACATCGGAAGACACGGCATAGCGTCCGGTCTCTGCCAGTTCGTTCATACAGATCGCTGTCTTTTCGGGCCCCTGAAGCATGAAGAGAAGACGCTCCAGGTTTGAGGAGATGAGAATGTCCATGGACGGTGACATCGTGGTGTGGAAGGCGCGGTTGCGGTCGTATGTTCCGGTTTGGAGAAAATCCGTAAGAACATGGTTGGAGTTGGAGGCGCAGATGAGTTTCTCTGCGGGAAGCCCCATCTTCATGGCATAGTATGCCGCGAGAATATCGCCGAAGTTTCCGGTCGGAACGGAGATGCGGATGGGTTCTCCCTGCCGGATTGCGCCGGAGGAAAGCAGGTCGCAGTAGGCAGAAAGATAGTAAACGATCTGCGGGGCGAGCCGTCCCCAGTTGATGGAATTTGCGCTGGAAAGGAGATATCCCTTTTCGGAAAGTTCCTTTGCGATTGCAGAGTCGGAGAAGATGGCTTTGACGCCGGATTGCGCATTGTCAAAATTCCCCCGGATTGCGCAGACGCATACATTGCTTCCGGTCTGCGAAGTCATCTGCAGCTTCTGGATGTCGCTTACCCCGTCTTCCGGGTAAAAAACCAGAATCTTTACGCCGTCAACATCCTTATAGCCCTCAAGAGCCGCCTTGCCGGTATCGCCCGAGGTTGCAACCAGGATGAGGATCTGTTCGTTTTCCTTGTTTTTCCGTACAGCGAGCGAAAGCAGCCGGGGCATAATCTGAAGTGCCATGTCCTTGAACGCACAGGTCGGACCGTGCCACAGCTCCAGAACAAAACGGGTGTCGTCCAGACGGACGACGGGGGCAGGTGTGAAGCCGAACGAGGACTCCGCATACGCTTCGCGGGAAGCCGTAAGAAGCTCTTCATAGGTGTAATCTGTCAGAAAGCGTGAAAGAATGAATGCGGAGCGCTCGGGGTAGGAGAGCGTTTGCAGGGTCGCAAAATCGTCCGGAGTCAGTGTCGGAACAACTTCGGGAACGTAAAGTCCGCCATCCGGCGCAAGCCCGTTCCGGATCGCTTCGGAACTGCTGACGCGCGGGGCGTTTCCTCTTGTGCTGATGTAATCCATATCAATAATCTGCTTTCTTGATTTTTAAGACTGGAATTGCTTGTCCTTGAGAAGCACATCGTGAGCGCCGCCTTCCACGATACTGGTAGCGGAAACAAGTGTGATTTTCGCATTTTTCTGCAGTTCGGGAATGGTCAGGGCTCCGCAGTTGCACATGGTGGAGCGCACCTTGCTCAGGGAGGTCTGAACGCCGTCTTTCAGCCGTCCGGCGTAGGGAACGTACGAATCGACCCCTTCTTCAAACGAAAGTTTTTTGGATCCGCCCAGGTCGTACCTCTGCCAGTTGCGGGCACGGTTGGAGCCCTCGCCCCAGTACTCTTTCATGTAATTGCCGTTGATGATAACCTTGTTGGAGGGGCTTTCGTCGAAGCGGGCGAAGTACCTGCCAAGCATGATAAAGTCGGCGCCCATTGCCAGCGCAAGCGTCATGTGATAGTCATGAACAATGCCTCCATCCGAGCAGATGGGAATGTAGATGCCGGTTTCTTTGTAATAATCATCTCTGGCACGTGCCACTTCCATAACAGCGGTTGCCTGCCCTCTGCCGATTCCCTTCTGTTCACGGGTGATGCAGATGGAGCCGCCGCCAATTCCGATTTTTACGAAATCCGCCCCGGCTTCGGCAAGAAAACGGAACCCGTCACGATCCACCACGTTTCCGGCACCGACTTTAACGCTGTCGCCGTATTCCGAGCGGATCCAGTCCAGGGTATTTTTCTGCCAGGCGGAGTACCCTTCGGAAGAATCGATGCACAAAACATCCGCCCCGGCTTCAACCAAAGCGGGAACACGGTCGCGGTAATCTCTTGTGTTGATGCCGGCTCCGACCAGAAAACGCTTCTGTCCGTCCAGAAGTTCCAGAGTATTGGCTTTGTGCGAATCATAGTCTTTGCGGAAAACAAGATATTTGAGATTTCTGTTTTTGTCGATGATGGGCAGCGCATTGAGTTTGTGATCCCAGATGATGTCGTTTGCGGTCTTTAAGCTGGTGGTTTCATCCGCATAAATAAGGTCTTCAAACTTTGTCATGAAATCCCGGACTTTGCAGGAAGGATCCATACGGCTGACACGATAGTCCCGGCTTGTCACGATTCCCATCAGCTTCCCGTTCGGCGTTCCGTCCTCCGTAACTGCTATCGTAGAGTGTCCGGTCCTGTCTTTGAGCGCAAGCACATCCGCCAGTGTGGAATCCGGTTTCAGATTGGAATCGCTGGTAACAAACCCGGCTTTGTAGGATTTCACCCGTGCAACCATCTGCGCCTCCTCCTCAATGGTCTGCGAGCCGTAGATGAACGAGATCCCGCCTTCTTTGGCAAGAGCGATTGCCATGGATTCACCGGAAACGGCCTGCATGACTGCGGAAACAAGCGGAATGTTCAGAGAAAGTGCCGGAGTTTCTTCCCGGCGGAATTTGACGAGGGGGGTTTTAAGCGTGACATTTTCCGGGCGGCATTCTTCTGAGGAATAGCCGGGAACCAGAAGATATTCACCGAAAGTGTGCGACGGTTCTTCGTAAAGATGCATAAGTGTGTTCTCCTTCTTCGTCCGATGGGGTTGTTCTTTTCTGTTTCTATATTTTATCTATTATACATTTTCAGAAACATCTTGTCAAGACGCCGCCGCCTCTTCCCGAAAATAATTTGTTATCGCATATTCGGGGACAGGTTTCCATATAGATGATAGCAAAGAGGGTGATCGGACGCAGAATCTTTGTGAAATCCTGCCGGATCGGCTGTTTTCCGTTTTCAGGCAGCTTCCGGAGCCGAAAAAAATCAGTGATCTGACGTTGCGTGCGGGACGTCCGTTTTCCGTCTGCTCCGACGGAAAAACAAGGTACCTCGGACAATGCGGTTATACCGATCCTTCCCACGCCTTGCCGGTCTATCCGCAGGATGTGGAAGAAACGCTTCGCCGCGCGTGCCGATATGCGGTCTATTCCGTAGAAGAGGAATTGGCGTCCGGCTTTCTTTCGCTTCCCGGCGGACATCGGCTCGGCATTGCCGGTACGTGTGTGCTGCGGGACGGCAAACCGGTCGGCGTACGGGATGTTTCCGCTTTGAACCTGCGGGTGGCACGGGAATGGCGCGGTGCGGCAGACGGACAGATGCCGTATCTTCTGCAGAACGGGCAAGCAAAAAGCGCGTTGGTGATATCGCCTCCCGGTTGCGGGAAAACGACGTTTCTGCGGGATGCGGCACGTCAGCTTTCCGAAGCGGGAATCCGTGTCTGTGTGGTGGATTCCCGTGAGGAGATCGGTGCTGTTTGCCACGGAGTTCCCGGCTTTGACCTCGGTCCCTGCTGTGATGTTTTGTCCCGGTATCCGAAAAATGCCGGAATCGAAATCGCCCTGCGGACGCTTCGTCCGGAGGTCATTGTTTTTGATGAATTGGGGTCAGAGGACCAAGCGGTTTCGGAGGGACTGAACTGTGGGGTTTCTTTTTTGTTTTCCGCGCACGCCAACGACCTGGATGACGTTCGTCGCCGTCCGCTTCTTGCGGAGATGCTGAAAACGGGGAAACTGAAAACGGTCATTCTTCTGGATCGGAATCATCGGGCGAGATGCCTTTGTAAAACGGAGGAACCGGTATGAAAACAGCGGCAATGATTCTGATTCTTACCGTGGCGACCTTGTGCGGCGCCGTTTCCTCACTGCGGCTGAAAAAGCGTGTGGATCAGCTGGATGCGCTGGAGCGGGATCTGACCCGCGCCTCGTCGGAAATCCGGTTTTTCCGCAACCCTTTCGGCGAGACGCTGTTCCGTTTTGAACCAGAGAGTCGTCTTTTGCGGGAAATGGCAGCTCTCCCGGCAAATTCCTCGGAAAGCGCTTACCGGACGGCAAAGAAAAAAATCGGTGCTTCTCAGTGTCTGACCGAAAGCGACTGGAAAATTCTGGATCGTTTCTTTCGGGAAGAGGGGGCAGGAAACTACGAAGCGGAAATTTCCTGTTTTTCTGCTGCTGCGACCGCGCTGGATCAAAACAAAAAGGAGGCACGGAACCGATGGGAACGGTATGGTCGGCTGTACGCCGCAGGCGGGCTGATGGTTGGACTGTTTGCCGTAATTCTGTTGTTGTAACCGAAAATGCTGAAGTGTGATGAATATTGAACTTCTTTTTCAGATTGCGGCAGTGGGCATGATTGTCGCGGTTCTGAATCAACTTCTTGTAAAGTCTGACCGTTCGGAGTACGCCATGATGGTTACGGTGGTTGGACTGATTGTTGTGTTGTTGCTGGTTGTTGGGGAAGTAAAGGAATTGTTTGATACAGTGAGGAAAGTGTTCGGCGTATGAATCTGATGACGGTGTTTTCGGTGGTTCTGATTGGTGTGATCGCTTCCGTCGTTCTGCGTGCCGCGACACCGGAATACGCTTCGGCAGTCTGCATTCTTGCCGGGATTCTGACAATTCTCGTTCTTTTGCCTCAGATGAGTGATCTTCTCGACTTTACCCGGGAATTCATGACCGTTTCCGGTTTTACCCCGGACGCTTCCGCCGTTGTCCTGAAGGCAATCGGGACGGGATACCTTGCTCAGTTTGTCTGCGAACTGTGCGAAAGTGCCGGTGCGCAATCACTGGCATCAAAGGTGGAATTGGCAGAAAAAATTTACGTGGTTCTTCTGAGCATTCCTCTTTTGAAAGATCTGCTGGAACTGGCGCAGAAGGCGGTGACAATGTGAGAAAAATTCTTCCGATTCTACTGCTGATTCCTGTCCTGACGGTTTGCTTTTCCGGCTTTTTCTGTGCCGACGTATGGACGGATACGGAACGGGAAATCGGCGAGGAAAGCGGTCTGGAAGACCTGAAAAAGAATCTGCCGGAGGGTGCCGGGAATCTGGCGGACGGGACGGAGAGCGTTACGCAGCTTGCTCCAGTTCTCCGGACGGTTGAGCAGGCGGTTTTATCGGCACTGAGCGGTGTTTCCGGACTTCTGTATCCAATTCTTGCTCTTGCCATTCTTCTTTTTGTTCTGAATCGTCTTGTTCCCTCCCGTGGAAGGACGGGAATTCAGGCAGCGGTCGGTTACGCGTCCGTTTCCGCCGTTGCGGCAATCTGCGGAGGATCGGTTTTTTCTTCTGCCGGAGCTCTGGCGGAAAAGACCGAGAGCATCGGGAGCTTTGCGTCTTCGGCGGCTTCGGTTATGGCTTCGGCGGTCGCGGCTGCCGGATATCCGACGTCCGCATCCGGGGCTTACGCTGTGTTTTGTTCGGAAGTTCAGGTGTTTTCTTATGCCGTATCCGCACTGGTTCTTCCGTGTGCCGGAATTCATCTGGCGCTCGGCGTAGCGGCAGGCGTGACCGGGAACCGGACGCTGCAGCGGGTGTCCGGTACCATTCAGAATGTTGCCATCGGCTTGCTTGTGTTCGTTTCCTGCCTGTTTGCCGGGGTTCTTTCCCTGCGAATTGCTTCCTCGGGAGCGTCCGATACCGTGTTCCGGCGTGCCGCCCAGCTTTCCGTCAGTTCTTACATCCCGTATGTGGGGCCGACGGTGAGTGCCGGACTGGACACGGTATATGCCTGCGCCCGGTCCGTTTGCCGCAATGCCGGCGTTCTTGCGGCGGGTTCTCTGTTTCTTTCCGTCTCCGCTCCGCTGGCGGAATTGGCGGTCCGATTGCTGGTTTTTCGGGCAGGAGAACTTTTGTTTGATCTGTCCGGAAACGAAACGGTACGTTCGTTTTTCGCCGTCTCGCTTTCGGCGGTGAGAATTGTGTTTGCAGCAGCGGTTGCGTATGCGTTTCTGTTGTTTTCTTCTTTGGGAATGCTGATGGGAATCGGAACATGAGTGCGTTGTTCGGAATTTTGTTTGCCGCGGGAATTGCGCTTTTGCTTGTGCCGGAAAACAAAAACGGAAACTGGATCCGGCTGGTGGTTACGCTTGCGGCTCTTTGCGCGGCGATCGGATGTCTGGGAAAGATCTTTCCTGCGTCGGCTCCGGATTTTCGGGATGAGGAACGGGAGGTTTCGTTTGAGCGGAACCTGACGGAAAGAAGCGTCCGGGTATCGGTTCAGCTCCGCGCGGAAGAACTGTTTTTTGAGCATGAGAAGCGGATGCCGGATCGGATAGAGGTTTCGCTCCGTGAGCAGGACGGAACATTTGAGATTGACCGGATTACGGTTTATGGCGAAGTCCATTCGGCAGAGGCGTTGGAATATCTGGCACAGAAATTGGGAACGGGGGCGGTGTATTACGGAAAAGACAAAGGCGATTGACGGGATTTTCGGTTTTCTGAAAAAATACCGGACAGTTCTGCTTCTTACGGTGGTTGCCGTTGTTGTCCTTCTTTTGGTGGGAGACGGTTTTTCCAAAAAAGATACGGAAACCGCAGCGGCTCCTTCCAGGGACACGGCGGAATATGTAAAAAAACAGGAGGAGAAACTCCAGGCACTTCTCTGCCATATGGACGGCGTCGGCTCCTGCGAGGTCATGCTGACGGCAGGGGAAGGAAACGAGTATGTGTATGCGCAGGACATTACGCGTAATTCCTACGGAGAAAGCATGTCGTATATTACCGTCGGCGGAACCGGCGGGGACGGTGTGGTTACGGTAACGGTCAAGCCGCCCAAAATCACGGGGGCGGTGATCGTCTGTCAGGGAGGCGGAAGTATGCAGATTCGGAATGAGATTACGGAGATGGTCTGTAAGATGTACCATTTGTCTGCCGCCGATGTTCATGTTGCAAAATCAAAATAAACGGAGGGAACAGTTATGAACAGAAAAACAGGGTGGATCCTCGGACTGGGGATATCGGTTTTTGTGCTTGCGGTGGTCAGTGTGTGTTTGCCTGCCCGGGCGGAACCCGTGATTTTTGAAACGGCAGACAGCACCGATCTTACCCGCATCGCCTCGTCTGAGGACGATACGTATTTTGAGAATGCAAGATATTCCCGCAAGCAGTCCCGGGATGAAGCGGTCAGCGTACTGAAAAGTATTCTGAACAACAGCAAATCCGATGAAGCCACCGTCCGCGCGGCTGCGGCGGAAATCTCCGGATATGCGGCGCGGACGGAGATGGAGGCGCAGATTGAAAACCGTATTCTCGCCAAAGGATTCCGCGCGTGTATTGCGTTTGTCAGCAAGGAGACCGCCAGCATTGTTGTGAAAACGGAGGGGCTGACGCGGGAGCAGTCGGCGCAGATTCTGGAGATTTCCGTTGCCGAAACGGGATATTCTGCCGATTCCGTAAAAATAATTGAGCTGAAATAGTGTACAAATCGTTTTTTTTATGCTATAATAGAGAAATGAAAAAAGATCTGCAAGAGCATTTGCTTGTTTTTTAGGAGGTTATTTCCATGAGTGAAGACAGAGTCGGAACGGTGAAAATTTCGGAAGACGTGATTGCAAGCATTACCAATATGGCAGCTTGTGAAGTGGAAGGGGTTTCCAAACTGGTGCTGAAAAGCATTTCAAACATCAAAACGGCGATTCCCAACTACAAGCCCGCTGTCAAGGGGGTTTCGATTGCCAACATCCCCAACGGAGGCATGGAGTTGACGCTTCAGATCGCGGTCAAACAGGGGTATAAGCTGCAGGATGTCGCCAAACGGGTGCAGGACAATGTGCTGGATGCCGTGCAGAACATGACGGGGCTTTCCGTCAAAAAAGTCAACGTTGTCGTGGCGGGAATTGTCGAAGAGAAAAAACCGGCGACAGATCTGAAAGAGACCAAGAAATAAGCAGGGGATCGGACGTATGATGAAAAGGACAGAGGCAAGGGAAGCAGCGTTTCTTTTGCTGTTTGAGCATTCTTTTTCCGGGGAGGAATGCTTTGAAACGCTGAGGGATCTTGCAAAAACGTGCTGGGATGTGGATTGCGACGCCTATACGGAAACGCTTTATCGCGGGGTTTCGGAGAATGTTGTCATGCTGGATGGACTGATTGACCGGTTTAGCGAAAAATGGAAATCGTCGCGTCTTTCCCGTGTGATGCTGACGGCACTCCGGATTGCCTTGTTTGAACTGGAGCTGTATGGAAAAGAAGATGCCGCCGTATATATCAACGAGGCGGTTGAGTTGATTAAGCATTATGACAGTGTGGAATCTGCGAAATACGCCAATGGGATCCTCGGAAGTTATGTTGCCTCATTGTGATCGCTGGCTTGGTGTGGACACCAGCAATTATACGACTTCGGTCGGCATTCTTGATGCAAACGGAAACGTGTGCAATCAGAGAAAATTGCTTCCCGTTCCGGCGGGGGAAAAGGGGCTTCGCCAAAGCGATGCTCTTTTTTTTCATGTCCGGCAGTTCGGAGAGGTCTTTTCACGGACGGATACGGATGGAATCCGTGCCATTGGTGTTTCCACGCGTCCCCGAAATGAAAACGGGTCATATATGCCGTGTTTTCTTGCCGGCGAATCCTATGCGGAGGTTCTTTCCCGTGCGTGGGGGGTTCCGTTGTTCCGTTTCTCGCATCAGCAGGGGCATATTGCGGCGGGCTTGCTTTCTGTCGGCTGCACCGATTGGATCCGGCGTCCGTTTCTGGCGTTTCATCTTTCGGGAGGAACGTTGGAACTGGTTTCGGTTCACGGATTGGGGAATATCCGCGTGGAGGCCCGGACGTTGGATCTTACGGCGGGTCAGCTGATTGATCGGATCGGTGTCTGTGCGGGGCTTTCGTTTCCGGCAGGTGCCGAGATGGATCGTCTTTCTTGTCATGCAGATTCCCCGGTTCGTCCGAGAATCTGTCTGAAGGGAAGAGATTGCTGCCTGTCCGGCTTTGAAAACAAGGCGCAGGAAATGCTGAAAGGCGGTGTTCCCGTTGGGGATGTTTCCGCTTTTCTGTTTGAAACGGTCGCGCAGACCGTTGGAGCGATGGTTGAAAAAACAAGAGATGCCCTTGGCATGCTTCCTTGTCTGTTTGTGGGCGGCGTAATGGCGAATTCCCGGATTCGCCGTGTGCTGCAGACACTTCCTGAGGTGCGCTTTGCTTCGCCGGAACTGTCGTCGGATAATGCCGTAGGCGTGGCGTGGCTTGCCCGGCTCGCTTCGGAAAACGGAGGAGTTTTGGTATGACGGATCGCGCATTGTCGGTTTCACAGCTGAATCTTTATGTGAAATCCGTTTTGGAAACCGACGGAAATCTGCGGTCGGTGTCGGTTCGCGGCGAGATTTCCAATTATGTCCGCAATGCCCGAAGCGGACATGCTTACTTTTTGTTGAAGGATGCCGGTGCGTCTGTCCGTGTGGTGATGTTTTCTTCCGCGGCGGACAAACTCCGGTTTTCTCCCTCAGACGGAATGAGTGTGGTCGTGACCGGAAAAGTGGGACTTTACGAGCGTGACGGACAGTATCAGATTTCGGCATTTTCTATGGAACCGGAAGGAGTTGGTGCCGCATACATCGCTTTCCGGCAGCTCTGCCGCAAACTGTCCGCCGAGGGCTTGTTTGATGCGAGATTTAAAAAACCGATTCCGGTGTTTCCGGAAAAAATCGGCGTGATTACGTCTTCGACCGGGGCGGCGATCCGGGATATTATCAGCGTTTCCCAACGTCGTTTCTCCGGAATTTCCCTGTATATTCGTCCGATTTCCGTGCAGGGCGATTCCTGTGCGGATGACGCGAGGCGGGCGATTGATTTCTTTAACCGGAAATTTCCGGTCGATGTCATCCTGTTGGCTCGCGGCGGCGGATCGCATGAAGATCTTGCCGGTTTCAACGACGAGGCGTTGGCAAGAACGATTTTTGCTTCCGGGATTCCCATCATCAGCGCCATCGGGCATGAGATTGATTTTACCGTAGCGGATTATGTCGCGGACCTTCGGGCTCCGACTCCTTCCGCGGCAGCGGAACTGGCAGTTCCGTTGCGTTCGGATCTGGAGGCGCAGATTTCCCACGCGGAAACTGCATGCCGCACGGCATTTCTTGCCCGGCTGGACGCGGAAGAGCAGAATCTGCGTACGTTGCGTTATCGTCTGAATTTCTCTGCTTTTCTGGAAAAACGTCAAAGGGAGACAGAGGTTCTGGCACATCGTACGGAAGTTGCGTTTTTTCATGTTTTGCAAAAAAAAGAAGCAGAATTACGGGCAGTGACCGACAAAATCCAGGCACTTAGTCCCTTGGCAACGCTGATGCGCGGCTATGCGATTGTATATAAAAAGGAAAAACGTATTTTCCGTGTTTCGGATGTTCATCGGGGAGATGCTTTGAAAATTCGTATGAAGGATGGAGAGATTGACTGTGTCGCAGAAAAAACCGTTGCGTTATGAGGATTCCGTGAACCGGCTGGAAGAGATTGCCGGGGAGTTGGAAAACGGAGATCTGCCACTGGATGAGGCGGTAAAAAGATTTGAAGAAAGCGTGACCCTGGCGTCTTTCTGTAAAAATTATCTGGAAAACCTGAAGGGGAAGGTTACGGAATTGACCGGAGAGGAAACGGACGGTGAGCAGGACAATGTATGATTTTGCTTCGACTTTGAAAAAGTATCAGAACGATGTGAACAGAGCTTTGGACTCCTATTTTTCCGTGCGGGAGCCGATGATTTTCGATGCCATGCGCTACAGCATCGCTGCCGGAGGAAAACGGATCCGCCCGGTTCTTTCTCTTGCTTCGTGCGAACTCTGCGGCGCGCCGTACCGCAAAGCCATGCTGTTTGCCTGTGCCCTGGAGATCATCCACACATACTCTTTGATTTACGACGATCTGCCGTGTATGGACAACGACACGCTGCGGCGTGGAAAGCCGACCAACCATGTGGTGTTCGGGGAAGATGTTGCGCTGCTTGCCGGAATGGGGCTTTATGCCAAGAGTTTTGAAATTCTGCATGAAGGATACCGCAGCGCCGGGCTGACCGAGTCGCAGTTGATTGAGGGCGAGGAGGTTCTCTTGCGTGCATCGGGAATCCGCGGAATTGTGATGGGGCAGTATCTGGATATTGAAAACGTATCGGAGAATCCGGATGCCGATGAGGCGTACATCCGCCGTGTTCATGCGCTCAAGACAAGCGCAATGCTGGAGGCGTCGGTGTTGACCGGTGCCATCTGTGCCGGGGCAACCGAGGCGCAGAGAGAGGCGTTGCTGACGTATGCCAGAACCATCGGCCTCGCCTTTCAGATCCGGGACGACATTCTGGATGTTGTGGGAACGGCGGAGCAGATGGGGAAGACCCTGGGAAAAGACAAAAAGGATAAAAAGGTCACATTTGTGGACATCTTCGGCATAGACCGTGCGCAAAAGGAGTTGCTGCGGCTGACGGAGGAAGGGAAAGACGCTTTGAGAATTTTCAACGGAAAAGATGCGTTTCTTCGCGACCTTGCCGATTATCTCTGCATCCGGACAAATTGAGCCGCGAAAAAACAAACCTTGTGTTTGACAGGGACAGAATGGGAGATCGGTTGCGGAAACCGGCCCGGACGGTTCCTGTCATTCTGCTGTTTTTATTCATTTTTGCATTTTTATTCAGAAAAATATAAAATTCGCTTGAATTTTTTTTCAGAATATGATATAATAAAAAAACGATGATGCAGTATTCTAGTCGAATCCGAATTCTACCAAGGTGGGCCTAAAAATTCACCGAAGGGCATATCGATGAAACTTCTTGTGTCTGCTTCTTACGCCCAGTTTGGGGTGGATGCTGGAAGGTAGACCGCTGGGCAACCGTAATGGCATACGGCACCTGTCCCATCGGTCATGGAGACCCGATCTTGTGGTATTTAATTGCGTGCTACGAATCGGGGTAAAACCTGTAATGCGGTTCGCTCTTGCTTCTCTACGAAGCTTTTCGCAAATAAACGGAGCCTGCTGTGTGCAGCGTAGCCTGTCTTGAGTGGATGCGGCGGATTGTTGGTCGACCGGTTTGCATGGCCAATGGAAAACCGGTTTTTGCGATATGAAACCGTTTCTGCAAAAGAGACTAAGAGAGTTCGGAATTCGTTGGGGAAATCCCCTAGACTGATACGTCCAAAGGATTGCAGTGCGTACTGAGTGGCAGTCAAGTCATAGTAACGGTGACGTTACTTTCCCGAAGATTCAAGGGGAACCGCTTGTTTGGCGACAGCAAGTTGTTCGGGGGGAAACCAACTTGACCTAAGACGCAAAATTAACTTTGGACGTTGTCATCGTTATTTTTTTATTGAAACAGGAGTGTTTATGAGTCGACCCGAGGATCCGGACATAGGTTCCGGCGAAAAAAACACAAAAAATCAGGAAAAAAATGCGAAGAGCGGAAAGAAGAGTACGCTGAATTTCCGCTGGGCGTTGCGCGTTTTTCTCATCTCTTTCGGCATTTCCGTCTTGCTTTCCTTGGTATCCGAGCGGGCAACTGAAGGATTGAATTTGTTGGTATCGGTCGGGGTTCTGCTTTTGTTTATCGTTCTCGGCATTTTGTTTGATGTCATTGGCGTGAGTGTGGCAACCGCGGAGCCGGCACGTTTCCATGCGATGGCTGCAAAAAATGTGCGCGGTTCCCGTGCGTCCTTGTGGTTGATTTCCCGCTCCGATATCGTTTCCAACTTCTGCAACGATGTGATCGGGGATATTTCCGGCGTTTTGTGCGGTACGATGTCCGGTGTGATTGCGCTGGATTTTGTGCAGCGCTTTTCCTGGAACACAACGGTGACGGTTGTTTTGACAACGGCGTTTGTTTCTGCTTTTATTGTCGGCGGAAAGGCGCTGTTCAAAAGTTTCGCGTTGAAAAACAGCAACAACATCGTGTATCGGTTTGCTTTGGTTCTGTGCTTCTTCGTGCCGGAATGTATATTCAAAAAGAAAAAAAGGTGAGAAGAATGCGGCTGGATCGCTATCTGGCAGAGACCGGCAGAACCTCAAGCAGGGAAAAGGCGGCAGAGCGGATCCGCGCCGGCGCCGTCCTGGTCAACGGGAAGGTGATAAGCAAACCTTCTGCGGAGGTGTCTGATGCGGATGAGATCCGAATCTCCGAAAACTCCCGTTATGTCGGACGCGGCGGTTATAAATTGGAAAAAGCACTTTCTGTTTTTCCGGTTTCCGTAAGCGGAAAGGTTTGTCTGGATGTCGGCGCATCGACCGGCGGCTTTACGGATTGCATGCTGCAGCATGGTGCGGCGCAGGTGTTTGCCGTAGATGTGGGAACCGGTCAGTTGGTTTCTTCTTTGAGGGCAGATTCCCGTGTGGTCTCTCTGGAAAAAACCGATATCCGCACGCTTTCTCCGTTTGCCGTAGATTTTGTCTGTGCGGATGTCTCGTTTATTTCGCTGACTTATATTTTGCCTGCGTTGCGCACCTTTTTGCCGGAAGGCGGGGATGCGGTTGTTTTGGTAAAACCCCAGTTTGAGGTGGGCAGGCATCGCCTGAAAAACGGCATTGTAACGGATCGTTCTTTGCAGGAACGTGCCATTGAAGATGTGATGTGTTCGGCACGGGCGAGTGGGTTTTCCGTTCTCGGACTGATTCCTTCTCCGATTTCCGGAGGAGACGGAAACCGTGAATTTCTGCTGTATCTGAAAGCGGGCTCTTTTGTGGAGCATGCGCTGAATATCCGCACGGTCGTGCGAAGCGCGACGTCGGAAAAGGAGGTTTGACATCCGGTGATTTTTCTGATTCCGAACCCGGAACGGGATGCCGGTTATCTTGTGTCGGCATCACTTTGCCGGCTGCTCGGCGAAAAAAACAAAACGGTCTCTTGCACGGATCCTGTTTTTTGCGGGATGCTTCCGGATGTGCGCCTGATGTCTTTTGAAGAAGCGCTGGAGACCTGTGAAGCAGTCATCACGGTTGGGGGGGACGGAACCATCTTACGGGTTGCCGCCGAAGCCGCGCGTTGCAAAAAGCCGCTTCTCGGTGTCAATACCGGAAATCTCGGTTATATGACCGCCGTGTCGGGCAGTGATTTTTCCTGGGTGGAGCGCTTTGTCGCCGGACGGTATGAAACGGAAGACCGCATGATGCTTCGTGTGGGCGTGGAGCGTGACGGCGTGTCGGTTTTTGAAGGTACGGCGCTGAACGATGCCGTTCTTTCCCGCGGAGAAGTTCCCCGCCTGTTGCCGCTTTCGCTTTATTCGGACGGCGTGTTTGTTTCGGAATACCGCTCGGACGGACTGATCTTTGCAACTCCGACCGGCTCAACGGCATATTCCATTTCGGCAGGGGGACCGGTTGTCGATCCCGCTCTGGATGCTTTGCTTGTTACACCGCTTTGTGCGCATACGCTGGCATCCCGTCCCATTGTTTTTCGTCCGGAAACGGTTCTGGATGCCCGGCTGAATGAAGGTCACGGCGGTGCCCGGCTGACGGTGGACGGAAAAGAAAATGTTCCGGTGCTTGTCGGCGACCGTATTACCGTCGCGCGTTCGGAACATCAACTGAAACTGGTTCGCTTTGAAACGCCGTCCTTCTACCGGGTTCTGGCAGATAAACTGAAATAGAGGTCGTAGTCCATGAAACATAAGAACAGAAGACAGGAAAAAATCCTTGAAATTATCAAGGATAACAACATCGAAACGCAGGACGAGCTGACGATGTATCTGAATGCCAGCGGTTATAAGGCAACACAGGCGACGGTTTCCCGGGATATCCGTGAGCTTCATCTGGTCAAGGTGATGACGAAAGAAAACGGCTACCGTTACGAACAGCGCGGGGCGGAGGAAGAAGACCGTGAAATCAGCTCCAAGGCGCGGAATCTTCTGCGTGACAGTGTTCTTTCTGTTCGCCGCGCACAGAATCTTGTCATTATCCGTTGCAGTGTCGGCATGGCCCAGGCTGCCTGTACGGCAATCGATTCCGTAGAAAATGAAGTGATTGTCGGATCTCTTGCCGGGGATGACACCATTTTTCTGGCAACCGAGGACAATGCGCATGCCGAGGCATTGGCAGAACATCTGAAATTGTTTTTGACGTAAAACGAGGGCGCAGATATGCTGTTTCATCTTTCCATTGAAAACGTAGCCGTAATTGAATCTGCCGAAATTGATTTTGACCGTGGTTTTTCGGTTCTGACCGGAGAGACCGGTGCGGGAAAATCCATCCTGATCGACAGTGTCAACCTTTTGCTGGGAGAGCGCGCTTCCAAGGATCTGGTGCGCACCGGGTGCGAAAAGGCAGTGGTGAGTGCCTCGTTTTTTCTTGAAAATCCGACACGCGGGCTGAGAAAACTGTGTGAGGATTTCGGTGTGGAAGAGGACGGAACGCTTCTTTTATCCCGAGAGATTCATGCGGACGGACGTTCGCTTGCCCGCATCAACGGAAGACCCTGTACGGCAGGCCTGTTGCGGGATGTCGGAAAATTTCTGATCAACATTCACGGTCAGCAGGATAATTCGTCGTTGCTGAATCCGCAGAAGCATCTGTTTTATCTGGATTCCTATGCGGGAAATGTTGAACAGCGTCGCACCTATGCCGATGCTTACCGTCGTACGGTAGAAATTCTGCGCGCCTTGGAAAAGGAGACGACCGACGAAACGGAGAAAGCCCGCCGGCTGGATATGCTGAATTATCAGATTGACGAGATTGAAAAAGCAAAGATTCGGGAGGGAGAAGAAGCGGAACTGACCGAACGCCGGAAGTACCTGGTCCATGCGGAGAAGATCCGGGAGTCGCTTTCCTTTTCCCGTCAAATTCTGAAAGACGGTCCGTCCAATCTGTCCGACATGATTTATGAGGTGAAGCGGTCGCTTGCTTCGCTCGCTTCGGTTTCGGATGAATTTGCTTCTTTGTCTGCGCAGGCGGAAGAGGTATCGGAAAAAATCATGGATCTTTCGGAAACCGTACGGGATCGGATGGATTCCTGCGAGTCCAGTGAATATGATCGGAACCGTGTTGAGGAACGTTTGGAAACGATTTCCGGGCTGAAACGGAAATACGGTGCGACGGAACGGGACGTGCTGGAATTTTGGGACCGGGCTTGCCGGGAGCGTGAGAAGATTCAGCAGTCCGACGAACAGGCGGCGCGGCTGGAGAAGGAGCTTGCGGCGGCACAGGATGTTCTGCGCCGTGCAGCTGAGGAGTTGACTTTGTCCCGGAAAAAAGCGGCAAAGGAACTGGAAAAGCGCATTGAGGAGGAACTTGCGTTTCTGGAGATGCCGCACGCTGTTTTTGTGACCTCTTTCCGTCCGAAGGATTTCGGCGGGAACGGTGCGGACGAGGCGGAATTCTTTTTATCGGTCAACCCCGGTGAAGAACCGAGACCTCTTGCTAAAATTGCGTCCGGCGGTGAACTTTCACGGATTATGTTGGGAATCCGAAGCGTTCTGCTGAATGCCGACCATGTGGATACTCTGATTTTTGATGAGATCGATACCGGCGTGAGCGGGCGGGCGGCACAGAAGATTGCAAAAAAAATGCGTTCCATGTCCGTTTCCTGTCAGGTGATTTCCGTGACGCATCTGGCACAGATTGCAGCTGCGGCATCGGCGCATTATCTGATTGAAAAAAACAGCGATGAGAAGCGCACGTATACGAATGTTTTCCGGATTCACGGTGAGGATCGTGTACGGGAGATCGGACGGCTGCTTGGGGGCTCGTCTTTGACGCCTGCCGTTCTGACGGCAGCGGCCGAGATGCTGAATGAAAACAAAGAACTGTAACGGAAGGCGGTGTAGATTGTGTACGAAAAAGAAGATCGGGATCAGATGACGCTTTCGGCGTTTTCTCTGCCGTTTGACGGGAAGCTGAATGCATCAAACCGTTGGATACGGCTTTCCCGTAGAATTGATTGGGACAAGCTGGAAGACGACTATGCACAGTTGTTTTCGGCACACGGAAAACGTGCGGTAAAATGTCGTGCCGCTTATGCGGCGTTGCTGATCAAAGAAATTCTGGAAATCAGTGATCGGGAAACCGTAGAGCAGATTTCCGAGAATCCGTATATGCAATATTTTTGCGGATTTCCGGAATTCCGGCAAAAGCGTCCGTTCAGCCCCCGAACCATGTCGGCTTTCCGGCATCGTTTTAAGCCGGAATTGTTGTCGCGCAAACAGATTCGCACCTTGCTGGGAAAGGGAAAAAAGAAATGATGGATGCTTTGACTTCACGTCTTACTCTGAATAACGGAACGGCAATTCCACGCCTGGGAATCGGAACCTGGCGCGCACCGTCCGGAATTGTGACGGAGGAGGCGGTATTGCATGCACTGAGGCGTGGATACCGCCATATCGATACGGCGGCAGTCTATGGGAACGAACGGGACGTAGGAAATGCTTTGCGGAAAAGCGGAGTGCCCCGTGAGGATGTTTTTCTCACCACAAAACTGTGGAACGACGATATGCGCGGAAACCGGCAGATGCAGGCATTTGAGGAAAGTTTGGAACGCCTGGGGACGGATTACGTGGATTTGTATCTGATTCATTGGCCGGTGGAGCATTTTGAACAGTCGTGGAAGGTTCTTGAAGAGATTTATGCTTCCGGTCGAGCCCGTGCCATCGGTGTGTCGAATTTCAAGAAACATCATCTGGAGGCGCTTCTGCAAACGGCTTCCGTGGTTCCCGCTGTCGATCAGATGGAGTTCAGCCCGTATATGCAGGATACGGAAGCGCTTGCGTTTTGCCGGGAACTCGGAATTGTCTATGAAGCATGGAGTCCTCTCGGTGCCGGGCATTATGTGAACGATCCGGTGTTCACCGAGATCGGCAGAAAGTACGGAAAAACGGCTGCACAGGTGATTCTTCGCTGGGTTCTTCAGCAGGACATCGTGGTGTTTCCGAAGTCCGTGCACGCAGAACGGATTGACGAAAATGCAAACCTTTTTGATTTTTTCCTGACGGAAGACGAGATGAAACGGATTTCGTCGCTTAACCGGATGCTCCGGACGGGATCGGATCCGGATACTTTTACATTCTGATATACGGGGGATGATCTTATGAGAGTTCCTTTGGCTGCGAAGCTGCGTCCGCATACCATAGACGACATGGTCGGACAGCAGCATCTGATCGGAGAGGGAATGCCGATTCGGAAGATTCTGGAAAGCGGTGTTGTTCCCAACATGATCTTTTACGGTCCGCCGGGTGTGGGAAAAACAACCCTGGCTCATATCATTGCCGATACGACCAAGCGAAACATATATAAATTAAATGCTACTACCGCGTCTTCCGCGGACGTGAAGGAGATTCTCGCGGATCTGAACACGCTGGCAGGTGAGAACGGAATTGTTCTTTATCTGGACGAAATTCAGTATTTCACCAAGAAGCAACAGCAGCTTTTGCTGGATTTTGTGGAGAACGGGTCGGTCACGTTGATTGCGTCTACGGCAGAAAATCCGTATTTTTATGTTTACAGTGCCATCATCAGCCGTTCAACGGTGTTTGAGTTCAGGCCGGTTTCGCAGCAGGATATGGAAAAAGCCGTTGCGCGGGCGTTTACGCTGGCTGCGGAAGACGCACATGTTACGGTCACACGGGAAGCCGGGGTGGACGCGTATGTGGCGCGCTGTGCCAACGGAGATGTACGCAAGGCAATGAATCTGGTGGAAATGCTTTGCCTGACAAAGCCCGGTCAGAAATCCTTGGCGGTTACGCTGGAGGATGCCGGGCGTCTTGCCCCCGCCAATACGTTGAAATATGACCGTGACGGCGATCAGCATTACGATCTTCTGTCTGCTTTTCAGAAATCTCTGCGGGGATCCGATCCGGACGCGGCAATTCATTATATGTCGCGCATTCTGAAGGGTGGGGATATGCCTTCGGTCTGCCGACGGCTTCTCGTAACGGCGGCGGAAGATGTCGGACTTGCCTATCCTCAGATTCTGCCCATTGTCAAGGCATGCGTGGACAGTGCCTACCAGTTGGGAATGCCTGAGGCACGCATTCCGCTTGCGGATGCCGTGATTCTGGTTGCTACGTCTCCGAAATCCAACAGCGGCATTGTTGCCGTAGACCGTGCGTTTGAAGATCTGGATAAAAAAGAAGTCGGGGAAATTCCCGCTCACCTGAAGGATGCTCATTATTCCGGGGCGCAGGCGCTTGGACACGGGGTACCTTACCGGTATCCGCACGCTTTCCCGGGTGGATGGGTTCGTCAGGATTATTTGCCGGACGGATTGAGAAATGCGATTTATTATGAATACGGAAACAACCGGACCGAGCAGGCAGCCAAAGCATATTGGGATGGAATCAAGCATGAAAAAAAGAAATGAAATCATCATCTCGCGGATTCTGGAACAATACCCGGACGGTCAATGTGCTCTTCAGTACCGGGATCCGTTTGAATTGCTGGTAGCATCCCGTCTTTCGGCGCAATGTACGGATAAACGGGTGAATCTGGTGACGAAGGAGCTGTTTGCGAAATTTCCCGATGCGGAATCCTTTGCCCATGCTTCCCCGGAGGACATTGAGCCCGTGATACGTCCCTGTGGGCTTTACCGGATGAAGGCAAAAGACCTCTGCGCTATGAGCCGGATGCTGATACAGGAGTTTGATGGGAAACTGCCGGATACCATGGAGGGGATGCTTCGTTTACCCGGGGTCGGACGGAAGATCGCAAATCTGATGCTGGGCGAAGTATACGGAACTCCGGGCGTGATCGTTGCCGATACGCATTGCATCCGGCTTGCCAACCGATTGGGGCTTTGCGACAGCAAAGATCCTTTGCGCGTGGAAAACGCATTGCGGAAGCAGGTGGATCCTCAAAAAAGTCTGGTCTTCTGCCATGCGTTGGTCTCTCACGGACGCACGGTGTGTATGGCAAGGAATCCTTCCTGTGATTCCTGTTTTTTGCGGGATGTCTGTCCATCCTGCCCCTTGAAAAAATAAAGAAATTCCGCCGGGATCCCGGCGGAATCTTTGTTTATCGGAGTTCGTATTTCTCTTGGCCGTTTTCATAAAAATAGCGAAATTCGGTCTGCGTCGGGTTTTGCATGAACGCCAGCGTCTGCAAAAGATCCGGTGTGGTATGAAGCACGCGCAGTTCTTCCGGGGTAACCCAACGGACTTCGCCTTCGTCGGACGAAGCGACTGTTCCGGAAAACTTGTCGGTGCAGAACAGAAACACCATATATCTTCCGTCGGAGGTCGGGAATTGTTTGATTCCGCAGAATTCCGGACATCGGATATCCAGCCCGGTCTCTTCTTTCATCTCACGGATAACGGCGTGAATCAGCGATTCTCCCGGTTCAACGTGTCCTCCCGGAAGTGTATAGCCGTTCCAGTCCGGGTCTTTCCGGTTTAGAAGAAGTATGTTTCCGTTGTTCCGTATCAGACAGGATACGGTCAGTTCGATCGGTTCGGTTCGCGACATAAGAGATTCCTTTTTTAATCGTCAGAGTTCTATTTTGCGGAGATCCGGGGGCTGTTCCGTGCAAAGAGCAAGCGAGGCGTTTCCGGATTCTTCCGTGTAAAGAAAGAGCCGGATTCCTCTTTCGGAATCTTCGACGGTCTCTTTGCTGACCCGGAGCGTTTTCATCGGGCGGACGATTCCGGTTCCCTGTTGTTTGAAAAACGCCTCTTTTGCCGTCCAGATGCGAAAGAAATCGTCTTCATTTTCTTCGGGATGGAGAATTTTTTTCAAAAGCCGTCCATCAACGCCCCTTCGTTGCTCCACATCAACCCCAACCGGCTTATCGGAAAGCGCACAGACGGCGTATGGACCGGAGTGGGAAAGGGAAATAAACAATTTTGGGCAATCAAAGACCGGTTGTCCCGGGGAAGTGTAGCGATAACGGAGATCCGCCGGAAATCCCGCCTCCGTCAGGGTGATGCGCAGTGCCGCTTCAACACCGAGTGAGGATTTTTTTGCTTCGTCGGTTTTCAGTGCCCGGATTTTTTCTTGTCTGGATGGTTGAATGAACAGGTTTTCGGGCGGAAAGCCCGGTTGGTCGGTTTTCAGCACGGTGAGAAAAACGGTCTGCATTCGGACGCTTCTTTCGTAAAAATTTATCAAGATGAGTATAGCCGAAAACAGGAAAGTTGTCAAGGGAAAGGGGAGGTCTCGGAAAATATGCGGGGGGGGGTCAAGAAAAAAATCAGCGAAAAAGAGCAAAAATCCGACATTTTTTTGAAAGACCTCTTTACTTTGGATTGAATTTGTAGTATAATTTATAAGATAAAAAACAATACCAATCAAAAAGATATCACAATCAGTTTGGAGGTAACAACATGGCAAGAAAGAAAGTTTCCATGGACGGAAATCAGGCCGCCGCAACCGTAAGCTATGCGTTTACGGAAGTTGCCGGTATTTACCCGATTACACCGTCCAGCCCGATGGCTGACTATGTGGATCAGTGGTCCGCTCAGGGACTGAAAAACATCTTCGGTTCTACGGTAAAGGTGTCCGAGATGCAGTCGGAAGCGGGTGCTGCGGGAACGGTTCACGGTTCGCTCTCTGCAGGTGCGCTGACCACAACCTACACGGCTTCACAGGGTCTTCTTCTGATGATTCCGAATATGTATAAGATCGCAGGGGAACTGCTGCCGGGCGTGTTCCACGTTTCGGCGCGTTGCGTTGCATCCCATGCACTGAACATTTTCGGCGACCACAGCGACGTGTATGCCTGCCGTCAGACGGGCTTCGCAATGCTGGCATCGACAAACCCTCAGGAAGTTATGGATCTGGGTGCCGTTGCGCATCTGGCTGCTATTAAGGGCAGAGTTCCGTTCCTGCATTTCTTCGATGGTTTCCGTACTTCGCACGAAATTCAGAAGATCGAAGTATGGGATTATGACGATCTGAAGAAAATGGTGGATATGAAGGCCGTTGAGGCATTCCGTGCCAGAGCGTTGAATCCGGAGCATCCGGTTCTGCACGGCTCGGCGGAAAACGGAGACATTTTCTTCCAGCACCGTGAGGCGTGCAACAAGTACTATGACGCCGTTCCCGCGATTGTTGAAAAATATATGCACGCGGTCAACAAGAAGATCGGCACAAATTATGAGCTGTTCAATTACTACGGTGCTCCGGATGCGGAACGCGTAATTGTCGCAATGGGATCGGTCTGCGATGTTGCGGAAGAGGTGATCGATTACCTGACCAAGAAAGGCGAGAAGGTCGGTCTGGTCAAGGTTCGTCTGTATCGTCCGTTCCGTGCGGACAAACTGGTTGCGGCAATTCCGGCAACCTGCAAGAAGATTGCGGTTCTCGACCGCACCAAAGAACCCGGCGCGTTGGGCGAGCCGCTGTATCTTGACGTGGTTGCTGCTTTGGCGGCACAGAACCGCGCCGATATCAAGGTGGTTGGCGGTCGTTACGGTCTCGGCTCCAAGGACACGACGCCGGCTTCGATCTTCGCCGTATATGACAACCTGAAAAAAGACGCTCCGAAGGCAGGATTTACCATCGGAATCCAGGATGATGTGACGCATCTTTCTCTTAAGGAGAAGAATGCTCCGGATACGGCAGCGAAGGGAACCATTTCCTGCAAGTTCTGGGGTCTGGGCGGTGACGGAACTGTCGGCGCCAACAAGAACTCCATCAAAATTATCGGTGACCATACCGATAAATATATCCAGGCGTATTTCCAGTACGACTCCAAGAAGACCGGCGGCGTGACCATTTCGCACCTCCGTTTCGGTGATAAGCCCATCAAGAGCCCGTACTATATCACCAAAGCGAATTTTGTGGCTTGCCACAACCAGGCCTATATCACCAAATACAACATTGTCCAGGATGTTAAGCCGGGCGGAACGTTCCTGCTTGACTGCAACTGGAGTGAGGCGGAGCTGGATCAGCACCTGCCCGCTTCGGTCAAATCTTACCTGGCAAACAACCGCATTAAATTCTACACGATCAATGCGACGGATATTGCCATCAACAAGATCGGGAACGCCAAGGTCAAGAACACGGTTCTGCAGTCTGCGTTCTTTGCTCTTGCCAAGATCCTGCCGGAGAAAGATGCCATCGACTATATGAAGAAGATGGCGTACAAGTCCTATATCAAAAAGGGACAGGCCATGGTCGATCTGAACTATGCCGCCATTGATGCCGGTGCGGATGCCTATACGGAAGTGAAGGTTCCGGAAAACTGGAAACTGGCGGTCGATGAGGAAAAGCCGCACGCGTTCCATTCCAAGAGAGCCGATCTCGAAAAGTTTGTTAACAATGTGGTCGAACCGGTCGACGCTATGAAGGGCGATTCCCTGCCGGTTTCTGCCTTTATGGATTATGTGGACGGTACGTTCCCGCAGGGCTCTTCCGCCTCCGAGAAACGCGGCGTTGCCGTTCGTGTTCCGGTCTGGCACGCAGAGAACTGCGTACAGTGCAACAACTGCTCGTTTGTCTGCCCGCACGCAACCATTCGTCCCTATGCTCTGACGGAAGAGGAAGCTTCCAAGGCACCGAAGCAGATGAAATTCACGGCGAAACCTGCCATGAAGACCGATTATAAATTCACCATTGCCATCAGTCCTCTGGATTGTATGGGATGCGGCGTGTGCGTTGGGGTCTGCCCGACCAAACCGGAAAGCAAGGCCCTGGAGATGGTTCCGCAGGCAACGCAGGCGGATCAGCAGGAAGTGTTCGATTGGGCGGTTGCCAATGTTTCCGAAAAAGAACTTCCGTATGCTGTCAACACGGTTAAGGGAAGCCAGTTCAAGCAGCCGTTGCTTGAGTTCTCCGGCTCCTGTGCAGGATGTGCGGAAACTTCCTATGCCCGTTTGATCACACAGTTGTTTGGTGAAAGAATGTATATCGCCAATGCAACCGGATGCTCTTCCATCTGGGGCGGCTCTGCTCCCGCAACGCCGTACACGGTAAACCGTGATTCCGGCCGCGGTCCGGCATGGGGCAACTCTTTGTTTGAGGACAATGCGGAATTCGGTTTCGGTATGTACCTCGGTCAGAAGAAGCTTCGCGAAGATCTGAAAGCCAAGGTGGAAGCTGTTCTTGCCTCCGGTTGCGCACCCGCAGATGTTGCCGAGAGTGCGAAAGCATGGATTGAGACGTATGACAACGGAAAGACCAACGATGACGCCACGAAGAAACTGGTTGCTGCCCTGGAGGCGAACAAGGATTCTCTCTGCGCCACCGGATTGGAGATTCTGAATGGTAAGGATTATCTTTCCAAGAAATCGGTTTGGATCTTCGGCGGCGACGGATGGGCCTACGACATCGGCTTCGGAGGTGTGGATCATGTTCTGGCTTCCGGCGAAGATGTGAACATTATGGTCTTCGATACGGAGGTTTACTCCAACACCGGCGGACAGGCATCCAAGGCGTCCAACATCGGTCAGGTTGCACAGTTTGCGGCAGCCGGCAAGCCCATCAAGAAGAAGGATCTTGCGGCAATTGCCATGTCTTACGGATATGTCTATGTTGCGCAGATCGCTATGGGCTCCGATATGAACCAGACGCTGAAGGCGCTTGCCGAAGCGGAAGCGTATCACGGTCCGTCTCTGATTATCGGTTACGCACCCTGTGAGATGCACGGTGTGAAGGGCGGTATGTCGAACAGCCAGGCAGAAATGAAGAAAGCCGTTGCCTGCGGTTACTGGCAGACATTCCGTTACAACCCGACGCTGAAGGCAGAGGGTAAGAACCCGTTTACGCTGGATTGCAAGGCGCCGACGGCGGATTATGTTGAGTTCATCAAGAGTGAGACCCGTTATGCACGTCTTGCCCAGACCTTCCCGCAGAGAGCCGAAACGCTCTTTGCAAAGGCAGCCGAAACGGCAAAAGAGAAGTACGAGCATCTGGTTGAACTTTCCAAAGAAGACAACTGATTTGCAGCAAAAAGAGATCCCGCAGAAGAAATTCTGCGGGATCATTTTTATAGCGGTTTGCTTATTGGTTCAGATTCAGCAGCCAGACAATTCCATACAGAATGCCGACGGTGATCGGCTGCGAAAACAAATAGATGTAGATGGATTTTCTGCCGCACCATGAAAGGAAGCGCACGGGCTGTTTTTGCGGGTTGACACTGGGGAAGCGTGTTTTTTTGTTCGGATACAGCCATCGGCCCAAAGGGATTCCGAGTAAAAACCAGCCCAGATAAGGAAACAGCGGAAAATAGTCTCCGGAAGAAAATTGAGGCGGTCTGATTCCCAGGACAAAGCCAAGAGGAAGATCTATGCATAGGGTGTCAAACCAAAAACCGATTCCGATCATCAGCGCACCGAGAAGCAACAGAAGCCAGGACGGAATTTTGCGGAACAGGGGATACAGCATCATACAGACACCCAAAAGATGCAGGATGCCGAAACGGATGATCAGGGTGGAAAAAGATTCCGGATATACTACGGCAAGGACGCTTGTAACAAGCGTGATTCCCATTCCCGCAAGAAATACGATGATGCCTCTGCGCAAACTTTTGGAACCCAGTGTTGCGGAAAGCCCGGAAAGAATGACAAACAGGGTTCCGCCATAATCCTGAATAAAGTAGAACCATGCCGGAGGTTGGAGAGGAATATTGAAGAGATTGGTCAGATCGAAAACAGCATGAATGAGTACGACGCAAAGAATCATGATTCCTCTCAAAACATCAATTTCCCAGATTCGTTTTAATTCTTTGATGGTAAATCTCCTCCTTGTTCTGTAAGCGCTTTTGCCCGAACAGACCGTGGTTCGGGTCAAATCCCATATTATTCAGTATATCATAGTCACTGTCAAAAAGCAAGTTTTTTCGCAAAAAAGGATTTTGTGTCGGTTTTTCTTGTTTTTTCTTTTGTGTTATGTTATACTGAAAATAAAAAGGGGACGGTATGATGTTTGAACAACTTCGCAAATTCCGCAAACTTTCCCGTGAGATCCGGAAAACCCATTTCGCAGAGGTGGATGAGGCGGGGCGGAATCTTGTTCGGATCTGTGTTGCGGACGACTAGGATTTTTTGTCTCCGTTTTCTGGTGATGGGATTCCGTTGCTTTCTGCCGATACGGCGGAGTTTCTGGAACATCGTTTGAAAAATCTTCGTTCGGACGCATCCCTGCATCTTTGTCTGGAGGGAGCTGTATCGATGCCGAGGAGCGGAAAATGTACGACTCCGCAATCCGGAATTATTACCATCTGGAATTTCTTGAGACGGAGCGGGAGCTTCGGAAAAATTCTGTTCAGAGCACTGTGATGACTGTGTTTGCGGCGTTGCTGTTTGCCTTGGCGTTGGTATTGGATTCCTATGGTGTGCGTGCCGTTTTGCTGAATATGCTGGATGTTGTTGCCTGGGTCTTTATGTGGGAGGCGGCAGATTTGTTTTTCTTTCGGCGGTCCGATATGCGTCTGCGCCGCTTGCGCGCCTTTCATCTGATTCAGTCCAGAATTTCTTTTCGGTAAATGTTTTGTTCTGCGAAAAAAGCCCCGCAATCCGTTACGGATTGCGGGGCTTCTGTGTTTTTTACGGTGAGGGAGCTGGAACAATCAGTTTTCGCCCTTTTCTGCCAGCTCTTTCAGCGCCTCTTTGCGGGAAAGGCTGATTTTGCCTGTAGCCGAGTCGATCTTCATAACCTTGACCCAGATCTCATCGCCCATGGAAACAACGTCTTCCGTACGCGCGACACGCTTGTTGTCCAACTCGGAAATATGACAGAGCCCGTCTTTGCCCGGAGCAATCTCCACAAAGGCACCGAATTCCTTAATGCCATCCACTTTGCCCTTGTAAAGTTTGCCGATTTCCGGTCCGTTGACGATGGTCTTGATGATGGACAGTGCGGCTTCTCCGGTAGCTTTATCAATGTAGCAGATAAACACCTTGCCATCTTCTTCAATGTCAATCTTGACTCCGGTGTCTGCCGTGATCTTCTGAATGACTTTTCCGCCTGTTCCGATGACTTCACGAATCTTGTCTACCGGGATGGTGTACGTGATAATCTTCGGCGCAAACTGGGAAAGTTCGGCACGGGGTTCCGGAATGGCTTTCAGAATCACTTCATCAATGATGTAGTTCCGTCCGCGCTTTGTCTGCTCAAACGCCTTTTCAATGATGTCGTATGTAAGACCGTCCACTTTGATATCCATCTGAATGGAGGTGATTCCTTTCTTCGTTCCGGCAACCTTGAAGTCCATATCGCCAAAGAAGTCTTCCAGACCCTGGATGTCTACCATTGTAATCCACTGATCCTCTTTGGTAATCAGACCGCAGCTGATTCCGGCGACCGGTGCTTTGATGGGAACGCCCGCATCCATCAGTGCCAGTGTGGAGCCACAAACCGATCCCTGCGAGGTAGATCCATTGGAAGAAAGCACTTCGGAAACCAGCCGGATGCTGTAGGGGAATTCTTCTTCCGAGGGGAGAACCGGCTCCAGCGATCTTTCAGCCAATGCGCCATGGCCGACTTCACGTCTGCCGACGCCACGGGAGGATTTTGCATCACCGGTGGAATATCCGGGCATGTTATAGTGATGCATATAACGCTTGGAATCTTCATCGTCAATCCCGTCCAGCTTCTGCTTGTCGGCAATGGCGCCCAGCGTTGCAATGGTGAGAACCTGCGTCTGACCGCGGCTGAACAGTCCGGAGCCGTGAACACGGGGCAGCAGACCAACCTCGGCGTGCAGGGGACGGATGTCTTCCAGACCTCTGCCGTCAACACGGCGGTGCTCATCAAACAGCCATCTGCGGACAATTTCTTTTTCGGTTTTGTAAATCGCTTCTCCGAAAGCGGCTTCGCTGTCCGGATACTTCTCGGCAAAATGGGCGCTGACATCCTCGGCAACAACGGCAAGACGCGCGTCACGGACATCTTTGTCATCCGTATCCAGGGCATATTCCACCTGCTTCATGCAGTAGGACTTGACATCCTCAAGAAGATCGTGGTTGATTTCTGCGGAAGCGTAAACAAACTTGGGTTTTCCGATCTCTGCAGCAATCTCTTTGATGAACCGAACGATTTTTTTCAGTTCCTGATGAGCGAAGATGATTCCGTTGAGCATGATGTCTTCCGGAACTTCTTTTGCACCGGCTTCAATCATGACGATTTTTTCTTCTGTTGCGGCAACCGTGACTGCCATTTCGGAAACGGCACGTTGTGCTACCGTGGGGTTCAGAACATACTGTCCATCCACATAACCAAGCAGAACGCCGCCAATCGGTCCGTTCCAGGGAATATCGGAAATGGCGATGGCGATGGAAGCGCCGATCATAGCGGTAATCTCCGGCGGGAAGTCGTTGTTTACGGCAAGGAGCGTTGTGGAAACAACAACGTCGTTGCGCATGTCTTTCGGAAACAGCGGACGGATCGGACGGTCGATGGCACGGGATGCCAAAATGGCTTTCTCTGTGGGCTTACCTTCTCTTTTGAGGAAGCCGCCCGGGATTTTGCCGACGCTGTAAAGTTTTTCTTCATAATCAACGGCGAGCGGGAAGAAATCGATGCCGTCTCTCGGTTTTGCCGAGGCAGTTGCCGTTGCCAGAATGCAGGTGTCGCCATAGCGGACAAGACAGGCACCGTTGGCAAGCCCGGCGTATTTTCCGGTTTCTACGACCAGCGGTTTTCCGGCAAACTCTGTGGTAAATGTTTTTTCGTGTGCGTAGATGTCCATAGTTCAATCTCCTTTTTGATTTGTATCAGGTAAGAACATCTGCGTTTCCGGTTTAAGCAGTTACATCGGCGCACAAGATTTGTGAGCCCATCTAACTGCTAAAAGAATGTACCGAAAAACAGATGGTTCTTGCTTTTGGAATTGGAAGACCAAGGGATAGTTGCTATCCCTTGGTCTTGGGTTTTACTTGCGAAGGTTCAGTTTCTCAACGATAGCACGATATCTTGTGATATCCTTTTTCATGAGATAGTTCAGCAGATTTCTGCGCTGACCGACCATCTGGGAAAGACCTCTGCGGGAGTGGAAGTCCTTTTTGTTGGACTTGAGATGCTCCGTCAGATTGGCGATGCGATCCGTCAGAATGGCAATCTGCACTTCGGGAGAGCCGGTGTCCTTTTCAGAAAGCCGGTTCGCCGCGATGATAGCGCTCTTCTGATCCTTTGTCATGATTTTCACCTCCGATACACATATTCGCCCAGATCCGGGAGGTCAAACTTCGGTGAAAAAGCCGCTCTCAAATCGGGTACCTTGTTATTATATCATACAAAATCCGGTTTGTAAAGAGAAATCTGAAAAAAGTTTTGGACAAGGCACTCTTTTTTTACCGTTCAATAAAGAGAATCCGGTTGCCTTCCACTGTTTCGCCCATCAGAGAGTTTTGTTTGCGGATCTGTTCTGGATCGGCGGCATAGTGCTTGGCGATGTCCCATACCGGCTCCCCATCGGTTGCATAGCAGATGACCACCCCGCTCGTGCGGTCTTTTTTGCGTTCGGAAAGCGAGACGGAGCGGACGGCAAGAACTTTCTGTTCCGACGTGAGCATTCCGTGATAAAGCCCGCTGACACGAATTGAAAGCGATCTTCCGTTCAAAGAATATTCGGCAGAACGGAGGGTGATTTCCGCATCGGTTTTTACGGCATCGGCATTCCCGATTTCGGGAACGGAGAGGGCAAGAGCCAGTTTCTTTTCACATGTCATCAGTTCCCCGGAGAAGCTGCGGTAAAGAATCAGACAGGAAATTTCCGTTTCGGTTACGGCATTGCTTCCTTCGAGACAGGGGCAGGTATGTGTACAGGACGGAATCACTTCCAGGACGGCTTGCGCATCTTCCAGATCAAAGTTCTGCTCAACGGAAAACGGAAGCGAAAAATCCTGTGCGTGAAGCAGCGTTACCGTTTCGGTCTCGCAGGATGCATCGGCGCTTACGCTGTAGGCGTCGGTCAGGATGGAAACGTCTTCGTCGTTCCGGCATTCCGCAACAACGGAAATTTCGGCTTCACAGACCAGAACGGCTCCTGCCTGCGCTTTTTCTTTTATGCTGAATTTGCAATCCTGAACGGCAAAGAAAACCGAACTGCCGGCATCGGTTGTTCCGTCCGGAAGTTCCAGCACCTGCGACAGCGGAATTTTTGCGGTTGCGGTGTGAATTTCCGGATTCTGTGCTTCGGTGAAAAGAGTTTGTACGTTCCATTCGCTTTTGACAATCATCTTGTTGTTGATGAGTTTTTTCTCGTCTTCTTCGAAAAACGTGTCATAGCGAAGAATGTGTGCCGGGTTCAGCCCGCTTCCGGGGTCAATCTCTTCCTGAATTTTAAGAATTTTTTGCGTGGAGAAGGTCAGATCGGAAATCTGCCGTTGTTCGGTGCGTTTTATCAGATCCGGCAGGGTTTCCGGATCCAGCAACCTGGTCCGGACAGGCGCTACCATGCAGATGGTCAGTTCCACAACGGCCTTGGCGTACAGCTTTTGCGGGCTGAGTGCGCGGACGTTGACATAAGAAGGGCGTGCATGCGTGTGCAGCTGGATGTCGTCCTTGATTTCCCCCTTGATTTCGGAGGAATAGGAAAACGGAACCGGATAAAATACACTCTGAAAATTCTCGTCTGTCTCGGAGATGTACAGAATCCGGAACTCGACGGTTCCCTCCACGTAGATGCGGTCGCCCCGGATGCTTTCGGAGCGAACGTGTGCGATGGCATCTGTCCGTACCAGTTTCAGAACCGGCGGATAATAATCCGGAAGAAGAATCTCGCTTTCCGCCGATGTTTCCGCCGAGTCGCAACCGATAAGTCCGTGATAAAAAATTTCTCCGTTTTCTCTAGTCATAAGCCGTTACTCCCTTTGATGTTTTTTGTTTCAGTAATGTTTATGACGAAGGCGGGAAAGTTATACATCACCGGTTCCGCAAAAGAAAACGCCGCCGAAAACCGGCGGCATTTTCTTATTTTCTCCATTCCACGGTGTAGGTGAAATGGTATTCCTTCTGCAGGTCCTTTACCTTTTCTTCGTTATCTTCAATGAAGGTGGGGGAGTAGACGCTTTTTCCGTCAACGGAATATTCTTTGACGATCTGTCTCAGCTTCTCCCAGCATTCTTCATGGCGGGGTTCCGCCTTTTCATCCAGTTGAATGATGAATTCACGGTGACGGGGAATTCTTGCTTTCATGCAATCTCTCCTCACTGAATCTCGATGCTGTAAGACGCATGATATTCCTCATGCGGTTTCAGCCGCATCATCTCGTATTTGGTTTCCAGGTTTTCCTCGGCATCCGCAAGGGATGGCACCCCGTTCCACGGCTCAATGCAGACAAACGGCGCGGTGGTTTCGTTGGTGTGCCAGATTCCGACATAGCGGAAGTCGTCGAAGCAGACGCGGACCTGTTCTGGTGCCTCATCGCATTTGATGAGAAGGGTGTGGCAGATGTCTTTCAGAATGATTGCGTCGTTATCAAAGAGATCATGACGGAGCGGGAGGACCTTTCCGTCTTTAAACCGGTTGCACGGAACGGTTTTTCCTGTCAGATAGGCGGCTTCGCATACAATCTCTTCCGGCTTGCAGGCATTTTCGAATTCCAGGTAATAGTTCTCAAACGGTACGTTCTCATTCATCGGGACGTTAAAGCCCGGATGTGCACCAAGCGCGAAAATCAGGGTCTCGTTTTCCGCAGGGTTGATAACGGTCTGGGTTACGGTCAGTTTCTTCCCCTCCAGAACAAAACGGACCGAGTAGTCAAAGGCAAACGGATATGCTTTCCGGGTTTCTTCGTTGTCGTGCAGACCGAAAACCAGTGTGTTTTCCGTATGTTCACGAAGCGTCAGTTCTGTGATGCGGACAAACCCGTGCGGACTTTTGATGGCGTATTTCTGACCGTGATAGGTGTATATTCCTTCTTTGACGCGTCCGACAATCGGAAAGAGGTTTGGTGAGGTTCCGTTCCAGTAGGGGGCATGTCCCTGCCACATGTATTCCCGGTTGTTGTCTCGGTTGACAAAGCTTTTCAGTTCTCCGCCGCGGGACGATACCGTAACGCGGGCATTGTTGGTGGAAATGGTGTATTCCATTCTTTACAGCTCCTTTGCAAATTCTTTGAGGTATGTGCGGAATTCCGCACCGATTTCCGGATGCTTGAGCGCCATTTCCACCTGGGCCTTCATGACGCCGAGTTTGTTTCCCATATCGTAACGGGTTCCGATGAAGTCAACGGCAATCATACCCTCTTCGTTTGCCATCAGCTTCATGGAATCGGTCAGCTGCAATTCGCCGTTTTCCGCTACTTTGGTACGGGCGATATAATCGTAAATGTTGCCGGGAAGAACAAAACGACCGAGTGACGAGAACAGCGAAATAATCTGCTCTTTTGTGGGCTTTTCAATCATGTCCGACACGGTGTAGAGATTCTCGCGGATGGGTTTGACATCCATCGTGGAATATTTCTGAATGAGATCTTCCGACACTTCGTTGACGGCAATAACACCTTTTCCGAATTCGTCATACGCGTCAATGCACTGCTTGGATACGGGATATTCGTCGTTGATGATTACGTCGTCTCCGTAGGCAAGCAGGAAGGGATCGTTTCCGGTAAATGCCTGTGCCATCAGCATGGCACCGCCGGTTCCGTTCATAACGGGCTGGCGAACATACAGAATGTTGGCGAGTTTGGAGATCTTTTCCACTTCTTTCAGTATGGCAGCTTTCTTTTCACCGCCGGCACGCAGACGGTCTTCCAGTTCGGGCGATGCGTCGAAGTGGTCTTCGATCAGCGTCTTGCCGCGGGAAATGACAACCAGAATATCGGTAATACCGCTGGCAACCATTTCTTCCACTGTGTATTGAAGAGCCGGCTTATCCACAATGGGAAAGAGCTCTTTCGGAATGGCTTTTGTTGCGGGAAGCATTCTCGTTCCAAGTCCTGCGGCGAGAATGACAGCTTTTGTTACTTTCATGTGATGCACCTTATTTCCATATATTTTTTTTATATTTTTCAAGCAAAAGTAAAAGCGGAAGACCGAACCCGTAACAGGAAACGGCTTCTCCGAGAAAGACGGTCAGACCGTTTATCCACAGCGAAGAAGGAACGCCGGACAGAACCGTCAGCATGGTTCCGACAATGACCGTATTGGCGAGAACCGGGGGAAGGGGAGCAAGAAAGCGGAGATTTTTTTTGGAAAGCGCCCAGGTTCCCACTGCGCCGATCAGCGTTGCCATTGTTCCGAATAAAACATCGACCCACCAGACTGTGGGACTGAACAGATTGGCAATCAAGCATCCGATTGATACCCCCGCAATCATGTAGGGAGAAAAAAACGGGAGAACCGTCAATGCCTCTGCGACCCGTAACTGAACGGGGAGATAACTCATGAAGCCGAGGGAGACGGTCAGCACCGCATACAGGGCAGCTACCACAGCTGCGGCTGTCAGATGAGAGAGACGAAATTTTTTCATGTTTCGGTTCCTTCTTTTTTTGTCGGAGGTCCGGCAGACCGAATCATCGGAAAGGGGTTCCATCCGCCGTTTCAAAGCCAACACGTGTGGCGCGGATGTCATGCTCGTCCTGCCCGGCAGCCGAATAAAAGGCATCCAGCAGCAGATTGATGCCGACGTTCCGTTCGCTTCCGCAGGGAAGACGGACGGTAATAACCGAAGAACCGTCTTCGTTCCGGACGGACTTCATGGAGAAGTCTTCTTTGAGATCCAGATCCCGGATTTTTCCTTTTTTGCCTTTTTTCTGCACCGGGATGGAGTCCTGCGACAGAAATTTCAGAACATTCTCAGAAAGGTGGGCGGGAATCTCCAGCCGATAGCTGGCATATGCGATATCGTTCAGAGAAGAATCCGGTTGGTAGACTTCCGGAATTTCGATTCCCATCGGCATGTTTTCGGCAAGATTTCTGCGGATTTCTTCCGGTTCCATATCCCGGTCGAGATCCATGTCCAGAAACTCACAGTCCGAGGCAATTCCAAGCGGCAGGGGAATGGAAAAAACAAGACGGAGATGCGGATTGAAGCCCTGTGTCAACTTTACAGGAATATGTGCCCGGCGAAGCGCATGCATCATCATGCGCATCAGATCCAGATGGGACATGAAGCGGGACGCGTATTTTTTTGTGAAGCAAACTCTCATCGGCACACATCTCCTTTGCAAAGGGACGCAGCGCCGCATCCCATACAGGTCTCCTTGCAGTTCGGCGTTGTTTTATTTTCGTATGCACGCTCACATTCACGGATAAGAAACTTTTTGGTAACACCCATATCCATCATATCCCAGGGAAGCGGTTCTGAAAAATCACGTTTGCGGTTGGCATATTCCTTCACGGTCAGGCCGCATTCTTTCAATACATCCATCCAGACGTCGAAATGGAAATGCTCGTCCCATGCATCGAATTTGCAGCCCTTTTGCCATGCCCGGTATACGGCTTGACACAATCTGCTGTCCCCGCGGGCAAATACGCCCTCCAGAACACTGACATCGCAGTCGTGATAGTTGAGATGAATGCGGCGGGAGTGAGAAATTTCATCCAGCAGAAGTTTCTGCCGGCGATGGATTTCTTCAGGTGTGATCTGCGGCTCCCACTGAAACGGTGTAAAGGGCTTCGGCACAAAGGTGGAAAGACTGATTGTGACCTGCGGGGCACGGGATTTCGGCCCGTTGATTTCATAATACAGATGTACGATATGCCGTGCGGTCTCGGCAATCCCGAGAATATCCTCGTCGGTTTCGGTCGGCAGACCGATCATGAAATACAACTTGACGTTGGTTGCGCCGCCCTCAAACGCAATGCGGCAGGTACGGTCAATCTCTTCTTCCGTAACATTTTTGTTGATGGCATCACGAAGACGCTGTGTTCCGGCTTCCGGCGCGAATGTCAGTCCGCTTTTGCGGATGTTCTGCGTTTTTTCATACAGTTCCCGGGTGAAGTTGTCAATACGGAGCGATGGTAGGGCAAGGTTGATTTTGCGCGGCTCGCAGTATTCGGAAAGACGGTCTACGAGTTCCGGCAGCTTTTCATAATCGCTGGTGGACAGGGAAGTAAGGGAAATTTCGTCGTATCCGGTGTTCTCGCAAAGCGTCACGGCATCCCGGACCAGGGTGTCTACGGATTTTTGCTGATAGGGACGATAAATCATGCCCGCCTGACAAAAGCGGCATCCCCGGATGCATCCCCGCATGATCTCCAGCATCACGCGGTCATGAACCACCTCCGTAGAGGGAATAACAAAGCGTTTCGGATAATAGACCTTGTCCAGATCCTTCACAACGGCACGCCGTACTTTCCGTTCCGGATTATGGTAACGGGGAACGTACATACAGTCGATTTCCGCAGCTGCCTTCAGAAAAGCATCCCGGTTGCCGCGATGTTTCTTGTAGGCGGCAAACAGATCGTCGTATTTTTCTTCTCCGGCGCCGACAAAAAAGATGTCGATAAAATCCCGTAAGGGTTCCGGGTTGCAGGCGCACGGACCGCCGCAGATAACAATCGGGTCGCTGTCGCCGCGGTCTTTGGAAAACAGAGGAATGTGTGCCAGATCCAGCATATTGAGAATGTTGGTAAAGGAAAGTTCGTATTGAAGAGTAAAGCCGATGAAGTCAAATTTTCTCAACGGATCTTTGCTTTCCAGCCCGTACAGGTCTACCTGATGTTCCCGCATCAGCGCTTCCATGTCGATGTCCGGAGCGAAAACACGTTCACACCACACGTCGGGCTTGTCGTTGAACATATGATACAGAATTTTTATTCCGAGATGGGACATCCCGATGTCATACATGTCCGGAAAACAGAAAGCAAACCGGATTTCCACTTCGGAAAGGTCTTTGACGACAGATCCGAATTCGCCACCTGTATATCGGGCCGGTTTCTGGATTTTGTGATAGTATTTTTCAATCAGTTCGTTCGGCGTCATGGCGATCGGTCCGGCTCCTTTTTTCTGAAAATACTCAACATTCTTATTGTATAACAAAACAGCCGGAAATGCAAGGGTCAAAATGATTTTTTTACAAAAAGAAATACGAAAAGATAGACAACAATAAGCAACAGGGAAAAGTTGTAGCCGGTTGCCAGCAGAAGCCAGACGGAGACTGCCGCCAGGGGGAACAGAAACAGCAGGGAGATCAGCCGGGAGATTTTTTGCGCCGCAGGCGGTTCACGATGTCGCAACAGTGCATAGTAAAGTGCCCGCCCTCCGTCCAACGGCTCGATGGGCAGAAGATTCACGGCGGCAAGAAGGGTATTGCACAGAACAAAATCCATCTTGTTCCCGGAGAAGAGAACGGCTTGTGACAGGCAAAGCACAGCGGCAATCAGGTTTGCCGCAATTCCTGCGAGAGAGACGAGAATTTCCTGTGCGCAGGTGAGGGCTGCGGCAGAGGAAAGCGATGCCGAAACTCCGAACGGCTGAAGTGTGAGGGAGGAAAAATCCGCCCGGAACAGCAAGGCGAGGACAATGTGCGCCGTTTCGTGAATCAATGCCGCAAAAAACAGATACAGAACATATTCCGCCCGGTTGAACAGCAGGAGCCCTGCCCAGATCAGAGGGAAAAAGGGGCTGATATGAAATTTATTCATAATCAAAACTCAGAAAAAGAAGAGGATCGACCGGCGTCTTTTGATAGGACAGCCGGAAATGCAGATGCGGTCCGGTTGTTTTTCCGCTTTCTCCGCTTTTTGCGAGAACCGTGCCGGAGTGAACGGTTTCGGATTCGGAAACCGAAATTTTGCTTAAATGACAATACAGCGACCGGAATCCGTTTGCGTGCTCAACTTCCACATAGTAGCCGGAGGTCGAATTGTACCCGGCTTTTCGCACCGTTCCCGGAAGAACCGAAACAACCGTTGTCCCGACAGGGACGCCGATGTCAATACCGCTATGGAATGTAATATTCGGGGAAAACGGATCTTTTCGCGCGCCGAATCCGGATGTGATTTTTCCACGCAAGGGAGGGACTGCAGTTTCAAAAACCAAGGAGGCCCCAAAAACATCAACCGTCGCCTCCGAAAAAGAAAACCGGTCGGAGACCGAATCAAAGGGAGGGGGAGAATCCGGCGAAAAAATATCGGAAAGTTGTGCGGAAAGATCGCCGAGATCTCCTGCTCCCGAAAAATAGGCGCGGATATCTTCTTCTCCGTTTTTCGATATTCCCGTAAAAAAGAGGATGAGCAGCAAAAGAAGAAAACAGAGTATGACCTGCGAAAACAAAAGCGTTGCCCAATTTCTGCTGTTCCGGATCCGGAATCTCCGGAAACGCTCTCGCAAACGGATTTTCAACACAATCACCTCCGTATATTTTTACGGATCCGGCACTTGAAATATGACGGACGGTATGCTATAATAAAAAAAACAGGAAGGGGAGGCGAGAATATGAGCCGGACGTCCATCGGAAGCACACGGAATTTTCGGCAATATTTCATCAATTTTGACAAGTTCCTTTTGCTTCTTGTTGTGCTGGCGCTTGCCGTCGGCTTTCTGGCAATCAACAGTGCCACGCTGAACAACGAGCAGCACGACCGCTTCCTGTACCGTCAGAGCGTTGCTGTGCTGATCGGGTTTGCGGGGTTCTTTTTCTTTTCGTTTGTCGACTATAATTTTATGGCGAGGTTTTCGCCTCAGCTCGCAATCGGATCGTTTGTGCTGCTTCTGATTACCGCATGGATTGCTCCGAACATCGATGGTAACCGGAACTGGATCATGATCGGCTCCTTCAACCTGCAGCCGTCGGAACTGACCAAAATCTGTTTTATTGTTTCGATGTCTTATCATCTCTCCAAACTGGGAAAAGAGATCAACCGCCTGTTGAATCTTCTCAAAATTCTGGGGCATTTCGCGCTGTATCTTGTTCCCATTGCGATGCAGGGCGACATCGGTACGTGCGTGGTTTACTGCGTGATGTTCTTTGTCCTGTTGTTGGTCGCGGGGTTGAAGGGGCAGTATTTTCTGGCTGGCGGGATTGCATTGTTCGCCGCAGTTCCCGTGGTGTGGAGTTTTCTGAAAGATTATCATAAACGTCGTATTATTTACGGCTTCCGGCCGGATCTGGACCCCCTGAAAACCGGTTTTCAGCCGTTGATTTCCCGCATGGCAATCGGGTCCGGCGGGTTGACCGGACTTGGTTATGGGCATGGAATTCAAAGCCAGAACGGACTTCTTCCGGCGCTGCATACCGATTTTATTTATGCCGTAATCGGAGAAGAATGCGGATTTTTCGGTTGTTTTGCGGTTTTGCTCCTGCTGGCAGGTATTGTGCTGCGTTGTTTCCGGTGCGCAATGCGTGCAAAGGATAACAACGGTTTTCTTATCTGTGTGGCGACAGGGACGATGGTTCTTGCGCAGACGCTGATCAACATCGGAATGTGCATCGGCGTTTCGCCGGTTATCGGCATTACCCTTCCGTTTGTCAGTTATGGGGGGTCGTCCATCATGAGTGCGGTTGCCTGCATGGGGCTGGTGATGTCGGTATGCGTCAAGCCGGATACGGCGCTGAAGTTTGGTTCGGATCCGTAAAAAAACAGGATGCCCATTCCGGACATCCTGTAAAAAAGAATCCCGCAAGAGTAATCCTGCGGGATTCTTGTTGTTAGTCGAGATTGTACTTCTTCTTGAATCTGTCAACACGTCCACCTGTATCAACAAGTTTCTGTTTGCCCGTGTAGAACGGGTGACATTTCGAGCAGATATCAACGCGGATTTCCTTTTTCGTGGAAAAAGTGGAAATTTCGTTGCCGCAAGCACACTTAATCACGCACTCTTCGTAGTTCGGATGAATGCCTTCCTTCATGCCAACACACCTCCTAACCGAATGTTTTTATCTCATACTTAGTAAGTATACCACATCACAAACAAAAAATCAAGGGGAAAACCGAAATTTTTTTAAAGAATCCGGTCCAGGTCGGCATCTTCCGGCAAAAGATATCGCGGAGCCACGTCGCAAAGGGTCAGCGCCCCAAAAATTCCCTCCTGGTGAAGTCGGAAGACCGCGCGGGCACAGGCGACCAAAACCGAGGCGGTAAAGTCCGGATTGGAATCCAGGCGGACATCTGCGGAAACGCTGTTGCGGGAATTTCCGCAGATCCCGTTCCGAATCACACTTCCACGGTGGGCATGATTCCGTTTCAGCTTCTGCAGTGTCTCTGTACCGACGTATCGGAAAGATGTTTCGTAACCTCTGAAATAATCCGGAAGTGTGACAATCCGGTGCTCGGCTTCCCGGTTTCGTTCTCCGGTCAGATAACACACCCGTTTATGGGTCTGTGCCGCGGTGAGAGGAACAATGTATCCTTTCCTTGCAAGCCGCAGGGCGTTTGCCGACGGTACGGTAACCTGAACGGCATCCCGGGTCTGCAGCAGCCGGCACAGTGCATTGGTGTGTCCCTGGCTTACACCCGGTCCCCAAAAGGTATAGGTGACGCCGTGGGGAAGAAATGCTTCGGCGTACAGACGGATCAGTGAAAAATAGCCGGGATCCCAGCCGGCGGAGATCAGACATGTGGTATGTGCGGAAAGCGCGGCATCGTGTACGGCACGACGGTGTTCCGGAATCCGGGCATGGTCGTCATAGCTGTCTACCACACAGGCTCGTGCTGCCAGCTCCGGCGCAAGGACCGGAGTGTCCGATTCGCTGCCCTTGCAGAGCAAAAACACATCGGTTTCCGCCAAAAAGTGCTCCATATTCTGAAGAGAAAATACCCGGACTCCGGCAGGCGCATCCTGAACTTCCGAGGGTGCTCTTGCTGTGAGGATGACGGAAAGATCGGTGTCCGGAGTTCGCAGAACGGCTTGCGCTGCGCTCTTTCCGAGATGTCCGTAACCGATGATTCCGATGCGTATGTTCATAAAAATGCCTCCGAAAAATACGTTTTGGTTCAGTATATTTCGAAGGCGGCTTGGCTCATTCCTTTTTCTGTTTTCGCAAGGCGGCAAAGGTTGCTTTTTCTCCCTGCTCGGCAAGCATTCGCAGAAGGGCTTCCAGTTCATCGGAGGTTTCCGGATGGATCTGGCGTCTCGCCTTTGCCTTCAGAAAATATTCCAGCGGTTTTTGATCGGTATAGGAATCTTTCATGTAGATTTTGCTTGCCGCCACACGGTCACAGAACATCTCAACAACGTATGTTCTCGGCATTTTTACCGGATGGATGGTTTTGGTTACCGGGTCGTAATCCGTCCAGTGCTCAAAGTGATGACGGTTGATTCCCTTGTGGTGAATCCACGCTGCCGAATACCCGTTGATTTCTCTGGCACTTTCGGTCGGGCTGCGGCGACCGTCCTGATAAAATCGGACGCCTTCCCAAAATTCCGTAGGGGAATATTTGGAAAGATCGTGCATCAGCCCCCGCCACAGAATCCCCGCGCGGAAGCAGTTTTTGATTACCTCATGGCGGTGTCTGGTAATGGTGCAAAGATGTCCCCAGAATTTATTCATGGTACAATTCCTCAAACTTGCAGTGTTTTTATCCTCAGCAATACAACGGTTCTGATCGGTTCCCGTAAGGAATCCTCTCGACAGTGGGTTCTCCGGTGGCGTATTCGTTATTCAAAGATTTCTTCTGCGTTCTGATATGCAATCCGTTTTGCTTCTTCTTCCGTAAAATCCATGCGGTCAAGAATGTCAAAGTAGGAAGCATAGATTGCGTCGGGCGACAAGTGGCGGTTGTCCGGGTAATCCGTTGCGAACAGAAGACGGTCTGCTCCAAAAGCGCGCAGAATTTCTTCCGTTTTTGCGATGCCGTAGGTGCGGACATAATCGGGCAGAATCGCGGATAGATCTGCATAGCACTTCGCGGAAATCAGATTTTCCCACTGAAAAGCGCCCATGTGCGAAACAATCAGCTTCAGATCGGGATAACGCTCTTTTATTTTCAGGATACGCCACGTTGCGGAGGCATCATCCGCATGATTCGGGTAGGAATGGATGGCTACGGGAATTTTTTGCTGCTGCGCAAACGAAAAGATCGGATCGTTGTACGCATCGTTCGCAGCAATCCCCGTGTTATTGGGGTGAATTTTGATTCCATCCAGACCGTAGTTTTCCATTGCATGAAGAAGTGCGTCTACCGATTGAGCCGGCGTGTTGCGGGTGTCGACATCGGCAAATGCGTAGAATTTTCCGGGATATTTTTGCTTCATATCCCGTAAATTCCGATGGACGGCATCGACCGTGAATTCCATGGACATCAGCCACGGATCATTCAGCGGCATGATAACCGCTTTTTCTATATTCAGGGCGTCCATCATGCTGCAGTATTGATGAAGATCGGTACAGAGCCATGCATCTTCATTGTCCGGGTTTGCTTCATAAACCGCATCCGGCAGAATATGGATGTGAGCATCAATCTTTCGGATCGATTTCCAGCCGGTAAATGCCATTTTCGTCCTCCCTTGAATTGGTATGCGGTTTTGAAGTGGATGAACTCAGTCGGCGTTCCGTATGGAAAACAGGCATACCGTCTCCACATGGCACGATACGATAACATAAATGTCTTTGCTGTTTTTGCGTTCGGAGGGAATATATCCACAGCCTTTTTCGTGTTTGAACCGTTTGTGGGAATACGTCGACAGCTTTTTCGCTTATTAAACTGTCTGTGAGAAGAATTTTATTATTTCTTCCTGCGTTAGTTTAGAACCATATTTGTTTTTTACTTCTTCCAAGAAACTTCCTATTGCATCTGGATGATTTTTCAAGAACCATTTAATATGATTATCAATATATTCTAATCTTATTTGTGGGTCATTCAAATCATTTGGTACTCGTTGCATTCTTTCATCAATACTGTCAAAGCCACAAAACTTTTCTGAAAGTCGCTCTCTGGACATTTCAATATATTCAGGGTTTATATCAATTCCTATACCTTTTCTATTTGTTTGTTGACATACCCTTAATAAAGTACCACTACCCAGAAATGGGTCTAATATTGTATCTCCTTCATTAGATGAAGCCAGTATCATTCTTTCATACAATCCCTCTGGTTTTTGAGTGGGATGTTTTTTTCTGTTCTTATTGCAATAGTGCATATGAGAAAATTCCCACACATTCCCCGGATTGGCTCCTCTCATGTTATTTACAGACCTATAATACTTTTGCGGAACACGAATAGTATCCAAATTAAAGGTGAACTTTTTCGAACTTTTTGTAAACATAAGTATATCATCGTGCCTTGGTGAATATCCCTTGGTTTTGCCAATGCCTTGCGTATAGAACCAAGTAATCCACGAATTAAAGTACATTCCTAACTCTTGTTCTAATATGTTGTATATGTATGAAATATACTTCATCCCCATAAATACATATATTGTTCCATCATCTTTCAATACTCTTTTTGCTTCGAACAACCATTTTCTCGAAAAATCAAGGTATTCATCAAATTCAAGTTTATCTTGATTGTTTCCGTAATCTTTATTCAGATTGTAAGGAGGGTCTGTAACAATCAAATCAATGCTTTTATCTGGTATTTTCTTTAATTCTATTAAAGAATCACCACAAATTAGCTTTAATCCTTTATCCATTTGTTTTTCTTCGCCTCCCTTATAAAATCATCAATATTTCTCCTTGAACTGTGTAAATATTTGCTATCTAACAACTGACACATTTCCCAAGTTGTCCTATATTGATAAGAAACATAGTGAATATCCTTAATCTGAATCTGTCCAGTTCCTAAAGCTGGATTATAGTTGATATCAGCATCACTTATGAATTTCAAATCATATGCATTGAAATCAACCACTTCCATAATTCCATCAACTAATCCTGTATCTTTATTTCGTTCAGAATAAACCTTGTGCTTGATTGAAAGAATTATAAACATAAAATCGGGATCGGTAACATATGCTGTTCTAATACGAGAAAATGAAGTTATGTTTGGACCTTTACCGCTATTCGGTATATCGTTTGCTGTTGCTTTGACATCTACGTTTCCAGTTAAGACTTGCTCTCCTTTTTTAAATTGCAAAATTATATCTGCCATTCCCAGTCGTTCTTGAGCTTCAACATTTATCAGATTATATTGATTATTTAAATCATCTCGAATGCCAAAGAAAACTTCACCAGCCCACGCTTCAATCATCGGACCAGCGATTTTATTTATATTCTCTAACGGAAGTCCAAGCTTTAGATTAGTGTTAATAATAATTTTATTGTCGCCAATTTGTTTTCTTGTGTCTAAAATATTCGTTATTTGTTTTATCACAAAAGCCGAATCTTCACGATAACTTTTAGTTTCTACAGGAATTTTAAATGTTAAATCTTCGTATCTCATTTTTACCTCTTTTCTGAATTTTTAAAATCCACAATATCATCAATGTATAATAAATACGTGCCAATTTTTTGCAAGTATTCCCAAAAGAATTCCAACTCTCGGAAATTCTTTATTTTCAAGCCTTTTTCACACTTTTACTTGTGTACTTTAGTCAAAAGAACCACCGTCTCAACATGTGCCGTACGCGGAAACATATCAAAGGGTTGGATCCGTGCGATCTGGTATCGTCCGGACAGCCGTTCTGCGTCACGGGAAAGGGTGGAGGGATTGCAGCTGATGTAGGCAATTCTTTGTGGGCTCAGCTCCAGAATGGCGCGGACGGTTGCTTCGTCCAGCCCCTTCCGTGGGGGATCCACGACAAGTGCCGTTGGTTTTTCATTGGCAATCTTCAGTACCTGGGAAGCATCGGCAAGACGGAAAACGGCATTCCGGATGCCATTCCGCGCGGCATTTTCTTGGGCATCCGCAATGGCCTCCGGAACAATCTCAATGCCGAGGACGCTTCGGACCTGTTTTGCCATGGAAAGCCCGATGGTTCCGATTCCGCAGCAGAGATCCAGCAGAACATCGTTCTTCCGCAACTGTAAGCCGTCCCGTGCCGCCGCATAGATCGCTTCCGCCTGCGGCGAGTTGATCTGGTAGAACGAAAGAGGGGAGATTTCAAAAGAAAGCCCGCAGAGCGTGTCGGAAATCTTTTCTTTCCCGAACTGAAGAACGCATTTGGTTCCCAAAATAACGTTTGTTCTTTTCTCGTTGATGTTCAGATAGACCGAGCGGACATCCGGCACGGCGGAAAGAGCACGGATCAGGGCGTCTTTTTGAGGAAAAGCATCGGTGGTAACTACCAGAACCGCCATGATTTCTCCTGTGACATGTGCGCGGCGCAGAACCAGATAACGGAGAATGCCCCGATTGGTTTTCTCGTTATAAATCGGAATTTTCTCCGTCGTAAGGACCTGTTCCAATGCCCGGATGACCGGAAGAAAAGCCGGATCGTTGAGCCGGCAGTCCGGAATTCTGACGGGACGATGCGACCTCTTTGCATAAAAGCAGCATGTTCCGTCCGGGGAAATGGGGAGAGCAATTTTGTTGCGGTATCCGGTCTCTTGCGGGGAAGGAACGACTTCTTCCACCGGACAGGTATTTCCGGTAAAATTTTTCCGGAATTCCTGCTCGACGAATGCCTTCTTTACGGCAAGCTCATGTTCGTAGGAAACGTGCCCGAACGCACATCCGCCGCATTTTCCCTGTGCGGAGCAGAAGCCGGACAAGCGGAACGGGGAAGCGGTTTTCAAACGCTTTACAGCAGCGTATGCATAATGTTTTTCGGTTTTCAGAATGGTGCATTCCGCAACGTCTCCGGTCGCGGTACCCTGAACAAAAACAACAAAATTCTGTAAATCGCTGTCGGTATAACGGGCAACTCCCAGCCCTTCAAAAGTCATGGATGTAACGGCAAGATCCACCGTCTGGTTTTTGTAAAGCATATATTTTCCTCCGCTTCTTTGTTCATTATACAATGTCGAAAAAAAGTTGTCAAGAAAAATCGGAGACAGAAGGAAAAGATATTGATTTTCCGGGAATTATCGTTTATAATGAAAGAAAATCAGAACGATTGCCGAAAAGAGGAGTTTACATGAGATTTCAGACCGTAGATGTGATTTGTCATGCCCATGCGGATGCGGCGTATCGGGAAAATCCGGCTGTCGAGAAAATTCGTCAGCGCCAGTATCTGGATAGCGCTTTGCGGCGGATTGAAAATACCGGCAAGGAACCGGAGGATGCGAGATTTTGCTGGAGTTGTGAAACAACGGCACCCGTTGCGGATTTTATTGAGCATGCCGACAAACTGCAACAAAAAGCGTTTCTGATGGATGCTACGGAGCGGAGCATGGACATTGAGGGCTTCGCCTATTCCTTTCACACCATGGCAGGATCGGACGAGAGCCGGGAGAATCTGACATGGCTGCGTCCGGAGCTGTGGCGCGCACTGTCTATCCGGACGGTTGTGCAGAACGGTGTGGGCGGTGTACAGACGGCAATGATGCGCGATGCCTGCGAAAAGGGTGTACGGTATTTATGGGTTGGTCTTGCGGACAGTGTGAAAAGTCCTCGTCCGACTCCTTATATCTTTAATTGGAAACTCTCGGCAGATGCCCGGGTATTGACCTGGGTCAACGACGGATTCGGTACGCTGAACGAGCTTTTGTCGGAAGAAGGCCGCATTCTTCCGGCAGAAAAATTGTTTGATGTTTCCGAAGAAAATCTGAAATTGCGCGCTGCATTTCTTGCGGAAAATCTGCTTCGTTGGGAAAAATCCTTGCCGGAATGGGTAACGACGGTTCCGGTGTCCTTTACCGGCGGGTACCGGAAAAACGATCCGGACGGATGGGAGAAAATTTCCGGGTTTGTCCGTGCCTGGAACGAGGCAGGACTTCAGCCGAGACTGCGGCTGTCTACGTTTACGAAGGCGTTTGACACGCTGCAGGCATCGCTTGCCAATGCACCGTTGGCAACCTATTCCGGTGAATGGTGTGATTCCCTGGGCAGAGACGTCATGTCGATGCCCGATGCGGTTAGCGCCGCAAAGAAGACGCGTTGTCTGCTGAACTCTCTGCGCCGGATTCCCACGTATGATGCAAAAGCGTCCGCGGCGGAAGAGAAGGAAATTATCCGCGCTCTCTGCTATTTTGACGAACCTTCTTATGCCGGAGCGCCGGGTTGCACGGAGAGCAAGCTGGCAAGTGTATACAGCGCAAAAGCAAAGGCGGAATTTCTGTATACCGAAAACCGTAAAGTTTATTTTGCAGCGGCGGACCGGAACAAGCTGTTTGTGCAGAATACTTCCAATGTCGCTTTGACCGATTATATACGGATTCCGAAACACAGAATTTTGTCCCGGTATCGTTCTGTTGTGGATGAAAATACGGGCAAACGGATTCGATTGGAACCGGAAGGGGACTGCGTGCGTCTTTGGGTGGAACTTGCGCCAGGAGCCCTGCACAGTTATCATTTTACGGAGAAAGAAGCCGAACCCTCATACGATGACAACGGTCTGCAACTGTCCTTTGACGAGCTGGGATGTCCGGTTTCCTTCCAATGGGTGAGAGGAAAACTGGATCTTCCGTTTGTGGGAGAATTTTTCTCCCGCAGTGTAACGTTCGGCGATCCGAAGGCGGTTTCGGAAAATCTTCGTGCAGGGATGAAAACGGACGATTCCGACCTGTATACCGCAGAGATCGGCGCTCTGTATGCCCCGGCACAAAAGGAAGAAACCGAGCATGCGGTGATCTTTTCGCAGAAATTTTCGCATCCCGCCCTGCTGTCGGGCGAACGTGTCATTATGGTGTGGAAGGGAACTCCCCGCATAAGCGTTTGGGTGAATCTGGAGCGAAAACCATCTCTGGAGCCGGAGATGTTCCATCTGAAATTTGATTTCGGAAGGAAAATCGGTTCTGCCTTCGCATCTCTCGGCGGAGAACCGTTTGAAATCGGGCGGGGACAGCTGTTTAGCAGCTGCAACGACTTTTGTGTTGTGGACGATGGGATTTCTTTCCCGCATGAGGGCATTCTGTTCTGTACGAAAGATTCTCCGGTTGTGTCTTTCGGCAGTGACCGTTTCTTTGAAAATGCCGAGGAGAAGCCACGGAATTTCTCGCCGTTGTATTCGTGTGTGTTCAACAGTTATGTCGGTGAGAAATATCCGAAGAATCTTGCCGGGAAGACATCCTTCCGTTACGATATTCTTCTGGCATCGGACGTTGACGATTTTGCCAAGGTGCGCGAAGTGTGCAATTCGTTGAACGGAGGGCTGCTTGTGCACGATACGCTTCGATAGAAAGGATTTTTATGGATATCATTGCCACCTCGGCGTTTGGCGTGGAAAGTGTGACCGCGCGGGAACTGAAACAGTTGGGATATGAGACAAAGACAGAAAACGGGCGGGTCATCTTTTCCGGAACGGAGGCGGATGTTGCCCGCGCCAACCTTTGGCTGCGCACATCGGATCGGATTCTGATCCGGCTTGCTTCGTTTGAGGCGCAATCTTTTGAGGAACTGTTTCAGGGCGTTTATGCTGTGGAATGGGCGGATTTTTTGCCGGAAGATGCTTTTATTCATGTTCTCGGTAATTCCGTTGATTCCACGCTTCACAGCGTACCGGACTGTCAGTCCGTTGCAAAAAAAGCCATTGTTGAGAAAATGAAGGTGCGTTATCGGCGTGAGGTTTTTCCCGAGAACGGAACGGAATATAAAATTTTGATTTCAATTCTGAAAGATGTTGTTACCGTTGCCGTCGATACCAGCGGTGCCGGCTTGCACAAGCGCGGATACCGTGTCCTGGCAGGGGAGGCGCCCATCAAGGAAACACTGGCGTGCGCAATGCTTTTGCTGAGTTTCTGGAAGGGGAACCGTACCCTGGTGGACCCTCTGTGCGGTTCCGGAACCATTCCCATTGAAGCGGCGATGATCGCTTCCGACCGTGCGCCCGGACTGAAACGGGGATTTGCCTGCGAATCCTGGCATACTTTTGCTCCGGAGGTATTTCGGTTTGCGCGTGCGGAGGCGAGGGATCGTTTCCGTCCGGATGCCGAAACGGATATCAGCGGAAGTGATCTGGACCCGAGAGCCGTAGAACTGGCGCAGCTTCATGCCGAAGCAGCCGATATGGACGGGCTTGTTCGGATCAAGCAGATGAACGTGCGGGATCTTTCTTCCCGTAAGCAATATGGGTTTATTCTGACCAATCCTCCGTATGCGCACCGCCTCGGAGAAACCCGGGAGGTAGAGGCGCTGTATCGGGATATGGGAAAGGTGTTTCGCAAATTGGATACCTGGTCGTATTCCGTGATTACGCCGGTTCCGAATTTTGAAAAATTGTTTGGCCGCAAGGCGGACAAACGCCGTAAACTGTATAACGGAAGACTGGAATGTCAGTTGTATCAATTCTACGGTCCGCGTCCCCCGAAAGAGGAGAAATAAGAAACCGTCCGGAGAAATCCGGACGGTTTCTTATTTTTTTGTGTTACAATTTTTCGAGATCCCGGAGTGCGCGGTTTGCGTTTTCCAGTTGGCTTGCCAGCTTCGCGCGGCGGTCCCGTTCTTCGGTCACCACTTTCTCCGGCGCTTTTTTCACAAAACCCTCATTGGACAGTTTCTGATCCACGCGGGCAATGTCTGCGGTCAGAGTAGCAATTTCTTTTTCCAGACGTGTCTTTTCTTTATCAACGTCAATGAGTTCCCCCAACGGGATGTGGGCCTTGGCATCCGGCGTAACAACGGTTGCCATGCCGGTAGAATCCTGAACGGACTCTGTACGGATTTCGCTTGCCGAAGCAAGGCGTGTCAGGAACGCGGCACCGTTTCGGTATTCCTGTGCATTTTTACTGTCAATGAACAGCGTGGTTTTACGCGAGACCGGAACGTTCATGGAGGTGCGGATCTGACGGACGGCTTTGATCAGTGCCATAACGTCTTCCATCTGGGACGCCGCATCGGCAAAGTTCAGTTTCTCATGATATTCCGGATACCTGCCAATGACAAGGGCTTCTCCGGTGTGCGGCAGATTCTGCCAGATTTCTTCGGTAATAAACGGCATGAACGGGTGCAGAAGTGCCAGCGTTTCCGACAGCACATAGCACAAAACGTTTTGTGCCGAGAGATTGGTTTCTTTGTTGCTGTTGGTTTCAAACAACCGGGGCTTGACCAGTTCGATGTACCAGTCGCAAAGCTTTGTCCAGATAAAATCGTAAAGCTTCTGCGCAGCAACGCCAAGCTCGTATTTGTCCAGATTCTCATGTACATCCCGGACCGTTTCGTTCAGCTCGTGCAGAATCCACTGGTCTTCAATCTCGATCTTTTCGGGCAATTTCACTTCGTCAATGGTCAGATAGGTCTGCGCAAAACGGGCGGCATTCCAGATCTTGTTGGCAAAGTTTCGGGATGCCTTCACCCCGTCCAGATAGAACCGCATATCGTTACCCGGCGCGTTTCCCGTCACCAGCGTGAAGCGAAGCGCATCTGCGCCGTATTGCTCAATCATATCCAGAGGGTCAATGCCGTTGCCCAGGGATTTGGAGAATTTGCGTCCCTGCTCATCCCGGATCAGTCCATGGAGATACACCGTAGAGAACGGAACCTTTCCGGTATGCTCAATGCCGGAAAAAATCATGCGGGCAACCCAGAAAAAGATGATGTCGTATCCCGTGACCAAGGTATCGGTGGGGTAGAAGTAGTCCAGATCTTCGGTCTTGTCCGGCCAGCCGAGCGTGGAAAACGGCCAGAGTGCCGAGGAGAACCAGGTGTCGAGAACATCTTCCTCCTGCCGCATTTTCTTTCCGCATTTGGGGCAGAAAACTTCGTCTTCTTTGGAAACGACCATTTCTCCGCAGTCGTCGCAATAGAAGGCGGGAATCCGATGTCCCCACCACAACTGACGGGAAATGCACCAGTCGCGGATATTTTCCATCCAATGCGTATACACGGCCGTGAAGCGATCGGGAACAAAGCGGACTTTTCCCGTGCGGACGGCATCGATTGCAGGTTCTGCAAGCGGCTGCATTCGGACAAACCACTGTTCAGAGGCCATCGGCTCCACATTGTTGTGACAACGATAACACGTTCCGACATTATGGACGTGTTTTTCGATCTTGACCAGATAACCGCCCTCTTCCAGATCCTTCACAATCTGTTTGCGGGCTTCTTCCCGGGTCAATCCGTTGTATTTGCCGCCGTTGATAATGCAACCCTTGGTGTCCAGAATCAGAATTTCCTGCAGGTTATGACGCTTGCCTACTTCAAAGTCGTTGGGATCGTGGCACGGGGTGATTTTTACGCAGCCGGTGCCGAAATCCTTGTCTACGTACTCATCGGCAATCACCGGAATCTCTCTGCCGACCAGCGGAAGAATCAATGTTTTTCCGATTAGATCCGTGTAACGACTGTCTTCCGGATTGACGGCAACCGCTGTATCTCCCAGCAGGGTTTCCGGACGCGTGGTAGCGATGGTCACATAACGGTCATTCTCCCCCTTGACCGGGTAGCGGATATGCCAGAAATGCCCTTCCTGTTCGGTATATTCCACTTCGGCATCCGAAAGGGCAGTAACGCAGTGAGGGCACCAGTTGGTGATGCGTGAGCCCTTGTAAATCAAACCCTTGTTGTATAGGTTGACAAATACTTCTTTAACGGCGCGGGAACAGCCCTCATCCATGGTGAAGCGTTCTCTTGACCAGTCGCAGGAAGATCCGAGTTTTTTCAGCTGCGTGGTAATACGGCTGCCGTATTTGCGCTTCCAGTCCCAGACAAGATTTAGAAATGCGTCCCTGCCGAGATCGTAGCGGGTCAATCCCTTTTCTTCGCGCAGAACCTGTTCAACTTTGATCTGCGTGGCAATGCCGGCATGGTCCGTTCCCGGTACCCAGAGGGCAGAAAATCCGCACATCCGTTTGTAGCGGATGAGAATGTCCTGCAGCGTTTCGTCAAAGGCATGTCCCATATGCAGTTGTCCGGTGACATTGGGAGGCGGGATGACAATGGTGAACGGCTTTTTTGTACGATCAATCTTTGCCTTGAAAAACTCATGATCCATCCAGTAAGAATAGATCCGGTCCTCCACGGCATGAGGGTCGTATACTTTTTCCAGTTCTTTTCTCATAATAAAACCCTTCAACTTTTCTAATAAAAAATATATTTCTGCTTATTATATCTCATAATCCGCAATTTGTCAATCCGTTCTCTGTTCCAGATAAGCCCGGAAGCGTCCCCGGTCTTCAGGCGAAAGCAAAACCGAGATGTGTGTGCCGGTTTCCGTGTGCTTCTCGTCCAGGATTTTTCCGCATTCGTGCAGACGGCTTACCACGCCGCCGTCTGCATAGGGGATGAACAGGTCGGCGCGGCAGACCGGTGCAACTTTCTGAAAAACGGCGCGTCGGAGTTCTTCCAGCCCCTCGCCGGTCGCGGCACTGACATAGAACGTATCTTCCGATGTGATTCTCGGCAGATTCTGTGGACAAAGGTCACTTTTGTTGTATACCGTGAAAATCGGTTTTTCCGTCGTTCCCAACGATTCCAGAATGGAATCCACCGTTTGCAGCTGCACTTCCATTTCGGGATCCGAAACATCGGCAACACGAAGAATCAGATCCGAATCCGTGGATTCTTCCAGAGTTGATGAGAATGCGCGGATCAGGTCTGTGGGAAGTTTGCGGATAAAGCCGACCGTATCGGTCAGCAGCACTTCGATTCCGTCCTCGTTGCGGATACGGCGTACGGTGGGATCCAGTGTGGCAAACAACTGATCCTGTACGTAAACATCCGCATCTTCGCACAACGCATTCATCAAAGAGGATTTTCCTGCGTTGGTATAGCCGACCAGGGCAACGGTCGGTACGTTGTTCTTTTTTCTGCTTCTCCGGGTCATTTCACGCCGCGCCGATACGTCACGCAGTTTTTCTTCCAATGCTTCGATCTTGCGTTTGATGTGCCGACGGTCGGTTTCCAGTTTGGTTTCGCCGGGCCCCCGCGTTCCGATTCCGCCGCCAAGGCGGGACAACGCTCCGCCGTATCCGGTGAGGCGTGGGAGCCGGTATCTGTATTGGGCGAGCTCTACCTGCAGTTTTCCTTCGATGGAACGTGCCCGGGAGGCGAAGATGTCCAGAATGAGCATGGTACGGTCAATGACACGGCAATCCAGAATTTTTTCCAACTCCCGTACCTGAGAGCCCTTCAATTCGTCGTCTGCAATAACGAGGTCGATCTTGTTCGCTTCGCAGAAATCGTGTACTTCCCGTGCTTTTCCCTCGCCGATGTATGTGGCGACATTCCACTTTTCGGCTTTCTGAATGATGGTCGCTTTGGTTTCGATTCCGGCGGTATCGGCCAGGCGTTCCAACTCAGCGACGGATGCTTCACAGTCCTCCGTTCCGAGATCCACGGCAATGAGAACGGCGGTTTCCTTTTGTTTTTCTTCTGTCACGGGATTTCCCCCTTTCAAGCAGATAAGATATTTTACCACGGCGGAAGAAAAAATTCAATGGGAACGGTAGAAATTCATAAAAAAATATGTTATACTGTATAGCACACAAAGAAAGGCGGATGGATATGAACGCGAAACAAAAGGGAAAAATCGATCTGATGCTTTCCGGCTTTGGAGCAAAATACGAGCAGGCGCCGGATTATTTTATCGCACTGCGCTGGACGGTGGTGTCCGGCGGGAAAACGTACAACGGTTCGGCGGAGCGCGAAGAAACCGGCGGATTTTTGTACAGCTTTGCCGGAACGCGTCAAACAGAATCCATGGAGGAACTGCTTGGGTGGATATCGGATGCAGTCCTTCGGTATGACAGTGCAAAGATTGAATATTGGGAGCGCGGACGTCTGTCGCGTATCTGTGCGGATGACCGGAATGTGCGGATGGAAAAGGAAGAGATTCAGGAAGACGCCTCTGCATTCGGGCTGAAGAATAAAAAATACAACCTTGACCTGAAAACGGCGGCTCCGCTTTTGAAGGTTCTCGGCTTTATGACTGAGGACGGAAAACTCCGCAACAGTATGATTCGGAAATACAACCAGACGGACCGCTTTCTGGATCTTGTCGGAGATCTGTTTGACGGAAAAAATAATCTGACCGTGGTGGACTGTGCCTGCGGAAAATCGTATCTTTCGTTTATTCTGAATCATTATCTTTGGGAAAAGAAGCATATCCGGGCAAATTTTGTCGCAATTGACATCAAGGATGTTGTGATTCGGGACAGCAATGAGATGGCGGAAAAGCTCGGTTATAAAAACATGAAGTTCGTGTGTGAGGATTTGCGCTTTTTTGACGAGGGGCAACCGGATGCCGTGATCTCCTTGCACGCCTGTGACACGGCTACGGATATGGCATTGGGGTATGCCATCCGAAACAACGCACGGATCATTGTCTGCGTGCCCTGTTGCCACAAAGAGTTGCTGGATCAGTACCGGATGCCGCAACTGGACGGCATTCTCCGTCACGGAATCTTCCGTGCCCGTATGAACGATATCCTTACCGACGGGCTTCGTTGCATGAAGCTGGAAGCATGCGGATATCGGGTTTCCTGTGTGGAATACTGTTCGCCGTTGGATACTCCGAAGAATCTTCTGATCCGCGCTGAAAAGGTCTCGGACGGAAACCCGGAAGCGGAGGCAAGCTATCGGAAACTGCTTGCTGAGCTCGGGGTTCATCCTGCCATTGAAACCTATTCCTGTAAAATTCCGCTTGTATGAAGTGTAAAAACAGGAGAGCGTTCCGGATGGTTCGCTCTCCTGTTTTTGTTTTTCGCTTCAAGATCCGAGCCGGGAAAGAAATTCCGGACGTCTCTTTTTGTGAGGATCTTCCTGCTTTGGCTCATAGTAGGACGCTTTTTTCTCCAGCCAGCCGGAAAACATGGTCAGCGCAAACGTAAGAATGAGGTAGATGATTGCCGTAATCAGATATGCGGTCGGATTGGTGTCGCGGTTGACCGCGCTTTTTGCGGCACGAAGCAGTTCGGAAACGGAAATGACGTTGACCAGGGCGGTATCTTTCACCAGAGTGATTACTTCGTTGGAAAATGGCGGGATAATTCTGCGGAACGTCTGCGGAAGGATGATATATCGCATGGTTTTTGCTTTGGAGAGCCCGAGCGCACGGGCGGCTTCTGTCTGACCGGGATCGACGGACTCAATGCCCGACCGGTAGATTTCGGCAAAATAAGCGGCGTAATTTGCGGCAAAAGCGAAGATCGCCGACTGGAATGCACTCAGCGTAATGCCGATGTAGGGGAGGAAGAAGTATACAAAAAACAACTGAAGCATCAGCGGGGTTCCGCGGAAGACCCAGATATAAGCCCGTGTGAAAATCTTCAGCGGAAGAAATTTTGTAGCGCTTCCGAAATATACCAGCAAGCCGAGTGGAACGGCAAGCACAAGTGTCAGGGCGAAGATGCGGACCGTCTGCAGGGCACCTTCCAGCAACTGTGGCAGGATGACCCCGGTGTATTCCATGAATGAAACTGCGAAAAACGTGGAGAAATTCATATTTATAACACCTGTTATTTTTCAAGGTTTGTCTTCTTGTAGTTGCCGAGAATTTCGTCTACAATCATCACATCCAGTCGGCCCGCTTTGATATCAAGAATGACTTCGTCGTATGTTTCAAATTCCGCGAGGCAGTCCCGGATGTCCCGGTAGACCTCACTTGCCTCGACGACCTCCAGGGCAGAGCTTGCGGTCTGAATGCCGATTTTGTAGTTGGCGAGGTCGGCAAGTGTCTGAATCTCTGATGCCTTGGGACCCATGATTACGATTTTGTTGTTGAGGTATGCTGCTGAGAGTGTCATTTCCTCCTGACGCGTCGGCGTGCTGGAAAGACCGTTCCAGATGCAGTCAATTTTCTTTTCTTTCAGATTGAGTTCTTTTGCGGTCCAGACAACTGGGCAAAATTCAACGGTAACGCCGAGAATTTTTCCCACTTCGTTTGCCAGATCGATGTCAAATCCTACCAGTTTTCCGTCTGTGTCGCGAAATCCCATCGGCGCAAAGGTGTCGTCAAGCCCAATGATCAGTTTCCCTCTTTGCTTGATGTAGTCCAGCGAGTCGGACGACCCGTTTGCGTCGCTTTTCTCGTAGGACCTGGAGCCGTCAAAAATAACCAGGTCGGTTCCAAACCATTTTTCGGAAATTTCTTTCGCTTTCCCGTTCTGAACCAGTTGTGCCAATGCCGTCTCAACGGCGCCGCAAAGAGCGTCATCTCCTTTGCGGAAGGCAATGACATAAAGGTCGTCGCCGAAGTTGACCGTTGCGGTATCCAGTTTGAGTGAGGGGGCGGTGCATGCACAGCAGCTGCCGAGGCAGAGAAGTGCTGCAAAAACGAAAGCCAATACTCTTTTCATAAGATGCTCCTTTTCGGATTTCCAGCGAATCCGTTTTTTTGATGCCACTATTATACACTAAAGTGCTAAAGAAGTAAAGTGCTTTTTGTGTGAAAATATTTTTTTGTATCCTTGAATAAGAACTTTTTTGTTTCAGCCGAAAAAAACAGTAAAAATAAACATTTTGTTTTGTGAGGGAGTGTCCGGACCGACAGAAAAAATGCATTTAATTCAGAAAAAGGAAAAATTCTTTCATTTACTACTTGATTTTCTTCCGAAAGGATGGTATTATTATATATAAATGTATACAGGATAAATCGGCTTGGGGTTGAATGTTGTTATGACGTGTAATTTAACCGTCTTGCTCAAGAAGAGGATGGATACCTTTTCCAAAGGGCACAAAAAAATCGCAAAGTTCATTTTGGAACATTGCGATAAAGTAGCATACATTACCGCCGGCCGCCTGGCGCAGGAAGTCGGTGTCAGTGAATCGACCATTCTCCGGTTTGCCATGTCGCTCGGTTACGACGGGTATGGGGAGTTTCAGCGGGATCTTATCAAAGCCGCACACAGTCACATGACGGTGATTCAGCGTATGGAAATGACCAAGCGCATGGTCGGAGACTGCAATGTGACGGAATACGTTGTTCATTCCGATATGGACCGGCTGAAGGCGATGCTGGATCGTGTAGACCCTGTTGAACTTGACAAGGTGATTGCCTGCCTTCTTTCCGCAAAAAGCATTTATATCATTGGGCTTCGCAGTTCTGCGACGCTGGCGGAATTCCTGGGGTTCTATTTCAACCTTCTGTTTAATTCTGTCAAAGTTGTCAACAGTGTGTCCGGTAATGACATTTTTGAACAGGTTCTTCACGTAGAGCCCGGAGATGTTATCATCGGCATCAGTTTTCCCCGTTATTCCTGCCGTACGGTCAAGGCAATGAAATATGCACAGTCCTGCGGGGCAAAAGCCATTGCCATTACCGACAATGAGTTGTCTCCGCTCTGTCCGTATTCGCAATATGCTTTGTACGCAGACAGTGACATGAGTTCTTTTGTGGATTCTCTGGTGGCTCCCATGAGCCTGATTAACGCCTTGATTGTGAACGTTGCGATGAAGAAAGAGCAGGATATCACAGACCTTTTAACGACGCTGGAAGATCTCTGGGATGAAAACGAGGTCTTTGATGGCAGAAATTGATTGTCTGATTATCGGTGGCGGTCCCGCCGGCATGATGGCTGCCTGTACGGTCGCCCGTGCAGGAGTCCGGACACTGCTGTATGATAAAAACGAGGTTCTCGGAAAGAAACTGCGCATTACCGGGAAAGGTCGTTGTAATGTTACCAATGCCTGCACAAGAGATGAATTTTTCAGTCATATCATCGATCATCCGAAGTTCCTTTACGGTTCCTGGGCAGCGTTTTCTCCGGAAGATACGGTTTCTTTTTTTGAAGAACTCGGTGTTCCGCTGAAAACAGAGCGAGGAAATCGTGTTTTTCCCGTCAGTGATCGCGCTTCCGATGTTGCCGATGCAATGGTTCGTGCCATGAAGCAAGCCGGCGTGACGGTGAGACGCGGTAGCTGCCGCGCGTTGCTTACGGAAAGCGAAGCCGTATCCGGTGCCGCTTTTGCGGACGGATCAAAAATCCCGGCAAAAACCGTTCTTCTGGCAACCGGCGGTGCTTCTTATGCTTATACGGGAAGCGACGGAAACGGCTTTGTTCTGGCACGGTCGGTCGGTCACACCGTGACTCCGATTCGTCCGGCGTTGGTTCCGTTGGAAATCCGCGAACGTGATATCTGCGAATCCTTGCAGGGCTTATCTCTGAAGAATGTTTCGGTCTCTCTGATAAAGAGGGACGGTTGCCGCTACCGGGAACAGGGAGAGATGCTGTTTACCCATTTCGGCGTCAGCGGTCCGCTGATTCTTTCCGCCAGTTGTTTTGCGAAGCCCGAGGATCTTATCCGCATTGATCTGAAACCGGCTCTTTCCGAAGAAATGCTGAATCGCCGTATTCTCGGAGATCTGAAACTCTATCAGAACCGTAATTTTTCCAATGCGCTGGGTGATTTGTTGCCGGCAAAACTCATTCCCGTGATTGTTTCTCTTTCCGGAATTGATCCCTGTCAGAAATGCCATTCCGTAACAAGAGAGCAGCGCACGGCTTTGGTCCGTCTTTTCAAAGGGTTGTCGTTGACGGTTTCAGCCCTCCGTCCGCTGAACGAGGCAATTGTCACGTCCGGTGGGGTCTGTACGGATGAAGTGACTTCCGGGATGCAGTCCAAGCGGGTGCACGGTCTGTTTTTTGCGGGAGAGATGCTGGATGTCGCTGCCTTTACGGGTGGGTATAACCTTCAGATTGCTTTTTCTACGGGCTACCGTGCCGCACAAGAAATCATAAAAACCATTTCAAAGTGAAAGTGAGAACATCCATGTCTGTCAATATTGCCATCGACGGTCCTTCCGGAGCCGGAAAAAGCACCCTGTCGGATCGGCTTGCTGCCGAACTCGGATTTCTTCATTTGGATACCGGTGCGTTGTACCGCACGGTTGCCGTTTATTTTCTGGAAAAAAAGATTCCGGTATCCGATAAAAAGGCGGTTCTTGCTGCTTTGCCGGACATCCGGGTCACACTCTCTTATGTGAATCAGAAGCAGCACGTCTTTCTTAATGGGGAAGATGTGACAGACCGCATTCGTACGCAGGAGGTTTCCATGGCTGCCTCTGCGGTTTCGGCAGTTCCCGAAGTCCGCGCTTTTTTGCTTGCCTTGCAACGGGATCTTGCGGAAAAACACGACGTGATTATGGATGGCAGGGATATCGGAACGGTCATTCTGCCGAATGCACAGGTAAAGTTTTTCGTTACGGTCTCGCCGGAGGTGCGTGCGAGGCGCCGGTTTGAGGAACTGAAGGCGAAAGGACTGGAGCAGGACGGTGCGTACGAACGCATTCTTGCCGAGATCATCAAGCGGGATCGGGATGATTCTTCCCGTGCGGCATGTCCGCTGAAACCTGCTGCTGACGCTGTTTTTCTGGATAACTCTTATGATTTTGAAGCAACGGTCTCCGAAGCACTGCAGATTATAAGGAGCCGGATCTGATATGTATCGTTTCGCGCGGATTCTGTTTACGGTATATTGCCACGTTTTTAACGTGTTGCATATAAAGGGAAAAGAAAATATTCCCGAAAGCGGACCTTTGATTATCTATGCCAATCACGTGTCCATGTTTGATGTGTTCCTGCTGACGGTTGCTTTTCGGCGTCCCATTCGCTTTATGGCAAAAAAGTCCTTGTTCGAAACGCCGGTCGTCCGCCATTTTGTCCGGGCATACCGGGCATTCCCCGTTGACCGGGATCATGCAGATCTTTCTGCCGTGATGGCGGCTCTTCGGGTATTGAAGGACGGAGAGCAGTTGGGAATTTTCCCGGAGGGAACGCGAAGCCGCTGCGGAGATCCCGCTCCGGCCAAAGGCGGAGTTGCTCTGTTTGCCGTGAAGGCAAAAGCCCCTGTGATTCCGGTAAAACTTACTTATAAACGCAAGGTTAACCTGTTCAATCGGTACGAGGTTACAATCGGCGAGAGGATTCCCTATGACAAAATTCCGTTGGAAGCCAAAACATCGGAGGGGTATGAAAAAGCCGGTGCGTGGCTGATGGAGAAACTGTATGCGCTTTGAGGTGTTCCGCACTCAACATATCGGCTTCTGCTTTGGTGTGAACCGTGCTGTCTCCGCTCTGTATGAAGAGTTGAACCATCCTTCCGGAAAGCGTGTGGTCACCTTCGGTCCCATCATCCATAACGATGAGATCAACCGGGATCTGAAGACCCGCGGGGTCGTTGTCACGGAGGATTTGTCGGAAATCCGGCAGGGAGATCTTGTGTTCGTGCGTACACACGGTGTCGGCAATGCCGTACTTTCCCGCTTGCGGAATTGCGGTGCGGAGGTTCACGATATGACTTGCCCCCGCGTGAAGCATATCCACGAAATTGTCCGGGCGGCGGAGCATCCGGTTGTGGTCGGTGATTGCAGACATCCGGAAGTGCGTGGGATTCTGGGAAATATTCCCGGAGAGTCCAGACAGATTTCCGGCACGGAAGACCTGGAGGATTTCCTGCAGAGCATGAATCCCGCATGGACCTATACGGTGGTTTTTCAGACCACGTACAGCGTTCAGGAATTTGAAAAAATAAAAGCACGCTTATCGGCTTTTTCCAATATTGTCGTTCTGGATACAATCTGTCGCTCAACCTTTGACCGACAGTACGAGGTGGATGCTCTTGCCCGCAGGGTAGATGCGATGCTGATTGTCGGCAGCAAACAAAGTTCCAACACCCGCAAACTTTATGAAACGGCAAAACAACATTGCGATGCATATCTCATCGGCAATGCAAACGAGATTCCCAGGCAAATTTATCAATATAAAAAAATAGGATTGTCCGCCGGCGCATCAACGCCAGGTGAGGCAGTCGAGGAGGTTATTAACAACATGGAAAACGAAAACAAAGAGATCTTCACGGACGAAGACATTGACTTTGCGGCAGCTGTTGACGCATCGATGAAGATCATCCGGAACGGTCAAAGAGTTTCGGGTATCATCACGGAGATCAACGGCAACGAAATTCAGGTCGATCTCGGCACAAAGCATTCCGGCGTCATTCCGGCGGAGGAATTCTCTGAAGACGAGAAGCCCCATGTCGGCGATCCCATTGAGGCAGTGGTGATTAAGGTCAAGGATTCCGAGGGCATTGTTGAACTGTCCAAGAAGAAGATTGATCTGGAAAAGGGTTTTGAAAAAATCGTTGAATTGCAGCAATCCGGCGAAATCTGCACCGGCAAGGTTCAGCAGGTTGTCAAGGGCGGACTGGTTGTTTCGTACAACAAAGTGCGCGTCTTTATTCCGGCATCTCATGTGGAACTTCGCAAAAACGTCAATCTGGACGAATATGCCGGTAAGGACGTTCGCTTCAAGATCATTGAGGTGGAAAACAAGGGCAGATCCAGCCGCGTGATCGGATCCATCCGCACGGTTCTGAAAGAAGAAAAAGATCAGAAAGCCAGTGAACTTTGGGCAAATATCGAAGTCGGCAAGAAATATACCGGCGTAGTGAAGTCTCTGACGGACTTTGGCGTTTTTGTTGATATCGGCGGCGGCGACGGTCTTGTCCATATCACGGATCTTGCGTGGGGCAGAGTGAAGCATCCTTCCGACATTGTCAAGGTTGGCGATGTTGTGGAGGTTGAAGTAAAATCCTTCGATCCGGAAACCAAGAAGATTTCTTTGCTTTATAAAAAAGAAGAAGATAATCCTTGGACAATCTTCATGGCGAAATTTGAAGTTGGCGATGTCGTTCCGGTCAAAGTGCAGAAGTTGATGACCTATGGCGCATTTGTTTCCATTATCCCGGGAGTTGACGGTCTGGTTCATATTTCTCAGCTTGCCAACCACCGCGTGGAGAAGGTTTCCGATGTTCTGAAAGTCGGTCAGGAACTGGATGCCAAAATCGTTGCCATTGATGAAGAAAAGAAAAAGGTCAGTCTGTCAATCAAGGCACTGGAAGATGATTCCGACGCGCAGGACGCAGAAGCGTCGGATGCCGAATAAATCAACCGCATCGGATCCTTTGCTCAGATCGGCGCCTGCGCCGGTCTGGGCAATTGTTGTCCATACCGCAATTTCGGAAAGGAAAGTGTCAGCATGGAAACGTATACGATGAAACTCAAGGATTTGATTTCCAAAGTAAATCTGGTGCCGTTGTATATCCCTTCGCTTGAAGAGACCGGCGGAAAAGAATTGGAGATTTCCTCGGCAGAGGTCAATCGTCCAGGCTTGTTTTTTGCGGGATTCTTTGATTATTTTGCCGATAACCGCATTCAACTTTTCGGAAAAATGGAATATAAATATCTTGAGAGCTTTTCGGAAAAAGAGCGGCTGGAAAAATTCGGCTTGCTGTTCTCCCGCCATATTCCGGCACTCATTATCACACATGGCATGGAGCCGTATCCCGGGCTGCTTGATGTGGCAAAAGAGTTCAAGGTTCCTGTTTTTTCTTCTTCGGAGAAGACCTGCTCGGTGATGGCATCGCTGATCAGCGTTCTTTCTGTAGAGCTTGCACCGCGGATTACCCGTCATGGCGTTCTGGTTGAGGTATACGGGGAAGGAATTCTGATGGTCGGCGACAGCGGCATTGGAAAAAGCGAGACGGCAGTAGAATTGCTGAAGCGCGGTCACCGTCTGATTGCGGACGACGCCGTCATTCTGAAACGTGTTTCCGGACGTACCGTGGTCGGATCATCTCCGGACATCATCCGGCATCTGATCGAGCTTCGCGGTATCGGGATTGTGGATGTCCGACGGATTTTTGGTATGGGTGCTGTCAAGGAGTCGGAAAAGGTCGACCTTGTTGTTCAGCTGGAGCTTTGGGACGAAAGCAAGCAATATGACCGTATGGGGCTGGAGTACGAGAATTATGAGATCCTCGGGCTGAATATCCCGGCAGTCACCATTCCCATCCGTCCCGGAAGAAACCTGGCGTTGATTATTGAAATTGCTGCTATGAACAGCCGTCTTCGTCGCATGGGATATAATTCCGCAAAGGAACTGAACCGCCGGATTATGGAGTCTATGGAAGAAAAAGCAAAATAGTCCAAAGGAGAAAACATCATGATTAAAACGGTTTTTTCTTTTCTCGATAAGAACGCAATTCCTTACGAAACAGACGTGCCGATGTCGGAGCGTACCACTTTCCGTTTAGGCGGTGTTGCCCCTCTAATGGTTTCTCCGTCTTCCGCTGCGCAGATGTCATCCCTGATCGGCTTTTTGCAAAAGCAGGAGATTCCGTATTTTGTTATGGGAAACGGTTCCAATCTGATTGTTTCGGACGAAGTGCCGGAGATCGTTTTCATCCGCACGCTCTCCATGAATGGGTTTTACCTGGACGGAACACGGTTAATTGCGGATGCCGGTTGTCGCAACAGTACCATTGCCGTCGCTGCAATGAATGCCGGTCTGACAGGGTTGGAATTTTTGCATGGCATTCCCGGTTCGGTCGGAGGTGCAATCGCAATGAATGCCGGGGCTTACGACGGGGTTGTTTCCGATGTTCTGCAAAGTGTGACTTATGCGGACGAGGACGGCATTTTGCGTACATCTTCGATAAAACAGGAAGATTTTGGGTACCGCAAATCTCCGTTTTCTTCTCCGGACCGGACGGTTTGCTCCGCGGTTTTTCAGCTGAAAGCAGGGGATCGTCGTGACATTCAGAAAACGATGAACGAGCTGATTGAACGGCGTCGGAGTTCTCAACCTCTGGAGTATCCCAGTGCCGGGAGCATCTTTAAGCGCCCGGAGGGATATTACGCATCCAAACTGATACAGGATTGCGGGCTGAAAGGGTTGACAGTCGGAGGTGCTCAGGTAAGCGAAAAACACGCTGGCTTCATCATCAATAAGGGGAACGCGACTGCAGAGGATGTGCTGGCATTGATTCGTCAGATCCAGAAAAATGTGGAAGAGCGGTATCATGTTCGGCTGGAGCCGGAAGTCCGGGTGATTTGATGTCGTATTCGTATGAAATCAAAAAGCGCTTGCTTGCCCTGAAAACGCAGAATTGTTGCCGTTCAAAACTGCTGCTCGGCTTTCTGAGTTCCGTGTGCAGAGAAAGAGTGAGTTTTTCTGTTCGGCATGAAGATGTCCGTGATTACATCTCAAAAGAAATCAATCGCATTTTTTCGGAAAACCATGCCGTGAAGCTGCAGAAAGGCACGCAAAGCGTGCTTTATACCTATATGCTTCCGGAAACGGAGGACGTGGTGCTGTTTGAGCGCCTTGGGTCTGAAGATTCCGAAAAATTTTCGACTTGCTGTGCCGCTTCTTATTTGCGGGGCGCATTTCTTGGCGGCGGCTTTTTGGCAGATCCGGTAACCCGTTTTCATCTGGAGATTCAGTTTCCGGTAGGGGGCAGGGAAGAGCCCGCTTTGTCCTGTTGCGAAAAACTCGGGGTACCGATGCACCGCAGCGTTCGAAAGGACAAGCCGCTTTTATATCTGAAAAAACCGGACGATATCGGAGATTTTCTGGCGACGGTCGGCCTTTCGTCCCAGGCGTTTGATTACGTCAACGCCGGTATTGAGAAAAATATTCTCAACACGGTAAATCGCCAGATGAACTGTGAATCCGGTAATATGACAAAACGGGTGGAGGCGGCAGAGCGTCAACGGGTCGCCATTGAGTATTTTGCGTCCCGTGGCTTTGAGGGACTTTCTGCGCCTCTTGTACGGATTGCGAAGGCGCGATTGGAAAATCCGGATGCCAACCTGAGCGAAATCGCCGAAACTTTGGATCCGCCGATCTCCAAGTCCGGTGCCGCACATCGCTTGAACCGCATTCTTTATCTTTATGAAGAAAGTCAGAATTGAGAGGAAAAATATGGGTTTCGTACATCTTCACGTCCACTCGGAGTTCAGTCTGCTTGATGGTGCATGTAAAATCAAAAAGATTTTTCCGTTGCTGAAAGAACTCGGACAGGACACCATTGCCATTACGGATCATGGCAATATGTATGCCGCTGCACAGTTTTATAAATATGCCAAAGAAGCGGGAATCAAGCCCATCATCGGCTGTGAGTGTTATACAGCGCCCCGTTCTCGCTTTGACAAAACCCGTGAGCTGGACGGAAGCCCCGGGCACCTGGTATTGCTTTGCAAAAACAATACGGGCTATCAGAATCTTATCAAGATGGTATCTTTGAGCAACGTGGAGGGCTTCTATTATAAGCCGCGGATTGACCGGGAGCTTCTGGAAAAATATCACGACGGACTGATTTGCCTTTCGGCGTGTCTTGCCGGCGATCTTCCCCGTAAAATTCTCAATGAGGGGCACGAGGCGGCAAAAGAACTGGCGATCTGGTATGACAATCTGTTCGGCCGCGGGAATTATTATCTGGAGGTTCAGGATCACGGCATTGAAGACCAGAAAAAGGTGATTGACGGAATCCTTCGGATTCATGAGGAAACGGGAATCCCCATCGTTGCAACAAACGATGCCCATTATCTGCGCAAAGAAGATGCCAAAGCACAGAAGGTTCTTGTGTATGTGCAGATTAAAAAGACCATTTCCGAGGAATCCGGGATGGGATTTGATACGGATGAGTTTTACCTCAAATCCGAACAGGAAATGCGGGATCTTTTTGAGTTCATTCCGGAAGCGTGCGACAATACGGTGAAGATTGCAGAGATGTGCAATGTGTCGTTTCACAACTTTGATGATCCGAAGCACAAAATCTATCATTTGCCGGATTATAAGACCCCGAACAATCAGGATCATTATGAGTTTTTGCGTGATCTTGCCTACGCAGGGTATGACCGGAAATACGGCAAACGCACGGATTCCTTGACCGAGCGGTTGGAATACGAACTTTCTGTCGTTAAGAAAATGGGATTTGTGGACTACTTTCTGATCGTCAGCGATTATGTCCGTTATGCCAAGTCGCAGGGAATTCCGGTCGGTCCGGGGCGCGGCTCCGGTGCCGGCAGTATTGTGGCGTACTGCATTGATATTACGAACGTCGAACCGATTAAGTATAACCTCCTGTTTGAGCGTTTTCTCAACCCGGAGCGTGTTTCCATGCCCGATTTTGATGTGGACTTCTGTGTGGAACGCCGGCAGGAGATTGTGGATTATGTCATTCGGAAGTACGGTGCGGAAAGTGTGGCTCAGATTGTTACCTTCGGTACCATGAAGGCCAAAATGGCAGTGAAGGACGTTGCGCGTGTTCTGGAATACACGCCGCAGGAAGCCAATGCCATCGCGAAATTGTTGCAGGATAAACATACCATCATGGAATCGGTGGAACTGGTTCCGGAACTGAAGGATCTGTATAATTCGGACAAAAAAATCAAAGAACTGCTGGACATGTCTGCCAGCGTGGAAAATTCTCCCCGCCATACGTCCGTTCACGCGTGCGGTGTTGTTATTACCGGCGGTCCGGTTTCAGATTACGTCCCTCTTGGTGTGGAAGACGGAATGCCCGTAACACAGTATGATATGAAATATGACGAGGAACTCGGACTTCTGAAAATGGATTTTCTGGGGCTTCGGAACTTGACCGTTATCGAAGATGCCTGTCAGCAGATTCGGAAATATAAGCCGGATTTCCGGATTGATCAGGTGGATATGGACGATCCGGAAGTTTATGAAATGTTGTCTGCCGGGCAAACCGACGGCGTATTTCAGCTGGAAAGCGGCGGAATGAAAAAAACACTGGTTCAGCTGCGCCCGCATAACATTGAAGATATTACCGCTGTCATTTCGCTTTATCGTCCCGGACCGATGGATTCGATTCCCGGCTACATCGAAAACAGCCGGCACCCGGATAAAGTTAAATACAAGTGTCCGCAGCTGGAAAGCATCCTGAACGTTACCTATGGCTGTATGGTTTATCAGGAGCAGGTTATGGAAATCGTGCGTAAACTTGCCGGATATTCCTACGGTCGCGCAGACATTGTGCGGCGTGCCATGGGAAAAAAGCAGATGGATGTCATGCAGAAGGAGCGGGAGGTCTTTCTTCATGGAAAGGTTGCGGAGGACGGAACGCTGGAACTTCCGGGTGCAGTCCGGAACGGTGTGCCGGAGGATGTCGCAAACGAAATCTTTGATGAAATGATTGAATTTGCCAAGTACGCCTTCAACAAGTCCCATGCCGCGGCATACGCTTTTGTTACTTACTACACGGCCTATCTGAAACGGCACTACATCAAAGAGTATATGGCTGCTCTTCTGACCAGTGTTGTCGGGAAAACCGATAAAATGGTTGGCTATATCCTGGAGGCACAAAAGAATAATGTGTCTGTGCTTGCACCGGACATCAACGAATCGGAGGTCAAGTTTTCGGTTAGCGGTGACAGCGTCCGGTTCGGCTTGTTTGCCGTAAAAAATGTGGGGCAGGGCGTTTCTCTCAACATCATTGAAGAGCGGACCCGAAACGGAAAATTCCGCAATTTCTATGATTTTGTAGAGCGGATGATGCGGGATTACGATCTGGACTCCCGCAGTGTGGAGAGTCTGATTTATTGCGGTGCTTTTGACTCGTTCGGGCAGAATCGCCGTCAGCTGATTACGGCATATCCGGAGATCAAAGCTACGGTTCAGAACGATCTTAAGGAGGAAAAGAGCGGACAGCTTTCCTTGCTTTGCGAGGAAGAGGAGAAACCGGAGTACCGGTATCCGAACGTGACGGAATTTTCCAAAAAAGAGAAGCTGAAGCTCGAAAAAGATATTACAGGTCTTTATCTTTCGGATCATCCGATGAAAGAATATGCCTATCTTACCGAGGAGACCGGATCTGTTACCGTTGCGGCATTGTTTGATGATGTAAACGGATTCCGAAGCAATTCCAAGGTGTCGTTGGTTGGGATTCTGACCAAAGTGACCAAGAAAATGACACGGAATGACAAAATGATGGCGGTTCTGTCCCTGCAGGATCTGACCGGAACCATCGATGTTTTGTTGTTCGGGCGCTCCTATGAAAAATATTCTTCTTTGCTGGAGGAAGACAAGATCGTACAGGTCAGGGGGCGGTTGGATCTGGAAGAAGATACATCTTCCGAGGACGGAGAGTCGGGTGGTGATACCCGGGAGACCGCCAAAATTCTTGCTTCGGAGGTTCTGGATTTGTCCGACCTGACCGGACCGTCGCAGCACACGGAAGTTGTTTCTGCCGAAGTTGTTTCTCCGAAAAAACGCCATTATGCCGCGATGATTACGGTATACGATCATGACAGGCGCCTTCTTGATGAATGCATCTCGCTGTTTCGTCGTTCGCCGGGAGACTCTACCGTGTATATCAATTTTGCCGATAAAAAGAAAAAAGGACAGTATGGTGAAACGGTAAATCTTTCGGATGAGGTTCTTGCAGAGCTGTATCGGATTCTCGGAGAAGAACGGATTCAGGTCAAAGAAGTGGTCCGATAAAAATCAGGGAGAGCGAATTCGCTCTCCCTGATTTTTTAAGAAACCGGAGATCCGGTCTTTTACTTCTCGTAGTGGCTCAAGGCAATGTTTTTATAGCGTTCAATGCGTTTGCTCAGCGAAGGGATTTCTGCGATGGTTTCTTCCGAGAACATGGAGTCTTTCAGATCTTCCGTTGCAGCAATCTCATGTCCGATCAGCGCCCATGCGGCATCATACAGATTGGAGAATTCTTTGTCCCTCTGTGCCATGCAGATGAATTTCTGTCGGGGCGAGTTGATATCCTCGCCGCTGATCTGGAAGAACCCGTATTTGTCGCACAGCGAGCGGACGCGGCGCAGTTGTTCCAGCGTATTGCGGGACGGCATATAGGTTACGGCATTGAAACCAAGCGTCCGAAGCGTATCAAACAGAAGATCCAGATAATCGTCTTCAAATTTCTGCGCCTTTTTGTCTCCGGTAACCGAGTTGGTTACATCGCCGAGATACGCGTATGCGGAAACGGCATGAACCTCTTTTGCCAACTGGATAAAGTCCGTGACGTCCGGGCATTCTTCCTCTGCATTGATGTAAAATTGGGCAACCATGTTGCTTTTCAGTGCTCCGAGCAGATCGTAGGCATAGTAAGGATTTTGGGTGTCCAGCAGGTATGTTCTGACCTTTTCGGAAAGAGGAATGCGGATGTCGTTTTCCAGAAACGATACAAGTGCTTCGCCTTTTCCGAACTTTTCCATCATCTTCAGTGCCACGGCATACAGCAGATGGCGCTCGGTAACCGATCCGCTGTCATAGTTCATGGAAAGCGGTCGCACATCTTTTTCGAAATCCAGGCGAATGCCATACGGATTGAGAATTTCGTTGAGGCGTTCGGTCATTTTCAGATCCCGTTCACAGCGTTTTGCGGTGTAGGGCGCAAAGAATGCGCGCACCTTTCCAAACTGTGTGTGTGGAATTCCATGCATCGCAACGTATGCAATGGATTTCTGATCCGGGTTGTTGATGAGTTTTCCGTTCAGTGCGGTGTGATTCATTTTCACCCGGGTTTCGACGCCGCAGGTTGCCGCAATGCCGACAATCTCTGCTGCATTGATGAATTCCTCCGCACCGCCGTCGGAATCGTGATCCATAATTCCGATGGTCCGAAGTCCTGCCATATAGCCCATCCAGACGGCTTTGGTCGGAGAGTAGGGGGAGAAGGAATACGTGGTGTGAATGTGGTTGTTTACATCCTGCTCCCGTACGGGTTTGGCAATCTTTCCCTCTTTGACAAGATCTGTCAGTTTCCGGATGGCATCAAGCCGTTCTTCACGGTTTTTTGCGTTCAACTGTTCAATCAGTTCTTCGTACATGATAACACCTCAATCGTTGATGCGCAGGGCACGGTCATAACGCTCACGGCTCAACGGTTTGGACATGGAAAGCCCCTCGTCGATGTCGAGATCGGTAATCTTTCCGCCGCGGGAAACAACCACACGGTTGGAGATGCCCTGTGTCAACAGGTCAACGGCGTGAACGCCCATGTCGGTTGCAAGAACACTGTCGTGGAACGACGGGGCGCCGCCGCGCTGGATGTGGCCGAGAACCGTAGCGCGAGTGTCAATGCCGGTTGCTTTCTGGAACTCTGCGGCAAACTTTGCTGCCGTTTCGATTCCGCGCTTGTTGACGTATTCAAAGTTGACGTTTTTCTTGTGCTTGCTGTTGGATTCCGGGAAAAAGACACATTCGGCAACAACGACAATGAAATAGGTCTGACCGTTTGCTTTCTTTTCCAGAATTCTCTGGCATACGTCACGGTCAAAATCAAACGGGATTTCCGGAACGACGATGACGTCGGCACCGGTGGCAATGCCGCCCTCCAAAGCCATGAAGCCGGCTCCGGCTCCCATAACCTCGACGACCGAGCAACGATCCAGCGTTTCCGTGGTGTCGCGCAGTTTGCTGATGCAGTCGGTAATAATGTTCATGGAAGAGTCAAAGCCAATGGTGTCTTCCGTGCAGACAATGTCGTTGTCGATGGTTCCGGGCAGGCAGACACAGGGAATTCCCGCATGGGTCAGATCCCGCGCACCGCGGAAGGAACCGTCGCCGCCAATCACAACAACGCCTTCAATACCGTTTTTGCGACAAATCTCGGCGCCCTGTTGAACCACTTCCGGTTTGACAAAATCTTTATACCGTGCGGTATAGAGACAGGTGCCGCCTTTGCGGTAAATGTCCTCTACGTCGCTGGGCTTCATGAGGAACATGTTGTTTTCCATCAGGCCTCTGTATCCTTTGCGGATGCCCATAACTTCCATTCCGTTGTCTGCCGCTGCCTTTACAACGGCACGGATGGCACTGTTCATTCCGGGACTGTCTCCGCCGCTTGTCATAACTGCAATTCTTTTCATAATACTCAATCCCTCCGGTTATTTTTTTCAATCCAAAATATTATACACGATAAAACCATAAAAATCAAGTCGTATTTGGTGCTTTTCCGACATTTTTATGCAAAAAGATGCCCGCTGTTCAGCGGGCATCAAGGAGACCGAAAAATCAGAGATATTTTTTAATCTTGTCTGTGGCAAGTGACACGTCCATGCTGACGGTCAGGAAAAACTTGACGTTTTTGCTGATATGCTCGATACGGTCAAGGAAACTTTCCAGTGCCTGGAGATCCTCGGAACGACAGATTTTGAGGACAGAATCCACAAAAATGGCTGTGATGTCGTAGTTACCGGAAACAAGACCGCAGACAAAACCGTAGAATTTATCGAAGTTGTCAATGCCGTACTCGTCGGAGCTGAGAAGACGTGCGTGATAATCGATGTCATAACGGAGATGATCCGTTTTTTCAATAACAACAACGTTTCCGTGCTCGTTCTCAATGGCGTTTCTGACTTCTTCAATCAGTTTCTTTGTTTTGCCGGAGCCCTTGGTTCCCATTACGATTTTAATCAAGTCAATCACTCCTTTGGTTTTATTATAGCATTCTTTTTCTTCCTTTGCAAGAGGTAGGGAAGAAATTATTTCAGTTTTTTGCGGAGGAGATCGCCTTCCCGCTCGTATCCGGGTTTTCCGAGCAGCGCAAACATATTGCTCTTGTACATCTGCACGCCCGGCTGGTTGAACGGATTGACTCCCAACATATAAGCGGAGATTCCGCAGGATTTTTCGTAGAAATAAATCAGGGCTCCGATGTGATAAGCATCAAATTGCGGAAGTTCCAGAATCATGTTCGGAGTACCTCCGTCCACGTGGGCGAGAACGGTGCCTATAAAGGCGTTGCGGTTCACTTCCTGCATGGTTTTTCCTGCCAGGAAATTCAACCCATCTCCGTTGGTGTCCTCTTCTTTTACGGTAATATCCGAGCGGGCGTGATCTGCCCAGAGAACGGTTTCAAACATGTTCGGTGTTCCCTGCTGAATAAACTGACCGAGCGAATGAAGATCGGTGGAAAAAATCATGCCGGCAGGGAAAAGACCCTTTCCGTCCTTTCCTTCGCTTTCCCCAAACAACTGCTTGATCCATTCGCAGAAGCACCACAGCCCCGGCTCATATGCCTCGGTGACCTCGATCTGCTTTCCTTTGCGAAGCAAAAGGTTCCGTGCCGCTGCGTAACGGCAGCAGTCGTTCTTTTCGGGGTCAACCTCCCGGTAGCGGTCATAGGCGTCCTGCGCCCCACGGAACAACGCATCGGTGTCGATTCCGGCCGCCGCAATGGGCAACAGTCCGACCGCGGTCAGAACGGAATATCTGCCGCCGATGTCATCGGGAACCACAAAGGCCTCATAACCTTCCCGGTCCGCCAGTTCCTTCAGGGTTCCTTTCGCTTTGTCCGTGGTGGCGAAGATTCGGTCTTTCGCTCCGTCTTTGCCGTATTTCTTTTCCATCATCTCCCGGATAATGCGGAAGGCGAGAGCCGGCTCTGTCGTCGTGCCGGATTTGGAAATGACGTTGACGCAAATGTCCTTTCCTTCGCAAAGCGAGAGTACATCGTTGAAATAGGAGGAACTGATGCTGTTGCCGAGGAAGTAAATTTCGGGCGAGTTCTTCTTCAGTTGATTGTAAAGCGGTGATGTTACGGCTTCAATGACGGCACGGGCTCCGAGATAAGAGCCGCCGATGCCGAGAACAAGCAGAACATCGCAGGAACGACGGATCTTTTCTGCTGCAGTTTTGATGCGTGCGTATTCTTCTTTGTCATAGTTGTACGGAAGTTCGACCCAGCCGAGAAAATCGTTGCCTTCGCCGGTTTTTTCCGTCAGAGTGCGATGGGCTTTCTTTGCCTCTTCCAGCGCTTTGGAAAATTCGGAATCGGAAATGAACTTTTGCAAATAACGGGTATTCAGCGTAATCATGATGTTGTTTTTCTCTCCGTTCAGTTGACGGAGAAGTCCTCCTTTGAATAGGGAATTTCGGATGCGATCCGTGGATGCGGCTCCCATTTCACGGGATCAAAGACAAATTTTCTGCAATCTGCTGCGGGAGAGATCACACCGTATTTTTCACAGATGATGTTGCCGTCTGTCCGGATCAGATATCCGTAGCGACAGGTGGCACAGTTCGGCTCTGTCTGGTTCTGCACAGGATCACCTTCATAAAATTATTTTTTTCATTATAACACAGGAAATACCATTTTTCAACAGGAAGGTTCAATTTTCTTTCCGGAAATTTTTTTAGAAAAAACACTTTACAAAAAATTTATTATGTACTATAATTTAAGATGAGGTGTGATCTATGCAAGAAAACCGTACAGAGCGGATTTCCGAGCAGGAAGTCCATCTGCAATATGAATATATAGACAGAGTCCGACAGTTTTTTTCTGAAAAAAACAGCCGTCCTGTCTGCTGTACCCGCACATATGGCTGTCAGCAGAATGAAAACGATTCCGAGCGTCTGAACGGAATGCTTTCCGCTATGGGCTTTGTCTTCACGGAAGATCCCGCCGAAGCGGATCTGATTCTGGTCAATACCTGTGCCATCCGGGAACATGCCGAACAGAAAGTGTTTGGCGTCTTGGGTTCTTTTGCTGGTCTGAAACGAAAAAAAACGGAACTTCTTGTTGCCGTGTGCGGCTGTATGGCAGGTCAGGATTCCGTTGTAAAGGAACTGCGACAGAAATACCGTCAGGTTTCCCTTGTGTTCAATCCGCATGCTCTCTACCGTTTTCCGCAGAATCTTTATCGTGTTCTGACGGAGAACACACGGGTGTTTGATGTGGATTCCTCCGTCGGAAACATTGCAGAGGGGCTTCCCGTCCGTCATTCCGATGGAATCCGCGCCTGGGTCTCTATCATGTACGGATGCAACAACTTCTGCTCTTATTGCATTGTTCCTTATGTGCGCGGCAGAGAAAGAAGCCGTTTGCCGCAGGATATTCTATGCGAGTTCCGGGAATTGGTCCATGCCGGATACCAGGACATCACATTACTCGGACAAAACGTCAACTCCTATTGCAACGATCTGGATCTGGACTACGATTTTTCGGATCTTCTGCGTGATATTTGTGCGATTCCCGGAGATTTCCGCGTTAAATTCATGACATCGCATCCGAAAGATGCCTCCCGCAAACTGATGGACACCATTGCGGCAGAAAAGAAAATCTGCAGGCATCTTCATCTTCCGTTTCAATCCGGAAGCAACAAAGTGCTGAAGGAGATGAACCGGAAATATACGCGGGAGCAGTATCTGGAATTGGTTGCCTATGCCAAAAAGACCATTCCGGACCTTTCGCTCACTAGTGACGTGATTGTTGGGTTTCCCGGGGAGACCGAAGAAGATTTTGAGGAAACTCTGGACCTTGTCCGGCAAGTAGGTTTCAGCGGGTTATACACATTTTTATATTCGCCGCGACCGGGAACCCCTGCCGCGGAACGGAAAGACCAGGTGGATCGTCAGATCAAGTCCGCGCGGTTTGAGCGTTTGCTTGCTTTGCAGAACCTTAGCTCCGAAGGGTGCAACAGTTCCTATCTCGGAAAAGACGTGGAAGTTCTTGTCTACGGAGTTTCACAGACCAGACCGGACCTTTGGGAGGGACGGACCGATAACGATACGCTGGTTCAGATTACGCCCAGCGGAGAATTGCATCCTGGAGAAAGAATGAAGGTTCATATCGAAAAGACGCTGAACTGGGCGATTTTCGGGACAAAAATTGAACAAAGGACAGAAACATTATGACGGAAATCGAACGGATTACGGAGGAATTGGGAAAAGCCATTCATGACAGCGAGGAATATCTTGCCTATGAAGCGGCGCGCAGAAATTATGACGAAAGTGAGCGGCTGCAGGCGCTGACGGGGGAGTTCAATCTTAAAAAAATGGCAGTTCTTCACGAGATGCAGAAGCCGGACGGCGAGCGTGATGAAGCGAAGATCAAAACCATGCAGGATGAACTGCGTGCCGTTTACACGCAGCTTGCGGCAGATCCCCTGACCGAAGATTATGAACAGAAGAAGAACGCCTTGGAAGAAGTTGTCAACGGAATTTACAAAAAAATCAACTTCTATGTGACCGGGCAGGAGCCGCACTCTTGTTCCGGAAACTGCGGCGGCTGTGCAGGGTGTCACTGAATCAATCCAAACGAGGTGGGGAGGAAATACCATGGCGGAACGCGGAGGGCTTTCCCCGATGATGAGACAGTATCGGGAGATGAAAGCAAAGTATCCGGATTATATTCTCATGTACCGTTTGGGCGATTTTTATGAGATGTTTTTTGAGGATGCCATTACGGCAAGCCGGGAATTGGACATCACTCTGACGGGCAGAGACTGCGGCATGGAAGAACGGGCGCCGATGTGCGGAGTTCCGTATCACAGCGTGGACGGCTATATCGCGCGTCTGGTCGCCAAGGGGTTCAAGGTCTCGGTCTGCGAGCAGATCAAAGCCGAAGGTACCAACGATGTTGTGGGACGCGAGGTTACCCGGATTATTACACCCGGCACAGTAACCGATCCGGAAATGCTGGATGAAACCAACAACAACTTCATTGTGGCGTTGTTTGCCGAGCAGGGGAAGGTTGCTTTATGTGCCGTTGATGTTTCCACCGGGGATATTTTTCTGAACGATGCGGTTTCCGTGAAAGATCCGGTGACGGAAACGGATCTGGGAAAATACCAACCCCGGGAGATTTACGTAAACGAAGAATCCTCAAAACTTCCGGTTGTTTCGGCGTACCTTCAGCGCCACGAGGGGTGCCTGTTGACACGGGCATCCGTTTGTGAAAAAGCGGAGGAAGAAGTTTCCGGGCAATTGGGACTTCCCTTCGAGCAGACCGGGCTGGAGTCCGGTGCGCTGACAACCAAAACCCTCGGTTCACTGTTTCACTATCTGCGCGAAACGCAATTGTGCAGTTTGTCCCACATCCGGAATCTGACGCGGGTAGGCGCGTACACACAGATGGAGCTGGATCTTTCTACCTGGCGGAGTCTGGAAATTGTGGAAACCATGCGTACAGCAGAGAAGAAGGGCTCGCTGCTCGGTGTTCTGGACCATACCCGGACGGCAATGGGTGCCCGGCTTTTGCGGCAGTTTTTGTTGCGCCCCTTGTTGGATCCCTTGCAGATTGCACGGCGTCAGGATGCGGTGGAGGATCTCTTTCATGACAATATCCTGCGTGCAAACCTGAAAGAAGAACTTTCTTCAATCAAAGATGTGGAGCGTCTTCTGACCAAGGTGGTTTACGGCACCATCAACCCGCACGAGGTACGGAACCTTGCCGTTTCCTTTGAGCCGCTGCCCCGCATCCGGCAACTTCTTTCGGCTGCGACGCTCCGGTCTCCGTATCTGAAAGAACTGACACGGAATCTGGATGATCTGCATGATCTGACCGGGCATATCAACGAACGTCTTTGCGACGATCCCCCTTTGTCCGCAAGGGACGGAAAGATTATCCGTTCCGGATTTTCTTCCGATGTGGACGAGCTGCGGCTGATGCTGACGGACTCCAAAAAAATTCTGGCGAATCTGGAAGCCCGCGAAAAGGAAGAGACCGGGATTTCCAAACTGAAGATCGGATACAACAAGGTCTTCGGTTATTACCTGGAGGTTTCCAATGCTTTCAAGGATAAGGTCCCCGAAACATATATCCGGAAGCAGACCTTGGTGAACGGAGAACGGTTCATCACGCCGGAACTGAAAGAGATTGAGGCAAAACTGCTGTCCGCTTCGGATCGGGTCGTGGAACTGGAGGCACGTCTCTTTGAAGAACTGCGTTCCTATTTGTCAGAAAATCTGGAGCGGATCAAAACAACCGCCTCTGTTCTTTCTTTTCTTGATGTGTTTGCTTCGCTTGCCGAGGTTGCCGTAAAACATTCCTATGTGCGTCCGGTGGTCAACACCTCGGATGTCTTGGACATCAAAAACGGACGTCATCCCGTAGTAGAGCAAATGCTCCGGAACGATTTGTTTGTGCCGAATGATGCCTATCTTAACGGCGCAGATTACCGCATGGCGATTCTGACCGGTCCGAATATGGCAGGAAAATCCACCTATATGCGCAGTGTAGCACTGATTGTGCTGTTGGCTCAGATCGGGTCTTTTGTGCCGGCAACGTCGGCAAGCATCGGCGTTGTGGATAAGATCTTTACCCGGATCGGCGCGTCGGACGATCTCGGTGCTGGGCAGTCCACGTTTATGCTGGAAATGACCGAGGTTGCCAACATCCTCAAAAACGCAACGAAAAAGAGTCTGCTGATCTTTGATGAAATCGGACGCGGAACCAGTACGTTTGACGGGATGAGCATTGCCCGTGCCGTGCTGGAATATGTGGCAGAAAAAATTAAAGCCCGTTCCATGTTTGCCACACACTACCATGAGTTGATTGCCCTGGAAAAAACCGTTCCCGGGGTGAAGAATTATAATGTGGCGGCAAAAAAACGTGGGAATACCGTTATTTTTCTGCGCAAGATCGTTCCGGGCGGAACAGACGACAGCTATGGCATTGACGTTGCGCGTCTGGCAGGTGTTCCGGATGAAGTGATCCGGAATGCCGAGAAAATTCTTACCGAACTGGAAGCGTGCCGAGTTCCGTCAGCTCCGGTATGTGCGCGTCCGGATGAGGATGCGCAGATCTCATTGACTTCGTCGGTTGCGGATGAAATTCTTGCCGAGTTGAAAACAACAGATGCATCGGTTCTCACTCCCATTGAAGCCATGAACCTTTTATACAACCTTTCACAAAAGGCAAGAGAAATCTGAAAGGAGTTCCTTTTATGCCCATTCGTGTTTTGGACCCGTCCGTTTCTGCGTTGATTGCTGCCGGCGAAGTTGTGGAGCGTCCCGCTTCCGTGGTGAAAGAACTGGTAGAAAACGCTGTGGATGCCGGAGCCACGTTGATTCGGGTTGAAATTGAGAACGGCGGACGTACACGGATCTGCATCTCGGATAACGGCTGCGGAATGTCCGCGGAGGAAGCGGTTCTTGCGTTCCGCAAGCACGCCACCAGTAAAATCTGCACAAAGGACGATCTGTTCCGAATCGGAACTCTCGGTTTTCGGGGGGAAGCGTTGCCGTCAATTGCTGCAGTTTCCCATGTGACGCTTCTGACAAAGCGTGCAGAAGATCTGGTCGGGCATCGGGTCCGGATTGACGGAACGGGGATTCCGCAGGAAGAGGAATTTCCTTCAGCGGACGGAACCGTCGTTACCGTAGAGGATCTTTTTTACAATACGCCGGCACGGCAGAAGTTTTTGAAATCCGACCTTGCCGAGACCGGTGCAATTTCGGAATATGTACAGCGTCTTTCGGTTTCCCGTCCGGATGTTTCGTTTCGTCTGAAGGTCAACGGTGCGGAAACTCTTTTTACTCCGGGCAGCGGAAAACTTCTGGATACCCTGTATGCCGTATACGGAAAAGCGTTTGCGGAAAATCTGCTTCCGGTAGACCGCACGTTGGACGGAATTCATGTTTACGGCTATGTCTGCAAGCCCATTTTCAGCAAACCGAACCGTCGGGAACAGTTGTTTTATGTCAACGGCCGTACCGTACGCTCCAAATTGTTGCAAACGGTTCTGGAAAATGCCTATCGGAACTGTCTGATGGTATCGCGCTTTCCCTATTGCGTTTTGTTTTTGGAAACGGATCTGTCTGCTGTGGACATCAATGTGCATCCAAACAAGCTGGATGTTAAATTTTCCGATGAAAAATCGGTTGCTCAGGCACTGTCTGCGGCAATTGCCGCCGCCCTGAGTTTTGACAGCGGGATATCGGAGATTCGCCTTTCGGAATTTGAAAAGCCAACACCGATCGTTCCCGTACAGAATGTTGAACCTCCTGCGCAACAACCGAAAACCGAAACGGTCCGTCATGGCGAATGGACGATCGAGACACCTGTGACCGAGCGGGAAATGCCGGTTCACATGGAAAAAGCACCCGTTGCGAATCGGACGTGCTTTCTGAGTGAAACTCCGGAGCCGACACTGAGGGACTCTGTCTGCAAAACGCCGGAAGAGATTTCCGTCTTCTTTTCTGCTGCGGTTTCGCCTGTAACATCCGCACCTCAGCCGGAAGAACCGCAGGATCCCTTGCCTATGCCCGAAGCCGGAGAACCGGATGCCGAAGATTTTCGTATTATAGGAGAAGCATTTTCCGCTTATATTCTGATACAGAAAGAAAATGAAATTCTGTTTGTGGATAAGCATGCACTTCATGAACGCATGAATTTTGAGCGTCTCAAAACCGAGCCGATTTCCACGCAGACACTTCTCGCTCCTTACCTTTTTTCTATTGGAAGTGAGGAGGATGCATTGCTTCTGGAAAACCGTGAGATTCTGTCACGGGCAGGTTTTGATGTGGACGATTTCGGCGGAAGTCTTGCCGTGCGTGAAATTCCGTCGCTTCTTCCTGCCAGCCGGATTGAAAGCGCGTTGACGGACTTTTGCCGGCAGCTGATTTCCGGAAATGCCTCCATCAATCCCTTGGATGAGATTCTTCATACGGTTGCGTGCAAATCTGCTATCAAAAGCGGCAGCGAAACGTCCGAGTTGGAGGAACGGGCATTGATTGCCCGCTATTTCCGTGAGAAAGACCGTCTTAAATACTGTCCTCACGGTCGTCCGATTGCGTTTGCTCTTTCCCGAACAGCCATTGAAAAGGAATTTAAAAGAATTGTATGAAATCACGTAAGATCCCGGTGATTCTCGGTCCGACAGCAAGCGGAAAAACAGCTTTTTCGCTTTTGTGTGCAGAACGCCTCGGCGGAGAGATTGTTTCGGCGGACTCCATGCAGATTTACCGGGGAATGGACATCGGAACGGCTAAGCCGACCGCAGAAGAGCGACTGGGAATTCCGCATCATATGATGGATCTTGTCGATCCGACGGAAATCTTTACTCTGGCAGATTATCTGGTAGCCGCCCGTTCCTGTATCCGGGACATTTTGGCGCGGGGACGGTTGCCCATTGTCGTGGGCGGAACCGGACTGTACCTGTCTTCTCTGATGGATCATGTAGAGCTTGCCGAAGTCCGGCATGATGAAAAATACCGGGAAGACCTGAAGCAGCTTGCCGAGCGGGAGGGAAACGCCGTTCTGAAGCAGATGCTTGCCGAGATTGATCCGGAAAGTGCCGAGATTCTGCATGATAACGACCGGAAGCGCATCATCCGTGCTCTGGAGGTTTACCATGAAACCGGGCATACGATGACCGAGCAGAAGCGTCTGTCCAGGCAAAACGTCGGAGAATTTAGTTTTGAGCCGGTTGGACTGAACTTTTCTGACCGTGCAATGCTGTATGACCGTATTGACCGACGTGTGGACCGGATGCGGGAAGCCGGTCTGGAACAGGAAGTCCGGACCCTGGTTTCGGCAGGAAAGCTCCGTCCGGATTCTACGGCGGGACAGGCGATCGGATACAAAGAATTTTTTCCTTATTTTGATGGAAAGGATTCTCTGGAAGCGGTTTATGAACGAATCAAACAGGAAAGCCGTCGATACGCCAAGCGTCAGTTGACCTGGTTCCGACGTGATCAGCGGATCTCCTGGATTGTCACGGAAAACGGTTGGACCGTGTCGGATGCCGATGTATGGATGAAGAAGCTGGAAAGTTCTTGGGAGGACACATGAAGAAGCGAAAGCCCCTTTTCTTTCTTTTTTATGGCGTTGCCGCGCTTTTTGTGCTTTACATTCTGGTCTCTGCCTTTGCCGGCAATCTGTTTTCCTCAGTTCCGGATTCTGTTGTAGCGGAATCCTATACGTATTGTTATACCGTGCAGGGGAAAGGCATTGCTCTGCGGTCAGAAGAACTTCTTCTTGCGGATTCGGAAACCCCGTCTTTGTCGTATCTTGTGGCAGAAGGCGATCGCGTTGCTGTGAATTCGCGGGTCGCGCGGTATTATTCGGAGGAAATTTCCGAGAAAGATTTTGCAGCACTGGAAGCGTTGGAAGAAGCGGAACGTATTCTGAACGAAACGGTTGCTTCGGTCGGCTCGTCGGATATTCTGAAATTACGGGATACGGTTCTGGAAAAAATTCTGGATTATCTCGACAATTCAGAACAGGAGCGGTATGCTCTTACCGTTTCGGCAGCGGACGATTTACAGATTCTTTTCAATAAAATCGACATCTTCCGTTCGGGGGCTTCTTATTATCGGGAAGCATTGGAGCAGATTCAGCAAAAAAAGAGCCAATTGATTCAGCAGCTTGGACTGAAAGAATCGTATGTGACCTCTGCGAATGCAGGATATTTTTCGTCCGATTTCGACGGATATGAGGCGTTACGCTACGACCCTTCCCGTCGAATGACGGTGGATGACTTCCAGAAATATTACGAGGCAACTCCCGCAGAAAAACCTTCCCGCTATATCGGAAAAACCCAAAATTCACCCACTTGGTATTTCGCTGCCGTATTTGATTCTGCGGATGTATCCTTTTTGTCCGAGGGGGCAACGGTTTCTCTGGAATTTGACAGGGATACAAGCGGAACCCGCCGGCTTTCCTTTACGGTTGTTTCCGTTTCGGCGGATTCTTCCGGAAAGACTGCGGTCGTGTTTCAGGGAAGTCAACTGACGGCGTATGAGTTTTCGCTTCGCCGCACTCCCGTATCGCTTGTGGTGCAGACCTATCGGGGGCTTCGTGTTCCGTCTGAAGCACTCCGGGTTCAGGACGGAGAAACGGGCGTGTTTGTTTTGGTCGGACAGCGTGTGGTGTTCAAACCGGTTCAGGTTTTGCATTCTTTTGATTCCGGAATTTCTTATTCCATCGTAACGGCATCAAAAACAAGCGGAACTCGGATGTTGATGGAAAACGATGAAGTTCTCACAAACGGAAAAGACATGTTTGACGGAAAGGTCGTAAGCGGAAATGGGTAACTTGGCACAACGGAAACAGGAGATCGAAGATCGTATCCGGCTTGCTCAGCAAAGGGGTGGCTTTACCCATCCGGTAACTTTGATTGCCGTAACGAAATATCAGCAAACTTCTTTGGCGAACGAAGCGATCCGGTGCGGCATAACGGATATCGGAGAAAACCATGTGCAGGAGATTCTGCGCAAATCCAAAGACGGGTTGCTGCCATGCCGGAAACATTTTATCGGTCATCTGCAGACCAATAAAGTGCGCGCCTTGCTCTCGGTCGGAGGTCTGGCGTTGATTCAGTCTGTGGATTCCGAACATCTGCTTCTTGAAATCAACAAAAATGCGAAGATGCCGGTGGATATTCTGATTCAGGTGAACATTGCCGGAGAAGAGCAGAAATTCGGAGCACCGTTATCCGAGGCACTATCACTTGTCCGCACAGCGGCTTCGTGTGAAAACATCCGTGTAAAGGGTTATATGGCCATTATGCCAATCTGCACGAAGAATGACTATTACAGGGGAATGTATGACCTGTATCGGGAAACCGAAGCGGCAAGAATTCCGGGGGTGGAAATGCGTTGGCTTTCCATGGGAATGTCCGGGGATTTTGAACTGGCTGTGCAGAACGGCGCAAATATGGTGCGTATTGGTTCGTATCTTTTTGCATGAGAGAAATATAATTGAAATAGATGAGGTGTTTATCATGAGTTTTTGGAAAAATGTATTCGGTGGCGGCGAAGACGATTTCAACGAAAACGATTCAATTTCCGTGGAAGGGAGAAAAGAACCGGAGTCCTTTTCACCGGCTCCCGTTTTTTCGCAGAAACCTTCCAAAACCGACTTCCTGCTGGTTAAGCCGGCAACAAGGGACGAACTGAAAGACATTGCTTCAAGCTTAATGGAGGGCAAGACAATCGTTCTGAATCTGGAGTTGGTGTCGAAGGATGCCAGACGGTTTGTGGATTTTCTGACGGGTGTATCCTTTGCTCTGAAGGGGCAGGTCAAGAAAATCGCATCGGAAACATATCTGATCATTCCCGGCGGTATGAATATTTCCGGGGACATCTTCGATGACTTTGAAGATGATATGTATTGATAGAAAAAAAAATAACATATTCGGAGGATTACCCATGCTTACAGCGAGAGATATTGAGAGAAAAGAGTTTTCCAGAACGAGAACAACCGGGTATAATATGGAAGAGGTGGATGCCTTCCGTGATGACATTGTATCCCTGGTTTCCGATCTTCAGGAGGAGAAGGAGCGCCTTTCCGCAAAGGCACTGTCTCTTTCCGACAAACTGGAGCACATCCGGGACGAACAGGAAAGCTGGAAAAAAGCACTGATCAATACGCAGAAAGATTACGATGAGGTTCTTGCAGACGCACGGAAGAAAGCCGATGAGATTGTTCAGAAAGCAAAGGAAGATGCTTCGGCAATTCGCGAGCGGGCACAGTCGGAGGCCGCTTCTGCGGTGCATGAACTGGAAAACCTCAAACGGGAAAAGAACGCCCTTTCTGCCGAAATTGATGCTTTCAAGGCGTCCTTGGTTTCTACTTATGAAAAACACATTCAGTTGATCCGTGATATTCCGGTTCTTGAAAAAGAAGACGTTTCACCCGCAACGGAGGTTTCTGCACCTGTTCCGGATCCGGTTGCCGAAAAAGCTGAGCCGATTGCGGAAAAACCGGCAGAAATTCCGACTCCGGCTGCCATAGAAGACAGCCCGACCATTGTGATTCCGAAGATTCAGGTAGACGATGAAATCAGCTCGATCGAGAAGAAAATCGGTTACACGGATCCTGAAGCATTTTATATTCCGGAAAAAGAAAAAAAAGCGAATGCGGATAGCCCCAGCAAGGCAGAAACGGAGCAGGAGTTCCTGAAATCTGTGATTGAAGAGAAAAAGAACAACAAACAGGATCTGCACTTCCGCAAAATTGATGAAGACGACGATGAAGATGCCGGAGATGCCGACGATTTTGACGATGAAGAATCCGAGAAGCCCGAACCGAAAGACCGGGAGAGCGTTTTGAAGGATCTTTTTGCCGGAACGTTTTCTTCCCGCAAAAAAGACGCGGATTCCAAAAAGAAGCGCGGCGGCTTTTTCTCTCGTCATACCGACGACGATGCTGACGATTTTGATGACGACGACGATGATGACGATGATTTCGACGATGACGATGAGGAATAAAATTTAAGGAGAAAAATTAAAAACATGGATTACAACACAACGCTGAATCTCCCGAAGACGGATTTCCCCATGAAAGCAAATCTTCCCATGAGGGAACCTGCGTTCTTGGAAGCGTGGCAGCAGAAAAAGATTTACGAAAAACTTCTTGAGAAAAACGCGGATCGACCGCTTTATATCCTGCATGACGGACCTCCGTTTTCGAACGGAAGCATTCACATGGGTACGGCACTGAACAAAGTTCTGAAAGACTTTATTGTCCGTTATAAGTCGATGTCCGGGTACCGTGTTCCTTATGTTCCCGGCTGGGATAATCACGGTATGCCCATTGAAAGTGCTATCATCAAGAAAAACAAACTGAACCGAAAGAGAATGTCCATTCCGGAATTCCGCAATGCCTGCCAGAAGTTTGCGGAAGACTTTGTGGAGATTCAAAAGGGACAGTTTGTCCGGCTCGGTGTTTTGGGAGACTGGGAGCATCCGTATCATACGATGGACCGGGATTTTGAAGCCACGGAAATCAAAGTCTTCGGAGAGATGTACCGGAAAGGTTACATCTATAAAGGACTGAAACCCGTATACTGGTGCCCCACCGACGAAACGGCATTGGCGGAGGCGGAAATTGAATATAAGGATATTCCCTGCACGTCGGTTTATGTGAAGTTCCGTGTTTCCGATGACAAGGGGCTGCTGGCTCCGTATGGAGATCTCAGCAAGATGTATTTTGTGATCTGGACAACGACAATCTGGACTCTTCCCGGAAACGTGGCGATTGCTGTGGCTCCGGAGGAAAAATATGTTCTGGTCAAAGTTCCCGATGGCGAAATGTATGTGCTTGCCGATGCGCTGGCAGATCGCGTGATGCAGGTTGCCGGCATTTCGGAATATGAGCGTGTAGCGGAATTCAAGGGCAGAGATCTGGAGTTTGTACAGACACAGCATCCGTTCCTTGACCGTCCGAGTACGGTTCTGCTGGCAGACTATGTTACCATGGACAGCGGAACCGGATGCGTTCATACGGCTCCCGGCTTTGGCGCAGACGACTATCAGACCTGCCGCCGTTATAAAATGGATTTGATCGTTCCGGTGGATGATCGTGGTTATCAGACGGAAGACGCCGGTCCGTATGCCGGTTTGAAATACGACGAATCCAACACGGTAATTCTGAAGGATTTGAAAGAAAGCGGAGCGTTGCTGGCAAGTGAAAATGTTCAGCACAGCTATCCGCACTGCTGGCGGTGCAAGAATCCCATTATTTTCCGTGCCACTCCGCAGTGGTTCTGCTCGGTAGAGGCATTCAAGGAGCAGGCAAAAGAAGCGGCAAGGGGCGTAAAGTGGATGCCCGAATGGGGCGGAGACCGGATGCTTTCCATGATTGAGGAACGTGCCGACTGGTGCATTTCCCGTCAGCGTCACTGGGGGCTTCCGATTCCCGTATTCTATTGTGAGGATTGCGGGAAACCCATCTGTACAACCGATACGATCAACACTGTATCGGAGTTGTTTGGCAAAGAGGGGTCCAACTGCTGGTATGAAAAAGATGCCGCAGAATTGCTTCCGGATGGATTTGTCTGTCCGCATTGCGGCGGTAAGCATTTTACCAAAGAAACCGATACGCTGGACGGCTGGTTTGATTCCGGTTCGACACATTTTGTCGTTTTGGACGGCCGGGAGGGAATGCGTTGGCCTGCCGACCTGTATCTGGAAGGTGCCGACCAGTATCGTGGTTGGTTCCAGTCTTCGCTTTTGACCGCGGTCGGTGTAAAAGGGGAAGCCCCGTATCGTGCGGTTCTGACGCACGGATGGACGGTGGACGGCGAAGGCAGAGCCATGCACAAGTCTCTCGGCAATGCCATGGCACCGGAGGAGATTGTCAACAAATACGGTGCGGACCTGCTTCGTTTGTGGGTGGCTTCTTCGGATTATAAGGTGGATGTCCGCGTTTCCGATGCCATTTTCAAGCAGTTGTCGCAGGCGTATCTGAAAATCCGTAATACGGCGAAATATATTCTCGGAAATCTGGACGGTTTTGATCCCGACATGCCGGTTTCGCCGGAAGAAATGACGGTGACGGACCGCTGGGCAATTACCCGTGTAAACGATCTGATTCGTCGCGTGACGGATGCCTATGAAAATTTTGAGTATCATGTGGTGTATCATGTAATCCGCAACTTCTGCGTGGTGGATATGTCCAATTTTTATCTGGATGCGGTGAAAGATACGCTGTATTGCGAAGAAAAGAACGGCTTACTGCGCCGCAGCGTGCAAACGGCAATGTACTTTATTCTGGATGCGCTTGTCCGGATGCTTGCTCCGATTCTCTGTTTTACGGCAGATGAAATCTGGACGGCTATGCCGCATCGCAGGGGGGACGATGCCGAAAATGTCATGTTCAATCCGATGGTTAAACCGTGGGATGCCTATTCGTTGGATGAAAAGACCCTTGCGGAAATGAATCGCCTGATTGAACTGCGTGATGTTGTCAATGCTTCGCTGGAAGAAGCGCGGAACAACAAGTTGATCGGAAAATCCTTAGAAGCCGATGTGATTCTGACCTGTTCGGATGAAGATTTCGCGGTTCTGGACAAGTATAAAGAAAAGCTTCCGATGCTTTTGATTGTTTCCGGCGTGGAACTGGAAAAAGGTGAGACGCTTTCCGTTCGTGTAGAAAAGGCCTCGGGTCAGAAGTGTGAGCGCTGCTGGCAATATTGTCAGACGGTCGGTTCCGATCCGGAGCATCCGACGCTGTGCGAACGTTGCGCTCATGTTGTGAGATCTTTATGAGAACCGTTTTCAACAAAAGGAACGGTATCGGGCTGCTTGTCTTTGCCTTCTGTATCCTGCTGGATCAGATTTCCAAGATACTGACGGTTTCCCACATCTCTTTAGGAGGGGATATTCCCCTCCTGGGGGGAGCGGTGCATCTGACCTATCGGCAGAACACCGGGGCGGCGTTCAGTATGCTGGAGAATCAGCCGATGTTTTTCCTCATTTTCAATACGTTGTTGGTTCTGGCTCTTGGCTGGCTGCTGTTGTCCGGAACTGTCACCAACGACGTAGCATATTATTCGCTGGTGTGTGTGACAGCGGGCGGCGTAGGCAACCTGATAGACCGGGTAGCCCGTGGTTTTGTTGTGGATATGCTTGACTTCCGGTTTTTTAAAATTCCGCAGATTTCATTCCATCCGTTTTCGGTACGGTTGGCGGATTTCGCAGTTTTTAATATTGCGGATTCGTTTATTACCTGCGGTGCCATTTTGTTCTTGATTATCTTTTTTGTGAAGAAAGGGGAGGTTCTGGCTTGGAGTTCCACGTCGAAGAAAAAGATGCAGGATGCCGGCTCGACCGACTCCTCGCCGAAAACACCGGATTGACCAGAACAGCGGCAGCAATGCTTGCGGAGAACGGAAAAGTTTGCATTAACGGAAAGCCGGCACGAAAGAACGAAAAGCCGAAGCCGGGTGATCTTGTTTGTGTTGAAATTCCGACACCCCGTGCCTCCGGAATTTCCGCACAGGAGATTCCGTTGGAGATTGTATACGAAGATGAGCAGCTTCTTGTGGTCAACAAACCGCGAGGTATGGTTGTGCATCCGGCTCCCGGGCATGAGGACGGAACCTTGGTCAACGCGTTGCTGGCGCATTGCGGGAATTCCCTTTCCGGCATCAACGGCGTGGTCCGTCCGGGAATCGTGCACCGCATTGACAAGGACACCAGCGGACTTCTGATCGTTGCCAAAACAAACGAGGCGCACCTGAAACTGGCAGAAATGATTAAGACACATTCTTTTCTTCGGGTTTACAACGGCATTGTTTACGGGCATCTGAAAGCGCGTGAGGGGGTTGTGGATCGTCCGATCGGACGGGATCCGAAAGATCGGAAAAAAATGGCGGTTACACCAAAGAATTCAAGAAACGCGGTAACGGAATACCGGGTGCTGGAAGAACTGGATCGCACAACCTGGATGGAATTCACATTGCAGACCGGACGAACCCATCAGATCCGCGTGCATATGGCGTCTCTTGGGCATGCGGTTTACGGCGATCCCCTGTACAGTCCGGGAAATATAAAAAAGTCGGAGTTGACAGGGCAATATCTGCACGCAAAAAAAATCGGTTTTACGCATCCCGTAACGGGAGTGTATATGGAATTTGAGAGTGAACTTCCTGCCTATATGCAGCAGTTTATTGATACGCACAGAGAGTAAAATCCTTATACGGTCATAGAAAAGTACCGTCCGGAACACATTCTTTTCAAGTGTTCCGGACGGCATTTTATTTCAAAAAAATCAGCCCGACCGCATGGTCAGACTGGTACAAAAACAGAAGAAATACAGGCGATTGCTGCTTCCCGGATTCCAGGAAAAGCCAATCGCTTTTTCTTGATTTGTGTAAATCACAGCAGGCGGCTGAAGTGGAAATGCGGCAATCATGAGGAAATGTTATTCGGCTGCAATCACGGTTGTTTCGAGGGTGGTAGCACCTGCACTTTGATAAGTGTCCGGTACATATCCCATAATTTTCAGCTTGATTGTTGTTCCGGAGGAGAGTTCCCTGGAAAGCCGAACGGTTTGAACATATTCTCCCGGCTTTATCAGCCCGGTTTCTCCAAACATATTGCCGTTATCATCCAAGACCCGAAGTTTGAGCCATACGGCATTCCCTTCGGGGTTCGTAAGATAAACGGTGGCTTCCGTGTGAACCGTTTTTACCTTGCCGCATACCGAAAAGCGGTAGCTCATCCCGCTCGCATACGGTGAGGAATAGCCGAGATCCTCGGGAACATTCGGGGTTCCCAAAACGGCTGACGGTTCAAAGGGCGGGGGAGTAAACGCTGCGGCTTCCCGTGATTTCCTCCCGAATATCAGCGAAAGGACCATGATGATGACAGAAAATATACAGAATACTGCCAGAATCCGTACCGGATTTCTTTTTCCTTTCATATCGCATTCCTCGCTTTTTGCTTTCACGACAATTTCATGTTTAACGCAAATCAGTCAATGCCTGCTCCGATAGGACTGTGGCTGTCAAAGGTGGGACGGCTTGGTCCACAGACACCTCCTATCAGAACAGGTCATCGGCGGCAGAGGCAGACTCCGGAAAGATTCTGCCATATAGAACCTTGTGTTCCGCTTCTCAACAGCGCTTAACCGAGCGTGATCTTGACTGTGCCGATTTTCGTGTTGGCAGCCGTTGTGCTTTCAAGCTCACCGGAGATTGTAAGGAAGGTGGTGGCGGAAGGGGCATCCGAAACCGAGGTTCCGACAGCCGTTCTCAGATTGAGTACGGAAGTGTCGAAAGTGGCTGTAATTCCTTCGAATCCGGTGGAACTTTCGTAGCTGAGCGTTGCTGTTACTTCGGTGTTGGAGTGGTTGGTCACAACAATTTTGTTGCCGTCTTCGTTTGTCGCTTTCCAGGAGGCATCCTTTGCACCATCATAAGAATGCGTTTCGGGATTCCACGTTCCGGTCGAAGCATCCGTGTATGTGAATGCCATGTCTCCCCATGTAATATCAACGCTGTAAACCGTGTCACCGGATGTACCCGGCTGATAGGTTGCGGTTACATCGTGGGAAGCACTGCCGTTGGGGTTTACAATCTTGGATTCCGCAAATGCCAGAACCGAACAGAACGAAAGTGCCAAAGTAAGGGAAAGCACAAACGCAAAGATTTTTTTCATAATACTTCATCCTTTCTGAACAAATGAAAAAACTGATTTATATTCACCCCGGATGCGGCTCCGCCTTTGCCGGAATGTCGCAATGGGAGGTCAATACCTTTGTTGGGGATCAATTGGTTACAGTGACGGTTATGGGGATTTCGGTGTTGATCATTGCTTTTTCCCCGCTTTCACGGTCGTAAAACGCAAGAACAAATTTGCCGTCATAGCCGCCGGGTGAAAGTTGTTTTGCGGCATTCTTCAGCAGATCGAGCGTCGTCACGCGATTGCCCGGCAGAATCCTGCCGGATTGTATGATAACGACATCTTTTACCACAACCTGAATGACCATATCCTGTGTTGATTTGCCGGGATTGGCAAACATCAAGGTGGCTTTTTTATCCGAAAGGGAGATGCGGACTTCTTTGGAAAACGTCAGGGATACCGCGCCGCCGCCTTCGGGAGCTTCCAGTTTTTTGGAATCGTCGTCTCCAATCGGCTCGGCATGCCGTTCGGTATCAATCCCGGCATAATCCGGCGGCAAAACGGGCGAATTACGGAAAAACAGTGCCCACACGCTTACACCGATTGAAATCAGCAAAAGAAGCAGAAGCAACAGCAATAAAAGCCACTTCTTTCGGTTTTTTTCTTCTTTCTCTTCTTTTTCGTTTTTCATCGTTAATTCCCTCCCAACGTGACGGTGATCGTTCCGATCACCGTATGATTCAGAATTTTATCCGGCTTTCCTTTCAGAATCAGCCAGACGGATTCCTTTCCGTTTACAGGCAGAGCAATGGGGCTTTCGATGACCGTTCCTTCAAGGTTCGCAAAACTTCCCGACACCGCGGAATAATCCGGAGTATAACAGACCGAAACATTTACGGTGACTCTCCCGGTGTTCTCAATGGTGATCCGGTTTCCATCCTCCTCATTCGGAATCCATCCGACATCTTCATATTGATGATTTTCCGGATTCCATGTGCCGTTAGAGTAGGTAAATTCCATTGCACCCCAGGTAATGGTGACCGATACGCGGCTGACCTCCTTTCTGCCGCATGCCGTGCAGGTACGCGTGCCATCCTCCTGCCATGCGCCCCATTTGTTGCCATGACTGCAGGTTATTCTGACCCATACCTTTTGTTTGAGGATAACCGTGTTGTAGTTGTCGGTGTCATCCGGCGTAAAACGGACTTCGTAGGATGTACCCGAGCCACTTTGGGGCTTTTCAAGCTTAATCGAACCGTCTACCCAACTGAAAGTGCCAGGCACAACCAGTCTATCGCCGATAATGGAAATCCTCATTTCGCCACCGGTGAGGATGCTTTCGCTCAGGGTTTCATTGACAGCCAGATCCACAGCGGAGGCGGACAGATTGTAGTTGTTTCCCTCGTCCGGAGTGGCTTTTCCCACGGTCACCTTCATAATCGCACTTTTGGTGCGTGCACTGAGGCCGTTATCTTGGCGTGTGCCGATAACCTCGCAGTAATAATAATGTACGCCGGCGGTGGGCATCTTGACGTATGTGGGCTTTCCGTTTTCGTCCGTGACCAATTTTCCGTTGTTTCCGTTTTTGTCGCACTCATACCATTCCTGACTAAGTGTATGGTATGCCCCCCCTCGGCATGTCAAGCCGGTAGAAGGCATTTGGCCATAGATAATCGTAATATCGGTATTTATTTTAATTATCTCAGGCGGTTCGGCGGGGGTCAAGCTCCAGTGAGCATAGAGGGTTCTGTCGTACGTTTCTGGGTCATACACCGTTGAGGTAGCCGTCACTTTTTCACCGCCGGTCTTTTTCGTGTACCAGCCGTCAAAGGTATACCCGCCCGTGCGGGTGGGCTTGGGAAGCGTCCCGTAGGTCTCCCCGGTGGTCACGGTTTTGCTCGTTGTGCCAACCGTACCGCCGTTGGGGTCAAAGGTTACTGTGTAGGAGACGGACTTCGGTGTGATTGTGCAGGTGGCTTTTCCCTGATTGGAGTATTTGCTGCCGTAATCGCAGGCAACCCAAAGCCCGAAGTAACGGGAAATTTCCGTCTCTGCCCCCGTATTGTTTACAAAGTCGCAACTTATGTCCGTTTTGGTTGTGGAACTGCCGCAGGTATATGTCGTGGATTTCGTATCGGGATTAATGTAGTACCCCAGGACATTTACATTTTCCTTAGAGCCGCCTACCGCGGTTGTCGGTGGATTTCCCGGATAAAACGTGACGTTGCTGTCGGCACCGGCTTCTCCCAGATAAACAAACTGACAGTAGTATTTTGCCGTGGCTCTTTTGTTTGACACGGTAAATGTTCCTTCAAGCGTCGTGCTGAATGTTACTGTGTATGCCGTGTTCGCAGGAACTCTGACCCGGACGACAATCTCTTTGTAGTACAGTTTGAAATACTTGTTTGTTCCGGTATCAAGCGTGAATTTCATTCCGCCGTCAGCCGATTCGGCTTGGACGCTTCCGATGGTTTTATCCGCCGTTTTCGTTCCGTAGGTGAGTTCCTGATGATTGGTTTTGCTTTCTGCGTATTGATATTCTTTTCCGCTTTTGGAAATGTTCACAAGCGAGGTGGTCGCGGCTCTTGTCTCAAGATTCATGGTACACAGCAAGGCACAAAAACACAATGCCACAATCCAAAAGCGTTTTCGGACCGACATGTTGCACACTCCTTTTCAAACCGATTCAGAATTCCGGCAATGCTTTTTTGCCGCATGGATCAGTGACACTTCATTCATTTCCATACAATTATAACGCGTTCACCTATGAACGAATCAAGAGGTTTTAAGAAAAATAATAAAAAAATATATATTTTTTTATCCGCCCGGAAGGATCTTGTCGGAAGGGGGGGCACGGAAAACGGCGGCTTGTTTTTTTACGGTTTCTATGTTATAATAATTTAAAAAATTCCTTTGGAGAGAATGCGAATGGAAAAGAACATCAAAAAATTGTTTTCAATCGGTGAGGCAGCCCATGCGTGCGGACTTTCCCGCAGTACGCTTATGCGTATGGAAGAAAAGGGATTGCTGGTGCCTGCCTATATTGCGCCGGACAGCGGAAGACGATATTATGACAATCATAACATTGCGAAAATTCTGCAGATTGAAAAGTTCAGGGCAATGGGACTTCATACCGATGAAATTGCTTCGTACTTCGCCAGCGGAGGCGATGCCGGTGCGTTGCTTGCGGTTCTCGAAGCCCACCTGCGCGAACTGCAACGCAGTGTGGAAGAAATGCGCCTGCGGGCAGGGGATACGCCCGGAATTTCCGTGCAGCAAATTGTGTTGCCCGCCGTAACTTGCTGCATGCGTCTTTGTGAGGGGCACACCATCGCGGAGAAATACGCATATATGTACGATTTTTACGGCGAATGCGTGCGCCGTGGCTATATACTTTCCGAAGAGCCGATGTTCACAATATCCGAGCGGCGGGACTACCTGGAGGGATACATCGGCGATGCTCCTTATCCGTTTTACGTGTGTGTCCCCGTGCGGGGAGAAAAAGTGCCGGAGGAAGCGGTTGTGTTGCCGGAATGCCATGCATTATCCGTGCTTTATTATGGGGATTACGACCATGTGGATGATGCGTGGCTGACGCTTGGCAGAGAAGCGAAAAACCGCGGATTGAATCCCATAGGGTTTCCGCGGGTCTTGGGGATTGTTGCACCTTCTACCGGGCGTGAGATTGAAAGCCGCCGCTATTGTTCAAGACTGGTTTTACCGGTGGAATGAGACGAAAAACGCCGAGGGACAGGTCCCTCGGCGAATCGTTACCGGGTAAAAGAATTGATGAAAGGACGTTTTCGGAGGGGGATTGGTTGAGGTAAAACAAACGAAAATGCTTTTCAGTAACATATCAATGGCAGAAAAAATCTACCTTTTCCCTTTTATCTCAGGGTGGATTTGCCTGAAAGCAGAAAACAAAACAAAAAATAAAAAATTTCGCGTTTTCCTCTTGATTTTTTTTGAGAAGTATAGTATAATGAACGAGCGCGTGAGAAATCACACGAAATCAAATATCTTCTGGAGAAGTCGCCTAGCTGGTCGAGGGCGCATGATTGGAAATCATGTAAACGTGAAAGCGTTTCGAGGGTTCGAATCCCTCCTTCTCCGCCAAGTGAAACTCGTTTGAACTTTTGAGGTTCAAGCGAGTTTTTCTCGTTTTTGGCGGTTGTTTTGCTCTTTTTTTTCGATTTTTTCGCCTATACCGGCAAGCAAGTCGTCGGTATCCTTTCTTGTTATCACCGCCGGTCGATTGGTATCGGTGTTATAGAAAATCAGAATCTTATCATCGTACAATACGACGCGATTTATAAACGAGTTGAAAAACTCGTTTTTTTCTTGGTCGTTTTCGTATTTTCTATGGACAAAGAAATTCAGAAACGCCTTTACTTTATCTACTTCGAGCGGTTTTATCTGTTTCGCTTTTTCAAGCGATATTTTCGCTTCTAATTCGTCCTTTTGCGTTTCAAGGGCAATCAGTCTGTCTTTGGCGGATTTCGTGATTAAACCTTGTTCTATGGCAGATAAAAGCGAATTTATCGCCTTTTCTTTGGCTTTCAGTTCGTTTTCGAGATTTTCAAGCGTTGACGTTTTCGTTATTTCCGAATTGAATTTCGTTACGACCTGTTCGGCTACGGCTTGTATCACCTGCGGCTGTAAAACGTAATCAATCGTTGTTTTGAAAACCAAATCTTCCAGTTCCTGTTGTCTGTAACTTTTCTTATTGCAACGGCGTTTGTTTTTCTTCCTTCCAAAACATTTATAATAGTGGTGAAGTTTACCTGTCTGACTTGTTCCCGTCTCGGCGGTCATCAAATTGCCGCAGTATCCGCAAAATAATTTTCCGCTTAAAATATACGGCTTTCCGCTCTTGGTTGCTCTCGGTTTGTGCTTGTGTTCGTCCATTATTGCGTTACAATCGAAAAACAACTTTTCATCAACGATCGGCGGAATTACGTTTTCGTAAATAACGCCGTGAGAATTATAGACGTCTATGTATTTTTCGTTGCGGATAATTCTCGCAAAACTGTTCATATTGAACGGCGAACCGGCTTTCGTTTTTATGCCTTGCGCATTAAGTCGGTCTATGATTTCCTTTACTTTCTCGCCGTTTTTGTACCTTGTAAACATATCGCGGACGATATCGGCTTCGTAAGCGTTTATCGTCCACTTTTTATCCACGATGTCATATCCGAACAAACCGTAACCGCCGACAAAATGACCTTTCAACAGACTTTCTTTTACGTCGCGGCGCACTTTTTGCGAGAGTTCGGCGGAATAATATTCCGCCATACTTTCAAGCATACCTTCTACCAGAATGCCGCTGGCGTCTTCGGTGATGTTTTCTTTTGCCGATAGCACGCGAACTCCGTTTTTCTTTAATTTTGCCTTGTAATTCGCACTGTCGTAACGGTTGCGGGCAAACCGGTCCAATTGATAAACGAGAACGTAATCGAAATTTTTCTTTTTGCTGTCCTCGATCATTCTAAGGAACTCCGGACGCTTGTCCGTCGTTCCCGTCAGCGCACGATCTATGTATTCGGCTATCACGAGATAATCGTTGCGACGGGCAAAGTCGTAACATTCGCGAAGTTGTCCTTCGATTGACTGTTCGGTCTGACTATGCGAACTGAATCTTGCATATATAACGACTCTTTTTTCATTTTATCTCCTTCTTCCCGAATACGTTTTCGGGCGTTAACGCGTTGATATTGCCGCCGCCGTTTACAAAATCGAGCAGTATTCCGGCAAGAATATCCGCGCTTGTTGTTATTCTTTCTTTCGGCAGGTCGATCCTGCCTTTTTCAATTTCTCCCGTAGCAAACGTTATTTCTACGGCGTTGTCTTGTATCCGCTTCAATCGTCATTGTTATTGCGCGGATACTATGTTCTCTTTCCCGGTGGCTGTTATGTTCTTTCGCCATTTGCCGCAAAATCCTCCTTTAAGATTTTCGCGCAGCGGGAACGCAGCCCGTCGATAGCATTGGGTTATTCGGCTTGCTCGGTTTCGTACGCGAATTATTTTTCATTTTTTTCTTCGTTAAATTTTTTCAGTTCAAACTCGAAAAAATCGTCGTAGCCGTCCACCATCTTGCCGAGATTCACGTCTTTCGACGCCGCCTCGTCAAACAATGCCTTGTATCCTTCTTCTATGAGTTGAACTTTCGTATAGCCGTATCGTTTCAGGAAGTCGTTTATTTCTTCCGCGAACGCCCTCGGAACGCTTGTTCCCCAAACGATACTTTTTGCTTTGCTCTCTTCTTTGTGCTTATCCTCGTACCTCTTATCTTTTTCGCTTCTCGATTTTGCCATAGCGTTAAACCTCCGTAAATATATAATCGTATCGATACGACGATTATATTTTACCGTATTTGCTTATCGAAGTCAAGCTCTTTCCTGTGAACAAAGGCATAAAGAGTGCAAAAATTTTTGTTTTAGAGTATCATTAACATGACTCTTTCTCAACTTTATTCAAATAGAAATTATATATTTTATTGTTTGCTATATTCATAAGTTT
>CAKSBH010000007.1 GCA_934438175.1 uncultured Eubacteriales bacterium | reverse complement strand
TAGGAGGATTTTTTTCTTCATCGGTTAACCTTTTTTTGAACCACGCGACTATCGCGTGGTTTTCTTGGGACAAAAAGAAGAGGTCTCCGGTTCGGAGACCTCTTCTTCATTGCACGGAACGACGCAGTTTTTCCATGATCTTCTTTTCTTTCCGTGACACCTGCACCTGGGTCATGTTCAGCTGCAACGCCGTTTCCTGTTGCGTTTTTCCGCAGAAATAACGAAGCGTCACCAGTTGGCGCTCTTTGGGCTCCAGGGATGCGATGCCGTCCTTCAGCGCGATGCGCTCCACGCTTCCGATCGGATCTTCCGAAACAAGCCGATCCAGAAGCGAAAGATCGCTGTCATCCCCGGTTTCTTCATCCAGAGAAAGCGGAATGCCGCCGGCATCCAGAGCGGCAATCACATCTTCCGGAGAATAGCCGGTCTGCTCAGCAAGTTCGCCGACGGTGGGTTGCCGTTCCTGTTTTTTTTCAAACAGTTCCGAAGCGCGGCGGATGCGGATATACTGTTCCCGCAGTGTCCGGCTGACCTTGACCATACCGTCATCCCGCAGAAATTTGCGGATCTCTCCGATGATGACGGGAACGGCATAGGTGGAAAACATCACGCCGCGGGAGACATCGAAATTCCGGATGGCTTTCAAAAGCCCGATGCTTCCGATCTGACAAAGATCCTCAAAATCCACCCCACTGTACAAAAACCGAACGGCAAGGGAACGGACCAGACCGTAGTTCTTTTCCACCAGTTCGCTTTCCGATTCCGCATTTCCCTCCCGGACCCGTTCCAGAAGCAAAAGATTATCGTTCATTCTTTACTTTGATGCGCTTTTCAAAGACAACGCTTGTCCCCTTTCCCGGACGTGAACGAACGCGAAGACGGTCGGAAAAACTCTGCATAATGGTAAAGCCCATTCCGGAGCGGTCTTCGCTTCCGGTCGTAAAACACGGCTGCATCGCCTGCTCCACATCGGAGATTCCGACGCCGTAATCCTTGACCGTAACACGAACCGTATGTACCCCGACCATTTCAAACTTCAGCCGGATTGTACCGAGAGAGTCTCCGTATGCGTGAACAACAGCATTGGTCACGGCTTCGGAAATTACGGTTTTGATGTCGGTCAGTTCTTCTACGGTCGGATCCAGTGCCGACACGTATGCCGCCGCGCACATCCGGGCAAACCGCTCGTTGCCGGAACGGCTTTCCATGTTGATAACAATTTCGTTTGTTTTCTGTTTTTTCATGTCCGCTTCTCCTGTTCTGTCATCCGGACCATCCGGTCAATTCCCGCCATGGAAAAAATCACACCGATTTTTCGGGGCACTTTTGCCAACTCCAGAATACCGCCGTGATCCGCCATTTTCTTATACCTTCCGACGACCAGGGCGATACCGCTGCTGTCACAGAACGTCACACTGCCAAAATCCAAAACGGTTTTAATGGGAGCATACCGACCGATCAGCGCATCGATTTCGCTGCGGAAATCCGCCACGGAATGATGATCGATCTCCCCTTTCAGATTTACCGTAAGAACATCCTCCGCAACCGTATGGGATACCATCGTTTTCACTTCCTTCGTTTTTCTTCGGCTTTATTATAGCGCAAGCCGGATTGTTTTTTTGTCGAACGCTGTTCCGGATAAAAAAATATCCGTTTTTTTTACGGACCTTTTCATCGGATTCTGTCGAAAGCAGATGCAAACAAAACGGGACGAGCCGAACCCGGTTTTCCGGCCGATTTTTTTCTTCGTAATTTCGGCTTATGCCGGTCGTTCCGAATCGGAATTGCGAAGAATTCCGATTTATGCCGTTGACTTTTAAGCCGGAATATATTATACTTATCTCAGTAGATTTATCCGAATCCTGATTCCGGATTCAGAAAGTTGAGAGCGTCATGAAAAAAGCCGTCGTTACCCTTATCTCTCTTGTTGTTTTGGTCGGATTGTTTTCTGTTTTCTTTGTTTCCGATGCGGCAGCTGTGGACTTCACCTTCACGGTAGCATTCCCTGCCGGGGCAAAAGAAGGCGAAACGTTCACGATCTCGGTAAACCTGTCGACCAAGCAGACCATCAACGGCTATATGTTTACCATTCAGACCGATGATAGCGCCGTTGCTCTTATTTCCGAGCTGAACGAAGGCGTGCAGGGTGAAATGCTGACAAAAGCCAAGATGAGAAGCGTCAACCGGGACACCTCGGACAACCGCAAAATCGTCGTCACGGCAGGAACCCTCATGGAAACAGATGGATATACCGGAAGCGGAACGGTCGTCACGCTGCAATACCGCGCAAAAAAAACGCTTTCGGCAACCGAACTGCAAAACGCCTTTACCTTTACGCCGATGCCGGCAAATATTCTGAAATGGGTAAGCGGAAAATCGCTCGGTCAACCGGCGACCCATACCTTTGTTTATGATATTCCCAAAGCAGATCTGACGGAACTGAACCAGGCCATTGCCAAGGCGGAAGCCCTGAAAAAAACAGATTATACCTTTACTTCTTACGGAGCAATGCTCTCTGCACTGGAAGAAGCAAAGGTCTATCAGACCGGAACCCATTACGCCGATGAGCAGGCAACCATTTCGGCAAAGACAAAAGCGCTGAACGACAAAATTCAGGCGCTTAAAAAAACCTATGCAACCGCGCTGGAGGATGCCATCCAAAAGGCAGAGAGATTGGCGAAAAAAGACTACACGCCCGCATCCTACGCAAAGCTTTCCGAAGCGATTGCCAACGGAAAAGCTGAAAAGAAGAAAGCCGATGCCTGGAACACTACGGACGAAAACATTCTCGCCGCAACATCTGCCATTGAAACAGCCATTTCAAACCTGCAGAAATCCGAATATAAAAAGCTGGAGGAACTGGTTGCAACCGCAAAAACCATTGTGCGCGATGAATATACGGAAACTTCCTTCAACGAATTCTCCGATGCGCTTTCCGATGCGCAGCAGCTTCTGAAAAATACATCCGCAGCCGAAAACGATTGCACGGCTGCCGCGGAAACGCTTTCCGAACTCATGAAAAAACTGCGCTTCCGGCTTGCCGACAGCATCGACGAAGCGAAAACATATCTGGACACCTCCAAGTACAGTACGGCATCGCTGAAAACGCTGCGGAACGCCATCGCCGCCGCAGAGAAGGTTCTTGCCAGCAGTTCGGCAAAAAAAGCGGACCGGGATAAACAGATCACGGCACTGAAAAAAGCAATCAGCGGGCTGGAGCAGTCGCCTGCCATTCCGCTTCGTGCAAAAATTGAAGAAGCAAACATGCTTTCCGCCAAGGATTACTCTGCCACCAGTTTCAAAAAACTGACCGATGCAATTGCCACCGCGGAGGAGCGGCTGAAAAACGGAGCAAGTGATGACCTGCTGAACGCATCCATCAAAGCCATCAGCAACGCCATCAACGCGCTGGAAGAAGCCCCCCGTGCGGCATTGACCCGCCGTCTTGCGGAGATTGCGGGGAAATATTCAGAAAAGGATTACAGTACCGATTCTTACCGTGCTTTTGCCGAAGCGGAAGCCGCGGCGAAGGAACGGATTGCCGATGAAAACGCAAAGGACTCCGATTTGCTGAAAGCCCTTTCGAACCTGAACCTTGCCATTGATAACCTGGCACCGAAGCCGTCCGGCATTCTGAAAGAATTGCTGGCTCAGGCGGAGGCCTACCCGGAAAATCGCTATTCCAAAGATTCTTTTCTGGCTTTGACACAAGCCATCCAAAACGCAAAACGCTTGCTGGAAGACGAGCAGGCATCGGATGCGGACCTGGAAAGTGCGGCAAACGAGATCCGCAACGCCATCGACAATCTGCAGACGTTTCTTCTCGATGTGATTGCCGAAGCCGAGGCGTATGATGCCGCTATTTACACAGAAAAAAGTTACCGTCCCCTTTCGGACGCTCTTGCAAAAGCAAAAAAGATGCTCACCGATCCGACCGTTGAGGACGAACAGCGTTTTGAGATTGCGCAAACAATCCGGGATGCCATTGAGGCGCTGGTTCTGACCGAACGGGAGCAGTTGCGTCGCACGCTGGAACAGGCGGAAGCCACCGACCTCTCCGACAAGACCAATGCCTCCATAAAATTTTTCCGGGAAGCACTCCTGCGCGCAAAAGCGGTATTCGGAGACGATACGGCAACCGACATTGCCATAAAAGAAGCATGCGATGCCCTGAGGGCAGCGTGGAACGGACTTGAACTTTCGGTGCGCAAGACCCTGAAGACAGAATGGCAGGATGCGCAGACCATCCCGTTGGAACGCTACACGGAAGAGTCCGGAGCCGCGCTCACAAAGGCGATGGAGAATGCCGAAGCCGTCCTTCGCAAAGAAGATGCCACCGAAGAAGAATACGAGGACGCGCTCAAATCCTTGCGGGAAGCAGTTTCCGGGCTTATCGAGCCGGTGAAAAATGCATCTCCGGATATCCATGCGCTTCTGTTTGTCATCGGTGCGGAATCCGTCATCATTCTGTGCTGCTTTGTCTTTATCGGAATTCTGCTTCGCAAAAAATCCAGAGAACGCTCGGAATAATCTTATCTCAAAAAAACGACCGCCCGCCGGAAAGATTTCCTCTTCCGGCGGGCGGCTTTTGTACTAAAAAGGCATCCGGGTGTATAGGATAGAAACGGGTGATATTCATGACGAAACAAATCCGGCACATTCGCCGCACGGCATCGGGAATCGCGGTTCTTCTCTGCGGAATCTTCGGGCTTTTACTCTTCGGACCGGTTACAGCCGCCGAAGTTCCGGCAACCGGGGAAAACAGCGTTTCGATCCCGATTCTGATGTACCACGCCTTGTTACGAGACAACTCCCGACAAAACGCCTATGTAATCTCTCCCGACCTGTTTGAAAGCGATCTCCGATATCTGAAGGAGCACGGCTACACCTGCGTGGTCATGCAGGATCTTCTGGACTATGTTCACAGCGGCAAGGATCTTCCGGAAAAACCGGTGATGCTGACCTTTGACGACGGCTATTACAACAATTATGTGTATGCCTTCCCCTTGCTGGAAAAATACAACGCCAAAATCGTCATCTCACCCATTGCTTCCATGACGGAAAAATATTCCCAATCCGGAGAGAAGAATCCCTACTATTCCCACATCACATGGGAAATGATCCGGGAAATGGTGGACTCCGGGAGAGTGGAGATTCAGAATCATTCCTACAACCTTCACACAAACACGTGGAAGCGGCACGGTGCATCCAAAAACCCATCGGAAAGCACCGAAGCATACGCCCGCGTTCTGGAAGAAGACCTTCTCCGGGCACAACGGCTGTTTTCCGAATACGCCGATGTAAACCCGACGACCTTTACCTTTCCGTTCGGGGCTTACAGCCAGGTTTCAACTCAAATTCTCCGGGATCTTGGGTTCTCGGCAACACTGACCTGTGAAAGCCGCATGAACACCGTTGTATTCGGAGATCCGGATTCGCTGTTCGGACTGGGACGCTTCCGAAGAAAAAATTATGTTTCCAGCGAAGATTTTTTTGCAAACAAACTGAAACTCAAATGAGAAGGGAGAGAAAATCTTGATGAAAGAAAAAATTTTTGAGTTTTTATCCAAAAACTGGCAATCCATTCTGCTTGGACTTCTCGCTGGCGTACTGGTATTGCAGATTGTTTCGCTTGTGCGGAAAAGCACTTCCGGGGATGTGCTGGATGCGGCAAGCATCACCGATTGGGGGCTCAGCTTTCAGGGGAAGGCGGGAAATCCCCCGGTCGCCCCGGTTTCGGCGACCGACCTGAAAGCGTATCAGGGCTACTATATCGGAGACACGTCCCAAAAAACGCTGTATCTGACGTTTGACGCCGGATATGAAAACGGGAATGCATCCGAAATTCTGGACGCGCTGAAAAAGACCAACGTCCCCGCAGCCTTCTTTTTAACGGGGAATTATTTCAAGACCTCGCCCGAACTTGTCCGCCGTATGAAGAGCGAAGGACACACCGTCGCAAATCACACCATGACACATCCCAACATGGCAGCCATTTCTTCTTTGGAGAATTTCCGTGTGGAGCTGGAAGAAGTGGAAAAGCTGTATTACAGCGTCACGGGAGAGCCGATGCAGAAAATTTACCGACCGCCGCAGGGAAAATTCAGTTTGGAAAATCTGAAACAGGCACAGCTTCTCGGCTATCGCACCGTGTTCTGGTCCCTTGCTTATGTAGATTGGAAAAACGATGCGCAGCCGGACCCGGACAAGGCCATGGAAAAACTGATGGGAAGAGTGCACAACGGCGCGGTGATTCTGTTGCATCTCACATCGGAAACCAACGCCAAGATTATGGAGCGGTTTATTACGGAATGCCGTGCCCAAGGGTATGAGTTTGCACCCATCGATGATTTGTTTGCCTCCTGACGCCAAAAGCCGCTCTTACAAAGAGCGGCTTTTGTGCATAAAAAAGGGGGTAGCGCAGATCCGCCGGGAAAAACGGATCTGCGCCTTAAAAAAGAGAAGGGAAACATGAGGAAAAATCCTCAGGTATAAGGATGGGAAAAGTCCTTATACTATCCGGCAAGAACGGAACAGGTTCTGTTCCTCTTGCTTGCTTTTATTATTGCACATAATTTTGGGAAAAATGCGTCGAAACCCCATATCCTTTTCGGAATTTCAGAATTTTCTCTCAATCATTCGGAAGAATAACCACTTTCAGCCCCTGCTGAGACTCGGCAACGGCAAACGCCTCTTTCCAGCGATCGATCGGAAATTCGTGCGAAATCAATTCCTTCGTCTTCAGCTTCCCGCTTTCCATCAGTTTCAGCGCAGTATCCCAGCTCTGCCACTTATGGCCGAAGGTTCCGTGAATTGCGATCTGCTTTGCAGTAAACATGGCATATTCGATTTCGACCTTCGGTTTCGTCAGCCCAATCTGGACCATATGTCCCATTTTCTTGAGGGCGCGCATGCCGGTGTTGATTCCCGACCCGGAGCCGGAGCATTCATACACAAGATCCACACCGCGACCATTTGTGACTTTTTCAATCAGAGCATCCAGATCTTCCGTCTGGGTATCCACAACATAGTCGATTCCGAGTTCCTTTGCTTTGGCGAGACGGAACGCGTCATTGGTGAGCCCGGTGATAATCACCGTTGCACCAAAGCCCTTGACCAGTTGGGCAACCAGAAGCCCGATGGCTCCGCAGCCGATCACCAGGGCGACATCCGTCGGAATGACCGGCGTGGCGTCGTAGACCGCGTGAACGGAAACGGCAGCAGGCTCGCAGAGAGAGCCGGCATCAAACGGAATGCTGTCCGGCAGAAGGTGAACGATATCTTCCCGGACTACACAGTATTCCGCCATACCGCCGTCTACACCATAGCCGATGGAGAGACGGTCCTTGCACATCAGTGTATTGCCGGTGCGGCAGTAATAGCAGTGACCGCAGATCACATTTCCGGTCTCGGTCACGACACGGTCGCCCACCTTGACGGATTTGACGTTTTTGCCGATCTCCGCAACGACACCCGACAGTTCATGACCCAGAATGACCGGCGGATTTGACCAGGTATCGCCGTGTTTGATCTTGACATCGGTTCCGCAGATACCGACTGCCATGACTTTGATTTTTACTTCATTATCCCGGACGGACGGTTCCGGAACGTTGAGATATTCAACGTTGCCGACCCCCTCTTTTGTTTTTACAATGGCTTTCATCATAAATGCCTTCCTTCCAAATGTTAAATAAGTTCCTGATAAATTGAGGTCATGGCATCCACATCGGCAGCGACATAAGCGTTTGCAAGCAGACGCTGCTGTGTTTTGATGACCTGCTCAGCAAAGGCACGCACCTTCCCGGCATCCGCACCGTAGGTCGAAAGCGGCTTACGATCAATCAACGAACGGACCAGAGCCGAGAACTTCTCCCCTGCTTCCGATTCGTCGCAGCCGAAGACGCCGGCAAATACCCGATACAGGTTGTCGAAATCCTCATTGAATTTGCGCTCCTCGTAATATTTCAGAACCGCAAGCAGCAACTGATGGTTGGCTTCTCCATGTGCCAGATGATATTCACCGGAAAGCGGATAACTCATAGCATGAACAAGCCCGCAGCCGGCATTGGAGAACGCAATTCCCGCATACGTGCTGGCAAGAAGGAAATCTCCGATAATCTCGCTGCGGGATTCGTTTCCCTTCTGCTGCAGCTGCAGATAGCCGGACAAAATCATCTGAATGGCTTTGACCGAGAAGAAGCGGGTAATGACGTTTGCCTTCGGCGAAAGATACGATTCAATGGCATGAATCAGGGCATCCACGGAGCTGAACACGAATACCCGGTACGGAAGTGTTTTCAGAAACTCCGGCACAAGGGCTGCGATGTCTGCATACAGGGCGTCGTTGGCAAGCCCCATCTTGGTGCCCAACTGCTCAAATGCGACAATGGAAATGTTTGTCACTTCACTGCCGGTTCCGCAGGTCGTGGGCACGATCACCAGTTTCCGGGTGCGTCTCACCGGAATCTTTCCGGTAAACAGATCGGTCAGATCCGTCACGGAGTCCAGCGCAAGAATTTTGGAAATATCAATTGCCGTACCACCGCCGATGGCAATGACACGGTTGTATTCACTTTTCTGCGCTTCGGCAAGAATCGCCGTAATCTTCGAACAGGACGGCTCGCCGGGACCGAAGTCGTCCTGTGCAAGAATCCGGCAGGGAAGCGCACGGGAAGACAGCATGTTCACAAAGCAGCGGTCCGTCAGAATGAGATCCCGGTCTGAAAGGCCGATCATCCGGACAAATTCGTCAAAATCGGTATACAGTTCAATTTTGGGAACGACTTTGAAGCCCGTCATAACAAATCTCTCCTTATACGGAACACTCGGGTGCGGAAACTCCACACCCGAACTGTACCGAAAATATCCTTTATTTCTTTGCGGCAACCGCTTTTCTGCAGGCAGCTGCGATGGCTTTGGCGTTCATTCCGAACTTGTCGGCAAGGAAATCGCGCGAGCCGACCTCGCCGAACTGATCCTGCGAACCGAGCCGGACCAGAGGCGTGGGGCAATTCTCGCAGAGAACCTCTGCGACCGAAGAGCCGAGACCGTTGTTGACATAGTGGTTTTCCGCCGTCACAATGGTTCCCGTTTCTTTCGCCGCTTTGAGGATGGCATCCTTGTCCAACGGCTTCAGGGTAAACATATCCAGAACACGGACATCGATGCCTTCCGCTGCCAGTTCCTTCGCGGCAATCAGCGCCTGTCCGACGCAATATCCCATGGCGATGACCGTAACATCCTTACCGTCACGGACCGTGTTGGCTTTTCCGATCTCAAACGTAGAGCCGTCTTCGTAAATGCTTTCGCAGGACTTACGCACAAGACGGGTATAAACCACACCGTTGTGCGCCGCAATCTTCGGCAAAAGGTCACGGATCATCACAACATCCGTCGGCTCAATCACCGTAACACCGGGCATTCCCCGCATGATACCGAGATCCTCAAACGGCATATGCGTACCGCCGTTCAGAGCCGCCGTGACACCGGGGTCGGAGCCGATAATCTTGACATTCTGCTTGGCATAAGCGCAGGAAATGAAGATCTGGTCGCAGGCGCGGCGGGTAGCAAAAATACCAAAGGTATGCGCAAACGGAATCTTGCCCCGGGAAGCGAGACCTGCGGCAACACCAATCATATTGGCTTCCTGGATTCCGCAATCGATGGTGCGTTCCGGCAACGCTTTTTTGAAGGGTTTCATTCCCATGGCACCCATCAGGTCGGCATCCAGATAATAAATGCGATCGTCTTTTTCTGCCATTTCAATCATTTTGTTGCAGAAGGCATCACGCATCGCAACCTTATCGGCAACGATTTCTTCTTTGACTTTGAAACTCATGTTATTTGCCCTCCTTCAGGTTCTTCTCAATGGCATCCAGTTCGGCAAGATATGCCGCTGCCTGCTCGGCATTGATGTTGGCGTTGTGGCAACCGACGCTGCCTTCATATCCGGCAATTCCCTTGCCCTTCACCGTATCAAGAAGAATCATATGCGGCTTGTCCGCAACCTTCTTCGCCGCCTCGATGGCGTTGTGGATCGCTTCCACATCATGACCGTCCACACGGACCGTATCCCAGCCGAACGCTTCATACTTGGCTTTCAGGTCGCCCAGCGACATCACATCGTCGGTCGGACCGTCAATCTGCAGTTTGTTGCAGTCGGTGAAAGCAATCAGATTGCCCAGCTTGTAATGAGCCGCGAACATGGCGTTTTCCCAGACCTGACCTTCCTGTGTTTCACCGTCGCCGATGATCAGGTAGGTGTACAGGTCGTCTTTTCCGTCACGCTTGTTGGCAAGCGCAATACCGGAAGCGCAGGACGTTCCCTGTCCGAGAGAACCGGTAGTCATATCGATACCGGGCGTACGGTTCATATCGCAGTGGCTGGGAAGATTGGTGTTGGGCTTATTGAGCGTATACAGCATCTCTTTGTCGAAAAAGCCGCGCAGTGCCAGCGTGCTGTAAACCGCGGGACCGGCATGTCCCTTGGAGCAGACCAGGCAGTCTCTGCCTTCCCATTTCGGATTTTTGGGATCGACTTTCATTTCGTCAAAATACAGAACCGCCAGCAGATCTGCGATTGAGAGAGATCCTCCGACATGACCGACTCCGATGGAGGCGATGGTCTTGATGATCTCTTTGCGGATCTCGTTAGCAGTCAGTTTGAGTTCAAGAACTCTTTCCTTGCTTAACATGGTTTCACCTCATATAAAAATTATAATTATCGTTGTGTATAGCGGATGGCAACCGTCTTTTCCTGCGTCACTTCATACAGCGTATGCGAAGTGCCCTCTCTGCCGAGTCCGGAATGCTTATATCCGCCGAACGGCTGATGCACCGAACGGTAGTTTCCGCTGCTGTTGATGACACAGGTACCCGCCTCGACCTTCATGGCAAACTTCATGGCTTTGTTGATGTCGTTTGTCAGAACGCCGGAAGCAAGACCATAGGACGTCTGATTGGCAATTTCCACGGCTTCTTCAAAGGTATCGAAGCCGATAACCGGAAACACCGGGCCGAAGACCTCCAGATCCTTGGCGATATCGGAATCGCGGGAAACTTCAAGGACCGTCGGAGAAACAAACGCGCCGTTCCTCTCGCCGCCGTAGACCAGCTTTCCGCCCTGAGCCACGGTATGGGCAATCTGCTCTTCCACTTCCTTCGCAGCACGTTCGGAAACCAAGCAGCCCATCTGCGTATCGGGATCGGCAGGGTCGCCGATTTTCCAGTTCTTGAGTTTTTCCACCAGTTTGGAAATGAACGCTTCTTTTACGGAATTCTGGATGATAAAACGCTTGTTCGCGCAACAGGTCTGTCCGGCATTGTAGCAACGGCCGCCCGCTGCTTCTCCGACGGCGAGATCAAGGTCCGCGTCATCAAACACCACAAACGGGTCGTTTCCGCCCAACTCCAGGAACACGTGCTGAAGATTATGCGCACCGCCGCGCATCAGCTCCATACCGACCTGGGTCGAACCCGTAAAGGTCACACCGTCCACGTTTTTCGTTTCGGAAAGCCATTTGCCGACTTCTCTGCCGCTGCCCGTAACAAAATGCACGACACCGGCCGGAACACCGGCTTCCAGAAGATATTTCGTCACCAGATATTGTCCCATCGGCGTATCGGATGCCGGTTTGATAATGCAGGCGTTGCCGGTTACGAGAATCGGAGCAACTTTATGCGCATACAGTTCCATGGGGAAATTAAACGGTGTAATGGTAACGAAAACACCGATCGGTTCACGCACCGTAAAGATGATGTCGCCTTCCGTGCGGGCTTCGGCATTCAGCGGAACCGTATTGCCGTACAGGTGGCGTGCCGCCTCCACAAACGTATCAAATACCATGCACAGACAGTCCACTTCGCCGCGGGCATCGGTGATGGTCTTTCCGCCTTCGGCGCAGACAACCTTTGCGATCTCGTCCCGGTTCTGCCGGACAAGGGATGTGAATTTGCGAATGATCTCGGCGCGCACATAGAACGGCGTGTCCGCCCATTCCTTCTGCGCTTTTTTGGCGGCAACTGCCGCCTGTTCAAAGTCCGCTGCCGTTCCGCAGGGAACTTTGCAGACGATTTCTCCGTTAAAGGGGTTGATATTGTCAAAAGTCTTACCGGAAGCCGCGTCTACATTTTTACCGTTGATGAGCATTTGCATAAATAACACCTCTTATTTCTTCATATTTTTCCATTATGGTTTTATTATAACGCAAAGCCATGCATTTGTCAATGAAAAACCGTACGCTCTCTTGACAAAATTTCAAAACAATGGTAAGATGAAGACGAAGAAATTTTATAGACGAAAGAGGGCTTTTTTCATGCAGAATTTTGAGCTTTACAATCCGGTCAAAATCGTATTCGGGCCGGGAGAATCTTCCAACGCAGGGAAATATGCCGCGCAGTTCGGAAAGAAAACCATGCTGGTCACTTACGAAACGCACGACTTCTTCAACGCGCTTCTTGCCAAGTTGCGCAAAAGCTTTGACGACGCGGGCGTTGAAGTGGTGGAATTCTTCAAAATCAAGCCGAACCCGCATCTGACCGACATCCGCGAGGCAGCGGAGATCTGCCGGACACAGAACATTGATTCCGTCGTCGCTCTCGGCGGCGGCTCGGTCATGGACTCGGTCAAGGCGATTGCCGCGGGCGCCCTGTACAAGGATGATCTCTGGAAGATGTTTGTTTCCCGTCACGATAAAGACGTTGCCGTTCCTCCGACGGAAACGCTTCCCACCATCATGATTCCGACCAAGTCCGCCACGTCTTCGGAATCCAATTGCGTTGCCGTTGCCACCAACGATATCACGCACGAAAAAGCGTACATCTGGTCGCCGGTGATCTTCCCGAAGATTGCCATCATGGACCCGGTCGTTACCTCCACCCTGCCGCCGTTCCAGACCGCAGCCGGTGCCGTGGACTCCATCTCCCATGTTCTGGAAGCGTATCTGAACGGAGATCAGAATTCCCCGGTTCAGGACCGTGTACACGAAGGGCTTGTTATCGCCGTGATGGATCTGCTGAAAAAGATTCTTGCCAATCCCGACGACATCGATGCCCGCGCCTCTCTGCAGTGGGCTTCCACGCTGACCTGGAACGGCTATCTGCAATCCGGACTGAACGCAACCACGCCCTGCCACCAGATCGGACATGTGCTGTCTGCCCTGTATGACATTGACCACGGCGTTACGCTGGCCGTTGTGATGCCGGCATTCTTCCGCTACACGGCACATCTGAACGCAGAGCGTGCCGCCCGTTTTGCGCAGCTGGGTGCCAATGTTTTCCGCATTGACCGCACCGGACGCGCGGACATTGAGGTTGCCGACGAATTCATCGACCGGTTTGAGAAATTCATCACCGATTCCGGGGTTCCGGTCCGTCTTTCTCAGGTTCAGGTTCCGGAGAAGGATCTGGACCGAATTGCCGATGAAGTAGTCCGGCTCGGATGCAATGCCGCCGGAGAACTGCCCAGCATCCCCGCCATCAAGCGTGACGGTCTGATGACCATCCTCCGCATGGCGTTCTGAAAAAAAACGGAGGGGAACGGGTTTTCCGTTCCCCCTTTTTTAACGAAAGGAATTTTTTTATGGGAAACATTTTCGGTGCCCTGCGGCATCCGTTTCTCTGTGTGGATTCCGGCACACAGTGCTGTTTTGAGTTTGACGTGGACGGGCATGTCGTCCATAAAATTCCGCTTTCCGGCTACAGCTTCGACATCTGGCATCTGCCGGATGACACCGTTCTCACCTGCTTTTACGATGACGGAAGCGGTTTCCGCATCTTTGACCGGGAAGGACACATCCGGAGAGAATACCGAACCGATTCCTCCTCCCGCGAGATTTTCGGCTGTCTGCCCATGCCGAACGGCGATGTTGTTCTCGGCGATCTCCGGAAGAAGGCGTTGGTCCGGGTCGACCCGAACGACCGCATCGTTGCCGTCACGCCCCTGTCTTATGACGGAGAGAATCCGCACGAGGTGATGCGGATGCCCCGCCTGACCCGGGACGGGAAAAACTTTCTGGTTACACAGCCCGGCATCCGGAAGATCCGCAAATATGCACAGGACGGAACGGTTCTGTGGGAAGCCGACACCCGTGCCGATACGTTTGTTGCCATTGAAAAGGACGACGGAAATCTGGTATACAGCAGCATCGAAGGCATTTTTGAAGTGGATGCTGCCGGGAAAGAGGTCTGGAGCGTTTTGCCGCAGGACATTCCCGAAATCGGATTCTGCTGGGCGCTTGGCATGGAGCTGCTGGACAACAGCGACCTGGTTGTGTGCAACTGGCTTGGTCACGGGCATGACGGAGAAGGAATTCCGCTGTTTCAGATTACGCGGGAAAAGAAGATTGTCTGGTCCTGTGCCGTACAGAAGGAAGCAACCAATCTGGCAAACTTCCAGCTGCTGGACCGGGACCCTGCCCGGGTCAATAATCCGCCGAGACGTTAAACTCTGCCCGGAAAGCAAAAAAATTATTCCGGTAAAAGCCCCCGGCGTGCATCAGCACGCCGGGGGCAATGTTTTTCAGGAGCACAAATCGCTCAGCGGAATCAGAATTCTGATCAGAAAGCCGCAGGATTGATCGGAGCGCAGAAAATGGCCACCGACAACATAGCGAAGATACGTTTCGCCGTTGTACAAAACCACAGACGCGTGAAACCTCTCGGAAAAATCCTGGAGCTGTGTATTCTCGGTCTGATAGATGTCTTTCAGTTTCTGCTCAATCCGTTCGTTTTCCCTGTTTTTATCAATGCGCGACAAATCACAGGTTCCCGTAAAATTCCTGATGCACAGCCCGAGAACGCTTCCGTCTTAAGAAAGATCAAAGGTTTTTGACAACTCTTCTTTCAACGGCTCAAGCACATCTTCATACGAATCCGTCGGAAGAATGCTCAGCTTTGCAAAATGATAGAGAATGGAATGGATGTTTCCCTTTTCATCCAGCAGAATCGGTTGATCTTCTTTTCCGTCAACCAGGTAACGATTGACCGTTTCACCGCCTACAGGATAATACAGAGAATCCTGATAGTTCAGATCCAGCCGGACCCCGTCCAGCGTCAGTGTTCTGTTTTTCTGCACACTCTCATTCAGAAAAACTTCCGGCTCTGCGGAAATCAGATTCTTATGATTCAAATCGGCTTCCAGATTCCCCTGCCCTGAATCAATTTCCAAAACCGAATCCGGTTTTTCGCTGCTTGCCGGAGAACACCCGGTAACCAAAACAAACAAAAAAAGCAGAAACATCGCGGTCCATTTCTTCATCCTGACAATTTCCTCCTATCTGTTCATTGATCCGAGCCCTCTCAATGCCGATTCCTTTCAAAAGAGAGACCCTCCTTGCCGAGAACGGCTTTCGTGGCATTGAAAGAACCGATCCGTTCGCAATTTTCCGTTACAAAGCCGACCGGACTGCCGAGTCCTTCATTTTTCGGAAAGCTCAATCGCTCCTATTGCCTGATTTATGCGCACATACTCCTGCTCGGCAACGTTCAGAGCCCGATCGGTTCCGATCAGAACTGTTATCTCATCTTCAAACGAATAATATAAGAATTTCGCATTCCAATCCTGTTCGCCGTCTGAAGCAGGAATCTCATACACGCAGAATTCGGAATATTGGTCGCGCCACGCTTTGCTTACCCATCCGGTGATGGATATTTTAATCAGATTCTCGCCCAACGCTCCGTCATATTTTTCATACTTTTCTCCCCGGAGAAGCATCTCCTTGTCCGGATCGGGCTTCGATACTTTGTATTTCAACAAATCAATAAACGAAATCCGAATGGATGCTTTGCCGTAAGAGCCGGAACAGGAGATGTCCTGAATTCCGTCTGTTTTGCCTTCCGAAAGGGCCTCATATACACGATAGAGCCCCTTTGCAACGGAAAAAACTTCATCATCATCAAACTGGTATCTTCCATCTGTAAGTTCTCTTACCCAGGATGCATACTCGTTCGCTTTGCTCTTGTCACCTTCCGATATGCTTTTGAACAGATCTGCCATTTCGGCATATCCTTGCTGATCCTCCATCCCGGCCGCATACTCTTTCAGAAACGTTTCATACTTGTTTTTCAAGTTTGCAACCGAAATCCAACGGGATACCATAAAACCGGAAAAAACGATAACGCATAAAAGAATAAAAACAACCAAGATAAGAAGTGAAACATTTTTTTTCATAAGATTCCCTCCCAATTTACAAGCGACGGGGATTTATCCTACTTTCGACCGGATTATCAATCACAACACAAGAATCCAAAAAGGGATTTTACTCTTTATTGGAATCCTGATTGGAACCCTGATTTTTCGCTTTTGACTTTTTCCGCAGAAGGCAAACAACAAGGACAACCCCGGCAATCAGCAATACGGCAATTCCGCCCCAAAGCAAATCGTTTTTGATACGGTCCTGTTCGGAGTATTTATACTTTGCCCATTCCTCTTGAGAAGGAATCATCCCCCCATCCACCGGGACGCCATTTGAATCGACCCCTCCTCCATGAGAAGAAAAATAAGCCCGCATTCCCTCCCGGAACTCCTCAACCGGCACCAGATAAGTCTCTTCGGCTGCCGAATAAAATTTGAACAAAAGATAATCTCCTTTGTCCGTGACATAATAAATATATATAGGTGTATTATGATAAATGGACTCAAAACAATACACCTCCTGCACTCGTGCGAAAACCGACCGGGATCTCAGAATTTCCGACCCGCGATTTACATTCTGCTTAAAAAAAGCAATGGCTTCGCTCGTGCCGTTCCAAACACACTTAAGGAAATGGCTTTTCCATTATGAATTATGCTTAATACAAGATCTGTACGAATATACATCAATTTTCGAGCCCCTTCAACAATCGGCTGAATTTCCACATTATCAGCCAAAGAATAAGCCAAAAATCCTGCCGACGAATAAAGTTTGAGAGGGAAACTTCCCGGTATACCCGGATCATTCAACAGCGTCAGTTCTTCTTCCGTCACGTTCCGCGAATCAAGAGCCAAAAGCGTATTTTCTGCACATCCGGCTACGGAAAAAAGAAAAATCAGAACAAAAACAAAACAGATTGCCATCCTACTATGTTTTTTCATCGTGTACTCCTTCTCAATCAAAAGTCAATTGATGCGAACAGGAACCGTCTCGTTGGCATAAGAAGTCGAAACCACAATACAGGAATCCCATATGCTTTTTTTTGTATTCCCAAGACTTTGATTATCCTCGAGCTCGCTTACAATTTGTTCATACGTCATGAACCTGTACCTCCCACGATCTACCGGCCAAGGGTCTTTTACAATAAACAAAATCTCTCCCTGAAACTCCACATATCCGCTTATTACTTTGTGAGAAGGACAAAAAAGCGCATGAAAACCCACAACGGGGCATTCATGCGCCGTTAAAGAAAGAGCAAACGACCGTTCTGCACAAGAGCGGGCAGGAAAAAACCGGGATGTCGCCCGGAACCCGGACCGGCAACCATCGGAAATCCTCCTTTTTTTTCGAATTTCGCCTTTGCTGCTGCATAACAGGAAACCTCCGCATCCGGAGAAAGCCGGGCGGATTGCTCCCCCTGTTCCGCAAAGGAAAAAACCTGTTGACAAGGGCATTCCCGGCAAAGCCGCGCATGCTCCGACCGTGCCTCAACACGGGAAAACAACCGCCGCCATGCCCTACGGAGAGATTATTCTTGCTCATATTATATCACATAAAAAACAGATTGTCAAGTTTTTCTGTAAAAATCTTCCGGAAACGGAAAAGCACGGAATCCGAAGATTCCGTGCCGTTTGTATCTGAAAAAAATCAGACGCTGAACTTGGAAGCGTTGATTTTGATGGCGGGGCCCATCGTAGCGGCGGTAACTCATCTTTTGATGTACTGGCCTTTGGCTGCCGACGGCTTCGCCTTGATGACGGCGGTCATCAGAGCATTGAGGTTCTCCGTGAGTTTTTCGGCTCCGAAGGAAACCTTGCCGATGGGGCAATGGATGATGTTGGTTTTATCCAAACGGTATTCAATTTTACCGGCTTTGATTTCCTTGAGCGCCTGCGTCAGGTTCATGGTGACCGTACCGGCCTTCGGGTTCGGCATCAAGCCCTTGGGGCCGAGCACTTTACCGAGACGGCCGACAACACCCATCATATCCGGGGTGGCGACAACGACATCGAAATCAAACCAGTTTTCTTTCTGAATCTTGGCTACGAGATCTTCCGCACCGACATAATCGGCACCGGCTTCTTCCGCTTCCTTCACTTTATCGCCTTTGGCAAACACAAGAACCTTGACGGTTTTGCCCGTGCCGTTCGGCAGAACGATGGCACCTCTCACCTGCTGATCGGCGTGACGGGAGTCGACACCGAGGCGGACGTGAAGTTCCACGGTTTCGTCAAATTTTGCTTTGGACGTCTGGCAGACCAGCGACATGGCCTCTGTGGGATCGTAGCTCTTGGCAGAGTCAATCAACTCGGCGCTGGCTCTGTAATTCTTACCTTTTTTCATAATTCGTAAATCCTCCTATGTGGTGAACGGAATAATCCTCCCACGTATTCTCCGTAAAATCAGTCAACAACGGTGACGCCCATGCTGCGAGCAGTACCGGCAACCATGGACATGGCAGCTTCCACATCGTTTGCGTTCAGGTCGGGCATCTTCTGCTCGGCAATGGCGCGAACCTGTGCCTTGGTGATCTGTGCCACCTTGGTTTTGTTCGGAACACCGGAGCCGCTTTCGATTCCGCATGCCTTCTTGATGAGGACTGCCGCCGGAGGCGTTTTGGTGATGAACGTAAAGGTACGGTCGGAGTAGACCGTGATAACAACCGGGATGATCAATCCCATGTCGGCTTTGGTTCTTTCGTTGAATTCTTTGATAAACGCCATGATGTTGACGCCCTGGGCACCCAGAGCCGGACCAACCGGAGGCGTTGCCGTTGCTTTTCCGGCAGGGATCTGCAATTTGATATACCCTGTAACTTTCTGTGCCATTTTTTATTTCCTCCCAAAAATTCTTGTTCCAAGATATTACAGCAGAGAGACCTGTGCAATATCCATCTCCGTCGGAATGTCACGTCCGCCCATGGAAATCATCACATGGACTTTGCCGGTAGACATATCGACGTCATCGACAACACCCGTGAAGCCAGCCATCGGGCCGGAAACAACACGGACCGTGTCGCCGGAATTGAACGGCGCCTGGACATCCTCCCGCACAAAATTGAGCCGTGCCAGTTCTTCGTCCGTCAGCGGAATGGGTTTCCCCTCCGTGCCGACGAACCCCGTCACGCCGCGGATGTTGCGGATCAGAATCCATGTATCGTCGTTCACAATCATGCGGATAAGGACGTAACCCGGAAACAGTTTGCGCTCGACCTCAACCACTTCGCCGGTGCTTTCCTTAATCTCCTTGATTGTCGTCATGGGGATTCTGACCTCAAGAATCTGATCGTGAAGATTACGGAGATCGACGATGGTCTCAATGCTCGTCGCAACCTTGTTTTCATAGCCGGAGTATGTGTGAATCACATACCACTGCGCTTTTTCGCCCATTGTTTGTCCTCCCGTTTCTTATGCCGAAGTCGCGGCTCAGCCAATCAGCATGCTGACACCCGTTTTGAAGAGCCAGTCGATCACACCGATGAATACGCCGGCAATCAGAGCGATGACGAGAACCGTCACGGTCGAATCCAGCGTCTGCTTCGGAGTGGGCCACACCACTTTGGCAAGTTCACTTTTCGCTTCACGGAAAAATGTGCCGATCTTCCTGAGGAAGCCGGGACGTTTTCCGGAAGTGCTGTTGATTTTCTCAGCCATTCGTTCTGCCTCCTACTTCGTCTCTCTGTGGAGCGTGTGCTTCTTGCAGAATCTGCAGAATTTGTTCATTTCCAGTCTGTCCGGATTGTTTTTCTTGTTCTTGGTGGTGTTGTAGTTTCTCTGTTTGCATTCCGTACACGCAAGAACGATCTTGTCTTTGCCCATTAATCGGCACCTCCTTAATTTAATTGCCTCCCTTGCCGAAGGTCCGTTTGCACGGACATCGTTTTCCGCCTTCGTATGGATATTTACAACGGCAGAAGCGGATGCCGGACCCGTGCCACGGGATACCGGAAAAATCGGCATCAAAAAAAAGCACCTTTACGCAAGGTAAAGGTATTATACCATATTCCAAAAGAAATTGCAAGTGTTTTTTTGCTTTTTTTAAGAGAAACGCCGTTTTTCAGGCAAATTTCCCGCCACAGAAGACGCCGGGCGGGAAGAACACGGAAAATTCCGCGCGCTCTCCCCCTTGCGGGACGCAGAATTATATGCTATACTATAAGATATATGGATTGTAAAACCATGAAATCAATCACGGAGGAAGAACTTATGAAAAGATGCGGAAAAACCGTTGCCGTACTGCTTGCCGTTTGTCTGATGGCATCCGCCGTATTCCGGTTGCCGGCAAAAGCACAGACAAGCACCGAACTGCCGGAAAGCATCCGCAGCGAATATCTTCTGACCGTGAACCTGGATACCGACACGGTTTTGTACGAACGGCATGCCGATGAACTGGTCTTCTGCGGCTTCCTGCCCCGGATTCTGCTTTGCGCCATGCTGCTGGACAGCGGAAGAAATCTTTCGGAACAGGTAACCATCACCAAATCCATGCTGAACGAAACCCCGAAAGCAAACCTCACGCTGGCACTGAAGGACGGCGACACCATGACGCTGGAGGATCTGGCAAAATCCATTCTCGGATTCAACGCACAGGAGGGATGTGTCGCGCTTGCCTGTGCCCTGTTCGGAAGCACAGCCGCCGCAGTCCGTGCCCTGAACGACAAAGCCGCCGAACTGGGCATGACTGCCACGACCCTGACGAATGTACACGGCGATATGGACGACAATCCGGGCTGGACGACCCTGCAGGACGTGATGAAAGCCGTACGGTACGCCCTGGGCTTTGAGCGCTTCAAGGATTACACGAATCCGGGCAATTTTGTAGCGGTTTCGGTCAATGGGAACGGAGTCCGGATCGCAAACCGGAACAGCGTTGTGGTTTCTTCCGGAGACAACGAATATTACATCAAAAAGGCACTGGGGATTGCCGCGTGGTCGCCCTCGGCAACGAATCATACCCAATGGAAGGGATCCGCCTGCGACTTTGTACTGGACAACAACATGCGGCTGGTCACAATTCTGGTATCGTTTGACGGACTGAGAACGGCATGGAACGATATGCGCACCATGCTGTCGCTTTCTTCGGCAAACTACAAAACCGCCACCGTGGTAAAGGAAAACCAGGGCTTATGTGAAGTCGCGGTCGAATGCGGAAAGGGACGGGACCGGGTGATCGCCGCCGCCGCTTCCGCGCTGATTTCCACCATCCCGGAATCCCGTGACGTATCGGAATTCACCTATGAAATTGATGTTCCGGAAAGCGTTCTCGCCCCGGTCTCCAAGGGACAGGTGCTGGGAAAAGCGACGTATTTTCTGGACGGAAAGGAAGCGGGAACCGTGGAGCTCGTGGCACAGACCGATGTCGACGCCAACGAGATTGAGTTGTTCACCCGCCGCATCAACACGTTTTTCTCCCGCGGTACGGTCTGGCTGATTCTGCTGGGAATTGTTGTGATTCTGGCAGGATACACCATTCTTTCCCGCAAATTTCGGGACCGGCGCAAGAAGAACAAACGTGTGCGGATCCGTTTGGACTAAAAAATCAGATCCTTCACGCTGTTCACAATCACATCCGGACGGATTCCGGTTGTGTCCACATCCTGCCGGGTGCTTTCGCCGGACAGAACCAACACGGAGGTTATGCCGGCGTTGATGCCGCACTGAATATCCGTATACAAACGATCCCCCACCAGAACCGCTTCCGAAGCGGTTCTGTTTTTTTCGCGCAATGCCTCTTCCGCAAAAGCGGCGCGGGGCTTACCGATGTAATAGGGCTTTTTCCCCGTTGCCTCCGTCAGCATGGCGCACATGGTGAAGCAATCCGGCAGATACCGTCCGTTTCCCGCCGGGCAGACCCGATCCGGGTTGGTGGCGTAAAACGGAACGTCCCGGCACAGGAGGTCGCAGGCATCGGTCAGTTTGGCGTAGGTCAGCTCGGTATCGTACCCGACCAGGAGAAAATCCGTGTCCGCGTCCGGTGCGTCGGTCACGCAAAGTCCGTAATGCCGGAGCTCCGCGCAAAGAGAGCGGGTGCCGACGCAATAGACCTTCGCGCCCTGTTTTTTGCGTTGCAGAAAACGGGCAGACGCCTGTCCCGACGTAAAGAGGTTTTCTTTCTGCGCTTCAAAACCGAGCCGATACAGCTTTTCCAGGTAGGATTCCGCACTGCGGGAGGAATTGTTGGTGAGAAACACATATTCGCATCCGCGACGGCGAAGAGAGCGGATGAAATCCACGGCACCGTCAATGGGACGGTCTCCGAGATACACGGTTCCGTCCATATCCAGCAAAAACAGCGTTTTGGAACGCAGATCCGAACAGTCCATAGAAAAATTCCTTTCGCGAATCATTTCAGAGTAACCACCGTAACGCCGGTGTCGCCCTCCCCGAACACGCCGGAGCGGAACGTATCCACCTGCGGGTGACCTCTTAGTTTATCCTGCACCGCGGCACGCAGGGCACCGGTGCCCTTGCCGTGAATGATGCTGACGGAATGAAGCCCCGCCATGGCACAGTTATCCAGATATTCGTCGATTCTTCCGTCTGCCTCCATCGCCGTCATCCCCCGGATGTCCAGTTCCGGCGAAACACGGCGGCTGCCGCGGGCAACACCGGAAACGCCGGAGGAAGAAGGACGGAACGTCACCTTCTTTTTTGTTTCCGATCGTTCCAGATCCGAAAGACGCACACGGGTCTTCATGATGCCGATCTGAACCAGGACGGAATCCTTGCCCTTTTCCGGTTCTTCCAGCACCACGCCTTCCTTGTCCAGCGAAACCACATACACGTCATCCCCGCGGCGCAAAGGACCTTTCACCGGTTTCGCCTTCCGTTTTTCGCGCACATCCAGACCGACCTGAGCGGTATCGATGCGCTTGTTCATTTCCGCTCGTCCCTGCCCGATACGTTCCCGGAAATCGGCACAGTCCTTTTGCTTGCGCAGTTCCTCCAGTCCGTCCAGCGTCTGCCGGGCTTCCCGACGCGCCTTTTCCAGAATCTCATACGCTTGCCGACGGGCATTGTTCAGTTCATCGGTCACTTTGTTCTCGGCATCCTTCCGCGCATCCTCGGCGGCACGCAGTTTTTCCGCCGCTTCCTCCCGCAGACGCTGCGCGCGCTCCGTCTCCATTTCCGCGCTCCGGCGGCGGATCTCCATATCGGCAAGGACATTTTCCATACGGACGTTTTCACTGTCGATGCGGTTCCGGGCATCCTCGATCACATCGTCGGGCATTCCCAGCCGGTGAGCAATGGCAAAAGCGTTGGAGCGTCCCGGAATGCCGACCAGAAGCCGATAGGTCGGACGCAGGGTTGCCACGTCAAATTCGCAGGAAGCGTTTTCCACACCGGATGTCTGCAGGGCATAAAGCTTCAGTTCCGCATAGTGCGTTGTGGCAACCAGCCGGACTCCGCGGTTCCGCAATGCCTCAATGACGGCAATTGCCAGGGCAGCGCCCTCGATGGGATCGGTGCCGGAGCCAAGCTCGTCCAACAGAACCAGCGAACGGTCGGTGACCTCCCGCAGAATGGAGATGATGTTTTTCATATGTGCCGAAAAAGTAGACAGCGACTGTTCGATGCTCTGATCGTCTCCGATGTCGGCAAACACGCGGTCGAAAAACGCCACGCGGGAATTTTCCTTGGCGGGAATGAACAGCCCGGATTCCGCCATCAGACAGAGAATGCCGGTGGTTTTGAGCGATACGGTCTTGCCGCCGGTGTTGGGACCGGTGACGATAAGCGCATCGTAATCCGTGCCGAGTTTCAGATCGATGGGAACACAGGACGCATACGGAATCAGAGGATGCCGCGCCCCGCGCAGATCGACAATGCCTTCCTCGTTGAGAAGCGGCAGAGACGCACGGAGATCCAGCGCATAGCGTGCCTTGGCAAACGTAAAATCAAAGAAACGACAAATCTCAAAGCCGTTGAGGATGTTTTCGCAAAAGTCGCCCACCTCGGCGGAAAGGGCAGCCAAAATACGTTCGATCTCGGCATGTTCCTTTGCCTGCAGAACCGTAAGATCATTGTTTGCCTGAACAACTGCCATCGGCTCGATAAACAGAGTGGCACCGGAAGCGGACGTATCGTGAACCAATCCGGCGATCTCGCCTCGGTGCTCTGCCTTGACGGGAATCACGTAACGACCGCCGCGCAGGGTAATCAGGGAATCCTGCAGAAAACGGGCATGGGTGCGGAGGATGTTGTCCAGAGCGGTACGCACACGATCCCGTGCCGCCGTCATTTTGCGGCGGATATCACGCAGCTGCGGGCTTGCGGAATCGGCGACCTCCTCCTCTCCCACAAAGGCGTCGGAAAGTTTCTGCGAAAGATAGCGGTTGGGCATCAGACGCAGAAACGCTTCGTGAAACACATCGTCCTCTTCGGCGGCATGCGCTTCCAGATATCCGTGAAGCTGCGCAATTGTGCGCAGCGTATCGGAAACGTCCAGAAGTTCCCGGATGGACAGCACCGCGCCTCCGGACGCACGCCGACAGGAGCCGCCGACATTCCGGAGCGAGCCGAGCGACGGGGCTCCGTACCGCTGCAGCAATTGTGTGGCACGGTCGGTCTGCCGAAGGGCGAGTTCCGCTTCGGAGCGAAAGGAAAACGGGCACAGTTCCAGGCAAAGTTCCCGTCCGGATTCCGACACGGCAAATTCCGAGAGGCGATGTAAAATTTTATCGTATTCCAGAGCGATCCGGTCTTTTTCCATGCGGATCGACCCTCCTTTATAAATTATATTTTCCGTAAAACGAAAGCTGCGGAAACGGCATGGCAAGTTCGTGCGACAGATTGGTCTGCATCAGCTGCGAAAGGTACCGCACCTCGTCCCCGGTGGCACGGAAGCGGTAACTGTCCGCCCCATCGTACCGGAGAATATGATTGAGAATCTTCTGTTCGTTTTCGGTTACGGTAAAGCCCTCCGTACCGGCGCAGGCATCGCACAGAAGCCCTTTTCCCGGACAAAAACGGGTCGCCGGCTTTCCGCACTCACTGCAGGAATAGCCCTCCGGAGCAAAGCCCGACAGCTGAGAAAAGCGGACTTCATACACCAGTTTGATTCTCTCCGGCGAAAGACGCGCAGAGGAAAGCAGTGAAAGCGAATTGAGCAAAAGCCGCAGCACCCCCGGCTCCGGCACGTTTTCCGGAAGCGTGGACGCAACGGCGAGGAAATACTGGCCGAGAGAAAGCGCATCCAGAGAAGCGCGGACTCCGTAGAACGGCTCGATCAGTTCGGCGCTGTCGCACACGGGAAGCCCCCGTCCGAAGAAGACGGAATAGCCGGAGTAGGCAAACGGCTCGGCATAAAGTGCCGACGCCTTCCGGTTGCGGCGTACGCCACGCGCCAGGACGGCAATCTTTCCGTACACATCGGTCAGCAGCGTAAGAATCCATCCGTTTTCCCGGTACGGCGTGCTCCGAAGCACGATGCCGTTCAGTTTTTCCGTCTTATTCATCGTACAGGTGCAGTTCGGTGATGATCTTTTCGTTGTCACGCCAGTTCTCGCGAACCTTGACAAAGCACTGCAGATTCACCTTGGTGCCGAGAAGATCTTCCAGATCCTTTCTTGCCTCAGTCGCCATGGTTTTGAGAAGGGAGCCGCCCTTGCCGATGAGCATGCCCTTGTGCGCGTCCCGTTCACAGATGATGTTGACGGCGATATCCGTCACCGGCTCACCGTTGCGGTTCTCCCGCTCACGGAACACGATGGGCTCTACCGCCACGCCGTGCGGAACCTCATCGTATGTATGACGGAGAATCTTTTCCCGCACGATTTCGCTTGCCATCTGGCGCACGGTCTGGTTGGTGGCGATGTCGTCGGGATAATACTGCACGCCTTCCTCGCCGGCAAACACCCGGAGCTCGTCCAGAACAATCTTCACACCGTCCTGCCGCAGGGCACTGATGGGAACAACGGCGGCGTATGTTGCCAGATCCGCATAGGCGGCAAGCGTCCTGGCAATTTCATCCTTCCGCACAAGGTCGATCTTGTTTACCACCAGAATGACCGGAACACCGGCACCGTTCAGGCGGCGGAGCAGGTTGGCTTCCGTGGAACGGGGCGGCTTGCAATCCACCACCACAACGGCGGCGTCGATTCCGTCCATCGCTTCGTTGGTCTCACTCATCATATGCTCACCCAATTTGTTCTTGGGCACATGGAGACCGGGCGTATCGATAAAAACAATCTGCAGGTCCGGCTCGTTGTAAATGCCGATGATGCGGTTGCGGGTGGTCTGCGGTTTGTTGGACACGATGGCGATCTTCTCCCCGACCAGAGCGTTGATCAGCGTGGATTTTCCGACGTTTGCACGTCCGAGGATGGCTACAAATTCCGTTCTCATATGTTTCCCCTTATCTTGTAATACCCATTTTGTTCAGAATGTCTTCCTGGCGCGCGAACATGACCACTTCTTCGTCTTCCTTCATATGATCGTATCCCAGCAGATGAAGCATGGAATGTGCCGTCAGAAACGCAAGTTCCCGCTCAAACGAATGACCGTAAGCCATGCTCTGTTCCTCCGCGCGGCGGATGTTCAGTGCCATATCCCCGAGATAGCACGGCTCGTCCGCTGTGACTTCACGCTCCGGAGGATACTCGCCGGAGGGAAAACTCAGAACGTCGGTCTCGGCGTCGATCTGCCGGAACTCCCGGTTCAGCTGACGGATGCGGGAGCCGCCCACCAGCGTGATGGCGACCTCGCACGGAAAAGAGACATGCTCGTAATCCAGCACCGCGTCGACGACATCCCGAAGCAGTTGTTTCTGCCGCCGGGTCAGCGCCCGATAGCGCTGGGCATTGATGATTTCCGTCCGATTCATGATTTCTCAAACTCCTTTTTTCTTTCCTGTCTGGCATCGTCCGCCTCGTACGCGCGGATGATGCGCTGAACCAGCGGATGACGCACAACGTCCCGGTAGGTCAGATGCCGGATGGCGATATCCTCCACCTTGTCCAGAACACGCAGCGCCTCTTTCAGCCCGCTTTTTTTGGAAGCGGGCAGGTCAATCTGCGTGATATCCCCTGTGATGACCGCTTTGGAACGGAAGCCGAGACGGGTGAGAAACATCTTCATCTGCTCCCGCGTGGTGTTTTGCGCCTCGTCCAGAATGATGAAGGAATCATCCAGCGTGCGCCCGCGCATATAAGCAAGCGGAGCCACCTCAATCACGCCCTTTTCGACGTATCGCTGGTACGTTTCCGCCCCCAGCATGTCAAACAGCGCATCGTACAGCGGACGAAGATACGGATCCACCTTGTTTTGCAGATCTCCGGGCAGAAAGCCCAGACTCTCCCCTGCCTCCACCGCCGGACGCGTCAGCACGATGCGGTTGACCGCCTTGGAACGAAGCGCCGTGACGGCAAGAGCGACGGCAAGATACGTTTTTCCCGTTCCGGCAGGTCCGACCCCCAGGGTGACCGTATGCGAACGGATTGCTTCGACGTAATCTTTCTGCCCCAGCGTTTTGGGCTTGACCGGACGTCCCCGTGCCGTAATGCAGATGCAGTCGCCCGACAGGCGGGAAAGTTCTTCTTCGTTGCCCTCCTCCACCGCCGAAATAAAATACGACACGTTCTGCGGGGTGATCGGCTCGCCTTTTTCGGCAAGCGATACCAGAAGTGTGAGAACCCGTGCGGCTTTTTCCGTATTGTCGGCATCCCCGAGAATCTTCACGGTTCCGTCGCGGCTGACGATGCTGACACCGCAGCCCTTTTCCACTTCCCGCACGTTTTCGTCATAACTTCCGAACACAGCCGCCAGGATGCCGCTGTTTTCCACGGACAGATTTTTTTCCATGCTTACTCCTTTGTTTCGATGATCTGTTCCTCGGCAATGTCACGAAGAACGGTATACACATATTGTGCCCGGATCCCGTCGGGCTGCGGAACGATGTGCATCTGGCGGGAAACAATCTCCTTGCCCGCCATGGCAACATGTTCCAATTCCGCAAGGCGCCTGCGCGCCTCTTCCAGGACCTCTTCCTGCTCCGATTTTCCCAGCTCACGCTGCGTCTCCCGGAATTCCACGCGCCCGTACCGGACCGGAAGATCCCGACCGGGAAAGAGTTCCGGCCGCTTTTCGTTGACCGAAACGGTATATTCCTCAAACGGAGATGACGGGCGGAAGGTAAGATTGATGCGCCAGCCGAACAGTTCCAGGTAAGAATACGAAGAACTTTGCCCGGTATGCACCCGTGCCGCCGACGCACAGGGAACAAAGGTTTCCAGCGTCTCAATGGTTTCCGCCATGACACACGCCGAGGCGTGAACCGTACGGAAGCCGAGAACCTTGCTGTTGTACACGCCGCCCGCCAGCAGCTGTCCCTTACGCACGAGATCGCCCTTGCGGACTTCGGTAACGCCGTTATACACACGCACCGAACGCACCACACCGTCTGCCGCCGCCACGATGTTGCACGGCGCAAAGCGAAGAGACGGTTTTTCTTTTTTGGGAGAAACCTCCACGATTGCCCGTGTACCGTTGACATTGACGGTGAGATACCCGATGGAATCCAGACGCTCCAGGCACGCGTTTTTCAGGTCGGTGTAATCCTGTCGCGCCAGCGAGGCGCCGATGTAAAAGCCGTTGTCGTGCAGAACCGCGAGAATCTGCTGCTTTTCCGCATCGCTGCACGCGCCGACCACATCGATTTCCCAGACAAACGAGGTCATCACCAGCAGAAATGCGAAAAACAGAATCACGCCTGCCAGAATGCCGTAACGCGTACGGTATTTTTTGAGAAACGGCGGCAAGCCCCGCTTTTTTTTCAGCCGGAATTCACAGCCCGCCTGCCCGGCAAGTTCTTCCACGGTACGGAGGTTGAGCATCCGTGTGCGGAAGCAAAGCGTACAGCCGTCGGGACGACGGCATGCCCACAGATCCAGATTCTCCCGCATGGCAAGCGTAAGAAAGCGCTCGGTCTGTACGCCGATGACCTCACATTCCAGTGTTCCGAACAGGCGGTTGAACACATCGGTCACAAACACGCTCAGCATCGGAACTCCAGTCCCTGCATCCTGCCGTCGATGCGGATGCTGCGATCGTTCAGCGAAGTCAGATGCAGACCGGTGCCGTAAATGCGGATGTTGTATTTACCCACGTTGAGTTTGACGGTTTCCGGCTCGTATTCCAGAACCGAAACACAGCCGTCCACATAAACCTCCCGGTCTTCCCGGAATTCTACCCGCGAGCCCTCAAATACCGGCTCACGTTCTGTCCATTTCTTCATCATACCGCACCTCTTTACCTCAGTATATGGCGCGAAGAGAAGATTCATTCGTTTTCGTCGGGTTTGTCGTTGTTGAGAAATTGCAGAACACGGGAAGCGTAATTTTCCGGCTGATCCCGGTATCCCATGATATGACCGCTTCCGGAAATCCGCCAGGTCTCCGTTTCATTTGCCGCAGCAGCGGCGGCGGCAAGAAGAGAATAGCTGTTCTGCGGAATAACGGTATCGTCGGAACCCTGAATGAAGAAGTAACGCAGTCCGCTTGTTCCCGCCACGCTTTTCAGCGGCTGATACGCTTCAAAATCCAGACCCGACCACATCCGGCAGAACATGACCGTAACCGGGTTCAGAAACGAAGGCGTGTCCGATAACACGTGGATGTTGCGCTCAAGGTAGGTATTCAGGCGGCAATAGGAACTGTCGGCAATGACTGCCTCCACACGGCTGTCTGCCGCCATCAGGGCAGCCGCCGCGCCGAATGCCCAGCCGATGACCGAAAGATGCTCGGCGGGAAGTTCCTTTTTGGCGTAATCAATCACGGCGGAAAGTTCTCCCGCCTCCCGCGCGCCGAGGTAATAGCCGCTGCCGGTGGAGGAGCCGCTTCCGCTGTAATCAAACAGAAGGACGTTGTAGCCGTTCTGCGCAAGCGTGCGCGCCAGATACAGCGCGTTGATCTCTTCCATATCCTTGTTGCTTTCGTAGTTGTGCGAAAAGATCACCGTTTTATCAGTCGGTTCGGGAGTTCCCGCTTCACCGGGACGCCCCGGTGTCTGCGCGGGGATGAACCAGGATGCCATCAGATTTCCGTCCGGAGCCGTAATGTCGCGGTACTCGTATGCCAGACCGAGCTCATGCGGGAAGGTGGTCATGGGCTGTTTTTCCGGGTTCAGAAAGCGGTAAGCGCATATTGCCGGCACAACCAGGAAAAACAGGATTGCCGTCAGCGCAACCGCGGCGACGCAAAGCCAGAGGACGGTAAAGCGGGCGGAATGGGATTTTGTTGTTTTCATTGCACTCAGTCCTTCTTCCACTTATCCAGAAACGGACGCAGCGGATGAATATCCTTATAGCCAAGCAGATACCCGATGCCGCCGCCGATGATCCAGGCAAGCAGGAACCCGAAAAAGACCAGATCCATACGAAGTTCCAGAGCGCTTCCCATCTGAGTTTTCCAGGCAAGGAACTCCGACTCGCTCATGCTCTGATCCACAAACGGAAGGGCGGCATAGATGCACGGAAGCATCAGGTAGGATTTGATGAGATAAAAGATTCCGTGAACCGTGGACCCGGACGGCAGAAACCGGGGCAACACATAAAAGACGGAGAGAACAACGCCCAGCACCCCGCCGGCGGCAAAGCCCTTGGCGGGGAATTCCCGCACGGCGCCCGTTTTGACACGGGAGATATCGCGGCATCCCTCATACCAGAGTGTATATACAAAAAAATACATGGTCACGCAGAAATAAAAGACCGCCATGATGGGAGCCAGCACACGGGGCGACCGTGCCACCAGCGTATAGGTCATAAACGAAAGAAACGTTACCAACAGATAACGAAGAGACAGGTACAAAACCGATTTGCGAAACGCTTTCATGTTCTCCTCCGAAGACATACTTGCCGAAGATATACTTTCTGAATATTCATTGTAACATATTTTCCCCTTTTTTACAACGGGTTCACGGGCTTTTTTTCGTAATTCCTTTGACAAATCCGTTTTTTTCTGCTATGATAAAAGAAAAAAAGGAGATTCCCCATGAATCGGAAAGTTCGGTTCCGCCGCTTGCGTCCCGGAGCGCATCCGCCGGTATACGCCACCCCGTCCGCCGCAGGCGCGGATCTGTATGTCTGCATGGAAGAAGAGGTCACGCTTCTGCCCGGAGAGACCCGCCCGTTCGGCACGGGCATCGGAGCGGAGATTCCGGAAGGATATGTGGGGCTGGTCTATGCGCGCAGCGGGCTTTCCTGCCGGCAGGGACTTGCTCCCGCCAACAAGGTGGGCGTCATTGACAGCGATTATCGCGGAGAGATCACGGTATATCTTTATAACCATTCCCCGCAGCCCCGCACCGTAAAGCCGGGCGACCGCATTGCCCAGCTGGTCATCACTCCGTTTCTGCATGCCGATTTTGAAGAAGCCGACACCCTGTCGGAAACCGAACGGGGCGAAAAGGGGTTCGGATCGACCGGAAGAAATTAAAAAAGACCGGGGATTCCCGGTCTTTTCGTTTATCCGATTTCGCCCATGGCGGCAGCGCGGATGAATTCCAGAAGTCCGAACGGACCGCCGGCATTGAACGAATGAAATGCATATACCGCACGCCGGGAGGGACACATCAGCACAAACTGATCGCCCGATCCGGCAAAATAACGCTCACCGTTTTTCATGCAGCGGGTGCGGAGAACCGCAAATCCGTAATCCCCGTTTTCGTCCACGGGAACCGTATCGCGGGACAGATCGATCCACTGCTGTGAAAGAATGCGTTTTCCGTTCCAGACACCGCCGTTGAGGTACAGCCAGCCCAGCTTCGCCATATCGACGGTGCGCAGGCAAAGCCCGTTGCCGCCGTAATTGTGTCCCTGCGGATCTCTCGCCCATGCGGGATACTGAAAGCCCAGCGGGTCGAAAATCTCCCGGCGCAGCAATTCCTCGGGAAGAACTCCGCTTTTCTTTTCGATCAGACGGGAAAGAATATAATAGTTATGCTCACCGTAAATCATTTCCTTCCCCGGCGTTCCCGGCAGATCCTGGTCGAAAATATCCGTCAGAGTGTCCACGTCGGTGGGAATTTCCGGATGATCGAGGTGGCGGTACATACACGGCTCGGTCGCGCCGCCGACCCGGTGACGAAGAACATCGCGGACGGTGACCTGCTTCCACGTTTCGCAGAAATTTTTCGGGAAATACGGCTCAAATTCCGCATAGATGCGATCATCCAGCGAAATCAGCCCGCGATCCCACAGAAGCCCGATGCCGCAAGCCGTAAAGCTCTTGGTAACCGAATAGCACTGATGCAGCACGGCGGACGGCTGGATCTCACACTCCCGCGTTCCGGCATCCGTCATTTCCACCACGCGGTAGACGTTGTATCCTTTCCGGTCAATCTCCTCCCGGATCTGTTCCAGAATTTCCATAAAAGCTCATCCTCCATCGCTTCAGATCTCTGAAAAGAGATTACCACACCCCCGCAGAAAAGTCAAGGGTTTGTCTTTACTTTTCCGCAGAAATATGCTACAATTCTAAGAAAGAAGCCGGACCCGGAGGAGAAAATTCCATGACGACGTTGATTCTTGTACGACACGGACAAAGCACAGCCAATCAAACCAACACTTTTACCGGACAGTCGCAGGCACCGCTGACCGAACAGGGACGAAAGCAGGCGCAACTTGCCGCCCGGGCACTTGCCGGCACACGGCTGGACGCCGCGTATTGCTCGGATCTTCTGCGGGCGAAGGAAACGGGAACGATCATCGCCGGATCGCAGGGGCTTCCCATTACGGAAGACACGGCTTTGCGGGAAATTCAGGCAGGGCTTTGGGAAAACCGCACCTTTGCCGAGATCATCCGGGAATTCCCCGAGGAGTACCGCGTCTGGCATGAGGATATCGGCCGTTCCCGCTGTCCCGGAGGAGAAAGCGTCGCCGAACTTCAGCAACGGGTTCTTGCCGCTGTGGAAAGGATTGCACGGCAGAACGACGGAAAAACCGTTCTGATTGCCACGCACGCCACGCCCATCCGCTCGCTTCTTTGCTTCTGGCACGGATTCGGGCTGGAACGGATGCATGAAATTCCGTGGCCCGGAAACGCCTCGCTGACCTCCGTCACATACGAAAACGGCACGTTCCGGCTGATTCGGGAAAACGACTGCTCGCCGCTGGGGGCACTGCATACGGAGCTGGACAAGAGCATCTGACAACAGAAAAAGAGAATGTTGAAAGTGCCCGGACCGCAAGAAGACCGGATAACATAAAAAACAGCGGAACATTTTTTCTGCACCCGAAAAGGGGCTGTAAAAAACACAGGTTTTTTACAGCCCCTTTTTTATCTTTTGCGACGCCCGGCGAGGAAATTCATGCCGATGTAAATGCCGATGAGAACCAGAATGCTTGCTCCCAGGATGAGATACATCGTTTCGGTCTGTACCTGTGTGCCGAAGAAATACAGGTTGCAGTCCACACTGTCGCGGATGGCGTCCACGACCTGCTCGGGGAAGCCCGCCTGCCGCATTTCCTCGAAAGAACCGCGCAGAGCATGATTCCGCAGCAGGCTCGTGCCGTAGGTGCCGGGCAGAAACGCCAGCACATTCCGCAGCCCCTCCCCGAAGTTGGAGATGGGCATATACGCACCGCAGAGGAATCCGTAACCGGCGCTGACCACGGTTCCGACCGCCGACGCCTGCCCGTCCGTAGACAGGAAGAAATTGACACAGGAAGACAGCGCCGTGCCGAACATGGTAAGCAAAAACACATCCAGCAGAAGGAGCAGGACATCCTGAACCGACAGACACCAGCCGGTCAGAGCCAGATATCCGAAGCAGACCGCCGCGGCGGTGAAACTGATAATGAGCGTGGAAGCCAGCGTGGCAAGATAATATCCCAGACCGAGCGTACCGAAGCGGACCGGGGAAACGGTGAGATCGTGCCGCGCACCGGAGGTCTTGTCTTTAATCATCAGCAGGTTGGAGCAGAACGCCACGGTAACGCAGCTGACCGCCAGAAGCGACGCAACCAGCTGACCGCCCACACAGGCGTTCATCACGGTATCCGAAAGCGCGGCTCCCGCATCCCGGAGCGCCGAACGGAACGAATCGTCGTATACGTTTTTCAGAAAAGTAGCGTACAGAACAAGCAGGATGATCGGTGTAATGAGGGAAGAAAAAAACATTCCCTTATCCCTGAAATACAGCTTGACATTGCGACGAACCAAAGCCCAGAGTCCGGTCATTTCTGCTCACCTCCCGTCAGAACCTTACCAGTGACGGCAAGGAACACATCGTCCATTTTTCCCTTTGTAATTTCATAATCCCGAAAAATTTCTGGATACCGGAGAATCAGTGCCGTTGCTGCCGCCGTATCGGGCACGGAAACGCGATAGGCGTCCCGGATGGCTTCGTAGGGGGCATTCAGCGTTTTCACGTCGTCTTCGGCTACATGATACAGCGTGATAAAGTCGCCGGTATACGTGTTTTTCAGGGTCAGAGGCGTTCCCTCCGCCACGATTCTTCCGTGATCCAGAATCACCACAAAATCGGCATCGGCTGCTTCTTCCATATAGTGCGTGGTAAGAAACACCGTCAGTTTGTCGTTGCGGCGAAGATCCCCGATCACCTGCCACAGAAGGCGGCGGGTCTGCGGGTCAAGTCCGGTGGTCGGTTCGTCCAGAATGAGAATTTTCGGCCGGTGCAGAAGCGCCCGCGCGATGTCGATGCGGCGGCGCTGACCGCCGGAAAGTTTGCCGACCGGGCGGCGGAGAAGATCTTCAAAATCCAACTGCTTTGCCAGTTCCGCAAGCCGCAGGCGGAACGCTTCGCCGTGAATGCCGTAAAGCGCAGCACGGCTCTGCAGGTTATCCCGCACGGAAAGTTCCCGATCCAGCACGGAGTTCTGAAACACGACGCCGAGCGAGCGCTTGACCGAATCCGGATCCTCCTCCGGATCGATGCCGCAGATCTTCACGGTGCCGCCGTCCTTTGACAGTTGCCCGCACAGAATGTTGATGGTCGTGGATTTTCCCGCCCCGTTCACGCCGAGAAAGGCGAACAACTCGCCCTCCCCCACACGGAAACTCAGATCGTTCACCGCGTGGATGTCTCCGAATTTTTTTTGCAGATGCTCAATCCGAATAAAATCGGTCATACGTTTTCCCCCTTCAGAGTGCCTCAAAACGACGGCAGCCCTCATTTTTCAGCCAATGATAAAACAGTGCGCAGAGCCCCAGCGTTGCCGCGGCAAAGATGCCGGTATAGCCGCAGAAGCCGAGTGTGACCGGATTTGCTATAAAATAAACGCCCGGATACAGGGCAGCGTACACAAAGCCGCCCAGCAGCGAAAACATCACACTTCCGCTTTGTTTGATCGGAACAATCTCATTTGTCCAGGTGAGATTCGGCATTTTGATACCGAGAAACAGTCCGAACAGAGCAAAAAGAAGCACCGTCAGCAGCACCTGCACGGTCAGCAACGCAAATTCCGCCGCAGACATCACGCGAAGCGGCAGCAGGCAGAGCAAAGCAAACAGAGCAGGGACGCCGGCAAGCCAGAGCTGCATAACCAGTTTGGCACGCAGAACCTGCCACGACGTGACCGGAAGAGAACGGACAAGCCACAGTGTTTTTCCCTCCAGCGAAACGGACGGAGGCGTGATATCGACCGTAGCAACGATGATGCAGATGCCGGAGCACAGCAGAACGGGAACCGCGCCGGAGTCGGAATCGAACAACTCGTTCAGAATCTCTGCCACCGCGTTTCCGCCCAGAAGAAGCGCAATGCCGGCAAGAACCAGCATCAGCATACCGAGACCGCAGTTCAGCATATAGCCGGGACTGGAAACAAAATGCCGCAATTCCCGGAAAAGCAGGGCGCCGGAAACACTTCGGGGCCGGGCAGACAGCGTGCGGACCGCGCGGCGTTCCGTTTTGCCGGTGGCTGTGGCAATTTTAAGAAAACTGCGGGACAACAGCATCCACACAAGCAGAAACAGCACCGCCACCACGGCAATCAGCAAAACCGCCGGCAGCGGATCTCCGGTTCCCGCCTGCCCGAACAGGTAAACGGGATATGCCGACGCTTTGATTTTCTCGCCGTAGACGCCGATGTTCTGCACAAGGTCGGCAATCAGTTCCTGAGCACGGAAATACAGAAGATAATACAATCCGATAAACAGAAGAGAGAGGGCAACCACGGCAAAGCTGCGGTTTTTCAGCTTCACGCTGATCCGGGCAACCACCCAGCCGAGTGCGCACGAAAGCGTGAGGATGAAAACGGAGAGCGCAAGCCAGAACAGCAGACCGCCCACAACGGACTGCACCGTGCAGGACACAACAACCCAATAAACAATCACGGCGGGAATCAGCACGACCGACGAATACATCAGCCCCATCAGATACACACCGATCAGCCGTGAAACCAGAATATAACGGACCGGAATGGGCATGGAAAGCAGAAGGTCGTTGTCTTTGGAGCAATACAGCCCGGAATAGGTGTTGAACACACTGCCGAACGTGCCGAGAAGAACGGCAATCAGACCGGTGAGCGCAAAATAAAACCAGCTCATACCGGCTGCCGATGCCGCTTCACAGATCTGCAGGCACAGAATCGTGAACATTCCGCCGAGAAAAACCGCCATCAGAAGAACAAACAAAACCATATATGCGATGGTGGTTGCCCGGGAACGGGCACGGTTTTTCTTGGCATCGTAAAAATAACTGCGGAAGATCTCGGTCATCTGTTTTTTGATGAGAACTTTCAGCATTCTTCTCCCTCCAGTTCCAGGAACACGCTTTCCAGCGACTCGTCCCCACGCACCTCTTCCATGGTTCCGGAACGGATGAGTTTGCCGCTGCGGATGATTGCCACTTTGTCACAGAGTTTTTCCGCCACTTCCAAAACATGGGTGGAGAAGAAAATGGCACCGCCCGCCTCGCAGAATTCCCGCATCATTCCTTTGAGAAGGTGCGATGCCTTGGGATCCAGACCGACAAACGGCTCATCCATGACAATGAGTCTGGGGTTATGAAGCCAGGCGGCAATGATGGCGAGCTTCTGTTTCATACCGTGCGAATACGAGGCAATGGGCTGTGCAAGATCCGCCGTAAGCTCGAACCGGTCGGCATAGGTACGAATCCGTTCTTCCCGGTCGGCGGCGGAAACGCCGAACACATCGGCAATGAAGTGCAGAAATTTCAGCCCCGTCATATAATCGTACAGATCCGGATTATCCGGAATGTAGGCAAGCTCCCGTTTGCAGGAAAGAGGGTCGTTGCGGACCGAATTGCCGTGAATGAAAATTTCACCCGCGTCAAACTGCAGAATGCCGACGACGGCCTTCAGCGTTGTGGTCTTTCCGGCACCGTTATGCCCGATAAAACCGTAAATCTCACCCGGAGCAATGTGCAGGGACAGATCGTCCACCGCCTTTTTATCGCCGTAGGTTTTGGTAAGATGCTCAATGTTCAGCATGATCGATTCCTCCGATTTTTCAAATAATTCCCCCGATGACAGCGCACACTGCGAAGTCCGGTATGAGTCAGCCCGAGAAGGGTATCCATCCCGGATGCCGTTTTTTGATAAGTGCCGCGGGTATAGTGAACCAGAATGTAATCCGCTTCCCGGATTTTTCCTGCCGCAAGGCGGCAGAACGTCCGCACCGGAGCGGAAAGCGCAAAGACCCAGATGGGCGAACAGACGGTTACATGGCAGCACGAAGACAAATCCACACCGATCGGCTCAATCGGCATCTCCCATCGGTGCATGGCAAACCGCCCGCACCACCAGAAGCCCCGGGTTCCGGATGTCTTTTCGGGAGACCGGATTTCATACACCTCTGCCCCGGTGCGGTCGGCTTCCTCGTATGCCAGTTTTTTGGTGTACCCCATACGGGAAAAGAAAACCACCAGCCGTTCCGGATTTTTTCCGATGTTCGAATAATCCTCACGGTGTACGGAAAATTCTTCCTGCGCCCCGAACACCCATGCCGCATAGCCGGTGACCGCCTGGCAGAAGCCGAAGAGAAAATACAGCGTAGACATGACGTTGAATGGAAACAGATAAAACTGGATGCAGATCCACAGCATCAGCGTCACGCCGAAGATGCCGCCGAGGATGACCCCCTGCTTTTTCTTCGCCAGCAAAAATGCCGCTGCCGTCAGATTGGTCAGACCGTTGACCAGCAGCAGCGCAATGCCGGAAAACGTGAAGTTCCGAAACAGAACATCCGAAAACGGAAGCTTTTCAAAATACGGAAGCATGGCATCCATGCCCATCGCTTTCCCGCTCGGATCCACGAGCATTCCCAGCGCACCGGCAACGGCACCGAGCCCGATAAACAGCGTCCAGAACAGCAGAAGCCGACGTGCGGAACGGAATCTTGATGTGTGCTTCATTGCCCGCTTCCCTCGTTTCCGCCAATCGCCGCGCGGAAAGCGGCATCCCGGTCATAGGTTCCTTCCGTAAAGCCGGGAATCTCACGGATCGCCCGCAGAACGGCAATGCTGAAGCCGGACAGAATCTGTCGGATCTCCGGCTCTTCATACGGGCAGCCGCCCGTCACGTTGAGAGTTGCCATGCTGTGCGCCACCAGCCACAGATCCCGGAAATACCGGTCTGCCTCCGCTTCGCTCAGATGATACCGGTCCATCAGGGTTCCCAGAACCCGTTCCCGCACCTTCTGCTCGGTATTCATCAGCCCGGAGGTGCGGTCGGGCATTTCTGTAAGAAACAGGAACCGGTACCATTCCGGCTCCTCCCGCCCGAAACAGATATACTGCATACCAAGCCCCAGAAACGGAATTTCTTCCGAAAGTCCCGCATTCAGATACCGGTCAAACTGCTTTTCGGCTTCGGCGCGTACCTCCGCCTTCAGCACATCCATGGTGCCGAACGCGGTAAAGACCGGCTGGGTCGATGTTCCCAACTGTGCTGCCAAAGATTTGGCGGTCAGACCGGAGATGCCGCGCTCACGAACAATCTGCAGTGCCGCCTTCACCATACTCTCCCGTGAATATTTGTTCTTCGGTGCCAAGTTCATCCGCCTCCTTATATACCGTGCAATATACATCAGGCAATATTATACACAAAAAACGGCATTTGTCAAGGGCTTTCCGTAAAAAATCGGTACAGCCGGAAAGGGCTGTACCGGGAACTGTTTTTTTGGAGAATTATTTTTTGCGGATGCTGTCCTTCCAGCACTTGTGGCACATGGCAACGTAGGTATCGTTGCCGCCGAGAAGAACCTGATCTCCCTCCGTCACGGTGTTGCCGTTGGCATCCAGACGGGCATTGACGGTTGCCTTGACGCCGCACTGACAGATGGTTTTGATTTCCGAAATGGAATCCGCCAGTTCAAACAGCCGGTGACTGCCGGGGAAAAGATGCGTCAGAAAGTCGGTGCGCAGCCCGAAACACAAAACAGGAATGTCAAGGTTGTCCACGATCTCACGCAGCTGATCAATCTGAGCCGGAGTGAAGAACTGACACTCATCGGCAATGATGACATTGACGTGACCTTTTTTGGCCAGAAGATCCCGAAAATCCGCGTCCGATCCGATAACATCCGCCGCACTTTCCATGCCGATGCGGGAGTGGACAACGCCCACGCCGTCCCGGTCATCGACCGCGGGCTTGACCAGCCAGACGGTCATGCCCCGTTCTTCATAGTTAAACTTGGTAATCAGCGCCTGGGCGGATTTGGAACTGCCCATCGCCCCGTATTTGAAATAGAGTTTTGCCATGATTTACCTCTTTTTGCTTTCGTCGATGTGCATGGAGATCTTAAGCATGAGAAGTTCCGATGCCACCGGATTCTTTCCGCCCTCCGGAACAATGATGTCGGCATTCCGGCGGGACGGCTCCACAAACTTTTCATGCATAGGTTTGACCGTGCGCAGATACTGATCCGTAACGGATTCCAGCGTTCTGCCCCGATCCCGCAGATCGCGGCGGATGCGGCGAAGAACGCGCACATCGGCATCGGTATCCACAAACACACGGATGTCCATCAGATCGCACAGTCGGCGGTCGTGAAGAATGAGGATTCCCTCCAGGACGATGACGCTTGTGGGACGGATATGTTCTTTCTGAGCCGAACGGTTATGGATGGTGTAATCGTATACCGGCGCGTCCACCGGCTTGCCGGCACGAAGGCGGGACAGATGCCGCACCAGAAGATCCGTATCAAACGAATCCGGATGGTCGTAATTGAGCGCCGCCCGTTCTTCGTAGGTCATATTGTCGTGCGCTTTATAGTAGTTGTCGTGCTTGATGACCGTGACACAGGAGCCGAAACGCTCCTTGATGCGCCGTGCCAGCGTAGTTTTGCCGCTGCCGCTGCCGCCGGCAATTCCGATAACCAGAATCTTTCCCATAAACGTCCCCACCTGCCCTGCTTATCGCATGCTCTTGTCGTACGGAATGCCTTCGGCCTTCGGCGCACGGGAGCTCTTGGAGGTGAACACCAGAACCAGCAGCGTGATGATGTAGGGCATCATCAGATAGAAGTACCGGCTGATACCGATCTCACGCAGAAGATATACGCCGTCGCCGTTGAGGTCGATATCGTTGTAGGTGGCGGCAATGCATTTGAACAACCCGAACAGGAAGGCGGCGCCCGCGGTGTTGAGCGGCTTCCAGTTGCCGAAAATCATAATGGCAAGGGCAATGAAGCCGAATCCGGCAACCTCGCCCGTAGACGAGCAGTTTGCCGTGGTGAGCGCATAGACAAAGCCGCCGATGCCCGCCAGCATTCCGGAGATGGTAGTGCCGGCATAGCGCATCCTGCTGACGTTAATTCCCAGCGAGTTTGCCGCCTGGGGGTTCTCGCCGCAGGCACGCAGACGAAGACCGAAGCGGGTTTTATACAGAAGAACGGAAAGAACGATATAAAGAAGGATGCAGAGATAAGTGGTCAGATATGCTTTGTTGAGAAAGATCTCACCGAGCAGACCGATGTCCTGGTTGCGCTCAAAACCGAAGTCGGTTTTGAAAATCATAAACCATTCCGCAGCATCGCCTTTTGCCATATTGAGAGCACTCTGCCGCGCGATGATGTTGATGAGAAACAGCGACAGAGCCGGCGCCAACATGTTCAGAGCCGTGCCGCTGATGGTCTGGTTCGCCTTCAGGTTGACGGCGGCAAACGAAAGCAGCAGCGAAAACGCCGCGCCGACGGCACCGGAGACCACAAAAGCAATCAACAGAAGAAGCTGTCCGTTTTCCGTTGTAAAAAAGCCGGACTGCTGCAACAGCCGCACAGTCAGAACACCGGAGAAGGCACCGATGACCATGCCGCCCTCCAGCGCCAGGTTGATGATGCCGCTTCGCTCGGCATAAATGCCGGCAAGCGCCACAATCAAAAGCGGAACGGTATAAAGAAATACCTGTTGAATCAGAAACGCCACAGTCAGTCAACTCCTTTCCCGTCTTCACCGTCCGGCTGTCGGACAGCCGGCTCCTCAGCGTTTTCCGTCGCATCCGTCCCTGCCGGAACAGAGGGTTCCGCGAAGGATACCTCGGTCTCAATCTCTTCGACCTCTTCGGATTTCGGTTGGGCTTCGGCTTTCGCTTCACGGTTTTTACGCAATTTGCCGAGAATGAGTTTGATCAGCAGGGCAAACGCGCTCAGATAAACAATGGAGGCGATGATGATATCGGTGATGTATTCGTTGAACGGTGTCAGACTCTTCAGCTGCAGACCGTTGACGTTGAGCATGGACATAAAGCACGCCGTAAAGACGCAGGCAATGGGGTTGCTGGACGCAAGCAGAGCGACCGGAATTCCGTTGAAGCCCTCGGCAGGAACGGTCTGATACGTAGTCCAGGTGAATTCCGTGTTGCCGGAAAGCCAGTACAGCGAGGCACCGGCCGCGGCAAGCGCTCCGGCAAGAGCCATGGAAATCACGATGCTTGCGTTGTCGTTGATTCCGGCATATTTGGCGGCGTGGCGGTTGCTGCCGCAGCAGCGAAGCCGGAAGCCGAACGTGGTTTTGAACAAAAGAATATACATCAGCACGGCAAGAACAACGGCAATGAGGATTCCCCCGTTGACCTGTGAGCCCGGGAAGATCTTGTCCAGACCGAATTTCGGTGTGACGACCCCGTTGGCAACCGTCTTCTTGATCAGACCCGCCTTGCCGTATTCTTCGCTGTTTTTGAGGAACGGAACCGCTTCGTCAAAGAACCAGGTGACCAGAGCGGCGGCGATCCAGTTGGTCATGATGCAGGTAATGACTTCGTTGATGTTGAACTTCGCCTTGAACAGACCGGGGATGGCACCCCAGAGAGCGCCTGCCAGCATACCGCCGAGAAACGCGAGAATCCAGATGAGCCATGCCGGAACAACGGAGGACGGAATGGCAAGTGCCAGATACAGCGTTGCCGCCGTACCCATCAGGTACTGACCGGAAGCGCCGATGTTGAACAGACCTGTTTTCTGAGCCACGGCAACGGAAAGACCGGTCATCAGAATGGGCGTGGCGCGGAACAGCATATTGCCGAACTGCGTGGGATTGAAGCCGAAGACCAGATTTCCCACGGAATCTCTGCCCGTGCAGAAGATGCCGAGAAATACAAGACGGAAGCCCTCCCACAGCCCGCGGGAACTGATGTTGGACGAGAGCAGACCGGTCACCAGCAGGATGACGGCACCGAAGACAAGCCCGAGAAAAATGGCAATCAGGGAAGAAATCACGCTCTGCACGCCGCCTTTTTCCAGCAACGGAGTGCGGGGATTGTTCGGATTCTTTTTCATTTGGCTTCACCGCCTTCCGCAAAATCGTTTTTGGCACCGGTCATATACAGACCCAATTCGTTCGCCGTTGTTTTTTCGGGAGAAAGTTCGCCGACGATCTTTCCCTCATACATCACAAGAATCCGATCCGAAAGCGAAAGAACCTCGTCCAGTTCCAGTGACACAATCAGAACCGCCTTGCCGCGATCCCGTTCGGCAACAATTTCTTTATGAATGTGCTCAATGGCACCGACATCCAGACCGCGGGTGGGCTGAACGGCAACCAACAGAGGAAGGTCCCGGTCCATTTCCCGCGCGATGATGGCTTTCTGCTGGTTTCCGCCGGACATTCCCCGGCAAACCGACGCTGCCCCCTCGCCCGAACGGATGTCGTATTCGTCAATCAGACGCTCGGCATAGCGGCGGACCTCACCGAAACGGATGAAGCCGGCGCGCTGGAAAGCGGGCTCTCCAAAGCGCTGAAGAACCAGGTTTTCCGCCAGCGTGTTGTCCAGAATCAGACCGTGCTTATGACGGTCTTCCGGAATATGGCTCATGCCGGCGCGGGCTCTGCCTCGGATGCTGACGTGCGACACATCCTTGCCGCAGATCGTAATCTTTCCGCCGGTCGCCTTTTCCAAACCGGTCAGTCCGTAAATCAGTTCGGTCTGACCGTTGCCGTCAATGCCCGCGATGCAGGTGATCTCCCCCGCACGGACCTGAAAGCTGACATGATCCACCGCATTTTTCTTGTGCAGATGGGACGGAACCGTAAGATCCCGCACATCGAGAACCGTTTCGCCGGGCTGAGCGGGCTTCTTCTGCACCTGCAGCTGAACCGGACGCCCTACCATCATCAACGACAGTTCTTCCGCATTTGTATCGGCGGTGTTGACCGTACCGATGTATTTGCCCTTGCGGAGAACCGTGCAGCGGTCGGAAACCTCAAGAATTTCGTTGAGTTTGTGCGAGATGAACAGGATAGACTTTCCTTCCTTGACCAGCCCCCGCATGATCTGCATCAGTTCTTCGATCTCCTGCGGCGTAAGAACGGCGGTGGGTTCGTCAAAGATGAGAATTTCGTTGTTGCGGTACAGCATCTTGAGAATCTCCACACGCTGCTGCATCCCGACGGTGATGTCTTCGATTTTTGCGTCCAAGTCCACCTTCAGCCCGTAACGGTCGGAAAGCTCCTGCACGCGCCGTCTCGCTTCCTTTTTTTGCAGAAAGCCCATTCTGACGGTTTCCGCTCCGAGGATGATGTTGTCCAGAACCGTAAAAACATCAATCAATTTGAAGTGCTGGTGCACCATGCCGATTCCGAGTGCCGTGGCGTCGTTCGGGTCGTTGATCCGCACGGGGACGCCGTTTTTCCGGATCTCGCCCTTTTCCGGCTGATACAAACCGAACAAAACCGACATCAGCGTGGATTTTCCGGCACCGTTCTCACCCAGAAGTGCGTGAATCTCACCCTTTTTCAGCTGCAGGGTGATATCGTCGTTGGCGATGATGCCGGGAAAGACTTTTGTGATATGTAACATCTCAATGACATATTCGGACGCCATGTTTTTCTCTCCCTCAATTTCAAATGGATTCATGCTTTTACAAAGGAAGGGAGGAAGAAGCAAGTTCTCCCTCCCGTTCCAAACGTTTTCTTACTTGACGATGTCAAGCGTGACATGTTCCGTGGAATCCAGTTTGGAGTAATCCGTATCCGGTTTCACAGAGCCGTTTTTCAGTTTGGCGAACAGATCGTTGTATTTTTCAACGGTGAAGTTCTTCATGGTCCAGGTATCGGTCGGCAGACCGACAGCGCCGGATTCCGCACCGTAACTGGTGTCCTTGCCGCCCAGGTCGGACCATTTGCCGGCATAGAAGGCGGTGAGAACTTCCTGAACGGCCTCACGGAGACCCTTCATGGCAGACGTGATAACGGTGCCGGACTGACTGGACTGGTCAACGTCAACACCGACAACCTTACCGTTGTTGGTGGATGCCGCCGCAAACACGGACTGGCACATGTTACCGCCGCAGCTGAAGACAACTTCCGTACCGTTGGTGTACCAGCCGTTCACCATGGTCTGCAGTTCCGCAGACGGAGAGAAGGAGGTGCCGTACAGCCAGGAGTATTTCATTTCGACTTTCACGTTCTTTTCGGCAGCAGCAGCTTCAGCGCCCTGAACAAAGCCGTAACCGAACCGGCAGCATGCGGGGTTTTCACCGGCACCGCCGCCGCAGAAGCCCAGCTTCGTGTAACCTTCCATAACAACGGCGTAACCGGCAAGGTAACCTGCCTGCTCCTCGCGGAAGGTGATACCGGCAACGTTTTCCATCATCTCGCCGGATTCTTCATCTGCCAGAATGGGGTTGCCGTCGATGAAGACGAACTTCACATCCGGAAATTCCGAAGCGACCGTCGCCAGAGCAGCGCCCTGCATAAAGCCGGCGGCAACAACGACCTTGGCTCCGCCGTTGCAGGCGGCGCGCATCGCGTCAGCGCGGTCTTCGTCCGTGGCTTTATCGCCGTTTGCGGGCTGATAGTATTTGTAAGACTTATCGTTGTCATACGCATACTTCTTCAGACCTTCCCAGGTGCCCTGATTGAAGGATTTGTCCAGCAGCTGACCCACGTCCGTGACGAATGCAAGCTCGTACTTGCCGTCTTTGGATTCCATCGTATCCGGAATCTTGGTGTAGTCATCCCCTGTGTCTTCCTTCTTGCAGGATGCCAGCGCGGCAAGCGTACCGAGACAGAGCAACACAGCAAGAATCAGAGAAAGTGCCTTTTTCATAAACAATGCCTCCTAAAAAAAATTTTTTAGATGCTTTTACCGTCTCTTACTATAACACAATTTGTCCGAAATTGCAAGGTTCTTTTCAAAAAAAAATCAACTTTTGTGCGTTGCCTGTGCATTTTTGTGAAAAGAAACAGAAAACAGTCGTGCAAAATGCCCAAAAACGTCGGGGAATTTGTGGAAAAATGCCAAATTCCTTCAAAAACCTTCCATACTTTCCGGTCCGAAGGAAGCGGGAAGAAGATCCGGCAGCGTATACACGCGCCGTTCCCCGTCCTTCCCCACCATGACAATCCGGAAATCCGGTTTACAGAATTCCCGCATGACCTGCCGGCAGACACCGCAGGGCATAAAGAAATCCGTTACCGCACCGTTCTTGCCGCCGACAACGGCAATGGCGGAAAAATCACGGTGGCCTTCACTCACGGCTTTGAAGAACGCAGTGCGCTCGGCACAGCAGGTGGGAGAAAACGAGGCGTTTTCGATGTTGCAGCCGGTATATACCGTGCCGTCCGCGCAGAGAAGCGCCGCACCGACACGATAGCCGGAATACGGAACGTAAGCACGCTCCATCGCCTTGACGGCAAGCTGAGCCAGTTGAGAATCGTTCATGACAGAATCTCCTTTTTCACACTGTGACCGCCGTGCGGGAGGTCGAACCAATCCAGCACGGTATCCGCCACGGAGGTAAACGAGGGACGTGTGCCGAGATTCTCCGGACGCACCGGAGAACCGCAGATCAGCCACGGGACGTATTCCCGCGTGTGATCGGTGCCGGCGGCGCAGGGATCGCACCCGTGATCTGCCGTAATCATCAGCACGTCCTCGGGACGCATCCGGTCAAGGAAGCCGCCCAGCCAGCGGTCAAACGTCATGATGGCTTCCGCATAGCCCTTCTGATCGCGGCGATGCCCGTACAGCATATCGCCGTCCACAAAATTGACGAAACAGAGCCCGTGGAAATCCCGCGCGGCATATTCGTCGGTTTTTACCATGCCGTCCTCGTTGGATACGGTGTAGACGAAATCCGTCAGTCCCCTGCCCGCGAAGATGTCGTGAATCTTGCCCACGCCGAGAACGTCCAGCCCTGCCCCCTTCAGAACATCCAGCATGGTGTCCCCCGTGGGCTCCAGCGAAAAGTCGTGCCTGCCCGAGGTGCGGATATAGTTGGGGTACGTTCCGGTAAACGGACGGGCAATCACACGTCCGACGCCGTCTTCCCCGGTGAGAATCTCCCGGGCGATGCGGCAATAACGGTACAATTCCTCACGGGGAACAAGGTCCTCGTGCGCGGCAATCTGGAACACACTGTCTGCCGACGTATAGCAGATGAGCGAGCCGGTTTTCAGATGCTCCCTGCCGTAGTCGTGAATGACCTGTGTGCCGGAATAAGGCCGGTTGCACAGAACGCCCCTGCCGGCACGGCGTTCAAACTCACGGATGATCCGCGAAGGAAAACCATCCGGATACGTGGGAAACGGACGGGGAAGAACAAGGCCTGCCATCTCCCAGTGCCCCGTGGTGGTATCTTTGCCCCGGGACGCTTCCGTAAGCCGCGCGAACGCACCGGCGGGTGCCGGACACGGCGTACCGCAGGAGACCCCCTCGATGTTGTACAGACCGAGCCGGGACAGGTTCGGAGCCGTGAAGCCGGGATAAGCGGTGACCGAAGCAAGCGTGTTGCAGGCAAAATCTCCGAACGATTCGGCATCCGGCATTTTTCCGCAGCCGAAACTGTCCAGCACCAGCACAAAAACGCGCTTCATACGCTCTCCGCCTCCTGTTCCGTACGCACGGCAACATCCAGCGCCAGCGTAATCATGTCGTTCATAGAGCGTTCCCGCTCCTCTGCCGAAAGCTCCGGAGCTTTGGTGTAGATCAGATCCGAAATGGTGCACAGTGCCAGTGCCTGTTTCCCGGCGCGGGCAGCGTTCATATACAGGGCAGCCGCTTCCATCTCCACGGCAAGCACGCCCATTTTCTGCCAATCCATGGTGCTGACGGCATCGTTGTAGAAGGTATCCGAGGAAAGCAGGTTTCCGACACGGAGATTCAGCCCGCGCTCACGGGCGCAGTCATCGGTCGCCCGGAGCAGACGGTAGCCCGCCGTGGGGGCGAAGGTGCCGGGAAGCGCATAGTTCGCGGCAAAATTGGAGTTGGTGCAGGCGCCGATACCCGCCACGACATCCAGCAGTTTCAGCGACGGATCCAGCGCGCCTGCACTGCCGATACGGATGATCTGCTGAACGCCGAAGTAATGAAACAGCTCATACGAATAGATTCCGATGGACGGCATTCCCATGCCGCTTGCCATGACAGACACCGGAATTCCGCGATAGGTTCCGGTATAGCCTTGCACGCCGCGCACGTCGTTGACCAGAACGGCGTCGGTCAGAAACGTCCGTGCGAGGTATTCGGAACGGCGGGGATCGCCGGGCATGAGAACGGTGCGGGCAAAGCCGCGTTCGTTCTGCAGAACGATATGCGGGGTCGAAATCATGGAAATCTCTCCTTTTCTTATGAATTACAGCAGGTTTTCGCTTTTGACAATCTTCACGATGCGGCTGGTTCCCAGACGGGATGCGCCGAGATCAAGAAACGCCTGGGCATCCTCCAGGGACGAGATGCCGCCCGCCGCCTTGATTTTGAGATGCGGGGCAACGTGTCTGGCAAACAATGCCACGTCCTCCCGTGTGGCTCCCGCCTTGGAGAAGCCGGTGGATGTTTTGATATAATCCGCCCCGGATTCGGAAACGATCCCGCACATCCGGATTTTTTCATCGTCTGTCAGCAGGCACGTTTCGATGATGACCTTGAGCAGTTTGCCCTCGCACGCCGTCTTGACGGCACGGATCTCCGCCAGCACATCGTCCCATCTGCCGTCCTTGACCCAGCCGATGTTGATGACCATATCCACCTCATCGGCACCGTTGTGGACGGCATCGGTTGCCTCAAAGCATTTCGCCGCTGTGGTATCGTAGCCGTTGGGGAAGCCGATGACCGTGCAGATGGGCAGTTTGCCCGCAACATACGCCGCCGCCTGCTTCACATAAGAAGCCGGGATACAGACCGACGCCGTACCGTATTTCATGCCGTCGTCGCACAGGGCGCGGATCTCCGACCACGTTGCTGTCTGGGACAGCAGGGTGTGGTCCACATGAGCCAGAATGTTTTTTACATCACACATCTTTTTTCTCTCCTTTTTATTTTCCGCTGATCGTGACGCCGTCCGTCCGTACCCACGGCAGGATAAACCCTCCGTTGGATACCGTTTCACGGGATACGCCCACGACATTTTTCAACATATCGGCAAGATTGCCGGAAATCATGGTCTCGCTCAGAGCGTCGGTGATTTTACCGTTCTCAATGAGGAAACTGTTTTTGGCAACGCCCGTAATATCCCCGTTGGAACCGGGTGCGCCGCTGGAGATTCTGCCCACCAGAACGCCGCGCTCCACCCCCCGGATCAGCTCGTCCAGGGATGTTTCACCGGGCGTCATGGCATAACAGCCGCCCTCGTTGGCGCTGCGCGCCAGCCCCGTTTTGACGGAGCCGTAGCGGGAAACGGTGAAGTTGCGGAGAATTCCGTTTTCGATCAGCGGCATATTCTGCGCCACATAGCCGTCGCCGGTCATATCGTAGCCGTCGATCATGCGCTCGTCACGAGGCAGGCAGTGCACCGTGACGCACGGGGCGGCGACCGGACAGTTCAGAAGGTTCCGGTACGGAGAGGTGCCGTTGATGAGCGCTCCGTCATCCAGGAAATTGGACTGCACCGTTGCGAGAAAATCCTCCACGCACGGCGGGGTAAGCACCAACGAACCCACAAATTTTCCGCTTACCGGACGGGGACGGATCTGCCGCACGGCATTGGAAAGCAGAGTGCGGGTCATGCCGAGATCCAGAAACGGACGGTCGGGCCGGCGCATGGAGGCGTAGGTCTCGGAAAAGGACGAGGTATTTTCGCCGTCTTTTCCCATAAACATGGCGGAAAACGCATAAGCACCGTCCGCCGACATCAGATACACGCCGTTGGTGTTGCGGTAAAGTCGTCTGCCGCGGGTGAAATCCACCGTGGCGGAATCGAACGAAATGGCGGGAAATTCCTGCTTGGCATCCCGCAGAAACTCGGCAAACCGGTCATACATGCCGTCCAAATCCGCTTCCCGGTCGCCGGTATCGCCCGTCAGGTGTCCGGTTTCGTCACTGATGCCCTCCGCCTCATCCGGCAGGGCGCTCTGTGCATTTTCCACCGCATCCCGCACGACGGCGCGCACGGCATCCTCGTCCAGACGGTTGAGGGAGGCGATGCCTTTTTTCTTCTGAAACAAAACCTTGACGCTGACACGGTGATTGAACGTGGTGCGGATCATGCCGATTCTGCCGCCGGTATAGTCCACCTCCGTCTTGATGCCCTCTGCCACAAGACACGACGCCTCATCGGCACCGAGGCGGGCGGCTTCGTCCAGAATAACCGAAGAGATTCTTTCTTCCTCCATCGTTACCGACCTCCCACGTTGATTTTGCATTTGATGGCGGGGCCGCCCATACTGACCGGCATCGGCTGTTTCTTGCCGCACATCCCGCAACTGACCCACGACAGATCGTCGGACAGCATGTCCACGGTTTTGAGCATCTCAAACGCCACGCCGGAGATGGTGGTGCTTTTGATGGCGCGTCCCAGCTTTCCGTGCCGGATCTCATAGCCGCAGTCCACGCCGAACATGAATTCCCCCGTCGCGTCCGCCTGTCCGTTTCCGGTATCCACAAAATAGTAACCGTCGTCCACGGCGGCGATCATATCTTCCAGTTTGTCTTTTCCCGGCAGAATGGCGGTATTCCGCATCCGGATGAGCGGCTCGTCGGAAAAGGAGAACGCGCGGGCATTCCCCGTCGGCTTCGCGCCGAGCTGACGTGCCGAATCCTTGTTGTGCATATAGCCGCGGAGAATTCCGTGATCGATCACGGTTACGTCCTCCGCCGGCGTTCCCTCATCGTCGATATAAATCGGAAACGCACATTCCTTTCCGAACGCGGTATGGGCGAAATCCACCAGTGTGACCAGTTCGCTTGCCACCTGCTTATCCTTGTTCGGCCCTGCCACGGAGCCGGACAGAACAAAATCCGCCTCGGTGGTGTGTCCCACCGCCTCGTGTGCCAGCATGCCCGCCAGATCCGGATGCAGAATCACATCCTTATAGCCGGCTTCCGCATAAACGGCGTCGCATTTTTCCATCAGACGGGTGTAGACGGTATCGATCTTTTCGTACAGATCCTCCGGACGGTGAAACACCCGGTCAAACGTACCGGATTCTCCCAGCGTAAGCCCGAGCTCCTGCGGTGCGCCGTCCCGGTCTTCTGCCGTAAGCAGAACATACAGGGAACTGTGCGGATGATAGCTGTGGCAGAACACGCCGTCCGAGGTGACCAGCGATTTTTCCATATCCAGACACGGTGCCACGGTAACACGGCACAGCAGCTTCGGACAGTGCGCTTCCACATAAGCGTCGACCGCCCGCAGAAAATCGATGATCTGCTTCTGCGGAACCGGCGCGGTACGCACATAAGGATCCCGGTGCTGTGCGGCAGCGACCGGCGAAAACGGCGGCAGTCCGAGTTTCTGACGGCTGTCCAGAAACCGCGCGTTTTCGGTTGCCGAGTTCAGAACCGCACGGATCCCCTCATCCGTCTGCATCGGCGATGCCGCAAAGCCGCACGACCCGCCGCGGAAAACACGGGCACAGACACCGCCCGCCTCCGAGACCCGGTTTCCCACCAGATCCCCGTTGCGGAAACTGACACTCCGGCTGACGTTGCGCTGCAGGCGAAGTTCGGTATAATCGCGGAACGCACCTTGCCGGAGATAAGATTCCAAAAGAACATCTTCCACCGTCATCCCTCCTTGACTTCTTCGCGGAAACGCTCGCCGCGTTCCTCGAAATTTTTAAAATCCCCGTAACTTGCTGCCGCCGGAGAAAGAAGAACACTCCCGCTTGAAGTGATCTTTTTTGCCAGCGCGACGGCAGATTTGAGGTCTTTTTCGTAATAAAGCGCCGCTTTCGGACTGCGCTGCTCGGTCAGTGCCTGAACCCGCCGCCCGCTTTCGTACATAAAAATCACATGCGCCACCCTGCCGGAGGCGAGAAAATCCGCCAGACCGTCATAGTCGATGCCCCGGTCCAGACCTCCGATCAGAACGGTCTGCACGTTGCCCAACGCCTCCACGGCACGCTCCGTCGCCTCCGGAATGGTGGAGATGGAATCGTTATAATAGGTCACGCCGTTGATCGTTGCCACGAACTCCAGCCGGTGAGGAAGACCGTGAAAGCATGAAACGGCATCCACCATATCGTCCCAGCCGCAGCCGCACAGCGCCGCCGCCGTCATGGCTGCCTCAATGTTGAAGCGGTTGTGTCTGCCCAGCAGATGCGAGGGAATTTCCGGCGATTTTTCGGGATCGATGAAGATTTTGCGAAAGTTCTGCGCACGGATGCGGTCATAGTCGATGTTCTCGCAGCCCAGCCCCGCAATCAGCGTATCCTGCGGACGCATGAACCGGAACAGATTGTATTTGGCTTCCCGGTACGCGTCAAACGAGGCGTAATGATCCAGATGATCCTCGTACACATTCAGCAGAACGCCGATGTCCGGGGATGCCTGCACATATTCCAGCTGATGACACGACAACTCGTACACCGCGGTGCAGGATTCGGTCAGATCGTCCATACACGAGAAGACCGGAACGCCGATGTTGCCCACCAGACGGCTGTTTCCGCCGCAGAAGGTGAGAATGTGATGAATGAGGGAGGACGTGGTGCTTTTTCCCTTCGTTCCCGTCACGCCGATGACCCGGCAATCCCGGAAGCGCAGAAACAGGTCGGTCTCCGAGGTGATCTTCTGCCGGATTGTATCGGGCAGGTCGAACGGAAGAACCACGCCGGGGGCTTTGAGGATGATATCCTCCCCTTCCATGCCGCCGAGATATCCGTCTCCGAAGAGCGTGCCGCACGTCAGCGGTTTTCCGTCCAACGTACACGGCTTTTCGTCCGCCACGGTGATGCGGGCGGACGGAACATACCGGCAAAGGAATTCATAGGAAGCGCGCCCCTCTCTGCCGAAGCCGAGGATGCGCACCCGTTTGTTTTCAAAAAAGGAAATCAGTTTCTGTCGCATGAAAGAACCTCCAGAAAGACAGACGGAACGTTGTTGTTGTCGTCCCAGAACGTATCCACCGCGCGCTCGTCAACCTCCGCAGAGCCGTAGCGGCGCTGATATTCCCGCAGAAGCAGTTGCCCGGTGCCGTTGCGGCGGATCGCAGCCCGCAGTGCCGCTGCCGTTTCCTGCCGGGTGCCGATGCACTCAAACGGTTTGTCGAAATCTTCGCACACCAGCCCATCCAGATACGGAAGCATGGCGGGATCGTCCAGAAGATCCTTTCCGAAGATCCGGCAGACACGGTCCCGGTCCAGAAAAGCCGAAAGAAGAATGTACGTAAACAGGCATTTGGGACACGCACAGCACCAGCAGTCGTCCTTCGCGCCGAGATTGCAGCTGCGGAAGGCGTCCAGAAACGCCGGCTCCCGCACAAAACGCTTTACGATGTTCCACTCGTTCAGCGGACGGAGCAGGCTGAAATATTCAATGCCGCACGGCAGAAACCGGCGCACATAACGGCGAAAATCGTTTTCAAACGCAAAACTCTTGGAATACTGGTGGTTGACCTCCGTCCCCTTGACATAAACGTCGTTGGCACTGCTTTCGTTGGAAAGAACGATGTAACGGAGATTCCGCACATAGGCATCCACCAGGGCGGAAAACGCCAGCACCGACGAAAACGGTGTGTGTCCGTTCAGGTAACCGGCAGCGTTGAGTTCCACAATCCGGCAATCCAGCCGGCGGCGGAACACGTCAAAGTCCGACCGGGTATAGCCGGCGGCTTCCGCCGTACGGAAAATGGCGGCAGAGCCGTTGACGCAGAACAGCCGCGCGCCCCTGCCCCGCAGAAGCGCCATGGTCACGCACGAATCCTTGCCGCCTCCCACGCAGATCAGTTCGCCGCCCGAAGGATGCTGTGCTTCCGCGCGGTATACCTGCCCGGACGAGCGCACCGCAACAAACGATTCCTCATCCGCCGTAATGCCGTTGCGGTAAAAGAACTCTCCGAGCCCGTGATACCAGAGCTTCTTCCACCAGCGCGTCTGCTCCTCCGTCAGCGTTCCGCAGCGGATTTCCACCACGGGGGAACAGCACGCCTTCCAGTAACTGACCAGTTCCGCAAGCCCAAGCGAAAAAAGAAGAGATTGCAGAAAGCGGTCGTTTTTCCATGTTTCATACGGTACGGGGAAGACCCAGGACGGATGGAACCGGATTTCCTCGCTCTGCGTAAAGGCATAGGTCACACGCAGATTGCCGTCCTCCGCGTCGACGGAAAAACCGTCAAACGAAAAAACAGGATACTCCTGACGCAAACGCTCAAACGTATGCACGGGGCATCCCTCCTCTTTAATTTATGGATTTTTCAACGCACTTATTATACCATTTCCGTTGTGTAAAGTCAAGAGGAAGAACGTCGAAACCGCCCGCAAAGAAAAAAAGAAGAAACAAGGGAGAACGCAGAAGCGTTCTCCCTTGTTCCGGTAAAATCATCCCATCAGCTCCGGGGCGTAGGCCTCCACAAGCCCCTTCAGTTCCTCGTCGCTGATGACAGTCTGGCGGCCGCTCGCATATTCTGCATCGACCCACTCCTTGATCTTAACAACAACTTCGCTTTGCTTGTTCACCCGGCGATCTCCCTCGAGCTCGAAGGCGTTGTTAATCCAGAATGCGATGCCTGCCAGACCGGACACATTGCTGACCGCCACATTGGCGGACTTATTCAGAATCCGTTTGGTATCAAAGATGTTGTAAATCTCCTCATCCTTGAGCAACCCGTCCGCATGGATGCCGGCACGGGTGACGTTGAACGCCGACCCGACAAACGGCGTCATCGGCGGAATCTCATAGCCAATCTCGCGGCGGTAATAGTCGGCAAGCTCCGTAATCACGGACGTATCCATGCCGTCGGTCGTACCGCGCAGAGAGGCATATTCCATAACCATGGCTTCCAGCGGCACATTGCCCGTCCGCTCTCCGATGCCGAACAGCGAACCGTTGACGCCGGAGGCGCCGAACAGCCATGCCGTGGTGGCGTTTGCCACGCCCTTGTAAAAATCGTTGTGTCCATGCCACTCCAGCCATTCGGACGGCACGGAAGAATATTCATGCAGACCGTAAACAATGCCGGGAACGGACCGCGGCAGAGAGACCTCCGAAAACGGAAGCCCGTAGCCCATCGTATCGCAGGCACGGATTTTGATAGGAATGCAGCACTCGGCGGACATCTCCATGATGGCGTTGACAAACGGAACGACAAAGCCGTAAAAATCCGCGCGGGTGATATCCTCCAGATGACAGCGGGGCCGAAGACCCGCCTCCATCGCGCTGCGGATGACTGACAGATAATGCTCCATCGCCTGCACCCGGGTCATGCGCAGTTTATGAAAGATGTGATAATCCGAACAGGAAACAAGAATGCCCGTTTCCTCCACGCCGATGTTGCGGACCCGTTCAAAATCCGTTTTGTTGGCACGGATCCATGTGGTGATTTCCGGGAAACGGTATCCGAGATCCCGGCAGCGCTCCAGCGCTTCCACATCCTTTTTGCTGTATACGAAAAATTCCGTCTGACGGATAATGCCCTTCTCGCCGCCCAGCCGGTGAAGCATCTTGTAAATGTCAACGATCTGCTTCACGGTATACGGTGCGCGGGACTGCTGCCCGTCACGGAACGTTGTGTCGGTAATCCAGATATGCTCGGGTACTTTCATCGGCACACGGCGGTGGTTGAACACGGTGCGGGGAATTTCCGTATACGGAAAAATATCCCGGTACAGTTCCGGCTCACGGACATCCTGAACCGTATAGCGGTAAACCTCTTCTTCCAGCACATTGGTGCTTTTGTTCAAAGAAAGCATTTTCAGAATCCTCCCGCCTGCCCGCTTGAAAAATACAGGGCTATTATACAATACAAAAACCGTCTTGTCAAGGGGCTTTTGAATTTTTTACATCGACAATCCATCATTTTTCGATAAAAAATCACATTTCCACTGCTGTTTTTGAAGAAATTGTGTCATAAAAAATTCATTTGCGGGCTTTTGCATATTTTTTTATCCCTCGGCAATACTAATGCCGGAATGAACAATCAGCCATGTCAGCGTCGACGAAAACGAAGGAGGTTTCCGCCGGAGATGACGGGCGGAATCATTCCGAAAACAGGTCTTATGTCGTTCGGCATAAGCCGGAAAGGGATGGGCTGACGGAATCGGAACGCCGCTTGTCCGACGGACAAATGATGTTCCCGCATTTTGCAAAGCCCTGTGAATCGCACATGGCGATCGTTGACAAAATTGCGCTTGCCCTCGTCATCATCGGATCCCTGAACTGGGGAAGCATCGGCATTTTCGGCTTTGACCTTGTGTCGTGGATCTTCGGAGACGCTTCGGCACTCTCCCGCATCATCTTCACGTTGGTCGGACTTGCCGGACTCTGGTCGATCTCTCTCCTCTTCCGGGAGGATCCCGCCGAGGACACAGGCACGATGACGGATCTGCATTAACAGACCCGGAAAAAAAGCACGGACGGTTTTTTGCCGTCCGTGTATTTTTTTGTTTACAGAATGATGCAGATCAGACCGCCGGAGCCCTCGTTGATGATCTTTTCCAGCGTCCCCTGCACCTTTTCGCGGGCATCGGAGGGCAGCTTGTTCAGTTTGGTATGCAGCCCCTCGTTGACCAGTTCGTGCAGGGATTTTCCGAACAGATTGCTTTCCCAGATCTTTTTCGGATCCTCTTCAAAGCCGGTAAGAAGGAATCGCACCAGTTCCTCGGACTGCTTTTCGCTGCCGACCACCGGCGAGACCTCGGTTTCGATGTTTGCCTTGATGATGTGATACGACGGCGCCGATGCCTTCAGCCGCACGCCGAAGCGGGAACCCTGCCGCACGATCTCCGGCTCTTCCAGCGAAAGATCCTCCATCGCCGGTGTGACGATGCCGTAGCCGCTGGCATCCGCCTCCCGCATGGCATCCGCCACACGGTCGTAATTTTCCTTGGCGTGATTCAGCTCGGTGACCAGACGCATCAGCTGTCCGTCGTCGGAGATCTCCACGCCCGTGCTTTCGCTCAGAACCCGATAGAACAGCCGCTGCGGCAGCCGCACCCGAACCGTCACGGACCCCTCGCCCGGCTCGGTCCGGGAAACGGCGGCAGACGAAACAAACTCGTTCTGCGCCAGAAGGTCCGGCACGCGCCGTGCCTCCCGCACACACCGTACATCGTTTGCCGCCTCACGGATATCGGCATACAGCGATGCCTTCAGCGGATGCTCCGGTGCCAGCGCCGTCAGCCAGCCCGGCAGCTCCAGCCGGATTTCACGGACGGGAAATTCGCCGAGAACCGTGGAAAGAACGTTCCGCACATCCTCCTCGTTCAGACGGAGACAGTCCACCGGAAGAACCGCGACCCCATACGTATCGGTCAGACGGTGTGCCAGTGCCTGCGTTTCCTCCGCCTCCGGATGGGCGCTGTTGAGCAGAACCGCAAACGGTTTGCCCAATTCCTTCAGTTCGCCGATCACGCGTGCCTCCGCTTCGGTATAATCCTCACGGTCGATTTCGCAGACCGAACCGTCCGTCGTCACCACAAGCCCGATGGTGGAATGCTCGGCAATGACCTTCTGCGTGCCCACCTCCGCCGCCATGTTGAACGGAACCGGCTCGTCGAACCACGGCGTCATCACCATGCGGGGCTGTTCCTCTTCCAGATACCCCCGTGCGCCCGGCACGATGTAGCCCACGCAGTCAATCAGACGCACCCGAACCTTCATGCCGTCCTCCAGCATCAGCTCCGCCGCCTCTTCCGGAATGAATTTCGGCTCGGTCGTCATCACGGTCCGCCCCGCCGCCGACTGCGGCAGTTCATCCAGCGCGCGGTCGCGCCGGTATGCGTCTTCAATGTGAGGAATGACCAGGGTTTCCGTAATCTTTTTGATCAGCGTGCTTTTTCCCGTCCTGACCGGTCCCACGACGCCGATGTAAATATCGCCGCCCGTCCGCTCGGCAATGTCCCGAAAAATGGATTGATCTGCCATAATAAGCCCTCCGAATGTGTCACTTGATTTTCAGTAGATGCTATGACGCTGCCGGGCAGATTATGACGAAGAACCCGCAAAGTCGTCCCGCTTTCCGTTCCCCCTTCCGGTTCCGGGATGCGGCAGGACGCTTTTCCGCACCGCACGTCACGCCGCTCACACCGCCCGGAATCGGCGTCTCTTCGCCGGGGGATGTCCGTGTATCCCCGCTCTTTTGCAACGCAAATTTGACGTACTGTGAATTGCGACAGGCGTATTTCAAATTTATTCCCACATATCGTGAACATTTTCCTGAATTCCGCCGTTGACATTGCCCGCAAAGTATGTTAGTATTACAGAAAACGAAAGAGAGGGATTCGCATGGAAGAACGGGCGGAGCGCCGGGAACGCGGAAAGACCCTGGGGAAGCTGTTTGTGACGTTTGCCCGCATCGGGCTGTTCACGTTCGGCGGCGGCTATGCCATGATTCCCCTGATTCAGCGGGAGGCGGCGGAGAAGAACCGCTGGATATCGGAGCATGATCTTCTGGACATCACAGCGATTGCCGAATCCACCCCCGGTCCGATTGCCGTCAATGCCGCCACGTTTGTGGGGCAGAAGGTTGCCGGGGTTGCCGGAGCCGCCTGCGCCACCCTGGGCGTGGTGCTTCCGTCGTTTCTGATTCTGCTTGTTTTGTCCTGGATTCCGGACGCCTTCCGGCAGCTGGAGCCCGTGCGCTATGCCTTTGTGGGCATCCGTGCCTGCGTGCTGGCGCTGCTGGTACGCGCGGCAATCACGCTGGGCAGGCAATGTCCGAAGAACTGGTTTGCCTATGCGGTGATGGCAGCGGCGTTCGGGCTTTCGCTGTTTACCGGGGTACGTGTCATTCTCCTCATCCTCGGCTCTGCCCTGCTGGGGCTTGGTGTGACGCTGCTGTCACACAGAAAGGATGACGGAAAATGATTCTGCTTCTTCTGTTCTGGACCTTTTTCAAAATCGGGCTGTTCACCTTCGGCGGCGGCTATGCCATGCTGCCCCTCATCCGTCAGGAAGTCACCGCCTTTGGATGGATTGCCGAGGAGCGTCTGCCGGATCTGATTGCTCTGGGAGAATCCACGCCGGGTCCCATCGCCATCAACCTCGCCACCTACATCGGCGCCGAGCAGGCAGGCGTCGCCGGAGCCGTCTGCGCCACCCTGGGTGTGGTGCTTCCGTCGTTTCTGGTCATTCTGCTTGTGGCGAAATTCTATCTGAAGTTCCGGAAGAGCCGTGCCGTGGAGGGGCTTCTGTGCGGACTCCGCCCCGCCGTGGTGGGACTGATCGGCTCTGCCGCCGTGTCCATGGCACAGACCGTTCTGTTTCCCTCCGGCATTTCGGCCGGGACGTTCACCGGCGGCACGTTCTGGTTTTCCCTCGCCGTCTTTGCCGTGACGCTGATTGCCGCCTTCCGACGGATCCACCCCGTTCTTCTTCTGCTGGGCGCCGCCGCGCTCGGAATCGGAGCGGGCTTTCTCGGTATTCTGAACGGACCGCCGCTTTCCGCGTAGCGCGCCTGTAGGGAAGCGTGTGCCGTACGCGGGCGCAGGCGTAAAAGCAGCGACAGCTGCGCAATCGGGTAAAAAAGACGTCTTAAAGCGTTTTAAGACGGTTTAAGACGTTTCTTTTTCTTCTTCTACTTCTTTTTCTTGTTTGATTCTGGTTATGATTCTTATTCTGATTATGGTTATTAAAGTATCTCATTGTTATATAGAATAAGAGGAAATATATTTTTATTTGCGCGCGTACAATAGAATACCGGAAGAATACCCCAAAAAACAAAAAGGCGGAGATGCAAAAAACATCTCCGCCGATTTTTCACTCCGATTTTTTTCACAGGGGTTTTCAACCGTTTCCACAGCCGTCCACGGTGTCGCGCAGAGAACGGATCCGTTTTTCAAACAGCAGAAACAGCAACCAGCCCAGCACGCCGCCCGCCGTGTTGGTAATCACGTCGGTGATGTCGGAAATGCGCCGGGGGCTGAGAAGCGGCTGAAGCAATTCGACCCCCACAGAGCACAGAAACACCGTAAGAACCGTTTTGCCGAAACGGAATTTCTGCGACACGCACGGCAGAAGAAAGCCGAAAGGGACGGTCAGCAGCACGTTGAGCACAATCTGGCGCAAAGCCCCGCCGTAGCCGCAGATCAGGTCGTCAAACGGAGCAAGAGCCATGGGCACATAGGGATGCGAGCCGATGTCGGGAATTGATGCCAGAACCGGCATCAGCACCACATACAACGCGGCGGAAAGATACAGGTACAGCACCGTTCCGCTTCGGAATGCCCACCGTCCGCGGCGGCGAAGATACGGAAAAAGAAAAGCATACACAACCGCCAGGGCGGCAAAATCCCAAAGACACTTCATGCGCATCCTCCTGAACAAGACACCGTTATTCTATCACAGAATCCCTGCGCTGTCAAGAAAGATGCGCCGGAAGATCATTGATCGAACGACGCGTTGACCGCGTAGAAATTGCGGCAGTCGCTGCGTTCCTGAAGCACGCGCATGGCTTCGCCGAAGCGTTGGTAATGCACCAGCTCGCGCTCGCGCAGGAAGCGGATGGGTTCCCGCACATCGGGATCATCCACCATACGCAGAATGTTGTCGTATGTCAGCCGTGCCTTCTGCTCGGCGGCAAGATCCTCGGAAAGATCCGCAAACGGATCGCCCGTAACGGCAAACGTCGATGCCGAGAACGGAACGCCGGATGCCGCCTGCGGATAGACCGATGCGGTGTGATCCACAAAATAATCGGCGAACGGCGTGCCCTTGATGTCCTCCTCCTTCAGATTCCGCGTCAGCTGATGCACGATGGTCGCCACCATCTCAAAATGGCCGAGTTCCTCCGTGCCGATGTCGGTCAGAATGCCGCGCAGCTCGTCGTAGGGCATGGAATACCGCTGGGAAAGATACCGCAGCGAGGCGCCGATCTCGCCGTGCGGACCGCCGTACTGACTGATGATAAACGACGCCGCCTTGGGATCCGGGTTCTTGATGTTGACCGGAAACTGAAGCATTTTCAAATAATCAAACATAATTTTTTTCTCCCTTTCTCATTGCCACGGCCACGGACCGGAAATCCACGTCCACACATCGCCGGTCGAAGGCGACGAAAGGGAGATCCTGCCGAATTTTTCCTCATATTCCGCCCGCTGCTTCTCCGCTTCCTCCGCGTAGGTCCGGAACGCGGCAAGCGCCTTGCGGTCGGTGGGATGTGTATCGAGATAAAGCGCCGTTTCCAGAGCGGCAAAGCGGTTCTGCGAATACGCACGCATCCGTTTTTCCTTTTCTGTCATCCGTCCCTCACCTCTTTCCGACAAACGGAAGATTCAGCTTACGGAACAGCGTTCCGTTCTGCCACGCTTCCGCCGGGGTATAAAGCTCTTCAAACTTCTGCATCGGCGTATACGACATGGCCAGCGGCGCCGATCCGTTGTCCAGACAGGTGTAGCCGCGGCATCCTTCGTCCACACGCAGGGAAACGGCATCCGTCCCTGCCTCGTCGTGCAGAAAAATTCCTTTTTGATCCATTCTGTTTTTTCCTCCTTGATTTGAGAGTCCATCCCAGTATATGCCGCAGAAAACCCGCTTGACAATCGCGGGAATCTGCCGTATAATTGAGAAAAAAACGGAGGGAAGCCATGACACGGGAAGAGGAAGCGGCGCTGAAGAAACGGCTGGAGGAACTGGCAGGAAGATCCCGCGGCAGCGGAAGATATGTCTACACGGATTTTCTCGGGCTGGCAGAGCGTGACGTGCTGGAACGCAGCCGGGCGGCTCTGGACGGTGCCGGAATCCGGTGCTTCGGCGGCACGGAGAACTGCGAGCGCGTGATGGCGCGGTTCGGGCAGCCGGATTACGACGAGCCGTTTCCCGTTTCGTGCGTAAAAATCGAACCCCGAAGCCGGAAATTCGCCGAAGAACTGACCCATCGGGATCTTCTCGGAGCGCTGATGAGCCGGGGCATCCGGCGGGAAAAACTGGGCGATATTTTTTTGCAGAACAACATCGGCTACCTGTTCTGCACCAAAGAGACCGCGCCGTTTCTGGCACGGGAGCTCACATCGGTGCGGCACACGCCGGTCGTCTGTGAGATTCTTTCGCAGATTCCCGAAGGGCTCGGCACACGGTGCGAGGAGCGGACGGTTCCGGTTGCGTCGGAACGGCCGGACGCACTGGTCGCCGCCGTGTTTTCCCTGTCACGGGCGGATGCCGCCGCGTTGTTTGAAGCGGGCAATGTGTTCCGGGACGGAAGGATCTGCACCGGGATGGGAACGCCGCTTCGCGAAGGCGAGACGGTAAGCGTACGCGGGCACGGCAGATTCCGCTACTGGGGCATCCACGGGCAAAGCCGCAAGGGACGGCTGTATGTCACCGTAGAAATTTTTGTATAAAAAAAGCGTCTTCCGGAGTTTCCGGAAGACGGATTTTTTTATGGAATTTACGCTTTTTTCTGCTTTCCGAGGCGGGAAATCTGCACCGAACGCAGAACAAAGCCGCCCAGAAGAATCATCAGCTCCGCCAGCAGTTTGGCGACCACGGGACCGATGGAGAACAGATGGGTCATCACAAACAGCAGCACCACGGAGATTGCCAGAATGATGGCGGCACGCCGTACAAAACCGGCAAGCGCACGGGAAAACGGAATCTTCCGCCCCGCAAGCGGACGGGGACGCACGGCGAATTTGACCACGGAAGCAAGCAGACAGGCAAGCGCCTCGGATGCCACCGCCGGAATCCGGAGCGGGGAAAACAGGCGCAGAAACATCACAAACAGCAGAAACTCGCCCACTTCGCACAGCAGTTCCGGCAGCGCAAAGCGCAGAATACAGCCGAAAATCTTCAGAGAATCCCGTACCGGATGGAAGTGCGAGGTGGAATTTTCCCGGTCGGCATAAACGGTTTCGATGGTCTCCTCGGCAAGCGGAACGCCCGAACCGCTGCACGCCAGCAGCTGGTTGGTTTCGTATTCATACCGTGAGCCGGAGATCTCCGTCATCAGCGGCAGAAGATCGCGGGTAAACGCGCGGAGTCCCGTCTGCGTATCGGTCAGCCGCACGCCGGAAGCCAGTTCAAAGGCGGTGCGGGTAAATTTGTTGCCCAATCGGGAGCGCCACGGAATGTCACGGTCAAAATCACGGCACCCGAGAACGAGCGTTCCCGGCTCGGCAAGCGCGCGGGCAAGCACCCGCTCGGCATCCGGCAGAAGATGCTGACCGTCCGCATCCACCGTCACCACGGCATCCACGTCCGGCATCCGGTGCAGAACATACGAAAACGCCGTTTTCATAGCCGCTCCCTTGCCCTGATTCTGTGTATGGCGAAGCAGGGTCACCGCATCGGCAATCTGCTCGAAAACCGGAAGATATGCGTCGCCGCTTCCGTCATCCACCACCAGCACCGGATATCCGTCCTGCCGGATCTGACGGACCAGTTCCGTCAGCGTATCCGCCGGATGATAGGCGGGAATAATAAACAGCGATCTTTTTTCTTCGCTCATCATTTTTTCCTCTATTCTTCCCCGTTGGAGCGGCGGTTTCTCTGGGCTCGGGCGACACGCCGCCAGATCGCGTTGCCGCACTGAAGAAGAACCAGAACGGCATAGCCCGCCAGCATCCACCGGGTGATCTCGTTGTCAAACAGCGCCATGGGACGGTTGTAAAGATCTGCAAAAAACACGGTGAGATACCACAGCGAAAGTGCCAGGTTGACGTGAGGAAGAACCGAGAAAAATACCCGGATCGGTGAAGATTTCCGTTCTCTCATTGTCCGTCATCCCCCTTTGTGCGCACAATCTCACCCACGCAAAGCAGGTCGGGAAGATTCCGCCCTTTATAACGAATCATTTCCCCGTTGAAATACGCCTGCGAGGAATCGCCGCCGTCCATGTTGTAGGCGACCTTACAGCCCAGATCCGCAAAGATCTGCGACATCTCCGTAACGACAAGCCCGTTGGAAACGCCGCTGTTTCTGCCGTCCACAACCAGGAAGCAGTAATGTCCCGGCTCGTAATAGCCCACCGCCGTGCGGGGGTTGTTGCGGGTAAGAATGCCGCCGTACGCCGTATTCATGGCTTTCACCTCAGCCGCCGTCAGAACACTGCCGTCGGCACGGAGAAGCGAGGGCCCGAAGCCCCATACCTGATAGGGACTGCGCGCGGCAATGCGGTTGTAATCGTACTGTGCGGGCGAAACGGTCTCCATCGTTCCGTCATAATACATCACCAGAAGCTCCCGGGAATACGAGACGTCTTTGTTTCGCAGAATCTTTCCGTTGCGCACGGCAAGGTTCTTTGCGTTCACCGTCCAGAAATCCGTGTTGACGGCGGCAAGCGCGGGCAGATGCGTCACCCCGCCGATGTCGCCGGAAGAGCCCTTCAGCAGAGAATCGAACGACGTGGTTCTGCCGGCATAGGTCGTATAGATGTTTTCCACATTCCGCACATAGATGTCGTAGATGAAATACGTCACCTTCGGCGCCTTGTCCACCTTGGTCACCCGGATGGCGATGTCTCGGCTGCGGTACTCGTCCGAGGTGGAAATCACATCCTCGCCGTCCTTCAGGAATTTGTCGTAAAACTTCTTTCCGAAATCGCCGGAACGGTCATAGCCGTCCGACGGAGTCGGCTTTTCTCCGTCCGATGGAGTCGGCTTCTCCCCGTCCGACGGGGTCGGCTCATTTCCGGAGGAATCCTCGGGCCGGGTAAAGCCGCCGGAATCATCGGGAATCTCCACCCCGCCCCAGATTGTGCGGATGTGATGGAAATAGGCAAAGACGCAAAGAATCACGCCGGCAAGCAGAACATCGGCGAGAATCTGATACAAAAATTTCTGTGTTTTCCGGTTCATTCCTGGTTCCTTTCCCGGTGCTCCGTCCGTTTCAGAGCCCGTGCCAATGCCGCATTCCTCCAGCGCGGATCTTCCGTCACCTCGTCAATCACCCGCACAAACGGCGGCAGGGTGAACGGCTCGTCCTCGCTCTTCAGTTCCACTTCCATCAGAACGGTGGGCAGATCGGCAAACAGATCAATTTCAAACACATGCCCGTCCCACGGAATGCGGTAACGTGTTTTGCGCAGCGTTGCGGCATCCGCGGAGGCGTCACGAAGGCATGTCAGATAATCCGAAGCGGAGATCTCGCTCTCCTCCTCGATGCGGGTCAACGCCGTAACGTCCCGCTTGTACGTCAGAATGTAACGGGAAACGCCGTTCTGCTCGATGCGGCGCACCCGGGTTCCGTTGGAACAGTATGTCTGTGTGATGTTCCACGTTTCCGCTCCGGCAAGAAACGGAAGCGGAGGACGCTCGATGCGGAACCGGCGTTCGATTTCATACGCCATTCAGGCATCCCCTTTATCGTCGGTATCTTTTTCAAAGCCCTCGCCCAGCACCTCGGTCACATCGGAAACGATCACGAAAGCGCGGGGATCGATCTGATGCACCAGAGATTTGATGCGCGGAATCTCGTAGGGACGGCAAACGACCATCAGCATTCCCTTTTCCCGGTTGGTATACGCGCCGCGGGCAACGATCTTGGTCACGCCCCGCCCGCATTTTTCCATGATGGCGGAAGCCAGCGCATCTTCTTTTCCGTCCGTAATGACAGACACCTGCTTGCCCCGGTCGCCGCCCAGAAGCAGCTGATCGTTGATGAAGCCGGACAGATACGTGACAATGACCGAATACAACGCAACCGCGTAATTGCCGTAAGCCACGGTGGCAATCAGAATGACGATGCAGTCCAGAATAATCAGCATGGTTCCGTAAGAAATAAACGGAAACGGCTTTTCCAGCATCCGGGCAATCACGTCCACGCCGCCCGTCGCCATGCCGCGCATATAAATCATGCCCAATCCGATGCCGGACAGCACGCCGCCGAAGATTGCGGCGGTCAGTGTATCCTCGGTATAGGCGGGCAGAAACAGCGAACTCAGGTCAATGATGACCGAGGTCGCCGCCATCACCACGGCAGAAGACACCGCAAACCGCAGATTCAGCGTTTTCCAGGAAAGGAAAAACAGCGGCACATTCAGCAGAATGGTCGTCATACCGACGGGGAAGCCCGTAAAATGATTGATGACCGCCGCGATACCCGTCAGCCCGTTGGGGGCAATGGGATTGACCACCACAAACATGTTCAGCCCGACCGCCCAGATAAAGCCGCCGACCAGAACCGCCAGAACATCCAACATTCGGCGATGCCGGTATTTTTTGTCTGTGACAAGCCGTCGAAAACCGGAAGATTTCATGGCATCCGTACCTCTTTCCGAAATTTCAGTATGAAAGGGAAAAACCGAATCCGGATTTCCCTTTCATGCTATGTATTCCGCAGAATTTCCGCGAACAGTTCGCGGACTCTTTCCTCGTTCCCACTCATCCAAAGATACCCGAACACCGCTTCCAGACCCGTCGCCCGGCTGTATTCCGCCGGATCGGTGTGCCGGTTGCCCACCGCCCCGCAGTTTCTGCCGCGGCGGAACACCGCCGCCTCCTCTTCGGTCAGAAGCGCTTTGATTTTTTCATAAAACCCGCTCTGCGCATGCGCGCTCACAAAAGCCGCCGCACCCGCCGTCAGGGAGGATGCCGGCTGACTGCCGCGGGAAATCAACGCCTCCCGCACCAGAAGTTCATACACCGCATCCCCGAGATATGCCAGCGTTACGGGGCTGCACTGCGCAGCGTCCCGCTCCCGCCGCGTCATACGTCTCTCCGGTTCTGCAGCGCCATGGCAAGCGTCACGTTGTCGGCATATTCCAGAGCGCCGCCCACCGGCAATCCGAATGCCAGACGCGTGATATGCACCCCCGCCGGCTTGAACAGACGCGCCAGATACATGGCAGTCGCATCGCCCTCCACCGTAGGATTGGTGGCAAGAATCAGCTCCCGCACCGTGCCGTCCTCCAGCCGCCGCACCAGTTCCTTGAGAAACAGATCGTTCGGTCCGATGTTGTCGGACGGGGAGATCAGCCCGTGCAAAACATGATACAGCCCGTGATAACCGTGCGATTTTTCGATGGCAAGCACGTCCGAGGAATCCGCCACCACACAGATGGTCGTCCGGTCCCGCTTCGCATCGGAGCAGACGGGGCAAAGATCGCCCTCGGTCAGATTGCCGCAGACGGGACAGCGCCGCACGGTCGCCTTCGCCGTACGGATGGCATCGGCAAACGCCTCCGCTTCCGCATCGGTCATATTCAGCACCGTAAACGCCAGCCGCTGCGCCATCTTGCCGCCGATGCCCGGCAAGCGCCGGAACTGCTCGGTCAGTTCATCCAAAGCGTTGAGTTTCACGCCCGATGTCCTCCTTAAAACAGCCCGCCCGACATGGCGGAAAGATCCAGTCCTCCCGTCAGGGATTCCATACCGGATTCCTGCGCCTTGTCCACCGTGCGGATGGCTTCGTTGACCGCCGCCGTCACCAGATCCTCCAGCATTTCGGCATCCGACGGGTCAATGGCGGACGGATCGATGGTGATTCTGAGAATCTCACGCTTTCCGTTGATTTTGACCTTGACCGCACCGCCGCCGCTGGAGGTTTCGTATTCACAGGCATCCAGCTCCGCCTGCCGCGTCTGCATATCCTCCTGCATCTGCTGCAGTTTTTTCAGCATTTCCTGCCGGTTGGGTTGTTGAGGAAGTCTTGCTTTCATGGTAATTCTCCTTTATCGTTCGTCGTCAAAGCGAAAAAGATCGCTTGTTTCCACATGATCGTACAAAGATCCGTCGGACAGATAATCGCCCTTGCGTCCGATCACGACCTGAAGCGTAAAGTCGCCCCGGACCGGGCTTGCCGCGGCAAACGCGCGGCGGATATGCTCCTGCGCCTTGGGATCGGCAATATCCCGCCGGTCCTGTTCTTCCGTACAAAGAATGAAGAAATCTCTGCCCCGGTACACACAGCAGGTTTCGTTCTGAAGCGTCAGACCCAGCATCACGTCGTGCGAGCGGACCTCCCGGCAGATCTCCTTCCACGCAATCAGTTCCTGATACCGTCCGCCGTCCGCCGGCACGGTATATTCCGTCTTCGGCTCCGGCACGGGCTTCGGCTCCGGCTTCTTCTCCGGTACACGCTCCGCCGTCTTTTCCGCCGGTTCCGGCTTCTCCGCCGGGGGCTTGCGGAGCGGCTCCGCTTTTTTCTCCGGCTCCGGCTTCGGCGCGGCGGGAGCCGTACCGTTTTTCAGTCTTTCTTCCAAAGCGGAAATGCGGGCAAGCATCGCCTCCGGCGACGGGCAGAGGGACGGACGCGCAATCCGGAGCAGGCACAGTTCCACGTCGGAGCGTTTGTTGGTGCTGCGGGAAAGCGATGTCAGCGTGCTCTGCAGAAGATCCATGGCATACAGAATCTGCTCGGTCGTATGCGAGGACGCCAGCGCCTCAAGCGCTTCGCAGTCCCGGTCGGAGCGGTCGATCAGCCGGCGATAGTCCCCGGAGCTCTTCACAAGAAGAACCGCACGGTATTCGCCCAGCAGCTCTGCACAGAGCACCGAAAGCTCCTTGGAAGCGGTATACAGCCGGTCCACGGTTTCGTACACCGCCGCCGTATCGCCGCGCACGGCGGCTTCCATCAGCCCGTGAAGCGAGCCGCGGTCCACCACGCCGAGAACGTTTTCGATCTCCCCGCGGTCGGAAAGCCGGATGACCTTTTCCAGAACGGAAATGCTGTCACGCATAGAACCGTCTCCCAGTTCCGCCACAAGACGGCAGGCATCCCGGTCGGGCTTTCCGCCCTCCGCCTGCACAATCTTCCACAGCCGGTCGGCAATCGTCTCCGTGGGAATGCGGCGGAAATCAAAACGCTGGCAGCGGGACAGAACCGTTGCGGGAACCTTGTGCACCTCGGTGGTGGCAAGAATGAACACCACATGCTCCGGCGGCTCCTCCAGGGTTTTGAGCAGCGCGTTGAACGCCGCGCTGGAAAGCATATGAACTTCGTCGATGATATAAATCTTATAAGCGCCGCTGACGGGCAGATAGGCGATCTCATCCCGCATCTGGCGGATGTTGTCTACGCTGGAGTTGGAAGCGGCATCGATCTCGGTCACATCGGAGACCGATCCGTCCAGAATGCCGCGGCAGATCTCACACGTGTTGCACGGCTCCCCGTCCGAGGCGTTCGGACAGTTGATGGCACGGGCAAGAATCCGGGCACAGCTGGTTTTCCCCGTTCCCCGCGTTCCGGTAAACAGATACGCGTGAGAAAATGTTTTTTCGGCAATCTCGTTTTTCAGCGTCGAGGTAATAAACTCCTGTCCGACCACGTCGTCAAACGTCTGCGGACGGTATTTTCGGTAAAGCGCAACGCCCACGGTAACCCCTCCCGTCGCATGAATTTCGCATAAAAAAGAAAGCGAGTTCCTTGCTGTGCATCCGGCGACCGCTTAATGCTGCTCAGTTCCCTGCCTGACATGGTTCACGGTGCAGAATCACGCAAGACCCGCTTTCCCTTTTATTATACACGATTCCTGAAAAATAATCAAGCCCTTCCCCGCAAAAATTTCGCAGGACATTCACAAAAGCAGCGAGAACAACTCGTCCGCCGTCACGCCGCGCAGAAGAGCCGCCGGATCCACGCCGTTTTTCTTCAGCGCCGCCTCCATCTCCGCACGCTCCTGCCGGCAGCCGCACAGGGCTTTTCGGAACGATTCCGGATTGCCGTCGGCAAAGAAATCGCCTTCCAGCCCCACGTTTTCGATGCAGCCATGTTTCACCACAAGGTTTACCGAGACCGTCCCGCCCGCAAACCGCGCGGTCCGTGTGCGGCGGAATTCCGGATTGTTTCCGTACACCCACTCCCACGACGAGAACTTCTGCCGGATGGGGCGGATTCTTTCCAGCTGCTCTTCCGAAAACACGCGCACGTCGTCGGTCTTTTCCAGAATCCGGTCGTAGAATTCCCGCGCGGTCATATCGTGCGGAAGCCGCTCCCGGATGTTGACGATGCGGGACCTCACCGAGTCGATGCCTTTGGCGGTCAGTTTTTCCGCCGGCGGCGTCAGAACCGCCGCCATGGTGTCCTTATCCGCGTCAAACAGAAGCGAGCCGTGATGCACAATGCCGCGCTCCGTCACATAGCGGGCGGTTCCGGAGATCTTGCACCCGTCTGCGAGAATATCGTTTCTGCCCGAAAATTCCGCATTCAGCCCCATTTCCCGCAAGGCACGCAGCACCGGGGCGGAGCATTCCGCAAAGCCCGCCTGCGCATGCTCCCTGCCGGGAATCCAATAGGTGTACTGAAACGTTCCGGGGTCCGTATAGATGGCGCCGCCGCCGCTGCGCCGCCGGGTCAGGCGTACGCCGCGCTCCCGCATGGCGACGGGGTCGGTTTCCTTTTCGATGTTCTGAAAATTCCCCACCATCACGGTCGGCACGGTGGACCACAGAAGAAAACCCGGCTGATCGCAGGTCTCGGACAGCATCTCCTCCGCCGCGAACCAGAAATTGGCATCGTCGCAGTCGGCGCGGTAAACAATCATTTCTTCACCTCGGCAAACGCTTCCGCCGCGTGGTACGAGCTGCGCACGAGCGGGGCGGAAAAGACATACGGAAAGCCCTTTTTGCGCCCGATTTCCGCATAGCGCTCAAACTGCTCCGGCGTGACGTATTCCGCCACCTCCAGATGCTGCTTGGTCGGACGCAGATACTGCCCGATCACAAAGATATCCGTTCCCGCGGCACGGGCATCGTCCATCAGAGCCGAAACCTCCTCCTCGGTCTCGCCCAGACCCACCATAATGGAGGTTTTCGTCACCATATCCGGGCAGACCTTTTTGGTATAGCGCAGAACGTCCAGAGAGCGCTGATAATCCGCCTCCGGACGGACGGTCTGATACAGACGGGGAACCGTCTCCAGGTTGTGTCCGAGGATGTCCGGACGGGATTCCAGCACCGTATCCAGGGCTGCCGTGTTCATCTGCAGATCCGGAATCAGCAGTTCCACGGCGGCATCGGGCAAAGCGGCGCGGATGGCACGGACGGTCGCGGCAAAATGGGCGGCGCCTCCGTCCGGAAGATCATCCCGGGTGACGGATGTGACCACCACATGTTTCAGTCCCAGCTTCTTCGCTGCCTCCGCAACGTGCTGCGGCTCCTGCTCATCCACCGCCGAAACACAGCGCTTGGACACGTTGCAGAACCGACAGTGACGGGTGCAGTTGTCGCCCAGAATCATAAACGTCGCCGTACGCTTGCGATAGCATTCGCCCATGTTGGGGCAGTTTGCCTCCTTGCATACGGTGTGAAGATTCAGTTCTTCCATCATACAGGCAATTTTTTCCACTTCCGCACGGGGAAATTCCACATGCAGCCATTCCGGTTTGCGTTCCATCTTTTCTCTCCTGTGCAAAGGAGGAGCCGTCACGCTCCTCCCGTTTTGTTCTGATCCGGTTATTCTCCCAGAAAGACAACGTTGTTCAGAGCGTCGCTTTCCCCGTAGATTTTCACGTTTTTCCACTGCTCCTCCGTACCGGCGAACGTGATGCGGGCAAGCTTCGCACACCCGGAAAACGTGCCGATTCCCACACTGGTCAGTGAAGCGGGCAATGCGATCTCCGTCAGCTCCGCGCAGTCGGCAAACGCATAGCCGCCCAGAGAGGTCAGACCCTCCGGCAGCTCCGCTTTCGTCAGTCCGGTGTTCCGGAACGCTTCCCGGCGGATCTCCTTCAGCGTAGAAGGGAAGTTAATCTCCGTCAGTTTGGGGCTGTCCTTGAAGGCGAAGAAGTCAATCCGGACAATGCCCTCCGGCAGAATCACCTTGGTCAGAACCGGGCAGGACGACATGGCGTTCTCCGCTACAATCGTCACCTTTTCCGTTTTGTCTTTCAACGTTGCCTCGGCGGGGATCTCCACAAAATCCCGCTCCTCGCGGGCAGACGTGTTCAGCGTAAACGAACAGGTTCCGTCCCCCATATCGGTATAAAGGAAGGTGTCTTTGGAAGCTTCCGCCGCACAGCCGCACAAAGCGAGAAGCACCGCAAGCAGAACGGCGAAAACGGTAAGAACTTTTACTTTCATGGAATCTTTCTCCTTAAACTGTACAAGTTCTTTTATTGTAGCATGCTTCCCCGCCGTTGTCAAGTTCCCGCCCGCGTAATTTTTGCCGCAATCACGGTCACATCGTCGTCACACAGCCCGTCGGTTCCGCTTGCCGAACGCAGAACGCCGTCCGCCAGCGAAAAACAGTCGGTGTTTCCCTCCGAGCACAGCCGCGACACCGTCTCCTCTGTCCGCTTGCTTCCGTCCCCGCACAGCCCGTCGGATATCATCACCAGAAAATCGCCGTCCGCCAGCCGCAGATCGTGCCGGCGCACAGAATACGCTTCCCCGGCTCCCATCGGCAGCGAGGCGCTTCCCACCGCATACACCGTACCGCGCCGGATCACAAACGTCGGGGCGGCATCCGCCTTGTACAGCTCGCAGGCACCGTCGCAGAGATCCACCACAGCCATGTCCAGTCCGAGAATCTTTTCCCCCGCCTCCTCCCCGACCGAGCGGTTGAGAAACTCCAGCGCATCCTCACGTTTCACGCCGTTTTTCAGCAGATGCTCCATCATCCTTTCCGCCTGCTCGCTCTGCCGGGCGGCACCGGTTCCGCTGCCCATGCCGTCGGCAATGCACAGCACGAATTTGCCGTCCTCCGTGCAGAAGGTGCCGGAGGTATCGCCGCATACGATCTCGCCGCGCTTGTTGCGGAACACCTTGGCGAAGCTCACCGAAAACCCTGCCGTCTCTTCCGCTTCGTCCGCCCGAAGGGAAACAAGAATCTCGTCGCTTTTCTCGCACCGGGCGTGAAGCTCCCGTTCGGCCTGTCCGTCTCCGCCCTTCCGCAGGCGCTCAAACCGCTGCCGCGTCTCGGTATAGTCGCGCACCCAGCAAAGATACCGGTTCGCGCAAAGTCCGCACACATCGCCCGCCCGTCCGAATTCCGCCGCGCCCTCCAGCTTCCGCCGTCCGGTCTCGGACACCTTTTTTCTTCGCTTCAGCCGGGTCGACGGCTTCGGCTCCGGAACAAAAAAACGAAAGATCCGGTCCGCCGTTGTCCGGGGCAGAAGAATCTGCAGAAGCCCGCCTGCGCAGACCGCCGCAAACGTCTGCCCTAACGGCATGGAATCGCCGTAAAAGATGCCCGCCATCACGGTGGCAAGCAGAAAGCCGGCCGGCGGGGCAAAATCACCCAGCCCGGACAGAAGCGAGCCGGCAAGTGTTCCGATACAAAGCAGAACGGCTGCCCACACGTAATCCGTCCCGTACAGACAGACGGCAAACGCAGGCAGCATGGCAAACGTACACACATAAAAAACCGAGCAGCGCACGGCAAGTCCTCCCAGCGCGAACACCGCGAGAGCCAATGCCGGATACCTCCAGAACCCGCCGGCAAAGCCGCCGGCAAACAGAACGGCGCCCGCCGCCCCGAAGGCGAAGAAGCAAAGCCGGGACGACGGCATCCCGCCGGTGCGCAGAAGCCCGTCCCTGCACACGGAAAACAGATAGCCGAAAAAGCCGCCGAATACGCCGGACAACGCAAACAGCGCGTTTTCCCGGAAGGTATACGTCCCGAAAAACGCCCCGACCAGAGCGGCGGCAATCATAGCCCACAGCACAAGAAGAAACCGTCCCGCGTGACGTTCCGTCTCAAAATAACGCGGCAGGATCCTCCGCCCGAAATAAGCCAGGCAGCACGCCGTCAACCCGCGGAGCACGTCCGCGCCCACCGTCATCTGCCCCATCAGTGCGCCGAGCAGCCCGGGAAATCCGCACACGGCAGCGTACGCGGGACCGAACGGTGCAAAGCTTCCGTCCACCGTCACGGCGGCAAAAACAAAGCCAAGCGAAAATTCCGTCAGCGACAGCATCCAGGTGCGTGCCCCGTTTTTTCTCACTTCTGCGACCTTTTCCTTCCAGTTTACCATCATGCTTTCCGCCCTCCTTCCCCTATCATACCCCACCGCCGTCGAAAAGCGTGTCGAAACACGGCGTGTTTTCGCAACAAACCGCCGACACAACTTTACAAAAAACGGGCGGAAGCGCCCCCGGAGGGACGCTTCCGTAAAAGTGTTTATCGGTTTGAACCGCAGCAGCGGGTATCCGGCGTGCCGTTTCCTTCACAGCCGCAGCCCTTCGGCTTCGGCGGGAAGAACTCGTCAATGGGGAAGCACATCTTATAGAAGATGTTGCAGGGATCCTCCTCACCCGGATCCGAGCATTCCTTTTCGGGAATACAGAAATCCGTGCAGGGAACCACGATCTGCACCTCGCGCATCAGCCGCACGATGGAGAACAGACCCAGCGTCACGCACACCTTGTTGCCCGAAAGCGGGTTTACGATGTCCGAATTGAAGCACCGGCAGATATCGTCCGGAATGGCGGTCAGGTCGATCTCGCACGAGCCGAACGTATCGCGGCAGTTCACCAGCTTGGCGCTGAGAACCACCGGATCCACGACCTCGACGGTCGCTTTGGGCAGATTGGTGCGCATCAGCAGCTGCGCGTCGCCGCCGCGGGGAACCAGCACCGACGAATACAGTTTGGCGCCGCCCTCGCTGCCGAAGAGAATCACGCGCTTGTCGTATGTACACAAGCCGTCCACCGGTACCGGACGCCCCGGTCCCGCATACACATCCAGAACCACCCGGAAGAAGAAGCGGATATCCACCGTGTAGAAGCCGCGGTTGAACGCCAGCGGTTCCACGTCAAGATACGTCCACAGAACCTCGGCGCTCACCGCCTTGACCCCGGACGCGTTGTCCACAATCTCCTGTCCTTCCCGTGTCAGATATACCCGCATATCCATCATACAGTCCCGGTCTTTGCAGCAATCGTACACACGGTTGACGTTGATGCACGAACTGTCCTTGCCGGAACCGATCGTTCTGTCTTGATTCATTCACATTCCTCCTGTTCGACGGCATCGTTGCCGAGCCGCCGGATTTTTCATTACCATCCTATGCCGCCCGCCGAAAAAGGTGAAATTCCCTCTTGACAAAGCCGTACGGATATGCTATAATGCCTTCTGTAAAGTTATTTCGCTTTACAAAGTCCTTTCACTTGACAATCATTTTCGGGGATGAAACTCATGACGGAACGAAAAACGGCAGACGCAGACGAACGTGCCCGGATCCTGCGGCTTCTGGACTGCTACGGCGGTCTTCTCACGCAAAAGCAGCGGCGCACGGCAGGGCTTTATTTTGCCGAAGATCTTTCGCTCGGCGAAATCTCGGAGCTGCTCGGCATTTCCCGTCAGGGCGTGATGGACAGCATTCACAGCGCTGTCCGCCAGCTGCACGAAGCAGACAAGCGGCTTGGATTTGAACAGCGGGAGCAGGAACTTCTTTCCCGGCTTTCCGCCGTCCGTACCCTGCTTGAACCGCTTCCCCTGCCCGACGACATCCGCCGGAAACTGAACGATACGATCGGAGACGGATATGGCATTTGAAAGTTTAACCGAAAAACTCGGCGGGATCTTCAAACGGCTCCGCAGCCGCGGACACCTGACCGAAGCGGACGTCCGGGAGGTCATGCGGGAGATCCGTCTTGCACTTCTTGCCGCCGACGTCAACTTTGCCGTGGCAAAGGATTTCTGCGCCAGGGTCTCGGAGCGTGCCACCGGCGCGGAGGTTCTGGAAAGTCTGACCCCCGCCCAGCAGGTCATCAAAATCGTCAACGAAGAGTTGACTTCCTTCATGGGAGCCGCCAACGACAAAATCAAGTTCGCCTCGGGCAGACCGACGGTGATGATGCTGTGCGGTCTGCAGGGTGCCGGAAAAACCACGCACGCCGCGAAGCTTGCGCTGTATTTCCGCCAGACGGGGCATCGGCCGCTTCTGGTTGCGTGTGACATTTACCGCCCCGCAGCCATTCTTCAGCTGCAGGTTCTCGGCGAAAAACTGGGCATTCCGGTCTTCACCGCTCCGGAGGGGACAAAGCCCCCCGAGATCGCGCGACAGGCACTGCGTCACGCCCGGGATCACGGCTCCGATGCCGTTCTTCTGGACACCGCCGGCCGTCTGCATATCGACGAAGCGCTGATGAACGAACTCAAAGAAATCAAATCCGCCGTTTCTCCCGATGAGATTCTTCTCACCGTAGACGCCATGACCGGTCAGGATGCCGTCCATGTCGCCAAGGCGTTTGACGAGGCGCTCGGCATCACCGGCGTGATCCTCACGAAAACCGACGGCGATACCCGCGGCGGCGCGGCACTTTCCGTGCGCCATGTCACCGGCAAGCCCATCAAATTCATCGGAACCGGCGAAAAGGCAGGCGACCTGGAGCCGTTCCACCCCGACCGCATGGCATCCCGCATTCTCGGCATGGGCGACGTTCTGTCGCTGATCGAAAAAGCCGAGCAGGCCTTTGACGAAAAGCAGGCGGAAGAACTGGAGCGCAAGATGCGGGAAAACCGCTTCGATTTCAACGACTACCTCGCCAGCATGGACCAGATCCGCAATATGGGGCCGCTGGAGAATCTGATTGCCATGATTCCCGGCATTGACCGCAAAGCCCTTCAGGGCGTTTCCATTGATGAAAAACAGCTGGATCGCGTCAAAGCCATCATCCTGTCCATGACCCCGCAGGAACGGGAAAACCCCGACATCATCTCCCCCTCCCGCAAACGCCGCATTGCTGCCGGAAGCGGGCGCAAGGTGGAAGAGATCAACCGGATGCTCAAAAGCTTTGACCAGATGCGGGACATGATGAAAAAAATGAACCGGCCGAAGCCCTCGCTGTCCAAAAAGAAAAAACACCGCAAATAAGATATTTTACATTCATAACGGATGATGAAATATAAAAAACGCATATCACCGAGAGGAGTGAAAAGAAATGGTTAAGATCAGACTTCGCAGAATGGGTGCTCACAAGAACCCCTACTACCGCATCGTCGTTGCCGACGCCCGGTATCCGAGAGACGGCAGATTCATTGAGGAGATCGGAACGTACGACCCCACGAAGGAACCCTCCGCCGTCACGGTAGACGCCGAAAAAGCGACGGAATGGCTGAAGAAGGGCGCACAGCCCACCGAGACGGTTCGGGTACTTCTTAAGAAGCAGAACATCCTGTAAGGAAGGGACGCTGTCATGGAAGACTTGATCCTCTACATTGTAAAGAACCTGGTATCCGATCCCGACGCCGTTACCGTCGAAAAAGGCGGAATGCGGGCGGATGCCACGGTCTACAACCTCAAGGTTGCCGACGAAGACAAGGGTTATGTCATCGGCAAGCAGGGGCGTGTGGCAAAAGCACTTCGCGCCGTCGTCAAAGCGGCGGCAAGCCGGCAGGGCGAAAAGATCAACATCGACATTGTTTGATCCCGCAGCACGGGCAGACCTTCCCTTCCGGAATGCCTGCCCCTTTTCTTTTATTCAGAATTCAGACAAAAAACGGAGAACATTATGCTGGAACTGATTGAAACCGGAAAGATCGTAAACACGCACGGAATCCACGGAGACGTCAAGGTCCTCTCCTGGGCGCAGACCCCCGAGGATCTTCTGAACATCAATCCCTTTTATATCGACGGCAAGCCCTACCGGGTCGAGCAGGCGCGCATCCATAAGGGAACGGTTCTCGTCAAATTCGAGAATGTCTGCACGGTGGAGGAAGCGGAGGCGCTCCGCAACAAGATTCTGTATGCCGACCGCCGTGATTTCGTGCTGGATGACCGGGAATTCTTCATCAAGGATCTCATCGGGCTCCGTGTCACGGATGCGGACACCGGCAAGGAATACGGGACGCTGCGGGAGGTTCTCGCCACCGGAGCCAACGACGTATACCGCATCGTGGACGAAAGCGGAACCGAACGTCTGGTTCCGGCAATCGCCGACTGCATCCTGTCCACCGACATTGAGGGCGGCGTTATGACCATCCGGCCGCTCAAGGGGCTGTTTGACCTATGAGATTCCACATTATGACGGCGTTTCCGAAGGACGTGGACGCCTTTCTCAACATCAGCATTCTGGGCAGAGCCCGGAAAGCGGGCTTCATCGACGTGCGATGCTGGGGCATCCGGGACTATACCCTGGATCGCCACGGGCGCATTGACGATTACGGCTACGGCGACGGCAGAGGTATGCTGATGATGCCGGAACCCGTTTGCCGCTGTTTCGACGCCGTGCGCAGCGCCGATCCCGAAACCCACGTCATCTATCTCTCGCCGAAAGGGAAAAAACTGACGCAGTCCCTGGCAAAAAAACTGCTCCGCTACCCCTCGCTCACCTTTCTCTGCGGGCACTACGAAGGCATTGACCAGCGCGCACTGGATGCCATTGTGGACGAGGAAGTGTCCCTCGGCGACTATGTCATCACCGGCGGCGAGCTCGGCGCCATGGTGATGGTGGACTGCATCGCCCGCATGGTTCCCGGCGTTCTTCCCTCACCCGAATGCTATGAGGACGAAAGCATCTACAGCGGGCTGCTGGAATACCCGCAGTACACCCGTCCTCCCGTCTACCGCGGGGTCGCCGTTCCGGAGATTCTGCTTTCCGGCAATCACGAAAATGTGCGCCGCTGGCGGCTGGAACAGTCCCTCGCCCTCACCCGGGAACGCCGCAAGGACCTTTACCGACGGTATATAAAAAAGAAAGAAAAGAAATGATCCGCAAGAAACGGTCTTCCGAAAAAACACGTCGGAAGACCGTTTCTTTTTCGCTTCCGGGTTCTGTGCAATCCGACGATTTTTTTCCGTTTCCACATTTTTGCATACCCATGCGCTTTCCTGCATAAAAAAGCAAGCGCAAAAAAACGAAAAACCTTCGGATTTTCCGAAAAAAACCGAATTTCTCCCCCGGAGAGGAGGTTGGGGAAAAATGTCGGAAACCCCGCTGTTTCCGCGGGTTTCGGAAATGCGGTTTTATTCATTTTTTCCCCCGGTCCGGTTCCTCCTCCCCTCCCTTCGCGCGGGCTGTGGAAAACGCTGTGGAAAGCTTGTGGAAAGCCGCATTGTTCCCGCAAAAATCCGCCCTGCCGGACAACGGGACGTTCCCGGGTTTTCCTGCACTTTTCCACAGACAAACCGCAAAAAACAACCGTTTTCGCATGAAAGTTGCAGAAACGATCACAACCATCCGTTTCGTTCTTGATTCAGCCGGTATTTCCGGTCCGGATTTCCCCACGTCCCACCGTTTCGCCCCGGATTTTTTGCAAAAAACGGGATATTTTCCATCCGGAAAGCCACATCTTCCCCACCCGAAGGACGTTTTTGTGCAACTTGACCACACCTGAACCGTCCGTCCGCCCATGTTGAAAAGAAATTCGCCGAAAGGGCTTGACAAAGGTTTTTCCCATGCTCCAGAAAAAGAGCCAGAAAAAGAGCCGGAAAAAGGTTCTGAAAAGAGAATAAGAAAAATAAGATTATTATTAAATTATAGAAGAACTACTTGTAAATTCCGTCCGGATATGGTATGATGGTAGAGAATGGAAATGAAATTCCGGGAGGATATCCTAACTATGGCAGACACTTTGAATCGGAAACGCTTCGGGGCAAAGCCCTTCTGGGCGTGGAACGGAAAACTGGAAAAAGAAGAGCTCCTGCGGCAGATTCACATCATGAAGGAGATGGGCTTCGGCGGCTTCTTCATGCATTCCCGCACGGGGCTGGAAACCGAATATCTCGGCGAGGAATGGTTTGAACTCATCAACGCCTGCGCCGATGAGGCGGAGCGGCTGGGCATGGAGGCATGGCTGTACGACGAAGACCGCTGGCCGAGCGGCTCGGCGGGCGGCAAAGCCACCGTCAGCAAAAAATACCGCATGAAATATCTCCGCATGAACCGGGAGCGGAAAGAGTGCTTTGAATGGCGTGACGATATCATCACCGCCTTTCTTTCGGATGTCGACGGCATCAACTACACACATGCCTACCCCATCTCCCGCCATACGGATCTTGCGGCGCTGGACGGGGAAATGGTGGTGTATTTCACCGTGGAAGCCATGCTGTGCGACCCGGTCTACAACGGCACCACGTATCTGGATACCCTGAGCCGGGAAGCCACCGAGCATTTCATCGACCTCACCCACCGTCTGTACCGGGAAAAGTGCGGCGACCGCATCGGTCGTTCCATCCCCGGCATTTTCACGGACGAACCGTACCGCGGTGCCCTGATGAGCGGGTTCTCCGTTCCCAACCGGGACGGAGGCGAAGTCTGCCCCTATACGGAAAATCTGTTTGACGAATTTGAAAAGGCGTTCGGCTACCGGCTGGAAGCGCGGCTGCCGGAATTGTTTTTACGGAAAAACGGCAATCCCTACTCCCCGGTCAAATGGCAGTACACCGAACTTCTCACCCGGATGTTCCTCAACAACTTCGCCCGCCCGTACCACGCATGGTGCCGGGACAACAACATGAAGGTAACCGGCCACATCCTGCACGAAAACTCCCTTACCTGCCAGGTCAGCACAATGGGAAGCGTCATGCGCTATTATCCGCACATGGACATTCCCGGCGTGGATTACCTCGGCGAGTACGGCAAGGAGTACTGCGTGGTCAAGCAGCTTGCCTCCGTCTGCCGGCAAATCGGTAAAACCGAAATGCTCTCGGAGCTGGACGGCTGCACCGGCTGGCAGATGACCTTTGACCGCTACAAACACATCGGCGACTGGCAGGCAATCATGGGCATCACCCTGCGCTGCCCGCATCTGTCGTGGTACACCATGAAGGGAGAAGCCAAACGGGACTACCCGGCATCCATTCTTCATCAGTCGTGCTGGTATGAAGCGTACAGCACGCTGGAGGACTATTACACCCGCCTTTCCGCCATCACCTCCACATCGGCAAGGGTCTGCCACACGGCGGTTCTGATGCCCGTGGAAAGCGTCTGGGCGCAGATTCACGCCGGCTGGGCAAACGGCATGGCACCGGTCTCTGCCGAGGTGCAGCAGCTGGAAACGACGTTTGCGGCAACGTACAACAATCTGTTTGCCGCCCATGTGGATTTTGACTACATCGACGAAGCCCTGGCTGCCGAACTCGGCAGGGCGGACGAAAGCGGTCTGACCATCGGTCAGGCAACCTACGACACCGTCATCGTTTCCGGCATGGCGACCATCCGCCGCACAACCCTGGAGCTTCTGTGCCGGTTTGCGGCAAAAGGAGGCCGGGTTCTGTTTGCCGGGGACGCGCCGTTCCTGGTGGATGCCGTTCCGTCGGATGAGGCACAGCGTCTTGCGGGAATCTGTAAGCGTACCACGGTCGAAGGGCTGAAGGACCTCACGCCGGATACCTTTCTGTCCTCGCCGAAGATTATGCTGCAGACCTACCGGGACGAGAACCGCACCTATTACCTGCTGCTCAATACCGACACCGACCATGCCGAAAACGGCGTGACCATCCGGTTCAACGAAAAAACGCCGGTCATCGAATATACGCTTCTCAACGGAGAAAGCGAGTTGCTTGCCGCGGATACCGAATCCCTCACGCTGGATTTTGCGCCGGGAGAACTCAAAGTCCTCACCGATTTGCCTCTCTCCCCGCTGGATCCCGTTCCGGCACACAAAGAATACGAAACCGTCGACACCGTTTACGCCAACGACCGCTTCCGCCTTTCGGCGGGTGAGCCGAACCTGTATGTCATGGATACCGTCTCCTATCGCCTCGGAAACGGCGAGGAGGAGGGTCCGTTTGACGTGCTGGATGCCGACCGCCGCATCCGCTCCGCCCTGTCGCTGGCCCCCCGCGGCGGCTCCATGCTTCAGCCGTGGTTCCTGCGCGGAACCGGAGATGAAGAGCGCAAAGAGGTTTCGCTTCTTTACCGCTTCCACAGCGACATCCGCCCCGACAAACCGCTGGATCTCGTTTATGAGGATGCCGAGCGGCTTGACGCGCTGCGTGTCAACGGCGTTGCCGTCAACATCACAAAAAAACCGGGCGTTTTCCTCGATGTCTGCTTTGCCCGCACCGACATCGCCCCCTACATTCAGGAAGGCGAAAACACCGTGGAGCTCATTTTCGGATACCGTGCCTCGTCGGGCGTGGAAGCCGTATATCTCTGCGGCGATTTCCTTGCCGATGCCGATGCGCACCGGATCTATGCCACCGGCGGAACACCCGAATACGGATCACTGACCAGAAAAGGATACCCGTTCTACGGAGGCAAGCTCACCTACCGTGTCACCTTTGACCGGATGCTGAAGCCGAACGAACGTGCCATTCTGCACTTGGGCAAAAACGAAAACGTCGCCTGCTACGAAGCCAACGGCGTCCGTGTTGCCTTTGCCCCGTTCACGGCGGACGTAACCCGGTCCATGCGCAGCCGCAATTATTGCGACATCACCCTGTATCTGACGCGCCGGAACACCTTCGGTCCGTTCCATCTGAAAGAAAAGAACCCCATGTATACCGGCCCGGACACGTTCCTTGCCCACAACACGGAGGAAACCGTGCTGCTGGATACCGGGCTTCTGGAGCGTCCGTACCTGGAGATCCTGCGCGAAAAGGAGGGCGAGAACTGATGCTGGGCAAAAACATCGGCATCGACCTCGGCACCTCCTCCGTTCTCATCTATGTGCGTGGAAAGGGCATCGTTCTGCGTGAGCCCGCCGTCGTCGCCATGGATAAGACCACCGGGCAGATTCTCAAGATCGGCTATGAAGCGCAGGCAATGCTGGGGCGGACGCCCAAAAACATCATTGCCGTTCATCCCATCCGGGAGGGCGTAATCTCCGATTACGAATCCACCGAGGTGATGATCCGCTATTATCTCCGGAAAGCCAACGGCACCTCGCTGTTCAAGCCGGATGTGGTCATCTGCGTCCCGTCCCGCATCAACGAAGTGGAAGAGCGCGCCGTGCGTCAGGCGGCAATCAATGCCGGAGCCGGCAGCATCGAACTCATCGAAGAACCGATGGCGGCGGCTCTGGGAGCCGGACTGGACACCTCCCGCCCCCGCGGCTCCATGGTGGTGGACATCGGCGGCGGAACCACGGACATCGCCGTGATCTCCCTCAACGACGTGGTTCTGTCGGAATCCGTCAAATGCGCCGGCGACAAATTTGACGAGGCGCTTGTAAAATATGTGCGCAAGGCGTACGGCATTCTCATCGGAGAGCGCACGGCGGAGGAGATCAAAATCAAGATCGGATGCGTATACCGCCGTCCCGAAGTGCTGACCATGACCGTTCACGGCAGAAGTCTTTCCAGCGGAATGCCCAAGGAATTCACCATCTCGTCCGAAAATGTCATGTCTGCCCTGTCCGACACCGCCGACATCATTGCCGACGCGGTTCACGATGTGCTGAGCAAAACTCCGCCGGAACTGATTTCCGACATTTCCTCGGACGGAATCGTCATGACGGGCGGCGGCAGTCTTCTGTACGGGTTTGACAAACTGCTGGCTTCCCGCATCGGCATCCATGTCTATGTAGCGGAAGACGCCATCTCCTGCGTCGCCAAAGGCACGGGCATGGCAATCGATCACATTGACAATCTGTCCGATATCAAAGTCAATTCCCCCAAAAAGAAACTTTGGAACCAACTCTGAGTAAAAATATTTCCATAACACAGGGAGGATCTCTCATGCTTTCCACACTTCTGCTCACCGGCGAAGCATCCGGCACCAAATTCAACATTTTCTCGGAGCTTCTCGCCACCAATTCCAACCTCGGCGTCGGCACCATTCTGCTGCGGCTTGTTGTCTCGCTGATTTTCGCGCTGTTTGTTTATTTTGTTTACCGGTTCACCTTCAGCGGCGTTACCTTTAACCGCAATTTTGGCGGAACCATTGTCATCACGACTCTGGTCACCTCGGTCATCATGATGATTATCAATTCCAACCTGGCACTGTCGCTCGGCATGGTCGGTGCTCTGTCCATCATCCGCTTCCGCAACGCCGTCAAGGATTCCCGTGACATCGCGTTCATCTTCTGGAGCGTTGCCGTCGGGCTGGCAACCGGTGTCGGGCTGTATCCCATCGCCTTCTTCGGCACGCTGATCATCGGCATCTTCGTGGTCGTGTTCAACCTGCTCGGCTTCGCAAAAAAAACCTACCTGCTTGTTGTCCGCGCCAAGCCGGATGTTGATTCCGCCCTGCTGACCAAAGCCGTCAACCACTACAGCAAGAAGTTCCGGGTACGGATGAAGAACTCCGGTGCCGATTCCGTGGAAACCATCTATGAAATGGATCTCGCCCGTGGCGCCGACGACGTGATGGTAGAAAAGATCGCTTCCATTCCCGGCGTTCTCAGCGTCAATCTGGTGAGCGGCAATGAAGAAATCTGACGTTCTCGGCACGCCGCGGAACGTGCAGGAGCAGTGGCGGTCGTTTGTTGACAATCTCTCCGGCACCCTGCCCCGCCGGCATACGGACAAACGCATCCGGCACGAATACAAATATCTCATCAACCGCTGTGATTTCGAACGCTACCGTACCGCCTGCGCCCGCACCATGGAGCTGGACGGACACGCCGGCAAGGATGGATCCTACTTCATCAACAGTTTATATCTGGATACGCCGTGGCTGAAGGATTATTACGACAAGGACGGCGGCGCACTTGTACGCAAAAAGATGCGCATCCGCAATTACGGGTATGATCTGGACTGGGCAAACCTGGAAATGAAGCGGAAAAACGATATCTGGGAATACAAAGAGGATGTGCGACTCACCAAAGAACAGGTCTTCCGCATCTCCAGCGGGGATTTTTCTCCCCTGCTGCAGATCGGTACGGAAACGGCAAAGCAGTTTTACGTAATCCTGTCCGAGGGTCTTTACCGCCCGTCCTGCATCGTGGAATACGACCGGGTGGCGTTTCTGCTTCCGTTTGAGGAAGTGCGGATCACATTCGATCTCAACGTGCGCTATTCCCAGTCCAATTCCGATCTGTTTGCCCCCAAGGTTCTCACACCGCTGTTTCCGGACGGAGCCGTGGTGATGGAAATCAAATACAACGAGTTTCTTCCCTCCTGGGCAAAACGCCTGATGGGCGAGGTTCGCCGCACGACGGAATCGGTCAGCAAATACTGCTTCTCCAAAATGTCTTATCTGTAAAAAAACGGCCCTCCGCATCACACGGAGAGCCGTTTTTTCGGTTTTCAGAACAGCGCCGACAGCAGATCCGCCGCCAACGCCGCGGCGGAAGCGGCAAGCGCCACCAGCGTCAGCGAGCACTTCTTCAGCGAAAGCAGGAGGGCAACCGCGAAGCCGGCGGCAGCGGAAATCCATCCCGATGTCGAGCCGAAAACGGCGGGAACGGTCATGGAAGAAAGAACGGCGTACGGCAGATAATGCAGAAACGCCAGCACATAGCGGTTGCGGATCTCCTTCCGCACCAGAACAAGCGGAAGCATCCGCACCAGATAGGTCACCCCCGCCATGACAAACAGATACAAAAAGAACCGTGCGCTCATGCTCCCGTCTCCTTTCCGGTTTCCGGCGCAAGCCACGCGGCAACCGCGGCGGCGGGAACCGAACAGAGAATCACGGCAAATCCGGCGGGAACATCCCTCAACCCGGGCAACAAAGTAAATGCCGTGCGCAGCAATGCGGCACCGAGTGCGCAAAGCGCCACCGGCAGACTGTTCTTTGCCGCAGGAACCACAATGGCAACAAACATCGCATAAATGGCAATGCCGAGCGCAGCCAGAAGAGCCGAAGGAAGAAGATCTCCCGTCAGCGCCCCGAGGATCGTCCCCACTGCCCAGCCGATATACGGCAGACACTCCAGCCCGTACAGATACCGCCGGCTGAGCCGTCCCTCCTGTGCCGATGCCACGGCAAACACTTCATCCGTATTGACAAAGGCAATCGCGAACCGGTCTGCCGTCCGCACATCGTTTCCCAGCTTCTGCGAAAGCGAAACACCCATCAGTGCATAACGCAGATTGATCACCAGCTGTGCCAGCGCCAGCTCCGGCAGTGTTCCGCCGCCCGCCAGAACGGGCACGGCGGCAAGCTGCCCTGCCGATGTCACATTGCAGCACGAAATCAACAGCGCCTCCCACGGGCTCAGCCCTGCCTGAACCGCAAAAATTCCGAAGGCAAATGCCACCGAAAGATACCCCAATCCGATGGGAAGCCCTGCCCGCAGCCCTGCCGCGAACGATTGCTCCGGCTTCAACCTCAACGCCCCCTCTGCGTTTTTTTCGGGAGAGACCGTTTTCCGATCTCTCCCGTTCTGTTCTTTTTTTTCGGTTATTCTTCCTGTGTGGGAACCGTCGCTTCCGCCTCCACCGTTACCGGCGCGTCGAGCAACTCTTTGATGTCCGCGTTGTAGCCGCGGATGCCCTGAATCAGATAGTACACAACCCAGATGTGAAACAACAGACAGAGAATCATAGACAACTCCCCGCCCATCACACCGGAGATCGCATCGGGAAGAAGGACCAGTGTATCAATTCCGTACAGAATCAGAGCCACAATCAGCATGGATCTCGCTTTTTTGGAGCACGCCACGGAAACCCCCATTTTTTTTACCCGCGACATCGCCCAGCAAAGCAGATACAGCCCAAGCAGGATTGCCGCAACGACCAACGTCACAATCAACGGCAGATTGCCGAGATCGGGATAATCCAGATTCAACTCCGCACAAAGCTCCGGCGAAGACAGAATCGCGCCGAAATACGAAAGAAGATACGGAACATGGGCGGAAAAGAAGAAATAGGACCCGCTGATAAACAAAAGCACGATGTTCACCGCTGTCACCACAATCATCAGAAGCAGGTTGCTGCTGCACATCCGCACATATTTTTCCTTGCGGTATTTCGCATTATGGTTCAGCCCCTTGCCGTCCAAACCGCCGTTCTCATTTTCCGTTAAAACACCCATAAGAAATTCCCCTTCGCTTTATTTTTTTTATCATACCATATTCCCCGCCGGTTGTCAAGAAAAATCCGCCTTTTGCGCACTTTTTTCGATGCTTCCGCCGTTTTTCCTTGACAAAAACACCGGTTTGAGTTACAATAAAGAAAAAGAAAAAAGGAGACGTACTTATGAAGAAATCTGTTTTGAAACAATACGCACGGCTTATCGTGCGCAAAGGCGTCAATCTGCAGAAGGGTCAGACCGTTGTGGTGCGCGCGCAACCGGATCAGCCGGATTTTGTATATATGGTGGTGGAAGAAGCGTACCGTGCAGGCGCATCCCGCGTGTTTGTGGAGATGAACTATCTTCCCATCCAGAAACTGCATGTCCGCTACCAGACCGTCAAACGCCTCGGCACCATGGAGGAATGGGAACTTGCCAAGCTGAAAGCATCCGCCGAAGAGCTGCCCGCCATGATTCACCTGGATTCCGCCGATCCGGACGGGCTGAACGGCATGAATCAGGCAAAGAACTCCAAAGCCATGCAGCTGCGCTACCCCATCATCAAACCCATTCTGGACAGCAAGGAAAACAAATATCAGTGGTGCATCGCCGCCGTTCCCGGCAAGGCGTGGGCAAAAAAGGTCTTCCCCGGGGTGCGTGCCTCCGTTGCCGAAGAAAAGCTGTGGAAAGCCATTCTGGATGCGTCCCGTGTGGACGACGACCCGGTTGAGGCATGGAACCGTCACAACGCCGATCTGGCGGCACGCTGCCGGTATCTCAACGATCTGCACATCGAAACGCTGGAATACAAAGCATCCAACGGCACGGATTTCAAGGTCGGTCTGATTGAAGATGCCCTGTTTATGGGCGGAGAAGAAACGACGCTCGGCTCCGGCATCCCGTTCAACCCCAACATCCCCTCCGAGGAAGTGTTCGTTTCGCCGAAGAAGGGCGTTGCCGAAGGCATTGTTTACTCCACCAAGCCGCTTTCCTACCGCGGCTTCCTCATCGAAAACTTCTCCGTCCGCTTTGAAAACGGCAGAGCCGTGGAGGTTCACGCCGAAAAGGGCGAGGAAGCGTTGAAAGACATGATCTCTCTCGATGACGGTGCCTCCATGCTGGGCGAATGTGCGCTCATCCCGCACGACTCCCCCATCAGCAACAGCGGCCTGATTTTCAGCAACACGCTGTTTGACGAAAACGCCTCCTGCCACCTCGCCCTAGGCATGGGCTTTGCCAACTGCATCAAGGATTACGACAAATACACGCTGGACGAGTGCCGCGCCAAAGGCATCAACGATTCCATGATTCACGAGGATTTCATGATCGGTACGCCGGATCTGGACATCTGGGCGGTCACCCGGGACGGCAAACGGGTGCAGATCTTCAAAAACGGCAACTGGGCATTCTGAGAATCCGCACATAAAAACAAAACGGTTTTGGGGCACCTCTATAAAATCGGTGCCCCAAAAGCAGTTCTGAATTGAATCAATACGGCGCAGCTAATATTATTATAGAGAAAGGAGGAAATTACATAAAAAATCGGAAGAAGCCGCAGAAGCAGAATAAGGATAATCATGTCAAACCGTATGATCATAGCGAATGCCCTGTTATTGACAAGAACTTCTGTGATGGTTCTGAATGCGTTAGAATTTGTGATGTAATTACAGATTGAGAATGCCAAAGATTTTTTTAAGTGGTAAAGAAAATGAAAAGTACGTATCGGGATATCAAATATGCTTTATGCACAGTCTGGCGTATAAATAAAAGCGTTTATTTTTTAAATTTTATTCTTCTTTGTTGGGGAGTCTTATATTCGCTTATCAACATTTGGGCTCCGGCAAAAATCATTAACTTTATATATCCGGTGTTTCAACTTGAACGTGTGATTTTTCTGATTGCAATCTTGTGTTTCTCGTTGATGTTGAATGGTATTATATGTGGAAAACTGCGCGATATGCTGTCAATCCTTGAAATGAATATGACAGCCAAAGTCAAAGCTGATTACGCAAAAGCAATGGCTGATTTACCGTACGAGAAAATCCAACAAACACAAATGCTTGATGATATAGAATTCACGAAAAAGGGGATATCAGAAGGGTGTGAATTTCAAGTTGTCAGTTCCGTATTTGCAATGGCACAATCCATAATTTCTATTGGATTCATTTTGGGGATTTTATCTCAATTATCCTTTATATATTTTCTTATAACAATTCTTGTAACCGTTTCAGAGACCGTGGTAAAATCTATTGTTGAGAAGAAGCGATTTGAGTTTGATGCCAATCATGAGAATACATCCAGAAAATTAAATTATGCAATTTGGGGACTGACGGATTGTTCGCTGGGAAAAGAAGTTCGTTTGTTCGGTCTTATGGATTATGTCCAGAATAAATTCAATAAAGAACGAACTTCTATGTATCGCGATCTTACCGGTAGAACCAAGATATTAGCAAAATATTATTTTCTTCCTTCCTTTCTTTTAGGTGTTCTGTATCTATCCGTATATGGTTTGACCGCCTATTCTATGCTTGTTAACAAGATGGATCCAGGAGCATTTGTACTGTTTACCAGTGGCATACTCAGTTTTCATCAACTTTTGACGATATTTGCAGATAACGTTATTACTATCAGAGAACGTTTGCGATATATTGAACGATGCCGCATTTTATTTATGCTTGCCGAAACCGACAAGGATAAAATAGATATTGATACAACAAATATAAAAATTGAGTTTCAGCATGTTTGGTTTCAATATCCAAATCAGACGAATTTTGCCTTAAGAGATATATGTTTCACTCTTTCGGGGAAGGAAAAAATTGCCATTGTCGGTAAAAATGGTTCCGGAAAATCTACATTTATTAAGCTAATGATCGGATTTTACAAACCGGTTAAGGGAAATATTCTGATAAATGGCGTCAGCATTGAAAAAATAAGTAAAAACAGCATGAAAGCAATTTTTGCACCGGTATTTCAGGATTATTATCTGACTGCGTATTCAGTCCGCGAAAATCTGATGTTTTGTGATTCCCAACATAACGATGCTCTGATCCACACCGTATTACATCAAGTCGGTGTTGACGAAGCGGTGAAACAACTTCCAGGCGTGCTTGATTGTGCGATGTCAAAAAAAATTGATGAAAATGGGTGTGACTTATCTGGTGGCGAATCACAAAAGATTGCACTTGCACGAGCCATCTTGAAAAATTGCCATGTGTTTATCCTGGATGAACCAACTGCCGCCCTATCTCCTTCTGCGGAATACGAAATATATGAGAATTTCAAAGATATAAGCGAAAACAAAGCCACTATTTTTATATCTCATCGTATGGCTGCATGTAAATTGTGTGACAGAATTCTTGTATTTCATGATGGTGAGATTGCAGAAGAAGGCACCCATACAGAGCTAATGGCACTTAATGGATCCTATCGCAATATGTTTGATACACAATCAAACTACTATAAGGAGACCTGATGAAAACAACATTAAAAGACATTTTGTCAATTATGAAAGTCCAATTCTCCGAGTGTAAAGAAACGTTTTTCTTTCAGTTTGTGTATGGATTTTGCCTGTCCTTTCAAAATATGCCAACGGTAATTTTTCCGGCTATGATAATCAATGAACTCACAGGCGCGCGCAACCGGGATATCCTGATTCTATATATTGTTCTGTTTGCCGGATCGGTTTTTCTTATTCGGTATATTTCTGCTTTTATTGAGGGGCTTCAAAGTATTTATAATCTAAAATTACCTCACACCTTTATTCTTAAACTTGCCAAAAAAATGTTTATAATTGATTATAGTGAAACGGAAAAAGCAGAATTCATTGATCAATATGATAATGCAGGGAATGAGGTTTTTAATGCCTGTGGAAATATTTACACCCTCTTTACCTTGGGAGTATCTGTTGTTGTTAAGTTTATCTTATTGACTTATATTATTTCCACATTGGATATTTCTCTGGTTTTTGTTTCGCTTTTGTTCTCGGTTTTAAATTGCATATTAAATACAAAAGAAAATAAAACGGATGCCGAGTATCAAAGGTTGTTATCCTCTGCGGAACGACGCGGAAGTTATGCCTGGGATCTGGCCTCGTCTTTGGATTTTGCCAAAGACCTTAGAATGTATGCACCGGATGATTATGTTGAAAGTCATTATTTAGAATGTGAAAAGATTCGAATACAAATAGAAAAAGAGAAGAAAAGAAAAATCTTTATGATTCATACACTTCAGGTGGTTCTTTCCATCCTACAAATGGCGATCATGTATACGTTTATGATCGTAAAATTCAACTTGGGGCTTATTACAATTGGCGGCTTTGCGCTATATATCAGTACGGCAAATGAATTTTATGGAACGATTGCTTCGTTTTTGCGGATTTTTGAAAAAACCAAATCCGTATCATATCATTACAAAGCTTTTCGAAATTTTATGGAGCTGCCAGAAATTGAAACTCATGGATATCAAGTAGATAAACTCCATACTCCCTGTATTGAGTTCCGAAACGTTTCGTTTCGTTATCCGGGCAGGGACGACTATGCGTTGCGGAACATCAATCTAAAGGTCTGCCCTTTTGAGCATCTTGCAATTGTCGGAGATAATGGAGCAGGAAAGACTACCTTTATTAAATTGCTCACACGTCTTTACGAACCAACTGAGGGAGAAATTCTGATCGATGGCAGAAATATAAAAGAATATGATTATGAGCAATACATGAGTTTATTTTCTCCGGTTTTTCAGGATTTTGAATTGTTAGCATATTCCATTAAAGGGAATATTACGTTTGATCATTATGATAAAAACCGATTCGAAAAGGTTACACAATGTGTAGGGCTACAGGAAACAATCGAAAAACTTGCGAATCACGAAAACACATTTATAAAAAAAGAATTTGAAAGCAGTGGCGTTGAATTGTCTGGAGGAGAAAAGCAAAAAGTTGCGATAGCGCGCGCATTTTACAAAGATGCTGTAATCGCACTCTTAGATGAACCGACGGCAGCAATCGACCCAATGGCAGAATACGAGGTTTTCAGGAACTTCTTTGAGTTTTCCAAACAGAAAACAACATTTTTAATTTCTCACAGAATGGGAAGCACCCGCTTTTGCGACCGCATCATCGTGTTTGAGAACGGAGAAATTGTTGAGGTGGGCACTCATAAAGAACTGATAGAACGAGATGGTGTGTATAACAGAATGTATCAGAAGCAGGCAAGTTATTATGTGGGGAACTGATCTGCTATTATTATCATAGAGGGACAATCTTATAAAAAATTGATATTGTATAGCAACTTGAAAGGACAATCTTGTGAGTCACATACAGATTCGGGCGACGCTGCCGGAACAATACGGCGTATATTTGATGAACCGCGGGGAGCGGCAATATCTATCGGATGGCGAACCGGTTGAGACAGACCTTTGCGAAGATGGTTCCGTTACGCTGATGCAGGACGGTCCCATGACGAAACTGTGGAAAGTGCTTGGGGCAGTTGGCATTTTTCTGACCGCTCCCTTGCAGGTTGCTTATCTCTATTATTCTGATTCGAAATGGGATGATGTCATTCCCTTCAGAATAAAGGCAACTCTGAATGTAGCTGGGGCGACGGCGTGTCATATCACCGTCACGGAGGGGGCAACGCAGTTTCAGCAGCCCGGGGTTTCCGTATCCGGGCCGAATGTTTCCGTTGCGGAATACCAATGCAACGCAAGTCCCTGGGTATTTCGTGAGGCGTGCGATGTTTATCTTTGCCGGATATGGAGTGCGGAAATCTGGCTGCTGGCCTTGATGGGATATTTTTTGGCAGTCAGCATAGGCGGACGGAATGCGCTTGGAATCCTTGTGACAAGCATGGTCTGTCTTGCAATGGCTTCCGTGGGAATATATCTGACCGTGCAGGCCAGAAAGCTCTGCCGCCAGAAAATCAAGCGTCTGGAATCCACAACTGGGCAAACCCCTTGACGACACGTCTGCATCTTTGTTGTTAAAATAACAAAAGATACAAATTCTATCATCAACTCAGGACGGTGATTTTGTGGGAAGGTTTCAATTCTTTCACTCAACAAAAACTTCTGAAGAAGACATACAAAGAGAAAAAGATTGTATTGCCAAAATAAAGCAAGCGGTCTGTAATCGGTGCGGCATCGATCATTTTATAGAAGACAGCGATTTTACCGTTGCCTTTGCGGGTTCAGAAAACAAGAGGGAGCTCATGCTTGAAATCTGCACTCAAAAATATGAAGGCAAGAACTATTTATACGCATCGGTCGATGACGAGGTTTCGTGGCAAGAATGGGATTTTGACAACCTCGACGAGTTTGAAAATCATATCATAAACTACCTTGCAAACAGAGTAAATCGCACAATCAAAACAGTAACCGAAGTCAACAACAAAAATTTCAGGGTTACCTCTTATTACAGGGATCAGAACGGCGAATGGGTGTGTTTTGAAGAGGACTCTTCCGATTGCGACTTTCTTACCGCGCACCTCGCAAAATCGGGAGAAACTGTCAAAACCTATCAATTGAAAAATTAACCGCAAAAGAACGGGAATTCAGGATGCTCTTGGAGATGTCGGATCGTCCGACGATGCGTCAGAATCTTTTTTTTTCTTCCCGATTCACCGAAAAAGACGGCAGAGAGTTTTTGCAGATACGCTCTCTGCCGTCGTGCTTTTTCATCGGATTTACAGCCGAAAACATCTCCCCTGCCTGTTTATCCGTGTCAGCAAGAGAGAACTTCCGCTCACCGTCTGCCAGCAGATCAACCGATTGCACCTTACAGAATCAGAACCGTCACGGCAATGCCTGCCAATGCGGCGAACGCCGCCGATGCTTTTCCGCAGATTTCCGTCGCATTCGGATACAGCTCGTAAGCAGACACAAACACCATCGCCCCCGCCGCAAACGCCAGCAGAACCGACACCCATACATCACCAAGCGACCCCAGAAAACAGCCCAGCAGGGCGCCCGCCACGGTGGGAAGCCCGCTTGCCGCCGCAAGCGCCGCCGAAGTCAGCCGTTTTTTTCCGCCGGCAAGAAGCGGAGCCGAGATTGCCATGCCCTCCGGAATGTTGTGAAGCCCGATCAGAACGCCCAGCGTCCACGCATTTTCCGGTTGTCCGGCGGCAAGCGTTGCGCCCAGAATCATTCCCTCCGGCACATTATGCACCGCAATCGCCGCAGCCGTCACCATGCCGGCGCTTACCAGATTGCCTGTTTTTCCGCTTTTTCCCCCGCGCAGATCCAACAAAAACACCGCAAGCGCGCCAAGCAGACAGCCCAGCACCGGAATCCACGGCGTCAGCACCGCACCGATTGCCTCCGGCAGAAGGTCCAGAAGCGAAAGCCCGACCATCACGCCCGCCGCAAACGCCGTCATCCACCCCACCGTAGTTTTTCGTTTGCCGCAGATCGCCGCCGGAATTCCGCCGCCCAATCCCGTTCCCACCACACCGGCAACAAAAGCCAGCAACAACGATTCCTGTATCATCATCCGTTCTTCGGCATTTTTTCTGCCGCCCCCTTGAAATCTCGGAGAATCTATGATAAGATATCGTTGGAACCGTAAAAATATGACGGTTTTTCCGGAAAGGAGAAATAAGAATGCGTTTACCCATTGCCATTCAGCTGTATTCGTTGCGTGACGATATGGAAAAAGATATGCCGAAAACCCTGCGCGCGGTTCGCGATATGGGATATGACGGCGTGGAATTTGCCGGACTGTTCGGCAGAGAGCCCGAAGAAGTCCGCCGGATGTGCGACGAACTTTCCCTCGTCCCCGTTTCCGCCCACGTTCCGTTTGCAGACATGGAACAAGATCCGGAAGGCGTTGCCGAAATTTACCACCGGCTGGGATGCCGACAACTGGTCATCCCCTATCTGGATTCCGTCTATCTTCCCGGCAATGAAAAATACGGCGACCTGCAGAAGGGTGCCCGTGCCGTTGCCGCCGCCGCAAAGAAGCGCGGCATGGTTCTCTGCTATCACAATCACGACTTTGAATTTGCCCGTCTGAACGGAAAATACAAACTGGACATTCTCTATACCGATCTGCCCGCCGAGATTCTGCAGACGCAGATTGATACCTGCTGGGCAAAGATTGCCGGCGAAAACCCCGCCGAATATCTGCGCCGCTACGCGGGACGCTGCCCCACCGTACATCTCAAGGATTTTGCCGGCGAAAAGAGCGAGCATATGTATTCACTCATCGGCAAAGAAGAGGATGCGCAGGCACGCAATGCCTTTGAGTTCCGCCCCTGCGGCTACGGAAGACAGGATATGCCCACTCTGGTGCGCAGTTGTGAGGAATGCGGCGCCGAATGGCTGATTGTCGAGCAGGACAATCCGGGGCTCGGCAAGACCGCAATGGAATGTGCGGAAATGAGCGTGAAGTATCTCCGTTCGTTCTGAAAACAAAACACAAAGCCCCCCGCTTTCACAAGAGGGGGGCTTTTTTTGCGTTCTCAGCCGTGATAAAGAATGACCACTTCGTTCTTCAGCTTTTCGGGAATGGTCACACGCTGTTTTCCCAGCGCTTTTTCTTTTCCGATCAGCACATCCACCGCCGCTTCCACCGCAACCTGTGACGTGGAATAGCAGCACAGCACCGTGCCGATGAATTTCAGCTGTGCCGTTACGTAAGGATTGGACACAACGGCAATGACATTGGGATTGACCTCATGCACGGCGTAAAGGGCGTCCAGCTGCTTACGGGTCAGCATGCCCACCTGACCGGAACGGGAACGGAACGATGTGCCCACAATGACCACATCCGCTTCCTTTGCACGGCGGACAAGCTCCGCCTCCTGCTCCTTGTTGATATCGGGGCTGAACAGTGCCAGTTCCGCCTGCGGAACAAAGCGTGCCAGCGATTCCTGAATCAGCGTCAGGTTGGTGTAGTTGCCCACCTGCATATCCCGCGCGGGATGCTTCGGCTCAATCACCAGAACCTTCTTGTCGGCAAAGTCGTACGGAAGAAGCCCGTCGTTGTCCTTCAGAACCGTGATGCTTTTGCGCGAGATCTCACGGGCAACCGCCCAGCCGTCCATACGGGGCAGCGGTTTCCGGTTCTCCTCATCAAACAGACCCAGCCATTGTTTCACCTTCAGCACACGCAGAACGGAGTCGTTCAGCCGTTCTTCCGGCAGATCGCCGTCCTGAACCGCCTTCACAATCACATCGGGGGCATCCCAGCCCTCTTTCGGACCGAGCAGAAGATCGCATCCGGCGGAAATCGCCAGAACCGTCTCGCTGATATGCATCGTTTCCGCCTGTGCCTTCAGTCCTTCCATCGCCATGGCATCGGTGTACATCACGCCGTCAAAGCCCATTTCTTCCCGCAGAAGATCGTTCATAATCTTGCGGGAGAGCGTTGCCACGCTTTTGTCGTCCAGCATGGGATAGATGGCATGGTTGCACATCATGCCGCGCACCCCCGCCTCAATGGCTTTGCGGAACGGGTACAGATGCGTTTTTTCCATCTCTTCCCGGGTCGCCTTTGTTTTTTCCAGCGCAAAGTGCGAATCCGCTCCCTGCATACCGGCACCGGGGAAATGCTTGGCGAGAGCCACCATGCGGTGTCCCTCCTGAATTCCGCGGATCAGGGCACAGGTAATTTCCGCCACCTGCTTCGGATCTTCTCCGACGGAACGGATGTTGGTGATGGGGTTTTCCGGATTGATGTTCACATCCACAACAGGGTTGTAGCATACGTTCCAGCCAAGCGCCGAGCCCTCGGACGCAATCACACGCCCCTCTTCATACGCCAGACGTTTGGCATCCTCCGGGTCGGCGATCGCACCCAGTGCCATCTGCTCGGCAAACTCCGTTGCCAGATTTTTGGCATGGACAATCTGTCCCACACCCGTCTCCATATCCACGCCCACCAGAAACGGAATATCCGCTTCTCTCTGCAGGCGCGCCACGTTTTCGCGGAATCTCTCGGCTTCCTCTTCGGTATGCGCCACGGCGCTGATGGTGCCGATGCCCTTGTGCATCGCCCGTTCAAATTCTTCCCATGTTTCCAGCCCCACAACGATCACCTGACCGGCTTTTTCCTGCAAGGTCATCATCGAAAGGATCTCTTCCGGGGATTTTCCCCGATACTTCGGATTCATAACAATCTCCTCTGTCTTTCTCAATCGTGAATTCGGAAGGAGAACAGGTCGCACTCCCGGATCCGGATGCGCATCTTCACGGTCTTGCCGCGCAGGGCAGAAAGATCCGTGCTGTTCTTCCATGAAACATCGCGGGCAACCGTATCTCCGAACATTTCATCCGCATCCTTATAGGAAAATCCCTCATACGGGTTATCGTATTCGTCGGTCAGTGCCACATAGAATCCGCCGGACACCGTAGAACGGTAGTTGAATTCCAGAACGGAGCCCTCACAGACAAACGGCTTGGATACAATCTCCGTCTCCGGATACGTTGCATGAAGCGATACAAAACCGTCCAGGCGGATGGTATAACGGCGGATGGCGTTGGCGTTTGTGTCGGGAGCGAACATGGAAATCTCTCTCGGCTCACCCGGATTGTCGGAATCCGTCTCCACCATGCCGTGCGCCGGATACGCGTCCCCGTACACCCAGTTGGAAACGGCTTCGATTCCGGACGGGAAAAACGGAACATCGTCAAAACGATGGAAGTTCTCCCCGTCACGGCTGGTCATAAACAGCCCGTCCGTAAAGGCGGTGTTTCCGCGGCTCGCGCGGCTCTCCGGCGTTGCGGCACGCTCTGCACCGCGGGGCAGAAGCCCGTGGCAGCGTGTCCACGGCCGGTCGTAATACCGTGTGGGGAAACCGAACAGAATGTGCGGCGCACGGTAATACGGGGCGATGTTGTTGGTGTACAGCTGATATTCCGGTGCATTGCCGTAGCAAAGCGGCTGCGGCTCTGTCCAGGTACGGAAGTCTTTGGAGGTCGCCGTCATGATGTTGCGGGTATTCTCCGCTTCATAAGACGGAATATCGTCTGCCGGAGTCTCGCCCAGATGCCGGGACGGACGGTGATAGGACCAACCGCGCACAAACGCCCGGTATTCGTCTTTCTTTTCGTCGTAATAAAAGGTATTCAGCGAATCAAAGGTGCCTTTGGTAATGATGGTGCCGATATCGGTCCAGTGAATGCCGTCCGGCGATACCGCGCCGTGCAGAATGGCAACGCCGTTTTCCACACGCTCACCCACCGCCTTGTAACGCTCTTCTTCCTTGCAGGCAGGGTTGGTATCGTAGATGGCATAGAAGTTATCCAGAAGATCCTCGTCAAAAAGGAAGACAATGTTGTTTTCCTTCGTGCCGCGGAACTCGTAAATGCCGTAATTCGGCTTGACCCAATGACGGCCGTCCGTGCTTTCCGCACGGCAGATGTGCTGATGCGGCCAGTTGCCCGCCTTGTTCTGCCCGAATCCGTGGGCGGTGTAGTACATGATATATTTTTCACCGTTGAAGATGATGCTGTAATACGACGTGGCGCTGTTGTCAGCAACGGTGTCACGGAAGATTGCCAGCTCCTTCTTCTCCGGCTGATGCAAACAGAAACGGGTAGTGCCCAGATCGATAAACATCTCGCCGTCCACAAACAGTTCCCGTTTTTGTCCGAGAGCAATGGGTTTCATAACAGATCTCCTTTTTACAGTGTTTTTTCGGAGACTTCACGGTCCAGCTTGCACAGGAAGTCGTCCATGGTCATGGTAACGGTCTCGCCGGTCTTGCGGTCGCGGACCGATACGGTGCCGTCCGCCATTTCCTTTTCGCCGAGAACCAGCATATACGGAATCTTCTGCATCTGCGCCTCACGGATCTTATAGCCGATCTTCTCGTTGCGCAGATCCTTTTCCACCCGGAAGCCGAGCTCATCCAGCTGTGCGGCGATCTCCTCGGCATACGCCTGGGCACGATCCGTGATGGGCATCACTTTCACCTGCACCGGGGCAAGCCAGACCGGGAAGGCACCGGCAAAATGCTCGGTAATCACGCCGATAAAACGCTCAATGGAACCGAGAACCACACGATGGATCATAACCGGGCGGTGTTTCAGCCCGTCTTCCCCGGTATATTCCAGATCAAACCGCTCCGGCATCTGGAAATCCAGTTGAATGGTTCCGCACTGCCAGGTACGACCCAGGGAATCTGCCAGGTGGAAATCCAGCTTCGGACCGTAGAAGGCGCCGTCCCCTTCGTTTACCACAAAATCCTTGCCCATGTCGAGAATGGCGTTTTTCAGCGTTTCGGTCGCAAAATTCCAGTCGGCTTCCTCACCGATATGATCTTCCGGCATCGTAGAAAGCTCAATCTGATACGACAGACCGAATACGGAATAGACCTCGTCAAACAGACGCACCACGTTCTGGATCTCGTCCTTCATCTGATCCCGCGTCATAAAGATATGCGCATCGTCCTGCGTAAAGCAACGCACACGGAAAAGCCCGTGCAGTGCACCGGAAAGCTCGTGGCGGTGAACCAGACCCAACTCGCCCATCCGCAGCGGAAGCTCACGGTAGGAATGCGGCTCGTTCTTGTATACCAGCATCCCGCCGGGGCAGTTCATCGGCTTGACGGCAAAATCCTGATTGTCGATAACGGTGGTGTACATGTTATCCTTGTAATGATCCCAGTGTCCGGAACGCAACCACAGATCCCGGTTCAGAATCATCGGGGTGGAGATCTCCACATAACCGTAGCGCTTGTGAACCTGGCGCCAGTAATCCACCAGCGTGTTGCGCAGAACCATACCCTTGGGCAGGAAGAACGGGAAGCCGGGGCCCTCCTCGGTCAGCATGAACAGTCCCAGTTCCTTGCCCAGTTTGCGGTGGTCACGCTTCTTGGCTTCTTCCAGCATTTTCAGATGCGCTTCCAGCGCCTCGGTCGAGTTGAACGCCGTGCCGTATACACGCTGCAGCATCTTGTTTTTGGAATCGCCGCGCCAATAGGCACCGGTACAGGAGGTCAGCCGTACCGCCTTCACACGTCCCGTAGACGGGCAGTGCGGACCGGCGCAGAGATCGGTGAAATCCCCCTGCTCGTAAAACGAGATTACGGCACCGTCTTCCAGCCCGTTGATCAGTTCCACCTTGTACGGCTCGCCGCGCTGCTCCATAAAACGAACGGCTTCGTCCTTCGGCAGTTCAAAACGCCGGATGGGATAATTGGCAGCAATGATGCGGCTCATTTCTTTTTCGATGGCTTTGAGCTGTTCGGTCGTCAGCGGCTCTTCCATATCAAAATCGTAGTAGAAGCCGTCGTCGATCGCGGGACCGATGGTCAGTTTCGCCGAGGGATACAGGTGCTTGACCGCCTGCGCCAAAACATGTGCCGCCGTGTGACGCATCGTACGCAGTCCCAGGGCGTCCTCCCCGGTAAGAAAACAGACGGTGCTTCCGTCCGTTACGGGTGCGGACAGGTCGGTCAGAGTGCCGTTTACCTCAGCCACCAATGCCGTTTTTCCCAGTTTCTGGCTGATTTTCTTGGCAAGCTCGGCAAGCGTGATGCCGTTTTCGGCTTCCACAACGCTTCCGTCTTTCAGAGTAATCTGCATGATAAGTTCCTCTCCTTTATGATTTCTTACTTTTTTTGCAAAAAAAGGCAAGCACCCCTTCTTCAGAGGTGCTTGCGCACGGTTCCACTCTGCTTGCAGACGGTATTCCGTCCGCCGCTTTTGCGACGTTTGACGCAGTCACGCGGCTCGCCTTCTTTCGGCGGCTGCTCGGGAGTGGTTTTCGGCTTACCGTTTCGCAAAAGCGCTTCCAGCCACGGCGCTTTCTCTCTTGGCGGCGTTGCAAGCGTACATTTTCTCCGTCGTTGCATTTATGGGTTTATTATAATCAAATTTCCCGCGTTTGTCAAGGGTTTTTACATATTTTCAACGGGCTCAATTGCCAAAATATCCAAAGCTTTCACCAAAAAACGCCGCACAATGGAAATCAGTCCGATCCACGACGCGCGTTTTGCCTCATCCGGCTCGTCCAGAATACGGTTTTCGTGATAGAACCGGGAAAAAGCCGTTGCCAGGGCATACGCATTCTCACAGATGTAATTCGGGGCCTTTTCTTCCACCGCTCTGGCGTAGGACTCACCGGTCAGAAGAAGCCGCAGATACAGTTCCCGCTCGGAATCGCTGTACACACCGCTCACCGTTTCCTTCCCCTCACCCACACGGCGGAGAATGGACCGGATACGGGTAACCGTATAAAGCAGATATGTCCCCGTCTTTCCCTCAAACGAAAGAAATTTTTCCAGATCAAAAATATAGTCCTTGCTTCTCTGGTTAATCAGATCTCCGAATTTGACCGCCGCAACACCGACCCGGCGCGCGGTTTCCCGCTTGTCCGCTTCGCTTACATAATCGGACGACGACAGCTTTTCATAAGCGGCATCCTCCACCGTACGGATCAGATCCTCCAGCCGCATCACACCGCCGTCACGGGTCTTGTACGGTTTGCCGTCCTTGCCGTTCATGGTACCGAAGCCGCAGTGCGCCAACTCCGTCCGGGCAGGAACCAGCCCCGCCAGCCGGGCACAGCGGAACACCTGCGTAAAATGCAGACTCTGCCGGTTATCCACCACATACCAGATGCGGTCGGGGTGAAAATCCCGTTCACGCTGCAGAATTGTCGCAAGATCCGTAGTGGCATAAATGTTGGAATCGTCCGATTTCTTAATGATAACCGGAGGCATGGGATTCTTATCCGTCTCTTCCACCACGTCCACCACCTTGGCCCCGCAGCTTTCGTAAAGAAGATGCTTGTCTTCCAGAATCCGCAAAAGTTCCGGGACATACGCCTCGGAATCGCTTTCGCCCTTCCACCATTCAAAATGCACATTCAAAGCATCGTAGTTCTTTTTCAGATCCGCCACCGAAACACGCAGAATCTCTTTCCACACGGCAAGATATCCTGCCCTGCCCGCCTGCAGTTCCTTGGTCATGGCATGCGCCTTTTCGCTGAACGCTTTGTCGGTCTTGCTCCGTGCGCTGGCAAACGGATAGACCTCGGAAAGTTCGTTCACATCCGTTGTCTCCACAGGATCTTTTGCAGCATCAAAGTCCGGAGCAAAGCAGCGCCGGTCCGGATACCGCTCGGAAAGTTCCGCCAGCACAAGCCCGATCTGCAGTCCCCAGTCGCCCAGATGCACATCCCCGATCGCCTCTGCGCCGCAGGCGAGCGCGAGACGCTTCAGCGATTCGCCGATAATCGCAGAGCGCAGATGACCGATGTGCAGCGGTTTTGCCACGTTGGCACCGCCGTAATCCACCAGAATTCTCTCGCCGGCAAGCAGGGACGGAACTCCGTCACAACCGTCCGCGGCGGAGGCATTGACCAGTTCGGTCAGCCACGCATCCGACAGCGTGAGGTTCAGAAATCCCGGGCGGGCCACTTCTACTTTTTCAAACCGGTCATCCCCGCGAAGCTTTTCCGCAATCTCTTCCGCAACGACAAACGGGGGCTTATGTGCGGTCTTGGCGGCACCGAATGCGCCGTTGCACTGAAACTGGCACAGCTCCGGACGATCCGAAGCCGTGACCCCACCCAGCCGGGACTCATATCCGCAAGCGGCAAATGCGTCGGATACAACCGACGTCAGTATTTTTGTAATCTGTTCCATTCTTTTTCCTTCCTTATGTCAATCCCGTTGCGCACACATTTCCGTAGCGGTCATACAGGGTAACGGTATCGTTCTTCCGAATCGGGTTCTGCGCGTCCCAGATCAGATCTCCGGTTCCGTCGGCACTGACGGTAAGTATCTGCCCGGCATCCAGCACCGTTCCTTCCGGAAAGATATACAGCATTTCCGTCTTCTTCGAAATCAGCATCCAGCCGGAAAGATCCGTCCGTTCCGTTCCGGAATTCTTCACGGCAACTGTATCGGAATTCTTATCCACGGCAATCTGCTCAAACGCGTGATCTTCCCGCGGCTTTTCCATAGCGGAAACCGGAATTTCTCCGCTCCGGGGCAAATCCACACGGATGCCCGTCACATAATCCTGCGTCCGGTACTGGTGCGCCATCACCAGATGCTTCTTGACCTTCTCGTTGGCGGAATCCCGGTCTTCATCGGTATCCGTCGAAAAAATCGCCACCGAAGGATAAACGGAAACGGCAAACCGCTTTCCCGTCGCATCGGGATTTCCGTGATTGCCCACCTTCAGCACATCGGCAGAAAGATCCACATTCGCGCGAATCAGCGAGTTTTCCTCCGGCTGCTGCATGTCGCCTGTCAGAAGGACCTTCCGTCCGTTGACGTGCAGCTTCATCACAAGAGAATTGTCGTTGTCATCCTCCTCGATCTTCTCGCGGGGACCGAGGACCTCAAAATAGGCATCTCCGCAAAACGCCACGCAATCCCCTGCCTGAAGCCGGGTAAGCGGCAACCCGTACCGTTCCGACAGAACATCGGCAGGAACACTCTTTCCCTTGGGCACGGAATACGCCGACGTATACAGTGCGCCCACGTCAAACACGCGGAAAAGCGCATCCGCACCGCCGGTGTGATCTGCGTGCGTATGCGTCAGAAACAGAAAATCCACCCGCTCGATACCAAGCGCCCGCAAAGCACCGATCAGTCGGGGGGCGGAGGATGCCGTTCCGGTATCAACCACGGCAATCTTCCCGTCCACCTTGATCACACAGGCATCCGCCTTGCCCACATTCAGGAAATAAAGCGAAGCGTCCTGTGCCCCGCTTTCAGGCGGGTCACAGGCACACAGACACAACAAAATAAGCAGACCAAGTACAAAACAAAGAGATTTCCGCATACAAACCGTCACTTTTTTCCGTTTCCGTATTCCACAATATAACAGGTGCCCGACTTGATTCCGAAATTGTGCATATCGTCATAGGTCGGAAGAAACAGGTCAATACGATTCCCCTTGATGCCGCCGCCGCAATCCTCGGCGTAGGCATATCCGTACACAAACCCGTTGTCCAGCACGATATACAGTTTGGAATGATACGGAATGATCGACGGGTCTACCGCAACGTATCCCACCTGCGTTTCTTTGCCGGTCGCCGTATACTTTCCGCCTTCTTCGCCGTAATTGTAGGCGGTAAACGTAATGCGGAGCGCATCCTGATATTCCTTGGGAGCGCCGTCGCCGAGATCCAGAAGAGACCGGGCATCCACATACCGTTTTTCGGTAACCGGCGGAAGCGTCACATCCTCATCCACCAAAACCTTTTCGGTCATCGTACCGTTTACGGTCTTGACCGCATAACGGCAGGTCTTTCTGCCGTCATGCCCGTCCACATCCTGATATGCCTTGGAAAATGCCGCATAAACAATGGGAATGGTTTCCGTTTCAAACGGAATCACTTCCTCTTCGGTTACATACGAGTATTCCACCCGGTCAAGCTGCACGGAAAGTCCCGGCGTGAGAACCGTGCTCTCCGGAACGGAGAGAACGTCCGTCGCCGGATTGTATTCGGGACAGAGAATGTCCAGAAGATCTTTTACGGTGGCTTTTTTATCGGAAGGAATTTTATAGGTTTTCGCAACACCGAATACGTTCAGCGTACATTCCGCCGAACTCAGAAGATGATCAAAAAGATCCGTTCTTCCGACAGCCGCCTCCGTCTGAGAAACAGAGGGAGAGCCGAAAACAAGCAGAACCGCGGCAGCGGCAATCACGGCAAAAGCCGCTCCTCCCCGCACAATACGGAAGAGAAGAGAAAGGGATTTTTTTGTTTTTTCGGTCATATTCATCATCACCCGGTTTCAGTATATCCGTCTTTTTTCAATTTCAAACAGGAATCGCCCCCACGCATGGGGGGGCTACCCTGCTTCATTATATCACAAAATTCCCGGTTCGTCAAGAAACCGTTCCGTCGTCCCGTTCTTTCTCCGCCTTGCAGATTGCGCCGGTCGAGGCACTGATCTCATATTCGTATTCATAAACGCCGGCTTTGAAGGAAATTTCCCACACGGTCACGCCGTCGTCCTCTTCCAGTTCGCATTCCAGTTCCCGCACCGCGGCACGGGTCAGCCCCGCGTGAGCCAGCGCACGATTCACCGCATCTTCCCCGGAAACCGAAGCCGAGGGATCCTGCTGTGTTTTGTCCTTTTCTCTCTCCACATGGAGAATCTCCCCGGTGGATGCGTGAATTTCATACGCATACGAAAACCCGTCCGCACGGAACTCCACCTCGTATACGCCGTCGTCCAGTTTACACCGGCTTTCCGTTATCTGACCGACCGTTACGCCGACATGCTTCCGCACAATTTCCCATACGGCGGATTCCCCCAACGGCTTTCCGGGATCCGGATCCTTTTGCACACGTTCCTTTTCCGTTTTCAGCATCTCTCCGCTGACGGCATCCCATTCCGTCTCATACTCCCAGCCGTCTGCCTCAAACTCCACTTCGTAAACAAACACCCCGTCGTCCCGCTCAAACCGACAGATCAGACCGGTTGCCTGCCCGGCGGAAACACCCGCATACGCCAACGCCTTTTCCGTGATTTCCTCAGCAGACAGAAATGTCCGGTCCGGATTTACCGGGGCTTTTGCGCGTTCCCGTTTGCACTTCAGAACCGCACCGGTTTCGGCATGGATCTCATATTCATACTCGGTAGATCCGACCACAAATTCCAGCTCATACTTCGCCAGGACGTCCCCGATCTTCAGCCGTTCTTTATAAACAACCGCCTGTGACTCGGTGCATCCGGCATGGGAAAACGCCAGTTCTCTGGCACGGGCAAGCCCGATATAACGGCTTAGATCCCCGGGATTCTCACCCGGCTGCAAATCCTCTTTTTCCGTTTCCGTATACAGAATTTCACCCGTCACGGCGTGAAGTTCATACTCGTACTCCGTGCCGTTGCACACAAATTCCACTTCGTACACCAGAACGCCGTTTTCATAATCCAGTTTGCAAACCAGTTTGCGCACCTCCGCACGCTGTACGCCCGCATGGGCAAGAGCGGCCTCCTTGGCTTTTTCCGTGCCGAAATACCCCTTGTCGCTCGCCGTTCCCGCACTGCTTACATCATCCAGCTTATCGGTTCCGGTTCCGGTCAGAAGATTCAGTTCATGGATGCTCAGTCCCGCCAGATCTTCCGCACGGTAAATACGGTTCTGCCGCACAATACCGAGAATCAGCTGCGCCTTGCTTTCGGAGATTTTCAGTTTTCCGGCAAGGGCAGTCACTTCCTCCGTCGGGCGGAAGGTCTGACTCAACACCGCCCCGTCGATCTTCTCCGAATCGGTTGCCGACTGCACGCAGGCGGTAATCCGCCGCTGCAGATCCTCGCTGCTTCCATCCCCGCTTACGCTGACCAGAACGGAATTGGCAAGATCGTTGAGATATCCCTGACGGACCATCGACCCGATCACGGCATTGACGGCAACCTCCAGAGAAGTTCCTTTCAGATCCATATTCCGCAGAATTTCTTCGCCGTCACGGTTCTGTGCCCGCACCTCCACGACCTTTTCTGCGGCATTTGCCAAAATTTCCACGCTCGGATTCACATCCAACGACACCCGGGTCACCGCGCGGTCAGCGCCGGCATTTCCCGCATACCAAAGCCCGATGCAGACCGCCAGAATCAGCATGGCTGCAACCGCAGCGTACCGGAAGAACCGGGATGAGGTTTGCTTCCGGGCAACGCTCCCGGCATTCTGTGCCACACCGTCCGTCCGAATCTCCGGACGTCCCTGTGCCGCAGCATCGGAAAATGCCCGGTTGATTTTCTGTTTTATCAATTTCCGTTTCATACGTTTTTCACTCCCATTTTGTGTTTGATTTTTTGAATGGCGCGGTGGTAACGGGACAGGACGGTGGAAAGCTTCAACGAAAGCAACCGGGCGATTTCCCGGTGCCGGAGTCCGGAAACGGCGTGAAGGATGACAATCTGCCGTTCCTCCTCACCCAGCCCCTCCAGACATTCCCGAAGAATCAGCCGGTCTTCTCCGTCCAGTCCCTCGTCTGCCATGCGGTCTTCCTCCCCGTCCAGCGGAACCGTGCGTCCACGCTCCCGCAGTTTCATAAGGCAGAAATTCCGTGTCACGGTCAGAATCCATGCCATCGGTTTTCCGGAACTCCGATATGACGGTGCCGCCTGCCAGATTTTCAGAAAACAGTCGTGGGCAACATCCTGCGCATCGTCGTGATGCTTCAGATAAGAACGTGCAAACGCATATACGGCAACGTGCGTTTTTTCATACAGATCGGAAAACGCACGGGAATCGCCCTGCCCCACCCGCAGAAGACAGGCATCCAGCTCCTGTACCTTCGGCGGAGAAAAAAACGTTCGCCCCGTTCCCTGACTTTCTCCGGACATTCCGTTTTCAACCCCTTTCATTTTTATAATGCAGATCCGCGGCTTTTTATTGCAAAAAAAATTTACAAGCACAAAATTTTTCAAAGCACAGCACGAAGGGAGTGATCCCAAACCGCTTTCCGCAGGATTATTGTAACACAACGTGTTCCGTTTGGCAAGAGAGCGGGAAACGGTTTCCGCGGTGCGGATCCCTTTTTCCGGCATCCTCAAGAAAAAACAACCCCCGAAGCCGTAAGGGCTTCGGGGGCTTTGCGTCTTTTGCAGGAAACAACTTATCTCTTGGAGAACTGCGGAGCGCGACGTGCGGCTTTGAGACCGTACTTCTTTCTTTCCTTCATTCTCGGGTCCCTCGTAAGCAGACCGGCTTTCTTCAGAGCCGCGCGGTTGTTTTCATCGGCAACCACCAGCGCGCGGGCAAGACCGTGACGGATTGCGCCCGCCTGACCGGAAACACCGCCGCCGACAACGGTAACGACCACATCGTATTTTCCGATCAGATCCAGCAGAGCAAGCGGCTGACGGACAATCAGTTTCAGAGTTTCCAGGCCGAAATAATCATCCATATCGCGACCATTGATGGTCACCGCTCCGGTGCCTTCATACAGTCTGACGCGGGCAACGGATTTCTTTCTTCTTCCTGTGCCGTAGAAATAGGGTTTCGTTGAAGCGTACATGATTCCGTTCCTCCTCAGTCAATGTTGTAAACTTCGGGCTTCTGTGCCTGATGGTTGTGTTCTGCGCCGGCAAAGATGTGCAGACGTGTCATTGCCGATCTGCCGATCACATTGTTCGGGATCATGCCTTTGACAGCCAGTTCAAATGCGAACTCGGGATTCTTTTCCATCAACGTGGAATACTGAACCTCTTTGAGACCGCCGACCCAACCGGTATGATGACGGTAATATTTCTGCTCGGCTTTCTTGCCGGTCAGAACGGATTTTGCGGCGTTGATCACGATTACGAAATCTCCGCAATCCACGTGCGGCGTATACGTCGCCTTATGTTTGCCCCGCAGCAGTTTCGCAACTTCCGTTGCAACTCTGCCCATCGGCTTATCCGCTGCGTCAACCACATACCACTTGCGCTCGATGTTGGACGCATTCGCCATAAATGTTGCCATGGTAAATTCCTCCGATTTTTATCTCTGTTTTAGATTCTTTTTCCGATGCCGGCAGAAAGTTTCGCGCATCACAGCCCAAAACTTTCCCAACCCGACGGGCATTATTATAACACACCGGAAAAACCTTGTCAAGAGGATTTTTCATTTTTTTCGGCAGAGATGTTTCAATCTTCTGTTTTCTCTTTTTTTCTTTGTTTTTCTTCTGTTTTCTCAAAACCCATTTTTCAAACCGGGGACTTCATGCAAAAAGGGACCGTCCGCAGACGATCCCTTTCCGGAACAATTCCGAAATCACTCGGCTTTGTTTTTCTTCTTTTTAACAACACGCAGGATAACGACCAGGGCGGTCACCGCCACCGCGCAGCCAATCAGCGCAATGTATACCACCAGCACCGCATCCATTCCGGTGTCCTGCCGATCCTGATCGGTCAGTGCCGAAGCGGAAAGCCGCTTCAGGTTGGCATGTGCCTGTTGAAGCGATGCCAGCGCAGCATCGTATTCACTCTGCACATTGGAAGTTTTGTTCAGCCCGCGGGCAGTCTGAACCGCCTGTTCATAAGCCGCCCAGGTCGCTTCCGTATAAAAATTCCGGTTGCGCTGAAGAAGATCAAACTCGCTCAATGCGCTTTCCAGCGCCGCCGTTTCCACCCGATGCTCCCCGTTCGCGGCGAGAACCAGTTGTTCCAGCGCAGAAGTCAGCGTTTTTGCTGCTGCACGAAGCTCTTCCTTGGTGTTTTCATTGGTCAGTGCGGAGGCGGAAGCCACTGCCGTCTGCAGCGCCTGCCAGGAGGCGGGCGTATAATCGGCAGCATTCAGAGCCGCGGCGGAAGCGAGAAGCGAACGGGTTTCCGGGTACCCCTTCTTCACCAGCCCGTTTAGAGCCGTGCGAAGCAGAGCGGTGTATTCGTCCAGCGTTTCCTTCTGTACATAATACACATAGTTCTGCGTGGCGTTGACGGCAAGCGAAAGCGCTTCCACAGATTCTTCCGTATAGTCGCCGCTGTTCATCAGAACCCGATCGGCACGCTGCAGCAGCCCCACAAATTCCGTACGGTCCAGCGGAACAAAATCCGGCGGGAATTTTTCAATATCTCCCAAGGTGACCGTGTTGTAAAATCTGGTTTTGTTGACAGCCGTAAACAGATTCGTTTCTTTGGTGCCGAAGTCACAGGCAAGATAGTTCGGAGAGCCGTCGGTATAGTCCATCACGCCGATGCCGATGCCAACGGTCTCGCCTTTGGTATGATGCGCATCCTTTGCAACGATCGAAATGGTAGAATACGGCACAAACAATTCCATCACATAACCCGTATCGGATTCCGTAACGGCATAGGTTGCATACTTCCCGGTCGCAATGCCGATGCGGCAATATTCCTTGCAGATGCCGGGACCCTTCCGGTCCTCGTTGGAATGCGGATAAAGTGCAAACATCAGGGCACCGGTGTTGGTGTCGTCATGCCGGTATTCCGCGTCCAGCGTAATCACAATCCGGTCCGTTGCCGTTTCGTAATAGCCGAGAGGCCGATTCTGGATATAGCTTTCCGTATACCCGGAACCGCTGGTATCATCCTTGGCACGGATGCAGAAATAAAAACCGCTGCGTTCCTCCGAGCCGTCGTAGAACCAACACATATAGACATCGTAGGTCGCATCGCCGAGGTCGATATCCTGCGAAGAATACACAACCCCTTCCGTACTGCTCATAAACGTATGCCTCGAGCCGACCCACTCTTTTTCGCTAAACACACCGTCCACCGTAGGAGGAACGGCAACCGAAGGAAGCGTATAATCGTTTGCCGATGCCGTCAGTGCCATGCCGAAAACCAGCGTCAGCACGGCTCCGATCAGAAGCAACGCCTTTTTCATAGGTTGTTCACCGCCTGTAATCCAAGAATTTTCAACAAAAATATAATACCATAAAAAGAGACCGCTGTCAACAAAAAAACTTTGTTGTTTCCGAAAAATCCGTGTCAGTCGGAATTTCCCGCAATGATATCCAGCAGATGGGCATAGCGGGCAGGATCCGTGCTGCGCAGGCACCGGATCTGCCGTGCCGCAAACAAAAGGAATTCTTCTTCCCTGCGGAGATCCACGGTCGGAACGACTTCGGACGCGTCCAGCCCGTACGCCCTGCACACCTTCAGCAGAACCTCCTGCGACGGCATGACGGCAGCACCGGAACGGGGGTCGTAGCCCTTTTCCAAAGCCGAAAGGTACGTATGGCTGATACCGATTTTCGCAGCGGCATCCCGCAGACTCAGCTTCCGGCGCAGGCGTTCGTCACGCAGACGCTTTCCCAGTTCCATTATTTCTCGTCCCAGTTATGGTAGACGTTCTGCACATCGTCGTCATCTTCCATCATATCCAGCATTTTCTGCATTTTGGCAACGGATTCTTCGTCCGGAATGGAGCTGTAACTGGACGGAACCATTTCCTTTTCGCAGGAGAGGAACTCGTAATCGTGGGCTTCGAGATGGTCGCGCACTTCGCTCAGCTTGTCCGGAGCGGTGATGACTTCGTACACCTCATCGTCCACTTCAAAGTTCTCGCAATCCGTGTCCATCAGGGTTTCCATCAGCCGGTCTTCGTCGTATACATTTTTATCCAGAACAATGACGCCCTTTTCCGAGAACATCCAGCCCACCGAGCCGTTCTGACCGAGGTTGCCGCCGTTCTTGTCAAAATAATGGCGCAGGTTGCCCGCCGTGCGGTTGCGGTTGTCCGTAAGGCACTTCACCATCACGGCAATGCCGCACGGACCGTAGCCCTCGTAGTAGATCTCCTCATAGTTGGTGTCATCGCCGCTGCCCGATGCCTTCTTGATCACACGGTCGATGTTATCGTTCGGCACGTTGTTGGCTTTGGCTTTGGCAATCAGATCCTTCAGTTTGGAATTGGAAGCCGGATCCGGTCCCGCCTCCTTGACTGCCAGCGTGATCTCCCGGCCGATTTTTGTAAAAATATTGGCGCGCGCGCTGTCCGTCTTCTCCTTCTTGTGCATGATATTTTTCCATTTGGAATGACCCGACATAAAATCTATCCTCCGTTAAAATATAAAATTCTAATTATTTGTCAACGGTCTGTGTCAGAACAGGAACGACCCAGATCAGGTGATACAGAAACACCCACCACGGCGACAGAGCGCCGGGAACAAGGAACGAAGCAACCGCCGTCAGCGTAATGCCGGCGATGGTGCAGATCTGCCTCAGCGTAATGGCAGTAACCGTCCGTTCATAAACGGTCTTGGCATGGCTGATTCCCGCAAAAAGTCCTCCGCTTCCCCGCCGCATCACCAGAACGGGACGACAGGGACGGTCTTCCAGCCGTCTGCGGATCTTCCGGAGAAACTTCCGTTCGTCGGCATCGGGAATCAACACCCGCAAACCGTCGGAACGGTATGCCTTGCGCACCGTGTTTTCGGTAAGGTTGCTGTCGGCAGTATCCACAACCACAGAAACCTCCGTTCCCAACGACCGCAGCCATGCGGCAAGAGCATCCTCGCCCGTATACTGAAACAGCACCATGGCGGCAAGTTCTCCGTCCACGGCAAAATACATCAGCGCCTCGGTTGCCGAACGAATCAGGGCCTCCCGGCTTTGCGGAAGCGGCGGAATTCCGTGCGCCCGCATCAGATTCCGGTTGCCCGCCAGCACGGCATGCCCGTTGATCTCACCGGAGATCCCGCCGTCCGGAACCAGGCGGAACGACCGGACTTCCGGCAAAAATTCCGGATCAAAGGCAATGACACGCAGAAGAGCGTGGGCTGCGGGAGAATCGGCGGCACGAAGAAGCGCCGCAAGATATTCCATGGAAAGGGAGCCGTTGAACGAACGGCGGAAACGCAGATCCGTCACCGAAACCGTTCCCGCGGGAAACAGCTCCGTATCCTGTGTCACCAGGGTATCGCAGCGGTACAGGCGTGCCACCGCATTCCAGCCGGGCAACACACACCCGTCTTCCCGCAGGCGGTGCTGGGCAAACAGATACGGAAGCCGGCAGCCGATTTCCGACGAAAGCCCCGCGCAAAGGCAGAACGATGAAACCAGGCATGCCCAGAACGCTTCCGCCCCGCCGAAAATCAACGCTCCGATGGGCGCTACCAGCGAAAGCCCGATGCAGACCGGTACAAAGCCCTTGTTCCGGTTTTTGGCGGGATCTCCGGCACGGGAAGCAAAGGCGATTTCCGGTTTCTTGTCCACCGGGCGGGTCAGACAAAGATTCCGCACCCGCCGCCGTTTCAGATCCGACGGCGCCGTCTCGGCTACGGAAACGGGATGATCCCGGATCAGCCGGATGTTTTTTTCCATTTCCCGTTCCGACAGGAACCGGATCAGAAAAGTAACGGTATAACAAAGAAAAACCAGCCACGTATAGGTCACGCACTCCGCCCCGGCGACAAAAGCCGTACGCAGCGAGTGCGCCAACACAGCGCCCCACGCCGTCATACGCAGGGAGGCGTCCGATCCTCCCGCGGAAAATCCGCGGATTCCCGCCAGAAGATCCGGAAACGCAACCAGACCGGCAAACACGCACAGACCTGCGCAGACCAGTCCGAAAGCGCCGGACTTCAGCCCGAGAACCGGAAGAAAAGCGGAAACGGATGTCAGAATCAGCAAGGCAAGCGTACGGGCAAGCGCTTTCCGCTTTTCCGCCCGCACCGAAAGTTCGTCGGTTGACGCTTCGCTTTCCCAGACCTCATTCACAGCCATTCCCCCTTTCCGGATTTCTTTTCCGTCTTATTTCAGCGACGCGAGCCCCTCTGCTTGACCGCCTCATACATACAAAGAGCACCGGCAACGGATACATTCAGCGAATTGACATGACCGCGCATCGGAATCCGCATCCGCTCGTCACACCGCTCGCCGACCAGACGGGAAATGCCTTTTCCCTCATCCCCCAGAACCAGGGCGATCGCTCCGGTCAGATCGGTGTCGTACAGTTCCTTTTCCGCCTCACCGTCGGTTCCGAAGACCCAGACGCCCCTCTTCTGGAGATTCGAGATTGTTTCGGCAATATTAACCACTTTGGCAACCCGGACATATTCACAACCGCCCGCAGATGCCTTGATCGCCGTCGCCGTCATTCCGCAGGAGCCGCGCTTCGGCAAGATCACACCGTGAACCCCGCAAGCGTCCGCCGTACGCAGAATCGCACCGAGGTTTCCGGGATCCGATATGCCGTCCAGGATAACAAAGAACGGCTTTTCGCCGCGTTCTTCGGCAAGAGCAAACAGATCTTCCACGTCGTAATAATGATAATCCGTTGTAATGGCGACCATTCCCTGATGGGCAGTCGTTCCGCACAACTCATCCAGTTTGCGGCGTCCTGCCTCCACCACAACCACGCCGCGCTCTTTCGCCATGGCAAGAATTTTGATGGCAGAGCCCTCGGGATGCTCCTCCCGCGCGACATAAAGCTTTTCGATGGTACGTCCGCTGCGAAGCAACTCATAAATGGGATTTCTGCCCGCAACGGCATTCTCACGGGGAGCGGGTGCCGGCATATTTTCTTTTTTCGGCGCACGGGCAGGCGCCGGACGGCGGGACTGCGCGGGTTTTGTCGGTTTTCCGAATTTCTTTTCGTTTCTCATATTTCTTCTCCTTCTGCCGAGGACACGTCCTCGATGATGTGGCGCAATGTTTCGGCGCCCGCGCCGGATTTTGCGGAAAACGCGACAGCACTCACGCCGAACCGCTCCGAAATCCGTTCCAGATTCTTCTTCAATTCCCCCGCGCCCAATTTATCCGTTTTGGTCGCAACCACGCAAAACAGCGTCTCCCGGCTCATCAGATACCGGTACATCAGCAGATCGTCTTCCGTCGGTTCATGGCGGGAATCCACCAGAAACAGAATCAGCCGGACATCGCGGTCGGCATCGAGATACTCCCCGATCAGCCCGCCCCAGCCGCGCCGCTGTTCCTTGGAGCGCTTGGCGTAACCGTAGCCCGGAAGATCCGTAAACCAGATTTTCCGGTCCACATCGTAAAAATTGACCGACACCGTCTTTCCGGGCGTCGCGCCCACACGGGCAAGGGCTTTTTTGTTCAGCAAGGTGTTGATCATGGAAGATTTGCCCACATTGGAGCGTCCGACCAGCACGATCTCGGGACGCTTTTCCACATTCAGTTTTTTGACATCGAAGCAACTGGTGCAAAATGCGGCATTGGAAAAATTGATTTTCATGTGCCCTCCCGGAAGGCGGCAGCAAACACATCCCCGATCTTCCCTGCGGAAACAAACGTGATGTTCTCCTTCACCACCGGTGCCAGTTCCTCAATCTCCGGCACATTGGCTTTGGGCAGAATCACGGTCTTCACGCCCGCCTTATACGCCGCCATCGTCTTTTCTTTCAGACCGCCGATGGGAAGAACATTGCCACGGATGGTAATCTCTCCCGTCATCGCCACTTCACGGCGGATGGGTTTTCCGGTCAGTTGGCTGTAAAGAGCCGTTGCCATCGCACATCCGGCACTCGGACCGTCCTTCGGAACCGCCCCCTCCGGCGCATGAATGTGAATGTCTTTCTCTTTATAGAACAGCGGATTCACACCAAGCGTTCCGGCATTCGCACGGATATAGCTGATGGCGGCTTTCGCCGATTCCTTCATCACATCCCCAAGCGAACCGGTCAGTTCAATCTTTCCGGTTCCCTCCATAACGTTGACCTCCAGCGGCATGATCTCTCCGCCTACCGACGTATAAGCGAGACCGGTAACGACGCCCACCGGATCCCGGTCCGGAATCCGGTCCGGCAAAAAGCGGCGCACGCCGAGGAATTCACGCAGATTCGCCCCGGTCACACGCACCGGTTTCGTTTCGGGATGCTCCAGCAACCGCTTCGCCGCTTTCCGGCACACAGACGCGATGCAGCGCTCCAAATTCCGGACGCCCGCCTCACGGGTATAATACAGAATCATATCGTTGATTGCCGAGGACGTGATCCGCAGCATCGTCCGGTCCAATCCGTGCTTCTTCATCTGCTTCCGCACCAGATGCTCTTCGGCAATGTGCCGTTTTTCATCGTAGGTATAGCTGGTAAGCTCAATCACGTCCATACGGTCCAGCAACGGCGCGGGAATGGTATCCTCCACGTTCGCCGTCGTAATAAAGAACACCTTGCTCAGATCAAACGGCATATCGAGGAAATGATCCCGGAACGTCTTGTTCTGCTCCGGATCCAGAACCTCCAGCAGCGCAGCCGCCGGATCCCCGCGGGAATCCTTGCCCAGTTTGTCCACTTCGTCCAGAAGCAGAAGCGAATTCGACGTTCCCGCCTCTTTCATCGCATTCATAATCTTACCCGGCATGGAACCGACGTACGTGCGCCGGTGTCCGCGGATCTCGCTTTCGTCATGCACCCCGCCCAGTGAAATGCGCACGAATTTGCGGTTCAGCGCGCGGGCAACCGACTGTCCGATGGACGTTTTTCCGGTTCCCGGCGGACCCACCAGGCAGAGAATCTGCCCGCGATTTTCGGGATTGAAGTGTCGGACCGCCAGCGTTTCCAGGATGCGCTCCTTGATTTTCTCCAGCCCGTAATGGTCGTGATCCAGAATCTTCTTCGCAACGGCAAGATCCAGCTTTTCTTCGGAATATACGCCCCACGGCATATCCAGGCAGGTTTCGATGTAACTGCGGGCAAGTGCCGCCTCCTGCGTCCCCTGAGGAAGCTTCAGCATCCGCTGAAATTCTTTGTTCAGTGCCGTACGTCCCGCATCGGAAATGGCGGATTGACGAATCCGGTCCTTCAGTTCTTCCAGATCGTCCGGAAGTTCCTCATACCCGTTCTCTCCAAGCTCCTCCTGCAGAACCTTCAGCTGCTCACGCAGATAAAAATCCCGCTGATTGCGGTTCATGCTGTCCCGCACCTTGTCGTTCATAGCATCTTCCAGAAGCAGGATTTCGGTTTCCTTGGCAAGAAGCCGCGATACCACCAGCATCCGCTCAACCGGGTCTTCCGTCTGCAGAATCTCCTGTTTTTCCTCAAACGGCAACACCGTATTCTGTCCCACGAAATAAGCAAGTGCCACCGCATCCTGCATATACGACGCCTGTTCACCGAGATCCTCCGGAACGTTGTCTGCCAGTTCCAGATATTTGTCAAAGGCGGCGCACAAAATGCGGGCTGCCGCTTCCGCGCGGGGGGAATCCGTTGTGGAAAGCGCAGAATCTTCCAGCGGAACGATCTCGCCCATCAAAGCGCCGTTCGCGCCGACGGAAAGATGATTCAGACGGGCACGGCAAAGGCAACGGAACGAAACCCTCTGCTCGCCGCCTCCGTTTTTAAGAATGTTGGCAACCGTGGCAAGGACGCCCATGTCGTAAAGATCCGTCGGTCCGGGCTCCTCCATTTCCGGGTTTTTCTGCGCCGTCAAAAAGATGTATTTGTAATGCTCTGCCGCAAGCCGCACGGCTGCAACCGACTGTTTTCTGCCGATGTCGACAAAAAGCGTGGTCTGAGGCAACGCAACCAATCCCCGCATCGCAAGCACGGGAACGGTATAGCTCTGTTTTTCAGGGTTCGGAATTTGTTCCATATTTCTCTCCAGGTATAACTATCCATAATAATCAGTATCTCATATTATAGCATACCGTGTCCGGTATTGCAAGAGATAAACACAGGAAATTTCAAAACAAATAAATATCCACCCGCATAGCGGGTGGTATTTCATTTTCGGGCAAAGCCCTAATACTACTGGCAACGCACAAGTG
>CAKSBH010000006.1 GCA_934438175.1 uncultured Eubacteriales bacterium | reverse complement strand
TAGGAGGATTTTTTTCTTCATCGGTTAACCTTTTTTTGAACCACGCGACTATCGCGTGGTTTTCTTGGGACAAAAAAGGCGACAGCATTGCGATGCTGTCGCCTTTGTGTTTTTGAAAGAAGCCCGAACACTGAATTCTTGTTTATGCCCGCAGATCCCAGTTGACCGGAGGTCTGCCATTCCGTACCAGAAATTCATTGGCTTTGGAAAAGTGACGGCATCCGAAAAAGCCGTTGTACGCCGAAAGCGGACTGGGATGTGCCGCGGTCAGCACCAGATGCCTCGGATTGGTAATCATCGGCATTTTTGCTTTGGCATTGGCTCCCCACAAAAGAAATACCGTGGGGCGGTCACTGCGATTGACTTCCGCAATAACCCGATCCGTGAAGATCTCCCAGCCCTTTCCCCGATGGCTGTTCGGTTGCCCGGCACGCACGGTCAAAACCGTGTTGAGAAGCAATACGCCGCTTTTTGCCCACGGGGTCAGTTCCCCGTCCGGAGGCGGTTCAATGCCGAGATCGCTCTGGAGTTCCCGGAAGATATTGACCAGCGACGGAGGCGGTTCGACCCCTTTGCGGACGGAAAAACACATGCCGTGTGCCTGTCCGGGACCGTGATACGGATCCTGCCCAAGCAGAACCACCCGTACATCGGAATACGGCGTTGTTTTGAGAGCGTTGAAAATATCATACATGGACGGATAGACCGTGTGATGCGTATATTCCTCTTTCAAAAAAGCACGCAACTGCCGATAGTACGGCTTTTCAAATTCATCGCCAAGAACGGCGTCCCAGTCGTTTCCCAACGTAACCAAAGTTCTGTCCCCTTTTCTTATTTTTTCTCGGATGCGTCAAATCCGGCATTCCGGACGGCATCAATCAGTGCTTCCACCGTCACGCCCTCTGCCCGGACGGTTGCGCTCTTCCGACGAAGATCCACTTCGGCGTGCGAAACACCGGGGACCCCACGCAATGCTTTCTCAACCGATGCCTTGCAATGCTCGCAATGCATTCCTTCTACATGCAATTTGATTTCCATGTTGTTTTCCTCCGTTTCTTTTGTAAACGAGAACCGACGCAGCCGCAGCGCGTTGGCAACCACGGTAACCGAACTGAAGCTCATCGCCGCAGAGGCGATCATCGGCGTCAGCTGGATTCCGGCAAACGACAACGCACCGGTTGCAATCAGAATTCCGATTCCATTGTAAAAAAATGCCCAGAAAAGCCCCGCTTTGATGACCCGAAGCGTTTTTCTGCCGAGACGGATGAGGTCGTAAACTCCCAGAACACCGTTTCCGGCAAGAATCACATCGGCGCTGTCCATGGCAATGTCTGTGCCGCTTCCCACGGCAACTCCGACATCCGCCGATGCCAAACCCGGAGCGTCGTTGATGCCGTCGCCCACCATCACCACGTGGTGCCCCGCCTCTTTCAGACGGTTGATTTCCTGTGCCTTATTTTCCGGCAGAACACCTGCCAGAACATCATCCACCTGCAAGGCCTTTGCCACGGCATTTGCCGCAAGCGGGCTGTCTCCGGTCAGCATCACGGTGCGGATTCCCAATTTTTTCAGTCCCTGCACGGCAGTAAGCGAAGATTCCCGGATGGGGTCGGACAGGAAGATCGCACCGGCTTCTGCTCCGTCTACCGCGACCAGAACCGCCGTTTCGCCGTCACGGGCACCTTCCGCCCGGAACGACACGCCGTTTTCCTCCATCAGGCGACGGTTTCCGGCAAGAACGGTTTTCCCGTCCGCCAGCGCACGCACACCGCGCCCGGAAAGCGTTTCATAACCCGTTACCTCGGCATGCGGAAGCCCTTTTGCCGCATCACAGATTGCCGCTGCCAGCGGATGCTCGGAACGTGCCTCCACCGAAGAAACCAGCGCAAGCAACGCATCCTCCGTGCCGTTGTACGCATCCACGCGTGTGACAGCGGGATGCCCCTCCGTCAGCGTTCCCGTTTTGTCAAACACAACGGTATCGGCATGCGCAACGGCTTCCATTGCCTGCGCATCCCGGATCAGAATTCCGTTTTCCGCGCCCTTTCCCGTTCCGACCGAGATCGCGACCGGGGTGGCGATTCCGAGAGCGCAGGGGCAGGCGATCACCAGCACACAGACCGCATCGGTCAACGCACGTTCGATTCCGGCACCGAGCAAAAGCCACACGCCCGCCGTTACCAGGGCAATGCCGATGACAACGGGAACAAAGATTCCGCAGATCTTATCGGCAAGCCGCTGAACGGGCGCCTTGGAGGAAGCGGCGTTTTTCACAAACTCCACAATGCCGGCAAGAGCCGTATCGGCACCGACCTTCTGCGCTTCAAATTCCAGGTAGCCGCCGCGCAGAACCGTGCCGGCGCGTACCGAATCCCCCACGGTGACCGAAACCGGCATGCTTTCGCCGGTCATCACGGAAGCGTCCACACTCCCCTCGCCCTTTATCACCGTTCCGTCCACGGCAAAACTCTCGCCGGCTCGGACAACGACCACATCTCCGACCTGCACGGCATCGGCATCCACCACGTATTCCTTTCCGTCCCGCAGAACCGTAACCGCCTTCGGGGTAAGATCCATCAGTTTGGTTACACTGTCTGTCGTTTTCTTCTTGGCGCGGGATTCCAGGAATTTTCCGAGCGTTACCAACGTCAGAATCATACCGACGGATTCAAAATACAGCATCGGCAGATGGTGCGGCGTCTGCCCGGAAAGAAGAAGCGAAACGGAAAGCCAGATTCCGTACGCTTCGGAAGCCGTGCAACCGAGCGCCACAAGCGAATTCATATCCGGCGAGCCGCGGAACAATGCCGCATAGCCGTGAACAAAGAAATCCCGGCTAATCACGGCAATGACGCCCGCCAGCGCAAACTGACTCAGCGCAAACGCCAGAAGATTCTGCCGGAAAAATTCCGGAATGGGAAGATGCACCATATCTGCCATGGAAAGGTACATCAGAGGAATCATAAACAACAGCGACCAAAGAAACCGCTTCTTCAGACGGTTCCGGGTTTCGTCGGCACGGATCTGCGCCTCGTTTCTGCCTCGCTGATAAAGAGACGCGGAATAACCGGCGTGATGAACCGCAGCGATAATATCATCTGCTGTTGTTTTCTTTTCGTCATACTCAACATTCATTTCACCGGAAAGCAGATCAACCTCGGCGGCAGAAACGCCGTCGAGGGATTGAACCGCACGGGATACCGCCGCACTGCACGCAGCGCAGCTCATTCCGGTAACCGTAAATTTCTGTTTCATTTGCATTCTCCGAATTTTTTTGTAGCAAGAATTCTCAGGGCATTCAGAATGGCGAGGATCGTAACACCGACATCGGCAAAAACCGCCGCCCACATTCCCGCAACCCCGACAAAACCGAGAACCATAATCAGAATTTTGATGGTGAGCGAGAAAATCACATTCTGCCACGCCACACGCATGGTCTTGCGGGAAAGACGAAGGAAATATGCCAGTTTTTCCAGATTGTCATCGGTAATGACGACATCTGCCGCATCCACGGCGGCATCGGAGCCGATAGCACCCATTGCCACACCGACATCCGCAACCGCGAGAACCGGAGCATCGTTGATGCCGTCCCCGACATACATGGTCTTTTCTTTTCCGCCCGAAAGCGCTTTGGCACGATTGACCTTATCTTCCGGCAGCAGTTCGGCGTAAACACCGTCCAATCCCAGTTCGTCTGCCACACGGCGGGCATTTTCCTTTTTATCCCCGGAAAGCATCGAGATGTTCTTCACGCCGGCGCTCCGCAAGGCGGAAACGGCACTCCGGGCTTCCGGACGAACGGCATCGGAAATCACGATACGTCCCAGCCATTTGCCGTCCATTGCCACGCAGACCTCCGTCCCTGCGACATCCGATTTCTGCGCATCAACACCGTGTTCACGCAAAAGCGCCGCACTGCCCGCCAGAACGGTGTGACCGTCCACGACGGTGATGACGCCTCGCCCCGCCGTATTCTCGCTGGAGGCGATATGGGAAAGCTGAACCGGTTTTCCGTATGCGTCCCGGATGGAAAGAGCGATGGGATGATCGGAAAGTCCTTCGGCATAAGCGGCAAAGCCAAGCAAATCCTCTTTGGAAACTTCGGCTGCCGGCTGAATATCCGTTACCCGGAAGGTTCCCTGCGTCAGAGTTCCGGTTTTGTCGGAAAGAACCGTTGTGACGCGAGACGCGGTTTCGATATAATCGGATCCCTTGACCAGAATGCCGGAGGAAGATGCCTTTCCGATACCGCAGAAAAATGTCAGCGGAACGGAAATAACCAGGGCACACGGGCAGGAGACCACGAGAAACAGCAGTGCACGGGAAATCCATTCGGTCCAGTTTCCGTCAAACAGAGACGGAATAATCGCCGTCAGAACCGCAAGCCCAACGACAATGGGCGTATAAACACGGGCAAAACGGGTGATAAAGGTTTCGGTTTTGGCTTTGCTGGAGGAAGCACTTTCCACCAGTTCCAGAATGCGGGACGCCGCCGAATTTTCAAACCGTTTTGTTACCCGTATTTTAACCGCATGGCTGCAATTGATGCATCCGCTCAGAACGGAATCGCCCTCTTTGACGTCGGCGGGAATGCTCTCCCCGGTCAGCGACGAGGTATCCAGATTGGTACTGCCCTCGGTAATCACGCCGTCAAGAGGAATCCGTTCGCCCGGTTTGACGGTAATTTCTTCACCAATCTCCACTTCGGCAGGATCCACCTCGGTCAGAACGCCGTTTCGCATGACATTGGCATGATCCGGGCAGATATCCACAAGATCCTGTACAGCTTTGCGGGAGGAGCGGACGGCATAATCCTGAAAGATCTCACCCACCCGGTAAAAAACCATAACCGCTACGGCTTCCCGGTATTCGCCCAAAGCGAAAGCTCCGAGCGACGCAACAGACATCAGAAAATTCTCATCCAGCAAACGTCCTTTGACAATGCCGCGCCCTGCCTTGAGCAGGACATCGCATCCAGCCACGGCATACGCCACGATGCACACCACCAGTTCCACCCAACCATCGGTCAGAAGTCCGACGGCGAGCAAAGCAAGCGAAAGTACCGTGCGCAGAATCTCCTGTTTTTGCCGGTTCATCTGACCACGCATTCCGGCTCCACACGCAGGCAGACCTTACGAATCTGCTCGGTAAGGGCATCGGGGTCTCCGTCCAGTTCTACTACCAGTCGTCCGGTCATGAACGAAAGCGAAGCCGACGTGACACCCGGAATCTTGCGGATATCGTTTTCGATTTCCGCGGCGCAGTTGGCGCAATCCAGATTTTCTACCTTAAACACTTTTCTCATAAAGAATCCCTCTTTCCTTATTCTTCAATATGTTCCAGACCCTGTCCGATGATACTGCGGACATGATCATCCGCCAGCGAATACAGAATGTTTTTTCCCTGTCGGCGGCATTTGATGAGTTTGCTTGCTTTCAGAATCCGCAGCTGATGGGAAATGGCAGACTGCCCCATATCAAACAGCAGCGCGATATCATACACACACATCTCCGAGCGCAGCAGCGCATACAGAATTTTAATGCGGGTGGTATCGGCAAACACCTTGAAGAGATCTGCCAGGTCGTACAGCGTCGTTTCTTCCGGCAATTCCTGACGCACCTGTTTTGCCACGTCCTCATGAACATGCAAATAGCCGCTTTTTTCTTCTTCTGCCATTCTTGTATTTCCTTTCCTATTCGGATAAAACATATGAACATTTGTTCATCTATTTTTATTATACACGTTTTTTTTGGAAATGTCAAGAGGGATTTCAAAAAAAGAAGGACGATTCAAAAAAATCGTCCTTTAATTCTTTTTTTGCGAAAGATCGGTTCAACTTACGCGTTGAACGCCTTTGCCAACTGAGACTTCTTATGAGCCGCAGCATTCTTATGCATAGCGCCCTTTGCAACCGCCTTGTCAATGTTCTTATACGCAAGAGACAGTGCTTCGGCGTTTTTCTTTTCGGAAATCTCGGCAACGAGTTTCTTCAGGTTGGTTCTGAGAGCAGACTTGAACATTTTGTTATGCAGGTTCTTTGTCGCCGTAACCTTCACACGCTTTTTCGCAGACTTGATATTGGGCATCCTGTTACACCTCCCGGCTCATACTTTTTCATAGCCCATCTATTATAGCAGACTTTTTCTTTTTTTGCAAGGGGTTTTTTGGATTTTTTTCATCTTTCGGATGTTTTTTCTGTACGATTCACCGTTCCGGAAGAAACCGGGCGTGCGCACCAAGCCAAACCCGCTGCATTCCCGCAGACGCGGAATTCCGCATCAAAGCGTCATATCGCCTGGACAAATCCAGCCAATCTTACGCAGAACCGCGGCAAACAGAAGCGAAAGCAAAGCGGGAAGCACAAAGCAGATCAGCACAAGTCCGAGCCAATCCACCCAACCCACCGTACCGGGGTATCCGTTGACGGGATCCAGCCAGCCGAGAATCACGCTGATGGGACCGAGAAGACCGCAGGTGCCCATTCCGGCATTGATTGCCGCACCGTAATGCTGCAGATGAAACACGCACGTTGCCAGAGGTCCGGTAATGGCGGACGCCAGCGTAGCGGGAATCCAGATGCGGGGGTTGCGGATGATGTTCGGCATCTGAAGCATGCTGGTGCCGATGCCCTGCGAAAGCAATCCTCCGAAGCCGTTTTCCTTAAAACTGATGACGGCAAAACCAACCATCTGTGCACAGCAGCCGGCAACGGCGGCACCGCCGGCAATTGCCAGCCCTTCGGAAGAGCCCGCCACAGCCGTGCAGCCCGTCAGAACAAGTCCCGCACAAATGGCGGCGCTGGAGATGGGGAGTGTGAGAACCATGCCGACCACGACCGAAACCACCACACCGACCGTAAACGGAGTTTTCAACGCCGCCCAGCCGATGAAGGTGCTGACATAACCAACCAGTTTTCCGATGAACGGAGCGACAAAGACCGACAGCAACCCGCCCACCAGAACGGTGACAAACGGCGTGACCACAATGTCCACTTTTGTTTTTTTGGAAACCAGCTGCCCGATCTCGCAGGCAACAATGGCAATGAAAAAGACGGCAAGAGGACCGCCCGCCCCGCCGAGCGTGTTGGCGGCAGCGCCGACCGCAGCGGCAGAAAAGACCACAAGAGGGTCGCACTTAAGGGAATAAGCGATTGCCGCAGCCATCGCGGGACCAGCCACCTGCTGCGCGTATCCGCCGATGGTCGTTAAAATCTCCAGCCCGGGGATCATACCCAAAGCCCGGAAAATGGTGCCGATGAGAAGTGAGGCAAACAAACCGAGAGCCATCGAACCCATGGCATCAATAAAATAACGTTTGGCGTACTTTTTGAGGATACCCATAAAAGATCCTTCCTTTCAAACGGGAATCAAGACAGATTCAGTATACCACATCTGCAGGAAAAAAGAAAGTGCTTTTTGAATAATTTCCGTTGTTTTTCAAAGACTATTCAAACAGGACCACCGAAAAAGGAGTGAGGATTGTGGCAACGGCAAGAACGGATCTTGCAGTGGAGCTGCGGGAACAATGCGAGGTACGGAAAGAGGACGGATTTGAAGAAAGCACACAGACCGTAGACGGATTTTCGGTTGTGAAGGTAACCATCTCGGGAGATGCGGCAGCAAAGAAGCTGAACAAGGAAAAGGGGCATTATGTCACCGTAGACCTCACCGGAGCGTTTGAAGATTCGTCACGCTGCGAACGCGCCGTCGGGCTTCTTGCAAGAGAAATCTCCGCCCTGCTTCCCGACAGCGTGAAAACGGTTCTTGTCGTCGGGCTGGGAAACCGATCGCTGACTGCCGACGCGCTGGGACCGAAAGCCGTTCAGGGACTGATCGTGACGCACCATCTGAAGCGCTATTCCCCCGACGTGTTCCGGTCTCTGGATCTCGGCGACGTAGCGGCTCTGACCACCGGCGTTCTGGGAGAAACCGGCATGGAGAGCGCGGTTCTGGTCGCCGCCGCCGCAGAACGGTGCAAGCCGGATGTCGTTGTGCTGATTGACGCGTTGGCGGCAAGGGAAATGAAACGGCTCTGCGCCACCGTCCAACTTTGCGACACCGGTCTTTCGCCGGGCTCCGGTGTGGGAAACCGGCGGGAGCCACTTACCCGGAAGACGCTTGGATGCGCGGTTCTCTCGCTGGGCATCCCCACCGTGGTGGATGCCGTTACGCTTGCCGCCGATCTTCTTGGCGAAAACGGAAGCCATGACCTGCAGAAAAAATTATCCGGCTATGAAAAGAATATGATCGTTACGCCGAAAGATGTGGATGTTCTGGTGGACAAAGCGGCAAAGCTGCTGTCACGTGCGCTGAACCGGGCGCTTCATCCGAATCTGTCCGAGCAGGACGTACAGATGCTTCTGGAATAAAAAAGGCAGAACAGCAAACACTGTTCTGCCTTCTGTTTTAACGGAATCAGCCGATTCCGGAGTCTCCGCCCAGAATCATGGAAAGAATCGAGAAGAACACCGGATGCGTTGCCATCATGTTCTGCATCAGCGTTGCCAGCAACTCCGCTGCGGCCTCTTCGTCCAGCTCCGTTGCGCCTTCCGGTGCCGTGACTGCCGGAAGCGTTTCATCGGCGGTTTCTTTCGCATTGACCCGAACCGTCAGTCCGAAAGCCGGCATCTCAACCGTCGCCGCTGCTTCCAGAGAGGATTCGCTGATTTTCACCGAGCCGGAAACGTTTACTTTTGTATCCACACCGTCGGAAATCGGCACGGAAATTTCCAGATCAGCCGAGAAGCCGTCGGCTTCCGCCTTGACCGTTCCGGTAACCGAGAAGACTGGCATGGTCTTTTCGGCTTCCTCGTCATAACCGACGCCGTCCACCCGGATCTCCAGGGATTTGTCTGCCTTGCCGGACAGAACGACCGACATGGCACAGTAGTGCAGATCGGCTTCATCCTGGTAGACCGAAAGAGTACCGTCGGTCAGGTTTCCGTCTTTGTCAAAATTCATCGCCATTTCCAGCATGACGTTGTTTTCTGTTTTCGTTCCGTCCACGGCTTTCAGTGTAAAGCCGTAGGTTTCACCGAACTTAAACGTGCCGGAGAAAGCAGCAGCGCAATTTTCTCCGTCCGTCATAACACGGACATCAAAATCGCCCGAATCTTTCCCGACATTCACAACAGCGCGCAGGGCACCCTCTTCTCCCTGGCTGAGAACGAATTCATAAACCTGAACATCGTCTTTTGTTGTGGCTTTCAGCGAAAGGTCCGCGGACTCTGTCACCTCTTCGCCAAGCACCTCCAGAATCTCCTCGCCGAATACAGACGTAAGATCCTTTTTGAAGGATTCATCGGCAAGCATCTCGCTCTGCACTGCGGTCAAAGCCGTTTTCAGTTCTGCAGCGGAGATTTTGACAAGATAACCGCCCTCAACGTCAAAGCAGGTGTCCGGCAGAAGCTCTACCAGACGGCGGGCATATTTCAGAATGCCCGAGAACAGGGTCTGTGGCGCGGTAATCTGGTCAACAGAAAAAGATTTCGACAATTCATCTGTCGGCAGCATGCTTTCAACCGGGATAAAAACGAATCCGTCAAAGCCGTCCGGGATGGAAAAATACAGATTTCCGTCCACGAAAACCAAGTTTGCATCGACGGCATCGTCCCCCAGCGTGACATTGGCTTCGCCGGAGAAGGCACCGTTGACATAATTGGCTCTCAGCTGAATGCCGTTTTTCCCGGCAAGGATGTCAGCAAGCGGAGAGGTTTCGTCCACTTCAAGATCCACACCGACTTCCAGAGTTTCCGCCGTAGCGCGGTTGAGCTGCTCCAGAAGCTTTTTATAATCTCCGTTGACCGACTCGGTCAGCTTCTTTTCATCCAAAGCATTCAGGATTTTCTCTTTTGTGGTAAGTTCCGGTTGCTTGTTCTCCTCTTTGCAGGCAACAAGGCAGAGAGTAGAAACCATAAGGACTGCCGCCAGCAACAGGGCAACGATTTTTTTCATAAGAATAAGACTCCCTTTCTTTCTTTGTAGGTTTCTGTGTATCAATATAACATACTTTGACCGAAAAGTCAAGAAAAACCGCAGTCGGACCGGGTTGACAATTTTTGAGATTTGCGGTATGATAAGGAAGATAAAAAGGAAAACGGAGGAACAATCCATGAGAAGATTACGCGTCCTGATTGCCGCCGTGCTGATTCTGGCAACGGTCGGATCGTTGGTTGCCTGCGGAGAGAACAAGCCGGTGGGAACCTGGGTCATCTCTTCGGAGACGATTGCGGGTATCAGCGTCAGTGCCGGATACACCTTCAACGAAGACGGAACCGGAATCATGTCGGTTACCGGAGTGGAGATGGGCATGACCTACGAAGTGGAAGGCGACGAAATGACCATTCATTACAAGATCGGCAACGTTTCCGTAAACAAAACGCTTCGCTTTCATGTGGACGGGGACACGCTGACCCTGAACGACGGCGATGTCGAAACCAAGCTGACACGGAAGAAATAAGATACGACGCAAAGAGGGGCTGCCTGCAGCCCCTCTTTTTTATACAAAAAACAGCTTGAAAACCTATGGACAAGAATAGTCCGGATTTCCTCCGCCGCGCTGTCCCCGCACACCGACCCGCTCTTCATGGGAAGTAAAAATGCGGCAGATTCCGCCGTGCCGGGTCAAAACCTCCTGTCTGGAACCCGGTTCCACGGTCTATCTCCTCTGCGATGTTCCCCGTTCCAAACATTCCGAATGCGGCATAAACAACGCCGGGGGCGTTGTTCTGAATGCTTCCGATCAGTTTCAGAGGACTTCCTATGCCCGCACCATCAGAAATTCAACTTTCTTTGCCGAACGTCCAAAAAATTGTCGCCTCTCTGCGACGAAAAAAAGCGCAAACGATAAAAAATTGCCCGGAACCTTTACGGTTCCGGGCAATCTCAAAAAATTCATTTTACGCTGTTGAAACGCACACGGTCTTTGTTGTAGTACGTATGCAGAAGCTTGTGCGCAAGATGGGAGTTCGGCTCGCCGAGAAATTCCTTGTAAAGATCTTTCAGCTGCGGATTGTTGTGCGACTGACGCAGCGTCTGACGCTCATCCTCGGAGTACAGCGCCCGGGCTCTCTTCTCGCAATAGGTATCCACGATGTCGTCGTCCTCATTGGGAAGGAACACTTCACGGACGTACGGCTGACCGCCGCCGTTGATGCAGCCACCGGGGCAGCCCATCACTTCGATGAAGGCATACGGGCTGGTGCCCTCACGGATCTGATCCATCAGAACCTTCGCACCCTTCATACCGCTGGTAACGGCAACCCGGAGCTTCTGACCGTTGAGATCAAATTCGGCCTCGCGGATGGAATCAAAGCCGCGGACTTCGTGGAATTCCACGCCTTCACGCTCTTTGCCCGTCAAAACAAAGTAAGCGGTACGGAGCGCGGCTTCCATAACGCCGCCGGTAACGCCGAAGATGACGCCGGCACCGGTGTAGTCGTGAACCAGATCGGTATCGAAATCCTCATCCGGCAGTTTGGCGAAGTTGATGCCGGAGCGGCGGATCAGTTTGCCCAGTTCGCGGGTGGTCAGCACGGCATCGACATCACGCAGACCGTTGCTTTCCAGTTCGGGACGTTCTTTTTCATACTTCTTGCAGGAGCACGGCATGATGGAAACCACAAACATATCTTTGGGATCCACGCCGATCTTCTCGGCATAATAGGATTTGAGAACAGCACCAAACATCTCATGCGGGGATTTGCAGGAGGACAGATGATCCAACTGATCCGGATAATAGTATTCCGCATAGTTGACCCAACCGGGCGAGCAGGACGTGATCATCGGCAAGACACCGCCGTTTTTGATGCGTCCCAGCAACTCGGTCGCTTCTTCCATAATGGTAAGGTCGGCACCAAAATCGGTATCAAAGACCTTTTTGAAGCCGAGGCGACGCAGAGCGGCAACCATTTTTCCGGTAACGGGAGTTCCGATCTTCATGCCGAATTCCTCGCCCAGGGCGGCACGGACAGCCGGAGCCGTCTGAACAACCACATATTTCCCGGCAGCCATAGCGGCATCCACGCGGGCAATCTCGCTCTTTTCCATCAAAGCGCCCGTGGGGCAGACATTGATGCACTGACCGCACATGATACAGGGAGAGTTGATGAAGCTGCGGTTCTCCGCAGGACCGACGACGGTGCGGAAACCACGGTTCTCAAAACCGAGAATTCCGTTGCCGTGCGCATTTTTGCAGCGCTCAACGCAGCGGCCGCACAGAATGCACTTGGATGTGTCGCGCACAATGGTCGGCGTAAGATCGTCAAACGTTGTGGGAGTTTTCTCCCCTTCAAACATATTCTCGCGGGCACCGGTAATCTGCGCGACATGGAGCAGTTCACAGTGACCGTTTTTCTCGCACTGCTGACAATTCTTGTTGTGGTTGGAAAGAAGAAGCTCCACGGACGCGCGGCGTGCCTTCACCGCTTTGGGAGAAGAGATGGTGATTTCCATGCCTTCGTTGATGGGGTACACGCATGCGGCGACCAGACCTCTGGCACCGGTGGCTTCCACAAGGCAAACACGGCAGGAGCCGCGATTGCACTCGCCGTGATTGTAGGTACAGAGGGTCGGGATCTCATAGCCGCATTTCCGGGCGGCTTCCAGAATGGTAAGTCCGGCATCGACCTGATACGGGACTCCCTCAATTTTGATGTTGACTTTCGACATTTCCGTATATCCCCCTTATTCCTTCGAGATGGCGTGAATCCGGTCGCAGGACGCAATGCACATGCCGCACTTGATGCACTTGGCAGAATCAATGGCAAGCGACGGCAGCTTGTGACCTTCGGCAACATAGTCGGTTTTTCCGATTGCGCCGACCGGGCAGCTGCGCATACATTTGCTGCAGCCGATGCATTTGTCCTTGTTGATGACGTAGTTCATCAGCTTCTTGCAAACGTGCGCCGGGCACTTCTTGTCTACAATATGGGCAACATACTCATCCCGGAACTGTGACAGGGTGGACAGGACGGGGTTCGCCGCTGTCTGACCGAGCGCACACAGAGAACCGACTTTGATGGTTGCCGCCAGTTCTTCCAGTTGGTCCAGATCTTCCATGGTGGCCCTGCCCTCACAGATCTTGGTGAGGTACTCCAGCATTCTCTTGGTACCGATGCGGCAGGGAGAGCATTTTCCGCAGGACTCGTCACAGATAAATTCCATATAAAACTTGGCGACGTCGACCATGCAGTTGTCTTCGTCCATAACAATGGCACCGCCGGAGCCCATCATGGAGCCGCGGGCAACAAGCGTATCGAAATCGATTTCGGCATCCAGGTCTTTTTCCGTCAGACAGCCGCCGGACGGACCGCCGGTCTGGATGGCTTTGAATTTCTTGCCATTGGGAATGCCGCCGCCGATGTCGTAAATCAGTTCACGCAGGGTGGTACCCATGGGAACTTCGACAAGACCGACGTTGTTGATTTTTCCGCCCAGGGCAAACACCTTGGTGCCGCGGGATTTCTCCGTGCCGACAGACGCATATTTTGCGGCGCCCTCACGCAGAATGTACGGAATGGTGGCAAGCGTTTCGACGTTGTTGACAACCGTCGGACGATCCCACAGACCTTTGATGGCGGGGAACGGCGGACGGGGACGGGGCATACCGCGCTTGCCCTCGATGGAGTTGAGCAGAGCCGTTTCTTCGCCGCAGACGAATGCGCCGGCACCCAGACGGATGTGCGCACGGAAGCAGAAGTCGGTTCCGAGAATATGATCTCCGAGCAGACCGGCGTCTTCTGCCTGCTTGATGGCAACCCGCAGACGCTGAACCGCGATCGGATATTCGGCACGGACATAGAAATAGCCGTTCTGCGCGCCGATGGCATAACCGGCAATCATCATACCTTCAATGACGGCAAGCGGGTTTCCTTCCAGAATGGAACGGTCCATAAATGCACCGGGGTCGCCCTCGTCGCCGTTGCAGACAATATATTTATCCCCTTCGCCGTTCATGGCAAACATCCATTTTCTTCCGGTGGGGAATCCTGCGCCGCCGCGGCCGCGGATGCCGGAATCCAGCACTTCCTTGACCACGTCTTCACGCTTCATCTTCAGGGCTTTGGCAAGACCCTTAAAGGCATCGGCGCCCAGCGCTTCGTCCAGCTTTTCCGGATTGATGGTGCCGCAGGCGTGCAGGGCAATCCGCTTTTGTTTTTTATAGAATGTGATTTCGTCCTGTTTGGCAATTTTTTCGGAGGTCTGCGGGTCGACGTACAAAAGCCGCTCGACCACTTCACCGCCGAGGATGTCTTTGTTGAAGATCTCGTCCACATCATCCAGGGTAACCATACGATACAGCGTGTCTTCCGGATAAATCTTCACGAACGGGCCCTGCGAGCAGAAGCCGAAGCAGCCCGCCAGATTGACGGTTACCTTGTCGGACAGATTGTGCTCGGAGACCAGTTCCTCAAATTTTTTGCAGATTTCCGCAGAATTGGAAGAAAGGCATCCGGTACCGCCGCAGAGAACGATGGCGCGTTTGCCGGATTCACCGCTGAACTTCTCGTCCAGGCATTTGGTACATGCCGCCTGTCTAGATTCCAGTTCCTCAAAACTCTTGATGCTCATGCGTTGTTACCTCCCTGTGCACGAAGTTCTTCTACAATGCCGGGCACCGCGCTGACGGCAACTTTGGGATAGACCTTTCCGTTGATGGACACCGCAGGCGCAATGCCGCAGGCGCCGATGCAACGAAGCGCGTCAATGGTGAACAGCCCGTCCTCGGTGGTCTCACCGGGTTTAATTCCGAGAATTTCGGAAAATTTGTCGATAACCTGCTGCGCGCCCTTGACATAGCACGCCGTTCCGAGACAGCAGCCGATGATGTATTTACCCTTCGGCTGGAGCGAGAAGAAGGAGTAGAAGGTGACAACGCCGTAAATTTCGGCAACACTGACACCCGTTTTCGCAGAGACGAGCTCCTGTACTTCCAGAGGAATATAGCCGTATTCCTTCTGGATGTCACTCAGGATCATCATCAGAGGTGTGTTTTCCGCGCTGTAACGATTGCAGATTTCTTCAATCTTTGCCACAGCCGCTTCGCTTAAATGAGCCATGATAGCCCTCCTTCAATATTTGTTCCGCACGGGATTTTTTCAACTCCCGTGCGTTTTTAACACCATAGACGTCATTATTAATTATACATCTTTCCTCTCCAAATGTCAAGAAAAAACCTCCATTTTTTTTGATTTCCGACATTTTTGTACGGAAATTTCAGGAAAAAGGAAGCGCGCCGTCCGAAGACGGCGCATCTGGGGGTTACAGAACGAATTTTTTGCTGTACTCTTCCAGATATCGGTCAAAAAGAGAAGACCGCATTTTTTTCAGACGTTCCAGATATTCGTGCGTATCAAACGAATCCGACTGAATCTCGATCATGGCGACGGCAAGGTTGGAGCAATGGTCTGCCACGCGCTCGCAATCGGTCAGCATATCATCAAAGACAAAGCCCTGATCCAGCGTACAATCCCCGGTCCGTACACGGTTGACGTGATTGACCTTAATGGTATCGCAAAGCATATCGATCAGTTGCTCCAGCGGTTCCACGCGGAATGCCATATCCATATCATTGGCCTTGAACGCATCAACCGAAAGCCGGACAATCTCCCGCACAGCGGCAATGAGAACATCGATGTCGTGGCGGGCACTGTCCGAAAAACGGATTTTTTTTTCATGAATTTCCCGCGCGGTTTCGGAAAGGTTGACGGCATGGTCGGAAATCCGTTCAAAATCGCTGATGGTATGTAAAATTTTGGAAACCTCCTGCGTCTGCCCATTGGTCAGATCGCGCCCGGTCAGCTTGACCATATATGTTCCCAACTTATCTTCGTAGCGGTCAACGGTGCTTTCCATCTCCTCCACCTGCTCAAAGCCGCCGTCGCTGTAATTGTAAAGCAGATCGATGGCATGCATCAGGTTTTCCCGCGCCTTATCCGCCATATCGCACAGAACGATGTCACACTGCTCAATGGCAAGCGCCGGATGGTCGATGAAGCGTTCTTCCAGACGGTCCAGCTGCGTGACGATGCGGTAATCGCTGGGCTTGTCCCGCACAATGGCACATGCCAGCTTCTCCACCGGACGGATGAACGGAATAAGCAGCAGAGCCGTAGCAATCCGGAACAGGGAGTTGACAGCGGCAACCGTAAACGGATCGACGGCATAAGTCATGAAGCCGAAACGGAACACGGCATCCAGCAGATAGAACAATCCGCCGCAGACGACGGCACCGTAAAGATCGTTGATTACATAAATCAGAGCCGCGCGTTTTCCGTTTTTGCTGGCACCGATGGCAGAAAGAAGCACCGGAGCCGCCGCGCCGATGCCAATGCCCATCACGATGGGAAAGGCAGATGAAAACGTGATGATACCTGTAACCGAAAGCGCCTGCAGAATACCGACCGCCGCCGATGCGCTCTGAAGAACAGCGGCAACGACAATGCCGATCAGAATGCCGAGGATCGGATGGGAGAACTGCGTCATCAGCCCGACAAACACATCGCTGTTTTTCAGCTCTGCCACCGAACCGCTCATCGTCTGCATGCCCACCATCAGCACGGCAAAGCCAAGCAGGATGCCTCCGAGATACTTATCGGATTTTTTCTTGCTGAACATCCGCAGCACAATGCCGATGACCGCAACGATGCCGGTCAGCGTCATGGAAGAAAGCAGAGATGCAATGCCGCTTCCGCCTTCCATATACGAAAGACTGAGAATCCAGCCGGTAATGCTGGTGCCGATGTTTGCCCCCATGATAACGCCGACGGCCTGCGACAACTGCATGATTCCGGCATTCAGAAAGCCGATGACCATGACCGTCATGGCAGAAGAAGACTGAATGATGGATGTGACGGCGGTTCCCATCACAATGCCTTTGATTGGTGTATTGGAAACCTTCCAGAGAACCGTTTCCAGTTTGTTTCCGGCAACATTTTTCAGACCGTCGCCCATCATCTGCATACCGAACAGAAACAGGGCAATCCCCGTAATCAAAGAAAAAACATCGGAAATCGTCAATGTTATTTCCCCTTTCTTTTCTCCGTAATCTTATCGCAACGCGGTGATACCGCTTTTCAGCACCGCAAACCGCAGAAACGGAGCGTACAGAAAAGGACTTTTGCACAACCGCAGAAAAATTTTGTTTTTCAGATGCCGCAGATTTTTTTCATAGCCGTTGCGGATACCTTCCGGCGAGCCGGAGAATGCCGAAGCAAGCGCACAGGCGCTGTCCACCGCAAAGCTGATGCCCTCCAGAGAACTGGGACTGATGAGCCCGGCGGCTTCTCCCAGAAGAAACACGCCGTCTCTGCCCGATGTGATCTGACGGAGACCGGCGGGGCGGTATACCACACACGCTTCCGTGCGGAGCGGGCGGGAAAAATCATACCCGTACCGCTGCATCCGGGCAAGATGCTGTTCAAACGTCTTTCCGCACGCCGACGGAGCGAACGCGCCGCCGTACAGAAACAGCCCGTCTTTCTCAATGCTCCAGGCACAGCAATCCGTGGCTTCGGGATCAAACACGCACGCGTAACCGGACGGGGCTTCCCCCCGGAACCATCGCTGAACTGCCGTATACCGGCGAATCTTTACATCGGCAAGAAACGTACGCCGGATCAGCGAGCCGCCGCCGTCTGCTCCGATGAGATTGCGGGCAAGCAGTTTTTTCTCACCGTCCGCCGTACGGACGGAAACGGCATAAAGCCCTCTTTCTCTTACAACTGCCGTACAGACACCCTCCACGACCGGGACGGAGGAAGGAATCAAGGACCGGAACCAACGGTCCAATGCCGCGCGGTCGGTGTTGAGGTAAGCCCGGGGATAATACCGCTCCATGCCAGTATCGACACTGATGACGCGCACCTCCTGCGGAGCGGGAGAAACAAGCACCTCCTGCGGAACGGAAAGACCCAGGGAGGCAAGAGAACGCCTCGCGTCGGGAGAGATCAGTCCGCCGCACGGTTTGGAAAAGCCGCCCTCCCCTTTCGGACGATCTACAACGCAGAGCGAGAGAGCGGAAGGTGCCAGCCGCGCGAAGATGCTTCCCGCCGGCCCTGCGCCGACAACAACGGCGTCGTACACGTTATTCATTCCGGCTCACCGCCTCATCCCGGATGATGCGCCCCAACGTTTCGGATGCCTGACGAAACGCCTCATCCGTGCCGGGGAGGATCTGTACCCAGGATTTTTCGTTGTAACGGCGAAGCGTAAAGAATAGGTCGTAAGAAAGATATTTCAACTGCGGACAGGATGCAAACGCCGAATCTTTCATGTTCCAGGCAGAGCCGTCAAACACGGTGTCGGACGTAAGATCCGAAACATTCTGCCCGAGATATTGCTGCTGGCTGAGATATTCCATGGCATATTCGTCCGCAAGAATCAGCATAATGCCGCCGCCGACGTAGGCATTACGGAATGTTTCCCGGTCGTTTTCCTCATATTCTTCGCCCAGATAATAATTGACCACACGCACAAGAACCTTGCCGTCCCCGTTGAAATCCTCGGTATACTGTGTCACACGCTCTGCCAGACCGTTCCGCGTTTCGGCATACACCACCGGATCGCGCGTGAGAAGATATACGCAAAGGTCCGGCTCGGTACGGGTCACGCCCTGCACGATCAGCACGGCGGCAATTGCCGCGACCGCAAGGACGGCAAACGTCTGAAACTTATAATAATACCAATAATTCTTCAACCACGTGATGATTTTCATGGTGTCCTCGGTTTTCCGGCAATAAGACCGCATTTTATATGTTATCATTATATCATATCAACCGCCAATAATCAAGCGTCTGCATAAAAAAATGCCCGCAGAAAAATCTGCGGGCACCGGAATGCGGTTATTTTCTCCGATATACCGTAAACCGGAACGGAAGATCCGGAACCGTATCGGTCGCGGGATCGCTGTATTGCGTATCTCCCACCTCGGTCAGCACCCAGCTTCCGTCGGCATCCAGATCCGGGAAACAGGCGTCCTTCTCAAACGAACGGTCAAACCGGGTGACATAAGCCGTATCGCAATACGGAAGCAGCTGACGGTATACGCTGGCGCCGCCGATGACAAACACGTCGTCCGAGGGGTAGGCGCGCAGGGTTTCAAACAATTCGTCCAGATTGTGAACAACCACGGCGCCTTCGGGCTGATACTTCACATCCGGGTTCAGAACCAGGTTGGTCCGGTTCTTCAGCACTCGGCCGCCGGGGAAGGTGGAAAGCGTATTGGAACCGAGAACGACGATTTTTCCGGTCGTCAGCCGTTGGAAATGAAGGAGATCCGCACGGACACGCGCCAGCAGCTCGCCCCGGTATCCGATGCCCCATTCCCGATCCACCGCAACAATCAGTTTCATAGCTTCCTCTTTTCTCAGACGGCTACGGGAAAGCGTCCGATGGCTTCTCCGTGCCGGTAATTCTCCACCGTAAAACTCTGCGGCGTGAACCGATAAAAATCCGTGACCGCGGGATCCAGCGTCACACGGGGTGCCGGATAACTTTCCCGTTCAATCAGATTCCGAACAATGGGGATGTGGCGGTCGTAAATGTGCGCGTCGGCAATCACATGAACCAGCTCGCCCGGCTTCAGACCGGACACCTGCGCAAACATCATCACCAAAGCGGCATACTGCGCAACGTTCCAGGCGTTGGCGGCAAGCATATCCTGCGAACGCTGGTTCAGAACGGCGCAAAGACGGTCTTCCACCACATTGAACGTCATGCTGTAAGCACAGGGGTACAGCGCCATTTCGTGAAGATCGGCAAACGTATAAAGATTGGTCATAATGCGGCGGCTGCACGGGTTATGCTTCAGATCGTACAGAACGCGGTCGACCATATCGAAATCGCCCTCTTTGTAATGATGCTTCACACCCATCTGATACCCGTACGCCTTCCCGATGGATCCGGTTTCATCCGCCCAACTGTCCCAGATATGGCTGCCGAGGTCGTGGACATTGTTGGATTTTTTCTGCCAGATCCAAAGAATCTCATCCACGGCTTTTTCCAGTGAAATGGGGCGCAGGGTCAGAAGAGGGAACTCCTCGGAAAGGTCGTAACGGTTGACGACCCCGAATTTCTTGATGGTATACGCCGCTTCTCCGTCGTCCCAGTGCGGGCGGACGCTCTCGCCCCGCACCCAGGTTCCGTTTTCCAGAATATCCCGACAGGTGCGGATAAAGGCGGTATCGGCAGAACTCATGGCACTCCCTCCTCAGACAAGACCGTAGCAGACGACAACCCGCTGAATCCGGCAATCGCCGCCGTGGTAAAACAGATGCTCGTCCAGCGTTTCCAGCAATCCGTCAATGGCACGGTCGCCTACGGCAAGAAAATCGAAATCGACCTGAAAGACCTTCCGGGCCGGAATGAAATAGGTGGTGAAGTGAAAATTCGGATATTTCTTTCCGTCATATTTTCCCTCTGCGCAGTCGTTTTTCCAGATCTCCGCCGCCTTGCGGCAGGAAGCAACGCAGGGAACATCCGGCAGAACGTTGAAAAAAATCCGGATGCGGACGTGTGTGTTGTACGAGCCGAACTCCGTGATCGGATACGCCCGGGTACGAAAATGTCTCATGGTTTTTTCTCCGCAAAAATCTTATTTTTTTTATTGTACCATAAAACCGGACAAAGGGCAAGGGGAATGAAAAATTTCTTTGGGAATTTATCGACGGAAGGACGGAAACTTTTCGCATTGCTTGACTTTTGCGCGGACAGACGGTATAATAAAACTGAAGAGACATGGACGGAGGTGTATTATGACACAGGACGAAAAGGATTTCAAGGAAATTCTTCATCAGACCGACACCGACCGCATTCTGGCACTGATTGACTCGTACTACAAGATGTCGCATCTTTACAACTCTGCCATCAAGCACATCGTCACCAAACTGGAAATTCTGGACGATGAATTCCACACCGCGCACAACCACAATCCCATCCACCACATCGAAAGCCGGCTGAAGACGCCGCAGAGTCTTTTTTCCAAGCTGCGCCGCAGGAATCTCGCACTGGATCTGGACGTGGCGCGGGAAGAAATCAGCGATATTGCCGGGGTCCGTGTGGTCTGCTTTTATACCGAGGATATCTACACCGTTTCCGACCTGCTTCTGGCGCAGGAGGACGTGCGGCTGGTGCGCAAGAGCGATTACATTCAGGCACCGAAGGAAAGCGGCTACCGAAGTCTGCACCTCATCCTCGATGTGCCGGTCTATCGCTCCGACCGGGCGGTAAGCGTTCCGGTAGAGGTTCAGATCCGCACTGTGGCAATGGACTTCTGGGCAAGTCTGGAACACCAGATTCTCTACAAAAACAACTCAATGATTCCGGAAAAGTTCCGCCTGCAGCTGCGGGAATGCGCCGAAGAAATTTCCCGTCTGGACGAGAAAATGCAGGATCTTTACAAACAGATATAAAAACATCCGCCTGTGGGAAGACAGGCGGATGAATTTTTCTACAGATTCCGCTTCCGGAGGATGCGAAGGATCGGGTAGATCAGCACCACATAGAAGACGGATGTGATAACGGAGGACGCCACACGGAAGGCAAGCGTGGGCAATGTTGCCGCAAACGGATAACCGACCATGCAGGCATCCAGATACTGTGCCAGCGTATTCAGCGCCGTGACACAGAGCGAGGACAGAATCACCTGCGCACCGAGGATCCACGGCGTATCCTTTTGCCCGAATGCCCGGTACAGCAATCCGGCAAGCAGACCGCGGATTCCTGCGGGGAGAATCCACAGAACGGTGGTTGCGGAAAGCCCGTACGACATAAGCTGGCCGAGAAAACTGCCGCAAAGCCCGACGACCGCCCCGGGAAGCGGTCCGAACAGGATGCCGGCGATCAGGATGGGCAGCCCTCCGAAGGTGATCTTGATGTCGTTGCCGATTTTCAGGGAAAACAGATCCAGCACCACAAACAGGGCAATCAGCACCGCGCAGGCGCACAGGCGCCAAAGCGTCTTTCGATTTTGTTTTTGCATGAGCGCTCCTTTCTCAGAGATAAAAAAATCTCTGAACACGAAATTCAGAGCGTCCTCTTCTTTCTGTCATATCAGACAGCCGTAACAGCGGACGCGCACGTTATACCGCAGACCTTCCGGTCTTTCGTCCGCAGGCAACTTCCCATCACTGCGGCACTGCGCCCGTTCGGGCACGCATAACGACTACTCTGTTACCGATTCCGTTATCGTACCATGAAATTGTGTCTTTTCTGTGACAAGACATACCGTCCGAATTCCGGGGGCTTGACTTTTCGGCAAAAACAGGGTATTCTTATGAATATATAAAAATAACTTGTAATATACAGGGAGGGAAGAGTACCATGGATTCCGTTCTGACCACGGTCTTTTTTATTCTGTATCTGGCACTCCTGCTCCTTTACGCGCTGACGCGCACAGGGCGGAGGATGTCCGTATCGGATTTTCTGTCCGGGCCGAGAGACCCGGCTCCGTATATCCTGCCCGTCTCCTCGCTGGGAACCGATGTGGGATTCTGGCTGACCGCCATTCTTCCCGCCGTGGCGCTTTCGTCGGCAAACGGATCGGTATACGCGATGCTTCTTGCCGTTTCACTTCTCGGCGCACTTGTGGTTCTCTGGTTTGTTTTTGCCAAACGTCTGTACATCTACGGCGAGATTCTCGGAAAACCGGAAACCGTTACGGATTTTCTGACGCTGCGGCTCAAGCCGGCCACCCGCATCCCCCGTGTCTATTTCGGAGCGGTCTGTACGGTATTCTCGTTTTTATGCGGAGTCGCCGCGCTGATTTTTGTTGCCCGGATTCTGTCGGTGCTGCTTTCGTGGGACTACACGGTCTGCATTGCCGTGGCGGGCTTTTCCCTGCTGCTGTATCTTCTGGCGGCAGGCGCGCTGTCCGTTTATAACATCGGCTTTCTGCAGGGACTTCTGTTTTTGCTTTCCGCCGTTTTGTTTGTAACGTTTCTGCTGATTGACCGGACACCGGATCCCGGATTTTCGGAGCAGCTTTCCCATTCATTCCAGCTGCTTCCCCCGTCATCCGGAACCGAAGGGACACAGCCGGCATTTTTTGAAATTCTCCGGTATCTGACTCTCGGTTTCTACCTGACGGGAACGCCGTCGGTTCTGATGAAGTTTCTGCGGGTAAAAGAGCGCCGCTCACTGAAAAAGCATGCCGTAACGACGCTGTTTCTGTTTGCCGTCGGCGCGGTGGGGATGCTGCTGATCTGTGCCGATCTTTCTGCAGTTTCCGGACAGATCGACGGCGGCTTTGCCTCGCTTGCGCAACTGACCGGACTGCTGAAAATCCCGTTTCTGCGCGCTTTCTTCTGCACCGCCCTGACCCTGGGACTTCTGGGCGGAGTCGCCGTACATCTGGGAACGGCATTCTCGGAGCTGGTGCGGAATATCGAACCGATCTTTCTGAAGAACCCGCAGCGGCTGACCGTCCGCTCCCTGCGCGTTCAGGCAGCCGTGTTTCTCTTCTGTGCCGGCATCGTTGCCGCACTGTCACAGAAAGATCCCGCCGATCTGTTTCTGTTTGCCGCCTCCTGCCTGACGGTGGTGATTTTGCCGGCAGTCACTTTTCTGCTGTATCGCAAGGACATCTCGGCGCTTGCCGTTGTCACGTCCTCGGCAAGCGGGCTTCTGGTTACCGTTCTGTACCGGGCGCTGGTGACGGATCTGTTTCCGCTTCCGGAACTGCTTCCGGGGCTTTTTGTGTCGTTCGGATGCCTCGCCCTGTTCGGGCTTTCCCGCAAAAAGGCGAACGAAACGGTAACCAACGAATACGAACGAATGGATCTTCTGGCACGAAGCACCGGAGATCTGTATTATCACAACCCGGAACTGAACGAAGACAACATCAACTGGTAAAAAAAGACGGGCAATTGCCCGTCTGTCAGGTTTCAGTTTTCCGCGCCTGCGGCATTTTGTTTGAGAACCACGTTTTTGACCGAAATCTCGCCGACCTCCATGGCTTCGTTGGCGTTGTTCCGTGCGATCAGACAGAAGATCCAGGGAATGCCAAGCATAAAGGCACCGAAAAACAGGCAGAAAATACGGTTCCCCCGCGCCTGTTTCCGGGAAACGCATTCCACACGATACGGCATCTTTGCGTCCGACGGATCTTCCCGTTCACGGACCGAAAAGCAAAGTTTCTGCTGACGGCCGAGAACAAAATCCATCGGGGTACGGTCTTTTTCCGCAATCAGATCAAACCCATCCGGCGTATCGGCCGCCGTGACGGAATACCCCATGGAAGTCAGATCGGTTGTCAGCTTTCGGCAAAGTACGGCAGGATCGACCCACACCAGAGCCCCGATTGTCATATGCGCCCCTCCTCTGTTTTTTTGCTCTCTTCCAGTTTATCACATTCTGGCACATTTTGTCAATAAAAAGAGAAAGGAATCCTGTTTTTTATGCTGGAAACTCTGAAAATTATCCTTTGCGGCATCGGAATGGGCGTAGCAAACGTCATCCCCGGTGTCAGCGGCGGAATGCTTGCGGTCACGTTCAATCTGTACGACCGCATTGTCGCCTGTACGGATCTGAAAAATCTCAAAAAGAATCTTCCGTTTCTCATCAAACTTCTGCTGAGCGTAGCCGCCGGCATTCTGCTGTTCAGCAAAGTGATTGTATGGCTGTTTGACACGTATCCCACGGCGACGCAGTTTGCATTTCTCGGTCTGGTTCTCGGCAGTCTGCCCCTGGTATTCCGGCGCACGTCCTTCTACCTGAAAACAACGAAGAACAACAAGGTTGTCTGCGCACTGGCATTTCTTGCCATGCTCGGGCTTCTGATCGGACTTCTGTTTGTGGGAACCGGCGAGAGCACGGGCACTGCCGCCTACACAACGCTGACCCCGCTGCTCGGCATAATTCTGTTCGGTTCCGGCGCTCTGGGCGGATTTACCATGATCCTGCCGGGCGGCGTGAGCGGTTCGTTTGTTCTGGTTGCGCTGGGCGTGTACAACACGGTTCTCACCGCCATCAACGGGCTGACGGATTTCCAGAATTTCTCCGTGCAGAACATCTTCCTGCTTCTCCCGTTCGGATTCGGTGTTCTGACCGGTATTTTCGGCGGACTGAAGCTGGTAAAGACGCTGTTTGACAAGGCGGCGGCACCGACCTACTGCGCCATCAGCGGCATGATGCTCGGTGCGATTCCGACGGTTTTCCCGTTCCGGACCGTCGGCTGGAACCTTGAGCTGCTGGCAGGCATTCTGGTGATGATTGCCGGAACACTTGTTTCGTTTGTCTGCTCCAAAAACGAGGACTGATCTTCCGTTTCCTTGCAGGATACCCTCGGATACCCCTTCGGGGGTATCATTTTTTTGCGTCTGTCCGCATACCATAAAACGGGAAATTTCCCGGCATGGGAGGGGACGACAATGAGCACCGGAAAGAAGTTGCTGAAAGACACGGTTCTGCTGGGCGCAACCAACCTTGCGCTGGGTGCCGCCGACATGCTTCTGCAGATCTGGCTTGCGGCCCGCATCGGAAAAGAGGGGGTGGGGCTGTATGCGCTGATCGGATCGGTGTATCTGTTTGCCACAACGTTTGCCGTTTCCGGCATCAGTCTTTCCACCACGCGCATCATCACGGAAACGGTCAGTCGCAACGGCTCTGCGGACGAGGTTCCGAGCCGGATGCGCCGGCTTCTGGCATTCTGCGCCTTGCTGGGGATGGCGGCAGGCGTGCTGATGTTTCTGCTTGCCCCCGCCGCGGGAAGGTCGGTCTCATCGGATGTGCGCACCATTCTCTGCTTCCGCATTCTTGCCCCGGCTCTGCCGTTTATGTCGCTGACCTCCTGCTTCGGCGGTTTTTTTCTGGCAGAACGCAAGGCATCCAAAGCGGCTGCGGCAGCGGCAGGCGAAGATCTGTTTGAAATTGCTCTGATCGTTTTTTTGTTTTTACGGTTTCCGCCGCAGAGTGCGGGAAGCGGATGTGTACTGCTTGCCGTGGCAAAAACGGCGAGCGAAGTGGTGGGCACGCTGTTTTCGTTTTTTCTTTACTGTAAAGACCGGAACACCCTGCTGAAAAAAAAGACATCCGGACCGGTTCTGCGGGAATTTGTCCGGGTCGGAGGTCCGGTCGCCGCCGGCTCGTATCTGCGATCCGGACTGACAACGCTGGAAAACCTGCTCATTCCCGTCGGTCTGATGCGCTACGGCTTCTCGGAAACCGGCGCTCTTGCCCTGGTGGGAACGCTGAAGGGGCTGGTATTGCCCGCCCTGTTCTTTCCCTCCGTCATGATCGGTTCGTTTACCCGTGTGCTGATTCCGGAAATCACCGACGCCTACTCCTCCGGACAACAACGGGCGATTGACCGTTCCGGCGAAAAGATTCTCGGCATCACGGCATCCTTTGCCGCTGTGGTGTGGGCAATTTTTACGGTGTTTTCCCGCAGTTTATCCCTCCAGATTGCCGGAGATGCCGGAAGCGGGATCTACTTCCGTCTTCTGGCACCGCTGATTCCCATGATGTATCTGGACGGCGTGGTAGACGGCATTCTCAAAGGAATGGATGAGCAGTTTGCGGTTGTGCGCTTCAGTTTGTATGAAACGGTACTTCGGGTTCTGACCGTGTGGCTGATTCTGCCGCGCACCGGAACCGCCGGCTTTCTGCTGACGCTTCTGGCGGGAAACAGCATCAACGCCGTGCTGAGTTTGCGGCACCTTCTGAAAAAAACAAACATCCGGATTCATCCGTGGCGCATGCTTCTGCTGCCGGGAATCGCCTCGCTGACCTCCTCGCTTGCCGTTCTGATTTTGTTCCGTGTTCTCTTGCCCGCAGAGGAATCTCTGTTCTGTTTTTTCGGGATTCCCCTTTCGCTTCTGGGAACCTTCGGACTCCTCCGTGCCGCAGGAATCCTTCCGGCACGAAAAAAGAGACACGCCTCCTGAGGGCGTGTCTTCATCCGCAAACACGGGCACGGATGAACTCGGGAACGCTACAGAATATACTCCAACTGCCGCTCCTTGGTTCTCATCCCCATTTTTTCGTAAAACGCCTCGGCAGAGGTGTTGCCGGCCCACACGTTCAGCGTCACTTCATAACAGCCAAGCCGTTTTGCCTCGCTTTTCACATAATCAAACAGTTGCTCGCCGATATGATGTCCTCGCATCGCCGAATCCACGCAAAGATCATCGATGAAAAGCGAAGTAAACGGAACCATATTCTTGGAAAACGGCTGTTCGCGCAGTTGACAGAACGCATAGCCCACGCACCGGTCGTCCTCATCGACAGCGACGTAGATGGGTTTCCGTTCATCGCCCAGCATGGCTTCCAGATCGTCTTCGGTATATTTTGTAGTTCCGGGCAAAAAGATATCCGGACGGATGCGGGCATGAATCTCCAGAACCTGGTGCAGAAGTTCCGACATTCTCGGAAGATCGTTTTTGTTTGCGTTGCGAATGTTCATTTTTGTTTCCTTTCTGTTACAAAGGGGAAATTCCGTATCGGAATTTCCCCTTTTTCTCAATACAACTTTGCGCCGGCGGAGATGTGGTCATCCACCATCAGCAGATGGAGTTTCTCCTCCCCCTCCTCGTGGTGGACGGCAGAAAGCAGCATTCCACAGGATTCCATGCCCATCATCGGACGCGGCGGCAGATTGGTAATGGCAATCAGCGACTCAATCTGCACCTTGGAGAAATCAATTTTTTCCTCTGCGGAAGCAATGGGCTCCGAGGGCTTTGCCGCGCAGGATTCCGCATTCGGGCAGGTGCTGCAGCCGCAGACGGCGGAAGCAACCGGTTTTTCCGGCTTTTTGTCCAGCGACTTCATGGTGGGGATTTTCGTGACCATCCTTAGATAAGCTCCGCTTAGCGTCTATAAGTCCCGACCGGCATCTACTCGTTTGAAGCTGGAGTAAGCTCAGTTACGCCTAATTCAGATAGCGGAAAATCTATTGGCGTAAGAACGACATCATTTTTGAAAACGAACCGTGCACTATACTGAAACCACTTTCTTTAACAGTACAGCACACAATTACAACAAACAAGCTTCCATTTTGAATCTTGAAACCGCCATTCCATTCGACATTGTTTCCACTAACGATTCTACAATCTGGAAACCACACTTTTGGTAACATCCTTGTGCTTTATAATTGTCGCTATCCGTATACAGGACGATTTTTTCAAATCCTCTGTGCCTCAAGCGGCACATCAACTCACAAATTGCAAAAGAACCAAATCCGTGTCCCTGATAATCCGGAAGAAGTACTGCCATTTTTAAGTATGCTGCTTTCTCCTCGCCAAGAAGCCCATTTACCCCAAGCCATCCTATGGGGGTATCTCCATCAAAGACGATGTAATCCTCCTCATCATCGTCATGAGACCATAAGTTGATCGCGTCTGTCCAGTCTTGCTGCTCTGTTGGAACTTCGTTTAATCTCTGTAACACGGGAGGACAATTCATCAACAAACACAAAAATTTTGCATCATCCTTACAAACTGGCCTGACTTGGACATCCTTATAAATGTTTTTGTTTTCCACGTAAATTAACAACTCCTTGTCTCTAACACATAAAGCAGATACTAAAATAACATATGCGCCATTGGGCATCGGTGTTTGTCCGTAATTGCATAATTCTGGGTCACATTTTTAGGATAAAGTCGGAGCAAATCAGCGTAAGCACCAACACTTTGGGCAATCAATAGAGCTTTGCGCCTGCCGGAATGTGAGGATCGACCATCAGCAAATGCAGCTTTTCTTCGCCGTTTTCGTGATGGACTGCGGACAGGAGCATACCGCAGGACTCAATGCCCATCATGGGTCTGGGCGGCAGATTGGTGATGGCGATCAGGGTCTTGCCCACCAGCTCTTCCGGCTCATAATAGGCATGAATTCCACTCAAAATCACCCGATCTGTGCCAGTTCCGTCGTCCAGCACAAATTTCAGAAGCTTTTTGGATTTCGGAACGGCTTCGCACGCCTTGACCTTCACGGCGCGGAAATCGGACTTGCTGAAGGTCTCAAAATCTACAAATTCGGCAAACAGCGGCTCAATCTGCACCTTGGAGAAATCAATTTTTTCGGGGGCTTCAGGAGCCGCCTGAGCAGCCGCCGCAGGAGCCGAAACTTCCTTGGAAACCTTCTTGTCGGAGTCCAACGGCTTCATTGTCGGGAACAGCAGCACATCGCGGATGGCGGAGCTGTCGGTGAGAAGCATGCACATCCGGTCGATTCCATAGCCGATGCCGCCCGTAGGAGGCATGCCGATCTCCAGCGCGTTGAGGAAATCCTCATCGGTATGATTGGCTTCCTCGTCACCCTGGGCAAACTGCTCTTCCTGTGCGGCAAAACGCGCACGCTGGTCAATCGGATCGTTCAGCTCCGAATAGGCGTTTGCCATCTCCCAGCCGTTGAGGAAGAACTCAAAACGCTCAACATATTCCGGATTTTCGGGCTTCCGCTTTGTCAGAGGCGAAATCTCCACCGGATGATCCATAACAAAGGTGGGCTGAATCAGATGATCCTCCACAAAGGTTTCAAAGAACAGATTGAGAATATCACCCTTCTTATGACGGGGTTCGTACGGCACATGATGCTCGTCCGCCACCGCGCGGGCTTCTTCCAGCGTGTGGATGTTGTTGAAATCCACGCCGGAATACTGCCGGACTGCATCCACCATGGTGATGCGGGTGAACGGCTTGCCGAGATCCATCTGCACGCCGTTGTAAACGATGGTGGTGGTGCCGAGAACCTGCTGTGCCACATAGCGGTACATTTCTTCGGTCAGATCCATCATGCCGTGATAATCGGTGTACGCCTGATACAGTTCCATCAGCGTGAATTCCGGGTTGTGCCGGGTATCGATTCCTTCATTGCGGAACACTCTGCCGATTTCGTACACACGTTCCAGCCCGCCGACAATCAGACGTTTGAGATACAGTTCCAAAGAAATGCGCAGCTTGAAATCCTCGTCCAGGGCGTTGAAATGCGTTTCAAACGGGCGCGCTGCCGCGCCGCCGGCATTTGCCACCAGCATGGGGGTTTCCACCTCCATAAAGCCGCGGCTGTCCAGGAACTGTCGGATGGTACGAAGAATCTTAAAACGCTTGACAAAGGTATCCTTGGATTCCGGATTCATAATCAGATCCACATAGCGCTGACGGTACCGGGTGTCGGTATTGGTCAGCCCGTGGAACTTTTCGGGCAGAACCTGCAAGCTCTTGGCAAGAAGCGTGATTTCTGCCGCATGAACGGAAACCTCGCCGGTTTTTGTTTTAAAGACCGCGCCGCGGACCCCGACCAGATCGCCGATGTCGTATTTTTTGAATGCCGCGTACGCATCCTCGCCGACGGAGTCCCGGGCAACATAAATCTGAACGGTGCCCTGAAGATCCTGCACATGGCAAAACGACGCCTTGCCCATCACGCGTTTGGACATCAGGCGTCCGGCAACGGAAACGTCCTTGCCCTCCAGCGTTTCAAACTGCGCGGAAATTTCGGCGCTGTGATGCGTCACATCGTATTTGGTAATCCGGAACGGGTCGTTTCCCTCCTGCTGAAGCGCAGCAAGTTTTTCGCGGCGGACACGGACCTGCTCGGCAAACTGCCGCTGTTCCTGCTCTTCCGCAACCGGAGCTGTATTCTGTTGATTCATATTTTTCTCCTGCTTCTTTAAAAACGTTCGATCTTGCGGATCTCAATCTCAAAATCCCCCGCCGGCGCACAGACGGTAACGGTGGAGCCGAGTTTTTTTCCGATCAGGGCACGTCCGAACGGGCTCTGATCCGAAATCTTGTTCTGATCCGGGGCGGATTCCGTTTTGCCTACAATGTCATACACCGATTCTTCTTCCATCTCCGCATCGTAAACCGTAACGCGGGAGCCGACCGACACCACATCGTGCTGAATGTCACTGTCCTCCATGATGGAAACGTCCTTGAGCTGCTCTTCAATATAACTGATGCGGGCTTCCATAATTGCCTGGGCGTTCAATGCCGCCTCGTATTCGCTGTTTTCGGACAAGTCACCGAAATCACGGGCTTCCTTAATCTTTTCCGCGATCTCCGGACGCTTGACCGCCTTGAGATTTGCCAGTTCTTCCTCCAGGTTTTTCAGACCCTCACGGGTCAGTACCACTTTGCTCACGTTTTTATTCCCCTTTCAACTCGTTCAAAAGAATTTCCTTTGCTTTGAGATATACGTCGTCCTCCGAGGGCGAAAGCGCATAAAGATACCGCTCCTTTTCCTCCGACAGATGCACCTCGACATCCGGCGTCAGCCCGATGTCTTGATAGTTCACACCGCTTTTGGTATAATACCGGAAGGTTGTGAGTTTAACGGCGCCTCCGCTGGAGAGCGGATAAGTCGTTTGCCCGATCTGCTTGCCGTACGTATGGGTACCCACCAACCGGGCACCGCGCAGATCCCGCAGCGAGGAGGAGACCAGTTCGCTGGCGCTGGCGCTGTTGTTATCCACAAGAACCATAATCGGAACGTCAAACCATTCCGCCTCGTTTGCATACAAAACCGTTTCGCTTTCTTTATAAGCGACGGTGACGATGGGCTCGCCCTTGGGTACAAGAGCGTCCACCATATGACGGGCAACGTTCAGAAGTCCGCCCAGATTGCCGCGGAGATCCAGAATCAGACCTTTGACCCCGGCATCCTTCAGCGCGCGGATTGCTTCGGAAAACTGCGAATCTGCCGCTTCGGTAAAATCGTAAACCCGGATGTATCCGATCTCGCCGCGGATTGCATATTCCGTATCCCGCCGTGTAAAGGTAACAAAGCGGATCCGGAACGAAAGTTCCTCCCCGGATCGGAGAACCCGAAGCGTATCCTCTTCCCCTTCCTGATGCCGCAGGGCCAAAACCGCGTCGGCATAGGTCAGGGTGCGAAGATCCGTATCCCCGCAGGCGATAATGCGGTCACCCACCTGAAGTCCTGCCGTTTCCGCCGGGGAATTGCCGATCACCCGCCGGACAAACAGTCCCTGCGAAAGATTCTCTTCGCGGAGAATCTCAATGCCCATCCCGGTAAAGTTGCCGATGCTGCCCTGGTTGACCTCCGCATATTCCTTTGCCGTATAATACGTGGCAAACCGGTCATCCGGCAAGCCGGCTGCCAGATACCCGCGGATCATGCCTTCAACGGCATCCTCCTCGTTGAAGTCGCGGATGGCGGCCCGATCCACCCAGTAGCGGATTTCCGAGAGGATGGTACGGTACGAAAGTTCCGAAGAAATTCCGTGCCCGGTTGCCACATACACAACAAGTCCGCCAACAAGAAACAGGCAGACAAGAAATGTAATGACGCTGGAAAGAACGATTGTACGCAGTTTCTCTTTCAAGAAATAACACCTATCCTTATTCGCCCGAAAGCAGTTCGCACGCCGCTTTCAGCTGCAGATCTCCGGCTTCTTCCACATCCGGATACAGCGCCGAAGAATCGGCTCTCACTTCCCGGGACGGAAGAACCCCTGTATTTTCTATGGTATTTCCCATCGGTGTGAGATATTCGTAGACCGAAAGGACAACTGCCGTGCCGTTGGACAGTTCAAACGTGGACTGTTCTCTCCCGTTGCCCGCCGTTACGGTTCCCGCCGAAAGAGCCACACTGTTTTCGACCACAGCAGCACAGAGAACTTCTGCCGCACCGGAGGTGTTGCCGTCCTGCAGCAAAACAAAGGGAAGCGAAAGACCGGTTGCATCCGAGGTATACAGGCGGTCTCCGGAGGAGCTGCTCGCCCGGCGTTTGCAGATTGTGCCTGCCGGCATCAGAAGGTCCGCTACCCGCAGCATGGAGGTGTAGTCGCCGTCGGCGTTTCCGCGAAGATCCAGCACAAGGGCTTTGACTCCCGCCGCGATCAACGCCTGACTTTCTCTCTCAAACTCCTGTGGAGTGGAGGAAGAAAATTCCCGTATGGCAAGCCAGCCGTAGCCGTTGGACAGCACGGCGGATTCCACGGTTCTGGACGCATATTGCTCGTACACAAGCAAAAGATCCAGAAGATCCGAAGATCCGGGACGCATCACCGACAGGGTACGGGTTGCCCCGACCTCGGCGGAAAGCATCAGAACGGAATTGCGGAATCCGCGTTCGGTCACACTGACCCCGTCAACCGACAGAATGACGTCTCCGGTCTTCACACCTGCCTTTGCCGCCGGCGAATCCAGGCTGACCATCTTGACAAGAATTCCGCCGCCGGTCCGGTCATAACCGGGATGAATGCCGCTTCCGACCGCCGTAGAAGGCAGAACGACCGACGTTTTGTTGTTTTTGGCATCCAGAAAATAAGAGTTGCGGTCTCCCAGCCCGTCAATGTAGCCGGCAAGAATCCCGTTCTGAATATCGTCATAGCCGGTAGCGGCATCGATGGTGCCGATGTAATTCTGTACCACGATCTGCTCCACATTGCTCAGCCCCATATACATCTGCTGGCTTTTGCTGATGCTGTTGACCAGATGACTGACGTAAAAATACGTTCCGATCGCCGTAACGACCGCCGTCGCGATCAGCAGGAAGAAAACCGTGCCGATCCGGACACCCTTTCCGTTCTTCATACGTTCATCTCCGTTTTCGGAAAAAAATCAATACCGCTTGCTTTCCGGATACTTGCCGTTGAAAATATCGTTGATGGAATACGGGGCTTTGCCCTCGTTGTCCTTTGTGATAAAGTCCAGCGGGTTGTAATAATGCCCGTCATACCGGATGCGGAAATCCAGGTGCGGACCGGTGCTGTTGCCGGTGCTTCCGACATAGCCGATGACGTCGCCCTTTTTCACTTCCTGCCCCGTTTTGCAGGCAAACCCTTTCAGGTGATTGTAACGGGTGGAAAGCCCGTTGCCGTGGTCGATGACCACCTGATTTCCCGCGCCGCTTTCAATCCATTTTGCCCAAAGAACCTTTCCGTCCGCAGCGGCGACGACCGGGGTTCCGGAATAGGCGCCGATATCAATGGCGGCATGGAATTCTCTTTTTCCGAACAAAGTACGCCAACCGAACGGAGACGTGATGCGGCTGTATTTTCCCGCCTGGATCGGCCACAGAAGTTCCCCGCCGTTATAGCGCTTGAGAGCATCCAGCAGGGCGTCGATTTTTTTGTCGTATTCAATCATCAGCCGCTCGTAACGGGCTTCTTCTTCCTCGTACCGCTCGGCGTTTGCCGCCAGCTGTTCCAGAGAACGCTCAATCTCCTTCAGTTTTGCCGCCTGCTCCTGTTTGGTTGCCTCGATGGCATTGACAATGCGGGTCTGTTCTTCCACGCTCTGCTGAACCTGCGCGGTCAGCTGTTCCTGCCGGGCAATGGAATCGGAAATGCTGTTCATCAGCTTCTGATCGTATTCCGAGATCTGCGTCAGCAGGTCGATGCGGGTCATCATTTCCGAAAGCGACTTGGAGGTGAGAAGCACTTCCAGAAACGAGGTCTGTCCCGCCTCGTAATTGGCGCGGACACGACGGCGGTATGCGGCATATGCTTCCGAAAGTTCTTCACGGGTCTCCGCCAGAGCCGCTTCCTTCTCGGAAAGATCCTGTTTCAATTCTTCCAGCACGGTCTCCATGGCTTCCATCTGCTCGTCCAGGGCCGCGACCTGCTCTTCCATGGTGATCTTCGCTTCAATCTGACGCTTCTGATCATTTTTCGCCTCTTCAATCTGCTTCTGCAGCTGGGCAACGCGTTTTTCCGCCTCTTCCAGTTTCTTCCGGGCAGCGGCGAGATCGGACTCCAGAGACGCTTCCGCCGGACGCGGAGCAAAAAACGCACAGCACGACAACATCAGCAGCAATGCCAGCATAACGCTCAAAATCTTTTTCATAGCAACCTCCTGGACTCAGACATTCAGATATTTTTTTACGGGGAACACAGAGCCGAGGGCTCCGACGACAAGGCCACATCCGACAAAAATCCAAAACAGATACCCGATGCCGTCCTGCAGAAGAACCGGAGAAAACAGTTCCAGATCCTGCAGAATGGGAACCAGAACCGCCTGATAAACACCGATCTGAATAAAATAGGACAGCACGCCGGAAAACAGCCCGACCAGCATTCCCTCGATGAAATACGGCAACTGAATGTAGAAATCCGTTGCCCCGACGTATTTCATAATGTGGATTTCATCCTTCCGCGCAAACACGGAAAGTTTGACGGAGTTTGTGATGATAAACACCGCCGTAATCAGGAAAATCAGCATGATGCACACGGTAAGCGCCTTGAGAACCTCCCGGATGCTGATGAGTTTGGTGACCACCTCATACGGAGAACGGATGGCGGGCTTCCCCGCATTTTCTCCGGAGGAGAATTTGCCGATTTCCTCAATCTTTTCCAACTCGTACATCGTCTGGTCGAATTTGGTGAGATCCCGCAGCTCAAAGATGAACGACGGACGGAACACGCTTGCGTCCAGTCCCTCCGTCAGAGAAGGATTCCCGATGGAGGTAATATAATTCTCCAACGCCTGTTCCCGGGATTCATAACGAATGTCGGTGATGTTGCGGATCTCTTCCAGTTCGGCACGGACGCTTTCGATCTGCTCGTCCGTCACGTTTTCGTCCAGATAAATAACAATTTCGTTTTCGCTTCCGACGGAATCCAGAAACGCGTTGACATTCTGAATAACCAGCATCATACTGCCGAAAAATACCAGGCACACCGTCAGCACCGATATGGACGCCAGCGACAGAACGGCATTCCGGAAGATGTTGCGGACGGCACTGCGAACGGCAAAGAAAAAACTGTCAAAACTCACGGCTCGTCCCTCTCTTCCGTTCCGGCTGCCGGTTCCTCTGCGGATTCCGGCACATCCTCACCGCTTCCCGACGGTTCTTCCGGCGTTTCCGGCACAGACTCTTCCGGTCCCTCCGTTCCGGTCTCACGCGCGGGCTCTTCCGTCCCGGGCATTTCCGCGGAAGGGGTTCCGGATTCCTTCACGGAATCTTCCGGAGTTTCCTCCACAGCGTTCTGCACGGGCTCCTCCGCCTTCTTTTCGGTCATGCGGGTGCTGCGGCGGGACAGCAGCGAGGCACCGTCCGTCACCGAAGATTTCATGGTGGGAATTTCTTTTTGCGCCGGGGAATCCGCCTCGGCGGGAAAGTCGTTGACGACTTTGCCGTGTTTCAGCACAACCGTGCGTTTGCCGAAATAATTCACCAGATTCTCGGCATGCGTAACCACGAGAACCGTGATTCCCGTGGAATTGATATAATTGAGCATCTTCATCATCTCAAAGGACAGTTTACCGTCGAGGTTCCCGGTGGGTTCATCGGCGATGATCACCTTCGGGGCGTTGACAATGGCGCGGGCGAGAGCCACACGCTGCTGTTCGCCGCCGGAAAGCTGCGCGGGAAGCGCTTTGCGTTTATCGGAAAGTTCCACAATTTCCAAAGCCGCCGCCACACGTCTGCGGATCTCCCGATACGGGCGACCGACAGCACGCATGGCAAACGCCACATTATCAAACACATTCATGGACGGGATCAGACGGAAATCCTGGAAGACCACGCCGATCTGACGGCGGTACTTCGGAATCTGACGCCGTGTCAGACGGCGCAGGTTCTTTCCGTTGACGTACACATCGCCGCTCGACGGCTGTTCCTCACAAAGTAACAATTTGACGATGGAGGTTTTGCCCGCACCGGATGCACCGGTGATAAAGACAAATTCACCCTGTTCCACCGTCAGATTGATGTTGTCGAGCGCGACGGTTCCCGTCTTATAGACCTTGGATACACGTCGGAGTTCAATCATGTTCGTTCCTCAGAAAAGAGAATTTCAGTATTTCATCGGGTTGGCTTCCAGGTACTTCTTGACCATCAGCGCAACCTTGAAAACAATGGCCTGGTCAAACTGCTTGAGATCCAGTCCGGTCAGGCGGCGGATCTTCTCCAGCCGATATACCAGCGTGTTGCGATGAACAAACAGTTTCCGGGAGGTTTCGGATACGTTAAGGTTGTTTTCAAAGAATTTCTGGATGGTAAACAGAGTTTCCTGATCCAAAGAATCGATGGAGCCCTTTTTGAAAACCTCGGAAAGATACGTGGAGCAGAGTGTTGTGGGGAGGTAATAGATAAGACGGCCGATGCCGAGGTTGTTGTACGACAGAATGCTCTTTTCCACGTCGAACACCTTGCCCACCTCAATGGCAATCTGCGCTTCCTTGAACGAGCGGGAAATTTCACGCAAGCTGGAAACGACGGTGCCGATTCCGACGACCGAACGGGTGTAGAATTCACTGTTGAGCGTATCCACGATGGAACGCGCCAGCTTTTCCAGGTCTTTGGTCTCCACATTGGAGCGGACCTCTTTGACCAGCGCAATGTCCCGCTCGCCGATGTTGATCACAAAGTCACGGGTCTGCTCGGGGAACAGGCTCTGAATGATGTCGTAAGCAAACACCTCGGTACGGTCCAGCAGACGGATGAGCAGAACAACGCGGGAAACATCGCCGTTGAACCGGAACTCCTTGCTCTTGGCGTACACGTCACCCGGCAGAATGTTTTCCAGCATCACGTTTTTGATGAAGTTTGCCCGGTTGTATTTTTCGTCATAAATGTCCCGGACGGTGTTCAGCGAGGCGGCAAGAACATTTGCCAGCATATCGGAGACGGAGTCGGAACCCTTGACAAACACGGCGTTTTCCATTTTGGTGTGCGGGCCGACGGAACGGTAGGTATCTCCGCCGAACACAATCACATCCCCGTCAGACAGCACGTCCGCCAACGACGGAACCATCGACGTTCCGATCCGGGAAGCGTCGTTGCAGGCGATTACATTGCCCTCCTCATCCAGAACACCGAAGATGCGGTCGGTACAATCGGCCATCTGCAGAATCACTTTCTGAAACAATTTGTTAGACATACCCTTTTTATCCTTTCCCGAACAACGGCGACGCCTGCGCGTTTCTTTCATTTCGCACAAATTCCGAAGCCAATTTTATTCTATTTTACCATATCACTTGTAAAAAATCAAGTGTGCCAAGGAAATTATATCCGTTTTTTTATCTGTTTTTACTAAAATGTCATATTCTCCCCATGAAACCGACAAAAAACATCTTCGGAGGCGGCAAGATCGATACGGATCTGCCGGGCAAGCTGTTCCAGAGACGGAAACTTCCGTTCGTCGCGCAGGCGCGAAAGAAGACCGACCGTAACGGTTTTTCCGTAAAGGTCATCGCCCTCCGTGCCGCGGACACGACCGCTCAGATGGGTTTCCACGGTCAGTGCGCCGTTGTCGGCAACCGTAGGCGCCGACCCGATGTTGGTAACCGAGCGCCAGAGTGTATCGCCGCACCGGCAGCAGGAGGCGTAAACGCCGCTTTTCGGCAAAAGAAGCTGCGCATCCGGCAGAAGATTTGCCGTAGGCAGACCGAGGGAGGTTCCGATATGTCTGCCGTGAACCACCTCGCCGGAGAGAGAGACCGTCCGTCCGAGCAGTTGCGCCGCCCGCTCCACGTCACCGTCCGAAAGAAGCGCGCGGATCTGCGTGGACGACACCGGTGTACCGTCCGCAAGACGGTAAAGCGGAACCGAAAGGACCCGGATTCCGTGTTCCGCCGCCAGAGAAGCCAGTTCCGCGCCGCCGCAGAGTCCGCCTCTGCCGAGGCGGAAATTCTCACCGCAGACCAGAAGCTCACATTGGTACTGTGTGCGGAGAAAGCGCAGATATTCCCCCGCCCCGGTGTCGGCAAACGCCCGGTCAAACGTCTGAAAAAGAACCGTATCCGCGCCGAGCGCGAGAAGAAGACGTTTCTTTTCCGCATCCGTTGTCAGTTTCAGAACCGGATTCCCGGGATAAAAAAATGTTTTGGGATGTTGGGCAAACGTCAGAACAACCGTCGCGGTTTTCCGCGCACGCGCCTCCGCGACGGCACGGCGGACGACGTCCGCGTGACCGAGATGGACGCCATCGAAATTTCCGATAACAACAACCGACATATCCGCTCCTATTCCGTCGGGTCCCTCCGGACCCAGACGGCCTTCAATCCGTTTTCTTTGATATGTGCCAGTGCCAGGAAGGTTCCGTCCTCCGCATAGGCACGCAGCAGCCGATCCGGAATTGCGTCCCCGGAAAGACGTGACCGGGCAATCTCTCCGCCGTTGCAGAAATAAACGCGCCCGTTTTCCGGGACGGTCACGCAGGGACAGAAGCCGAAGCATTCCTCTGCCGACAGCGAAAGATTTCTCAGGGTCCCTTCCGCCGCCGCCTGCTCCAGTTCTTCCAACGTATGCGCCCGGCAAAGGGAAAAGCCGTTGGACAAGGTACGGCGAAGGGATTCCATGGTTCCCTCGGTGCCGAGCTTTTCGCCCAGATCCTCGCACAGAGTGCGGATGTAGGTTCCCGCCGAGCAGACAACCCGGAAGCGGATGCTGTTTCCCTCCCGTCCGAGAAATTCCGTTTCATACACGGTGATCTCTCTTCCCGCTCGCTCGGTCACAATGCCCTGCCGCGCCAGCTCATACAGATGATGACCGTTGACACGAACCGCGGAATACATGGGCGGAATCTGAATCTGTGTGCCGCAGAGTGACCGCAATGCCTCACGGATTTCCGGCTCGCCGCACGTGACGTAAGCCGTCCGGAGCACCGTACCGGTCACATCTCCCGTATCGGTCCGAACACCGAGAAGTGCCGATGCCACATATTCTTTCTTTTTCTCAAACAGATCTGCCAGACGGGTATCTGCCCCGGTCAGGATGGGCAATACGCCGGTACACATCGGATCCAGTGTGCCGGTATGTCCCGCCTTTTCCCGGTTCGGCAGCAGACGGCGCACACGGCTGACCGCGCGCTGTGAGGTCATGCCGCCCGGCTTGTCCAGAACGAGAATCATGTTACAGTTCCTCCTGCGCTGCCGCCAGAATCTGCTGCAGCGCCTCTTCCGGAGAGCACGAAAGCGTACAGCCGGCTGCCTTGATATGGCCGCCGCCGCCGAACCGGGCGGCAATGCGGGCAACATTGACGCGGTCGTCCTCGCCGCGCAGGCTGACCCGAACCGTTCCGTTGCTCATTTCCCGCAAAAGAACGGCAATGCGTGCGGTGAGAATCTTACGGGGCACGGAAACCAGCCCGTCGCAGTCGTTTTCGTCCACACCGCAGGCGTGAAGCATCTGCCGGGTAACGGTGACAGCAGAGATCTCCCCGTTGCAGAACACACGGATGCGTTCGCACGCCATTCCCTCCAGGCGAATATGCGGCTCGTCCTCCACATCAAACAAGCGGCGGTTGATGCCGACAAAATCAATGGGATACGCATAGAGAGCCGCCGCAATCCGATGGGTCATTGCCGAAGTGTTGCGGTATTTGAAGCAACCCGTATCCGAAGCGATGGCGGCATACAAAAACGAAGCCGTCTGAGCATCAAACCGGATGCCTGCCCCGCGGAAAAGGCGGTACAGGACCTCGCCGGTAGCGGAGGCATCGTCCAGCACGATGCTTTCTTTGCCGTAATGCGAATTGGTGGGATGATGATCCAGCACAAAATCCGTACGGGAAGCATAGTTCTGATACGTTTCGCCCAGCATCTGCCCGGTTGCGACGTCAAGCGTGACAACGGTTTCCGGCTCAAAGGCGGGAACCAACTCTTTCGCTCCGTCCGTCAGGAACCGGAGACGCTCCGGAACCGGCGTGCTGCAGCCGCAGGTAACGCGCTTTCCCAGAGATTCCAGTACCCGCCGGAATGCCATGCAGGAGCCGAGGGCGTCGCCGTCGGGATTACGGTGAATCAGCAATAAAAAATTATCACGGGCAAGCAACGAAGAAAAAACAGCCCGATCCCGCGCAGTCAGTCGCCGTCCGCTCATGATTTTTCGTCCTCATGCGGGGCAACCTGCTTCAGCAGCTGCTCGATGCGGGCACCCGTTTCTGCCGTATGATCGATTTCAAACGTCAGTTCCGGCACAATGCGCATCCGAAGCGTCTCGCCCAGACGTTTGCGAATGAAGCCGTTTGCCGCCTTCAGACCGCGGCGCACCTCCCGTTCGTCGTATGACCCCAGAAAACTGAGATACGCTTTGGCATACTTCAGATCCGGCGACACTTCCACATGCATGACCGAAACAAATTCCGGAATGCGGGGATCCTTGATGGAACGGAGAACCTCCGCCAGTGCTTTTTTGGTCTCCTCATTGACCCGTCCGTGTTTATAATCTGTTGCCATGATTTGCTCCTTATCTGTCCGTCGGCACGGGAGCGTTCGCCCCCGTGCCTTCCCGTTTTTTATCAGCGGGCAATCTCTTCCTGCGTGAATGCTTCCACGAGGTCGCCCTCTTTGATGTCGTTGTATTTATCCAGTGTCAGGCCGCACTCGTACCCTTCGGCAACTTCTTTCGCGTCGTCCTTGAAGCGTTTGAGAGAATCCAGTTTGCCCTCATACACCACAATGCCGTCACGCACCAGACGTGCCGATGCCGTGCGGGTGATCTTGCCGCTCTTGACGTAACAGCCGGCAATGGTACCGATTCCGGAGACCTTGAAGGTCTGACGGACTTCCGCCGTACCGAGAGAAACCTCACGGTATTTCGGTGCCAGCATTCCCTTCATGGCCGCCTCGATCTCGTTGATGCAATCGTAGATGATGCGGTACAGACGGATATCGATGCCCTCTTTCTCCGCAAACGAACGCACATTGGCATCCGGACGGATGTTGAAGCCGACGATGATGGCCTTGGAGGCATTCGCCAGCATGATGTCGGATTCCGTAACGCTGCCGACGGCGCTGTGGATGACACGGACCTTGACTTCCTCGTTGCTCAGTTTTTCCAGCGATGCCTTGACCGCCTCGGCAGAGCCCTGAACATCGGCTTTTACGATGATGTTCAGCGTCTTCAGCGAGCCCTGCTGCATCTGGCTGAACAGATCGTCCAGAGAAACGTGGCTGCGGTCGTCAAATTCTTTCTGTTTCTGCTCATGCTTGCGCTGTTCCACCAGTTCACGCGCCATCCGTTCGTCCTTGACCACATTGAACACGTCGCCCGCCGAAGGAACCTCGGAAAGACCGACGATCTCCACCGGTGTGGACGGACCGGCCTCTTTGATGCGCTGTCCCTTGTCGTCCAGCATCACACGGACACGGCCGACCGATGTTCCGGCAACCAGGACGTCGGACGTATGAAGCGTACCGTTCTGCACCAGAACCGTTGCGACAGGTCCGCGGCTCTTATCCAGTTTTGCCTCAATGACCGTACCCTTCGCCTCGCGGTTGGGGTTTGCCTTCAGTTCGGCAACATCGGCAACAAGCAAAACGTTTTCCAGCAGGGTATCAATGCCCTTCTTCGTCACGGCGGAAACCGGAACGCAGATGACATCGCCGCCCCACTGTTCGGGAACCAGCTCGTATTCGGTCAGATTCTGCAGCACACGGTCGAAATTCGATTCCGGCTTATCCATTTTGTTGACCGCAACGATGATGGGGACATTTGCCGCCTTGGCATGGTTGATGGCTTCGACGGTCTGCGGCATGATGCCGTCATCCCCGGCGACAACCAGAATGACAATATCCGTAACCTGAGCACCGCGGGCACGCATGGACGTGAACGCCGCATGCCCCGGGGTGTCAAGAAATGTGATTTTGCGGTTGTTGATCTCGACCTGATACGCGCCGATGTGCTGCGTGATACCGCCTGCCTCACCCGCCGTGACCGACGTGTGACGGATGGCATCCAGGATAGAGGTCTTGCCATGGTCTACGTGCCCCATGACCACGACGACCGGGCAACGGGGTTCCAGCTGATCCGAACGGTCTTCCGACACGTTGATGAGCTTATCCTCGATGGTAACGACCACTTCTTTGGAAACTGTGGCGCCCAGCTCTTCGGCAACAAGCGCCGCCGTATCGTAATCGATAACCTGCGAGGCGGAAGCCATGATGCCGAGTTCCATCAGTTTTTTGACCACCTGCGTATTGGTCATGCTCAGTTTTGCGGCAAGATTGCTGACGGAGATGGCTTCCGGCAGAACGATGTTGGCAAGATGTTTTTTCTTGTCGCGCTCGTACTGTTCCAGCCGGCGCAGTTTCTCCGCTTCGCTTTCCCGCTTGCCGAACGAAGCATTTTTGCGGTTGGGCTTCTGTTTCTGCTTCTGCTTGTATTTGTTGCCCGAATCACGGGTATCCCGTACAGAGCCCGCCATATCGTCCAGACGGGTGTCGTATTTATCCAGGTTGACACTGACCTGTTTGCGGGTGTCGATGTGCTTGGCGCCTGCCAGCGTGGAGGTATCCACGGCTTCCACAAAGGTCACACCGCCGGTGGGGGTTGCCTTCGGTGTGATCTCCGCTTTTTTGAGCGTCTGTTTCTGGGCGGGCTGCTTCTTCTGCGGCTGCGGACGGGGCTTCGGCGCCTCCGGCTTCTTTTCCGGCTGCGGCTTCTCCTCCGGTTTTTCCGGTTTCGGCTCCTCAGATTTCGGGGCTTCCGGTGCCGGCTCGGCAGGCGTTTCGGGCTTCGGTGCCGGCTCTGCGGCTGCCCGTTCGTCCGCCGCCTTCTTTTCGGCAGCAAGACGGCGCTGTTCCGCCTTCTGACGGCGCAGCTCCTCGTTGTAGGTATTGAAATAATCCGCCAGCGTGGCTTTGGACGGTTTTTGCGTGAAATGCTCAAAAATGAGATTCAGTTCCTCATCCGTCAAAGCCGTCATGCGGTTGTTTTTGGATTTTCCGAAGTATTTTTCGAGAAGTTCCAGAATGTAGGCGTATTTCACGCCGAAATCCGTGCCCACTTCGTGGACCCGGTATTTGATTTGTGCCATATCGTTACCCCCTAAATATTTTTGATGATCGCGTCCGCGAAATTCCGGTCGGCAATGCCGACCGCAGCCGCTTCACGACAGCCGAGCAGGTGTCCGAGTTCCTGTTTGGTCAGATCCGTCTTTTCCGTCCGGATGCCGAGCGCACGCACATGGCGTTCCGTGCGTTCCGCCGCATCGGAAGAAAGAAAGATGAGATAGCAGCGGGAAGCGGAAACCTCCAGTGCTTCGGCGCCGAGAACGGCTTTTCCCGCTTTGCGGCAGAAGCCGAGCAGGGCTTTGCATTTATCGGTCAAGAAGTTCCTCCAGCCGGTTCCATACGTCATCCCCGATCCTGTCGGTGCGCAGAAGCATCGCCAGACGGCGGGATTTCCGTAAGCGTTCCAGGCATTTTTTGTCTTTACATAAATATGCGCTGCGTCCGCAGATCTTGTCTTCCGGTTGCACGGTCACGGTTCCGTCCGCCGTGCGGACGATGCGGAGAAATTCGTGTTTATCCGCCCGTTTTGCACAGCCGGCACACATGCGGATATCGGCGCAGCCGGGATGGTTGTTTTTTTTCATCATTCGGCAATGATGTCAATCTTATAGCCGGTAAGCCGTGCGGCGAGACGTACGTTCTGACCGCCCTTGCCGATGGCGAGAGACAGACTGTCGGCGGGAACCATCACGCGGCAGGTTTTGTTTTCACGGTCGATCTCCATCAGTTTGGCATTTGCCGGAGACAGGGAAGCGACCACAAACTGGCCGGGATCCTCGCTGTAGCGGATGAGGTCGATGCGTTCGCCCGCCATGTTCTCCAGAATGTTGGCAAGACGGCTCTGACGTGCGCCGATGCAGCTTCCCACGGGCTCTACGTTGGGATCCGACGAAGCGACCGCAACCTTGCTGCGGCTTCCGGCTTCCCGTGTAATGGCTTTGATCTCCACGATGCCCTGAGCGATTTCCGGAACTTCCAGCTCAAACAGTTTGCGGACATACTGGGTGGAAGCGCGGCTGAGAACGACTTCTCTGCCCCGGATGGTGTGCCCCTCTTTCGGAACGGGAACGGTGATGCAGACCTTGATGTTCTGCCCGTCGGTGAACGTTTCGCCGGGAATCTGCTCTTTCGGGAACAGCGGAAGCTCGTGACGTCCGATCTGAACCATCACGACGCCGGAACGGGGATCCACATTGGTAACGGTTCCGGAAACAACGGCATCCTTGCGCTGTTCGAATTCCTGCATCACGGCGCCGCTTGCCGCCTCGTTGATGGCCTGAATGATGACGTTCTTACCGACCTTCGCGGCAATACGCCCGACCTGCGCGGGATCAACATCCATTTCCAGCACGTCACCAATCTGTGCTTTCTTATGGGTTTTGCGGGCTTCCTCCAGCGTGATTTCAATGCCGGGATTTTCTACGGTCTCCACCACCGTGACACGGATGAAGGCACGCATGGTCTGTTTTCTTTCGTTGAATTCCACATCCACGTTCTCCGGCGGAACGTTCCGATCGCGCTTGATGGTGGAAGCGATGGCGGCACGGATCTTCTCCAGCATATAATCCTTCGGGATGTTCCGTTCTTTTTCGAGACTTTCCAGTGCCTCGTAAAATGCAGCGTTCATGATTTTGTAAGACCTCCGTTTTATATCAGATCAATCGTCATTTTGGAAATGTTTTTCTTTTCGACAAACCGCTCCTGTCCGTCTACTGTAAAGCGGACGTTGACATCGTCGTAGCCGTTGAGAACGGCATTGAATTTTTTCGGAAGTCCGTCGGCACTTTTATAGGTGCAGACCTGAACTTCCCTGCCGAGGTAGCGGTCATAATGCCAGTCGTATTTCAGATCCCGGATCAGGCCTGCCGACTGGATCTCAAGGTAATAGCTCTGCTCGATGGGATCCGCCTCATCCAGAAGCGGGCTGAGATACCGGTCCAGCGCTTCGCAGTCTTCAATGCCCACGTTGCCGTCCGGACGGTTGATGTACAGACGCAGATAATAATCCGCACCCTCTTTTTTGAACTCGGCGTCCCACAATTCCAGATTCCGTTCCCGGATCTTCGGTTCCGCCAGTTCGCGCACCAGGGCAACCACGTTTTTCATACGATTCCCTCCTCCGCGTTCTCCCGTAAAAACACCGTAAGAGCGGTTCCCACCGCTCTTACACAACAAGTATATCACACTTTTTCAAAAAATACAAGCCCTTTTTGAAAAAAAATGGATCCGGAACGCTTTTTTCGTCCCGGATCCCTGTTTTTTCGGTTCAGACCAACTGAATGATCGCCATCTCCGCCGCGTCGCCCTGCCGGGGACCGGTTTTGAGAATGCGGGTATAACCGCCGTTGCGATCGGCATATTTCGGAGCGATCTCGTCAAAAAGCTTTTTGACAACGTCGCGGTCCGTAATATAGCTGAGTGCCTGACGCTTGGAATGAAGCGTGTTGGTTTTGCCCAGCGTAATCATTTTATCCGCCACGGAACGAAGTTCCTTGGCACGGGTGACCGTCGTTTCGACGGAACCGTTCTTAAGCAGATATGTGACAAGGCCTCTCAGCATGGACACTCTGTGATCGGCTGTTCTTCCGAGTTTTCTTTTGGACATAATGGCAGCCCTCCTACCTTATTCTTTTTCTTCCGAGAACGAAAGTCCGTATTCGGCAAGTTTGGCAATAACCTCTTCCAGAGATTTCTTGCCCAGATTGCGCACGCGCATCATTTCGTCCGGAGTTTTGTTGATGAGATCTCCGACCGTGCTGATGCCGGCACGCTTCAGACAGTTGAACGAACGGACGGACAGATCGAGATCTTCAATCTGTTTGCTCAACACCTGCTCTTTGACCTCATTCTCATCGCCCTTCCACACATCGGTATCAACCGCGGAATCGGCAGCCAGATCGATAAACAGAGCAAGATGCTCGCTCATAATCTTGGCAGAAAGAGAAACGGCGGACTTGGCGGAAATGGTTCCGTTCGTCCAGACCTCCAAAGTCAGTTTGTCATAGTCCGTAATCTGTCCGACACGTGTGTTTTCAATGGTGAAATTCACCTTCGTGACGGGCGAATGCGACGAGTCCATGGAAATCAGACCGATAGGAGCATCGGCAAGACGGTTGCGCTCCGAGGGAACGTATCCTCTTCCGAGACCGATGGTGATTTCCATATACAGACGTGCACCCTTCCCCAACGTTGCGATGTGCATTTCGGGGTTCAGAATCTCAATGTCGGAATCCGCTTTGATATCCGCCGCCGTAACTTCGCCCTCTTCCGAAACGTCAATGTATGCGAATTTGGACGAATTGCCGTGCAGACGCGCGATCAGACCCTTCATGTTGAGAACGATTTCCGCAACGTCTTCCTTGACGCCGGGAATGGTGGAAAATTCATGCTGAACACCGTCGATCTTGATGGACGTGACGGCTGCGCCCTGCAGAGAAGAAAGCAGGATGCGACGCAGTGAATTGCCCAAAGTGATGCCGTAGCCACGTTCCAGCGGCTCTACAACGAATTTGCCGTATGTGCCGTCTTCCGTACAATCGGCAATTTCGATGGTCGGCTTTTCGATTTCAATCATGTGTATGCCCCTTTCCAAGCATCCGTAGCGAATGCTTTACTCAGGGAAAGCCCGAGGGCTTTCCCTATGATGATAACGGTTGCCCGGGGATTATTTCGAGTACAACTCAACGATGAGGTGCATTTCGAGCGGCATATCAATCTCTTCTGCTTTCGGCAGGCGGACGACTTTGCCTTTCATGTTCTCCTTATCGGACTCCAGCCATGCGCAGAGGGGCTTGGAGGCATTGGCTTCCATAACCGCCTTGAGCTTCGTGGAATCTTTGCTGGAATCCTTGACCGAAATCACATCACCCTCGCTCACGAGATAGGACGGGATGTCGACACGCTTGCCATTGACTTCAAAATGTCCGTGCGTTACCAGCTGTCTGGCTTCGATGCGCGACATGGCAAAGCCGAGACGGTACACGATGTTGTCCAGACGGCTTTCCAGAATTTCGAGGAGGGTGTCACCGGTGACACCCGGCTTCTTCTCCGCCATTTCAAAATAAGAACGGAACTGTTTTTCCAGAATTCCGTAGAACCGCTTCGCCTTCTGCTTTTCACGCAACTGGATGGAATAGTCGGTCGGTTTCTTGCGGCTTGCGCCGTGCTGACCCGGAACCAGGAATTTCGGATCGTTCAGAGCGCACTTTGCGCTGTAGCACTTGTCGCCCTTCAGAAACAGTTTGGTTTTTTCACGTCTGCAAAGTCTGCAGACCGGACCTGTATATCTTGCCATATCCGTTTTACCTCCTCAAATTAAACACGGCGTCTCTTCGGGGGACGGCAGCCGTTGTGCGGGATGGGCGTTACGTCTTTGATAAGCGTAACTTCCAGACCGGCGGTCTGAAGGGCACGGATGGCAGATTCTCTGCCCGTGCCGGGACCCTTGACATAAACTTCAACGGTCTTCATGCCGTGGTCAATTGCCGCTTTGGCAGCGGTCTCCGCAGCGGTCTGAGCCGCGAACGGCGTAGACTTCTTGGAGCCCTTGAAGCCCATCTCACCGGCAGATGCCCAGGAAACGGCGTTCCCGTTCAGGTCGGAGATGGTAACAATGGTGTTGTTGAAGCTGGCGCGGATATGAGCGGCGCCTTTTTCAATGTTCTTTCTGTCTCTGCGTCTTTTGATAACCGGTTTTTTACCGGACTGTTTTGCCTGTGCCATAATTCATTGCCCTCCCCGCTTATTTCTTCTTGTTTGCAACGGTCTTGGACGGACCCTTGCGCGTTCTTGCGTTTGTCTTGGTTCTCTGACCGCGAACCGGAAGACCTTTCTTGTGACGGGTGCCGCGATAGCAACCAATCTCGACCAGACGCTTGATGTTCAGCGCCACGTTCCGACGGAGGTCACCCTCAACGACCACGTGATGGTCGATATACTCTCTCAGCTTGGAGATGTCATCCTCGTTCAGATCCTTCACACGGGTGTCCGGGTTGATTCCCGTTTCCGCAAGAATCTGCTTAGACGTGCTGAGTCCGATGCCGTAAATATAGGTCAAGCCGATCTCCACACGTTTGGTGTTCGGCAAATCTACGCCTGCAATACGTGCCATATTCTGTTATACCTCCTGTTTTCTTTAACCCTGTTTCTGTTTATGCTTCGGGTTTTCGCAAATGACCATAACTTTGCCTTTGCGTTTGATGACTTTGCATTTTTCACACATGGGTTTCACGGAAGGACGTACCTTCATAATTCAGAACCTCCTTAAAAATCAATGCCGTGTATGCACTGCATACCTTTTGTTGTAAGAGACGCGTCAGGATCTCTGACCTCTCCATGTGATTCTGCCTTGCGTAAGGTCATACGGTGTCATTTCCACGACAACGTGGTCACCGAGCAGAATGCGGATGTTGTTGTCACGAAGACGACCGGAAATGTATGCCGTCAGGCGATGGCCGTTCTTCAGCTCTACAATGAACTTCGTGTTGGGAAGAACATCCACAACAACGCCTTCTACTTCAATGATGCCTTCTTTTGCCACTACAGAACCTCCTCTGATGCTTGCCGGATCGCCTTCCGAACCTCCGCATCCTCAAGACGGATGCCTTCCAGGATCTTGCCGAGAAGACGCTCGTTGCGGTTTTCGGCGTAGAAGACGACATGTTTGATGTTTTTCGTTTTCGGATGCTCCATCCGTCTGAGCTGACCGTCAACAACAGTTACCCGCAAGCCGTCTTCGTCCAGAACCAGAAAAATCTTTCCGGCGTCCCGTCCGGCGACCGAGCGTACGAAGCAACCCTTGGCAATCGTACTCATTTTTATTAAAACCTCCGCTTCCGCATACCGTCATGATGCGTCGTCGTGCTGCACCCCCGCAGACACTTCCTTCGCACATACGGACCTGTCCGTTATAGAGATGTGAGTATTAACGGCTCGTCGTCACGAATGAGAATCGTGTTTTCGTAGTGGGCGGATTTCTTTCCGTCCTTGGTCACGACTGTCCAGCCGTCGCGCAGAACCCGCACGTCCGGTGTGCCCGCGTTGATCATGGGCTCTACCGCAATGGTCATGCCTGCGACAAGGCGACTGCCTTTTCCCGGAATGCCGTAATTCGGAACGTCCGGTTCCTCGTGTAATTGTGCCCCCACGCCATGCCCGACATAATCGTAAACAACGCCGAAGCCGTAGCGGTGCGCGTGTGCGCTGACCGCCGCCCCGATATCGCCGAGACGGTAACCGACCCGGGCCACTTTCATCGCTTCCCAGAAGCTTTCCCGTGTGACGTCCATCAGCTTCTGATCCTCGCTGCGAATGTGACCGGCGCCGAACGTCCTTGCCATGTCGCCATGGTAGCCGTTGAGGAGAACACCGATATCAATACTTACCAAATCTCCATCCTCGATGATACGCTTTGCGGATGGAATGCCGTGTATCACCTGATCGTTGATGGAGATACACGCGCTTGCCGGATACCCGGAATAATGGAGAAACGAGGGCTTTCCGCCCTTACTTCTTATGAAACGCTCGATCGTGTCGTTGATATGCTTGGTGCTGACGCCCGGACGGACTTCCGCCCCTCCGACCTCCATCGCTTCCGCAGTCACACGACCCGCTTCGCGCATAAGATCAATTTCCCGCTGGGTTTTTACAATGATCATACTTACGCCTCAAGCGCTTTTCTGACCAGAGCGCAGGTGTCTTTGAGTTCCTCCTGCCCTTCGACCAGAACAAGAAGCCCCGTTTTGGCGTAATAATCTTTGAGCGGAGCCGTTTGCTTGTGATAAACGGCAAGCCGTTCGCGGACAACGTCCTCCCGATCGTCGCTGCGGATCGAAAGCGGGGTTCCGCATTTGTCGCAGACGTTTTCCGTCTGCGGTTTGTTGTAAACCAGATGGTACGAACTGCCGCAGTTTTTGCACACACGACGACCGCTCATCCGGCGGACAATGTCTTCATCCTTCACCTCAATGCTCAGAACCTTCGACAGCGGACAGCCCAATTCCTTGAGCATTTCGTCCAAAGCAACTGCCTGGGCAATGGTGCGGGGAAACCCGTCCAGAATAAAGCCGTTGGCGCAATCCGGTTTTGCCAGACGTTCCTTTACGATGGCAACAACATCCTCATCGGCAACCAGGTCGCCCGCTTCCATCACGGCCTTGACCTTGATGCCGAGCGGCGTTTCGTCCTTGATTGCCTGACGGAGAATCACACCGGTGGAAATCTGCGGAATTCCATACTGCTCCGACAGAATCTCCGCCTGCGTGCCTTTGCCGGCACCGGGAGCGCCCAGTAAAATCAAATTATACATTCCGTACTCCTTTCGGGAATCACATCGCCGTGCGGGACGAGGCGGACCTCATCCCCGCACGAACGAATCGGTTTCAGTCAAGGAATCCCTTGTAATGACGCATCAGCATCTGAGATTCCAGCCCGCGGACGGTTTCCAGTGCCACGCTGACCAGAATCATAACCGACGTACCGCCGATCGCCAGACCGGAAGCGGTGGGAACAATGGCTTCGATGATATACGGCAGAACGGCGATGACACCGAGGAACAGAGCACCGCAAAGGGTGACACGGTTCACACTCCGGATGATGAAGTCACTGGTCGGTTTGCCGGGACGGATTCCCGGAATGGTACCACCGTTGTTCTTGATGTTGTTCGAAATTTCAACCGGATCATACTGGATGGACAGGTAGAAATAGTTGAACAGGATAATCAGAACAAACGTCAGGATCATGTACAGCGGGCTCGTTGTGGAGAAGTACTTGTTGACCCACGTGTAATAACCGGAGTTCGGGAAGAACTGCGCGATTGTCGCGGGAACGCCGACGATGGCAAATGCGAAGATAATCGGCATAACGCCGGTCATAGCGACCTTGATGGGAAGATGCGTACTCTGACCGCCGTAAACCTTGCGACCGATCTGACGTTTTGCGTACTGAATCGGAATGCGGCGTTCCGCAGCGTCCATGAAGACGATGGCAACAACAACGGCAAGGAACACGACCAGCATGATGAGAACGATCCACCACTGACCATTACGGAACAACGCCATGCTGTTGGCAACAAGAGAGGCGCCTCTCGAAACGATGCTGGCGAACAGAATGATGGAAATACCGTTGCCGATACCCTTTTCATCCACACATTCGCCCAGCCAGGTGACCAGGCAGGAGCCGGCAACCAGCGTGAAAACGATGGTGAGCATGGCAAGCCAGCCCTTACCGCCGTCGGCATAGGTGTATTCCAGTGCCGAATAAGCATTCAGGATGCTGTAATAGCCATACGCCTGCACAACGGCAATCGCAACCGAGAGATACCGGGTGATGTTGCGCAGCTTTTTGCGTCCCGCCTCACCGCCGTCTTTCTGCCAGCTCTGAAACTGAGGAATGGCAACGGTGAGAAGCTGAATGATAATGCTGCTGTTGATATACGGCTGAATGGTCAGGGCAAAGATAACACCCTGAGACAGCGCGCTACCGGACAGCATATTGAAATAGCCGAGCAGGTTTCCTGCCGAGTTGGTGAAAATGGCGTTTACCGCGTCGGAGTTGACGAACGGAACCGGGATATTCACACCGATCCGGAACAGGATGATGATAAAAAACGTAAAAATGATTTTCTTTTTGAGATCTTCGGTTTTCCAGGCGTTCTTCAGTGTTGCAAGTATATTCATAACTTACAGCACCTCAACCTTCCCGCCTGCAGCCTCGATCTTCGCTCTCGCGGTCTCGGAAAATCTTTCGGCTTTGACGGTCAGTTTTTTGGAAACCTCGCCGTCACCCAGGATTTTGACTGCCGCCGTCTTGCTTGCCACCATATTCTTGGCGAAAAGCTCTTCAACCGTTACGACAGCGCCGTCTTCAAACTCGTTGAGAAGCCCGACGTTGACCGTCTGGTACTCAACCTTGAAGGGGTAGTTGGAGAAGCCGCGCTTGGGCAACCGTCTCTGAAGCGGCATCTGACCGCCTTCGAAACCGGGGCGCACACCGCCGCCCGAACGGGCGTTCTGGCCCTTGTGGCCCTTTCCGGCCGTTTTGCCGTTTCCGGAGCCGATGCCTCTGCCCTTTCTGTAGGCAGACTTCACGGATCCTTCGGCAGGACTCAGGTCTGATAATTTCATCTCGGCACCTCCTTATTCTTCCACAGAGATCAGATAACGGATCTCCGTGATTTTTCCGATGGTAGCGTCGTTCTTGGGCTGGACGGAGGAATCGCCGATCTTGCGCAGACCCAGAGAGTTCGCCGTGGCGATGTGCTTCTTGTTTCTGCCGATCAGACTTTTCGTCAACGTCACTTTAAGAGTGGTACTACCTGTCTGTTTTTCTGCCATTGTATTACCCTCCTTAACCTAAAATCTCTTCTACCGTTTTGCCTCTCGTTTCGGCAACCTGCTGGACATCACGCAAACTTGCGAGACCCTTGATGGTGGCCTGAACGAGGTTTTGCGGGTTGCGGGAATGCAGCGCCTTGGTACGGATGTCCTTGATGCCGGCCTTCTCGAGAACCGCACGGACAGCGCCGCCGGCGATAACACCGGTTCCTTTGGGAGCCGGCATCATGATAACCGTGCTGGAGCCGAACTCCGCCACGACTTCATGAGGAATCGTCGTATCTTTGAGGGAAACACGGATCAGGTTCTTCTTCGCATCCGCGATACCCTTGGCGATCGCGTCGGGAATTTCGACGGATTTGCCGAGCCCGACACCGACGATGCCGTTGCCGTCACCGACAACAATCAGCGCAGAGAACTTGGACTTGCGTCCACCTTTGACGGTCTTGGAGACACGGCTGACGGAAACAAGCTTCTCGGGCTGAAATGCTACCGTAGACGGATCAATCTTTTCGTACATAATTCATTTCCTCCTGAATCAGAAATTGAGTCCGCCTTCTCTGGCGCCCTCTGCAAGTTCCTGAACTCTTCCGTGATACAGGTAACCGCCTCTGTCGAAAACAACGTCTTTGATCTCTTTCGCCAAAGCAAGTTCGGCGATCTTCTTGCCAACCGCACGTGCCGCTTCTTTGTTTCCGCCGTAGGATGCGAAATCCTTATCCTTCGTGGATGCCGAGCAGAGCGTTACGCCGTGTTCATCGTCGATGATCTGCGCGTAAATGTTCTTCAGCGAACGGTACACATTCAGACGGGGACAGGAAGCCGTTCCGCTGATCTTGCCACGGACGCGCTTGTGTCTTTGCAGTCTGGCTTTATTGGAATCTTTTTTCGTGACCATAACTAATTTGTAAACCTCCTTGAGAGCATTTCATAATATCGGTCTTCGGAAAGGGCTTATTTCTTTGCCTTACCGGCTTTGCCTTCCTTCAGCTTGATGTATTCGCCTGCATAGCGGATACCCTTGCCGTGATACGGCTCCGGCGGACGGATCTCGCGGACTTTTGCCGCAAACTGTCCGACCTGCTGCTTGTCGGGTCCGGAAATGACAATCTTCAGACCGTCGGGAATGTCAATTTTGATTCCGGGAACTTCCGCGATCTCGACCGGATGGGAATATCCGATGGAGAAGACCGCTTTGTTGCCCTGTTTCTGAACCCTGTAACCGACACCCTGAATCTCCAGCGTTTTGCTGTAACCGTGCGTAACGCCTTCGATCATGTTTGCAATCAAGGTTCTTGTCAAGCCGTGCAAGGACTTGAAATATCTGTCCTCAGACGGACGTTCTACCGTAATGATGTTGCCGTCGATCTTGACGATCATATCCTTCTGGAGCGCCCGGCTGAGCTCACCTTTGGGACCCTTGACGGTAATCACATTATCGGACGCCAGCGTCACGTTGACTCCGGCGGGTATATCAATGTGCTTTCTACCAATTCTTGACATCTTGTTTAACCTCCGAATCTTTTACCAGACAAATGCCAGAACTTCGCCGCCGACGTTGTCCTTGCGGGCTTTCTTGTCGGTCATGATGCCCTTCGACGTGGAAACAATCGCCACACCGAGGCCTTTCATAACCTGGGGAAGTTCATCTCTGCCGACATAAATGCGCAGACCGGGTTTCGATACGCGCTTGATGCCCTGCAGAACCTTGGATTTATTCGGGCCGTACTTCAGGAATACCTTCAGCACGCCCTGTTTGCCGTCATCGATGACGTTGAAGGACTTGATATAGCCCTCATCAACCAGGATCTGGGCAATCTGCTTTTTCATGTTGGAAGCCGGAACATCGACGCTCTCGTGCTTCGCAGAATTCGCATTGCGGATCCGAGTCAACATATCGGCAATGGGGTCTGTCGTGATCATATCTCTAACCTCCTAATACAATGTTCCTCAATGTCTTACCAGCTTGCCTTTTTCACGCCGGGAATTTCTCCCTTATAGGCAAGCTCTCTGAAGCAGATACGGCAGATGCCGTATTTTCTCAGATACGCATGAGGTCTGCCGCAGATTTTGCATCTGTTGTATGCTCTGGCAGAGTACTTAGCAGGCTTTTGCTGTTTCAGAATCATGGATTTCTTTGCCATTTCTAATACTCCTCCTTAATTCGCGAACGGCGCGCCCATCAGCGTCAGAAGTTCTTTGGCTTCTTCGTCTTTGGTTGCCGTTGTTACAAACATGATGTCCATGCCACGGATTTTGTCGATCTTGTCGTACTCGATTTCCGGGAAGATCAACTGCTCTTTGATGCCAAAGGAGTAGTTTCCTCTGCCGTCAAAGGAGTTCGGGTTGATTCCGCGGAAGTCACGGACTCTCGGAAGAGCAAAACCGAACAGCTTTTCCATGAAGGCGTACATTCTTTCGCCGCGCAGCGTGACCTTCACGCCGATGGGCATGCCTTTACGAACCTTGAAGTTCGCAACGGATTTTCTTGCCTTGCACGTCACCGGATGCTGACCGGAGATCAGCGACAGGTCGTTCGACACGGCGTCGATCACCTTGGTGTTTTCTTTCGCTTCGCCGCAGCCGACGTTGATTACGATTTTTTCGATTTTGGGAATCTGCATCGGGCTCTTGTAGTTGAATTTCTTCATCAGAGCGGGAGCCACTTCGTTCTTGTACAGTTCACTCATCTTGGACATAGATAACTCCTCCTCCTCTTACAGAACCGTTTTGCATTTTACGCAAAACCGAACTTTTTTGCCGTCCTCGACACGGTAGCCGACACGGACGGGCTTTTTGCAGGTGGGGCAGACCAGCATGACCTTGCAGGCATACAGAGAGCCCTCGGCTTTGACGATGCCGCCCGTTTCGCCCTGTCTGCGGGGTTTCACGTGCTTGGTCACAAGGTTTGCACCCTCGATAATGACTTTGCCTTCCGAAGGGGAAACGGCAACGACCTTACCCTGCGCGCCTTTGCTTCTGCCGGAAATGATCTGAACCTGATCGCCGGACTTGATGTGCAGTGTTTTCATCGTGTCTTTCCTCCTTACAGAACTTCGGGAGCAAGAGACAGGATCTTGGTGTATTCCTTATCTCTCAGTTCTCTCGCAACGGGCCCGAAGATACGGGTCCCTCTCGGGGTTTTGTCGTCCTTAATCAGGACCGCAGCGTTCTCATCGAATTTGATGTAAGAGCCGTCTGCTCTGCGCAGACCTCTCACACTGCGGACAACAACTGCCTTGACGACCTCACCCTTTTTCACAGCGCCGTTCGGCTGGGCCTTCTTGACGCTGCAAACGATCACATCGCCGATGTTGGCGAATTTTCTTCCCGAACCGCCGAGTACGCGGATGCACATGAGTTCTTTCGCGCCCGTGTTGTCAGCGACCTGGAGAAACGTCTGTTGTTGAATCATGGGAATTCTCCTTTTCTGTTTTTCAAACTGCTTTGAGTTTCATCGGTATACTTGCTTTCGCTGTGCATACCTGCAGTTCTTTCGCGGGTTTACTTCGCCTTTTCGACGATCTCAACCACGCGCCATCTCTTGTCCTTGGACAGCGGTCTTGTTTCCATAACAAGAACTCTGTCGCCGACCTTGCACGCATTGTTCTCATCGTGCGCCTTCAACTTGTAAGTGGAACGGACAACCTTTTTATAAAGAGGATGCCGCTCGTTCTCACGGAGGGCGACCACGACGGTCTTATCCATTTTATCGGAAACGACCAGTCCGATTCTCGTTTTTCTAATTGCTCTATCGCTCATCGTTCAATCCTCCCATCAGCCGTTACTCTGTTTTTCACGCAGAAGAGTTTCGACTCTGGCGATATCTCTGCGGATGAAGGTGAGCTGCTTCGGGTTGTCGAGCTGATTTGTCGCATGCTGAAAACGAAGACCGAACAGTTCCTTTTTCAGATCAGCGAGTTTCGTTTCCAGTTCCCCTACGCTGAGCGCCTTCAGAGCGTCTAATTCTTTCTTTTTCATGATGCGTCACCTCCGACGGTTGCGTCCGGCTCTGCCGCGAAATCCTCTTTTTTCACGAATTTCGTCTTGAGCGGAAGTTTGTGGCTGGCGAGACGCATGGCCTCACGGGCAACCTCTTCCGAAATGCCTGCCATTTCAAACATAACACGGCCCGGTTTTACAACCGCAACCCAGTATTCGGGAGCGCCTTTACCGGAACCCATGCGGGTTTCAGCGGGCTTTTTCGTAACCGGTTTGTCGGGGAAGATCTTGATCCAGACCTGTCCGCCTCTTTTGATATAACGGGTCATAGCAACACGGGCTGCCTCAATCTGATTGGATGTGACCCATGCCGGCTCAAGAGCGACCAGACCGTATTCACCGCTGGACACCTTGTTGCCACGGTATGCCTTACCGGTCATTCTGCCCCGATGCACTCTTCTATACTTTACTCTTTTTGGCATTAACATGGCGCTTATCCTCCCTTACTGCAAACTTCTTGCCCACGTTCAGGATCTCACCCTTGTAGATCCATACCTTTACGCCGATGCGTCCGTATGTCGTTGCCGCCTCCGCAAAGCCGTAGTCAATGTCGGCACGCAGAGTCTGCAGGGGGATGGTTCCTTCGTGATAATGCTCGGTACGCGCGATTTCCGCGCCGCCCAGACGTCCGGAGACGCAGGTCTTGATACCTTTCGCGCCCGACTTCATGGCACGGTCAATGGCACCTCTCGTTGCACGACGGAAGGAAATTCTCTTCTCCAGATCCTGTGCAATGCGTTCTGCCACCAGCTGTGCGTTGAGGTCAATGCGTTTTTCTTCCACGATGGTGAGAGCGACCGACTTGCCGATGAGTTTTTCAACCTCGACGCGCAGTTTCTCGATTTCCTGTCCGCCTTTACCGATTACGGTACCCGGACGGGAGCAGTGGATCAAAATGCGGACTTTTCCGGAATTGTCCCGTTCGATTTCAATTTTCGGAATGCCGGCATTGGCGAGTCTTTTCTTGATGAATTTGCGGATCTTGTTGTCCTCGACCACGAGATCGCCGAAAAGATCATCACGAGCAAACCATCTGGAGTCCCAGTTGCGGATGATGCCGACCCGAATGCCGTGCGGATTCACTTTCTGTCCCATAATGTTTTACTCCTTTCTCAGTCTTTTTCCGCAACGATCATCGTTACGTGCGAGGATCTTTTAAGAATGACGTCCGCGCTTCCGCGAGCTCTCGGCATTCTTCTCTTCATGGTGCTTCCCGGACCGACATAGCAGGTTTTGACGTACAGCTTGCTGACGTCCATGCCGAAGTTGTTTTCGGCGTTTGCGATGGCGGATTTGAGAAGTTTCAGCACCGGTGTGCTTGCCGCTTTCGGAGTATTCTGAAGAATGGCGATGGCGGTGCCGACGGGCTTGTTTCTGACCAGATCCAGGACGATTCCGACTTTACGGGGTGTAATGCGGAGTCCTCTTAAATAAGCTTTGGCTTCCATAAATTCTCTCTAAACCTCCTGCGACTTATTTGCCCGACGTATTGGACGTCTTGGAGCCGGAGTGCCCCTTGAAGATACGGGTGGGAGCAAACTCGCCGAGGCGGTGTCCGACCATGTCTTCGGTGACGTATACGGGAACGTGTTTCTTGCCGTCATGGACTGCAAAGGTGTGTCCGACGAATTCAGGGAAAATCGTGGACGCTCTGGACCATGTTTTGACAACACGTTTTTCATTGGTTTTGTTCATTTCTCTGACCTTTTTCAGAAGCGACGCTTCGACATAAGGTCCTTTTTTAACGCTTCTTCCCATGATTCAGCACCTCCTTATTTACCATTTCTGCGTTTCACGATGAACTTATTGGATTTGTTCTTGCGGGAACGGGTCTTGTAGCCGAGAGCCGGTTTACCCCACGGAGTAACCGGTCCGGGACGACCGATCGGGCTCTTGCCCTCACCACCGCCGAGCGGGTGATCGCACGGGTTCATGACCGAGCCGCGGACCGTAGGACGAATGCCGAGATAGCGGGTCTTACCGGCTTTGCCGCGGGAGACGTTTTCATGATCCAGATTGCCGAGAACGCCGATGGTTGCACGGCAGTTCAGCGGAATCATGCGGACTTCACCGGACGGAAGACGAAGCTGAGCATAGCCGTTCTCTTTGGCGAGAACCTGCGCACCGGCACCTGCCGCGCGGACCAGCTGTCCGCCCTTTCCGGGGTTGATCTCGACGTTGTGAACAAACGTACCGAGAGGAACAAAGGAAAGCTGCATGGTGTTGCCCGGCTTGATATCCGCATGGTCGGAGGCAAGAACCTTGTCGCCGACGGTAAGCTTCTGCGGGGCGAGGATATACGCTTTTTTGCCGTCCTCATACTGAACCAGCGCGATGTAGGAGCTGCGGTTCGGATCGTATTCAATGCTCAGAACCGTGGCTGCGGCTTCCTGCGTATTTCTCTTGAAGTCGATAATTCTGTATTTTCTGCGGTTACCGCCGCCCTGATGACGGACGGTGATTTTGCCCTGGTTGTTACGGCCGGCGTTCTTCTTCAGATTGACGAGAAGTGATCTTTCCGGCTTGACCTTCGTCAGTTCCTCAAAGCGGGAGACGGTCATCCCACGTCTGCCGGGGGTGGTCGGCTTATAAACTCTGATAGCCATTCTGTTTCACTCCTTTACATCAAGCTGTCGAAGAAGGCGATGGTCTTGGAATCCTTCGTCAGCGTTACGATCGCTTTTTTGTAGGAAGCGGTCGTGCCGTGCGTGTAACCACGTCTTCTTTCTTTGCCGTCGCAGTTCATGACATTGACTGCGTCGACCTTGACGCCGAATAATTCCTCAACTGCCTGTTTGATTTCGATCTTGTTCGCCGTTTTAGCAACTTTGAACGTGTATTTCCGCTGCTCGCGGATCACACTCATGGATTTCTCCGTAACAACGGGGGTCAGAATAATGTCCTGTGCGTGTTTCATTATCTGTACACCTCCTCGATTTTGCCCACGGCTTCTTTCGTGACGATGAATTTATCGTACTTCAGAATGTCGTAGACGTTCAGCGTGTTGACATAGAGAACCTTGACATCCGGCAGGTTCTTCGCGCTCTTGACCACATTGACGTCCGGACCCGGCAGAACAACCAGGGCTTTGTCGGAAACGTTCAGGGCTTTGAGAACCGCAACCATGGACTTGGTCTTCGGGGCTTCAAATGCCAGCGTATCGAGAACGATCAGATTTTCGTCCGCAAGTTTGGCGGAGAAAGCCGACTTCATGGCAACTCTCTTTGCTTTTTTGTTCAGGGAATACCGGTAAGAACGGGGCTTGGGGCCGAGAGCGACGCCGCCGTGTGTCCACTGGGGAGCACGGATGGAGCCCTGTCTGGCTCTGCCGGTGCCTTTCTGTCTCCACGGCTTCCTGCCGCCGCCGCGAACTTCCGTCCGGGTCAGCGTGCTCTGCGTACCGTGTCTCTGGTTTGCGAGGTAATTCTTGACGGCTTCATGCAGGAGCGCGACGTTGACGGGAATCGCAAAGATTTCGTCTTTCAGTTCCATCGTGCCGGCTTCCTTGCCGTTCATATCGTAAACTTTAACGTTCATTGTTATTTCCTCCTTCCCTTAAGCGCCTTTGACAGCAGACTTGACCACTACCAATCCGCCGTTGGGACCGGGGATTGCGCCCTTGATCGCAATCAGATTGTTTTCTGCGTCAACCTTGACGATGCGCAGATTCTGAATTGTGACCTGTTCGCTGCCCATGTGACCCGGCATACCCTTGCCTTTGAAAACACGGGACGGGTCGGTGTTGGAGCCCATAGAACCCTGATGTCTGTGGTATCCGGAGCCGTGAGCCATCGGACCGGTGTGGAACCCGCATCTCTTGATGGTGCCCTGATAGCCCTTGCCTTTGGATACGCCCGTGACGTCGACCTTGTCGTTCGCCGCGAACACGTCTGCCTTGATGATGTCGCCGACGTTCAGAGAAGCGCTGTTATCCAGTTTGAACTCCTTGAGGACTCTCTTGTAAGCGACCTGTGCTTTGTCGAAATGACCTTTGCGGGGTTTGACCACAAGTTTTGCTCTCATGTCGTCAAAACCGAGCTGAACGGCTTCGTAGCCGTCGTTCTCCACCGTCTTCTTCTGAACGACGACGCAGGGACCGACTTCCACGACCGTGACGGGAACAACGGCGCCCGTTTCGGTGAACAGCTGGGTCATACCGACCTTCTTGCCAATGATACCTTTTTCCATTTCAATTCTCCTTTCGGTTATTGGTTGGCGTTTGCCAACATGACCGCAGAATGCATCCGCATTCCGGGAACGGCTTTATATTATTTGGAAGGAAAGCCGTTGAAACTCTTTTTTCTGCATGACAAAGGGTTTTGCCGGTTACATCTTGATTTCGATGTCAACGCCTGCGGGAAGTTCGATGTTCATCAGCGCATCGACAATTTTCTTGTCGGGCTTCAGAATATCAATGACGCGCTTGTGCGTCCGTGTTTCAAACTGCTCACGGCTGTCTTTATATTTGAAGACAGCACGAAGAATCGTAACAACTTCCTTCTCCGTGGGCAGCGGAATGGGACCGGACACCTCCGCACCGAATCTTTTTGCTGTTTCAACAACTTTCGCTGCCGACATATCAACAAGATTGTGGTCGTAAGATTTCAAGCGGATTCTCATTTTCTCGTTTGCCATTTTCGTTCGCCTCCTCAATAGAATAGGTTTGGGGGTTCGCCCCGCAGGGCTTTCGCCCCAAAGGAAATTTTTTTGAGTTGGAAACCGAACACTCATCCGTGTGTTTCATGTTTTTGACAAAACAAAATTCGGAAACAGGGCAACCGTTCCGAACACAAAACCATGTTGAGTGGTAAAGTAAGAGTGCGCACCGGACGCCTGAAGTCAGGTCGGTCTGCGTCTTTTTCCTTACATCAACTAAATTCGGTAGATCCAATCACTTTGGATGATGCTCGCCCGAAATTCCCTGCCGCCGTTTACCGTGGCGGATTTCAGCAACCTCCGGGGTCAACGCATTACGCATTTTTGCCATGCCCGGATATTATACCACACTCCCCCGCAAATTGCAAGAGTTTTTCTCGAATTTGTTTCGGAAATCCGCGCGGAAATTGTGAATTTTTTGTGAACTTTCAAAAAAATAAGCAAACCCGCCTCCGGAAAGGCGGGTTTTGTGGTTTTGAGGGAATCAGCCCCGGAGAAAGCGTGCCAGGAAGTCGCGGGTACGGGGATTCTTCGGATCGGAGAAAATCTCCTGCGGGGTGCCCTGTTCGCAGACAACACCGTCTGCCATAAACACCACCTTATCCGAAACGTCGCGGGCAAACGCCATCTCGTGTGTGACCACCAGCATGGTCATTCCCGAGGCGGCAAGCCGCTTCATAACGTCCAGCACCTCGCCCACCATCTGCGGATCGAGTGCCGAAGTCGGCTCGTCAAACAGCAGAACCTCCGGCTCCATCGCCAGGGCGCGGGCAATTGCCACACGCTGCTTCTGTCCGCCCGACAGCTGGGCAGGACGGGCGTTCCGGTACGGAAGCATTCCCACACGATCCAGAAACGCAAGCGCTTTTTGTTCCGCCTCTTCCCGGGAGCGCTTCAGAACTTTCATCTGACCGATCATGCAGTTTTTCAGAACGGTCATGTTGTTGAACAGATTGAACTGCTGAAAAACCATGACCACTTTGGCACGGTAATCATATAAGGAAGGAATCTCGGTGCGGATGTTCTTTCCGTGCCACAGGATCTCGCCGTCCGTGGGGGTCTCCAGCAGGTTGACGCAGCGCAGACAGGTGCTTTTGCCGCTGCCGGAAGAGCCGATGATGCTGACCACCTCACCGGAAGAAACCGTGAGGTTGATGTCTGAAAGAACGTGGTGGTCGCCGAAGTCCTTTTTGAGATGACGCAGTTCAATCACCGGGGTTTCAGGCGTCATAACGGGGTTCCTCCTTCCGGATGTGAATCTCTGCCTGCGGATCGGTCTGAGAGCCGAAGATGGTGTAATTCTCCTTGCCCTCCAGTTTCTTTTCCGCAAAGCGGAGAAGACGGGTGATGACGAACGTCAGGATAAAATACAGCACACAGACCACGAAGTAGGTCTGAAAGACCTTGAGCGTATCCTTGTAAATGATGCCGGCGAAAAAGTACAGCTCCGTCACGCCGATGACGTTGAGCACGGAGGTATCCTTGATGTTGATGACGAACTCATTGCTGACAGAAGGCAGGATGTTGCGCAGAACCTGCGGCAGGATGACCGAGAACATGGTCTGCGCGTGGGTCATTCCGATGGACTGCGCCCCCTCGAACTGTCCCTTGTCAATGCTGATGATGCCGCCGCGGACAATCTCCGCCATATAAGCACCCGTATTGACGGAAACAATGAGGATTCCGGAAGGAATGAGAGGCAGGGTCTGTCCGCCGGAGGCGAACGCAAAGCCCCAGTAAATCACCATCGCCTGCACCATCATCGGAGTGCCACGGAAGACCTCGACATACACGGCAATGACGGCGTTCAGAACCGTCTGCAGCGCACGCACAAAACCGTTTTTGGATTTGGGCATGGTGCGGAGAATGCCGGTGAGAAGACCGATGGCAAGCCCGGCGACCGTGCCGATCAGGGCAATGAGCATCGTAAAGCCGATGCCGCGCAGAAGCACATCGCGGTATTCGACCACAATGCTCCAAACTTCACTCAGAAACATAATCAAAGACCTTTACTTATCGGGATTTCTTGTAGACAATCACCAGGTTGGAGGAATAGTACACGTCGGTAAAATCCACTTCCTTCTGACGGTCGGCGGTGGGGCTCATGCCGGCGATGATTGCCGTGACGGAGCCGGCATTCAGAGAAGGAACCAGATTGTCCCATTTTTCGGAACGGATCTCCAGCGTCATGCCCAGCTTGTCGGCAATGTACTGCGCGATGCGCACATCGTAGCCGTTGGCATACAGATTATCCTTGCCCTCACCGGTGATGGCAACGGCGCCCTCGGTTTTCTTACCGATCTCCGTCCAGTTGAACGGTTCGTAAGCACATTCCATGGCAACGACAAACACGCCGTTCGGGGAAGCGGGACGCTCGCTCTTCAGCGCATACTCGCCCACCGTTTCGCCGGCGCGTACACGGACCATCTGTTCCATCAGCGTCATACGGGTCTCCTGCGGAATTTCGGCAAGAATGGCATTGATGCGGTTTTTCAGATCCTCCGACCCCTTCTTCAGGCCGACGGCAATGCCGACATCCTCTGCCGTTGCGGTAAAGCCGGTGTCGTTGTTGGTGAGACGGATGTAATCCAGATTCTTATCCTTGAGACAGACCGTAAGAGCCGTGGGCTCCTCGGCGATGTAGCCGTCAATCACGCCGGCATTGACGGCAACCAGCATATCGTCAAACTCTTTGTACACGGAAGTAACCGTTCCGGCGGGCAGCTGTGCCAGTGCGTCTTCGTGGAACGTGCCCCCCTGGGCGGAAATGCGCGCACCGGCAAGATCGGCAAGCGACCGGGCGCCGCTGATGTCCACGGCGGACGAGCCGCAGGATGCCAGCGTAAGGGCACCGAGCAGCAGTGCAAGAACAAGAGCAACCAGTTTTTTCATGACGTTTCTCCTTTCAGAAACAAAAAAATTGCGGTACCGAAAGGGAAAGGTACCGCAAACAAACAACCAAACAAAAACGCGCGTCATTTGTCGGATAGCTCTCCACTTTTCAAGTGACAGTCCGACGCATGTTCTGCGGCGGCCCAGACCGTCGACCCGGGTCGGGATCGAAGATCTTCGGCGAAAAATCCTTTCTGTCCGGACGGCTGACCCGCCTTGCCCGGCTGTACTTTTCTTTCTCGCGCCTCTACCGATATTTTGCACATCATACCACAGTTTCGGCACGTTGTCAAGTCCCGTCGCAATTTTTTTTTTGAAAATCCGCAAATCCGACCGCTTTTTTCGGCTTGTCCTGTTTACAAGCGCCGCAAAATATGTTACAATAAAATGAATTATAAGCACATAGCGAAAGGGGCTTTTTGCAATGAAACGATTCTTCACCTCGGAGTCCGTCACCGAAGGACATCCGGACAAAATATGCGACCAGATCTCCGATGCGGTTCTGGATTCCATTCTGGCACAGGACCCGATGGCACGGGTGGCATGCGAATGCTGCTGCACCACCGGGCTGGTGATGGTAATGGGGGAAATTACAACGAACTGCTACGCGGAAATTCCGAAGATTGCCCGGGAAGTGATCCGGGAAATCGGCTACGACCGCGCCAAATACGGCTTTGACTGCGAAACGTGCAGCGTTCTGACCACCATCGACGAGCAGTCGGCGGATATCGCGCTGGGCGTGGATGCGGAGGGTGCCGGAGACCAGGGCATGATGTTCGGCTATGCGTGCGACGAAACGCCCACGCTGATGCCTGCCCCCATTTATTACGCGCACGAGCTTGCCAAGCAACTGACCGCCGTGCGCAAAAACGGAACGCTCCCCTATCTGCGTCCGGACGGAAAAACCCAGGTGACCGTGGAATATGACGACGGCCGCCCCGTCCGCATTGACGCGGTGGTGGTCTCTTCCCAGCACGGACCGGAGGTCTCGCAGGAGCAGATCCGTCAGGACATCCTCCGGGAAGTGATCGATCCCGTTCTTCCGGCATCCATGCTGGATGCGGAAACAAAGTTTTTCGTCAACCCGACAGGACGGTTTATCATCGGCGGTCCGCACGGAGACAGCGGGCTGACCGGACGCAAGATCATTGTGGATACCTACGGCGGCTACGCCTCGCACGGAGGCGGCGCCTTCTCCGGCAAGGATCCCACCAAGGTGGACCGCAGTGCCGCTTATATGGCGCGGTATATCGCAAAAAACATCGTCAAAGCAGGACTTGCCCGCCGCTGTGAAATCCAGATGGCATACGCCATCGGAGTAAAGGATCCCGTCTCCGTATACATCAACACGCAGGGAACCGGAACGGTGGACGATGCAAAGCTTGCCGAAGCCGTATGTAAGGTGTTTGACATGACGCCCCAGGGTATGATCCGGACGCTGGATCTGCGCCGTCCCATTTACCGGAAGCTTGCCGCCTACGGACACATGGGCCGTGAGGATCTGGGCGTGAAGTGGGAAATCTGCGACAAAACCGAAGAACTGCTTCGCGCGGTTCGGGGCTGAAAGACGGAGGAGCGGACATGGAACACAAGGAACGCATTCTGAAATATCTGGAAGAGAACGCAAAATATACGCCGAAAAACATTGCCGACGCGCTGGGGATCTCCGAGCAGGAAGTGACGGACGTGATCCGGGAATGCGAAGCCGACGGGACGATTCTGGGCTATAAGACCATGATCAACTGGGACAAGACCGAACGGGAATACGTTTCGGCGCTGATTGAGATCAAGGTTCTGCCGGTGAAGGGCGAGGGCTTTGACAGCGTAGCGGAATATATCTGCTCGTTTCCGGAGGTAGTCAGCGTTTCGCTGATGAGCGGCGGGTTTGACCTTGCCGTGACTCTGGAAGGAAAAACCATGAAGGATGTTGCCCGCTTTGTGTTTGACAAGCTTGCCGTGATTGACGGCGTGACTTCCACCGCCACACATTTTGTGCTGAACAAATACAAGGACAAGAACGTCGTGATCGGCCGTGCCGGCGAGGATGACGACCGGGTGCTTGTGCTGTGACGGAGGGTGCATGAATTACGAAAAAATCCTTTCCCGCCGGCTGATGGCGCAGAAGCCCTCCGGCATCCGTCGGTTCTTCGATCTGGCGGGCTCCATGGAAGACTGCGTAACACTGGGCGTGGGCGAACCGGATTTCAAAACCCCGTGGCACATCCGGGAAGCGGGCATTGACGCTCTGAGGCAGGGAAAGACGAAATACACCGCCAACAGCGGGCTTCCCGATCTGCGGGAAGAAATTGCCCGCTATATGAAACGCCGCTTTTCGCTGACCTATCATCCGCAGAACGAAATTGTGGTGACCGTAGGCGGAAGCGAGGGAATCGACGCGGCGATGCGCGCGCTGATCAACGACGGGGATGAGGTGCTCATTCCGGAGCCGAGCTTTGTGTGCTACACACCGCTGGCAGCCATGGCGGGCGGAGTTCCCGTTCCGCTTCTCACCTATGAAAAAGACCAGTTCCGTCTGCGCCCGGATGTGCTGAAGAACGCCATCACGGAGCGGACCAAGCTGTTGGTTCTTCCGTTTCCCAACAACCCCACCGGGGCGGTGATGACAGCGGAAGATTACGAAAAGATTGCCGAGGTGCTGCGGGGCACGGACATCATGGTGCTTTCGGATGAAATTTACATCGAGCTGGGCTATGACAAAAAGCCCCTGCCCTCGTTTGCGGAGACCCCGGGCATGCGGGAACGCACGCTGATCATCGGCGGATTTTCCAAATCCTATGCCATGACCGGTTGGCGCATGGGCTATGTGTGCGGTCCGGAGCCCGTAATCCACGAGGTGGTGAAGATTCACCAGTTCGGCATCATGAGCGCCCCCACCGTCAGCCAGTACGCCGCCATTGAGGCGTTGAAGAACGGAGACGCCGACATCGCCGAAATGCGGGAGCAGTACAACATGCGGCGCAGATATCTGCTGTCCCGGTTTGAGGAAATGAACATCCCCTGCTTTGAGCCGAAGGGGGCGTTTTATGTATTTCCCAACATCAGCCGCTTCGGTATGACATCGGAAAAGTTCTGCCAGGAGCTGCTTCGGCAGAAGAAGGTCGCCATGGTTCCGGGAGACGCGTTCGGCTCGTCCGGGGAGGGATTCGTACGCATTTCGTACGCATATTCCATGAAGCATCTGGAGCTTGCCATGCGGAAGCTGGAAGAATTTATCCGGGAGAACCAGCTATGACCGAACGGGCTTATGCGAAGATCAACCTGACCCTGGATGTTTTCGCAAAACGCGAGGACGGGTATCACGATGTCCGCACCGTTTTGCAGGAGGTGTCGCTGTTTGACACCGTATCGCTGCGCTCTTCGCCCGCCAGGGGAAAGGGAAGCGTCCTGCTGCGTCTGACCGGCGCGCGGGAACTGCCGACGGATGACCACAATCTTTGCGTGCGTGCCGCCAAGGCGTTTTTCGACCGCTTTGACCGTCACGACACGGACGTGGACATTGACCTGAAGAAACAGATTCCCATCGGAGCCGGTCTGGGCGGCGGTTCGTCCGATGCCGCGGCGGTTCTGCGTATGCTCAACCGTGAACTTGCGGTGGGGGCATCCGACCGGGAACTGGAGGAGCTGGGAGCTGCTCTGGGTGCCGACGTACCGTTTTTTATCCGGGGCGGCACACAGCTGGCGGAGGGATTCGGAGAAAAGCTGACCCCGCTGTCCTTTGACCGGCGGGAGATTTACGTTCTGGCACGTCCGGACCGGATTCTCCGTACACCGGAGATTTTTGCGGGCTTTGATGCGCTTGCTGAAGCCCCGGAAAAGACCACCGGTCCGTTTTTGAACGCGCTGCGCGAGGGGAAGGATCCGTATCCGTATCTCGGAAACGGGCTTTCGCCGGCGGCGGAAGAAAAAGCCCCGGAGATCCGACAGTTCCGGGATCTTCTGCAAGCCGACGGCGCCTATGCGTGCCTGTCGGGAAGCGGACCGACGGTGTTCGGTGTTTTCCGCTCTTATTTCAAGGCGCAGCGTGCCGCGCGGCACCTGCAGGAAACCGGAAAAGCACAAACGGTGAAGACGGTTCTTCCCGTGATTCGATAATCAAAGGAGACGAAACCAACAATGCATTACATGGGATTAAACGAAATTCGGGAAAAATTCCTCTCGTTTTTTGAAAGCAAGGGACATCTGCGGCTGCCTTCGTTCCCGCTGATTCCGAAAAACGACAAGTCGCTGCTGCTTATCAACTCCGGTATGGCGCCGATGAAAAAATATTTCACCGGAGAAGAGGAGCCGCCCTGTCATCGGGTGACCACCTGCCAGAAGTGCATCCGCACGCCCGATCTGGAGCGTGTGGGACATACGGCGCGGCACGGCACTTATTTTGAGATGCTGGGCAACTTCTCGTTCGGCGATTATTTCAAGAACGAAGCCATTCCGTGGGCATGGGAATTCCTGACCCGGGTGATGGAGATTCCTGCAGACCGGCTGTGGCCGTCCGTATACGAAAAGGACGATGAGGCCTACGCGATCTGGCGGGATGTCATCGGCGTACCGGAAGAACGGATTGTGCGTCTGGGCAAGGAAGACAACTTCTGGGAGCACGGCTCCGGTCCCTGCGGCCCCTGCTCCGAAATTTATTTTGACCGCGGCGAAAAATACGGCTGCGGCTCACCCGGCTGCAAGCCGGGGTGCGACTGCGACCGGTATATGGAAATCTGGAACAACGTGTTTTCACAGTTCAACAACGACGGCAACGGTCACTACACCGAGCTGGCGCAGAAGAACATCGACACCGGCATGGGTCTGGAGCGTCTGGCCTGCGTGATGCAGGGCGTAGACAATATGTTTGAGGTCGACACCATCCGGAACATCATCGAAACGGTGAGCCGCATCAGCGGCAAGACGTACGGCGACGACGCGCAGACGGATATTTCCATCCGCATTGTCACCGACCACATCCGCAGTTCCGTATTTATGATTTCCGACGGGGTCATTCCCTCCAACGAAGGCAGAGGATACGTTCTGCGCCGCATCATCCGCCGCGGCTGCCGCAACGGAAAACTGCTGGGCATCCAGCATCCGTTTCTGTGCGATCTGTGCGACGTGGTGATTGCAGACAACGAAAACGCCTATCCGGAACTGAAGGACAAGGCGGCATATATCCGCAAGATCCTTTCGGTGGAAGAAGAACGCTTTGATGCGACGGTGGATGCCGGTCTTTCCATTCTCGCGGATCTGGTCCGTGACGCGAAAGCCGGAAACCGCACCGTCATCAGCGGGGACGATGTGTTCAAACTGTACGACACCTACGGCTTCCCGCCGGATCTGACCGAAGAGATTCTGACCGAAAACGGACTGTCCTCCGACGGGGAACGGTTCCGTGAGCGGATGGCAGAGCAGAAAAACATGGCGCGTAGAGCCAGAGCCAACATCAGCGGCTGGTCGGATGCGGCAAAAACAGCACTGTCCCATTTGCCCAAAACGGATTTCCGCGGCTATACGGAAACGGAATGCACTGCCCGTGTTGTGGCGGTTCTGGTGGACAACGAGCCGCGTGAAACGGTGAATGAGGGCGAATGCTCGGTGGTTCTGGATGCGACGGTCTGCTACGGTGAGGGCGGCGGTCAGGTGGGCGACACCGGCAGAATGACCAAGCCCGGCTGTGAACTGACCGTGACCGATACCAAAAAAGCCGACGGCGTGTATCTGCATCTCTGCACGGTGACGGAGGGCTCCCTGTCTGTGGGCGACACCGTAACGGTATCCTACGATTATGAACGGCGTCAGGCCATTCGCCGCAACCATTCGGCGGCGCATCTGCTACAGGCCGCACTGCGGCGCACGCTGGGCACGCACGCAGAGCAGGCGGGCTCGTATGTGGACGAGCACATCATGCGCTTTGACTTCACACATTTCGCGGCTCTGACGGCAGAAGAGCTGGAGAAGGTAGAGAACCTGATAAACAACGAAATTCTGAAGGGAGACGCCATCGTCACGACCGAGACGGATCCCGAAACCGCCCGCAGAATGGGGGCAATGGCACTGTTCGGAGAGAAATACGGAAGCGTTGTGCGTGTGGTGAAAATGGGCGACTTCTCGTGCGAGCTGTGCGGCGGTACCCATGAAGATAACACAGCAAAGGTCGGTCTGTTCCGCATCACCTCGGAATCCTCGGTGGCGGCGGGCACACGGCGTATTGAAGCGGTGACCGGCCAAAACGTGATGACGCTTCTCCGGCAGAAAGAAACCGTTCTGGCACGGACGGCGGCCATCCTGAAAACAAACGAACGGGAGCTGACCAACAAGGCGGAAGCCCTGACTGCGGAAGTCCGTACGCTGGAAAAGAAGGTGGCGGAGCTGAACGGCAAGCTTTCGGAATCCAAGTTGGACGAGATTCTGCGCAACGTGCGGGAAACGGGCGGCGTAAAGATTGTGACGGCGCGGCTGGATGCCGATGCCGACACGCTTCATTCCCTGTGTGATAAGTTGCGCACGGAGCATCCCGACATGGCGGTGCTTCTGGCGGCGGTAGCGGACGGCAAAGTGACGCTTGCCGCAGGCGTCGGCAAGGACGCGCTGAAAAACGGCGCACACGCCGGCAACATGATCCGGGAAGCGGCAAAACTCTGCGGCGGTGGCGGCGGCGGACGTCCGGACAGCGCCACGGCGGGCGGACGGGACGCATCCCGGCTGGACGAAGCATTTGAGGCGTTCGCGGCGGCATTATCCCGCTGACCTCTGCATATTCTGTAAAGGACGGAGAAAAGAAAACGATGGAAGCATGTATTTTCTGTAAGATTGCGGCTGGAGAAATTCCTTCGACGAAGGTATATGAGGACGAGGATGTACTTGCCTTTCGGGACATTCATCCGCAGGCACCGGTTCACATTGTGATTATTCCGAAACAGCACCTGATGAGCAGTATGGACGATTTTGACGAATCGCTCCATACCGCCGTTCTCGGAAAGATCTTTGCGGCAATCCGCACCGTTGCCAGGCAGGAAGGGCTGACGGGCGGCTACCGCATTATCAACAACTGCGGGAAAGACGCCGGGCAGACGGTTCACCATATCCACTTCCATCTGTTGGCAGGAAAAGATATGGGAGAAACCCTGGTCTAAAACGCCACTCCCCCACAGAGAAAGCGGAGGAAATCAAATTTTGCGTGCAAAAAAAGGAATCCGGATTGTTCTGATGCTTGCCGTTGTTGCCGTGACGGTTTTCGTCTTCTTTTTCGGCAACCGTGCAACGTCCGATGCTCTGGCAAAAGGAATTCTGCGGGGAGACGTGAACAAGAACGGAAAGCTGGACACGGAGGATGTCAACCTGATTCTGCGTACCGTGTACGGCAATCTCCGGCTGACGACCGAGCAAAAGCTGCTTGCCGATCTGGACGGAGACGGAAAAATAACCCGCAACGATGCCCAACGGCTTCTGGAAATAATCCGCAAAGCCGGAAGCGATTCTTCGGAAAAGCCGTCCCCGGAGCCGGACACATGCTCCCATGAGGTGCGTGCCGTATGGATCAGCACGGCGGCGGGAGATTTCCCGTCCGAGCCGGGGCTTTCCGAAAAAGCGCTGAAAAAAGAAATTGACGACATTCTGAAGGATGTCTCCTCTCTGGGGCTGAACACGGTATATCTGCAGGTACGCGCGTATTCCGACGCCCTGTACAGTTCCGACCTCTATCCCTGGACAAAGTTTCTGTCCGGAAAAGAGGGAACCCCTGCGGAGTTTGACGTTCTGGAATATTTTATCGACCGGGCGCATGAACACGGCATTGCGCTTTACGCCTGGATCAATCTGTACCGGGTATCTTCGACATCGCATTCGCTCACGCGGCTTTCCGCCTCGAATCCGGCAGTCCGGTATCCGGAGCGGACCGTTCTGCACCATGCGAAAAACGGTGCGGAAGCCGGCATCTGGTACGACCCCGGCTTGCCGGAGGTGCGGCAGATGATTGCGGACGGCGTAGAGGAGATTCTGGAGCGCTACGACGTAGACGGCATTCATTTTGACGATTATTTCTATCCCTATGAAAACGCAGAGGGATTTGAGGACGACGCTTCGTACGCCCGCTACGGAAACGGAGAAAACCGGGCGGACTGGCGGCGGGAAAATGTGAATCTTCTGATCCGTGAGGTTCAGGCGACCATCCGCAAAACCAAGCCGGCGGCACGATTCAGTGTCAGCCCGTTCGGAATCTGGGCAAAGCAAAGCGAGCAGCATCCCGACGGAACGCCCGGTCTGGGACGGGTGAAAGAGGCGTACGAAGAAACGTATGCCGATGCCAAAGCATGGGTCCGGAACGGTTGGGTCGATGAAATCTGCCCGCAACTGTATTGGGCATGCGACCATCCGGCAGCTCCGTTTGAACCGCTGGCTTCCTGGTGGAACGAGGTTTGCGAAGGAACGGATGTGACGCTGATCATCGGGCTCGGCGCATACCGCAAAGAGTTTAATGCCGGAGAAATCTCCCGGCAGCTGGAAGTTCTGCAGACCGAAAACAAGGTGCGCGGTGTGGCGTTTTTCCGGTACGGATCGTTGAAAGAAAACGTAAACGGCGTTGCCGAGACGCTTCGCCGCATCGGTAGGCCCCTGCAGGAAACGCCTGCCATGGCGAGCGGGGCGGAAAAAATCGGCAGGAAATGGATTATCCGCGCGGCACGCTGTGACATGATGCTGAAGCCGGTGGATACCGCCCGGTACGGACCGGTGGATTATGCGCTGGGTGTAAACGGGATGGCGGTCTCGGTGGCAGAGTCGGACGGCGAGTTCGCACGTCTGACCAACGGCTATTATGTAAACATTTCCGACTTGGTTGCCACGGATGAAACGCTGTATGCGGCATCGGTGGGAACGGTGACGGTGCGGGAAACACCGGAATATACGCTTCTGTTCATCCCCTGCTCCGAACGGATGGCAACGGCAATCCGGCTGGAGGAAACCTACACGGATGTGGTGCTGATGGGGCTGGAGAATCCGTATTTTGAGCTGAAGGATCTGCGGGAGCGCCGAGATCTGTTTTCGTCGGCGGAGGTTCTGGTTCAGGGGGCGGATCGCACGGTAATCCGGCTGCACTACAAGCGCGCCAACCACATCTTCGGATATGAGGCATCCTTTACGGATACCGGGCTGTTGATTCGCTACAAAAACCCAAAACCCGCCCGCGACGGTTCCCTGCCCCTCAAGGGAATGGAGATTTCCCTGGACCCCGGGCACAGCAACACCGAGGGATGCTCGGGCGTCTACCGGGGCGTACGGGTTCTGGAATGGGAGATCAATCTGGATCTGGCACATCGGGTGCAGAAGCGGCTGGAGAATCTGGGAGCGACCGTGACGCTGACACACAACGGCGAGCGGAAAATCGGGCTGAAAGCCGATATCATTCCCGCCATCCGCCGGCAGAAGCCGGATATCAACGTATCCATCCACTTCAACTGGGTGGAAAAGAAAAGCGCGCACGGCACATCGGTGTGGTGGTGCTTCCGCAACAGCGCCCTGCTTGCCGAACAGCTGAACGCCGCGGTTGCCGAAGCGACCGGGCTGCAGCGGTTGGGCGATAAAAACGGATACTACATGGTGTCACGCTTCTGCGAATTCCCGTCGGTGCTGCTGGAGACGCTGTATGTTTCCAACCAGGACGAATTTGCGTGGTATATGTCGTCGGAAGAAAACAAGGAACGGGTTGCCGACGGCATAGCAAACGGAATTCTCGCCTTCTTTGAGGCACAGAGATAAAAAAAGAAAGTCGAAAGACTTTCTTTTTTATGCCGTTTTGTCGTGGGGATCGTTGTAGCCCAGCATCTTGCGGATTTTTTTGCGGATCTTCTGCGGATCAAACGGAATGAACGGATAAAGAAACTTATAGCCGAGAAACGTCTTGTTGAACAGCATCATCAGAAACATCAGAACCACACCGCCAGCGAAGCCCCATATGCCGAACAGACCGGTGAGGATCAACAGGATGATGCGGGAAAACTTGAAGGCGTAACTCAGCTCATAGCTGGGCATGCTGAAGTTGGACAAGGCGACAAACCCCATATAAAACAAAGATTCCGCACAGAACCAGCCGGAGTCGATGGCAAGATCACCGATGATAACGGCACCGAGAACGCTCATGGTGGTGCTCATCAGGGTGGGCGTGTTGAGCGATGCCAGCTTCAGCCCGTCGATGGAAATTTCCAAAATCAGCAGTTGCAGAAGAACGGGAACCGCCCCGGGATCCTGCGGCACAATAAACGAAAGCGCGGACGGCACGGCCTGCGGATAGCAGAGAGCCAGAAACCACAGCGGCGTGAGGAAGGTGGTGACCAGTGCCGTCAGATACCGCACGATACGCAGGTAGATTCCGGTGACCGGCGGAAAGTAATAATCGTTGGCATCTTCCATGATGTCGAAGAACGTGACGGGAAGAATGGTGGCAAACGGGGAATTGTCCACAAAGATCACCACATCCCCGTGCAGAAGCTGGGCACAGGTGGTATCGGGACGCTCGGTATAGCGGAATTTGGGAAAAGGGTTGAACCGCGCCGCTCCCATCATCAGGTTGGACAGCGTCTGCTGGCTCATGGGCAGCCCGTCCGTTTTCACCTCGCGCATCTTTTTGCGCACGATTTTCAGCAGTTTGCGGTCAACACGGTCGGCGATATAGCAGATGCAGACATCCGTTTTGGTCACCGTGCCGATGCGCAGAAATTCCGTGCAGAAATGCGGGTCACGCACCCGGCGACGGACCAGCGTGACGTTTTGCAGAAGCATTTCCACAAAGCCGTCCTTGGAGCCGCGGGCAACCTTTTCCTTCTCCGGCTCGGTGGTGCTACGCTGCAGACTTTCCCGGAAATCGATGAGAACCGCCTGATCGTATCCTTCCGTGCACAGACAAAGGTTGCCGCAGAGAACTGCGGTAAGCGCGGCGTCCAGGTCGTCTTCCACGCGGGAATCGCCGAAAATGACGTACCGCTCCAGAAACTCCGATGCCGTCGGCGGACAGGTATCGTCACTGACTTTGGAAAGACTTTCAAAAAATTTGGAAAGCGTATCCTCACGGATAAAGCCATCCAGAAAAAACACAACGGCACGGCGGGATTCCACCACAAAATGCTTGATGATGAGATCGTAATTGGTACCGATGTTGAGACGGGAAGAAAAGATTTTTTCGTTTTCTTCCAATACCGTGCTGATCTTCATGCGGAAATTCCCCCTTGGCGTTTATTTTGCCGCAGAAACATCTCTTTTATACACGGCGAAACGGACCGACCCGTTTCGGACAGGACGAAAAAAGCCGAAAACAAGTTCAAAAAGAAAAAACAAGTTTACAAACGGAGAAATGCTATGATTCTTGATTTTCATACCCATCAGTTTCCCGACGTGCTGGCGCCGCGTGCCATGGCGGTTCTGACCGAAAACTGCTCCGGAGCCGGACTGAAGCCGACGACGGACGGAACCTGCGCCGGTGCCGAACGGCTTCTGCAGGCAGCAGGCGTGGACGGTGCCGTGGTGTGCAACATTGCCACCTCTGCCAGACAGCAGAAAAACGTAAACCGCTTTGCCATGGAAACCAAGCGGCTTCATCCGTTCTTCTTCCCGCTGGGCTCTCTGCATCCGGAGGGCGACGCCCCGGAAGAAGTGCTGGACGATCTGCGGCAGGCAGGCATCGACGGCATCAAAATCCATCCCGATTATGTGGGCATTGAGATTGACGACGCACGGTTTGACCGCATCTTTGCGCTTTGCGAGCAACAGGGATTCTTTGTGGTGACGCACGCCGGGCTGGATCCCGTATCCCCGAACCACATTCATGCCACGCCGGAAAAGATCCGCACCGTTCTGCGGCGTTATCCCAGGATGAAGCTGATAGCGGCGCATCTGGGCGGTCTGCGGATGGCGAAAGAGGTCCGGGACATGCTGGTGGGCGAAGACATCTGGTTTGACACGTCCCTTTCCGCACAGCGGCAGGACGAAAAGGAGCTTCTCCTTTCCATTCTGAAGGAACACCGTCCGGACCGGCTTCTGTTCGGCTCGGACACGCCGTGGTCCGACCCCGCCGCCGAGGTGACTTTTTTGCGGGATGCCGTGCGGGACGAAGAGTTGCGGGACCGCATCTTCTGCCGCAACGCGCAGGAACTTCTGAAATAGCAAAAAAACGCCTCCGACCAGAGGCGTTTCTCATACAAAAAATTCTCCCGGCGGAACCGGCAAAGCGCTGCGTGCGGTCCCGGACGTTTCCGGACAAAAAAGATCCTCACAGTTTGTCTGTGAGGATCTTGATTTTGGTTTCCTTATTTGCTTTTCTTGGCGATGAAGGCACCGGCAAGGGAAGCGACGGAAGAAACTGCCAGCGCGATGATGGCAATGTCAGCCGTACCCGGGTTATCCGGATTCGGAGGAGTGGGGGGGGTGGGAGCACCGGCGAAGTTGGCTTCAACATAAGCGCTGTACTTGTCGGCGTAGCTCTGCAGAGCCGGGAACTTCTGAGCCATTTCTTTATACTTGGCTTCGATCTGTCTCACAGAAGCACCGATGACTTCCGCGCTGCATCTTGCGTACTGGGTGTTGTTTTCGACAGCATCTTCGAATTCGTTGGTGTTGTCGTCCTGGACACCCGTGCCGCACATATCGTTGAAGATCTGCTGAATGGTCAGGCCTTCGATATCGGAGGTCTGTGCCATCCACTTGGCAAAGCCGAGATCCGCCCATGCCTGCATGTTGGTCAGAACATCGTCAACATAGTATTTGCCGATGGCTTTCAGCGTGGCTTTGTCCGCGTCGGACAGGTCGGAGTTCTCGTTCAGAACAGCATAAGCTTCGTCTACCGTACGATCCACAGCATAGGGGCTGTCGGAATCGTTGACGTTGGCTGCATACCAGCCGCTCTTGGCAAAGCCGCTGTTGACACCGTATTTGACACGGTACATGCTGAACACGCCTTCCAGCAGGCCGTCGAACGATGCGTAGTAATCGGCCGTGTAGAGCTTAGAGTCGTCATCCAGGATGCTCTTCCAGGTCTTCAGATATTCTTCCATCTGTTTGACCTGATCGGATTCCTGATTGGCTTTCAGCTGCCACATGATGCGGCGGGAGACATCCCAGACATTGTACTGGGCTTTCATTTCTTCTTTCTTTGCCTGTGCAGCGGCAACGGCATCCTGATCGCTCATATCGCAAAGATTGTCGTCAGCAGAAGAGCAAACGGCAAACATTGCAACCAGCATCATACCGGCAAGAAGAATGGCTAAAAACTTCTTCATGGTTTTTCCTCCTAAATTTTCGCACATTCTGTGCGTTGATTTATCTTAATTATATCGGAAATTCGCCGAATTGTCAAGATTATTTCCCAAAAAAAACATACAAAAACAGAAGCAGTTTTTTTCTGTTTTACACAAAAATCCCGACATTTTCATTTTGCACGAAAAAACATCGGATTTTCCGGTGGGATATTTCCTTTTGCGGTAAAAAACGGAAATCTTTTTTTTCAGCGTCCGCAATCGCGAAGCGCTTTGCCGAACACGGTGCCGAGACGACGGATGCCCTCGTTGATCCGTTCGTCCGAAACCGTGGAATAATTGAGCCGAAGGGAGCTGCACGGAGCGTCCGGATCCACCTGGAAGGTGCTGCCGGGAACAAACACGACCTTTTCCGCCAATGCCTCTCGGGCAAGCGGCAGCGTATCGATGCCGTGACCGAGATCGCACCAGATGAAAAGTCCGCCGTCCGGACGGGTATACGTAATCTCCCGCGGAAATTCCCGTTCCATGGCGGAAAGCATGACGGCGCATTTATGGGCATAGGTCGCCCGCATCTCCGAAATGAGAGCATCCGGGTCGCAGCGGGTCATATATCCGTACGCCAGCAGCTGCGGCAGCATCGGGGTATGCACATCCGACACCTGTTTGGCAACGACGATTCTGCGAATCAGCGCACGGTCGGCGCAGAGGTAACCCACCCGGAGACCGGGAGCCAGAATTTTGGAAAACGAGCCGCTGTACAGCACTCTGCCGTCGGCATCCATGGATTTGAGGGTCTTTCTCCGGGAGCCGTCAAAGGACAGTTCGCCATAGGGGTTATCCTCCAGGATGAGGATGTTGTGCTTCCGTGCCACCTCATACACACGGCGGCGCTTTTCCTCGCTCATGGTCACACCCGTCGGATTCTGGAAGGTGGGAATGGTGTACAGGAAGCGGACGTTCCGGCTTTGCAGAAGAACACGGTCGAGCGCATCGGGATCGAGCCCGTCCGGTTCGACGGGAACGGACACAAGGTTTGCCCCGTAGGAGCGGAACGCATTGAGCGCGCCGATGAAGCTGGGCTGCTCCACCACCACGGTGTCACCCTCGTTGACAAGAATCTTCGTGGCAAGTTCGATTCCCTGCTGCCCGCCGGAGGTGATGATGAGGTCATCCTCCGCCCCGCCGATGCCCTCTTTCCGAAGGAGACGGTCACGAACGGCTTCCCGCAGCGGCAGGTATCCTTCCGTAATGCCGTACTGCAGCGACAGAACGGGCTGATTCCGCAGAAGATCGGCGGCGATCTCCGCAAGTTCCCGGTTGGGAAACAGTTCCGGCGCGGGGTTGCCGCCGGCAAGCGAAATGACAGACGGATCGGCGGCATATTTGAAGATTTCCCGGATGGCAGAGCCACGGATCCGGCTCATCCGGTTGGAAACGGGGTATTCCATACAATTCACCTCGGACAAAAACAGTTTTTGAAAAACGAAGCGGGAATCTTTTCCCGCTTCGTTCACTATACAGAATGTTTATTCTTCGTCGTCAAAACGGCTGATCTTCCGTTTGTGCTCCGCCTGCTTCTTCTTGATGGCGGCAAGGCTGGACACACGCAGTTCCTCCTCGACCTTGGCACGGCGGTTTTCGTTGATGATAACGATGGTGACGGCAATGGAAAGGAAGATGGCGGCAGGAACCAGGATCAGCAGCAGCAGGTTCGGCTTCGGCTTCGGCTCCGGCGGCTCACGGTTGACCAGCCGGTCTTCTACGGCACGTTTTTCAAACACAAAGCGGTACAGCTGATATTCCGGAACAAGTTCCACCAAAATCTGACCGAGCTCCGGATAGGAGACCTTGACCTGCTCGCCCTGCGTTCCGTCGGCGTTGATGCCGTAGACGGTGCAGTCGTAGTCCGAGCGTTTCATCTGCAGGGTGCCGGAAAGTTTATCCGAGGCATTGACACCGCCGATGTAGGCAATGTATTCCCTGCCGACCGAGAACACAGTACGGTCGGGCGTGAACATCACGACGTTGGATTTGGTTTTATCGGTCTGCAGGGTGAAATCTTCCAGCGTGATGCCCTGCGTCAGATCGTCGGAAAGAATCATGATACGGGAACCGGACAGGGCAAGCGAGCCGTCTTTCAGGTTGTATGCCAGCTGCTTGGTGTCGGAATGGGCGATTCCGTCCTTTTCGGCTTCGCCTTCGTATCCGGGGAAGAAATGGAGGATATCGGAAAGTGTTTCCAGATCGGTGATGACCGCATCGGTCGCCACGGCAATCCGGTCGCCGGTATAAACCGTACGTTCGCCGAACAGATGCGGCGTAAGCGGCGAGACGTGACGGAGCATTTCGTTGTACCAAACCGCCTTGTCCGCCACGGTGGCGTAGGGGCTGGTGTAGGAAACGGAGGAATGAAGGATCATCGCCTTGGCGTTGTTGTAATCTCCGCTGGCGGTGTTGCCGGAAGAGATTGCCACGTCGGCGTCGCCCTCATACACATCGGTTCCCGCCAGAAATACGCTGCCCACCTTGGAGAAGTAGACAAGCGGACCGACAATTTTGCCGTACAGGCCGCTTTCGCAGATGGTGTCGGATTCCGTATAGACAACATCGATGCGCTGATCGGCTTCGGTGATATAATAGTTCCGGTACAGGTTGGAGAGAAGACCGCAGATGCTCCAGATGTCGGTGTCGTTGCGGACGTTGTAGCCGGCGGCATCCTGCTGCGAATAGTTGCCGAGGATGATGGCATCCCAGCCCTGGAACGAGCTGTACAGCGTCAGCTTGAGAAACGCCTCCGCCTTGGCGGTCAGCGACGCCGAGGTATCCCATTCAAAGAAAAACGGTTTGCCGGAAATAACGCCGGACGCAACGGCGCAGAACGCATCGGTAAGCGTCATGCCATCGGTATACACCAGGGTCTTTGCCGCCGCATCGCCGATGCCGGCGAGAGCCGTGTCGGCAGGACCGGTGGAGGTGTCGCCGTACAGGAGAACGCCTTTGAAATCCTGTGCGCGCATGAATTTTTCAAAGGCAGCGTAGGAGTTGCGCTGCGTTTCCAGCAGAAACAGCATGGTATCGGCACGGCGGCCGTAGACCTCGGCAGCGTCCCAGTCAAACAGGGCTTCCTTTCCGCCGTTGGGAATGTCTGCCATGCGGACGGTTCCGTCTTCAAAATTTTCGTTGTCGCCCAGTTCCTTGTGAAGATACCGGGACGTCCACGCGTTGTCCAGATCGATGCGGGAGGCATATTTCTTGCCCAGCCACACGTTGAACTGACGCTGAAGCTCGTCCCCGGTCTTCAGCACATCGCCCTCGTTCATCCAGAGAAGCGAGGCGTCGGAAGCATACTGAATGGCAACGACCGTGGGATCCTCCGCGTAGGTCTTTTTGTTTTTATTATAATGAGAAAGGAATCGTTTGAGGAATCTCTGCGTGAGGTTGATGGTTTCGGTTCCGAAAAACAGATCCGGACCGGCGACCCCGAGATCTTCGGGTGTGAAGACCTTGAGATACAGATAAATGCCCTTCAGCCCCAGTTCGTATTCAAAGAGATCGAACGCTTCGGCTTTTTCGTCACTGAAATCGCCGTCCGCCCCTTTCAAAGCCGCGTACACATGTTCTGCCACCACCAGGTTGATGCCGGAGGTGTAGAGTTCCTCTGCCATCGCCGCCGCCGTCTCCGCATCCGGGATTCCGGCGGAAAGGTCGTACGTCACGCCGACAAAGCGTGCCTGCGTTTTCTGCCCGCCCTGAACGAAGACCAGCTGATCCCCGTCCGCCTGCAGAAAGCCGTACTCACCGGCGGGCGTTCGGTTCAGGTCAGAAAAATCAAGGATCTTTTCCGTCTCCGCACCCAGCGTCGGCACAAGCAGAACAAGTGCCAGCAGCACGGCAAGGAGGGCGGCAGATGCCCGTTTCATTCCGTTTTTCATTCCGATAACTCTCCTAAGACCGGACTTCAAGTCCATAATACTGTTTTATTATACACCATCGGCAAAAAGATTTCAATATGCAGAACACAAAAAAAATGGGGCTTTTTGTGAAAATCGTTTTCACAGTTCTCCGACGGATGCCATCAGCACGGCAAGAACAGCGGCAGGAGCCGTCTCCGCACGGAGAATCCGGCTGCCCAGCGACAGAGCGGGAATCCCCGCCGAGACCAGGCATTCCGCTTCCCGCGGGGTGAAGCCGCCCTCACTGCCGATGATGATGTTGCACGTTTTTCCGCCGAACGGATGCTGTGCCAGATGGGAGGAAAGGCGTTCGACGGCATTTTCGTAGAAAAACAGCGACGGTGCGCCCGCGCACGCCTCCCGCATGGCGTCAAACGGAAAAAAGCCGTCGACTTCGGGAATTCTTCCCCGCCCCGCCTGCATGGCAGCCGTACGGGAAACACGGGCAAGCCGGAAGATCTTGGCATCCTCTCTGCCGGAGGGACGCGCCACGCAGTTTTCCGAGCAGAAGAACCGCACGGCATCGACCCCGAGCTCCACGCATTTCTGCACGATCTGCTCGTTTTTATCCCCCTTGCAAACCGCCTGCCACAATACCACGCGCAGAGACGGCTCGCCCTCCAGCGGACGCTGACCGGACAGCGAAAGCAGAACACGATCCTTTTCCACACGCTCCACCCTGCCGTCATACAGCCACGAAACGCCGTCGCTGACCGAAAGCGTTTCGCCCTGCCGCACACGGAGAACCTGCAGATGACGGCAATCCTCCCCCGTAATCTCCACGGCGGAGGCGACGGTCTGCGGCGGAAGGAACAGACGGTGCATGGCAATCTCCTTTACAGAACGACCACGCGCATCACGACATCGGCGCTGCGGATGGCCTCCTGCGCTTCGGCACGGATCTCCGTGCGGTCGGTATCGATCATCGTATAGGCGTTGTCACCCTTGGCTTTGGATGTGATGTTTTCGATGTTGACCCCTTCACGGGCAAGAATGCCCGACAGCATCTCGATGGCGCCGGGACGGTTGCGGTGCAGGACGCAGACACGGGCGCCCGCGCTCCGCTCACAGCTGACTGTGGGGAAGTTGACGCTGTTGACGATGTTGCCGTTGAGGAAGTAATCCTGCAGTTGACGGCACGCCATCACCGCACAGTTGTCTTCGGCTTCCTCCGTGGAGGCGCCGAGATGCGGAATGGCAATGGTATGGGGCAGATCAAACGTATCCTTGCCCGGGAAATCGGTGACATAGCACGCCACCCTGCCGCTTTCCAGTGCCGTCTTCAGGTCCGCGGATTCCACCAGCTCGCCGCGGGCGAAATTGAGGAAAACGACCCCTTCCTTCATGCGGGCAAACACATCCGCGTTAAACGAGCCGCGGGTATCCGGCGTAAGCGGGACGTGAACGGTGATGAAATCGCATTCCTTATAGATTTTTTCGACGGAAACGACCGGACGGACGCTGTGGGACAGCTTCCACGCCGCTTCCACGGTGAGATACGGATCGTAGCCGAGGACCTCCATATCCAGCGCGGCGGCAGCGTTGGCAATCTGGATGCCGATGGCACCCAGCCCGATGACACCCAGTTTCTTGCCGCGCAGTTCTCTGCCGGCAAAGCTTCCCTTACCCTTTTCGACCAGTTTGGGAATCTCCTCGCCCTTGCCCGGAAGATTTTCCTTTGCCCATTCCACGGCGGGAAGAATGTTGCGGGCAGCCAGAAGAAGACCCGCCAGAACCAGTTCCTTGACGGCGTTGGCGTTGGCGCCCGGCGTGTTGAACACCACAATGCCGCGCTCCGAGCAGGCGGAAAGCGGGATGTTGTTGGTGCCGGCACCGGCACGGGCGATGGCACGCAGCTGCGGGTTGGCGTCAAAATCGTATTCATGAAGCGAGGCGGAACGGACCAGAATGCCCTCCGGGTTTTCCGCATCGTCCGAGCAGACAAAACGGGAGCCGTCCAGCTGCTGCAGACCGATGGGCGCGATTTTGTTCATTTTACGGACGGTAAACATCAGCCCACGACCTTTCCGTTGTTCTTTTCAAATGCTTCCATGAAGCCGATCAGCTTCTCGACCCCTTCCACCGGCATGGCGTTGTACAGGCTGGCGCGCATTCCGCCGACCGTGCGGTGTCCCTTGAGGTTGACGAAGCCAGCCGCCGACGCTTCGGCGACAAACCGGGCATCCAGTTCCTCGTTGCCCGTGACAAACGGGATGTTCATCAGCGAGCGGTCCTGCCCCTGAACCGTGGTACGGAACAGACGGCTGCTGTCCAGATAATCGTAAAACATCCCCGCTTTTTTGCGGTTGATGGCATGCATATTCTCCAGACCGCCGATGTCGTTTTTCAGCCATTCCAGAACAAGTTTGCAGATATAAATAGAATAGGTAGGCGGCGTGTTGTACATGGAGCCGTTTTTCGCATGGACGGCATAATCGAACATGGTGGGCGTGCCCTCCAGCGTATGACCGAGCAGATCCTCCCGCACGATGACCACGGTCAGACCGGCAGGACCCATATTCTTCTGTGCGCCCGCAAACGCAAGCCCGTAGCGGGTGATGTCATAGGGACGGCTGAGAATGCACGAGGAAAGATCCGCCACCAGCGGAACGTTGCCCGTCTGCGGCAGCTCGGCGTAATGCGTGCCGTAAATGGTATTGTTCTGGCAGATGTAGAAATAATCCGCCTCCGCGTCAAACGTGCCGGGATCCAGTTTGGGGATGTAGCAGAACTGACGGTCCTTGGACGATGCCACCACATGGACATCGCCGTATTTCTGTGCCTCGCTGCACGCCTTGGACGCCCACTGTCCGGTGACAACGATGTCGATCTTCCGCTTCCGCATCAGATTCATGGGAATCATGGCAAACTGGCTGGAGCCGCCGCCCTGCAGAAACAGAACCCGGTAATTGTCCGGAATCCGCATCAGCTCGCGCAGAAGCGCCTCCGCCCCGGTGATGATTTTTTCGTACGCCTTGGAGCGATGGCTCATTTCCATGACGGACATCCCACTGCCGTCACAGTTCATCATCTCTGCCGCCGCACGGCGCAGAACCTGCTCCGGCATGACCGACGGGCCTGCCGAAAAATTGTACACTCTTTCCGTAAACATAAGATCCTCCTCCACGGGATTTTTTAGTTTATTTTTTATTATAATATACAATCGGCATATTTGTCAAGGTATTCCGGCAAGAAGAGCCGGACAGCGGCAAAGATTTTTCCGAAAAAATCCACCCGGACGGCTTTCCCCCGGTGCCCTCCCCTCTTTTTTCTTTCCGCGCTTCGTTTCCCTCCCTTCCGGGTATCGGATTCCCGCTTTGCCGCCCCCTTTTTTCCGGTCAAAGAGATTTTTGCCGGGGCAGAGAAAAAGACGAAGCCCATCCTTTGCGTACGGGGCAGCATGACGGAGGTGTCCCGGCTCCGTGCTCCTCCCGTCATGCTTTGGATTTTAACGCAGATTCCGGCGAAAATCCACCGACCGGAACTTGACAGGAGAAGGAAGATGCGGTATAATAAAGAAAATTACGGAACGGTCGCGGACGCGGCGGAAAGGACGGAGAAAGATGAAAGCAGTCATTACCGTTTTGGGAAAGGACGCGGTGGGGATCATCGCGGAGATCAGCAGGGAATGCGCGGACATGAACGCCAACATTGTGGACATTACGCAGAAGGTGATGGACGGAATGTTTGTGATGATTATGATTGTGAACATTGACGCCATCAATGTGAAGTTCACGCAGTTCGTTGACCGGATGGAAACCGTGGGGAAGGAAAAGAATCTGGTGATTCATGCGATGCACGAGGATATTTTCAACTCCATGCACCGCATCTGAGGGAGGACCGTCATGATTCAGGACAACGACATTCTGGAAACCATCCGCATGATTCTGCAGGAGCATCTGGACATCCGCACGGTAACGATGGGCATTTCCCTGCTGGACTGTGCGGCGGAGGACGAGAAGCGCGCCTGCGGACGCATCTACGATAAAATCTGCCGCCGGGCGGAGCGTCTGGTACCGACGGCACAGGAGATTGAAAAGGAATACGGCATTCCCATCATCAACAAACGCATTTCGGTCACCCCCATCTCTCTGGTGGCGGCGCCGTCGCACAGCAGCGAACTGACCCCTTATGCACAGGCGCTGCAGAGGGCGGCGGATGCCTGCGGGGTGAATTTCATCGGCGGCTTCTCTGCCCTGGTGCAAAAGGGCTGCACCGAAACGGACGAGGCACTGATCCGGTCGCTGCCCCGCGCGCTTGCCGAGACGCGCAATGTATGCGGAAGCGTAAACGTGGCATCCACCCGGGCGGGCATCAACATGAACGCCGTGCGGGAAATGGGACAAATCCTCCGGAAGACCGCGTATGAAACACGGAAGGAGGATTCCATCGGCTGTGCCAAGCTGGTGGTTTTCGCCAACGCGGTGGAGGACAACCCGTTCATGGCGGGAGCGTTCCATGGAACGGGCGAAGCGGATACCGCTATCAATGTGGGCATTTCCGGGCCCGGCGTGGTGAAAACGGCACTGGAAAAATGCAACGGGGATCTGACGGAGATTGCCGATACGGTCAAGCGCACGGCATTCAAAATCACCCGGATGGGACAGCTGGTGACCACGGAGGTTTCCCGGCGGCTCGGCGTTCCGTTCGGAATTGTGGATCTTTCGCTGGCACCGACGCCGAAGATCGGCGACTCGGTTGCCCGTATTCTTGAGGAAATGGGGCTGGAGACCTGCGGGTGTCACGGGACGACCGCGGCGCTTGCCCTCCTGAACGATGCCGTGAAAAAGGGCGGCGTGATGGCATCCTCCCATGTCGGAGGGCTCTCCGGGGCATTCATCCCCGTTTCCGAGGACGAGGGTATGATCCACGCGGCGGAAAGCGGCGTGCTGACGCTGAGCAAGCTGGAGGCGATGACCTGCGTCTGCTCGGTGGGGCTGGACATGATTGCGGTTCCGGGCGACACCCCGGCGGAGGTTCTTTCCGCCATCATCGCCGACGAGGCAGCCATCGGCGTCATCAACAACAAAACCACGGCGGTCCGGCTGATTCCCGCCTTCGGAAAAACCGTGGGCGATTCCGTCTCCTTCGGCGGACTGCTGGGCTCCGCGCCGGTTATGGCGACCACGCCCGGCTCTCCCGCCCGCTTCATCGGACGCGCCGGACGCATTCCCGCCCCGCTCCATTCGCTGCGGAACTGAAAAGTTCACAAAAAGTTCACAATTTATCCCGTCGCACCGGTTGCAAAACGGCGCGGGATGTGGTATAATGCGAAAGCATGATTTTCAAGGGTAGTCCTCTGCCGTTCTCTGCATGAAAACCCTTTTCTATCTTGACGAAACATCAGGAGGTCAATGAGAAATGACGACGATCGAAAAGTTTACGCAGGATCAGCTGAAAGCCGAACCGTTTGATTTCCGGATCGGCAGCACCGTCCGCGTTCACGTCCGCATCAAGGAAGGAACGCGGGAAAGAATCCAGGTCTACGAAGGCACGGTCATTGCGAAGAAACACGGCGGCGTGTCCGAGACCGTTACGGTCCGGCGTGTGTCGTTCGGTGTCGGTGTGGAAAGAACCTTCCCGGTTCACTCGCCCATCATCGAAAAGGTCGAGCTTGTCCGCAAGGGTAAAGTTCGTCGTGCCAAGCTGTATTATCTGCGCAACAGAGTCGGCAAGGCCGCTAAGGTTAAGGAACTGCTGTAACTTTGACCAACATCACGGTAGTCGCCCGCTTGCGCGGATGACTACCGTTTTTGTCTATTTTCCGAAGGAGGTGTCCCGGAATGAGCGTAAAGGTTCCCGGCGGAACAACGAAAAATCCGTTTGCCACGTTTCTGGATCTGCTGGAAACGGTGATTTATGCGCTGGCAATCAGTATGGTGCTTCTCACCATGGTGCTGCGTGTGGGCGGCGTGTCCGGCAGTTCCATGCAAAGCACACTGGAAAACGGCGACTGGTATGTGGTGTCCAACCTGTTTTACACGCCGCAGCGCGGGGATATTGTGGTGTTTGAGCCGGATCCCGCCGTCATTGAAGGACACCAGGACGAAAAGGAAACGCTGTTTGTCAAGCGCATCATCGCTCTGGAGGGCGATGTGGTGGATATCCGCAAAAACGAGGAAACCGGCATCTGCGAAGTGTATGTAAACGACGAAAAGCTGGACGAACCGTACCTCGATGACTGGCAGACCACCGTGCCCCGCAACATGGAATTTCCGCACACCGTTGCGAAAAACTGCCTGTTTGTGCTGGGCGACAACCGCATTGTTTCCAACGACAGCCGCTCCATCGGGGATGTGGATGCCCGCCGTCTGGTGGGCAGGATCCTGATTCGGATCGCGCCGCTGAACAAATTCGGAGCGGTGGAAGGATGAGCGGCATCAACTGGTATCCCGGACACATGGCAAAAACACGGCGCGCCATCGAAGCCGTGCTGCCGCAGGTGGATGTGGTGGCGGAAATTACGGACGCGCGCATTCCCGCTTCGTCACGGAATCCCGATCTGGCGGCATTGACCGCCTCGAAGCCGCATATTCTGATTCTGAACAAGTGCGACCTTGCCGACCCCGTACAGAACCGCAAATGGGTGGAGTTCTACCGGGCGCAGGGGCACGAGGCGCTTCTGTTTGACTGCAAAAACAAAAAAGCCGCCTCCCCCGCCGATTTCCGCGCGGAGGTCAGGCGGGTGTTTTCCGAAAAGAGTGTACGCCTTGCCGCCCGCGGCATCCGCTCGCGCGTTGTGCGCCTGATGGTGATCGGCGTGCCGAACGTGGGCAAATCCACCTTCATCAATTTCGTCTGCGGCTCTGCCAAAACACGGGCGGAGGACCGGCCGGGCGTGACCCGCTCGCTGCAATGGGTTCCCGTCGCCGACGGCATTGACCTGCTGGACGTCCCGGGAATGCTGTGGGGAAAACTGGAGGACGCGGACGCGGCGGAAAAACTGGCGATCACCGGTGCCGTGAACGATCTCGCCGTGGACACGGAGGCGCTGGGCTGCCGGCTTCTGGCACGGCTGCGCACGGCGTATCCGAAAAACCTCTGCGAACGATACCGGCTGACGGAAATTCCGCAGGAAGCAGACGATTACGAACTGATGCAGCTCATCGGAAAAAAGCGCGGCTTCGTGGTTTCCGGCGGGGAAGTCGACACAGAGCGCACGGCACTGATGCTTCTGGATGAATTCCGGGGCGGAAAAATGGGGCGCATCACACTGGATGTGTTATAAAGAAGATGGATTACACAAAAGAACGGGAACTCTATCCCCGTTACGGCACGGCGGTGTGCGGCATTGACGAGGCGGGGCGGGGTCCGCTGTGCGGACCGGTCTGCGCGGCAGCCGTGATTCTGCCGGAGGGCGCGGAACTTCCGGGCATCAACGATTCCAAAAAACTTTCCGAGAAAAAACGGGAGGAGCTGTATCCGCTCATTCTGGAACGGGCAGTCGCCGTCGGAATCGGATCGGCTTCCGCCGAAGAGATTGACCGCATCAACATTCTGCAGGCAACGTTTCTTGCCATGCGGCGCGCCGTGGAGAATCTTTCCGTGCCGGCATCCTATGCGCTGGTGGACGGCAACCGTCTGCCGGGGCTGGAAATTCCCGCCGAGTGCGTGGTACGGGGAGATGCGACGGTCATCAGCATTGCGGCGGCATCCGTTGTGGCAAAGGTGACCCGGGACCGGCGGATGTGCGAACTGGCGCGGCAGTACCCGCAGTACGGGCTGGAACAGCATAAAGGATATCCCACCAAGGAACATTATCAAAGAATCAAACAGTACGGCATTGCCCCGTTTTACCGACGCAGTTTTCTCAAAAATCTTTCGGAGAAATGATATGACCGTTTTTGATCTGCACGCCGATACGGCGACCGTGATGTACGACCATCGCAAGCTCCTGACCGACCCGTCGCTGCACCTTCATGCCGACGGGCTTTCCCGTTTTGCGTCCTACACCCAATGCTTTGCCGTGTTTACCGACAATTCCGGCCGGGCGCACGGCATGGAATATTTCCGGGAAGTGCGGCGGTATCTGCTGGAGCAGACGGCGGCGGTGAAAAATCTGCACCCCGTTCTGACCATTGAGGGCGGCGACGTCATCGGCGGCGATCCCGGACGGCTTGCCGAACTGAAGGACGCGGGCGTGAAAATCTTCGGGCTGGTATGGAACGGAGAAAACGAGCTGGCGTGCGGCGCATACATGAACGACCGCAAGGGACTGACCGAGAAGGGAAAGGAAACGGCGCAGGAGCTGGAGCGTCTGCGCATCCTGCCCGATGTCTCGCATCTGTCCGAAGCGGGCTTCTGGGATCTGGCAAGGGGGACGGAGGGTCCGCTGACGGCAACGCATTCCGACGCGCGCAGCGTCCATCCGGATCTGCGCAATCTGACCGACGAACAGATCCGGCTGATCCGGGACCGGCACGGTCTGATCGGGCTGAACTTCTATCCGGAATTTCTGGCGGAGGGGACGGCGACGGTGGACGATCTTCTGCGGCATGCCGACCGCATTCTTTCGCTGGGCGGCGAGGACATTCTGGCGCTTGGCAGCGATTTTGACGGCGTGGACGCCCTGCCGGAAGGCATCCGCGGCGTGGAGGACATGGCAACGGTTGCCGGACGGTTCCGCGAAGAATACGGCACAACCCTTGCCGAAAAGATTCTGCACGGAAACGCCGAACGGCTTCTGGCATAGAAAGAGAGGGATGCGTACGGCTCTGTATACGATGGGAGATCTGCACCTCTCGCTTTCCACGCACAAGCCGATGGACATCTTCGGAGAGGCGTGGACGGATCACACCCGGAAAATCCGGGAAAACTGGCTGCTGAACGAAACCGACACAATCGTTCTGGCGGGCGACCTTTCGTGGGGCATGAATTTTGAGGAAGCGGACGCGGATTTCGCGTTTGTAAACGCGCTGCCCGGAACCAAGATTCTGCTGAAGGGCAACCACGACTACTGGTGGCAGACACAGAAAAAGCTTGCCGGAATCACCGAAAAGTACCCGACGCTGCACTTTCTGCACAACAACGCGTTTGAGACGGAGTCCTGCTTTGTCTGCGGAACCCGCGGCTGGATGGCGGAGGGGGACGGCGACGAGGACAGAAAAATTCTGAAACGGGAAGAGGGACGGCTGAAGCTTTCGCTGGACTGCTGGAAGAAGACCGGCTCAGACAAGCCGGCAGTCGTATTCCTGCACTACCCGCCGGTGTTCGGCTCGCAGACGTGCAACGGAATTCTGCGGCTTCTGCACGAATACGGCGTGAAGGAATGCTATTACGGGCATCTGCACGGTCCCGGAGCACACCGCGCCGCCACGGAGGGCGAAACGGACGGAATCCGGCTGAAGCTGATTGCCGCCGACCGATTGGCATTCGTTCCGTACCGGGTGGCATAGCGTACGGAAAAAAATTTGCGTAACCTATGGAAATCCGACAGAAAATATGCTATAATGATACGAATGTAATTTATCGAGGAGTTGTAAACGTACATGAAACTGGAAAAAGTCAACAGAAAAGAACACAACGTCGTGGAACTGGAGATCACCGTGGACGCGGTGGAATTCGACAAGGCGTGCGAGGATGCCTACCGCAGACAGGTCGTCCGGATGGAAATTCCGGGCTTCCGCAAGGGCAAAGCGCCCCGCAGAATGATCGAAAAAATGTACGGCGAGGGCATCTTCTTTGAGGAAGCCGCCAACGCGCTGTATCCGGATGCCTACGAAGCCGCTGTCAAGGAAGCCGGCATTGAACCGGTTGACCGTGCCAACATCGACGTGGTGGATCTCGGCGCCGGCAAGGATTTCCGTTTCAAAGCCACCGTCACCGTCAAACCGGACGTTACGGTCGGCGAATACAAGGGGCTGAAAATCGAAAAAATGAGCACCGCCGTCACCGATGCGGATGTGGAGCACGAGCTGAAGCATTATCAGGAGCGTCAGGCGCGCCTGGTGACCGTGGAAGGCAGAAAATCCGAAAACGGCGACACGCTGGTGTTTGACTTTGAGGGCTTTGTGGACGGCAAGGCGTTTGAAGGCGGAAAAGCCGAAAACTATTCGCTCAAACTGGGCTCCGGTCAGTTCATCCCCGGCTTCGAAGAGCAGCTGGTGGGTCATGAGCCGGGCGACGAGTTCTCCGTTTTCGTCAAGTTCCCGGAGGAATACACCGCCGATCTGAAGGGCAAGGATGCCGAGTTCAAAATCAAGGTGCACGAAATCAAAAAAGAAGAGCTGCCGGAACTGAACGACGATTTTGCCAAGGACGTGAGCGAGTTTGACACGCTGGATGCGTTCAAAGCCGATCTGAAAGCCAAACTGCAGGAGCGCCGCAACAACGACGCCGACGCGGATGCCGACTACAAGCTTTCCGCCGCCATTGCGGGGCTGGTGGACGGCGATATCCCCGCCTGCATGTACGACGAAGAAATCGACATCAACATGAAAAACTTTGAAAGACGGCTGATGTCCCAGGGTCTTTCCCTGCAGAAGTATGCCGAACTGACCGGTCAGGATCCCGCCAAGATGCGTGATGCGTTCCGTCCGAACGCCGAGATGAGCGTCAAGGTCCGTCTGGCTTTGGAAAAGATCGCTTCGCTGGAAGGCATCATCGTGGATTCCGCCGAGATCGACAAAGCGTACGAGGATCTCGCCGCTGCCTCCAAGAAGAAGGTGGAGGAGATCCGCTGCGATTATCTGACGACGAACATCACAAAGGATCTGGTGATCGACAAGGCATACGAATGCGTCAAGAGTCACGCCGTCTTTGTGGAAGAACAGCCGAAAGCCGCCAAGAAATCCGCCGCCAAGAAAACAACGGCGAAAAAAGCGGCGAAAGCCGACGATGCCGTGACGGAAGAAAAGCCGGCAAAGAAGACGGCGGCAAAGAAAACCGCCAAGAAAGCCGAATAAATTCCGGTTTCCCGGCTTACAATCCCCTCAGGAGGTAATGATATGAGTCTGGTACCTTATGTAATTGAACAAACCAACCGCGGCGAACGGTCTTACGACATCTTTTCCCGCCTGCTGAACGATCGCATCATTTTTCTGGCGGACGAGGTCAACGATGTGACGGCGAACCTGGTGGTGGCGCAGATGCTGTATCTGGAGGCAACCGACCCCGACAAGGACATTTCGCTGTACATCAACAGCCCCGGCGGTTCGGTGACGGCGGGCATGGCCATTTATGACACGATGCAGTATATCAAATGCGACGTTTCCACCATCTGCATCGGCATGGCGGCATCCATGGGCGCGTTTCTGCTGTCCTCCGGAGCCAAGGGCAAGCGCTTTGCCCTGCCCAACAGCGAAGTGATGATTCATCAGCCGCTCGGCGGCTTCCAGGGTCAGGCGACCGATATCAAAATCCACGCCGACTGGATTCTCCGCACCAAGCAGAATCTCAACAGCATCCTGTCCCGCAACACGGGCAAGCCGCTGGAGATCATCGAGCGCGACACGGAGCGTGACAACTTCATGACTGCCGAGCAGGCCGCCGCGTACGGACTGATCGACAAGGTGATTGAAAAAAGATAAACCCGAAAGCGGAGTGAGGAGGGCTCTTCACTCCGCCGCTTTTTCAGAAACGGAGGAATGCCGGATATGGCAAAGAAATACTGCGCGTTCTGCGGACAGTCCGAACAGGACGGCAGAGAACTCATCGGCGGGCTGATCAACGGCGTTTTCATCTGCGATGAGTGTGTGGAGAATCTGGAGCAGTATCTGCGGGAAAACCGGGAGGCGGAGGAAAAGAAAGCCGCCGACGAGTTCCGGCTGGAGATCCGTACGCCTGCCGAGATCAAAGCCGCCCTTGACGAGTATGTCATCGGACAGGACGACGCCAAGCGCACGCTTGCCGTAGCGGTCTACAATCACTACAAGCGCATCACGGCACAGGACGACGGCGACGATGTGGAACTGACAAAATCCAACGTGCTGCTGCTGGGTCCCACCGGCTCCGGCAAAACGCTGATGGCGGAAACGCTGGCAAAGGTTCTCAACGTGCCGTTTGCCATTGCGGACGCCACCACGCTGACCGAGGCGGGTTACGTGGGCGAGGACGTGGAGAACATCCTGCTCAAATTGATTCAGGCTGCGGACTACAACATTCCGGCGGCGGAACACGGCATCATCTATGTGGATGAGATTGACAAAATTGCCCGCAAAAGCGAGAATCCGTCCATCACACGGGACGTATCCGGTGAGGGCGTTCAGCAGGCGCTGCTGAAGATTCTGGAGGGAACGGTTGCCAACGTGCCGCCGAACGGCGGGCGCAAGCATCCCAACCAGGAGTTCATCGCCATCAACACCCGCAACATTCTCTTTATCTGTGCCGGCGCCTTTGACGGGCTTCAGACCATCATTCAGAAGCGTCTTGCCGGCAACGCCATCGGCTTCGGCGCCGAGGTGAGGAAAAAAGAGGACCGGTCGGACAGTTATTATCTGCGGCAGTGCGAATCGCACGACCTCATCAAATTCGGCCTGATTCCCGAAATCGTGGGACGTCTGCCCATTACGGTCAGCGTGGATCCGCTGGATAAAACGGCGCTGATGCACATTCTGCAGGATCCGAAAAACGCCCTGCTGAAGCAGTACCGCAAGCTGCTGGCGATGGACGGCGTGGAGCTGACGTTTGACGACGGTGCGGTGGAAGCGATTGCCGAAAAGGCATTTGCCAAAAACACCGGCGCCCGCGGTCTGCGTGCCATTGCGGAAAAGGCCATGCTTCCGCTGATGTTTGACGTGCCGTCCGACAAACGGGTGGCAACCGTGCGCGTGACACGGGACGTGGTGGAATCCGGCGCAAAGCCGGTGGTCACCTACCGCGCCGAGCCCCTGGCGGAGGCAACGCCCGACGCTCTGCCGGAAAACGCGCCGAAGGACAACGGATAACCGAAAAAACAAAAAAAGAAGCGGATTGACCGAAGTCAATCCGCTTCTTGCCGTATACTCTCAGGAAAACAGCCGTTTTTTGAGCCCCGCGCGATCCATCGCCATGCCGACGACGTAAAACAGAATCAGACTGCCGACCGCCTGAATGAGGTTGCCCAGCATAGCGGGAACCGGCGTGACGAAATCGCCGTACAGCAACCCCTCCGCCAGATAATATCCGCCCACCGTCACAAAGACGGACAGCAGTGCCGTCCAACGGTTGCGGCGGGTGAGAATCCGGTCGCCCCTGGACGAAACCAACAGCGCAAGCAGAATTTTGATGAGAAGTGTGGCAGGCGCCCACGCCGCCGCACCGGCAGCCACATCGGCAAGCGCTCCGCCGACCCCGGCAGCCGCGCACGCCCAGGGTGCGGGCAGGCATCCGGCGCACAGCAGAATGATCGCGTCCCCCAGATGCAGATACCCGTTGTTGGAAAACAGGGGCACCGGCAGATGGATCATCGTCGCCGCAAACGTCAGCGCCGCAAAAACAGCGGCATAAACCGCATTTTTCCAGGAATTCCGATTCATATGTTCATCCTTCTTTCCTCTCTCTCGGATAAAAATTATTATACCCCATTTCCCTGCGGATGTCAAGAAAGAAACCGCTCACAAAAAGTTCACACTTTTGCGATAAACGGTTGACATATCGTGAAAAAAGGTTTATAATCAACAAACGGAGTTTGTACATCTTACTCATATTTTCAATTGGAGGGATCTTGTATGAAAAAACTGGCAGGGATTGCCGTCGTTGCGCTTCTGATCTGCACGGCAATCTTCTTTTCCCTCACCGGTTCCGCCGCCTATGCATGGCCGTCGGAATACAACGGGCAAACCGGGTTGGACTGGTCGTACCACAACAACACCGGCGCGGACGGGAAAGCAAACCAGGCGTATTATTCGGCGAAAGGCGAAGATATGCGCTGGCTGCTCATCTGCCTGATGGCAGGCAGTTATGACACACACAGCGGCGGTGACACGTACGACGCCTACGCCCGGTTTCTGATGAATTATTACAACCAGAATCTCGGCACGGGCTTCACCTATCCGCAGTCCGGCATTGACAGTGAGGCGCCTGCCATGGTGGACGCTGCCGTACAGGCATACATCGCTTCGCTGACGGCGGCGGAATGCGCGGACAGCGCTGTGAAAAACGCAATCGACACCTACAATTCGCTTGTGGACGCCGTGAATGAGCTGCGGGTGCAGGCGTATGCCGATCAGGTCATTCTCAACTACGAGCTGATTACGCCGCTGATGCGGGAAGAATATCAGAAGATCGTCAGTGCCGTAGAGGCCTATCGCACGCCCAGCGTGCCGCTGAAATTCCAGAGCGCGTCCCTGTCGCTGCAGAGCGATCTTTCCATTCTGTTCAACGTCAAGCGGGAAACGCTGACAAACGGCAAATATTCCGACCCCTATGTGGTCTTTACGCAGAACGGAACCTCCTCGACCGTGCGGACCTACACGGAATCCGACGGCATTCTGCACTTCCGCTTTGACCACGTTGCCCCCTATCAGATGGGAGAGACCGTTTCGGCGGTTCTTTACGCCACGGCACAGGACGGCACGCTTGCACAGAGTTCGGCGGTGGAATACGGCGTTGCCGTGTACTGCCAGCGGATGTTTGCAAGATCCACCACAACAGATGCCGTGAAGACCATGCTGGTGAACCTGCTGAACTACGGCACGCAGGCGCAGATCTCCACGGGCTACGACACCGAAAACCCGGTGATTGACCTGCTGACGGAGGAGCAGAAGGCGTTCGGAACGACGACGGCTCCGGTCTGCCGCTCGGTCACCAACAGTGCCTACGTCCGGGTGGATTCCCCGAAGGCAAGTTGGAGATCCGCGACGCTGATGCTGCGGGAATGCATTTCCGTACAGGTCAAGCTGCGCGCTTCCGATATCACGAGCTATGTGGTGCGGGTGCGCAACCATGCCGGAAAACTGCTGGCGGAGATTCCGGCGGCTTCGTTTACCGACGAGGGCTCCGGCGTATATTCCGTCCGGTATGACGGTGTGACCGCCATCCGGCTTTCGGAAACGCTTCTGTTTACCGTATATTCCGGCGACACAGTCGTCAGCAACACGCTGGCATACAGCGTGGAATCCTATGCGGCATCCAAGCAGAACGGCTCCGACAGCACGCTGGCGGCGCTGGTCAATGCCCTGATGAACTACGGCAGATCCGCTTCCGCCTGGTTCTCGGCATCCTGCTCGCACAACTACAGCGAATGGGTGGTGACCAAGCCGGCTACGGAAACGGAGACCGGACGGAAGGAACGCTCCTGCACGCTGTGCTGGAACAAAGAAGAAGAAATCATTCCTTCCCTGTCGCATACGCATGAATTCGGAACGACATGGGAAAGCGACGAAACCACGCACTGGAACGTCTGCGAATGCGGAGAGCACGGCAATACGGCGGCTCACACCTTCGGGGACTGGACGGTGACGAAGGAATCCTCGGTTACCGAGGTCGGGCAGAAGGAACGCTCCTGCTCGGTATGCGGCCGCAAGGAGACCGCGGAGATTCCCAAGAAGCAGCTGCCGGACATCGGCGTTTCGCTGCGCACGGCAGGCGGCGTGGACAAATTCCTGCAGGAATACGACTTCCGTCACGATCCCTTCGCCCTGCTGGACATCAAACTGGCGAAAAACGAAGCCGAGGCGGCGCAGATTCTGCTTCGCAGCGATCTCAGCGGCTTCTCGGTGCGTGACATCCTCGTCAGCGATCTCCGGCTTGCCGGAGGCACGGCGACGATCCCGGCGGAAAACATCAAGGTGTACCGTCAGCATTATATGTATGTGGACGTTCACTACACCACGGCGAACGGACAGTATCCGGACGCGAGCTATCCGGACGCTCTGATTGAACAGAAATACGACCGGACGCATCACTCCGGCGGACTTGCCGTGCAGAAGGGCAAGACGCAGGGCTACTGGATTACCGTAAAAACGTCTTCCGACACCCCGGCGGGGCTTTACACGGGCACCGTGACGGTCACCACGTCGAAGGGTGTGCTGGAAGTGCCGGTGAACGTGACGGTGTGGAACCTCACGCTCTCGGACGATTCGCATTTCAGAACGGCATACGCCCTGTACGGTCTGACGGATTACGACGGACAGTGGGCGCAGTATTACGATTATCTCACCTCGTACCGCCTCTCCCCGATGTATCCGGCTCTGAACGAGGGCGATTATGAGATGGCAACCCGCTATCCTCTTTCCGATTACCGTGACGCGTTCTCGCATGCCGACAACGGCGCCGTGACGTCCATGTTCTTCAACCTGAACTGGCGGCGTTCGTGGTCGAAGATCTGGGTTCACTCGTGCGGCGGATATTACCGCTGCCCCGACCGTGACAATCCGGTCTTCCCCACCGGACATGTGTGTGCCACCTGCGGCAAGGTGATGACCGAAAGCGATTCCGTTCTGGAGGGACGCTCGGTCTTCTATGACAACTTCAAAGAGATTTACAACGCGGCGCAGGAAGCCCTGCCCGGCAACATCTACGCCATCACGCACGACGAGCCGAGCTGGCAGCTGGGCTCGGACTGGGCAGACGATGTGAAGCAGTTCAACGGCGACGTACAGAAGGAACTGCCCGGCATCAAAGCCATGGTGACGTTCGACTCCAAACTTCCGACGGCAAGCTCCACGGAAGGTCAGAAGGTGCGGTATCTGCCGAATGCCTGGTGCATCAAGCCCAGCAACTACGTGAACGGCGATGTCACGGATCTGCACGCGCACGGACAGGAACTGTGGTTCTACACCTGCAACTGGCCCATTTACCCCACGTTCAACACGCACATCGACTCGTATCAGACGGCTGCGCGTGTGCTGAGCTGGCTGGAATACGACCTCGATATTGACGGCTATTTCTGCTACAGCGCCATCACGGACAAACGGGCAACCGACTCGACCCATACCAGCACCAGCATCTGGGAGAACCCGTATGCTCACCTGCTGGGCGACGGCTCCGGCAACACGGCATGCTCCGACCCCGCCGGCGACAACTACATCCTTCTGCAGGGACGTCAGGGCGACGGCATCATCGACGAGAACGTGCCGGTTCCGACCATCCGTCTGGAAGCACTGCGTGACGGTATGGAAGATTACGAGTACCTGTATCTTTATGAAGCAAAACTGAACCGGATTATTTCCTCGCTGGGTCTTTCCCTGGATGCCCGCGACATCATGCAGATGCTGTACGACGCACTGTACTGGGATGTTGCCGACTTCACGCGTGACGGCGAGCGTGTGCTGTATGTACGCGAACGGCTGGCGGAAATGATTCAGGAGGATGTGGACTTCCTTTACACGATCGGCCGCGGCGGCAACACCCGCACCCTGACCGTGTATGCAGCCCCGGGCTCCACCGTGACCGTGGGCGGCAAGACCGTGAACGGAACGAACGGCAAGTACAGCACGACCATCTTCCTTGCCGAAGGCAGAATCAACGAATTTGCCGTGACCGTAAACGGAAAGACCGTGACGGCGTTCGCGTTCCCGAAGCTGGCGTCGGATAAGCACGAGTTGCTGGATGCCGACAAGGCGTCGGACATTGACGCGGCATCCACCGGAGCGACCGTTTACAATAAGGACGGCAAACTGACAGCTCTGCTTCCGTCGTCCACCACCATCGTTCTGCCCGCCGGGGCACTGAACGAGCCGGGTGTGTACAATCCCTACACCTATCTGCGCGCCAACATTTCGTTGGATAATTCCTCCAAGATTGCCGGACTTACCGTGACGGTCAGCGGCAAGCTGCCCAACGGAACCACGGCGTCCCGTTCCGTCTCCGCCTCGCAGGTGTCGAGCGGTGCGAACGTGGATCTGCGTCTGACTGCCCAGCAGCTGGAGATTCTCAGCATGGGCGACGCCCGGATCGAGATCAAGCTGACGGTGACCGGCATCCGGACGGCAACGCTGAACTCCCTGGCACTGACCGACAACCGCACACAGCTGACGACGGATCGGACCCGTGCCGGCGTGAACGCCACCCCGTCCATCCCCACTCCGTAAGCAATTTTCTGTCAGAAAGCCCGGAGCCGCACGGCTCCGGGCTTTTCTTATTCTTCTCCGTCCTCCTCGTCCGGCGGAGTGCAGAAGCAGTCCTCCGGACAGAAATCGGAGCAGCCGTCCGATGACCCGGCATCGGATCCGGACGGTTCTTCCCCGGCGGACAGGCGTCCGGACATCCGCAACGCCGCCCATGCCGCAGCCACCGCCGCCAGAACGCCGGCACCCGTCAGCATTCCCAGCGCAAAACTTTCACCGCAAAACATTTTCATTGTTTCACCCGTTCCGTGCGGAAAGGCACGGAGCTCCTTTCAAACCTTTCTATCCGATACGATGCCCGTTTTTTCGCCGTTCATACGGAACGGCATGGACTTTTGCAAAAAAATGTGATATACTGTGAACAAAAAAACGAAACGAGGATTGTTTATGAAAGCTTACGAACGGTTTTTGCAATACATCGCCGTGCCGTCCGCTTCGGACGAGACGAGCGAAACATGCCCCAGCACCTCCTGCCAGCGGGATTTCGCCGAACGGCTCTGCGGAGAGATGCTCCGGCTCGGCATTGCCGACGCGCGGGTGGATGAGAACGGCTATGTGTACGGCTCCATCCCCGCTACGGTGAAGCATCCCTGCCCGGTTCTCGGCTTTATCGCCCACATGGACGTGGTGGGAGACGTTCCCTCTCAGCCCGTGCATCCCCGCCTGATTCCGGATTACGACGGCGGACCGATCCGGCTGAACAAAACACGGACGACCGACCCTGCCGATGTTCCCGTTCTGAACCGCTACCGGGGCAAAACTCTGATTGTGACCGACGGCAACACCATTCTCGGCGCCGACGACAAGGCGGGCATTGCCGAGATTCTGACCATGGCGGAAATCTTCCTCAACAACCCCTCCCTGCCGCACGGCGAGATCCGGATTGCCTTCACGCCCGATGAAGAGATCGGACGGGGTGCCGACCGGTTTGACGTGGCGGGCTTCGGGGCGGATTTTGCCTATACGCTGGACGGCGCGGGCTTCGGCGAGGTGGAGTATGAGACCTTTAACGCCTACGCCTGCACGGTGACGGTTCACGGGCTCAGCATCCATCCGGGCGAGGCGAAGAACCGGATGAAAAACAGCTGTGAGATCGCCATGGAATTCCACGCCATGCTTCCCGCGAACGAGAAGCCGCAGCATACCGACGGCTACGAAGGGTTTTACCATCTGACCGATCTGGCGGGACAGGTGGAAACGTGTACGATGCACTACATTCTGCGTGACCACGACGCCGGGAAGATTCAGCAGCGCTGCCAAACGATGCAGCGAATTGCCGCCGAACTCAACGCGCGCTACGGCGAAGGAACGGTGGAGGTGGAAATCCGGGAAAGTTACCGCAATATGGCAGAAGTAATCCGCGAAAATTTCCATCTGATCGACACGGCGTTTGAGGCGGTGCGGCAACTGGGCGGCACGCCGGTCAGCGCTCCGGTCCGCGGCGGTACGGACGGTTCACGGCTCTCGTTTATGGGGCTGCCCTGCCCGAATCTCGGAACCGGAAGCCATCTGCATCACGGCAGACAGGAATTTGCGTGCGCAGAGGATATGGAACGGTGCGCGGAACTTGCCGTGAAAATTGCCGGACTCTATGCAGACCCGAACTGGAAAAAATAAATTCTTGACTTTTTCTTTACGGTGTGATACAATGATTCTGCACAAAAAGCATCGGAAAATGTCAAAATCAATAAAAAGGAGTACCTCCCATGAGAAACTGCAAACGGATTTTTTCGCTGTTGCTGGTATTTGCCCTGGGACTTTCGCTGCTTGCGGCGCTGGCATCCTGCACGCCGAAACCGGAAGACCCGACGGAATCCGATGGCGAACAGCACGTTCATGCCTTCGGGGACGAGTGGAAAAACGACGAGACCTCGCACTGGCACGAATGCACCTGCGGTGAGAAAGCCAATCTCGCCGAACACACCTTCGGCGACTGGACCGAGGTGAAAGCCCCGACCGAAACCGAGGACGGGCTGCAGGAGCGGGTCTGCACGACATGCTCTTATAAAGAAAACAAAATCGTGCCGTCGCTTTTGCACACGCACACCTTCGGCGATGAATGGAAGAGCGACGGAACCTCGCACTGGCACGAATGTGCGTGCGGCGAGAAAGCCGATTCTGCCGAACACACCTTCGGCGACTGGACCGAAGTGAAAGCCCCGACCGAGACCGAAGACGGGCTGCAGGAACGGGTCTGCACGGTATGCTCTTATCGGGAAACCAAAAACGTACCGGCGCTTTCGCACACGCATGCCTTCGGCAGCGAATGGAAAAGCAACGCCAAAGAGCACTGGCATGTCTGCGCCTGCGGAGAAAAGAGCGATTCCGCCGCGCACACCTTCGGGGACTGGACGGTGACGAAGCCGGCGACGGAGACCGAAAAGGGCACGAAGGAACGCGCCTGCACGGTGTGCGGCTACAAGGAAACGGCAACCATTCCGAAGGTTGAGTCCACCGGCATTTCGCTTCGCACGGCGGGCGGTGTGGACAAATTCCTGCAGGAATATGCCTTCCGCAACGATCCCTCCGCTCTGCTGGACATCAAGCTGGCGAAAAACGAAGCCGAGGCGGCACAGATTCTGCTTCGCAGCGAAGAAAAGGATTTCCTGGTGAAGAACATCACCATCTCCTCGCTCCGGCTGTCCGGCGGCACGGCGACGATTCCGGCGGAAAACATCAAGGTGTACCGCCAGCATTACATGTACATTGACGTTCACTACACCACGGCGAACGGACAGTATCCGGACGGAACGTACCCGGACGCCCTGATTGAACTGAAATACGACCTTTCGCATTACAAAAACGGACTTTCCGTGAAAAAAGGCAACACGCAGGGCTACTGGATTACCGTAAAAACGTCGTCCGACACCCCGGGGGGTCTCTACACGGGCAAGGTCACGGTTTCCACGTCGCTGGGCAATCTGGAGATTCCGGTGAATGTGACGGTGTGGAACATCAAAATTTCCGACGAAGCCCATTTCAAAACGGCATACGCCCTGTACGGACTGACGGATTACGACGGACAGTGGGCGCAGTATTACGATTTTCTCCTCTCGTACCGTCTCTCTCCGATGTATCCTGCTCTGAACGAGGGCGATTATAAGGTGGCAACCCGCTACGGCCTTGCCGACTATGACGAGGCGTTTGACCGCGCCCAGAACGGATTGGTCACCTCGCAGTTCTTCAACCTGAACTGGCGGCGCTCGTGGCAGCAGATCTGGCTGCACAACTGCGGCACCTATTACGTCTGCCCCGACAAAAACAACCCGGTCTTCCCCACGAATCATACCTGCTCCGGCTGCGGCAAGGTGATGACCGAAAGCGATTCCGAGCTGCAGGAACGGTTTGTGTTCTTCGATAACTTCAAGGAAATCTACAAAGCCGCACAGAAGGCGCTTCCCGGCAAGATCTACGCGATGACGCACGACGAGCCGAGCTGGCAACTGGGTGCCGAGAACTGGGTGGACGATGTGTACCGCTTCAACAGCGACGTGCAGAAGGAACTGCCCGGCGTCAAGGCACTGGTAACCCTTGACGCTCCCCTGCCGGTTCTCGGAACCGAGGCGGGCGACCGTCTGCGCCACCTGCCGAACGTATGGTGCATCAAACCCAGCAACTATGTGAATGGCGATGCCAAGGATCTGCACGCGCACGGACAGGAACTGTGGTTCTACACCTGCAACTGGCCCATTTATCCCACGTTCAACACGCACATCGACTCGTACCAGACGGCTGCGCGTGTGCTGAACTGGCTGGAATATGACCTGACGATTGACGGCTACTTCTGCTACAGTGCCGCCACCAACAAGCGCGCCACAAACGACTCGCATCCGGATTCCAACATCTGGAAGAACCCGTATGCCCATCTGCAGGGCGACAGCACCGGCAACATGGCGGCTTCCGACCCTGCCGGCGACGGCTACATCATCCTGCAGGGACGCAAGGGCGACGGTATCATCGACGAGAACGTGCCGGTTCCGACCATCCGTCTGGAAGCACTGCGTGACGGGATGGAGGATTACGAATATCTGTATCTTTACGAAGCCAAACTGAAAAAGATCATCTCCTCGCTGAAGGTGAACGTGGACGTCCGCGACATCATGCAGATGCTGTACGACGCGCTGTACTGGGATGTTGCCGACTTCACGCGTGACGGCGAGCGTGTGCTGTATGTGCGCGAGCGTCTGGCTGCCATGATTCAGGAGGATGTGGATTTCCTCTACACCATCGCACGCGGCGGCAACACCCGCACGCTGACCGTATACGCCAAAGCCGGCTCGACCGTGACGGTGAACGGCAAGGTGTTGACGGGCTCGAACGGCAAGTACACCACAACCGTGACGCTGACCGAGGGCAAGGTGAACGAATTCACCATCGCCGTAAACGGCAAGACCGCGACAGCGTTCGCGTTTCCGAAGCTGGCTTCCCGCTCCTCCGATGTGGCGGATCTGGACAAGGTGGAAGAGATCAACGCCGCAAGCAAGGCGGAGGTCTCGGTGAAGAACGGCAAGCTGACGGCAAAACTGGACGAAAAGAACTTCACGGTGATTGTGCCGAACAGCGCTCTCCTTGAGCCGGGCTTCTACAACCCCTACACCTATCTGCGCGTGAACTTCTCACTGGACAGCAACGTGACCGTTTCCAGCATTCAGCTGACGGTGCGCGGAAAGACGCTGGACGGCAGAAATGTTTCCAAGAGCTGTAGGGTCAACAACCCGACCGCAGGCAAGGACATCGACCTCCGTCTGACCGCTCAGCAGTTGGAGGTTCTCCAGGCAGGCGGTGCACAGCTGGAACTCAAGATTGTGGTGAAGGGCTCGACGACGGCAACGCTGAACACCCTGACGCTGACCGACAACCGCACCCAACTGACGGCGGACCGGAACCGCGCGGGCGTAAGCTCTACCCCGTCCATTCCGCAGCCGTAACAACAACCCAAAGCAGATGCCCCGGAATCTCACGATTCCGGGGCTTTTTCGCTGCAAAGAAACGGACTTCCGGGAATTTCCGCCGCAAAAGAGAGGGAGCCCCTTCCCTGGGGAAAGGCAAAGCCGGATTCGGATCACGCCGGCTCTGCGGGGAAGGGGCTCTTTACGGAAAGGGAAGAATCGTCGGCGGGACGATCCTCCCCCAAGGGGGAAAGCTTATTCTTCGGCGTTTTTGGAGGCGTCCTCAATCACCTTCTGCGCCACGTTGGACGGGGCGTCGGCATAGCGCAGGAAATCCAGCGTGAAGCTGCCTCTGCCGCGGGTCATCGAACGCAGGTCGATGGCGTAGGAATGCATCTCGGCAACGGGAACCTCTGCCTCGATTTCCTGATACCCGTCCTCCTTGGGCGTCATGCCGATGATCTGACCGCGGCGCTTGGTGATGTCGCCGATGACATCGCCCATCATCGCTCCGGGAACCGTGACCAGCAGTTTGCCGATGGGCTCCAGAATCACAGGGCCGGCGTTCTTCAGACCTTCCTTGAACGCGATGCTCGCCGCCATCTTGAACGACATTTCGGAGGAGTCCACGTCGTGATACGAGCCGTCCACCAGCGTCGCCTTCAGCCCGACAACCGGGTAGCCCGCCAGGACGCCGTGCTGCGCGCATTCACGCAGACCCTTTTCCACGGCGGGGAAGAAGTTTTTCGGAACCGCTCCGCCGAATACGTTTTCTTCAAACAGAAGATCGTCGCCGTCGTAGGGCTCGAACTCAATCCACACATCGCCGTACTGACCGTGACCGCCGGACTGCTTCTTGTGCTTGCCCTGCTGCTTCACCTTGCGGCGAATGGCTTCCCGGTAAGCGATTTTCGGCTCGCGGAGCACGACGTTGACGCCGAATTTGCTTTTGAGTTTGGAGACCAGAACGTCAATGTGCGTATCGCCCATGCCGCTGATGACCTGCTCGTGCGTTTCGGGGTCGTTGATATAACTGAAGGTGAGGTCTTCCTCGGCAAGCCGCTGCAGACCCTGGGCAATTTTATCTTCATCGCCCTTGGAGACCGGATAGATTGCCATGGAGAGGCACGGCCGGGGATACTGAATGGGTTCTTCCTTGTGAAGGAATTCACCGTCTGCCAGAACATCCCCGGTGGAGGTTGCCGTCAGCTTGGTCACAACGCCGATATCACCGGCGCCGAGTTCCTGCACCTCGGTCTGCTTCTTGCCCTTGACCGTAAAGATATGGCCGAGCTTTTCCGTGGCACCGCTGCGGGGATTCGTGAGGGAATCGCCGCTGTGAAGCGTGCCGGAAAGCACCTTGAAATACGACATCTTGCCGACAAACGGGTCCGCCGTTGTTTTGAACACGTACAGTGCCGTTTTGGCGGATGCATCCGCCGCCGGAGCCGGTGCGTAACGGACAATGAAATCCAGCAGAATGCCAAGCCCTGCCAGCGTGACTGCCGAGCCGCAGAGAACCGGGAAGATGCTGCGCTCCTTCACGCCGTGGCTCAGTGCGCGCACGGTCTCTTCCGCCGTAAACGCCTCGCCGGCAAAGTATTTTTCCATCAGTTCCTCTTCGGTTTCCGCGATGGTTTCGTTCAGTTCGGTTTTGAGTTCGTCCACCGCCTCCCGGTATTCGTCCGGAATGGGAATTTCGACCGGCTTGTTGTTGACAATCTTCTTGCCCTTCATCTCAATGAGGTCCACATATCCCACCATCTCGCCGTCCTTCATCATCGGAAACGTGATGGGGCAGACATTTTTGCCATAACGGGTGCGGATGGCATTCATCGTTTTGGCATAATCGGCGTTCTCCTCGTCCAGCTTGGTGATGAAGAACATCATGGGCATGTGACGGGACGCCGCCAGTTTGGTGGCTTTCGTGGTGCCGTAATGGATGCCGTCCTTCGCGGAAACGAGAACCAGCGCCGTCTCTGCGGCACGGACACCCTGAAGAACCTCGCCCTCAAAGTCGAAATAGCCCGGCGTGTCGATGATGTTGATTTTATAATCCTTCCAGACGACCGGTGCCGACGCCAGGGAAATGGAGATTTTGCGCCGGATCTCCTCGTCGTCAAAATCGCACACCGTGTTGCCGTCCGCCGTGTTACCCAGACGATCGATTCCGCCCGTAAAATACAGCAACGCTTCGGTGAGTGACGTTTTGCCGACACCGCCGTGTCCCAAAAAGCATAGGTTTCTGATTTTATCCGCCGAATACTGCATAAGAAAAACAAATCCCCTTTCCGTATTGTGAAACTTTTCAAAAAGTTTCGTTTATTCAAACAAAGTATACACGATTTCTCCAAAGATTGCAAGAGTGTTTTGTTAGTTTCGTCACTATTACCAAGAAAAAGTTGCCGCCGTGTATGTTTTGAACAACGGGGACGGAAGACCGGAAAAGCCCCTCCCGCGCCCGTGCGGAAGGGCGGATGCGGGAAGGGGCAACGGTTCCCGGCGAAGACGGGCAGGAACGCGGACGCCGAGAGGGCTCCCGGCGCGGGAGTTTGAGGGGCGGGCTTTCGGGCATATCCCCGCATAGATGCGGAGGAACCTCCCCGGCGCGGGGGTGTGGGGAGGGTTGTTTTTTCTTTCGGGCATACGGCACGCCGTACGGAAAGATTGCCATGCCGTCCGTGTGGAGAGGGTTGTTTTTTCTTCGGACACATTCCCGCACGGATGCGGAGAAAGCGCCCGGACGTGAAACGGAACCGGAACGCCGGAACGGCAGAAAATGCCCCCCGCATCTGTGCGGGGGGCTCATGCGAACGGAACGCTCAGTCAAATTTGAACGAGTAGATTTCGGCGCTTCTCATGGAAAATTCCAGGCGGACGGTTCTGCCCTGCAGGGCGGAGAGATCCCCGGAGAAGGTGACGGGGAGGTCGACCTGATCGCCGAACATGGTGTAGGAGGTGTAGTCGCTTTCGTTGATGACGCTGCCGTTTTCGTCCAGGATGCGCACGACCACACTGCCGGCTCCGTCGGTGGCGAAGTTGAGCGACAGGGACGTGCCGGAAAGGACAAACGGCTTTGTGGTCACCCGGACTTCTTCTGCCGAAGGCGCCTGATAGCAGGCAAAGCCGTCGATGCGGGTGGTGTAGCGGTAAAGCCGGGATGCGTCGGGCTTGAATTTGCCCTCAAAGGCGTACAGGGAAAGCTCCCGGATTTCGGAGGAATGCGAAGAGGGCGTTTCGATCATTCCGTAGGCGAAGTAGCAGTCGCCGTACACCCAGTTGCCGGAATGCTGCTGACCCGCCGTTGCCCATGCCGAGGAGAACCGGTCGAAGGTCAGTCCGTCACGGCTGGTCATAAACAACGCGTCCGTCGTGGTGGTGGCATAGCGTTTGTTCTGCAGATACCGGGCGTACCGCTCGGCGCGGTCGGGCAGATATTCCATGTTTTCCGTCCAGGTGATGTCGTGGTCGTTGTAGCGCGTGGGGAAGCCGACAAACACCTGCGGGGCACGGTAATACGGCTGGATGTTGTTGGTATACAGGGCATAGGTGTAGGAATCCGTATAGGTCAGCAGCCGGGTTTCGGAGGCGAACAGCGTTTCAAAGCTTCCTGCCTTGGACACGCGGATGTCGCGCACGTTGTCGGTATAGCCGCGGAAATACAGATAATACTGTCCGTCCTGCGGGTTGTAGAAGCAGGTGTTCAGAGAATCGAACTTGCCGTCCGCCTGGCTCTTGAGCCGCCCGCATTCCGTCCAGTGCAGACCGTCGGGCGAGGTGTACCCGTGCAGGGAGGCGTAGTCGTCCAGCCCCAGATATTCGCTGACCGCCTTGTATCGTTCGGAAGCCGGGCAGTTCGGATTGGTGTCGACAAACACAAAGAAGTTGTCAAAGCCCTCTGCCGTCTGCATCACGATGTTGGTATGGCTGTTGCCCTCAAACGAATACAGACCGTAGTCCGGGCGCGTCCAGGTGATGCCGTCCTCGCTTTCGATGGCACAGATGCGGATGTCCGCGTTGCCGGAGTAGCGGTTGGTATCCCAGGCGTTGTAATACATACGGTAGAAGGTGGAGCCGTCCTCCCGGGTTACGGTGATGATGCCGTAATAATCGCAGGAGTTGCCCTCCCAGGGAGCGTCCGTGGTGTAGACGACCTCACGCTGTACGGGGTGCTTCAGCGTCCGGGTCGCCGTCGTTCCGCCCTCGTCGATTACATACTTGTCCCAGAACACCTGGCGGTTGGTTCCCACGGTGATTATCTGCGAGGTCAATGCTCCGGTGAGATCCTTGCCGGCGTTGGTTCCCCAGCGCTTCTGCTCCGGCGTGAGTGCCGCGTTGACCAGCGAATCCGTGCGGTACGAGGCATAGATCTGCGACGAGGTGCAGTAGTTCAGAAGATCCACCAGCATGGTGCGGGTCTCGGCGGTGGTGGACAATCTGCCCAGCATGCGGTAGCAGTAAGACCCGACGCCGTAGGATACGGACTTGCCCTCCTTCACGCTGCCGTTATACGTGGCATACGGCGTAGCGACAACGGTATCGCCGGCTTTGTACGGGGCGATGCCGGAAAAGCGGAAGACGTACGAGCCGTCTTCCACCGAATACTCGGTGACGGTCTGCGGGGTGCCGTTGACCGTAAAAACGGCGTAGGGATCGGTATAGCCGCCCTGCTCCAGCTCGGACTGCGAAATCCGGAACAGGATGGAAAGATCCACGTGCAGGGAAAGCGAGCCGCTTTTGAAGCGAAGCGCTACCGTCGGCTCCGGATCGGGATCGGGGTCCGGGTCGGGATCCGGATCGGGCGTGGAATCCGCCGCATCCACGATGGCATCGTAGGCGTCCCGCATCAGTGCCGGCAGAAGGTCGTACTGGTAGATAATCCGGTCGGCGTAGGCGTTCTCACGCAGGGTCTGGATGGCGGCAAGAAGGTCGTTGTAGGTCTGAATCTCCGCTGCCGCGCGCGTTTTCTGCGTTTCGGAAAGCTCCGCCAGCTTCTTCTGCACGGCAAGATCGATCATCGCCGGACTGTCGCTGTCCAGCCCCTCCGTGGGGTAGGCAAACGAGGTGCCGGTGTCGGTGTTATAATAGGTAAGCAGCGCCCGGGCATAGGAATCGTAGGTGGAGCCGTCCGCGTGAAGTTCCATACAGCCGGCGTGCAGCATAATGAGCCGATAGGCGAAGCTTTCGCCCTTGTTCTGATAAACCTCGGCGTTGATGTCGGAATTTTTTCTGCCGTCGGTATAGCCGGCGTTGCGATGGTACGACCAGTCCAGACCGGTCTTCCCGCCGTACTCCGTGGGCCAGATGTATGCCGCCGATGCGGACACGGCAAGCGCGAGCGCCAGACACGCCGTCATCAGCAGAACCAGCAGAGCCGTTGCTGTTTTTTTCATAGGGTTTCCTCCTCTTGATTGCGGCAAAAGCCGTTTTTATTCCGATTTCCGTATAAACGGACGCGTGAACGGGAAAAGTGATAGCGGGACGGAAGGGGGCTGTGCGTATGCTGTTTCGGATGCTGGGAATTCTGCTGGGATGTGCCGTTCTCTGCCTGCACACGGTGCGTGTTGTGGCACGCCGCACCCGGCTGTGCCCGCTGACGGCAGAGGAAGTGACGGTGTATCTGCTGACGGCACTGGAGCTGGCGCTCTGCGTCTTCAGCCTGATCGGAACATCCTGAATCCGGATTCCGGGGCGGTCGCTCCGGTCACGCGCTTCTCACCGGCGGAGAAGCGTGCGGTAATACCACGACGGCAGCGCGGACCAGCCGTGACAGAGACTTCCGGCTCCGTCGAAATCGTCGGCTCCGCCCTCCGTTTCCCATACGGAGGTGGCACCGGCTTCCAGCATTCTGCCGTAGATGCGGTCGATATCCGACAGAATCTGCGGGGCATACGCCGCCGAACAGCGAAGCAGGGCATCGTAACGGAAGCCGTTCATACACAGCGAGGCGGGCACGGCGCCGGCACTTCTGCCGTTGTCCTTCAGCAGGGCGACGAGAGGGGCGGCATCGACGGAATCCGCCGCGCCGCAAAGCATACACAGGGCATTGACCGTAACGTGAATCCGCTCGGACTGCGGGGTAAACAGAAACACCCGGTGCTCCGGGCTGTAAAAGCGTGCGAAGACGGCACGGTTGACCAGCTCGGCCTGCAGCCGGTACTGTCCGGCGTCGCCGGCGTTTCCCAGCATATCTGCCAGCGTTGCCATGCTTTGCAGACCGAGGGAGAACCACGCGTTCAGCAGAGCGTCCGTTTCCGGGCTCTCTTCCGGGTCGTGCCCGTCCAGACCGGGCACCCATTCGTAAAAATTCCAGTACTGCCGCTGCCCGTCTGGGAAGCGCGGAATCAGCCCGTCCGCCCCCTGACGCTCCGAGAAGGTGCGGATCAGCCCGGAGAGAAGCCCGTACTTCTCCGATGCCAGCGAAAGATCGCCGGTGTATTGGGCGTACTCCTTCATCTGCAGCAGATATGCCATGGTATACGACGGAATGGGAAGATCCCTGCCGGCGGGAAAGCAGAGAGACAGAAGCCCGTCCTGCCGCACGCCGCAGGAAATCAGTTCCAGCGATGCGCGTGCCGCTTCCTTCTCGCCGAACACGGCATAGCCGCAAAGCATCTGGTTGCGGGAATCCAGCGTATACAGCGCCTGCTCCCGCCAGGGGCAGTCCTCGTAATGCTCGTGCAGGCACGTGCGCAGGGTGCGGACGCAGAGTTCGTCGATGCGGTCACGGGTGCGGTCGCCCGTGGTGAACGGACGTGCCGTGAGCGGGTATTCCGTGGGACGGATGCCGAGATAGGCAATCTCCGCCTCCGGCGCGGCAAGAAAGATCTGCACATACCGGCAACCGAGCCGGCGGAAGGCGTGCAGATGCCCGTTTCTGCCCCGGCGCAGCTCGTATTGCGCGGAAAATTCGCGGACGTCCGTGCGGCATCTGCCGTCCAGCAGATGCTCGCCGTAGCCGATATCGGCATGGCAGGCGCACGGAACGGTGAGATCGAAATCCAGAAAGCCCGCCGTCTCTTCTCCGACATCGGCGATGAGATAAACGCCGTCGTCGCCGGGCTCGGCGCGCAGAGTTCCGGTGGGATGCAGAACGGCGTGCGCCATCCGCTGCCCTGCCCCCTCCCCGTCGGTATACCGGTAGGAGCCCATCTGCACGGGCAGGAACGGAAGCCGGTCACGGAGCACCGTTTTTCGGAGCGGACGGGGAAAAAGAAGGCGGGACCGGTCCGGCTGAACGCGGCTGGGAGCATAGGGCGCCCAGTCCGCCGCGGCATCGTAATGCCAGGTCAGCCCGAGCTGACCGGTGATGAACGTCCGCTCGCCCGCCGCGTAATTCGGATTGCGGCGGCAAAACGTCCCCTCCGAGGAATGGGAAACGCACACGCCGTCCCGCAGAACCTCAAAAATCAGACCCGGCTCGCCGGCAAGGTGCGTCTGCGTATCCTCGCCCTCGTACCACACGGTGATCCGCATCTCGTTTGTTCCCTCCCGCACGAACGGGGAAAGATCGATGTCGTCGTAAATCTTATGGGAAGGATAATCCGCATACTGCCCAAAGGCGGCAAGCGTGCCGTTGACCAGCACGTTGTAATCCGTAACCGCCGAAAGCAGCAGCCGGTACGTGCCGCTGCCGCCCTCAAACGTGGTGATAAAATCCACCGTTTCGTCCCGGAGAATCTCCCCGTCCTTCCAGATCCACTGCGCCCCGTTCCACATGGCAGGAAACTCCTTTTTTATCGTTTCATATTTGATATTCAGTATAGCATATTCTTTTGCGAAAAGCAACCGGAATTCAAAAAATACGAAAAATCAAGAAAAACAAAGAAAATCGAAGAAAACAGAAGCAAAAACCCGACTCCGCGCGCATTTCTGACTTTTTCTGACCTTTGCGCCGTTTGCAAAAAAAGAGCCGGCATGCTATAATGACGGCACAAAGGTCAAAGAAAGTCAAAATCAGAAAAGAGGCGATCTTCGTGAAGACCAGTGACCTGATCAGTGCGTTTATCTCGGATCTTCTGGATGAGTCCGACGGCAGCGTGGAGCTGCGGCGGAACGAGCTTGCCCAGCGGTTCAACGTGGTGCCCAGTCAAATCAACTATGTGATTACCTCCCGGTTCTCACCGGAGCACGGGTATATCATTGAGAGCCACCGGGGCGGCGGCGGATGCATCCGGATTCACCGTGTGACCTACACGGACGGTGATGCGAGGATCATGCACGTGGTCAACGCCATCGGCAAGGAGCTGAACCAGTTTGACGCCATGCTGTTTGTGCGGAATCTCGCGGAAGCCGGGCTGTTGTCCGCCCGGGAAGCGCTTCTGATGCGGGCAGCCGTATCCGATGCGTCGCTCGGCGCCGTTTCCGAAAAGAACCGGGACGGGGTACGGGCAAAAATTCTGAAGAATATGTTGTTGTCAATCCGATAAGGAGGGATTTGTTATGCTTTGCGAAAACTGCAAAAAGAATGTTGCTACCACGTATTTCAAACAGACTGTAAACGGGAAGACCAGTGAGATTTTTCTCTGTTCCGACTGTGCCGCCAAGCTGGGGCTGGACACGTCGGTGCCGATGTTCGGCTTTGACAGTTTTCTTCCCACGTTTCTGTCCGGCTCGCACGAGCTGGAGGAGGTGCGGTGCCCGAACTGCGGCATGCCGTTCCGGGAGATTCTGCAAACCGGAAAGGTCGGCTGCGATCACTGCTACGACGTGTTTGCCAAGCAGCTGAAGCCCGCTCTGCACCGGATGCACGGCGGCAAGAAGCACGCCGGCAAGATTCCCTTCTCGTTCTCCGGCACGAAGAAATCCGAACTGGAGACCCTGCGCGCGGACCTTGCCCGCGCCGTTGAAAACGAAGATTTTGAGCAGGCAGCCGTTCTGAGAGACCGCATCAAGGAACAGGAAGCCAAACAGAAGGAGGCGTAAGGACCATGCAGAGCAATGTGATGTCGGCAAGAATCCGTCTTGCCCGCAACCTGCGGGGCATCCCGTTTCCGGGACGTATGACGGCAGAGCAGAAAAAGGACGTGTGCCGCCGGGTGAAGGAGGCGGCGATGTCGCTGCCGGGCTACCGGTTTGATTACCTGGACATGGAAAACCTTACGGCAATCCAGGCGGGCTCGATGGTGGAGGAACACCTCATCAGCGTGGATTTCTGCTCCGAGCGGGAAGGCGAAGGACTTCTGCTGGACCGCAAAAACAACATCTCCATCATGATTAACGAGGAAGACCATCTGCGGATTCAGGTTCTCGGCGACGGCGACTCGCTGCGGGAGCTGTACGAAAAAGCCAACCGTCTGGACGATGAGCTGGACGAGAAGCTGACGTTCGCCTTTTCCGACACACTGGGCTATCTCACCCACTGCCCCACGAATCTGGGAACCGGACTGCGGGCGTCGGTGATGATGCATCTGCCGGCACTGACCGAAAGCGGTCTGATTCAGAAGATCGTCAACACGGTGTCGCAGGTGGGGCTGACGGTACGCGGTCTGTACGGCGAGGGCTCCCGCGCGGACGGATGCTTCTATCAGGTATCCAACCAGGTGTCGCTGGGCATCTCCGAGCAGGATACGGTGGAGCGTCTAAGCGAGGTGGTGCGGCAGATCTGTGAAAACGAAGAGATGCTGCGCAACAAGATGATGGAAAACATCACCATCGAAGACCGGGTGTTCCGCAGTTACGGCGTGCTGAAGGAGGCGCGGCTTCTGTCCTCCAAGGAATTTGCCGGACTGATTTCCGACGTGCGTCTCGGCGCGGAAGCCGGGAAGATTCCGCTGAGCACGGATGTGATTGACAAACTGTTTATCCGGGTTCAGCCGTATTCGCTGATGCTGGGCGGCGGCGAGGGAATGGAAATCCGCCAGCGTGATATCAAACGCGCCGAACTGGTGCGTGAAAAACTGAAATAACCGTAAAAAACGGAAAGAATAAAACGAATCAGGGAGGGACCCTTTATGGCTATGAATCAATTTTCCGACCGCGCGGCACAGGCGCTGAACAGCGCCCTGGAAAGCGCCCGTGAACTGGGGCACGGATACATCGGCACGGAGCATCTTCTGCTGGGACTTTGCCAGACGGAGGATTCCGTGGCGGGAAAGGTGCTGTGCGATGCCGGCATCACCCCGGAATATGTCATCGACCAGATTTCCGAGCTGATCGGAACCGGAACGCCTTCGCAGGTGGACGGCTCCGACATGACGCCCCGTCTGAAACGGATCATCGAACGCGCGTTTCTCGAAGCCCGCAAAGCGGGACATCCGATGATCGGCACCGAGCATCTTCTGCTTGCCCTGCTGCACGAAAGCGACTGCAAGGCGGTGGAGATCATCGAACGCAAAAACGTGGACATCCGGGATCTTTACAAGGACGTGACGGAGGCGATGGGCATGGCTTCCGCTGAGACGGGCGTCTCCTCGTCGGTGGGAAAACCGTCCGCGCACGGCGGCAAAACCGAAACGCCGACGCTGGATTCGTTTGGCAGAGACCTGACCGCCATGGCACGGGACGGCAAGATCGACCCGGTTATCGGACGCTCGCGTGAAATCGAACGGGTGATTCAGATTCTTTCCCGCCGCACCAAAAACAACCCGTGCCTCATCGGGGAACCGGGCGTCGGCAAAACGGCGATTGCGGAAGGTCTCGCGGAGCACATTGTGGAGGGAACCGTCCCGGAGACCCTGCGCGGAAAACGGGTGGTGACGCTGGATGTGGCTTCCATGATTGCCGGCAGCAAATACCGCGGCGACTTTGAGGAACGCATCAAAAACGCCATCAGCGAGGTTTCCAAGGCAGGCAACGTCATTCTGTTCATCGACGAGCTGCACATTCTGGTGGGTGCCGGCGCGGCGGAAGGTGCCGTGGACGCGGCAAACATTCTCAAGCCGTCGCTTGCCCGCGGAGAACTGCAGGTCATCGGTGCCACCACGCTGGACGAATACCGCAAGCACATCGAAAAGGACGCGGCGCTGGAGCGTCGGTTCCAGCCGGTTCTCGTGGAGGAGCCGTCCGAAGAAGATGCCGTTGCCATTCTGAAGGGGCTGCGCGACAAGTACGAGGCGCACCACGGCGTGAAGATTTCCGACGCGGCAATCGAAACGGCGGTGAAGCTTTCCAAACGCTACATCCCCGACCGCTTCCTGCCCGACAAGGCCATTGACCTGATGGATGAGGCGGCAAGCCGTCTGCGCATCCGCAACCTGACGACCCCGCCGGATCTGAAGGAAAAGGAAGAGGCGCTGAAAAAACTCGCCGCCGAAAAGGACGATGCCGTACGCCGCCAGGACTTCGAGAAAGCGGCATCGCTGCGTGACGAGGAAAAGAAGCGCGCGGCGGAGCTGGAGCAGCTGCGCAAGTCGTGGTCGAGCAAATCCGGAGCGGAGGTTCTGACCGTGGGCTCCGAAGAGATCGAAGACATCATTGCCCAGACCACCGGCATCCCGGTGCGGAAACTGATGCAGGAGGAAAGCGAACGGCTGCTGAACATGGAGCAGATTCTGCACGAGCGTGTGGTGGGTCAGGACGAGGCGGTCAGCGCCGTGGCAAAAGCCATCCGCCGCGGACGTGTGGGTCTGAAGGATCCGAACCGTCCGGTGGGCTCGTTCCTGTTCCTCGGCCCCACGGGCGTGGGCAAGACCGAGCTGTCCAAGGCGCTTGCCGAGGTGCTGTTCGGCGACGAAAATGCGATGATCCGTGTGGATATGTCTGAATATATGGAGAAGCACACGGTCTCGCGCATGATCGGGTCGCCTCCGGGCTACGTGGGCTTTGACGAAGGCGGTCAGCTGACCGAAAAGGTGCGCCGCAAACCGTATTGCGTCATTCTGTTTGACGAAATCGAAAAGGCACATCCGGATGTGTTCAACGTGCTGCTGCAGATTCTGGACGACGGCATTCTGACCGACGCACAGGGACGCCGTGTGGACTTCAAAAACGCGGTTATCATCATGACCTCCAACATCGGCGCGCGCCGCATCACGGATTCCAAGCCGCTGGGCTTTGCCCCGCAGCAGGAAAACTACGACCGCACGCAGGAGAAGATCCGGGAAGACGTTCTGGACGAACTCAAACAGGCATTCCGTCCGGAGTTCCTCAACCGGATTGACGACATCATCGTGTTCCGTCAGCTGAAAAAGGACGACATCCGTGAGATTGCCAGACGGCTTCTGCACGCGGTGACCAACCGGCTGGAGAACATGAGCATCTCGCTTACGGTGGACGATACGGCACTGGATCTGCTTGCCGACAAGGGCTTTGACCCGGTATACGGCGCACGTCCGCTCCGCCGCGCCATTCAGACGATGCTGGAAGACCGGATCGCCGAAGACGTGCTGGAGAAGAAATACGGAGAAGGCGACCGTGTGATCGCCCGCGCCGACAACGGCAGGATCGTTGTGGAAAAGGATGCCGGTACGCCGGAAGAGCCGAAGCCCGAAGATCCGAAACCGGAAGAATAAACAGAAAAAGAAATCCCCCTGCTTCGGCAGGGGGATCTTTTTTGCCCGTTTCAGATTTTTTCGGCAACCCACGAGCGGAAATCGTCCATGGTATAGCCGTGGATGGCAAGCCATTCGGAGATGTCGCCGTGGTTTGTGGCATAGCCGCGGTCGTGCGCTTCGCTGTGGTCGCAGACGGAATCGGCGGAAAGCCCGAACTGACGGCAGAGATACGCGCACAGGGCAACCGCCTCCGTCCGGACGGCGCGCTCGAAATAGCCGCGGTCATTCTTGTCGCCGCGGCAGATCTCAAACTGGATGTGCGCCGTAGGGTCGCCGTTGTACGAGCCGTTTTTGCCGGAGCCGGACAGCCAGCACGGGAAGTTCCACGGCAGCGTCTGCACCGTTGCCACCGTTCCGTCGGCCAGGCAGCCGACAAACGCGTGGGCGCATTTCTTCAGTTCCGGATCGTCCCGGTTCCACGAATTGCCGTAACGGTTTTTTCCCAGTTTTTTCAGCAGTTCGTCCCGGTTCGGGTCATCGTCGGACGGCTGGACGTAGCGCTTGAGCCACGGGTTTGAGGTGCCGTCGTCGTGCACCACGATGCCGACGGGACGGGTGGAGGTGTAGGCGTTGGTGTGCCACAGTGCCGTGGCTTTGTAGCAGCGGTTCTGCGTCGCCATACATTCCAGCAGATGCGGGGCTTCCTCGGGATCCTCCCCGGTGAGGATCTCATCCACCTTTTCCGGCGGGATCTCGCCTTTTTTGATGGCGTCCTTCACCAGATCCGCCTTCTGCGCCGCCTTGGTCATGGAATTGTTGTGCCACCAGGCATACGCCATGCTGACAAACGTGAACAGCCCGGTGACCGCCTGCGTCACCGCTTCGTTCTCAAACGGCAGCGGGCTCTTGCCCAGCATGGTGAGAACCTGGTTGACAAACGCCAGCAGGGCAAGAAGCGTGGCGATCAGGGTTTCTTTTGTCATGGTTTATCGCTTCCTTTCTCTTTCGGCACACTGGGCAGCGTGAGAACGGCATGGTACAGCTCGGTTGCCACGTCGTTGCCGCCCAGTGTGTGATACGACCGATAGGCGCGTTTGAGGGCTTCCTTGGCATAAATGGGACAGAAGCCGCGCGCCGTATATTTTTCGTGACTGCGGATGATTTCTGCCCGCAGCAGGCATCGCAGCCCGGAACGGACGGCAAAAACAAGCGTCACCGCCGTTCCCGCCGCCGACAGAACCGTTCCGCACAGAAACGGAACCAGCCAGCTCAGAATCCGCTGTTCCATCGTATGTTCTCCCCTTCCCGGACGTCAATCCGCACGTCCGCTCTGCTGTTTTTTCAGTTTCTGCACGCCCTCGCGGTACACGGCGGAAAGCTTTTGGGAAATGCCCTTGGACAGAAGCAGTTTCAGCACCTTGCGCGCCTCCTCCGTTTTTCCCTGCAGCAGGGCACGCAGAAGCCGTTCGCCGTCCGCGGACGTTTTTTCCTCCGCGGCGTCCGCTGCGGGGGTCTCCGCCGCCGCCTTCGTCTGTGCGTCCTGCACCTCGGCACGCCAGTTGCGGTATGCCTGCTCCGACGCCTTCTGCAGGGCGGAAACCCGATCGGTCAGTTCCTTTGTGCGGCTGTCGTACACGCTTTTTGCCAGTTTGACCAGATCCGGCAGACGCTCCTGCAGGGTCTGAAGCGATGCCAGATACGCACCGGTCGCTGCCGTGGCGGCATACGAGTTGGCATAGCCGCCCGTGCGTGCCGAAAGACGTGCCGCCGTATCCTTTGCCGCCGCGCGTCCCTCCATCACCGCCGTCCGGCGTGCCTCCCGTGCCAGAGGATCCTCGGCGGGATTGTAAGAAAACGTCCGGTCGCGCAGCTCGCGCAGTGCCTGCTCCAGCTGCTTCTCATAGGACGTATTCCGTTTCGGTGTATTCATCAACGATGTTCTCCTTTCGCTCACAGCAGGGCATACAGCCCCGTGATCTCCCCGCCCGTGCCGTTGACGACCAGCCGGATCTTTCCGTCGGAAAACAGAAATTCGGTGCTGCCGTCGGTCAGACGGTTCCGGGTGCGGAGAAGCAGACGGGTGCGCTCGGCTGCCGTGAGAAGATACAGATTGTACGTTTCCGCGCCGTCGGGGCAGTCCTTTTCGGAAAGCTCGCTCCACGACGTGCCCGAAAACAGCGTCTGCGGAACGGCAGGCGCGTGAAAATGCGCCCGCATCCACGACGGGGATGTGGTCTTCATCCGCCGCTGCGACGATGTGGAGGACGGACGGATTGCCGCCGTGCTCATCGGCGACGAAGCCACGCTCAAGCGGGTGTACAAAACCGGAAACGGGCTTGTTCTTCAGCCCGAAAACCCCGCCTACAAGCCCATTTTCTGCACCGGCGAGGATGTCCGCCTGCTCGGAGTCGCCGTTGCCTTTCTTTCCGCGGTCCGCTGATTTTTTTCAAAACAGAAGCCGGAAGCACCGAACCCTCTCCGGGTTGGGAACCTCCGGCTTTTTTGTTGCTTTTCCGGCGCGAAGACGTGCCGTCACGTCGTTTCCGACGGCTTCTCCCGGCCGTGGGAAGCGAGAAACTCCAGAATCTCCTCTGCCGCCTTCTCCACCCCCACCGAGGAATCCACCACCAGCTCGTAGTTTTTCGGATCTCCCCAGCGCTTTCCCGAGATGTGCCGGTAATAGGACGCTCTTGCCCGGTCGAGCGGCGGATGTTGCGCTTTGCCTCCCGCGGCGTATCCCCATACACCTCCATCACCCGCGCAATCCGGTACGCAAGCGGCGCACGGACAAACACGCGCACCAGATTCTCACGGCCCCGAAGCACCGAATCGGCGGCTCTTCCCACCAGAACACAGGAGCCGTTGTCGGCAATCCGGCGGATGATCCGGTCCTGCGCGGCGACGGCACGCGGAACCGCGTGAGAGCTCAGACACAGCTCCCGCAGCGCATCCGGCGCGTTTTTGTGAATTCCGGAGATAAACTCCCGGTCCAGCCCGTTTTCCCGCGCGGCAAGCGCCACCATTTCCTTATAATAAAACGGAATTCCCAGCTTCTGCGCCACCAGCCGCCCGATCTGCTTGCCGGACGAGCCGTGCTCCCGGGCAATCGTCAGCAGAACGCCCGGCTCCGAGGGCTTCAGCGCAACCGCGGCTCCGTCATCCGGCAGCAGGGAATCCGCCGTGCGGGCATCCGCATTCCGCAGAAACTGCCGGTAAAAAATGCCGCCCACCGCACCGGTCAGCACCTCCGTGACGGGAAAGGTCAGCCAGAACCAGTTCAGCCCGAACCGCGAAAAGACATATCCCAGAGGAACAAACAGCACAACGGTCCGGATCACGGTCAGAGCCGGGCTTTTGAGCGTGGCACCGATTGCCTGGAAGAACACGGGGAAGATCAGGGACGCGACCATCGGAAGAAAACGGATTCCCACAAACCGGAAGCCGATCCTGCCGATCTCAATCACCCGCGCATCGGAGGTGAAAACCTGCAGCATCTGCGTCGGCACGGCAAGAAAGCACAGCGCCCCCTCTCCGGTTTCTTTGCCGCCAAAAACCGGCGAAGCGATCGGAAGCAAGAAGAAAAAACGTGTTGACGGGCATCGGGAAGCAGCGCCACCGTCAGGCGACCGAACGAATCCCGTTTGCAGCCGGGCGGCGCTGTTCTGATGTTGGATTCTGTATACAAAACAAATCTATTGACAAAGCAGAAAAATAAAGATATAATGTACAAAAATACGGTTGTAAAATCAACCCATGGATAAAGGAGATCAAATCGGTGAAAACGACACCAGGTATTTTTGTAAAATCGGCAGCCGCCGTGCTGTGCCTGATTCTGATTCTGTGCTCGGCCGCCTGCACTTCCTCCAAAAAACCGGACGAAACAACCGGATCGTCGGCACAATCGGACCAATCCGAACAACCCGGGCAGACGGAAAAAAAGGGACCTCAGGCAGAAGTCCGATATTCCTTTGACAATACGAACTGGACGGTTCCGAAAACAGCGGACGAGCCCTTCGAAGAGATCCGCGAAATCCCGTCCAACAGCGGAAAAATCGTATATTTCAACATCGAAAACCACGAGACGACCCCGATCAATTATCAGCTGAAGCTGACCATGACCGAAGGGACGGCGGGAAGCGCGGAGTTCGGATACATCGCTCCCGTTCAGGATGCGTACGAAACGCTGGGTGCCGCAGTCCGGAACATCATCGAAGCAAACCCGCTGGATTCCGGATATGTTTTTTCAGACACGCTTGAAGCCAATCAATCCGTCACCGTTGCCCTTGTGCTGTATTGCGCGGCAGGCACGGCCGGTGCCGAATCCTCCCGGCTGAGCATGGCCGTTATCGTTTCCGAGGCCCAGTAAGCGCGGAACGCTGCCGCCGGATCCCTCATAAAGCCGAAAACAACATAACAAAGAAGAGCAGGCGAAAAACCTGCTCTTCTTTATTATAAAACCGTATCAAGATAAAAAATCGAGTATTCATAAAGCCAAATCCCTTATGAATACTCGATATGGTGCGGGTAAGAGGACTTGAACCTCCATGAAATTGCTTTCACTAGAACCTGA
>CAKSBH010000005.1 GCA_934438175.1 uncultured Eubacteriales bacterium | reverse complement strand
GGTAATAAAACCCGCACCTATGAGAGGAGGCATCCGCCTGTGTTTGAGAGTCGTGTAATTTCATAGGGTAATAAAACTAAATGTAAATATACATCTTATGTCATCAGTTTGAGAGTCGTGTAATTTCATAGGGTAATAAAACTGTGAATCCCGCATTCTTCCGCCATGCGCAGTTTGAGAGTCGTGTAATTTCATAGGGTAATAAAACCCGCACCTATGAGAGGAGGCATCCGCCTGTGTTTGAGAGTCGTGTAATTTCATAGGGTAATAAAACACATTTTGCTGTTGACCTCTCGATTTGCCAACCTGCGGAAATGAAACGGAATGGTTTCCGCGGCAAATCGGATGGGCTACAATAAGAAAGGATTACAAAACAAACATATGGAATTGGTGCTAGTGCTTTTTCTTATTTTTGGTTTTTTTGTTTACAACTTTTTTCTGCCTGTCATCATGTGGTTCGTGCAGGTCATATCCCGCCGTTCCAAAATATCGAAGATCTCCTCCAGCAAAGATTTCAAGGCCTTGGCGAAACCCGGAAGGTGCGAGCTTTGCGGAAGAGAAGGGGTTAAGGTTGCTTATTGCAAAATTGCCGATTATACCAGCGACTCGAGCTATATCGGAACACGTTACAGAAACACATGCGCAAGATGTATGGCAGACGAAAAAGCTGAACTGGTTGAAAAACAAGACGATACAAATTCCGGACAACAAGAGACAACCCCGTAAGGGCGGACTCAGATAAGGATAAGTCGCCCTGTAAAAAGTCTTTTGCCCTGTGGCTTCGTTAAAAATGCTCGAAATATATCTCCATCATTCCTGCGCTTTTTGCCTTGCCACAGAACAAAATCCAATTTTACAGGGTGCATGGCAGTTTTGAGCGAGATATTTTTCGTTCAGACAAAATAACAAAATCTCGGCAATACTTTGTGTATTACCGAGATTTTTTAGGAAGTATGGGCGGAAAAGAGCCGCTCAAAACCGACTTATCCTTATCTGAGTCCGCCCAAAAGGGGTTGCCTCTTTTCTTTTGCGGGGTCCGGAAGAAAACCGGGGAGCAATAAAACGGCAAACTCTGTGCAAGAAGTCCTTTCTTCCGGGGTACAGCACGAAAACGGAGCATGTTTTCAGCCGCAATCTCTGTAAAAATAAAGCATGCAGGGGGAGAATGCAAAAAAACCCCAAGACCAAGCGGTCCTGGGGGTAACATGATGGAATGTGTACAAAAAAAATGGAGATTTTTATCGCTGCGGACGGTAGACACGGTTTTTCCGGTTTGCCAGATACGCCATAATTTCCCGTCCTTTCGGTTTCCTGTCGGCAAATTGATGGATATTCGGTCCCGGAGCACCGTTTGCCTCAATCAGAATGGGACGGTCTTCCGTAAAGGCAACATCCCAGCCGAGAATTGCGCTTTCCGGCATTTTGTCGTGTGCCGCTTTTACCAGTTCCAGCGTTTCCTTCCAGAACGGAAGCTGAAAACCGGGGATGATCGTTCCGCTTGTGGGATGGTAGATATAATCCCGGCTTTCGTAGTCCCTTCCCACCGAAACAAGAACGCCTGTTGCCAGATCCACAGCCGCGCCGATTCCGTTTGCGTGCAGATTGTCTACAAACGATTCGCCTTTGCTCATCTTGAATGTGGCTGCGATAACGGAAACCTCGCCGCTCCGTTTCCGCAGCGTCAGAATACGGCAGGAGTTCACCGAGGCAGAACAAAGTTTATCCACGGCATGATTTTGCCGGATCATTTCTTCGCAGACCCGATATTTTCCTGCCATCTGTTCGTATTTGCGGCGGCAGGCATCCTCATCCGTAAACGTAAAGATTTCCGCTCCGCGTCCGCACGAAGCGACTTCCGGCTTCAGAAACACCTTGCCATGCCGGCGGACGAACGCCGTGAATTCTTCTGCCGTGCGGTCAGAGACCCGGAACACCTCTCGTCCGTAGAACTCCTTCAGCCGCTCGTACATCTGAATTTTGGAGCGCGTCTGTCTGGACCGGTTGACATAGCAAAACATATGGCGGCGCTGCCAGTTGGTCAAAAAATATTTACGGTAATGATCCCGGTACCGGTCATACCGAAACAGCAGATATTCCTCTGAGGTACAGTGAAACCGGAGTTTGCAATACGCAAAATCAAAAAGCGCGCGCACCCGGTCTTCTTTGGTATCAATCCCGCTCTGCTCCGCCCGGGTCATAAACGCCCGGATTTTATCGCAGATCTTCGCCATCTTCCCGTCTCCCGCCTGTTTTTTTTCAGTATATCACAGATGCTCAAGAAAGTCAAACGGGCATGGCATCCGAAGATGCCGTGCCCGTTTTGAGGTTTACCAATCAAGATATTCTTCCGGAATATCCAGATACATACTCGGCGCATCGGCGAAGGTTCCGTCCGGATCCGGCGTCAGAACCGAAAATCCAAACCGGACGTTGTTTCCGAACTGCACCATAAATACTTCCGCCCGGGTCAGATCCGGACATTCCGCAGAATTTCCTTCCCAATCCGTCACGGTCGCAACGTCTTCCCAACCGTCACGGAACAAAGCCGTCAACGGAATTTCTTCTCCCGTATCCGCGCGATACAGGGCACAGATTTTTTCCGGGTATACGACAAGCTCGCCTTCTTCGTCTCCGGTTCCGCGAAGAGAGGACCCGGAAAGGAGCACATATTTCTCCCCGAAGACCGTCAGTTCCCAGGCGTTTCCAAGCGGCTCCTGCCACAGTGTCTTCCCGATCCGGGCAAAATACGCTTCAACCATTTCTCGCGTGAAGCCGTTTTTCAGTTTTGCCTGAATGGAGGCATTGATGACTGCTGCTCCGGGAACGCTTCCTTCCTTCAGAAGCTGGTAAGAAAAAAGCGCCGATTCCGAAGAATCTCCTTCCCACAGAAAATAGTCCGATGCATTTTCCTTCACATAAAACTGCCGGTAGATCTTCGTGCTGTCTTCCGATATTTCGTGCATATCCCGCATGTTGTCCGCCACCAGAATTCCCTCTTTCAGACCATTCAGGGGGAACACATACGCTTCCTGGAAGTATGGCAAGCCGTTTACGAAATACAGATAAAATCCGTCGGTCATCCAGCCGCTTTCCGGCAACCCCGTAATCTCGCCGATCTGTTCGTAATACATGCCAAAGGAGTCCGGGTATTTTACAAGTTCCCGCAAGTAAGCCGTCAGGGCAGAGGAAATCTTCACGCCCTTGCAGAACAGCTCCTCTACGGTCAACCGTTTCCCAGTCAGAAGATCCCACGTTGCGCACGCAACGTCGGTCGCACATGTCCGCATGCTCAGTTCAGACTCGGAGAGCAATCCGCAGGTGATACCGAGAATGCCGTTTTTCACCGTAAGACAAAACGATTTTTTTTCGTTCTCGTCGACAAACTCCCGAATCTCCGCTTCCGTCTTCTTATCTTTCAGACGAAGATCCGACAGAAACGTACGCACGCCGTCCGCCGTATAACTCCACGGAATTTCCGTATCGGATGTATAATAGAAGGGGGATCTCTCCGCCGCTTCCGCTCCGGTTCCGATACCGGTATATGCGCGGAACGAATCTTCGTACGGATAACCGATGTCGCGCAGGGTTACATAGCCCGCCTTTGCCAGCGCCAGCTGCCCTGCATCGGAAACAATAAACTTCACCAGCCGCCGCACGGCACCGTCCTCCGGCTCGTCGGCAAAATAATAGGCGTAATTGTATGCGGTAAGCGGGTATTCGCCGGATGCCATGCTTGCTTTGCCCGGCATCACGCCGTCTATTTTCAGAAATTTGATATCGGTCTGATTGCGGTACATATCCGCCGCATAGGCGTAAACGGAATAGCCGATGCAATTCTCCGCGTAGTCGGGAGAAGCGATTACGTCCATCAGCATGCCCATGGAGTTCGGACGAAGCTCCGTCGGCGCATCCATCAACGGGGTGTCTCCCATGAAATCTACCATGAAATTCTGGCTTCCGGAATCCTGATTGCGCTGATAGGCAACAATGGGTACATCGTTGCCGCCGACCTCTTTCCAGTTTGTGATCTTTCCGGAATAAATATCCCGCAGCTGCTGCTGGGTCAGCCCATCCACCGGGTTTGAGGCGTTGACCACAAAGACAAACCCGTCTTTGGACACAGCGGTTCCCGCCAGATTTCCGTCTGCAAGATTTTCCTGTTGCTCGGAAAGCGGTACGCTGAAGATCATATCCACCGATCGCTCCATCAGATTATAAAACGAGCCCCACGTGGTAGAATGCTTCACCTGTTTTTTCGCTTCTTCCATGGAAATTCCGAACACAGCGGCACGGATTCCCGCTTCAAACGGAATCAACGAGGTGGAACCGTCAATGCGGGGAAAATGCTGCCGAAGAAATTCTGTCTCCGCATCCTTTTCCGCATCGGACGGAACCGGATCCTCCGGACGTGTGTTCTTACACGCCGCAAACAAAAGCACCGTCATGACAACGGCAAGAAAAAGAGAAATTGCTTTTTTCATAAAAACCTCCCATTTTTCATGTTGCTTTTTCTTTTATTATAAACGAAGATCTTTTTGCTGTCAACCCCGGCTTGACAGACACCGCCCGGCTTGTTATACTGTAATCAAACAGATTTGCTCCGGAGGGTTTTATGAAACCGTATCTTGCCCGTTTGCTTCTTCTCCTCACGGCGATGCTGTGGGGATTTTCGTTTGTGGTTATGAAGGATGCTTCCGATGTCCTGCCCGTTTTCCTTCTGCTCGCCCTTCGGTTTTCCGTCGCGTTTGTTGTGCTGGCGTTGGTTTTTTTCAAAAAACTTCAAACCGTCACACGTACCGACCTTCTTTTTTCGGCGGCAGTTGCCCTGTCAATCTTTCTCGCCTATGTTTTTCAGACCTACGGCTTAACCGATACCACGCCGGGGAAGAATGCCTTTCTCACGGCTGTCTATTGTGTGCTTGTGCCGTTTCTTTCCTGGATTACCGACCGTAAAAGACCGGCGCTTCGCAATGTTCTTGCTGCCGTTCTCTGTTTTGTCGGCATTGCTCTGCTGTCGTTTGACGGAAACCTGTCTCTGCGGCTTGGTGACGGGCTGACCCTGGTCGGCGGATTCTTTTATGCGGTACAGATCGTCCTGCTTGCCCGTGTTTGCCGCAAGTGTGATCCCTGCCTTGTCACGGTTTTGCAGTTTGGCTTTTCCGCCGTGTTCTGTTGGCTCGGGGTCGCTTTTACCGGAGAATCGTTTCCTGCGTTTTCCGCTCCGCTTGCCGGACAGGTTCTGTTTCTTGCGTTGTTTGCTACCGCCGCCGCCTTCCTGATGCAGAACATCGGGCAAAAATATACCTCCTCGGCTGCCGCCGCTTTGCTGCTCTCTCTGGAATCCGTGTTCGGCGTTTTCTTTTCCGTACTGCTCGGCTACGAAACTCCGACCCCTCGTCTGTATGCCGGTTTTGCCGTGATTTTTCTTTCGGTGCTCCTCAATGAGGCGGGCGACCGTCTTTTTCGGAAAAAGGGCTCGCAAGCCCCTTGACTTTTCCGGGAAAATTTGCTACAATATCCTTCCGAAATTTTTTTGAAAGAGAAGAAAGCAGATGTTTTCCTGCTTTCTTTCCGGTTTTTTTATGGATCTTCTTCGTGACAATCTGCGCACCTTATACCGCAACTACCTGTTCGCTTCCTGCGGCGGAGCACTGATTCTCAGCGTTTACGGATTGGCGGACATGGCAATGATCGGACAATACCACGGCCCGGTCGGATCGGCTGCCATGGCAGTCATTTCACCCATGTGGAACATTCTTTACTGCTTCGGGCTTCTTGCGGGCATCGGCGGCTCGGTGCTGTATGCCGTGGCAAAGGGAGAAAAGCGTGACCGGGAAGCAAACGGATATTTTACCGCTGCGGTCCTGCTCGGCATCGTCATCAGCATGCTGCTGTGGATTCTTGTTTTTCTTTGGGAAGATCCGATGCTTCGGTTGTTCGGCGCCGATGACGAACTGCTTCCTTTGTGCCGGGAGTATCTCTTTGCCCCGAAGCTTACCGTACCCGTCTATGTCTTTGCCAACATTCTTTCCGCCTTTCTCCGCAACGACTCCTCGCCGGGACTTTCCACGGTCGCGGTGGTCGCGGGCGGTGTGATTAACGTTGTCGGAGATTATTTTCTCATTTTTACTTTGGATATGGGAATCCGGGGAGCGGGCATCGCTACCGCGGTAGGGGCATTGGTGACGGATCTGATTATGGTTCTGCACTTCTTCAAAAAGAAAAACACGCTGCGTTTTGTCTTACCTGAAAATCTTCCGAAGGCAGCTGCCCGGATTTCCGTTCATGGCTTTTCTCCGTTTTTGAGTGACGCGGCACTCGGCGTCATGACGGTGCTGTTCAACCGGCAGATCATGCGCTACCTGGATGTGGATGCTCTTGCTGTTTACGGCGTCATTGTCACGGTGGGAACCTTTGTGCAGTGCTGTGCTTATGGCGTAGGACAGGCAGCACAACCCATTCTTTCTCAGAACTACGGGGCCGGACAGGTCGACCGCATCCGCACGCTGCGCCGCTATACGGTTCTTACGTCCCTTCTTCTCGGTGTTGCGTGGACAGCACTCTGTGCTGCCGTTCCAAACACGCTGATCCGGCTTTTTATGGCACCGTCCGCCTCGGTTCTGCGCATCGCTCCCGCTGCCGTCCGGCTTTATGCACTGTCCTTTCTTCTGTTGCCGTTCAACATTTATTCCACGTATCATTTTCAGGCCATTCTTCGCACAAAAACCTCGTTGCTGGTGTCCGGAGCCCGCGGAATCGTGGTCAGCGGCATGCTGGTTCTGCTGTTGCCCGCTGTGTTCGGAGGGGAATCCATCTGGCTGGTCATGCCGCTTACCGAACTTCTTGTTGCCGTTTATGCCGCTTTACAGATGCGGATGAAGAAATAGAAAGAGCCGTCGGAAAGGGAGGACTCAGATAAGGATAAGTCGGTTTTGAGCGGCTCTTTTCCGCCCATACTTCCTAAAAAATCTCGGTAATACACAAAGTATTGCCGAGATTTTGTTATTTTGTCTGAACGAAAAATATCTCGCTCAAAACTGCCATGCACCCTGTAAAATTGGATTTTGTTCTGTGGCAAGGCAAAAAGCGCAGGAATAATGGAGATATATTTCGAGCATTTTTAACGAAGCCACAGGGCAAAAGACTTTTTACAGGGCGGCTTATCCTTATCTGAGTCCGCCCAAGACGGCTCTCTTTTTACGTTAAAACCAACAGCAGAAGAGGCAATGTTGCCGCACTGAACACCGTAGCAAGCAAAACCACGTTGGCGCTCAACTTCTGCTCGCACCCGTACAACTCCGAAAGCGACAGGATGATTGCCGCAGACGGTGCCGCGCTCAGCACCACAAGCGTGATGCGGAACACGTCGTCAACTCCCGGCAGAAACCGCACGCAAAGCCAAGCAAACAGCGGGAAGATCAAGAGTTTCAATGTGCATACCAGGTAGGCGAACGGACGTGCAAATACTTCTTTTCCGTTCATGGAAGCCAGGCGCAGCCCGAGAACCACCATACAGAGAGGCGCGGTCATTTTCCCCAGAAGAGCAACCGTATCCGCCAACACAGCCGGAAAACGGATCTGCAGTAAATACAACGGAATCGCAACCAGAACCGCCAGCGATGTGGGGTTGAGAAATGCCTGCTTCAGCGAAATAAACCGGCGGTCGTGCGTAATCAGAAACACGCCGAGCGTAAACACCAGAATGTTCATGGCTGTAACGTACATGGTGCTGTAGCATGCTACCAACGGTTGATCCGGGAACAGTGCCGTCACAAGCGGAAGCCCGAAATATCCCACATTCCCGAAAATTGCCCCTGCCGTCAGAATCCGGTAACAGGCATTGCCGTATCTTTTGTGAAAAACTGCATAGAGAATGGCAAAAAACAGAAGCTGGACTGCCATGCATACAACAAAAAACACCAGTGCTTTCCTCGAATTTTCGGGAGAGTATTCCATTTTCTGAAAAGCACTCAGAACCAGACACGGTCCGCAGACATAAATCAGAAGCCCGGAAAGTGTTTTGGCGTGATCCGGCTCTGCTTTTTTCCCCTTGACAAGAAAAAAACCGCATGCCATGTAAAACAGCATCACCAGTACATTGATAAAAACCGTAGAAGCACCCATCGTTTTCCCTTCAGACCGCAGATTCCCGTTCTTTTTCCGCGTATGCGTTTTTCAGACTGATTGTAATGTGGCAGACGGAGAACAGAACAGCCGCCGCAGAAAGTGCAAGATCCCGTGTCATTCCGCCGCAGAACAGAAACAGAACCGAGGGAACGATGGACAGATAATATGCCCGGAACAGCGGATGTTTTGCGGCAAACAACCATCCGATCGCATAGGCAGCCACAAGCGCCGAGCCGACTGCGACATACACAAGGGCTCCTTTCGGAAAGAAAAAACCGAACACAACACGCGGAACTCGGAAAACCATCAGAATAAAACAGCCGATTCTTCCGATCTGCTCTCCGATTTCGACGATGCGGCAGTGCCGGGCGTTTTCAAACAATTCCGGATGCCGTGCGGCATACAGAGCATTGGGAAGAAGCAGAAGCAACACCCACGCCAAGCCAATCGGATTGAACCAGCTCATTTGTTTTTCCTCCTCGGGAACCGACACAAAGAATGTCAGAAGTTGTCGGTATTCAGTATAACAGATTTTTTGCGGAATTGCAAGCGTTTCAGACAATCAGATTCCATGCGACCAAAACGCCGAGGAAAAAGAAATTCAATGCTGCAAACAAAGCCAGATACCGCTTGGTATGACCGGGGTCGTCCCTGCCGTATTCCCGGAAGGTAATCATGCTGGCAAGCGACGCGATCAGCGTCCCGGTTCCGCCGATGTTTACGCCCAGCAGAAGATTCCGGTAATCGGTTGTGAAATGCGAAAGCAGAACCGCCGAAGGCACATTGCTGATAAACTGGCACGAAAGCACCGATACCAGCAGCGTGTTTTTTGCCAGAAGCCCGGACAGAACCCGGTTCACCGCATCGACCCGTGCCAGATTGCCGGAAAACACGAAGAAGCACACAAACGTCAGCAAAAGCGGGTAATCCACCTCTGCCAGTGCCTTCCGGTCAACCGCAAGCAGAACGCCCGTTATCAGAACAAGCCCGATCGGATAAGGAATTGTGCGAAAAACCAGCAGAATGGAAAACACAAACAGCGCCAGATACAGGGTCGTGCGCTTTTTCGGAGGAACCGGACCCTCCAGCGTCAGGGTTCCGAACCGCTCGTTTTTCACAAACACCGTACAGCAAAGCAGAATCAGCGCAATCGCCACCAGAAAAGACGGAAGCATGATGCGGAAGAATTCTCCGTTTCCGATGCGGAAATGTTCATATAAATACAGGTTCTGCGGGTTTCCGAACGGCGTCAGCATTCCTCCGAGATTCGCGGCGATGTTCTGCAGAATAAACACAAACGCCATGATCTCACGGTGTCCTGTACACGTCAGCACATAATATCCCAGCGGAAGAAACGTGATCAACGCCATATCGTTGGCAAGAAGCATGGAACCCAGAAAGGTGATGCACACCACCGCCGTCACCGCCGCCCGCAGAGTGCCGGTCAGGCAGACGATGCGCCGCGCGAGATACGAAAAAAAATTCACATTCCGCAGCGCTCCCACAACGGCAAGCGTGCAGAACAGACATGTCAGGGTTTTCCAGTCAAAATAAGCCGCATATCCGGCATCCGGCGGCACCAGAAACATTGTTCCCACCGCCAGAACAAACGCCACGGCGAGAACCACATTTTTCTTCAGAAAATCTCCTGCCGCAGAAAAAATTTTTGTCCGCATCGTTTTCTTTTTCCCTCTTCCGCTCAAAAAAACATACCGGCTAAAAATTATATCTCTTTTTGTGCGGAAAATCAAGACCTTTTGCAAAACTTGTCTTGACAAACTGCGGTTTTGCCGTTAAACTGAAAAGAAGAGGTGATTGTTATGGCAAAAATCCGTAAGGGCTTCAAAATGAAACTGTACCCCGGTATGGCGGAAGAATACGAGCGTCGCCATAATCTTCTGTGGCAGGAAATGAAAGACATGATTCACGAGCATGGCGGCTCGGATTACTCCATTTTTCTTGACCCGGAAACCAATGTTCTGTACGGCTACATCGAGCTGGAGGACGAGGCGTTATGGGCAAAGGGAGCCGACACCGCCATCAACCGCAAATGGTGGGACTATATGGCGGATATCATGGAAACCAACCCGGACAACAGCCCTGTCTGTACCGATCTCCGCAGGGTCTTCACCCTGGAATAAGAAATCTTCCGTCCCGCATGGCTGAAGGTTCACAACGATACGATGAACGATTTCCGCAAGTGGGTGAAAGACGCGATCTAGTTGACAAACAACATCAAGCAAACAAAAGAGACAACCCTTTTCGGGCTGTCTCTTTTTGCCGTGTTGTGTTTTTTTAATCCACGTCCCCCATGCGGAAGACGATCATAATGCTGTCTTCTTTATTTTTTTTTCTGTAGGTTCTGCGTTGGTTTTTGCCATACATTCTACGCATAAGTCTCGGTAACGGGTTCCCTGTGAATCAACAATTTTGCAGTTTACTACATCAACGTCTTTTTTATCGCAAAGTTCACAATTTCCATGCTTTGAAAGCGCTTTTAGATCTGCGGGGGAAGATGTTTCAAGCATTTTCGCTATTCTTGCGGTATCCTCAACCAACTGTCCGAAACCGGAAAATTTCAAAGAAATCAGCCCAAAAAGCAGGGAGCCCACAACCAATGTCAAAATACCGGGAAGAATCAAAGCCGAAGAGAAGGACGATTCTATAAGAAGCGCAATACCCGCCAAAATAGAAATCGGAATTCCAAGCCAACCAATGATTGCTCCTACGCTTTTTAACTTACGACCTGTTTTCAAAATAATACCCTCCTCTGTTTATTTTTCGGTAGGTTCTGCGTTGGTCTTTGCCATACATTCTACGCATAAGTCTTTGTTATAGTGCGCTCCGGCATAATCAACAATATTACAATTGATAACATCCACGCCTTTTTTACTGCAAACTTCGCAAGTTCCGCGTTTGGAAATTCCTTTAAGATCTTTTGTGCAAGATATTTCTGATATTTTTTTAGAAATAGATGTGTCTTCAACCAATTGACTAAAGCCACGCAAAACCACATATGTTGTCCAAAAAATCAAACAACCAATGATTATAATTAAAAATCCAAGGACGGGGGCGAGATAATTTATCATTGCAATCCCGCCGCCTACAGAAGCAACGATTCCGATTATCAGGATTGCAGTCGCGGCGTTCTTTATTGTTTTGCCAACACCATTAGACATAATCGACCTCCAATTATTGCATCCGCCGCGATCTCTCGGCTGTCGGGACAATTCCGTTTCGTTTCAGCAGGTCATAAATGAATTTCCTGCCGGTCTGCGTCCACATGGTTTCCACACGAACTGCCGGAATGCCGTTCCAACTTGGGATCGTTACGGTTTTTGATTTTGTATAACCTTTGTTGTGATATTTATGCTTGGGCAACCATTGCCCGTTTTGTTTGTACTGAACGCCGAAACCTTGCAGTACCTGATTCATTCTCTGACCGCTCATGCCGTAATCTTTGGCAATCTGTGTGATGGTCAGTGTTCCGTCTGCGTTCAGGATGCTGTCTGCGTAAGAGGATTTCGGGGCAAGAGCGGCAACCTTCTTTTCGCTCTCCCGAAGGGCATCCTCCGTCTTTTTCCAATTTACCTCTCTTTCTTTTTTATCGCCCGAATAACAATGTGCGTCGGTTTTTCTCTTTCGGCTTGGATTCCTCGACGAACAAGATCCAACAGAGACATGTTTCGCGCTCTTGCAAATGCATAAATTTCTTCCTTCTCTTCTTGGGTGATTCTCATTTTGAGCAACTTCGTCTTTGGATTTTCTGCCGGTTTTCTACCTCGGGGCAATTTTTCACCTCCCTTTTTGTACTATATATTTTCAGTATTTTCACAAATGTAACACATTTTACAAATTCTGTCAAGTCCCTTCCCCGTTCTAAAAATTTTAAGCAAAATTTTGTTCCGGATTTTCTTTCTCTTACAGGATATCGCATATGCTGTCCGATAAAAAGGACTTCCCGGAGGAAAAATCAAAATGTGCCGGCATCCTCCGCAAAACAATTCCGGGCAAGGGCAGATCTGCCAACGAAATCATGTTTGTCCGCTGCACATCGTCTCGGGGAAGCCGCAGGGATCGTCTCTTTTCGGCATCATCTTTCTTCCTTTTGCAAACATCAGAATCTGTTCGGGGTACACCGGGGACAAAATTGATTTCTTGCGCAGTGGAGGCGGCTTTTTCCTGTTCCGATGGGAATGCCGGGTTGTTCTGAAAGGTCTTCCTGCGAAAAATCCCGGAAGAAAACGGCCGCAATTTCCGGAAATCTATTGGCAAGACATTTTTGTTATGATATAATCCTAAAGAGTATGACCGAAACAATCCGGATTCGCAGGAAAGGCATCTTTCCCAAAGAACGAAGGATTCCGGATATGGTAAAAAACAACCGTTGAAAAACACGAAAGAGGTGCTTTATGAAACCGTTGAAGAATCCTCCGGCGGAACTCCGATCCGGGGAAAACCTTGTAGCAATCGAGGATTTTGATGTTTGCAGGGAAGATGCCGACGCGGGAAATCCGTACAACACCACATTTGGACTTCAAGTAATCTCCGGTGCCTTCCGGGGATATGCGCCGTGTGAATATGACATCCGGGAGTTCCGGGTTTTCGCCGAACAGCTTTGCGAGCTCTACGCGTTCCGGCGCAGCCGTGTCGTGCTGTCCGAAATCGGTTATGGCAGTCATATCACGCTGTCTTTGGATCGGACCGGTCATATAGAAGTGGCGGGCAAAATCCTGGATAACGGCGGGGAGCAGTGCCTGACTTTCACGTTTCAGACCGATCAAAGCATGCTGCCTCCTTTTATCCGTGATCTGAAAAATATGATTTCCTAGCGGGCAAAAGATTCCTTGCGGCAAAAAATTCTGATAATGTGCGGTTTTCTTTCCCGTGCTGCTGAAGATTCGGTTTGTCGGGCGGAAAGCCCCCCCCCTTTTGATTCCACCGTCTGCGCTCCGGTCCCAGGGTGCGGCTCGGACCGCATGGTTCTTTAACGGTACTTGGACGGGGTATTACGAAAAGCACGGATATCGCAATTCCGAAACCGTTTGATTCCGGAGACGCATAAAAAACATCAGAATGCTTATAAACAATCCGATGCTATCTTTTCGTCAGGATTCCTTGTATACTGAAATTGCAGAAAGGAGGTGCAAGTTGTGAAATACAAAAATGCGAAAGACGTTCTGCCTCAGCCCCTGTTTGAGGAAGTGCAGAAATACGCTTCCGGAGAACTGCTGTATTTCCCTGTTTCCGGGCAGCGTTGCCGGTGGGGAGATAAAAGCGGGAATCGTTTTCGGAACGAAAAACGAAACCGGGAAATCCAAAACCTGTACCGGAACGGTCTTTCTCCCGAGCAGCTTTCGGAGCGGTATTATCTGACACCCGAAAGCATCAAAAACATTGTTTATTCAAAGAAAGGAACGAAGACAAACATGAATCTTGACGAAATTCTGAACCTGTACGAAGATGCCCCGCCTCTTGCTCTTGAAAAAAAATGTCAGATGGACGACGTGCGGGAATGGGGGGAAGTTTATTATCTGCTGGAGTATCAGGTAACTTTCCCCGAGCGGAAGCTTATGATTTATCTCCATCAATATCCGTATACCACTTCCGCGCGGATTGAAGAACATGCGCGGATTGCCGAGGCGTATCTTCATGCCGGATGCGATGTCTGCCGCCTGGTTCCGAACCGCTTCGGCGCGCTTTCCCGCGAGGTTTCCTTTGAAGGGCATGATTGCGTTGTGTTTGCGGAGGAGTGCCGCGAAAACGTCGTTCCGGCATTGGAATCCGCCTCCAGGTTGCCCGACGGCCGGTATGTTTACACCGACGAACTTCTGTCAGTGATGGCAAAGGTCGGAAATATGCATCTGTGCGCAAAGGAACCGAATTACGCGGTGCTGTTTGACAATTCCTCCAGCTGTTTCAAGCAGTATGAAGACTGGATCGCCGAATATACCGAGTTGGATCTGCCGGCGAAGATCCGGGAAAAGCAGCCGGATCTTATGGAATTATACGAAAAAATCAAGGATATCCTGCGCGGAGTGCGGGAAACGCTTCGTCCGATGTACCGGAAACTTCCGAAGTCTGCTTTTTCCGCTGAGGAGGAAGGATCCGTTCTCGTGGATCTGAGCGGACATCTTGCGGGTCTCTGCGATTTTTCGGATGGCGGTGCGGATGTGTGTGCCAATCATTTTCTCTGTCTTGCCATGCAGATGGACGAAATGCTGCCCACCGATTACGCATGGCTTGCGGTGCACGATGCGGAGGTCAACCGTCTGCGTATTCAGAATGTCATTCATTCCTTGCAAGTAATCGGAAAAGAGTACACGTGGACAGAAGAGGAACTGCTTGCACTTCCTTTGATTTACAAGTTGATGCTGTTCGGGCGGGTGTATTATTACGGCACGTTGTTCGGACTGATGGATGACCAGGATAAACTGAAAGAAATGCTGGAATTTATTGAGAATCAGCTCACATCTCCGGATGAAATCAATTTCAGAGAAATTCTTTTAACTGTCAGGGGCGAGTAAATCGTTTTTCCGGCAGAAAGCCCGGGTGTCGGTTGAGAGATTTTCGGGCAAAAAACAGGAGCCCGCCGTGCGGATTGCCGGGCAACCCGCACGGCGGGCTGATTGGAAGATTCCGGTAAGAATCGGCGTGGAAATCCGATTTCTTCGGTTTTTTCTTATGGGGACAGAAAATCCGTATAGGAGAAAAAACAAAGAAAAGCCCCGCGTAAAGCGGGGCTTCCGGTTATTCCTTTAAAAGTTTTTCAACTTCGGCACGTTTGTCACGGGTTTGCCCATAAACGGTCGAGCCGAACCATTGGCTTTCAACAAAATCGTCGGAAAAGGCGTCCATGATCCTTTTTGCGATTCGGAATTGCGAACTCGCTTTTTCGTTTTCTCCGCGGCTTTTCAGGTACCTGCCGGCAATCATCAGCATATCAATCAGATTTTCGGCGGACAGATTCTTTTGTTTCTGTGCCGCTTCGTAACTGTCCTCGCCGTCAAGAAGCGATGCCATGAGTTCAAGCTTTGTGAAATAAATCTCCGGGATCTTTTCCAATGCCGGTCTGACCCGATCCATCTGACCGTTTTCCCGATAGCAGATGGCAAGAATGCGGCAGGCATCATATTTTACGGAATCGTCCTTGGTTGACGCGATCAGCGCATTGCAGATGTCGATGACCTCCTCGGCACGGGTCCGATAATTCATGGTGTAAAGCAAATTGTTCAGGATGATTTCGTTGCCCGGAAATCTTTGCAGCCCTTTGCGCAGAATCTCTTCGGATTTTGCCGCATCGGAACTGCGGTACCGGTATGCTTCGGTGCAGATGGCATCGACCTGTTTTTCGGTTTCAAACAGATTGAAATCAAACAGTTCATCGGTAGAAATGCCGAAGAAAGACGCAATTGCGGGAATCATCGTTACGTCCGGCATCGTATTTCCGTTCTCCCATTTTGAGACTGCCTGAAACGACACGCCGAGATAATTGGCGAAAATTTCCTGTGATATATTTTTCTGTTTTCTTAAATTTTTGATTTTTTCTCCGAGTTTCATCATAAATCGTTCCTCCGGAAATGATTTGGATCAGCGCTTATCCTGACCTTATTATAACCGCCGTCCGGCAGAAAAGCAATAACGCATATTGAGAGAATTTTTCTAACGCAGGTTGAGAGGCGTGCGAAAAATCAACGGATGGCTTTCGGATCGTTCTTTTGACTTGGGAAAGAAAACGGGACTGCCGTTGAAATCTTTGCGTCTTTATGTTACAATAAAATGGTTTTAAGTCCGAACCGACCCCGGATTTCTGCGACTATATGGGTGAACGTTCAAAAGCATTCCGGAAAGCAGGAAAACAATGAACACCGATGCAATCCTTCAATATTACGACGATCTGATGCGGCTTGCTGTATCAAAATGCGGCTCGCAGACCGATGCAGAAGACCTTGTAGGCGATACCATGCTTGCGGCTTTTTCTTATATGAAGAAAGGCGGCATCATCGAATACCCGAAAACATGGCTTGCCAATACGCTGTGTCATAAATATCATGACAACCTCAGAAAAAAGTACCGCGCACCCATAACGGTAAATTTTGATGATGTCCTTGAGATTCCTGCCGAGGAGGAAGAATATTTTTCCTCGGAAGATGCGGCGAAAATCAGAAAAGAGCTGAATCATCTTGCCTCTGTCAACCGCGAGGTTCTGATTCGGTACTATTTCGGAGCGCAAAGCGTTTCGGATATTGCTTCGGGGCTCGGCATTCCCGAGGGAACTGTGAAAAGCCGGCTGGCGGCAGGTCGGAGCCAGATGAAGAAAGGACTTGAAACAATGGAAACAAGAGAAAACTATTTGCCGGGGGAATTATATTTGTCATTCGGCGGTTCCGAAGGGCTCAAAATGGAACCGATCTCGCTTGTCGAGAACGATCGGATAGCGCAGAATCTTTTGATGCTTGCCTATGAAAAGCCGATTCCCGTAAGCGACCTTTCCAAAGCCATCGGCATTCCTGCCGCGTATATCGAACCGATTGTAAAAAAACTTGTGGACGGTGAGCTGATGGCAGAAACAGACAGCGGAAAGGTTTATGCGGACTTTTTAATCACAAAGCCGCAGGATAAACTGAAAAATTTCAAATCACAGCTTGATTTTGCTCATCGGCATTTTGACGCAATCTGGAGTATCATTGCGCAGATGTCAGAAAAAATTTCGGGCATGGCGTTCGTTTCCGCAATGGGTTCTAAGCAAAGAACCGAGCTTGACCGATACGCCGTCTTGAAAGCATTGCAGGATTTTCAGCATTACGGAACAGGCAGAATTGAAGCGCCGCACTTCCCGAACCGAAGAGACGGCGGGCGGTGGTTGGCCCATGCGATCGCCGTTGATGCCGGATATAATATGAAAGAATTCAACGAATCCTCCAATTATGCCATACAGGGCGGTCACCGCACATCCGAAAAAATCGTTGACGGCGGTACCGAATGTGTGCGCCTTTATGAATTTGACACGTCCATGTGGGACAGCCCGCATCGCTATGGCGGAGCGTGTGACCTTTATTTCCGGTATATTATTCCGTTGCTTTGGTGCATTTACAAAGACAGGACAATTGACCAGGAGTCCGAAATTCCGAATGAATTGATATCTTATATCCCGTCGCTTGAAAAATACGGGCTGCTTGAAAGCACGCAGGAAAAACTTCGTGTGGCAATCCCCGTGCTGAAAAAAGAGGAGTATGATGAAGTGAATGCGGCGATCAGGCGTGCAACCGGGAATCTGAAGGCAACGCTCGGTGAGGATTTCTGCACCTTTGTTTCCTCGATGAAAACGCCTGTTCCCAAGCATCTTACCTCTGTTCCCGAGGTGTTTCGGTATATGGATGCAACCGATTATTTTGTCATGGCTGTTGTCCGCGAGGCATACGAAAAGGGTCTGCACATGAAGGATGTTGCTGATTGCTGTCCGCCGGTTGTATTGGTGTATGATGAGAATGAAAACTGATACGCAGTAAATAAAGAAAAAAAGGATCCGGAGTTTTCCCGGATCCTTTTGCGGTTGTTCGGATTCATCCGTGGATCTTTGGGGCGATTTTTTTCTGAAAAATCACCTTTTCCTGTATGAGGGAAATTGCATAATGTACGACCATACCGAAGCCGAACATTAGGATAATCGTGTTCATGTCAAAGGTGATGGCGTTCGTTCGGTACAGAACATAGAAAATGCCGTAATATCCGAGGTTGATAATCAGAGAATTCACGGCGATGTAGCCCGTTTTACCCAAGCCGACGAAGATGTTGTCAACGATGGCACAGCCCGCATACGCAACATAGAAGGGGACGAGCCGGATAACAAGAGAGAAGATCTCATCCGCATTTCCGAGATTCTGCGCATAGCGGAAAAACGGAGTCCATGCGGGAATTGTGACCGCCCAAAGCACGACGCTTGCGGCGGCAATGAAATAGTAATTGAACTGCCGCAGATTTTTGTACCCGTCCTTGCAGTCCGAGCGGATGACCTCGGCAAGTGCGGAGATCGGAATCAGCAGCCAGCCCCAGATGAAATTGTTCGCAATCCAGTAGTTGCCCTGCTCGGCAACCAGGTTTACCATCTTGCAGACCATAACGGCGTAGATGAAGTTGTCGACAAACTGTTGCAGTCCGGAAAAAATACCCGTCCTGCACCATTCGCGAAGCATCACACGGTCGGATTTCCGGAACCAACGGAAGCGGGTATAGCCCTGCCGGTAAAGAAGCAGAATACAAGCTGCCGACAACAGCGTATTGGCAATTACGTTGGAGATCGCTACACCGTAGATGCCGAAATTCGGAATCAACAGAAAATCGGCAATCAGCGACAGTGCTGTGCGGATGCCGAGGAAGAGGTACACATTTTTGTCCTTGCCGATGACGACGAAAACCACATTGGCAAAGCTTACGAGGATGCCCGTCATAAATGCGACCGTCTCAAGGCGGAGGTATGCAGAAGCAACCTCCAGGTCGATTTCGCCCGGATTCATGGCACCGATCAGTACCGATCCGTAGATCAGAACGCCGACCGAAAAGAGCGTGTACAGAACAAATGCGCAGAGTCCTGTTTTGAAGGTGGCTTCCGCAAAGTCGTCTTTGTGATTTTTGAAGATTTTGTTCAGAACCGAATACAGCGGTACAATCAGAAACGCCTGTAATGTCTCGTTGATCAGATCAAACCACTCCATCTGACCGATGATGTCAAATGCTCCGGCTTGTCCTCCGGAGGAAATCAGAAAGGTTTTGATCGTTTGGTATATCGCAGGAATCAGGGCAAGCGCGCAAAGAGAAATCCACAGTCGTCCATTGAACAATTTCAGCTCGGACAGTCTTTTTTTCATGATTTTTCCGTGTACCGTCTTCACATACTGCTTTGAAATTTTTGCAACACCGTATGCCCCAATGAAAAGCGGAGAGGATTCCGTTTCTCAATGAGGTGCCGTTTGCGGGGGCGCCTCCTGGATGGGATAAGAAGCGGTACAACCATAGGATAGCACAAAACGGTATGTTTTTCAATAGAAAAAACGCAATGCGGAAGGGCAGTGTCTTCCGGAGCGGCAGAAACACCGGGCGTCGGATCTTTTTGCCTTTGTTACGCACGGGATACGGATTCATTATTGGGGGGGCAGGCAACGTGTCGGGAGATCGCCGCCGTGTGCAGAGGCGTGGAATTTCATCCGGAAAAATTCAGCCCGGCGGATTTCCCGCCGGGCTTTTTGTCAGAGGTTGTTGCCGAATCTTTCTTCCAGCGCATCTCGCGTGACGCGGTAGGCGTTTTCGGCGTATTCGTGGTGTTTTTCGGTGAAGGGCATGCCTGCGTTTTTCAGAAGCTTTTCGGTAAAAAATGCGGCAAGATGCGGATTTTTGACCAAACACGGTCCGGTCAGGTGCGTTCCGAAGAACACGCCGTCCGTCACTCCTTCGCCGGTGTCGTTTTCCTTGTTGCCGGCGCCGTAACGCACCGTGAACAGCGGTGAGGAAACCCCATCGATGCGGCTCGCCTTGTTGATGAATCCCACCAGCGGATCCTGCAGAAACGGGGCGGTCAATACGGCATCGGTCAGGGTGCGCTCCCGGTCGGTGAGTGTGACGGTGAACGGGAAAAATCCGAGTGCCGGATGTACCTTGCCGGAGGCATCGGTCAGGGTTGCGCCGAACAGTTCAAACGCATTTCCGGTCATCAGCAGAATTCTGCCGGTGTCGTGAGCGTTCCGCAAGCCGTCCGCGTAGCGGCGGATATCGTTCAGAACCTGGATCTGGGCGGTTTCCGTTCCGGAACCGATGTAGATGAGGTCATAATCGGCGGCATTGACTGTCTCGTCACCCAGTGAGCGACGATCCACGCAGACATCCGCGCCCTGCTCCCGCAGCAGTGCCGAAAGAACGGTGAGGTTGGCATATTCGCCGTAAAGATTCATGCGGTCATGGTACAGGTGAAGAATCTTCATTGTTTTTCCTCCGTTTCCAGTTTTTCCACGCGTCGCAGCAGTTTGTCACGGTCTGAGAAACAGGTGACGGCATACAGCCGGGTATGCCCGTGTTTCCGGATTTCCTCCAGTCCTTCCGGAATGGAAGGGTGTACGGAGAATTTCTCCGGTGGCAGGGAGGTGAACGAAAATCTCACGGCAAGGTCATAGGCGTAGCGTCCCAGCAGATAGACATGCTCGGTCTGCGGAACATCCAGCTGAGAAAAGTTGATGTCCCACAGCCAGCTGGTTTCGCTGGTGAAGTATTTACGGCTGACCGCGTCCACAAGCACCAGCACGGCGTGCGGTTCGGGCTGCTGACCGATATACCGCAGGGACTGATCGTACGATACGGAATTTTCGTGCTTGGATGTCAGAAGCGTCCCGTGTGCATCTCCCAGCCGGAATTCCACAACTCTGCCGTTCTTCAGCACATAGTCGCTGATGCTTTCCGTGATCGTTTCCGGGTCAATGCCAATTCTGGAGCAAAGCGTGTAGCAGGCAAGAATGTTGTATCCGTTGTAGATGCTGCGGAATGCCAGACGGATGCGGTCTTTGCCGTTGATGGTGAGAATTCCGTTTTTCAGATCGGCGTCGGTGATACGGTCGTCCGGGTCATGACGGTGATAACCGCAGACCGTGCAACGGTAGGAACCGATGTGGTTGTAGTGACGGAAATCGTAAACCATTTTTCCGCCGCAAATCGGGCAGTAGGCACCGTCGTCGTAAACGCCGGTGTTCTGTTCGGTGGAAAAGCTCTGGCGGTCCATGCCGAAATAGACCGTGTTTTTGTGGTCAATTCCGAAGGCGGACACCAGCGGATCGTCGGCGTTGAGGAAAAGCAATCCGTCCCTGGGAATGGCTTGTCGGATGGCTTCAAACACCCACAGCGGGTGTCCGTTGCGGGTGAGCTGATCCCGGTACAGATTTGTGATGACAAAATGGGTGGGCTGGAACTGACGGAAGGTGTAGCGCGCGTATCGCTCGTCCGATTCAATCAGAAGAATCTCACTGCGGCATTTTCCGGACAGCGTGCAGTCGTGCAGAATGAGTGAGGTCACGCCCTCAATTTGGTTGGAGCCCTCCTTGTTGTAAGCAATTTTTTTGCCTGCTTTCTGCAGAACCCGGGCAATCATCTCCACCGTGGAGGTTTTTCCGTTTGATCCCGTTACGGCAATGATGACGGGAGGGAGCTGAACCTGTCTGAGAATATCCGGGCAGATTTTCAGAGCAATCTGACCGGGTAAGCTGCTCCCTTTTCCTACGGCTTTTCCGATGAGCCGCAGAAGTTTGCATAAAACGATGGCACAGAATTTTCTCATGGCGTGTCCTCTTTTCTTTCGGGGTCAAAGGATTCTCCGGTCAAAAGATCTTTCCACAAAAACAAGCCGTTTTCCCACGTCATGTAGGCATGACGGCTTCCGGCTTTCGGCAGAGAGACCGAGCCCGGATTCAGTACGGTGATGCCGTCTTTCTGTGTTCGCTGAGGAATGTGTGTATGTCCGTACAGCAGGATGTCGCCGGGCTGCAGGGGCGGCGGGGTGTGATGTCCGTGCGTTGCGAAGACAAGCCGGTCACCCAAAGACAGTACGGCGTATTCAGCGAGAACGGGGAACGAGAGCACCATCTGATCCACTTCCGCCTCACAGTTTCCGCGGACGCAGAGAAGACGGGATGCCTGTTCGTTCAGCAGGGCAATGACTTCCTTGGGCGCGTAGCCGTCCGGCAGATCGTTGCGGGGACCGTGGTACAGAAGGTCTCCCAGCAGAAGGATCCGGTCTGCCCGTTCTTCCCGGGCACGGTGCAGAAGTTCACGGCAGTAGAGGGCACTTCCGTGAATGTCCGAAGCAATGAGCCATTTCATAAAAAGGAATCTCCTTTGTAAAAAACCTTCTTTTTGTTATTATAGCATTGAATGAGCATTTGTGCAAGCGGGAAAGAGCCGGTTTTTCAAAAATCGGGGGTTGATTATTCGGGGATTTTATTGTATAATATATTTTGAGTTATTATATTCCTGAAAAAAAACAGGAGGAAAAGCGGATGCCCGTGACCTTCCGGGGTGGAATTGACCCCGAAAACAACAAGGAGAGAACCTGTGCCAGTCCGACGGTGACCGTTGATGCACCGGAATATCTGGTTCTGCCGTTGCGTCAGCATGCCGGAACGCCCTGCGTTCCGTTGGTGAAGGCGGGAGATGCGGTTCTTATGGGACAGAAAATTGCCGATTGCGATGCGGAAGACGGATGCCCGATTTTTTCGCCGGTATCCGGTACGGTGCGTTCTCTTTCGAGGGAATGGCATCCGACCGGCGGTCGTGAATGGAGCATTGTGCTGAAAAACGATTGGGAAGACCGTCCCGACCCGTCGTGTGTGCCGTATGAGGGGATTCCGGAAGCGCTTTCGCCCGGGGAGATCCTTGAACTGGCGCGGGAGGCGGGGATTACGGATCCCGGAGAAACGACACTGCCTCTCCACACGCGTCTGCGTCGTGCTTGTGCCACGAAAACCGAGATTCTTCTGATCAACGGCATGGAATGCGAGCCGTTTGTGACGGCGGATCATCGGGCGATGGTGGAATATCCCAATATGATTCTTTCCGGAATCCGGTTGGTGATGCAATGCGTGCAGCCGCAGGAGGTCTATATTGCCGTCGGCGATGATAAACCCGATGCCGTGGCGACCATGAACTCCGTTTGCGAAAATACGGACATTCATGTTCTGGCTCTTCGTGCCCGTTATCCGCAGGGAAGCACCTATCCTCTGATTGAGGCGGTGACACGCCGGGAACTTCCTCCCGGAACATTGCCGGAGGAGATCGGGTGTCTGATTCTGAATGTGGATTCCTGTGCAAGTCTGTATCGGAAGCTTGCCAAAGGGAGACCTGTGATCCGCCGTGTGATTACGGTGTCCGGACCTGCGGTTGTCAATCCGAAAAATCTTCTGGTTCGTATCGGAACCCGCTATGCGGATGTGTTTGAGCATTGCGGCGGGTTTATGGATATGCCCTCCCGTGTCATTGCGGGAGGTCCGATGCGCGGAACGGCGCAGCACAGTCTTGCCGCCCCTGTTCTGCCGGATACGGCGGCTCTTCTCGCATTTTCCGAAGAAGAGAAATCTTCTTCCGAGACCTGCATCCGTTGCGGCGAATGTCTGCGCGTCTGTCCCATGCGGCTGATGCCGAACGACCTGTACCGCTATGCCTGCGACGGCGAATATGAGCGGTGCCGCCGGCTTCATGTACAGGATTGCATCGAATGCGGGTGCTGCTCCTATGCGTGTCCCGGTCATCTGCAGCTGATGCAGGCGATCCGGACCGCAAACGTCCATCTGACAAAAAAATCCGGTGAAAGGAGTATGCGATGAAAAATCTGTTGACGGTCGGTGCTCCTCCGCATTTCCACGCGGAAGATTCCATCCGGCGCCGGATGGCAACGGTAATTCTGGCGCTTCTTCCGGTTGCGGTGTTTTCCGTGGTGTCGTTCGGGTGGCGCGCGCTGGTTTTGCTTGTCGTAACGGTTCTTTCCTGCGTAGGAACGGAAACGCTGTTCTGCGCAGTTCTCAAAAAGAAAAATACGGCATCGGATCTTTCTTCCGTGGTATCCGGGTTGCTGCTGGCTTTCTGTCTGCCGGTGACTACCCCGTATCTTGCGGCTGTGGCAGGCGGTGTGTTCGCAATCGCTGTGGTGAAACTGCTTTTCGGCGGATTGGGACGGAATTTCCTCAATCCGGCTCTTGCCGCCCGTGCGTTTTTGTATACATTTTCTTCTTTGCCTGTTGTCGGGGTCGCGGCGTTTTCCGACCCGAAGGTCCCTGTTCTGTATGACGGACTTTTTGGTTGGAAGACCGGTTTTGTTCCGGAAACGGGGGAAGAGCTTCTTTCCGTTCTGAAGGCCGGAGAGCTGCCCCGTACGAATTTTGCCGACATTCTGATGGGAAACACCGCGGGAAATCTGGGGGAAACGTGTCTGGTTCTTCTGGCAATCGGCGGCGTGTTTCTGATTCTGCGCGGCATCGTATCCTGGCAGGTTCCTCTTGCGTTTCTCGGGGGTACGGCACTTTGTGCATTTTTATTCCCTTATGGTGGGCAGACATTTTCCGGCGTGCATGTTCTGCTGGAACTCTGCGGAGGCGGAACGGTTCTGGCTGCATTTTTCCTTGCGACGGATCCCGTTACGGGACCGGTCACGGGAAAGGGACGCTTGTTGTACGGCTTTTTGTGCGGTGTGCTGACGGTGGTGTTCCGCCGGTTGGACAGCGTGGGAGATGGCGTGACGTTTGCCATTCTTCTGATGAATTTGTTTGCGGTTGCCTTCGACCGTCTGACTGCACCCCGCCGATACGGAAGAGGAGGCGAGAAAAAGCATGGGTAAACGACCTCTGTTCAACAGTGTGGGAGCCGTTGTGCTTCTGTTGCTGGCGTTGATTCCGGTGCTTCTTATGTCCCTTACCGGGCGGGAACGGAAAACGGATTTTGACCGTGCTTTTGCTGAGGCGTGCAGCGGAACGTATGAATGCTCCGAAATCGCCGATGTGCAAAAAGCAAAGGCGGGCGGGGCAAGTGTACAGGCCGCGTATACGGCGGCAAAAGACGGACAGATTCAGGTGTATGTTACCGAATTGCGGGTGCATGCCGGGGCGGACGGAACGTTTTCCGTTCTGGTGGGAATCAATCGTTTTTCCCTGACGGTAACAGGAATCTCCGTTCTGAGCGATTCGGTATCCGATACCGACGGGGCATTGCTTCTGCTGGCAGACGGCTCGTATCTTGCCCGTTTTCGCGGAGGCAGGAGGACGGATGCCGGACAGATATCGGACCGTACCGGAGCCGAGGCGGCAAGCCGTGAGCTTCGCCATGCGGTCTCTCTGGCCTTTGATCTTGCCGAAGCGCTGAAGGAAAGCGAGGAACATATATGAGAACGGACAAAAAATTTTTCCGTTTCCGTTTTGAGGACGGACAGATGTCCGAAGTTCTCGCACTGGGAGTTTTGCCGCTGCTTCTGTTCTCCGGAACAGCGGTGAGCGGTCTTGTTTGCGGACTCGGAATGTTTGCGGTCTTGCTTCTGACGGCATTGCTCTCTTCGCTTCTGAGGCGGTTTTTGTCCGGAGGGTGTCGTGTGTTTGTGTTTGCGGTTTTGTCGGCGGCGTTTTCCGTGACGTTGGGTTTGTTTTTGAAAAATCGGCTGAACATCGGGCTTTCCGGCATGGTTTGGGGACTTCCGTTTGTTGCGGTCGGGGCACTTTGCACCGTGCGGGCACAGAAGATCTGGGCGGAAGTTCCGCTTCCGAAAGCCATTGCGGATGCCGTCGGAACGGGTCTGCGCTTTTGCACTTTGATTCTTCCCGTTGCGGTTATCCGTGAGATTCTGGCTCTCGGAACACTGTTCGGGTGGCGGATTCTTCCGGAGAACTGGTCGGTTTCGTTTTTTGCACTTCCGATGGGAGGATTGCTTCTGCTCGGTCTTGTGTCGGCACTGTTTCGGCTTCCCCGACGGGAAAAACAAAAGGAGGCAGAACGGAAATGACCGGAGTTCTTATGATTCTTGCGGCTCTGTTTGCCGAAAATTATGCCCTGACTTCGGCTTTTGGCTCCGAAACGCTTCTGTATGGAATCGTGGAGAAAAAGACGGCGTGGCGGCTTTGTTTTCTGTCTTCGTTTTCGGCGTTTGGTGCCTCGGTTCTTACGGCATTGCTGGATCGGTTTGTTCTGACCCCGTTGGAAATGCGGGATCTCGGCTTTTTCTTTGTACTTGTCTTTACCGCCGTTTTCGTTCTGTTTCCTGCTGCCGTTCTGTATCTGCGGCATCCGAAACGGTATGGAGGATTGGAAAAATACCTTCCCTTTGTTTGTCTGAACGGGGCGGGAATCGGAATCTTTTTACGTGTGCGGGACGCGGGGCAGTCGCTTCCCCGTACGGTGCTCTATGCGCTGGCGGCGAGCGTAGGGCTTTTGCTCGCTCAGGGGCTGATGATGCTGGTGTGCGAGCGGCTGCGGGAGGAGCATATTCCGAAACCGTTTCGGGGGCTTCCCGTCCGGTTGATTGCGGCGGCATTGCTTTCGCTGGTATTTTCCGGCTTTTGCGGCACATCCCCGTGGTTTTGAGGAGGCGGAGAAATGAGCGGATTGGAATGGACGCTTCTGCTTGCCGGGTTTGCGGGCGTGGTTTTTCTGGTTTGTTTTGTTCTGGAAAAAGCGTCCTGCATGCTTTACGGAAAAGAGAGCCGGAAAAAAGAGGCGTTGCTTAAGATTCTTCCGGGTGAAAACTGCGGAGTCTGCGGGTTTGAGACCTGTGAAAAATATGCAGAGGCGTTGGTGGAGGGAACGGCGGCACCGAATCTTTGTGTGATTGGCGGCGATGAGATTTCCCACCGGATCTGTGATGCGGTCGGGACGCCGTTTTTGCCGACCGTGCGGTTGCGCGCACAGGTTCTGTGCAGCGGAACGGACGAGGTATCCGGGTTAAAATACCGGTATGAGGGATTGCGCGACTGTGTGTCGGCGGCAGCGGGCGGCAATACACCGAAAGAATGCCCGTACGGCTGCATCGGGCTGGGGACGTGCGTGCGTGCCTGCCCGTTCGGAGCCATCAAGGTTGAACGCGGCGTAGCGGTTGTGGAATATGAAAAATGCCGTGCATGCGGCGTCTGTGTCGGGGTCTGTCCGCAAAACATCATCCGGCTTGTCCCATTTCATGCCAACGTGTGGGTCGGATGCAGTTCGCATGACCGAAGTTCGGATCTGCGGCGGTATTGCCGGGTGGGCTGTGTCGGGTGCCGGATCTGTGAAAAGGTCTGTCCGCAGGGCGCCATCCGGGTGGAAGATCAATTGGCGCAGATCGATTATGGACTCTGTACCAGCTGCGGAATCTGTGCGGATAAATGTCCGCGCGGAATTTTATGGCGTGGGGACGAGCAGATCCGGTGCGGCGATGTCATTACCGAAGTCCGTCCGGAAGACGGAGCGGATGCGGAGGAACATGCGGAATGATTTTTCGGAAAGCGGGAGAAGAAGAAATCCGGGAACGGCGCCGTCGCCGATTGCGGCGGGGACTGTTTGTTTTGTTATGTATCGGACTGTTCGTGCTGGGATTTCTGACAGCGGGTCCCTTGCTGTCGTTGTTCCGGTGAAAGGAGAACGGATATGGTGGATTTTACCGGTCTGGAAGGAAATGAAGCGGTTTGCCGCGCTTTTTCCGACGGGTTCCCCGGTCAGACATTTCTGATTGAGGGCGATGTCGGTTCGGGACGGCATACGTTGATGCGGATTCTGACGGCGGCGGCACTCTGCCGGTCGGAAGACCGGATTCCCTGCGGGCATTGCGATGCCTGCCGGAAGGCGGCAGAGGGCGTGCATGTGGACGTAACGACCATCCCCCCGGACATTCGCACCGAGGATCTGCGGCGGGTGCTGGAGACGGTTCCGTTCTTTCCCAATGAAGGAAAGCGAAAAGTCTATGTGCTGGACGAGGCGGACAAACTGGGAACCGTTCAGCAGAATGTGTTGCTCAAGACGCTGGAAGAGCCGCCCCGTTTCGCGGTGTTTTTGCTTCTGTGTACGGCGAAGGAGGGCTTGTTGGAAACCATCCGCTCCCGCTGTACGGTGTTGTCGCTGAAGCCGTTGGACAACGACACGGTGCGACGGTTTCTGGAGCGGAAATTCGGAGCGGGGGATCCGGGACGCCTCGCTGCCGCCGTGGATGCTTCCGATGGGTATCTCGGGCGTGCCGTGGCGGAATATGAAAACGAGCGTACGGAATTTCATGAAAAATGCGAACGCGTGGTACAGGCGCTTCTGGCAAACGATCCGGTCGGCGCAACCAATCTTCTCAGTGAGGAAAAGGATCGGGAACGGCATCGCCGGATGGTTGCCGGCGTGGGGGAACGGCTGGAAAAATTGCTGATTGCCCTGGTAACGCGGCGCGCCGGATTTCCTTTGACGGATACGGAACATGCCGCTGTACGCGCGGGAGAACGGCGGCTGAGTGCTTACACGGAAATTTTTGCGCAGGCAAAAAGGGACGCAGAGCGGAATGTGAATCTGACACTGTTCAATACCGCGATTGCCCGGCAATGTGCCATGGCTGACGAGAAAAAACAAAACAGGAGAACAATATGATTGAAATTGTGGGAGTCCGGTTCAAGCCGGTCGGAAAAATCTATTATTTTGACCCGAAGGGTCTGACCCTGCCGAAGGGTTCGCGCGTGATTGTGGAAACGGTGCGCGGTAAAGAAATCGGCGATGTGATTGTGGAAAACAAACAGGTAGAAGAAAATCCCGATTTTATGCCGCTCAGCCCCGTTGTCCGGCTTGCAACCGAAGAGGATTTGGCTGCGGACCGTAAAAACCGGGAAAAAGAAAAGAAAGCGTTTTCCGTTTGTGAGGAGAAAATCCGCAAGCACAAACTGGAAATGGCGCTGGTTGACGTGGAATATACCTTTGATAACAGTAAGATTATTTTTAATTTTGTTGCCGATGGCCGTGTGGATTTCCGCGAACTGGTTAAGGATCTGGCATCGGTGTTCAAGACCCGCATTGAGTTGCGGCAGATCGGTGCAAGGGACGAAACGAAGATTCTCGGCGGGCTTGGGGTGTGCGGACGGAAGGTCTGCTGTGCAAGCTTTCTGGATGAATTTGCGCCGGTCTCCGTGCGGATGGCAAAGGATCAGTCTCTTTCGACCAATCCGCAGAAGATCTCCGGAACCTGCGGGAAATTGATCTGTTGTCTGAATTATGAGGAGCCGACGTATGAGGAAGCCCTCAAGGCGGTGCCGAAGAACGGGTCGTTGGTGCGTACGCCGGACGGAACGGGAACGGTTGTGGAGGTGAACCCTCTTGCCGGGACGGTCCGGGTCAAAATTTCCGGCGATACCGCAGTTATCAAGATGTATAACAAGGAAGATCTGACGGTTCTGCGTTCCGGAAAAGCCGATCCCAATGCTCAGAAAACAGCCCGGGCAGACCGGGAAAACGAAAAGACGGAAACAGAATAAAAGATTTTTAAGAAAAACTCTTGATTCTTTTGAAAAAAAATGCTAATATAATAGGCGAACAAGTAAACGATAGTCAGGAGGTTTTGTAAAATGGCATATCAGATCACAGATGCGTGCATTTCTTGCGGCACGTGTGCAGGTGAATGTCCGGTCGAGGCAATTTCCGAAGGAGACAGCATTTTCGTTATCGACGAAGATAAATGCATTGACTGCGGTTCTTGCGCAGGCGTTTGCCCGGTAGACGCTCCTCAGCCGAAGGAATAAGACAAGAAAACACGGAGGTCGCCTTTCTCTGCGGCCTCCGTTTTTTTATGGAGGAATCAAGATGGATGAACCGTCTCTTTATCTGGTTGCCACGCCCATCGGAAATCTCGGAGATCTGTCTCCGCGTGCCGTGGAGATTCTCGGCAAGGCAGATTTTATTGCGGCGGAGGATACCCGGAAAAGCGGTGTCCTTCTCAAGCATTTCGGCATTCACAAGCCCATGGTGAGCTATTACGAACATAACACGGCGGTTCGCGGTGAGGAAATTTTGCGGCGGCTGGAGAACGGTGAGGTCTGTGCGTTGGTATCGGATGCCGGGATGCCCGGAATTTCCGATCCTGGCGAGATTCTGGTGCGCCAGTGTCATGAGCGCGGACTGCGCGTCAGTGCAATTCCCGGCGCCTGTGCAGCGGTGACCGCTCTTGCTATGAGCGGCTTGTCTACACGACGGTTTGTGTTTGAGGGATTTCTTCCCCAGAATGATTCGGAACGTCGCCGCTGTATCGGACAGCTTGCCGAAGAACCCCGTACCGTGATTCTGTATGAAGCGCCCCATCGGCTTGCCCGGACACTTCGGGAACTTTGCCCATTGTTGGGTGAACGGAGAATCTCGCTGGTGCGGGAAATTTCCAAAATTTATGAAGAGGTGCGCCGTACGACGGTGGCGGATGCCGCCGCTTATTATGCGGAAAACGTACCGCGCGGTGAGTTTGTTCTGATTTTGGAAGGGGCAGTTCCGAAGACGGCGGAACCGTTGGACCGGGAAAAGCTGGCACATCTTTTTGACCGGAAACGGGCAGAAGGATTGACCAGAACCGCTGCCGCCAAAGAGCTTGCGGAAGAATTCGGAATGTCAAAACATGATATTTATGAAATGTTCAAGAACGAATGAATGGTCAGAAATGTATTTTTCACTGCAAACCGCTTGAAAACGGAGAAAAGATATAGTATAATTATAAGATAAGAAATGCTGTCGGAAAGGAGGCACCTCGGTGTCGGCTCCGAAAAAAAATCTGCCGTCCGTGGAAACGGAAGTGAAGACGCGTCTGGGGCGTATGCAGACACGGATGCGTGCCGTTCCCCGTCTGTTTCGTCGGGCAGGGCTTTGGGCAGAGATGTTCTGGCGGGAACGTAAAGAGAGGTTTTCCCGTTATATTTCGGGAAAGAAACGTTCGCATGCCGTGTATTCGGTCAATGTCCGGCGGGCACGGCTGTTTTACCGGATTTCTTACAACGTGCGGAACGCGGTCCGGACTGCGGGCTATTATGCGGTTGCCTCGGTACGACTGGTCATGCCGTTCCTTGTTCCGGTTCTCGGCGCAGCGATTCTGGTGGTATCGGGCATTTTTGTTTCGCGGCATACGGTAGCGCTCCGGGTATTTCTGAACGAAAAGGATCTTGGTGTCTGCGTGCGGGACGAGGCAACGTTTGACCGTGTGCGCGACCGGCTTTCCACGGCGTTTTATCAGAATAACAACGGGGAATACTATATGAACGCCTATCCGACGCTTCGGATGGCGGTTGTGGAGCGGACGCAGGTTCGCACGGCGGATGAGATCTTTGAAGCGGTATACGCCAGCGTGGCGGAAGATTTCGGCAAATCCTACGGGGTATATCTGGACGGAAAGCTGTTGGGAACGCTGAAACGGGAATCCGAGGTGCTGGCATTGCAGCGGCAACTGCTTTCGGCATATGTGGAAGATCCGGACAATACGGACTGGAGGATTCTCAACGGATTTTCGTATGAGAAAGGTACGTTTGACAAAAACGATGCCCGGACCCCGGAAGAAATGCTGCTTCTGTTTACCCGTCCGGTCCATTCGCTGAAGCATACGGTAAAAAGCGGAGAAACGGCATCTTCTGTGGCGCAGATGTACGGGTTGAATGTTCCGGAGCTGAAGCTTCTGAATCCCGGACTGAAAGACGATGCGTTCCCTGTGGGAACGGTGTTGGAGGTCGGGGCTCCTTCCTGCAAACTTTCCGTGGTGGAGACGCGGACCGTGCGGTACCGGCAGATTGTGCCGTATCAGACTGTCTCCACGGAAACGGATGCGTATCTGGAGGGACAGTCTGTGGTGACAACGGCAGGCGTCAACGGACTTTACGATGTGGAGCTTTCTGTTGTGATTGTCAACGGCATTGAGATGTCCCGGACCGAGCAGAGCCGGACCAAGGTGAGAGATGCCATCACGCAGCGTGTTTCCATCGGGACCAGGTCGATTGCGCCTTCCGGAGAATTCCTGTGGCCGCTTGCCTCGTATTACAGCATCACATCCTATTACGGCAGGCGGACACTTCGGGGCGTTCCGGGCTTCCATCGGGGGCTGGACATTGCCGCAACAACGGGGACGCGCATTTTTGCGGCGGACGACGGTGTGGTTTATGAAACCGGGTATCAGGAAAACGGGCTGGGCAATTTTGTGAAAGTGAATCATGGCAACGGCATTGTGTCCGTGTACGGGCATTGCAGCCGGATTGCCAAAGGAATCAAAAAAGGCGTTCGTGTAAAAAAAGGAGATGTGGTTGCCTATGTGGGCAGCACCGGAAACAGTACCGGTTCGCATCTGCATTTTGCACTTTGCTATACCGGCACGACGCAATACATCAATCCGTTGCCGTATCTGAAAAAAGACTGAATGTGTGAGGGTGTTTGAATTTGGAAAAGTATCTGGTCAGGGGCGGAAACCGCCTGTACGGAGAAGTTCCCATCAGCGGCGGAAAGAATGCGGCAGTTGCTATTCTTCCCGCAACGGTTCTGATCCGGGGAGCGTGTCGCATTGAAAATGTGCCGGATATCCGGGACGTTCGGATGCTGCTGAATATTTTGCGCCGACTCGGTGCGGAGGTTTCAGACCTGAAGGACGGAACCGTCGTCATTGACTGTTCCGGGGTAAGCACTTCGGTGGTGGAAGACCGTGAAGATGTGAGCAAGATGCGCGGTTCGTATTATTTTATGGGAGCGCTTCTGGGGCGGTTCGGCAAAGCCAAGGTGGGAATGCCGGGCGGATGTGATTTCGGCTCCCGGCCCATAGACCAGCACATCAAGGGGTTTGAGGCGCTGGGTGCTCGTGTGAGTATGGCATTCGGCGAGGTTCTGCTGGAATCCGATGGCCTGAAGGGCGCTTCGGTCTATATGGATATCAACAGTGTGGGTGCAACCATCAACATCATGCTTGCCGCCGTTCTCGCACCTGGACAGACGACAATTGAAAACGCAGCCAAAGAGCCGCATATCGTGGATGTGGCAAACTTTCTGAACTCCATGGGAGCTGACATCAAGGGCGCCGGGACGGACGTGATCCGTATCCGCGGCGTGGAGGGGCTTCTGGGCGGGGAATATACCATCATTCCGGATCAGATCGAGGCCGGAACATTTATGGTGGCTGCCGCTGCAACAGGCGGACGGGTCACCATCCGCAACATCATTTCCAAACATCTGGATCCCATTACCGCCAAACTGAAAGAGGCAGGGGTGAAGGTGGAGGAAGTGGAGGATTCTCTTATCGTTTGCCGGGAGGGAGATCTGGAAGCCATCCGTGTAAAAACGCTTCCGTATCCGGGCTTTCCCACCGATATGCAGCCGCAGATCACCACCTTGCTTTGTACGGCGCGCGGACATTCCATTGTGACGGAAAGTGTGTATGACCATCGGTTCGGATATGTAACGGAACTGATGCGTATGGGTGCCAATCTGTCGGTTGCGGGCAAGGTCTGCAACATCGACGGTGTGGGACGCCTGATGGGAACACGCGTGCGTGCGCACGATCTCCGTGCCGGCGTGGCAATGATTATTGCGGCGCTTTGTGCGGAAGGAGAAACGGAGATTTCCGACATTGAGTATGTGGAACGCGGCTATGAGAATATTGTGGATAAATTCCGCTCACTTGGGGCGGACATCGTGAAAGTTTCGGTGGAAGATTGAGATGATTTCCGTTCGTATCGGCACTTTATTCAGTGGAAGCAGTGCCAACTGTACATACATCGAGGCGGACGGGAGTGCCGTTCTGATTGATGCCGGAGCCGGCATCCGGAAGCTTGGGGCGGCGCTGGAATCCATCGGATCTTCATACAACCGGGTGCGGGGCATTTTTCTGACGCATGAGCATTTCGACCATATTGCCGGGCTGGCGACGATTCTGAAAAGATACAGCATTCCGGTATTTGCCAATGAAGCCACGCGGGAGGCGGCTCTGCTGGCGTGTCCGTCGGTGGATGAGGATCTGTTTGTTCCCATGCGAACCGGAGCGACTGCGCACTGCAGCCCGTTTTCCGTACGATCGTTTCCGTCTCTGCACGACAGCGCCGAAAGCGTTGGATATGTTGTGGATGCGGCGGGAATCCGCTTCGGCATTCTGACCGATACCGGAACGGTGACTTCGGAAATGCTTCGGCAACTGGAGAACTGCAGAGTTCTTGTGCTTGAGGCAAATCACGACGAGGAGATGCTTCGGACAGGCCCTTATCCGTATCCGCTCAAACAGCGTATCTGCGGACGGTGCGGGCATCTTTCCAATGCCCAGTGCGCCGATGTCATCTGCGGGTTGACCCATAAGCCGGAGGTGGTGATCCTGGCGCATCTGAGCAAGGAGAACAATACGCCGAAACTTGCCGGGGACACGGTAAAGAAACTTCTTGCCGAGCGGGGGGTGACCGATGTGCGGATTGAGGTCGCTCCGCCTGACCGTGCGTCGGCGATTTTTGCTTACGGAGAAGATGTATGCTTGGTATAAACCTGGTTTGTCCGGGAAATCTGAAAGAAGCGTATCTGCGGGATGCGGCGTCCGAATATGCACGGCGTCTTTCCCGTTTTTGCCGCCTGACCGTGACGGAGGTTGCCGAAAGCACTCCGGAAAAGGAGAAGGATCAGATTCTGCGGCATCTGCGCGGCACCGTGGTTGCGCTGTGTATTGAGGGAAAAGAACTTTCTTCCACGGATCTCGCGGCATTTGTGGAAAAGACGTCCCTGATCTCTTCCGAAATCACATTTGTTATCGGAAGTTCGTGCGGACTTGCGCCGGAAGTGAAGGCAAAGGCAGATCTTCGGCTTTCGTTTTCGGCTATGACATTTCCGCATCAGCTGATGCGTGTGATGCTGTTGGAGCAGATCTACCGGGCGATGACCATTGTGAATCATATACCCTATCATAAATAAAGGAGAAATCGTTATGAAGTCGTTTCGTTATAAAACAAAGGGAACCTGCTCCCGTGAAATCCTGGTAACACTGGACGACAGCAATGTGATTACATCGTGCGAATTTGTCGGCGGTTGTATGGGAAATACGCAGGGGGTAGCACGCCTGGTCGTCGGGCTGCCTGCCGAGGAAGCCATCCGGCGTCTGAAAGGAATTCAGTGCGGATCGAAGGGAACTTCCTGCCCTGATCAGCTGGCGCGTGCCTTGGAACAGAACCAATCGGGGGAAGTATGAGTATGAAGGATCGGGAGGAATATCTCCGTTGGCTGGAGAATCCGGCGCTGGACGCAGCGTCCCGCGCGGAACTGGAAGCCATCCGGGATAACGAGGAGGAGATCCGTTCCCGGTTCGGGGCGATGCTTTCGTTCGGAACGGCAGGCCTTCGCGGCGTGATGGGCGCCGGAACAAACCGGATGAATCTTTATACCGTACGGCAGGCGACGGCCGGACTTGCGGAATACCTGCTTTCATGCGGGAACGGTGCTGAAACCCGCGGGGTTGCCGTGGCGTATGACAGCCGCCGTATGAGTCTGGAATTTTCACGGACGGTTTGTCGTGTTCTTGCGGCATACGGCATCCGCAGTTATCTGTTTGACGAGTTACGTCCCACGCCGGAACTTTCGTTTGCGGTGCGGGATCTGCATGCGGCGGCGGGCGTGAATATCACGGCTTCGCACAATCCGAAACAGTACAACGGCTATAAGGTCTATGGTGAGGACGGTGCACAGATCGGTCCCGAGCAGGCAGACGCCGTCAGTGCAAGGATCCGGGCGACGGATTTGTTTGGTGTGAGGGAATGCTCCGATGCGGAGGCGGCATCCTGGATTACGGTGTTGAACCGGGATTATGACGAACGCTATATGGCGGCAGTTCTTTCTCAGGTGCAGGACGCCGATGTAATCCGTCGGATGAGCGGGCTTCGCGTGGTCTATACGCCGTTTCACGGAGCGGGGCTTCGGCTTGTGCCGGAAATTCTGAAACGTGCGGGCTTTTCCAATGTGTATCCCGTGGCGGAGCAGATGATTCCCGACGGGAATTTCCCGACCGTGGAATCGCCGAACCCCGAAAACAAGGAAGGGTTTGCGCTTGGCATGAAACTTGCCGACGCGGTACGTGCGGACCTCCTGGTGGGAACCGACCCGGACTGTGATCGTATGGGTGTGGTGGTACGTCTTCCCGAAGGCGGTTTTACGGCATTGACCGGCAATCAGGTGGGTGTGATTCTGCTGGATTATATCATCCGCACGCGCAAACGTCTGGGCAGGATGCCGGGGGATGGCTGCGCGGTGAAGACCATCGTTTCCACGGAAATGGCGGCACGGGTGTGCGAGAAGAACGGCGTGACCATGTACAATGTGTTGACCGGCTTCAAATTCATCGGTGAAAAAATGGAAATGTTCAAGCGGGAGGGCGGTACGTTCCTGCTTGGATTTGAAGAAAGTTACGGATATCTGGTGGGCGATTATGCCCGGGATAAGGACGGTGCCGTGGCGGCGCTCCTCGTGTGTGAGGCGGCGGCATACTATGCGTCCCGCGGCATGACTCTGTACGATGCGATGCAGGCGCTGTACCGGGAATACGGATTTCACACGGAAACAACCTCAAATTTCCGGGTGGAGGGTGCGGATGCTTCGGAAAAAATGAAAGAGCGGATGGAGCGTCTGCGGAAAGATCCGCCGAAAGATGTTGCCGGATTCCGGGTTGTCGAGGTTCGGGATTATCTCTGCGGAATCGATGGGCTTCCTCCGTCTGATGTGCTGTATGATGTGCTGGAGGACCGTTCGGTCGTTGTTGTCCGTCCATCCGGAACCGAGCCGAAGATAAAACTGTATGTTATGACTGCGGGAGAGACCGAAGAGGATTCCCGCATGAAAAACGAGCGGATCCGTGAAGCATTCCGTCCGCTGATTTCTCAGTAAAAAGACGACCGGACCAACGGTGGGCGGTCATAAAACAGTGAACGGCGGCACTCGACATATCTCGAGTGTCGCTTATTTTTTGAATGTAAAATGAACCTTTCGATCCTTGAACCCGTCTATATAAGCGAAACCGGTTTTCATCACTCATAGACCAAAGGAGGTGAGGATATGGACGAATTTGAAAAGTTGTTAGAAGCAGAACGAGCATCTGTGGAACGTTTTGTGAGATTTCGTCTGAACTCAAAAGCAGATGCAGACGATGTTTTACAAGAGGTTTTCCTTGTCGCCTGCCAAAAGTTCTATCAATTAAATAACAAGGGCTCTTTTAAGGCATGGATTATCAGCATTGCAAGAAATAAATGCAAGGACTACTTTCGTGAAAAAGCAACACAGTACGAAATCCCGATTGATGAAATAACAGAACGCGAATTGTCGGACGGCAGACATGGCGTTTCCATAGTTGCCACAGTAAGAGAAACCTTGAATTTACTTGGGGATAAAGACAAGCAAATCCTGTATCTTTATTTTTGGAAAGAGCTTTCGCAAGCCGAAATTGCCAAACGACTGAACATTCCTGTCGGAACAGTAAAAAGCAGACTTTACACGGCAAAACAAAATTTCAAAACCAAATATCCATATAACACCGAAGTATCGAAAGGAGAAAGCACGATGAAAAAGTTGCCCGAATTTATTCCCGAATACAAAATTGAAGCAAGTGCCAAAGCTCCCTTCTCTGTAAAATGGGAAGAGCTTATGGGATGGTTTTTGATTCCCAAACTGGGCGAGAAACGATCTTGGGGAATGTACGATATTCCTTCCCGCAAATGCAGCCATGTTTATGATATGCAGGTTACAGGCAAAGCCAGGGTTCACGGTATTGAGGGTGTAGAGCTTACCGCAAGAGAAGCATCTTATTCCGATAAGAACGAGGTGATCAATCGCACTTTTGTGGCACAGCTTACAGATACGCATTGTCGTTACCTTGCAACACTCCGAAATGACGGAGACATCCGCAATTACATCACTTTCCTTGACGGCGATGAGTTTATGCTGAACTGGGGATTCGGAGAAGATAATTGCGGAAACGAAACGCACCTTTTCGCTAAAGGCGATATTCAGAGAGTCGGAAACTCTGTTACAAGCGCAAGTAAAGATTTCCTCCTTGATATTGTTGGTAGATATACCGTTACCATTGGAGGCAAAAGTTATGACACCGTGTGCGTAATGGATATTGAAACCTATAACTGTGGTGTTGTTTCCGAGCAGTTTTTGGACAAAGACGGAAAGACGATTCTGTGGCGCAGATACAATCGTGATGATTGGGCTGTTGATCAATATAAGAAACCTTGGAGCGAACAGTTACCCGAAAATGACAGACTTATCGTAAACGGCACAACTTATGTTCATTGGTACGATTGCATTACAGATCATATCCTCTAAAACATAAAATCTTCAGATTGCTGATGGTGCACTTCTGTACCGGATCAATTTCCATGTATGCTCTGTGAGACAGACAGCCCGGCACTTAAAAGTCCGGGCTGTTTTTTATGTCACTTTGTTCCGAAAAGGGGCTGTCCCTTTTGCGCTGCTTTCCGACTATCCGGATCAGGAAATCTCCGTATGATTGCTTATGCGGAGATTTTAACTGGTTTTCGAGCACCTGCCAAACGTCCGGTCGATTTTTTGCCTTCCGCGCTCTTGACACTGTGTGAGGGGTGTCGTATAATGAAGAAAACGGAAATTGGGGAGGAACGGAGCATGATCGTGTCCGGCGTGGTGGAGAATCTGATTTACCGCAACGCAGACAACGGGTATACGGTGCTGGAACTGGAAGCCCCGAAGGAAGCCGTGACGGTTGCCGGTGTGCTTCCCTGTGTTGCCGAGGGCGAAGAAATCGAGGTGGAGGGAGACTTCACCCTGCACCCGACGTACGGAAGGCAGTTTGTTGCCACGTCGTTTACCTCCCGGCTTCCGGTAACGGAGACCGCGATTCTGCGATATCTTTCTTCGGGAATCATCCGCGGCGTGCGTGCAAAAAAAGCCCGTGCCATTGTGGAGAAATTCGGTCCCGAAACACTGGAAATCATGGAAAACGATCCTTCCCGTTTGGTGGAGATCCGTGGCATCAGCATGGAGCAGGCAGAGAAGATTTCCGCATCCTTGCGGGAAAATACGGGTGTAAAATCCATTCTGATGTACTTTCGGGGATTCGGCATTACGCCGAATCTCGCGTTCAAGATTTATAAGCAATGGGGGCTTCGTGCCTATGATATTCTGAGGGAAAATCCATATCGTCTGTGTGAGATCCACGGCATCGGCTTTGAAAGAGCAGATGCGATCGCCGAGCAGATGAACTATGACCGTGCCAGCACCAACCGGGTGGAAGCCGGCATTCTGTATGTGCTGAATTACAATCTTTACGGCAGTGGGCACACGTTTTTGCCCCGCGCCAAACTGGCACAGATCGCCGCCTCTCTTCTTTCCGTAGAGCCGGAAACGGTCATGCGGCGCATGGATGAGATGGCGGAAGCCGGACTTCTGACCGTGCGGAATCCCATCGGAAACACGGACGGTGTATATCTGACCTGGGTGGATCGTTGCGAGGAAGAGGTTGCGGATCGGGTGCTGTTTGCATCGGCGTTCCGTCATGAATACAGCGGGGATTTTGAAAAAGACATCGGCTTTGCGCAGACGGCTCTCGGAATTTCGTTTGCGGAGAGGCAGAAGCAGGCAATCCTCGATGCGTGCCGCCACCAGATGATGATTCTGTCCGGTGGACCCGGAACCGGAAAGACAACAACCCTGAACGGTATCATCCGGATGTTTGAAAATGAGGGCGTTACGTTTGCGATTGCCGCTCCGACCGGTCGTGCCGCCAAACGCGTGACGGAATTGACCGGAAAAGAGGCGAAGACGCTTCACCGGCTGCTGGAATACCGCCCGGAGGGCGGGGAGTTTGTATTCGGACGCAATCGGGACAATCTGCTGGAATATCAGGCGGTCATTGTAGATGAGGCATCTATGGTGGATCTGCCTCTGTTTGCTCATCTTCTGGAGGCATTGCCCCGCTCATCCAAGTTGATTCTGGTCGGGGACGCAGCGCAATTGCCTCCGGTCGGTCCCGGTAAGATTTTTAAGGATATTTCCGACAGCGGTCTGATTCCGTTTGTGGAACTGAAAGAAATTTTCCGGCAGGCAAAAGAAAGCCGCATTGTCCGGAATGCGCATCGGATCCTGGAGGGAGAAACGCCGGACCTGACAAATCGGACCGGGGATTTTTTCTTTCTGGATCGCCGGGATCCGGAACGGATTGCGGAGACGGTGTGTGAACTTTGCGCCACACGGCTTCCGGATGCTTACGGCTTTGATCCGCAGACCGATATTCAGGTTCTCTCACCCACCCGTAAGGGCAGTTCCGGAACGGTAACGCTGAATGCCGCTCTGGCAGAGACGCTCAATCCGCCGGAGAAATATAAAAAAGAGATGAAGTTCCGGGGGATTACGTTCCGGGAGGGCGACAAGGTGATGCAGACCCGCAACAATTATGAAGCGGAAGCTGTGACGGACGGCGGTGAAACGGAAACGGGGATCTTCAACGGAGACATCGGCATTGTGTGCGAGGTTTCGCCCCGGGGCGAAACGCTGACGGTGCGGTTTGATGACCGTCGTGTAACCTATACTCCGGATATGCTGGAGGATCTGGAGCCGGCATATGCGGTGACGGTTCATAAGAGCCAGGGAAGCGAGTTTCCTGCTGTGGTATTGGTTCTCGGGGAGGGAACGGATCTTTTGTTTACCCGGAATCTTCTGTATACAGCCGTAACGCGGGCACGACGGCTTCTGGTTGTGGTCGGGTATCCGTATCGGGTTTCGCAGATGGTTGCCAGTGTGCGCAGCGATAAACGGTATTCCGGGCTGAAATACCGTATTCTGGATAAAATGAAAGAGGCGGGGATTTCGTGAACGGTCTGTCTTTGGCGGATATCGGCGGATGTCCTGCGTGCGGAAACCCCGGGAAGCAGCCCGGAGCGGACGGCTTTTGTCCGCGGTGCGCCCGGTATGTGCGGGTAGTGAGGGAAAAATCCTGGAACAATCCGGGACTGTACCACCGCGCGTGGTATTCCTATGACGGTGCGCCTGCCCGGGCACTCCGCCGCATCAAGAGAAGAAAAAACGGAGAGATCCTTGTGTTTTTCGTAAAACGCCTTGCACAGCTGGCAACCGAGGATGAACAGATGCGGACCGCCGATGTTGTGGTACCCGTACCGAAAACCGATGCCGGCGCGTATCATCTCGCGGAGATGCTGGCAAGAAAAACAGCAGAGACATTGGAACTTCCGTTTTATGCGGAGGCGCTTGCCCGTCGTCCGAATGTGAGACGGCAGACGCTCTGCAACGGGCGGATGGATCGGATCCGGAATGCCGGGCACGCGTTCCGGAGAGGTCCGGAGGGAGATCTGACCGGAAAGCGGGTGTTGCTGGTGGATGACATCTGTACCACAGGCGCCACGCTTTGTGTCTGTGCCGGGATTCTGCGCCGGGCGGGTGCTTCCGATGTGTTTGGCCTGACGGTGGCACGACGGGAAAAGGGACCGTGCTTCTTGAAATCTCCGGTTCAGAATACGGCTTCGGTTCCGGAGAGTTGGGAGATTTCGGAAACTCTGAAAAAACGGGCAGTCCGTCGGCGGAAAGCCCGGATGCGGCGAAGATGGTTTCGGAGTTTTTTGTTTGGAAGCAAAAGAGGATAAAAACACGCAGGGAAATCCCTGCGTGTTTTGTTTTTTCAATCTTTGTTTATTCTATCATAGTCCGGAAGGTTTCTTCGTCCAGAACAGGGATTCCGAGAGCTTGGGCTTTGGTGAGTTTGCTTCCGGCATCCTCGCCTGCCAGGACATAGGTTGTTTTTTTGGAAACGCTGCCGGAGGTCTTACCCCCGAAGCGCTCGATGAGGGTGCTTGCCTCCTCCCGGGTGTAGCCGGAGAGCGTTCCGGTGAGAACGAAGGTCATTCCAGCGAACCGGTCGTCGGCACGGTCGCTCTGATAGGTCATATTGACGCCGGCTTCCCGCAGACGGTTCAGGAACCGACGGTTTTTCTCGGTGGAGAAATAGGCGAGGATCGCTTCTGCCGTGACCGGACCGACTTCGTCCACGGCACAAAGCGTGTCAAAGTCTGCCTGCTCCAGTTGCTCCAGCGTTCCGAACCGGGAAGCAAGGATTTTTCCGGCTTTGACCCCGACGCCGCGGATGCCGAGCGCATAGATCAGACGGTCCAGGTTGCGGGTGCGGGAATCCCGGATGGCGTTGCAGAGATTTTCCGCTGATTTTTCACCGAATCCGTCCAGATCCGCGAGATCCTGCGGCTTCAGTCCGTAGAGATCCGCTGCCGAAGCGATCATTCCGAGTGAAACAAAGCGTTCAACGATGTTGTCGCCCAAGCCGTCAATGTCCATGGCATCCCGTTCGGCATAATGCAGAATGTTGCGTACCAGTTGGGCGGGACAGTCACTGTTGACACAGCGCACAAACGGGTCGTCCGGATCCTCCGTCACGGCACAGCCGCAAACGGGGCAGACGGTGGGCATGGAGAACGGAACACTGTCTGCAGGACGGTCCTCTTTTACCACTTCCACCACTTCGGGAATGACGTCGCCCGCCTTGCGGATCATGACGTTGTCTCCGACACGGACATCCTTCTGGGCGATGAAATCCCGGTTATGAAGGGTGGCTTTTCCGATGGTGCTTCCGGCACAGACAACCGGTTCCAGAATGGCAAGCGGCGTGAGAACACCGGCTCGGCTGACCTGTACACGGATGTCCAGCACACGGGTTTTTTTCTGCTCCGGCGGGTATTTGTAGGCAATCGCCCATTTGGGGCATTTGACCGTGCTTCCGAGAGCAATTCTCTGAGAAAGGTTGTCCACCTTGATAACGGCACCGTCGATATCAAACGGAAGAGTCGGACGGAGTTCTCCCAGTCGCAAAACCTCATTCCATGCATCCTCAATGGTGTCGTAGCAATTGTCGCAGGGACTGACCGGAAAGCCGAGAGCGTGAAGCCATGCCAGAGTTTTTACATGTGAGTCAAAGGATTTTTCGGAGCTCTGCAGATTGAACAGAAAGAGATCCAGTCCCCGTGCCGCCGTGATGCGGCTGTCCAACTGCCGCAGAGAACCCGCCGCCGCATTCCGGGGATTGGCAAAGGGCGTTTCGCCCTTTTCTTCCCGTTCGGCGTTGAGCCGCTCCATTTCTTTGTGTGGCATATAGACTTCGCCGCGTACCACAAGATGTCCCGGTTCGTCAATGCGCAGGGGGACGGAACGGATTGTGCGGATGTTTGCCGTGATGTCTTCGCCTACGATGCCGTCGCCCCGGGTCGCACCGCGGACAAGAACGCCGTCTTCATATGTCAGCGAAACGGAAAGACCGTCAATTTTCAGTTCTACGACAAACCGGGCATCCGGAAATTTTTCTTTTACCCGGGTGCCGAACGCAAGAATTTCTTCATGGGAAAAGGCATCCTGCAGGCTTTCCATCTTTACCTCGTGCCGTACGGGAGAAAAGCCCTTGAGAATCTCTCCGCCGACCCGGTGGGTCGGAGAGTCCGGCTGGCGGAACTGTGGGTATTGTTCTTCCAGTTCAACCAGCTCCCTGTTCAGGCGGTCGTATTCAAAGTCGGATATCAGCGACACATCTTCCGTGTAGTACTTATGCGCGTAGAGATTGAGTTTTTTTGTCAGCTCCTGAATTCGTTTTTCCGCATCCATCGTTTATTTCTCCTGTGAAAGAATGTTTTTCCCCCGTATCCGTATGCTGTCATCGTCGGCTTCCGCGTACAGTCCGGGTACTTCTCCTACAATGACGGTTTCCGCCGCCACAACGTCCACACTGTAGACGACATCCTGCTCCTCCGAGGGGAACAGAAGCGTCGCCGCAACCGTAATGGTCAGAACAATGCGGTGAAGGGTCTGGTTGATGCCGACGGAGGAAAACTCGCTGCGGTAGGAGGTGTATACGCTGGTAACCGGCAGAACTTCCACCTGAAGCAGGGGACCTTTTGCCGTAAAAAATTCGTAAGAGAACAGAGATCCCAACGGAACCTCAATTACGCTGTCACCGGAGATGTCTTCCAGCTGCTCCATGACCTTCATGGTGATATCCGTGCGCAGGCGGCTTACCCGGGAAGAATCCACCTGTACGGAACGGACATGTCCGTCTGTTCCGGTGGTGACCGTGACCAGATTATCATAAGATGGCAGGACGTTCTGCACGGCGCGGTGAATGACCGCCGCCTCAATGTCCTGCATCTGGGAAATCGCCATGGTTTCCGCCACCGGACGAATCCGGAGGTCGTAATAGCGAATGATGACCGCCGCCGTTACGGCAAGAAGAAGGATACATACGGCAAGTTTACGAAAAAAGCGCGGGATCCGTCGTTTCACGGCAAACCCTCCCCTCGTTCTATCTTATGCCGGAGCGGGGAAAAAGGTTCGCAACCAAAAAAGGTCTTTTTTATTTTTTCTCCGGCTTTTCTCTTTATTATTATACATCAAAAACGTATAAATGTCCATCCGTTCACGCAAAATAAAGTTGCAAAAGGAGGCGAAAGCATTGAGTTTTATTCGTTGCAGTGAGAATTGCGTGCATCAGAAGGACGGATATTGCGAGGTGGACTGCGTGACCGATGCCGTAGCGGATGTCGGCGCGCCGTGTGTGTATTACGAGAAAAAAGTTCTTGAAAATCCAGAGAAAGTATGTTACAATAAAAGCAACGGAAACGAAAACGGGAGGAATTGCTTTTGAAAAATTTACATAAACAAAGACGGAAAAATCGGATTCTGCTGGCTGTGATGCTGGTTCTTCTGGTCTGTTCGGTCGTGATGCCAAAGGTTTTGCAGACCTGGATGCCGTCGCTGTTCGCAACAAATCCTGCGTTGTTTTCTACGGGCTGTACTTTGATCTTCTGGGCTGCCGTATTGGTGATCTTTTTGCGGAATTTCCGTAAAATGGTCATTGTTTCGCTGATGATGAAGAACGAGCGTACGCTGCGCAGCGATCGGGCATCGTTTCCGTCCGCGTCGGGGCGGTTTGACGAGCGGGAGATCCGTGCCGCTTTTGAGAAGGACGGCTTTTCTGTGGAAGATACGGACGATGGATTCCGCGCTGTCCGCAAAACTCCGTGTCCGTTGGATTTCACTGTGGTATTTCGTCCTTCGGAGACGAACTGGATGCAGAAGATCGAGAACCGCGCCGATGCTGCCGCAACCAGGAAGCCGGCGGCTTATGTTCTCTGTACGGTGAAGGATACCGTTTCTGAAGAAGAGCGGGATGAATCCAAGAATGTGAGGGGAAAAGGCGGAACGGCGGTGATGCGCGTGTTCTGTGAGACGTCCACGGGGAATGCCTATTATATGGGCGGCTTCTGCGGGCGCAGCGCAGCAGAAACGGCAGCACAGAAAGGAATTCTGCACAACATCCTTCTGCGGGATTCCTTGCCGGAAAAGACCGATGCCGACAAAACAGACGATGAGAACCGGTTCGATTCGCTGGATATCGGGAATGTGTTCTATCAGCTTTCACATCCGGTGGAGGAAGAGCGGCGGGTGGCTTCGCATCTTGCGGACGGGGAGTGGAAGATTCATACGGAAAAACGGAATGGAATTCTTTATTATCGGATGGGGAATGTGACCGTATCGCATCCGTTCCGGGTGGAGAGCGACGGAAGTTTCACCATCCCGGATCCCGCATTTGCCTACACCTGTACGCCGACGGTGCGGCGGCTGAAAGCCGCGGAGACCGTACGGTTCAAAACCGAATTGGAAAAGCAGTTGACGGATGCCGGGCAAAGGTTCCGTTATACTGAGTAAAAACGAAGACCGCCGCGGATGCGACGGTCTTCTCCGTTCTGTTGACCTGTAAGCCGAGTTCTGTAAAGATCAAGCGATCTTCCGCAGTCATCTATCTCGAATGCACGTTACCGTGCATCTCCAGCTGCTTTAAGACATGGCGGGAAGCATTGACTGTCTTATTCGCATTGCTCCGGATAGGGTTTACACGGACAGAATCTGTTACCAGATTCCCGGTGGGCTCTTACCCCGCCTTTTCACCTTTGCGCACCGAGGTGCGCTGTTATTTTCTGTTGCACTGTCCCGGAAGTTGCCTTCGGCGGACGTTATCCGTTATCCTTTCCCGCAGGGGCTCGGACTTTCCTCAGGGCTTTCGCCCCGCGACTGCGCAGTCAGCAGAACGTGGATTCCTCCCTATTATAATACACACTTACGAAAATGTCAACGGACATTTTTATTTTTTTAGCAAAAAACGCTTGACAAAACAAAATGGCTATGATATAATACTAAACTGCATTATGATAAAAATGGGCGAGTATCCGTCCGGAACGGCATTCGCTTCGCTTTTCCTTTACGGGAAAGGGGATTTTATCGCCTTTTTTTGCGTTGATACCCGCATTTTTCCGGAATTGCGGTGTGAAAACAACCGTCGTTGCTCTCTTGCACACAGGGGGCTGCGCTTGAAATTTGAATGGAGATGATTACTGCATGACTGCCAAGGTCGATCCCCGCCTCGTAGGCGCACGCTACGAACAGCTCGGACAAACACAGAGAGTAAATTTTGCAAAGATCCCTCAGGTGCAGGAAGTTCCGAATCTGATCTCGATCCAGTTGCAATCTTACAAGTGGTTTGTCGAAGAAGGCATGAAATATGTTCTTCGGGATTCCTCCAATGTCATGGACCACACCGGAACGGTGGTGCTGGATTACATTGACTACGCCATTGATAAAGAGCCGAAATATTCCATCGCGGAATGCAAAGAGCGTGACGCGACCTATGCGGCTCCGCTTCGTATTACCTGCCGGCTGACCAACACCGTGACGAAAGAGATTCAGGATCAGGTCGTTTTCTTCGGAGATTTCCCGTTGATGACCGATACCGGTACCTTTATCATCAACGGTGCCGAACGTGTGGTCGTTTCACAGTTGGTCCGCTCTCCCGGTGTGTATTTCGGTATGGAAATGGACAAGGCGGGCAACCGGATCTACAGCGGTACGGTGATGCCGAACCGCGGCCCGTGGATCGAATACGAAACCGATGCCAACGATGTTTTGTTTGTGCGTGTGGATAAGGGCAAGAAATTCCCGGTCACCACGCTGCTGCGTGCCTTTGGAATTGAATCCGACGAACAGATTAAAGAACTTTTCGGCGACGGTGTGTGCGTACAGGCGACGCTGGAAAAGGAAGCGGCGACCCGCCGTGACATCAATCCGTCGGAATCCAGACGTAATCAGGCATTGCGTGAACTTTACATCAAACTCCGTCCGGGCGAGCCTGCCACGGTGGACAGCGCCATTGCGCATATCGATAATCTGTTCTTCAACGAAAGAACATATGATCTTACCCGTGTCGGTCGTCATAAATACAACCAGAAGCTCGCCATCGGTGCCCGGATCCGCGGAAAGATCGCGGCGCGTCCGGTGTTCGATCCTTCAACCGGCGAAGTGCTGGTTGATGCCGGTGCAACGATTTCCCGTGAAATGGCGGAAAAACTGGAAGCACTCGGCGTGAATGAGGTCTGGCTGACCGTCAACGAAAAAGAGTTCCGTGTGTTCTCCAACGGCATGGTGGACATGAAGGGATTTGTTTCTTTTGACCCCGAAACGGTCGGTGTAAACGAAAAAGTAAAATATTCCGTTCTCCGTGAGATTCTCGATACCGCAAAGAATGAGGATGAAATCAAGGAGATGTGCCGCAACCGCATCGGGGAACTGACTCCGATGACGATCTGCAACGAGGATATTTTCTCTTCCGTGAACTATATTCTCGGCCTGGCATACGGCGTGGGAACCACGGATGATATCGACCATCTGGGCAACCGCCGCATCCGTTCGGTCGGCGAACTGCTGCAGAATCAGTTCCGCATCGGATTCTCCCGTATGGAGCGTTCGGTCAAAGAACGTATGAATATGCAGAATCTGGAGGTTGTGACTCCGCAGACGCTGCTGAATACCCGCCCCGTGATTGCGGCAATCCGTGAGTTTTTCGGCTCCTCGCCGCTGTCGCAGTTTATGGATCAGACCAACCCGCTTGCGGAGATTACGCATAAGCGCCGTCTTTCCGCTCTCGGTCCCGGCGGTCTGACCCGTGACCGTGCCAGCTTTGATGTCCGTGACGTGCATTATACGCATTACGGCCGGATCTGCCCGGTGGAAACGCCGGAAGGTCCGAACATCGGTCTGATTTCCTATCTGTCCAGCTACGCGCGCATCAACGTCTACGGCTTTATTGAAACGCCTTACGTCCGCATTGACAAGGCGACCGGTGTCGTGACCGACGATGTTGTGTATATGACGGCGGATCAGGAAGATGAATTTGTTATCGCGCAGGCGAAAGAGCCGCTTGACGAGCAAAGACGTCTGAAAAACGACCGTGTTGCCGTCCGGTTCCGCGATGCGATTTATGAGGTGGAAAAGGATAAGGTGGATTACCTTGACGTTTCGCCTCGTATGGTTGTTTCCGTGGCGACATCGCTCATTCCGTTTCTGGAGAATGACGACGCAATCCGTGCCCTGATGGGCTCCAACATGCAACGTCAGGCCGTTCCGCTGCTCCGTCCCGAAGCTCCGATTGTGGGAACCGGTATGGAATACAAGGCGGGTACGGATTCCGGTGTCTGCGTACTGGCAAAGCATGCAGGAACCGTTGTCAGCTCCTGCGCCGATGAGGTCGTTGTCCGCCGGGATGAAGACGGCGGAGAAGACCGTTACCGTATCACGAAATTCCTGCGCTCCAACCAGGCAACCTGCATCAATCAGCGCGTGATTGTCAACGTGGGCGATCATCTGGAACAGGGGCAGGTCATTGCCGACGGCCCTTCCACGGATCACGGTGAACTTGCGCTTGGCCGTAATATGCTGATCGGCTTTATGACGTGGGAAGGTTACAACTACGAAGATGCCGTTCTGCTGAACGAAAAACTGGTGAAGGAAGATACCTTTACTTCCATTCACATTGAGGAATATGAAATCGACGCCAAGGAAACGAAGCTCGGACCGGAAGAAATCACCAACGATATTCCGGGTGTGAGCAAGGATCTGCTGTCCGATCTGGACGATAACGGCGTTATCCGTATCGGTGCTGAAGTGCGGGCGGGTGATATCCTGGTCGGCCGTGTATCTCCGAAGGGTGATGCCGAGCAGACAGCGGAAGAGCGTCTTCTCCGTGCCATCTTCGGGGAGAAGTCCCGTGAAGTGCGCGATACCAGTCTGAAGGTTCCGCACGGCGAATACGGCATTGTTGTAGACGTCAAGGTGTTTACACGGGAGAATTCTTCAGAGCTCTCTCCGTCCACCAATAAAATTGTCCGTGTATATGTGGCGCAGCGCCGCAAGATTTCCGTCGGAGATAAGATGGCGGGTCGTCACGGAAACAAGGGCGTTATTTCCCGGATTCTTCCCCAGGAGGATATGCCGTTCCTGCCGGACGGCACGCCGCTGGATATCGTTTTGAACCCGCTGGGCGTTCCGTCCCGAATGAACATCGGTCAGGTTCTGGAGGTTCATCTCGGCAGAGCCGCCAAGGAATTGGGATGGAAAGTGATGACTCCGGTCTTCGACGGTGCCAAGGAAGAGGAGATTTCCGAATGTCTGCGGCTTGCCGGTCTGAATCCGAACGGAAAGACCACGCTGTATGACGGACGTACGGGTATTCCGTTTGACGGACCTGTTACGGTCGGGTATATGTACTTCCTCAAACTGCACCATCTGGTTGACGATAAGATTCACGCCCGGTCTACCGGTCCGTACTCCCTCGTTACGCAGCAGCCGCTCGGCGGTAAAGCCCAGTTCGGCGGTCAGCGTTTCGGTGAAATGGAAGTCTGGGCCCTGGAGGCGTATGGCGCTGCCTATACCCTGCAGGAAATGCTGACGGTCAAATCCGACGATGTGGTGGGACGTGTGAAGACGTTTGAAGCCATCGTCAAAGGCAAGAACGTGCCGAAACCGGGGATTCCGGAATCGTTCAAGGTTCTGGTCAAGGAGATGCAGGCGCTTGGTCTGGATGTCAAAGTCCTTGCCAAGGATATGCATGAGATCGACATTTCTTCTTCGCTGGATGACGACGATGCCGGCTTTGAATATCATCCGTCCGACAAGGAAACAAACGAGATGATGGGCGACGGCAATGCCTATGACGACAAGATCGATCTGGAAGAAGGATTCTTCGAGGAGAATTCCGAGGAATCGGAAGACACCGACTTCTCCGATGTGTTCGGGGATGAAGAGCCGGTACTTGCTCCGGACGAAGACGAGGATTTTTAAGGAGGAACCGATAAATGACATCGAAAGATTCTTATAACGGCATTACCATTTCGGATCAGGAACTGGATAAGAATATGTTCGAGGCGATCAAGATCAGTCTTGCCTCCCCGGAAAAAATCCGCTCCTGGTCTTACGGCGAAGTAAAAAAGCCCGAAACCATCAACTACCGCACTCTGAAGCCGGAACGCGACGGACTTTTCTGCGAGCGCATCTTCGGGCCTATGAAGGACTGGGAATGCCATTGCGGAAAGTACAAGAGATTCCGCTATAAGGGAAAGATCTGCGAGCGCTGCGGCGTTGAGATCACCCGCGCCAAGGTTCGTCGTGAACGTATGGGACACATCGAACTTGCCGCGCCGGTTTCTCACATCTGGTATTTCAAGGGGATTCCGTCCCGCATGGGGCAGATGCTTGATGTACAGCCCAGACAGCTGGAATCCGTTCTTTATTTCGGCAAATATATCGTAACGGATCCGGGCAACGTGCCGGAATCCGTTCTTCAGAAAAAACAGACGCTGACCGAAAAGGAATACAGCGAAATGCGCGAGCGTTTCGGGGATGCGTTCCAGGCAGGCATGGGCGCCGAAGCCGTTCGCAAACTGCTGGAGGAGATTGATCTCGAAGAACTTTCCTCCAGTCTGAAGGCAGAACTGGAAGGCGCTGTGGGACAGAAGCGCATCAAGTTGCTGAAGCGGCTTGAGGTCGTGGAATCCTTCCGTCTTTCCGGCAACCGTCCCGAATGGATGATTATGACCATCCTCCCGGTGATTCCGCCGGACATCCGCCCGATGGTTCAGCTGGACGGCGGACGTTTTGCGACATCGGATCTGAACGATCTGTATCGTCGCGTCATCAACCGCAACAATCGTCTGAAAAAATTGCTGGAGCTCTCGGCTCCCGAGATCATCATCCGCAACGAAAAGCGTATGCTGCAGGAAGCCGTAGACGCTTTGATTGATAACGGCCGTCGGGGAAAACCCGTCAACGGTCCCAACAACCGTGCGCTCAAGTCTCTGTCCGACATGCTCAAGGGCAAGCAGGGACGTTTCCGTCAGAACCTGCTTGGTAAGCGTGTGGACTATTCCGGTCGTTCCGTTATCGTTGTCGGCCCGGAACTGAAAATCTATCAGTGCGGTCTTCCGAAAGAAATGGCTCTTGAGTTGTTCAAGCCGTTTGTGATGAAGCGCCTGACGGATCTGGGCAAAGTGCAGAACATCAAAAGCGCAAAGAAGGCCGTGGAACGTGCCGACGATGCGGTGTGGGATGCTCTGGAAAATGTGATTAAGGAATATCCGGTTCTTCTGAACCGCGCACCGACTCTGCACCGCCTGGGTATTCAGGCGTTTGAGCCGGTTCTCGTTGAGGGAAGAGCCATCAAGTTGCACCCGTTGGTTTGTACGGCATTCAACGCCGACTTCGACGGTGACCAGATGGCGGTTCATGTTCCGCTTTCTGCCGAGGCACAGTCCGAGGCACGGTTCCTGATGCTTTCTGCCAACAACCTGCTGCGTCCGCAGGACGGCAAATCCGTTGCCGTTCCGACACAGGATATGGTTCTCGGTTCTTATTATCTCACCATTCTTAACGAAAACGAGCCGGGTGCCGGAAAGATCTTCCGCAATCCGGATGAAGCCCGTACGGCATACGATTCCGGCGTGGTCGGTCTGCACGCTCCCATCAAAGTGCGTGTGGAAAAAATTGTGGACGGCGAGAAGGTGCAGAAACTGGTAGAAACCACCGTGGGACGCATCATCTTCAACGATCCCATTCCTCAGGATCTTCGTTTTGTGGACCGTTCCGATCCGGCGCATGATTTCGATTATGAGGTCGGGTTTGTCGTGACCAAGAAAACGCTTGGGCAGATCATCAACCGTTGCACTCGTGTGCACGGGATTGTGACTACGGCAGGCGTTCTGGATAAGATTAAGGCACAGGGTTATAAATTCTCCACCCGCGGTGCGATTACCATTTCGGTTGCGGATATGGAGATTCCGCCTGAGAAAGCCGAGCTGATCGGTACTGCGGAAAAAGAAGTGGATAAAGTGACCAAACACTTCCGCAGAGGTCTGATTTCCGAGGATGAACGGTATGCACAGACCGTCGCCATCTGGGATCGCACCACGACGGAGGTTACCAAGAAACTGCAGAGTCACCTCGATCCTTACAACCCCATCAACATGATGTCGGTCTCCGGTGCCCGCGGATCCATCGACCAGATCCGTCAGCTTTGCGGAATGCGTGGTTTGATTGCCAACACCTCCGGCCGTGCCATCGACGTCCCGATTCGTGCGAACTTCCGCGAAGGCCTGAGTGCTTTGGAATACTTCATTTCTTCCAGAGGCGCCCGTAAAGGTCAGGCCGATACGGCTCTGCGTACGGCGGACTCCGGTTACCTGACCCGCCGTCTGGTGGATGTTTCGCAGGATGTCATCATCCGTGAGGATGACTGCGGCTCGACCGAAGGCGTTAAGGTCCGTGAGATTCGTGACGGTGACGAAAAGATTGAAGATTTCGCTTCCCGTCTGATCGGACGTTTCCCGGTTCACGATGTCGTGGATCCGAAAACGGGCGAGGTGCTGGTTCCGACAAGCCGGTATATCAACGACTTTGATGCAGACCGCATCATTGCCGCCGGCATCGAAGAAGTTGAACTCCGCAGTGTTCTGTACTGCAACTGCAAATACGGTGTGTGTGCCAAGTGCTACGGTGCCAACCTGGCAACGAGCGAAACGGTGAACGTGGGTGAAGCGGTCGGTATCATCGCCGCGCAGTCCATCGGTGAGCCGGGTACACAGCTGACCATGAGAACGTTCCATACCGGCGGTGTCGCAAGCGCTTCCGATATTACACAGGGTCTTCCCCGTGTTCAGGAACTTTTCGAGGCAAGACGCCCGAAGATCACGGCAATTCTTGCCGAATTTGACGGTGTGGTGTCGCTGCAGCAGGTGAAGAACGCCATGTATGCGACCGTCACCAATGCGGAAACTGGTGAGGAGAAGGTTTATCAGATTCCTTACGGCGTTCGCATCAAGGTTCAGAACGGCGATTCCGTAACCAAAGGTCAGGCGATGACCGCCGGTGCCGCCGACCCGCAGGATATTCTGCGGATTCTCGGTGTGGCAGATCTGTATGAGTATATTACCGCCGAAACACAGAAGGTGTACCAGCGTCAGGGCGTTAACATCAGCGATAAGCACATCGAAATCATCATCCGTCAGATGATGAAGAAGCTGCGTGTGACCAATCCGGGTTCGTCCGGTGTTCTGGCAGGTACGGTTCTTGACCGTTCGGAACTGCGCGATATCCGCATGGCGGAAGCCGCAAAAGCCGCCAACGGAGAAGAATTCGAGCCGCTGGAATGTGAACACGTCCTGCTCGGTATCACGAAGTCCGCTCTGGCAACGGAAAGCTTTCTGTCCGCCGCTTCCTTCCAGGAAACCGCCAAGATTCTGACCGAGGCCGCCATCAAGGGCAAGACGGATATGCTGATCGGTCTGAAAGAAAACGTTATCATCGGCAAGTTGATTCCTGCCGGTACGGGTCTGGAGCGTTACCGCAACGTTCAGGTCGTTCAGAACGACTGACTTTTCGGACGGAATCCTTCTTTGGAAAATAAAATCGGGAACGCTGCAAAGCGATCCCGATTTGTTCCGTTCCGGGAGAAAAAAATCTTTCTTTTATAGAGCAAAACTCTTGCAAAAACAGAAATTTTGTGCTATAATACATATTACCTTGTAGTCCGCCAAGGGGGGAGATATGCCCTTTTGCGCGGTTCCTACGGTTTATAACGCCGGTGCCGGTGCGCCGGATGTTTATAAAAAAATAACAACAAAGAACAGGAGGTGCAGTATGCCAACATTTAACCAGCTGGTTCGCAAGGGCAGACAGGACGCAGTTGAGAAATCCACCGCTCCCGCTTTGCAGAAGGGCATGAATATGCTCAAAAAACGTCCGATCGCACAGAGCTCTCCTCAGAAGAGAGGCGTTTGCACGGTTGTAAAAACGACGTCCCCGAAGAAACCGAACTCCGCTCTCCGTAAAATTGCCAGAGTACGTCTGACGAATACGGCGGAAGTTACGGCGTATATTCCGGGTATCGGACACAGTCTGCAGGAGCATAGCGTTGTGCTGATCCGTGGCGGTCGTGTCAGAGACCTGCCTGGTGTCCGTTATCACATCATTCGTGGTACGCTGGATGCCGCAGGTGTTGCCAACAGAATGCAGGGCAGATCCAAGTACGGCGTAAAGCGTCCGAAGGCGAACGCGAAGAAGAAGTAAGGTTTTTGTTGAAAGAAGATTCAATCGTCCGCTTTATATGCCGCACAGCGGTGATATAAGTTTTTATATAACGTATAAAGCGCTGACGGGAGTGAAAACACTTTCGAGTACCTGAGAAATCATTTTTATAATGAAGGAGGGAAGTTAAGTGCCGAGAAGAGGTTTTATTGCAAAAAGAGATGTTCTTCCGGACCCGATCTACAACAGCAAACTCGTTTCCAAGCTGATCAACAGCATTATGCTGGACGGCAAAAAGGGTGTTGCTCAGAAGATCGTTTACGATGCATTTGATATCGTAAAAGAAAAATCCGGCAAAGATCCCCTGGAGGTTTACAACCAGGCGATGGAGAACATCATGCCGGTCCTTGAGGTCAAAGCAAGACGTGTGGGCGGTTCCAACTACCAGGTTCCGATCGAAGTCCGTCCGGACAGACGGGTGACGCTGGGTCTGCGTTGGCTGACTCTGTATTCCCGTAACCGCAGCGAGAAGACCATGAAGGAAAGACTTGCAAATGAAATTCTGGATGCCGCAAACAACACCGGGTCTGCGGTGAAAAAGAAAGAAGATACGCACAAGATGGCAGAAGCCAACAAGGCGTTTGCACACTACAGATGGTAAGTCTGATCCGTCGTTTATTTTTCAATATGTGTTAAAGGAGAACCCAATCAATGGCAAGAGCATATTCACTTAATCTCTATCGCAACATCGGGATTATGGCACATATCGATGCGGGTAAGACGACCACCACCGAACGTATCCTGTATTACACCGGCGTAAACCATAAAATCGGCGAGACCCACGATGGTACCGCGACGATGGACTATATGGAGCAGGAGCAGGAGAGAGGTATTACCATCACCTCTGCTGCAACGACTGCTATCTGGAAAGGCCACCGTATCAACATCATCGATACTCCGGGTCACGTTGACTTTACCGTTGAGGTTGAGCGTTCCCTGCGTGTTCTGGACGGTTCTGTTACCGTCTTCTGCGCAAAGGGCGGCGTAGAACCCCAGTCGGAAACGGTCTGGCGTCAGGCAGATAAATATCATGTTCCCCGCATGGCGTATGTGAACAAGATGGATATCATGGGTGCGGACTTCTATCGTGTTGTCAAGATGATGAAGGATCGCCTGAAATGTAATGCGGTTCCGATTCAGCTCCCCATCGGAGCGGAAGATACCTTCGTTGGTATCATCGATCTGGTCAAGATGAAGGCGTATTTCTACGATGATGATCTCGGTGTCAAAATCCGCGAGGAAGAGATTCCCGATGATATGAAAGAGCTTGCTCAGAAATATCATGAGGAAATGGTTGAGCATGTTGCCGAACAGGACGATGACGTTATGGCAAAGTACCTGGAAGGCGAAGAGATCACGCAGGATGAGATCAAACAGTGCATCCGCAAATCCACCATCGCAAATCATATGGTTCCGGTTGTCTGCGGAACCTCTTATAAGAACAAAGGCGTTCAGAAGCTTCTCGATGCCATCATCGATTATATGCCTTCTCCGCTGGATGTTCCGCCGGTTGACGGCACCGATCCCGATACCGACGGGGAAATTTTCCGCAAAGCGGACGACAACGAGCCGTTTTCCGCTTTGGCATTCAAGATCGTGACCGACCCGTTTGTCGGAAAACTGTGCTTCTTCCGCGTGTATTCCGGTAAGATCACAACCGGCGCAACGGTTTTGAACTCGTCCAAAAACACCAAAGAGCGTTTCGGTCGTATTCTTCGTATGCACGCCAACCATCGTGAAGACGTGAGCGAGGTGTATGCCGGTGATATCTGTGCCGCTGTCGGTCTGAAGACCGTCACAACGGGCGATACGCTTTGCGACGAGAAAGCCCCGATCATCCTGGAATCCATGGAATTCCCGGAGCCGGTTATCAAAGTTGCCATCGAGCCGAAGACGAAAGCCGGTCAGGACAAAATGACCGTCGCTCTTCTGAAGCTTGCCGAAGAAGACCCGACCTTCCGCACCTATACGGATACCGATAGCGGTCAGACCATCATCGCCGGTATGGGCGAGTTGCACCTGGAGATTATCGTAGACCGTCTGCTGCGTGAGTTCAAGGTTGAAGCAAACGTCGGCAAACCGCAGGTTTCCTACAAAGAAACCATCCGCCGCAAGGTGGACAAGGAATGCAAGTATGTCCGTCAGTCGGGCGGTAAAGGTCAGTATGGTCATGTTAAGATCATTCTGGAGCCGAACGAGCCGGGTAAGGGCTATGAATTCATCAACAAAGTGGTCGGCGGCGCGATTCCGAAGGAATACATTCCTGCGGTCGATGCCGGTATCCAGGGCGCTATGCAGAGCGGTGTTCTCGCCGGCTACAACGTCGTGGATGTCAAGGTCACGTTGTACGATGGTTCGTATCACGAGGTCGACTCTTCCGAAATGGCGTTCAAGATCGCCGGTTCTATGGCGTTCAAAGAGGCCATGAAGGAAGCGGATCCGGTTCTGACCGAGCCGATCATGAAAGTCGTTGTCATCGTTCCGGAAGAATATATGGGCGATGTTATCGGCGACCTGACGGCGCGCAGAGGCCAGATTCAGTCCCTGGAGGCCGCTCCGGGCGCTCAGCAGATTACGGCATTTGTTCCGCTTGGCGAAATGTTCGGTTATGCAACGGATATGCGTTCCAAGACTCAGGGTCGCGGCGTGTATTCGATGGAACCGAGCCACTTTGCCGAGGTGCCGAAAGCACTTCAGGAAAAGATTATCGCCGGTCGGAATCACAATGGCTGATTTTCTTGTATTGTAAAAACAAAATTAAATTATATTTGACTTCTAAAAGGAGGAAAATGCAATGGCAAAAGCGAAATTCGAAAGAACGAAGCCCCATGTAAACATCGGTACCATCGGTCACGTTGACCACGGTAAGACCACTCTTACCGCAGCGATCACGAAGTACCTCTCCCTGAAGGGACAGGCACACTTTGAGGCCTATGATATGATTGATAAGGCCCCCGAAGAGAGAGCCAGAGGTATCACAATCAACACCGCTCACGTTGAGTATGAAACTGACAAACGTCACTATGCTCACGTTGACTGCCCGGGCCACGCCGACTATATCAAAAACATGATTACCGGTGCTGCCCAGATGGACGGTGCAATCCTGGTTGTTGCTGCATCTGATGGTGTTATGGCTCAGACGAGCGAGCACATTCTGCTGGCACGTCAGGTCGGTGTTCCCGCTATCGTTGTTTTCATGAACAAGGTTGACCAGGTTGACGACCCCGAACTGCTTGAGATCGTTGAAATGGACATCCGTGAACTGTTGAACAAATATGGCTTCCCGGGCGATGAAACCCCGATCATCAAGGGCTCTGCTTACCTGGCTCTGACCAGCGAATCCACGGATCCCAACGCTCCGGAATATGCCTGCATCAAAGAACTGATGGATGCTGTCGACTCCTTCATTCCGACTCCGGAAAGAAACGACAACCTGCCGTTCCTGATGCCGGTTGAAGACGTCTTCACCATCACCGGTCGTGGCACCGTTGCTACCGGTCGTGTTGAGAGAGGCGTGCTGAAGCTGTCTGAGGAAGTTGAAATCGTCGGTATCAAAGAAGAGACGAAGAAGTCGGTTGTTACCGGTATCGAAATGTTCCGCAAACTGCTTGACTTCGCAGAAGCCGGCGACAACATCGGTTGCTTGCTCCGCGGTATTCAGAGAAACGAAATCGAAAGAGGACAGGTTCTTGCGAAACCCGGTACCATCCATCCGCACACCAAGTTCAGCGGTCAGGTTTACGTTCTGACGGCAAAAGAAGGCGGACGTCATAAGCCGCTGTTCTCCAACTACAGACCGCAGTTCTATTTCAGAACGACGGACGTTACGGGTATCATCACCCTGCCGGCCGATGTCGAAATGGTTACGCCGGGCGACAACGTTCTGATGAATGTTGAACTGATCACCCCGATTGCTATCGAACAGGGTCTGAAGTTCGCTATTCGTGAAGGCGGCAAGACGGTCGGTTCCGGTCGTGTTGTTTCTGTTGGCGACTAATTTTTGAATGACAGAAAAAGCAGGTGCCTCGGCACCTGCTTTTTTTGCAGATACAGCGCCCGGAACATCGTAAAGGAAAACAGCAGTGGGGAATCCTGCGTGAAAAGCAAGGAAATATCTGTTTCTTGTGGGGAAATAGTCTTGGAAATGGAGCAGAAATGAAACTTTTATTTAAGCAGCGCTTCTTTTCATGGTTTGACAGCTATGATATCTATGGCGAGAACGGTGAAACAATCTATACGGTAAAGGGACAATTGGCGTGGGGGCATTGTCTGAAAATTTTCAATGCCGCGGGATGTGAGCTCGGTACGGTAAAGGAACGGGTCTTCAGTTTTTTGCCCCGTTTTGAAATCTGGACGGACGGACAGTTCTGCGGATGCATCGTCAAGGAATTTTCCTGGTTTCGTCCGAAATTCCGTGTGGAGCTGAACGGATGGCGCGTTGAGGGCGATTTCTGGCAATGGAATTATTCGGTTACGACGGCGGATGGGGAACTTGTGGCGACCGTTTCCAAAGAACTGTTCCACTGGACAGATACCTACGTTCTGGACATTGTGAGACCTGAAGATGCCTTGGGGGTATTGATGCTGACGCTTGCCATTGATGCGCAGAAATGCTCGGCGGGAAACGGCTGAACATCGAAGGCGGATCCTGCGGTTCCGATGCAGAAGTTTGCGTGAAACACTTGAAAATTTGTGCAAAACATGGTATGATATATAGAATAGGATTGGTTTCCCGAAAACAGGCACGGAGGGGTTGCAGTGCAGTTAAAAAAGGTTGAGATTCAGGGGTTCAAGTCGTTTCCTGATCGGACGGTGATTACGTTCAGCGAGGGCATGACAGGCATCGTCGGACCGAACGGAAGCGGAAAAAGCAACATCAGTGACGCGATTCGCTGGGTTATGGGAGAAACCAGCGCGCGTTCATTGCGTGGGAATAAAATTGAAGATGTTATCTTTGACGGAACGGCGTCCCGGAAACCGCTCGGCTTTGCCGAAGTTTCTATGACGCTTTCCAACGACGACCGAACCCTGGATCTGCCATACGACGAGGTGATCATTACCCGTCGGTATTACCGCTCCGGCGACAGTGAATATTTTATCAACGGCAGCGCTGTTCGTTTGCGGGACATTCAGGAGCTTTTGCGGGATACGGGCTTGGGTAAGACTGGATATTCCGTAATCAGCCAGGGCGCCATTACCGAGGTGATTGAGGCGAAAAGCTCCGAGCGGCGTGTATTGTTTGAAGAGGCGGCTGGAATTGCCAGCCATCGCCATAAAAAAGAAGAGGCCCTGCGGAAACTGGACGCGACCCGCGCGAATCTCACGCGGTTGAACGATATTCTGGCTGAACTGAAAAATCGTTTGGGTCCCCTGGAGCGGCAAAGCGAAAATGCAAAAAAATATCTTGCGTTGCGGGACGAAAAACGGGAATTGGAAATTACGTTGTGGGTGCATCGTCTTTCCGGAATTGAAGCCGATTGCAAAAAAGCGGAGGAACGGGCAGAGTTGTTTGCGCGGGATCTGCGGCGTACCGAGGACGACATCCGGGATTATGATGCGCAGATTGAAGAATCCACACGGGAATCCGAGCGTCTGACGGCAGAAATCGAAGAGATTCGTACTGCCGTACGTGGCTATGAAGAAACACGCAGGGAAAAGCAGACGGCGGCTGTGGTGGCCCGCAACGACATGGGACATCTGCAGCAGGATGCAGAGCGCCTTGCGGCATCGGCAACGGAAAATGAAGAAGAAGCGGCACGCAGCGAACGCGAGCATGCCGAAAAAGAAGAAGAGCAGGCGCACGTCTCCGAGGAAATCCGCGTTCTTGCCGAAAAAATGGACAGCATCCGGTCAGAGATTGTCCGGGCAGAGGAAGCGGAAGCAGAGGCATCTGAGCGCATTTCTGCCTGTGAGAGCGAGGAAGCACGCCGGGTTGACGAGAAAACAAGGATCCAGGTTCGCCTGGGTGCGATTGAGCAATCGGTGGAATCCGGTGAGCAATACATGGAAACGCGCCGCCGGGAGATCGAAGATGCGAAAAAGCGTGCGCAGGAGCTGCGCGCGGCATGTCTGGCTGCAGAGGAAGCGCTGAAACGGACGGAAGAAGAACTGGCATCCGAGACAAACGTTCGCAACGGGTACCTTTTCAAGCAGAAAACCTTGGCGGATCGCCAGGAGAAAAACGAAGCCGCCCTGCAGGATTTGCGCATGACCCTGCATGAAAAGCAGAACCGCAAAAATATCCTGACGGGTATGGAAGCGCATTACGAGGGCTATCAGAACAGTGTGCGTACCGTAATGGAAGAAGCGCGACGCGGTGTTCTTCAGGGCATTGAGGGAACGGTGGCGGATCGGATCTCCGTTTCTGCCGAATATTCCGTGGCGGTGGAGACCGCACTCGGAAATTCCCTGCAGAATGTGGTGACGGTGGATGACCGCAGCGCAAAAAACGCCATCTTTCTGCTGAAAAGCCGGAATGCCGGACGGGCAACCTTTTTACCCCGCAGCACCGTCCGGGGCAATGTTCTTTCTGTGTCCGGGCTGCAAAACGAAGAGGGGTTTGTCGGTCTTGCCCATACGTTGGTGACGTGTGACGAGAAGTATGGCGAGATTGTTCGTTCCCTGCTGGGTCGGACGGCGGTTGCCGAGGATCTGGATGCGGCTACGGCGATTGCCGCCAAATATCATCATGCTTTCCGCCTGGTAACGCTGGACGGGCAGGTGGTAAATGCGGGCGGCTCTCTGACGGGTGGTTCGCTGAACCGAAATTTTGGATTTTTGTCTCGCAAAAACGAGATAGCCGCCCTGAAGAAAGAATGTGAAAACCTGCAAAAAGAGCAGGAAAGAGCCGAGCAGACGTGCCGGGCGGGCACAGCGGAACTTGCTATGCTGAATGCGGATCTTCTCGGTGTGGATGCAGAGATCCGCAATCTGGAAGAGCGTCGCATCAAGGAACAGGGCGACCGTGAGCATGCGGTTTTGTCTGCTGCCGATGTGGCGAAGCAGGAAGAACAGCTGAACATCGAATTGGAAACATTGGCACAGACTCGGGAACGGATGACGGCAGAGCGGGAACGCCTTGCCGAAGAACTGAAAATGCGGGAGACGGAGGTCCTTTCCGCCGCCTTAGAAACAGAGCAGGCACAGCAGGCACTTCAGGCCGTGCGGGCAGACAAGGAAAAAACCGTGGAATCCTATCATGCCGCGGAACTTGAGTTGCTGGAGAAGCAGAAAGATCTGGAGAGCATCCGGTTTGCCTTATTGCAATTGGAGCAGCGCGCGTGGATGCGTTCCAGCGATACCGAGCGCCTGCAGCAGGAAGCCGAACGGTGCCGGGAGCAGGCCGAGGAGAAGCGTCGTCTTGCCGCGGCACTGGAAGAAGAGTGTAAGACGGTATCGGTACAGACCTCCGAGGCATCGGCGAGAATTCAGGAACGGATTGCCGCCCGTATGGTTTCCGAACAGAAGATTCAACGGCTTCGCGCCGAGGAAAAGGATGCGTATTCTCTGCGGGAATCTTTGGTGCGGCAAAGCGAGCAGCAGACGGCGGTTTTGCAGAAACTTGCCGAGGAAAAAGACGGAATCGTTTCCCGTATCTGGGAAGAATATGAGTATACCCTGACCGAAGCCGAGAGACATTGCATCGAAATTGAGGATTTTGCCGCCGCCGAGCAGAAAGTGAGCGGAATCAAAAATCGCATGAAGGCGCTTGGCAATGTGAATCTGGACGCCGTGGAAGAATACCGTGAGGTGAAAGAGCGGCACGATGAACTGGAGGCGCAGGTAATCGATCTGCAAACGGCATGTGAGGAAACGGAACATCTGATTGACGGTCTGACGGCAACGATGGAAAAGACCTTTGCACAGAGTTTTGCCGTGATCAACGAAACTTTCGGCACCGTGTTCCGGGAATTGTTTGACGGCGGAAATGCCGAACTCAAGCTGGAGGATCCCGAACACGTTCTGGAATCCGGCATTGAGATTTATGCGGCGCCTCCGGGAAAAATCATCAAGAATCTGATGGCGCTTTCCGGCGGTGAGCGGTCGCTGACTGCCATTGCTCTTTACTTTGCCATTCTCAAGATCCGTCCCGCGCCGTTTTGCCTGTTGGACGAGATCGAGGCGGCTCTGGATGATGTCAATGTGGTTCGCTATGCAGAATATCTGAAACGGAACGACAAAACGCAATTCATCGTGATTACGCACCGCCGCGGCACGATGGAGCATGCCGATTCGCTTTACGGCGTGACGATGAAAGAAAAAGGAATTTCCAAGATTCTTTCCGTCAACGTGGATGAGGCGGAAAAATCCATTCGGGAGGCAAAATAATGGGATTTTTTGAAAAGATCCGTGAGGGTCTGAAAAAAACAAAAGAGAGCATCGGCGCATCTCTGAACGGGCTTGTGGCTTCGTTTCGGCGCGTGGATGAGGATTTTTTGGATGAGTTGCTGGAACTGCTGATTGCGGCAGACGTGGGATATGAAACGTCGCAGAAAATCATCGATGAATTGCGCGACCTTGCCAAAAAAGAAAAGATTGAAACCCCGGGAGAACTGAAGGCGGCTCTGGAGCGGCTTCTGACCGAAAAAATGACCGGGCAGAACGAACTGAAGCTGTCGACGCATCCTTCGGTGATTCTGGTGGTGGGAGTAAACGGCGTGGGCAAGACAACGACCATCGGCAAGCTTGCGCATCGGTTTGTCGAGGAAGGGCGTCAGACCTTGATTTGTGCTGCCGATACTTTTCGTGCCGCCGCTGCCGATCAGTTGGAGATCTGGGCGAAGCGTGCCGGTGTGGACATCGTGCGTCAGCAGGACGGAGCGGATCCCGCAGCCGTTATTTTCGATGCCGCGCATGCCGCCAAAGCGCGGGGAGCGGATATTCTGATCTGCGATACTGCCGGACGGCTGCATAATAAGAAAAATCTGATGGATGAACTTGCCAAGATGCTGCGTGTTCTGGATCGTGAACTGCCGGACGCCGACCGGGAAGTGCTGTTGGTTCTGGATGCAACGACCGGTCAGAATGCAGTACAGCAAGCCAAGGATTTCAACCGTGTGGTGGGTGTGACCGGAGCAGTTCTGACCAAACTGGACGGCACTGCCAAGGGCGGCGTGACCGTTGCCGTGCGGGATGTGACCGGCATTCCGGTGAAGTTTATCGGCGTAGGTGAAAAAATGGACGATCTGCAGGCATTTGAGCCGCAGGCGTTTGCGAAGGCATTGCTGGAGGGCTGACATGAAACTTCTGGTAGCATCCAACAACAAAAACAAACTGAAAGAGATCCGGGAGATTCTGGGGGACGGTTTCGAGATTGTGAGCCTGCGGGAAGCGGGGATTGTTTCCGATCCTGAAGAAACCGGCAAAACATTTGCGGAAAACGCTTATATCAAGGCAAAAAGCGGCATGGATGCTTCCGGACTTCCGTGTCTGGCGGACGACAGCGGACTCTGTGTGGAGGCACTGGGCGGCGCACCCGGTGTGTACTCCGCGCGCTTTGCCGGAGAGCCCTGTGACAACGAAAAGAATAATGCGCTTTTGTTAAAAAAACTTCATGGTGTGAGCGACCGACGGGCAAGTTATGTGTGCAGCATTTGTCTGCTGTTTCCGGACGGGCGGAAGATCTGCACCGAAGGCGTTTGTACGGGACAGATTACGGAAGTTCCGTCCGGGACAGGCGGGTTCGGATATGATCCGTTGTTTCGGTCGGACGATCTGAATAAGACGCTTGCAGAGGCAACGGCGGAGGAAAAGAACCGTATCAGTCATCGGGGCAGGGCGTTGGAAAAACTGGAAAGGATTCTGAAAACGATATGACAAGCAAACAGAGAGCATACCTGAGAGGACTTGCCAACGATGCCGAAACCATTCTCATGGTAGGAAAGGACGGCATTTCGGACAATGTGATTGCGCAGGCCGACGGGGCGTTGGAGGCAAGGGAGTTGATTAAGATGCGGTGTCTGGAAAGTGCCGGCATTTCCGTTCGGGCTGCGGCTGAGGAGATCGCTGCCGCCTGCCGTGCCGAGGTGGTCTTTGTCATCGGCTCCCGTGCAGTTCTGTACCGGCGCTCCCGAAAGCCGAAAATTGAACTTCCCCGATGAATACGGGAATTTTCGGTGGGACGTTTCATCCCATTCACCGGGGGCATACGTTGGCGTTGCAGAATTTTCGTGAACTGGCGCATCTTGACCGCGCTCTGGTTTTTCCTGCGGGAATCCCGCCGCACAAGGCGTTGGCAGAGGGTGCCGGGGATGAGGAACGTCTGGCGATGGTGCGGCTGGCGGTGAAGGGACTTGCCGATGTGGACGATTATGAAATCCGGAAGGGCGGCAAAAGCTACACGGTGGAAACTCTGCGGTATGTGCGGGAAAAATTCCCGGATGACCGGCTGTTTCTGTATGTGGGTTCCGATATGCTGCTCCGGTTTGAGACGGCATGGTACCAGTATCGGGAGATTCTCGGCATGGCAACGCTGACGGCATTGTCCCGGACGGGGACGGATTTTGAGGAACTCTGCGCGTATGCCGGGCATCTGCGTAAGGCGTACGGTGCCGATGTCCTGGTGGGAACGGCACAGCCGCTTGCAATATCTTCCACGGAGATCCGGAAACAGCTTGCTGCCGGCGGCGATGTTTCCGACGTTCTGGACAGCCGGGTTCTGGATTATATCCGGCAACATCATCTGTATGGGGTGAAAGACGTATGACCGAAGAGGAAAAACAGTATCTGCCGCTTCTGCGCAGCCGGTTGCGACCGGAACGGTATGTACATTCTCTCGGCGTGGCGGAAACGGCGGGACGCCTGGCGGAACGGTACGGAACGGATGTGCGGAAAGCACGTTTGGCGGGACTTTTGCACGACGTGACCAAAAACCTGACTGCAGAGGAGCAACGGGAATGGCTGCGCAAAACCGGAGAAGATGCCAACGACGGGCTGATGCGGTCTCCCGGGGTGTGGCATGCCGTGACCGGGGCATATTTTGTGCGGGATGAGCTGGGGCTTACGGATGAAGACATCTTTCGGATGATTTATTGGCACACATCGGGTCATGCCGGCATGAAGACGGATGAGAAAACGGTGTATGTGGCAGATTTCGTGGAGCCGAACCGAAAATATCCGGGGGTGGAACCGTTGCGGAATCTTGCGTTCCGGAATCTGGATGCCGCAGCTCTGGAAGGGGTATCCTTCTGTCTGATTGAGAATGTGAAGAAAAATAAATTTATTTATGAAGCGACCATGGCGTTTTACAACGATCTGGTTGGAGGAGAACGTATATGATGAATGAAAAAATCCGGATTGCCGTGCGTGCGTTGGATTCCAAAAAAGCGATGGATCTTCGTCTGCTTCGGGTGAATTCCCTGACGTCGCTTGCCGATTATTTTCTGTTTTGCAGCGGTACGTCTGTCACGCAGGTGAAGGCCCTTGCCGATGAGTGTGAATATCAGATGAAGGAAGCCGGGTATCCGGTTTCGCACCGGGAAGGAAGAGAGTCCGGAAACTGGATTCTTCTGGATTTCGGAGATCTGCTTGTTCACGTTTTTCAGCCCAAGGTCCGTGAGTTTTATAAACTGGAACATTTCTGGAAGGACGGCGAAGCCGTAGATCTGGCGCCGTATTTGGAGGAAACATAACATGGGATACGATTTTAAGAGCATTGAGCCGAAGTGGCAGAAGATCTGGGCGGATGCGCATGTGTTCGAGGCATCGGAGGATACGTCAAAGCCCAAATTTTACGGACTGGTGGAATTTCCGTATCCGTCAGGTGCGGGAATGCATGTGGGACATATCAAGGCATATACCGGTTTGGAGGTTGTGGCACGCAAACGCCGGATGCAGGGCTATAATGTGCTGTTTCCGATGGGGTTTGACGCTTTCGGGCTGCCGACGGAAAACTATGCCATCAAAACGGGCATTCATCCCCGTCAGGTGACGGACACCAACATCCATCGTTTTATCGGGCAGCTGAAGCGGGTCGGATATTCGTTTGACTGGACCCGTGTGGTGGATACAACCGATGAGAATTATTACAAGTGGACACAGTGGATCTTTCTGAAGATGTATGAAAACGGGCTGGTATTCCGTGATACGGCTTTGGTGAATTATTGTCCGCATTGCAAGGTCGTTCTGTCCAATGAGGATTCGCAGGGCGGTCATTGCGACATCTGCCACAGTGAAATCGTGCAGAAATCCAAGGTGGTGTGGTATCTGCGCATTACCAAGTACGCCGACCGGCTTCTTCAGGGGCTGGATGAGGTGGATTATCTGCCCAACATCAAGCAGCAACAGGTGAATTGGATCGGAAAATCCACAGGTGCGTTTGTGAACTTCCCGCTTTGCGGCGTGGATGAGAAACTGCGGATCTATACGACGCGTCCCGATACTTTGTTTGGTGTGACGTTTATGGTGATGGCTCCGGAGCATCCGTTGCTGGAAACCTATCGTGACCGTATCCGCAATATCGATGAGGTGGACGCGTACAAAGAGGCGTGTGCCAAAAAAACGGAATTCGAGCGTACACAACTGGTAAAAGAAAAGACAGGCGTGCGGTTGCAGGGCATTTCGGCTATCAATCCTGTTTCCGGCAAGGAGATTCCGATTTATCTTTCCGATTATGTGATGATGGGGTACGGAACGGGCGCAATCATGGCGGTTCCGGCACACGATCAGCGTGACTATGACTTTGCCAAAAAGTTTGGCATTGACATTGTGGAAGTGATCCGCGGCGGTGATGTTTCCGAAGCCGCCTATACGGGCGACGGTGAAATGGTTCATTCGGACTTCCTCAACGGGATGACCAACAAGAAGGATTCCATCGCGCGCATGGTGGCGTATTTGGAAGAAAAAGGCATCGGTGAGGCGGGCGTTCAGTATAAGATGAAAGACTGGGCGTTCAACCGTCAGCGTTACTGGGGTGAGCCGATTCCGATTGTGCATTGCCCGCATTGCGGAATGATTCCTGTCCCGTACGATCAGCTTCCGCTCCGGTTGCCGGATGTGAAGAATTTCGAACCGGGTGAGGGCGGCGAAAGTCCGCTTGCCAAGGTGGAATCCTTTGTGAACTGCAAGTGTCCCCGTTGCGGTGGTGATGCCAAGAGAGAGACCGATACGATGCCGCAGTGGGCAGGGTCCTCGTGGTACTATCTGCGTTACATCGATCCTCACAACAACAACGCTCTTGCCGATCCCGAAAAACTGAAATATTGGTTGCCGGTGGACTGGTACAACGGCGGTATGGAGCATGTGACCCGTCATCTGATCTATTCCCGTTTCTGGCACAAATTCCTGTATGACATCGGCGTGGTTCCCACGGATGAACCGTATGCCAAGCGTACCGCGCAGGGTCTGATTCTCGGTCCGGACGGCGAAAAAATGAGTAAGTCCAAAGGGAACGTGGTGGATCCCAACGATGTGGTGGACGAGGTCGGTGCGGATGTTTTGCGCACTTACATTTTGTTTATGGGGGACTATGCTCTGTCGGCTCCGTGGTCGGAAAAAGGCGTGAAGGGCTGCAAGAGATTTCTCGACCGTGTGTGGGCTTTGGCGGATATGGTCAAAGAAGGCGATGCCTATTCTCCGGAACTGGAGTCACTGTTCCACAAGACGGTGAAAAAGGTATCTTCAGACATTGAATCCATGGGCTTCAACACGGCAATCGCGGCGTTGATGACATTGCTGAATGCCATTCAGGACAACGGCGGTCTGACGCGGCAGGAACTGAGAACGTATCTGACCATGCTGAATCCTTTTGCTCCGCATATGACCGAGGAGATGTGGCACAATGCCGGTTTCGAAGGCCTTCTTGCCACGGCTCCGTGGTGCGAATTTGACGAAAGCAAGACGGTGGATTCCGTGCTGTCCGTTCCGGTTCAGGTTTGCGGCAAGTTGCGTTCGGTTATTTCCGTGCCTGCCGCCGCAACGAAGGACGAAGTCCTTGCCGCTGCAAAGGCCGATGCGAAGATTGCCGCTTTTTTGGAAGGAAAGACGATTGTAAAGGAAATTTTCGTGCCGGGTAAGATGGTCAATTTTGTGATCCGGTAAAAAAGTTGAGAAAGGGGTGTTGACAAATACCCTTTTCTGTGTTATAATATCAAAGTTCCTAAGACAACAGGTTGCGTGCAGATGCGGAAATCCTGTCGAGGAAGAGGTTCAATCTGAATATTTCGGAGAAATTCTCTTTCATGTTTTTAGGAACGTGAAAGAGTTTATTTTTTATCAGGAGGTGAATCGAAATGCCCAGTGAGAAGATTCTGCAGGAAAAGAAGGCGGCTGTCGTTGCCCTTGCCGAAAAACTGAAGAATGCGACTGCCGGCGTGTTTGTCGACTATAAGGGTCTGTCTGTTCAGGACGATACGGCCATGCGTCACGAACTGCGCAAAGCGGGTGTTGAGTATTCCGTCATCAAAAACACTCTTGCACGTTTCGCATTGAAAGAAGCCGGTCTGAACGGCTTCGATGAGATTCTGAACGGCACGACCGCTCTTGCCATCTCGAACGGCGACGTTGTGGCTCCGGCAAAGATTCTTTGCAATTTTGCCAAAGATCATGATTGCATCAAGGTCAAAGCCGGTTTCATTGACGGTGAGTTTGCAGATGTTGCAACGGTTACGGAGTTGTCCAAGATCCCGTCCAAAGAGGAACTCGTTGCCAAAACGCTGTACTGCTTCATTTCTCCCATTCAGGGACTGGCCATTGCCCTCAAAGCAATTGCCGACAAGCAGAGCGAAGGCGCCGATGCTCCCGCACCGGAAACGGTTGTTGCGGAATAATCCGCATCTTGCCGCATAAAGCGGCGTGAATGCCTTACGGATGCGGGTGAATGCGTCCGAGAAAATTTTGATATTATCGGAGGAAACGAAAATGAGCGAAAAGATTACCAACATCATTGAAGAAGTCAAAGCCCTGACGGTTCTCGAACTGAACGAGCTTGTTCATGCGCTGGAGGAAGAATTCGGTGTTTCTGCCGCCGCTTCCTTTGCTGCTGCCCCGGCTGCTGCCGCTGCTCCTGCTGCGGAAGAGAAGACGGAGTTCACGGTTGTTCTGGCTGAGTTCGGCGAGAGCAAGATGAACGTCATCAAAGCGGTCCGTGACATCACGGGTCTTGGTCTGAAAGAATCCAAGGATCTGGTTGAGGGTGCTCCGAAGCCGGTCAAAGAGAACGTCTCCAAGGACGAAGCCGAAGAAATTAAGAAGAAGCTGGAAGAAGCCGGCGCCAAAGTCGAACTCAAGTAAGCTTCCCTTTTCCGTTTTGTTTGGTCAGCGACCCACGGTTTCCCGTGGGTCGCTTTTTCGTGCGGAGGAAAAAGGAAAGGCGGATTTTTTTCTGAAGATCTGACCGGAGCAGCGGATTTTTGAGATACGGAAGACGCTTGGAAACAAATTGGAAACAATGCAGTGCTATCATGAATAGCGGAAGAAGAGCAGAATGCAACCGCTTCCGGAGAGAAGCGGTGACGGAATGAGGGAACGGGAGGAATTATGGCAGAAATTCTGATTGTGGAGGATGAAAAGGCCATCAACGATCTGATTCGGTTCAACCTGGAGTTGGTGGGGCATACCTGTTTCCAGGTGTTTGACGGGGGAGCCGGGCTGGAAGATGCGTTGAAGCGGCGGTACGATCTGGTGATTCTGGATGTTATGCTTCCCGGCGGTTCCGGCTTTGATGCCATGCCGTATCTGGACGGGATGCCGGTTATTTTTGTAACGGCACGCGCGGCAACCGCAGATCGGATCCGTGGGCTTCGTCTCGGTGCCGACGACTATCTTGCGAAGCCCTTTGATACCGTTGAACTGATTGAGCGGGTGAAGGCGGTGTTGAGAAGAACCGGAGCAGACATCGATGTTTTTGAATTTGATGACATCCGGGTTGAGTTTCACAACCGCCGCGTGTTCCGGTCCGGTGTAGAGGTGGAGCTGAAGCCCAAGGAATTTGATTTGCTGGAAGCGCTGATTCACAACCGCAATCTTGCGCTCTCGCGGGAAAAACTGCTTCGTCTTGTCTGGGATTTTGATTATGAAGGCGATTCCCGCACGGTTGATGTTCATATTCAGCGGCTGAGACAGAAATTGGGAATTGCTGCCCGGATACGGACCGTATATAAAACGGGCTACAGGTTTGAGATATGAAAATGAGATTCTGGCAGAAGACTTATCTGTTCACGCTGGCGCTGTTTCTGATTTGTCTGAACATGGGAATCCTCTCTCTGGCGGTTTATACCCATCGCAAAAACGTGGAAGCGGCAGAAACAGCCGTAAAAGCGGAGCAGTATTATGTTGCGATGTCCTTTGAGCGCGATTACGATGTTCTGACTGCATCCGACACGAATACCGGACTGCCTCTTCTGATGCAGTCTTACGGAGCGTATTATGGAAACCGGGGTGTGCTTCTTTGCTTTGCGGAAGACGGAAAGATTCTTTATTCCGAATTGGCAAGTGATTTTGAAATGCCTTCAAACACCATGCGTCACGTTAATTTGGAAGGCAGGCGGTATATTGTAATCTCCTCCGGAATCTGCGACGACAAATATGAGATGGTATTTGCAAAAAATGCGGAATCCCTGGATGAAGAGTTCCGATTGCTGATGCTGACTTATATCCTGACGGCATCTGGCGTTTCCCTGATTCTGGCAGTCTGCCTGTATTTTGTACTGAAAAAATTTTCTTTGCCGCTGGAAAAACTTCGCAAAACCACAGAAATCGTCCGGGCAGGCGACTTTTCGGTTACCGCGGAGGAAACAGGCGACGATGAGTTTACGCTTCTTGCGAAAAGCTTCAATGCCATGCTTGCCCGGATCAATGGGCAAATGGTGGCTCTGGAGCATGAGGCGGAACGAAAGCAGACTCTTGTTGATAATATGGCGCATGAACTTCGTACGCCTCTGACAAGTATTCACGGGTATGCGGAATATCTTGAGAACGCCAACGCCACCCCGGAGCGCAGAAGGATTGCGGCAAAATATATCCTGTCCGAATCCGAGCGTCTGCAAAAAATATCCGAAATTCTGCTTGACAGTGCCCTTGTGCGTGAAAACGGGATGGAAAGAACAGAGGTTGAACTCGGAGGTGTCCTTGCCGACGTTGCCGGGAAACTGCAGATGCGGGCGGAGAAGTCTGCGGTGAAGCTCTTCTGTGAGACATCCCCTGTGACCGTAATGGGAAACGAAACACTTCTTTCGATGCTGTTTTACAACCTTACGGAAAACGCAATCAAGGCATGTGAAGCAGGCGGACAGGTAAAGATGTCCTGTTCTGCCGGACAGGCAATCATCGAAGACAACGGCAAGGGGATGACGGAAGAACAACTGCTGCACATCGCCGAGCCCTTCTATCGCACAGATAAATCCCGTTCACGTGCCGAGGGCGGCGCCGGGCTTGGGCTTGCCTTATGTCAACAGATTGTCCGGGCTCACGGTGCTGTGATGCACTTTGAATCGGAGATCGGAAGGGGAACAAAAATTGTGGTAACTTTTACAGATTGGCAACAATCCGGAGACAATCCGGCTGGATTCTTTTGATAGAATATGGACAGCGGATGAGAGCTCTCTGTGCAAATCATGGAAAGGTAGGTAAAAGCAATGAAGGATAATTTCAGATTTTTCGGCGTTGTTTTGGTTTTTCTTCTGATTTCCTCGTTTGTCCTTGTGGAATGTATGCATGTCATCGCGGCGGATTACGGGGACGCAAAGGCGTACAATCCGGAAGGTCCGACCAATCGAAACGGCGTGATTTCCGATAGCGATACGCCCATGTCTCAAGCCGAACTGAAAAAGAAATTTGGTGCGATGTATAACATCCGGGAGGATGGGAAAACCATAACGGTAATTTCGAAAGAATATCTCAACAATTATTGGCAGAGCAACGATGAAAAAGAAGTGATCCATTCCCTGACGGTGGAAGAAGTGTACTTTATCATTCAGGATTCTGTTCGTATTTATATGGAATATGAGAAGGTAATTCTTACCGGATTCCATTCGGTTTCTTCTGTTCGGCAAGTGGCTGAGCGTTTTCCGGATGTGAAAGGTCGGGAGGTCGTTGGACTGTCTATGTCCCGTTTTGACTGTAATGAAATCAGGAAAGATATCTACGCCATTATTCTGTATCGCTTGAAGGCGCTTTCTTCTCCCAAGGCATTTTTTACCGGTGCGGAGGCAATCCGTTTTGTCGGCGATGAACCGGCAAAGTACAGCAGCATGTATCCCGAAGCAGTTTTCTATATCCCGGGATATTCTGCCGATACCGACCGAGAATATATCCTTTCTGCCATGGGTGTTACGGGAGAGCCCACCGACCTTACAGCCCCAGAAAAATTTACGGATCTGTTTCTGATTTCTTGCTCGGATGAGGCAATCCTGGAGTTCCGTTCGAAAACAGGCGGAAAGACATTCCCGGCGGCGTTGCTGTTAAGTGATGTCTTTGGAGCGTTCAAAGATGCAGACCCTGAGACCTATATTTTCAGACCGTGTTTTGCCCTTAATGTTTTCGGAACAACGTTTCGGATGATGATGGAGCCGAAACTTTCCGATGCTGTCTGCGGAACCTATGTTCAGGATGGAGGCAAACTGATTCTGTATGCCAGCGATTATAAGAATCAGAGGGAATATCGGTATGTTTTTCAGGAGAAGGAAGGGGTTGGATACCGTTATATCCGGAAAGAATCCGATCCGGTATTCGGGTGTGACTTTGAAGACGGAACGATATTTTATCGTAAGAAGGATTCTTTGAAATCAAAAGAGAAGTAATGGTTCCGAAAAGAGCTGTCTATGAGAGGATGTGCCTCCGTATGTCGGAATCCCCGGAGCATCCCGCAGAGCCGGCAGTTCCGGCATGCCCGGTTCAAAAAGGTTTTTAAAATTTTATGCACCGCGTTGCCGGACAGAAGAGACGCAGAGCCGATTCCCGGAGAATCGGCTCTGCGTCTGATTGCGGATAGGGTGTTTTGTTGTGAAAATTCCGGTTATGCGGTCATCCATTTTTTCTGTGCGTGATTCCATTTCCAATGGATGATTCCCGCAACCCAGGATGGGGGAAGGATTTTGCCGAGTGCCGAAATTGTCCGGTTCAGCACGCCGGGAACATAGAGTTCCTTCCCTTTCAGCGCACGGTCCAGTGTCTTCCGGGCAACCACTTCCAGCGGGTTTATTGTTGCGTAGCCCCAGAAGCCCTGCGCGGCAATTGCTTCCGCGTTTTCCCTCGTTGTAACCATTCCTGCCGGGCATAACGCCAGGACGTTTGCGTTCTGATCTTTCAGTTCCTGGCGTAAAGACCTCGAAAAATCCAACAAAAACCGTTTGGATGCGGCATAAGTCGCTTTCAGCGGCATGGGAAACATGGAGGCAAGACTGGAAACGAAAACGGCTGTAAAATGTTTGTCCGGATTTCTCCGCTCCAGAATCGCATGGGTGATCCGCAATGTTCCCGCATCGTTCAGTGTGATAATTTTACAGCGGTGTTCCCGGTTCCGGGAAAGGAAGCTTCCCTCAAAATCAATGCCCGCAATGTTCAGCAACAAGTCAAAGCGGATGTTGTGGGCATCTATGACCTCAAGGAACTTTTCTATGCTTTCCGGGTCTGTCAGGTCACAGGCCTTTACGGTTACGGCTCCCCGGAATTGCCGTTCCAGCCCGGTCTGAACCTGACGTAAGCGCGCTCTGTATCTACATCGGTCAGAAACAGGTTGTAGCCGCGTTTTCCGCATTCCACTGCCATTGCTCGCCCCAGCCCTCCCGTTGCGCCGGTAATCAGAACATTCATTCCGGTATCTTCTCCTTGTCATAAGAAATTCCGCAGAGTTTTTCGCTCAGTGCGAACAGGCGGTCCGCATTGGCAGACGTTATCTGTTTGCTGTAAGCACATTTTCTGCAAAAACGGTAGTACAATCCCTCGGGCGGATTTCCGGCACGGCAGAGCAGGGCGTAGGTCTCGGCAGGAATTTCCGGTTGGATGCCTCCCAATTTTCGCAGAGACCAAACGAAGCTGACCAGACCTCCCGTTTCTTTGTTGCCGATATCCGTGCGTACAAGCCCGGGATCAACGGTATAGGCGCGGATTCCGGATTTTGCGTAACGGTCATTCAAGCCCTTTGCAAAGAGAATGTCGCACAGCTTTGACTGTTTGTAGGCGGTCAGCGGATGATACCGATGCGAGAGCATCACATCGTCTCAGTGAACCCGGATGCCCTTGTGGGACTGACTGCCCGTCATAATGACACGTCCGTTGGCCTTTTTCAGAAGAGGAAGAAGGCGATAGGTCAGCAGAAATCCTGCCAGGTAGTTCAGCGCAAATTGCTGTTCGTATTCTTCTGCCACATCGGCAGCATCCGCAACGTTTCTCTTGAGAAGCTCATCGGTAAGCGTTTTCATAAATTCATTTTTCGTCATTTTTATCATCCTTCAACAAAGTTTTGACGGATTGCGCGAATTGCAGATATTCCGCGCGGTCCTTCTGATAGGTTTCTCTGCCAAGTTCGGTAAGTTTGTAATATTTGCGGGGCGGTCCTCCGCTTTCTTTCTGCAGGTAGGTGGTCAGCAGACCATCGGATTTCAGCTTTTGCAGAATCGGATAGCAGGTTCCGTCTGCAATTTCAATGTGCTGTGAGAGAAAATCGGAGATTTCATATCCGTAACATGCTCTCTTGTGCAGCAATGACAGAATGCACAGCTCCAGCACGCCTTTTTTATATTGTGTGTTCATAAGCAGCCCCTTTCTTTTTTTGTCCTTACACTACGATGTTATATTCAGTAGTTTGAAGGCGTCAAGAGGTTTTTGAAAAAAATTTTTCCAAAAAAGAAATTTTTTTGAGAAACAAAATTTTCCGAATTGCGGCAGAAGAATCGAAGAGGGTTCGTCCGCATGTATCCGGATAAAAGCCGAAATTCGGAGAGAGGAGGATCGGTGCTGTATCTTGGTGTGATTGCGGAAAAAGCCGGACTTCGCTTTGCGAAGTCCGGCTTTTTCCCATTGCATGAGAGCCCGGATATTCCCGTACAGATCGGAACTACAGGAATAAACGGTTTAATTCTGAGCGGAAACACTGAGTAATTGCAGGGTTTCTGTTGTGTCGGATGTGCCGGAGATGCGGATTTCCGCAACAGCACCGTCCAATTCTTTCGGCAGGCGGAGTGTCAGATATACCGGGGCGTTACCGGAAAGGAACGAGGTATGCCCAAGTGAAATTTCCGTGCCTTTTTCGGTGAGGATGCTGACCGAAACGCCGGGCGAGTAGATCTGATCGACATTGCGCATGCGGAGGACCAGACGGCTGTAACCGGTTACGTCAACCGTGTTTGTTTCATATTTTACGGTCTCGGTTTTGGAAATCGACGCCGTTGCAGAGGAATGGTTGTCGTACAGCCAGCAAACATCCGAACGGGTCTGCGTGTACGATTCGTAGACGGCAGAGGTTCTTCCGTTGTATTGCAGATGCAGTTGGGCACAGCCGGTTCCTGTTTCGGTTGCAGGGAAAAGAAGTTGATATCTCCAATATTTGGAAGATTGCTGCTGGTACACTTCTTTTGCGCTCTGGCATGTGACAATGGTGCCGACCGGAACCGTGACCGTCATCATGGTGCCGGTCCGGGGATTTCCGGAAACTTCACAGTCTGCGGTTTCTGCAAGATAGGGCACAGGAGATTTCAGATAACTGATGTATCCCCGGCGCTGATCTGCCGTGGCATTGGCGGAAAGCAGAAATTCCGGTAAAAAGGTCTGCAGATAAACGGGCTGATATTTTTCAAGTTTCTGCGAAAGTGCTTTGGTGTTTTTCTGCAACTGCTCCAGAAGTTCCGTGTTCATACGGATCGGAGAGTAGGGAAGAAGGGTCAGCCGATGGGTGGTTGTTCCGACCACGATTTCCAATTCGCTCTTTTCGGCGGGTGCGGCAACCGTGAAAATCCGCACGGTGTTGGTGGTATCCGAAAGTTCTCTGCCATTGACCGATACGGTCATATCTGCGGGGGCAAAAATGTAGAAGGAGTAACCGAACTGTCCGTCTTCCGTGACTGTGAGTGTACGCTGAATGACCGTCTTGTCAGTTGCCAGAATCTCTGCGGCAATCTGACGACGGACCTCTTCTAACAGTTCGGAATCGGTGCTGTAGGAGGAGGTGGCATCATAGAGAAGACGGGTGTAATTGTTGACGATGTCTTCGGCGGAAATGTCGCCGATGCCAAGGTCCTGCAGATTCTTCCGGATTTTCTGTTCCAGCAAAGTGAGATATTCGTAATCTTCAATGCCGTCCCGGATGGCTTCCAGGCGGAGGGACGGAAGAATCATGTTGCGGTCAATCACACCGTCACCCTGAATGCCGGGATAACACAGGAAGCCGTCGCCTGCCACGTCGTCACGGGTGTAAGCATCGTTCCATACATCACGGGTGATGTTGTAAGCACCGTTCTGATCCGCTTTGCGGGTGAGAGCGCTTGCCCAGTGCAGTTCGCCGGTGATTCCGTAATCCTTCATCATCCAATGAACGGTACGTGCCGAGATGAGATAATCGTTGATATGGTAGGTGGGGTACGGCGCACGTGGACCGACGCAGAGATACGTCCAGATGTCCGAGCCGAGGGATTTCCATTCGCTGATTCGCTGGCGGTTGACATCGTTCAGAATGGGACACATCCGGGAAACGACGCCGTCATAGATGTCCTGCGCGGTGGTGACGATGTTGCGGATGTCCGGAAACGCCTGTTTCATGGCTTCGCATGCCAGAATATTACGGGCACGCTGATCGTAGGACGGCTCGTCAAAAACGTAATAGTAAGCACGGTCGCACAGTCCGGCGGCCTGAAGCGCTTTGTACAGTGCAATGTTTTGGGCGTTCTGGGTAATGGCTTCGATGGTCTGCCCGCCGAGATTGCCGGAAACGCCGTAGAGCGGGATGCGGAAGTTTGTGGCGCGAGGGTGCTTTTCGATATAGTCTTTTGCCGCTTTCGCATATGCCTCGGCATTCTCCGTGCTTTCCGCAAGCGGAAGCATTCCGCCGCAGATTCGGTATTTGAGGAAGAAATCCCAGAACATCTCGTTGGCCTGCTGATAATAGATGCCCTGGTCATTATAGAAGTCGTACCAATACCAGAAATCAAACGCCGTTTCGAGGGAGGACTTTTCCGGCAGTTCAAAGTCCCAGACGGTGACGGTTACCGGAATTTCACAGGGATCGTATTGGTCGCACGAGAACGTGAGGGTTCCGGTATACTCTCCCGGTGTCTGTCCGATGGCAGAGGTCACAGTGATCCAATAGCCCTGGTTTTCACCGGCTTTGACTGTGCTTTTATCGGTTGCCATGCGGCCGTCGGAACCGTCCAGCAGCGGAATCATGCCATCCGGATACCAACCGGCACCGAGCGAATCGTCGTGCTGGCCAACCACCTGGATGTAGTGCTGGCGGTAGACCGTTACATCGGAAAGCGTTTCTCCCGACGGATTTTTCAGTTCTGAAAGATGCACGGTTGCGTTGGTAATGTCTTTGTCAAAGCGCACGGTAAACTGCATGCCTTCGCTTTCGTTTTTGGCAAGGGCTGCGGTCAGAGAGGTGCGTTTGTTTTTTTCGGGGGCAACGCTGCGCTCCAGTTTTTCCGAGGATGTCTGGATCACCAGATTGCCGTCACGGATGAGGGCGGGTACCTGTGCTTCGGGCTCCGGGGGGACCGGGGTCCTGGCGCAGGCACAAAGTCCCAATCCGAGAGATCCGAGCAGAAGCAGGGAAACGATTGTTTTCTTCATCGGGAAATCACCTCTTATGTATTATTTTCGTTAAAAAATAAGTTTTCTTTGCACGGTATAACTGACAAAGAACATCAGTATCGTTGAGAGGGGGTGAGCCAAAATGCTGCTGACGCCGAGAAACGAGAAAATTCCAAGCAGCAGATAGGTTGCGGCAGCGACAAAAAGGACAAGCAGTGCGTACGAGCCGAGTGCCCGTCCCAGTTTCCCACGGGAACGGAAAACAACGTTGCGGTTGAGAATGAAGTTCAGACATGCCGAAAGAAAGCGTGCAATCAGAAAGGAGCCCAGCATCGCGGGATTTCCGATGGCTTCCGAAAAGGAAGTTCCGCCGAAGGCAAATACACTTTTTTTTGCCCACAAGGTATACAGAATGCTGTAGAGAAGAAGCTCCAGTCCATAACAAAAAAACGAGGATCCCGCAAACTTGAGGATGTGAAACAGAAAGCGAAAATACAGCCGGAGCGGGGGCTTGGGTGTTGCGGATGCTTCGGTTTGCGGCAAAGAAACCGTTGCAAGCGAAATTCCGAGAGATTTTGCCCGGGTGAGAAGCTGGACGGGATCTTTCGGGTCTGCCGTGCCGGAAATCTGCAATGCTTTTGGGGAAAATGCCAGGAGGCGACTGCACGGATTCGGCAGCGGAATGCCGGCACCGATACGGAACAATGCCCGGAAGAGTTTCGGAGCCGGTTGTCCGGAGATTCCGACGGCAATCTGTGCCTGTGTGACATCGATGGCATGGGCAAGCGTCCAGACAGAATCGGCATCTGTGGGTTCATCGGCAAAAACAACAACGGCATCCGGATATTCGGTTGCTGCGCGATGAAGCGCTTCGGCAAAAGAAATTTTTGCATTCCAGACGACATCGCCGGAAACCGGGAGACCGTCCTCCGCTTCTTTCCTGCGTGACGGAGATTCTCCGGACAGGATGACGATGCGGGGATCGGGCTCCTCCTGACGCAGACGGTGCATGATGCCGTGTAATTGCGGTGTCGGAACACCCATGCCGAACAGAATAACGACCGAAGACATGAAAACCGATTCCCTCCATGAAAATGACTGTATCAAGTATAGCATATTTGCCTTGTTTTGTCAAAGATAATCTTTCATTTTTTGGAAAAATGCTTCTTCGTTTTCCAGCAGGCGGCGTGCGATGGAAACGGTTTCCGGAAGGGCGGTCGGATAGGTCCGAAGTGCGCGGGTGAGATCGGAGATCCCTTCCGCTGTGAGTTGAAGTAAAATTTCGGCTGTGCCGGAAACAGACGGATTCCGGGCTTGCTTGAGTTTCAGTTTGAATGCCGCCCACAGCCGTTTGAACGTACTTCCTCCCTGGGCGGGGGTGTGGTTGTTTTTCAGACGGAGTTCGGCGGCATCGGACGAGGCCTTGAGCCGTACGGTCATGGCATCGAGGGTTGCTTTGAGGCGGCGGTTTTTGACGGAAGCGAGAAGTTTGAGCAGCGCTGCTCTGCCTCGGGTCGCGTTCCGGTATACGGCATTGAGCAAATTGAGGTCGGCTTGGTCTAACATAAAAAATCTCCGTTTTCTTTTTTCTGTTATCTTTTCCGGTGTATAAAATTTTATAAGTAGACAACCATAGAAAAATGTGATACAATAAAAAAAACAAAAAAGGAGAACGGTATGAGGGCTTTGATTACGGGCGCCAGTTCGGGGCTTGGCAGAGATATGGCGCGGGCGCTTGCCGCGCGGGGATGGGACTTGATTCTGGTGGCACGTCGGGAAGATCGTCTGAAGGAGTTGGCGTCGTCACTTCCGGTGAATACTACGGTTTCGGTACGGGATCTGTCGGATGCGGATGAATGTCTGCGGCTGTTTGAAGAATGGGAAGACGAGCCGCTGGAGATGCTGGTGAATAATGCGGGCTTTGGGCTGTTCGGGGCTTATGATGAGGTGGACCTGCAGCGGGAACTGAGCATGATTGACGTGAATGTACGTGCCGTTCACATCCTGACCAAACGGTTTGCAGAAAAATTTGAGAAGCAGGGACATGGCAGGATCCTCAACGTGGCGTCATCCGCCGGATTTCTGCCGGGGCCGTTGATGAGCACGTATTATGCTACAAAATCGTATGTGGTGCGGTATTCCGAGGCGCTCGCCGAAGAATTGCGGCGCAGGAAATCTCCGGTGACAATCTCGCTTCTTTGTCCGGGACCCGTGCGTACGGAGTTCGACCGTGTTGCGGGCGTGCAATTTTCTCTGAAGGGACTGAAAAGCGAAGACGTTGCGGAGTACGCCGTTCGTAAGACCCTGCGGGGGAAACGCATCATTACGCCGGGGGTGATGATGCGGATGGTCCGTTTCGGTCAGCGGCTTTTGCCGGATTTTCTTCTGGCGCGGATTGCGTACTGTCAACAGCATCGAAAAAGAGACAGAAAATAAAAAGGAAGGTCAGCATGACGGACCTTCCTTTTTTTCTGAATATCAAACTTCCTGGATCTTCTTTTCAATGCGGACCTGCTCGGCAGGGTCCTGAGGGCGGGGCTTTGCGATGTAGAGAAAGAGGAATCGGAACACGACAAGGGCGAGAAAAATCCACAGCGCAAAGGATCCGAAAAATGCACGGCAACCGTCACGGAAAGAAAGTTTCCCCTTGGGATGACTGCGGGGTAGAAGCAGTGCCAGCAGAATAATGGAAAAGAGAATGCCGATGCCCGCGGCAAGGAGAAGCGCGGTTGGCTCTGCCTGCGCCCAGAAAGAGGGATCCAGCCGGGATATCGCCCATAGGGCGGCGGTGACCCCGTTGGAAACGGAGGCGGCAATCCAGCAGAGATACTGCGAGCCGGTTTTGAGCCGGATTACACCGAGAAGAAGACCGGTGACGAACAGGGAGGGGAGAACAAGAAACGAGATGTGGCTTCCCGCGCCGATCAGGGCGGCGATAAGAACTGCAAACCATGGGCTTTCTCCCTGCAATTCGCCGAGAACGATTCCCCGCATGGAAAGCTCGGAGAAAAAGCCGGGAATTATCGTCGCCGCTACGACGACGGCGATGTAGGTGGCTGAATCTTGCGGCAAAACCGGCGGCTCAAACCTTTCGGTCAATACATATCCTGCCTCTGTCATGAATGCCGTGAACCGCGCGGACAGAAGATACAAAGCCGCGCCGCATCCGGAAACGGCGGGAATGGCAGTCAGGAGAACCGGAAGAGAAAGCGGTGTTTTTGCCGGGACATAGTACTGCCCGGGAGAACGATGGACGATCATGCGGTACAGCAGAAACGGCACATACAGCGAAACGCTCCAATAGAAGACCTGAACAAAGATTTTCAGAATGCAGAGGACAGGGGTGAGGTCGAGGTCCGCGGGGAAAAGTTTTGTTGTAAACCAAGAAAAAAGCGTTTGTGAAACGGCAACCCCGCATGCCACAATGAAAAATACGGTGAATACCTCATTCAGATGCCTGCGGTGTTCCATTTCTCGGAATGTTTGAATTTTTTCTGCCATGGACCTGCTCCTTTCCTTTGTTTTCAGAAGGTGCGAAGGTGTCCTATTTCTTCCAGTCCTTCAAAACCTCCCTGCCGCAATGCTTCGTATAAAACGATGGCGACGGCGTTGGAAAGATTCAGACTTCGGACCTCTTCTTTCATGGGAATGCGGATGCAACGGTCGTACCGGTTGTGAAGAAGTTCTTCGGGAAGTCCTGCCGTTTCTTTTCCGAACAGAAGAAAGCATCCGTCCGGATAGTGGACGTCACTGTAGCATTTCTGCCCCTTTGTGGAGGCAAAAAACAACTCTTTTCCCTCGGAAAAACGGAGAAAATCCGTCAACGATTCGTGGATGGTAAGATCAAGATATTTCCAGTAATCCAGCCCTGCCCTGCGGACATGGCTTTCATCCACAGAGAATTTCATGGGTTTGACCAGGTGAAGCGCTGCGCCCGTGCAGGCACAGGTGCGGGAGATGTTTCCGGTATTCTGTGGGATTTCCGGCTCTACAAGAACAATGTTGATTTTTTTCATATCATGCCTCAGTTCCGGCTTTTCCGGTGCCGGAAAGCAGACGTTCTTTTTCAAATTGAAGCTGATACAGCCGGTAATACATCCCTTTGAGTTTGAGAAGTTCCTGGTGCGTTCCCTGTTCGGCAATTTCGCCGTGGGACATAACCAGAACATTGTCGGCGTGCTGGATGGTGGACAGCCGGTGCGCCACGATCAGCATGGTGCTGACGTTCATCATGTGTGCCAGGGAATTCTGAATGAGCTGTTCCGTTTCCGTGTCAATATTTGCGGTGGCTTCGTCCAGAATCATGACCTCCGGCTGATGAACGACGGTGCGGGCAAACGAAATGAGCTGTCGCTGACCTGCCGAGAAGTTTCCGCCGCGTTCCCGCACTTCTTCGTCAAGGCCGTTTTTCAGCTTGTCAATAAAGGAATCGGCGTTGACGCTGTGACAGGCGGCACGTACGGCTTCATCCGGAATGTCTTCGTCGCACAGTACGATGTTGCTTCGTACCGTCCCGGAAAACAGAAAAACGTCCTGCAGCATCTGCCCGAAGTGACGGCGAAGCGAGGAAATCTTGTATTTTTTGATGTCGATGCCGTCGATGAGAATCTGTCCCTTCTGAATGTCATAATTGCGACAGATCAGCGAGAGTACGGTGCTTTTCCCGGCACCGGTCGCTCCGACGAACGCAACCGTCTGGCGGGGCAGAACCGTAAACGATACTCCCTTCAGCACCCATTCATTCGGCTTGTAGGCAAACCAGACGTCACGGAACTCAATCCTGCCTTCAATGGAATCCACCTCCATGGCATCGGGGGCATCCTGAACTTCCGGTACGATGTCCAGAATGGTAAAGATTTTTTCGGCAGAGGCAAATGCCGCCTGCAGAACATTGAATTGCTCGGCAAGATTCTGCACGGGCGTGAAGAACTGGGCAATATACTGATAGAAAATCACCACGGTGGGATAAGTAATTGCCTGATCGAGAAAAAGAAAATCTTCGGACGTGGAAGTTCCCGCCATCCAGAACAGGCAGAGAACCGTTACCAGATAAAGCATGTAGATGCAGGGACGGAAAATTCCGAAAACAAAAATCTGGCGAAAGCGTGCAGCTTGCAGAACGGTGTTCTTTTCACGGAACTGGCGCAGTTTTTCATCTTCCTGGTTGAAGATTTGTGTAACCTTGATGCCGGACAGATTTTCAGAAAGAAAAACGTTGAGGTCGGTGGTCCGTGTTTTCACTTCCCGATGGGCGCGGCGTGAGAATTTTCGGAAAATGACCGAAAACAGCACAATGAACGGGGTGGAGCAGAGAACCATCAGGGTCAGCCGTACGTTGACAAAGAACATGGCGGTGACGATGCCGAAGACCGTGCAGACGTTGCGGACCAGATTCACCACAATGTTGGTGAACAGACGGGAGACCGCTTGGGTATCGTTGGTGACACGGGTGACCAGTGTGCCGACGGGAATGTGGTTCAGTTGCCCATGTGACAGCGATTCAATGTGCTCAAACGTATCCTGCCGGATGTCGGAAATGATGCGCTGTCCGGTTTTCTGCAGCAGTGTTGCCTGGAAATACATGCAGGTGAGCGACAGCAGCAGAACGCCCGTGCAAAGAACGACATTGAGAAGAACTTCACGGTATTCAAAGGAATCTCTTCCGAGAATGTCGGTGATGTTGCCGATGATGAGCGGGCTGGCAATTTCGGATGCGACGCCGAGGATCATCAGAAGCAGGGCAATGCCGAATTTGCCAAGATACGGCTTGGCATAGCGGAACAGGCGACGGATGATTTCGGAGTCTTTCATGTTGCGGTCAAAGCCAAAGGCGTCTTTCTTTTCTTTGACCAGGAAAAATGCCAACAGAATGGCGGCTGTAAAAATGCCGATGACGGCAAAGGCAATCAGAAGCGGATTCATGCGTTCATCCCTCCGATCTCGCTTTCAAGACGCTGCAATTCAACGGTCGTTCGGTATTCCTCACACCGTTCCAGCAGCTGTTGGTGTGTGCCGAAATCCACCACTCTGCCGTCGTCCAGAAGAAGGACTTTGTCCATCTGCTCCACGGTGGAGACCCGATGGGCGATGAGCAGTGTGGTTTTTCCGGTGCGGTCTTCCCGCAGACGTTCGATGATCTTTTTTTCGGTGCCCGTGTCCACAGCGGAGACCGAGTCGTCCAGAATGAGGATGGCGGCATTTTTCATAACGGCGCGGGCAATGGAGGTTCTCTGTTTCTGTCCTCCGGAGATGGTGACTCCGCGTTCTCCGAGAACGGTGTCATAACCGTCGGAGAAATCGGCGAGGTTATCGTCCAGTGCCGCGATATGCGCCGCACGCTGAATCCGTTCTGGCGTTGCCTGTCCGCCCTCGGAAAACGCAATGTTGCCTCCGATGGTATCGGAAAACAGGAAGTTGTCCTGCGGAACATAGGCGGTATCTTCCCTTACCCGGTGAATGGGAAGGGTGTTGATGTCCTTGCCGTCCAGAAACAGCATACCGTCCGGCACATTGTAGATGCGAAGCAGCAGATCCACCAGTGTGGTTTTGCCGCATCCCGTTTTTCCGATGACGCCAATGCGTTCTCCTGCCCGGATGTGCAGGGACACATCGTTCAGTACAGCACGGTCGGTGTCGGGGTAGCGGAAGGTAAGGTGACGGAATTCGATCTCTCCGTGAAGCGGTCCGGGATCCTGTACCCCGTCCCGGTCGGCGACATCCGGCTTGCGGTCAATCAGCTTGCCGATGCGGTTCAGTGATGCTTTGCCCCGAGAGGTCATTTCGATGAGGTTGGACACTGCCATGACCGGCCAGATAACGGCATCAAAATAAGAGAGAAACATGATCAGCTGGGCAACGGAAAGCTGCCCGCTGTATACCAGCCATCCGCCGTAACCGAGAATGACGCAGATGACGCTTTGTACAAACAGGTTGACCGAGATTTCCAGCAAAACGGCAGCGCGGGTAAACTGTACGTTGACCTCTTCGTTGTGACGGTTCAGTTTGCGGAACCGGAGAAGCTCCTTGAACTCGCTGACAAATGCCTTGACCACGGCGATGCCGGAAAAGGTTTCCTGGGCATAGTCGGACAGTTTGGAGAATGCTTCCTGCCGCTCTTCCCATTTTTTCTGCATGTATTTGCCCACGATGGTACCAACCATGCCCATGAAAAACAGCGGGACGAGGGAGAAAAGCATCAGCGTGAGATTCAGCGTTGCCATTTTGTACAGGGACATTCCGCCCAGCAGCAAAGCGTCGAAGAACAGAAGCATCCCGTCTCCGAAGCATTCGTTGATGGTGTCCAGATCGTTGGTGAACAGCGACATGAGGTCGCCTACCTTGTTCACCTGATAATACTGCTGGGAAAGATCCTTGCAACGGTCAAACATTTCATCCCGCATCTGTGTTTCCACACGGATGGCAGAGCCGAAAAAGCCGATGCGCCACAGGAAACGTCCCAACACCATGATGGCGATAATGCCCAGCATCTCGGTGCAGACGGAAAGAACGGTATCCATTCCCAGCGTTCCCGGGGTGGAGGGGTCAAGTCCGTCGATAATCAGCCCGTACAACTCCGGAATTTTCAGCTGAAAGAAGTCTACGGCAAACAGACTCGCTACTCCGAGAAGCAGCATCCAGCTGAACCGGAGATAGTATTTGTTGATGTGTTTTCCGAAAATCATAGATGCCTCCGTGGGAAATACCCTTTGATACCGAAAGAGGAAAAAACTCTCATTTTAATCATAAATATTATTATAGCACAAAAAAGCATCTTTGTAAAGCGGTATGTCAAACGGAAATTCTTGACTTTTCGGTTAAAAGATGATAAAATAAAAAACACGGTATGACAGAATCCTCCGGACTTGCCGGGAAAGGGTGCTTCCCGGAGAAATTTCCGTTTATGCCGGCGTGATAAAAGCACGGTTCTTCGGACGAAAATTCCGTTCTCTGCGGAACCAAGGAGGAAAATTATGAAAATAACGGGTAAGGTCTTTGCGCTTCTTTTGGTTTTTTCCGTTCTTTTTTCCCTTGCGGGATGCCAGGGCACGATACAGCCGTTTCCGGACGAGCTGTTGCAGACGGCAGAAAAAATATATACGGATTCCAACCCGGACAGGGCAATGTTTACGTCGTTTGATGCGTTTTGCAAAAGTTACAAAAGCGCGGATGTCCGGGCTGTGATGGTTTCTCTGACCTGTCAGGAATCCGTTGCATATCTGACGGTAAAAACGGTGGACGGACAGTCGGTTCTGACCGGAAAGACCGTGAAAAAATGTGTGATTGATTCGGTTGGCGAGTCGTTTGGCGGATTCCGGGTAAAGCGTGTTGCCAATGTGGATGTGGTGCAGGAGTGCTATTTCTTCCCCAAAAAGGAGGAAGATCTGCAGAAAGTGTTGAAAAAACTCGGTGCGACTTCGGAGACCGATGCACAGGGGAATATCCTTTGCAAGAATCTGAAAGACGGTGACTATGAGCTGTCGTATGACCCGAAGACAGAATATGTGCTCAAGCTTAGTTCCAATGAATTGCCGATGGAAATCGGGCGGCGGTATACCGGGCTGCTGATTCCGGGGAGCAGTACCTATGCTTTGCAGTATGTTATGCCGGTGACGGATGAGGAACGGGACGCGCAGTTTCTCCGGGATGAGGAGACCGTAATGCTGGGGAATGGCATCCGGCAGACGGTTCTGAGTGTGAACTGAAGCATTGCCGAAGGAATAAAGAAATAAAAGCGGACCGGCAGTCCTTTATGAACTGTCGGTCTTCTTTTAACGGGTAAAAAACGTGTTGCAATGTTTGTAACGAAATTCCTTTTTCTCTGTCTAATGGATGAGCGCAAAAGAAGGTGGTGATGCGTATGGACTACGAAAAACGGTACAATTCCTGCCATATGCAGGTTTACTCCTATGTGGTTTCCGTTGTTCGGGATCGTGAACTGGCAGAAGAAATAACACAGAACATCTTCTGCAAAGCAATCCCCGCCAAAGCAAAGTTCAAAGGCGGATCCAAGGAACTGACCCGGGGCGCTCCCTGAAGGTGTTTCCCGCCGTGTGATGCTTATGCAAGAAAACCTGCAGGACGGTCGTGTCCTGCAGGTTTTCTTATGCTTTTCGGTATAAAATTCCTTCCGGGAGAGATAAAACCGGGCGGGTTTCTTGTTTACGGATGAATCAGCGTGGCGGACGGCGTGCTCGCTTCGCCGTCAAAGGTTCCGATGACGGAGAAGTAAAGCGGGGCAGCGCCGGCACCGGCGTAAACGGTAAAGGAATAATCCTTCTGTTCGTATGCACCGAGTTCCACGTTGCAGTCGCCCTCGACGGTGTAGCCGTTTCCTGTGAAAGACAGAGTGCCTTTCATCGGTGTGTCATTGAGGTTGAACACACGGATGGTCACACGTGTTCCTCCGGCAGACACGCCGTAACCGGAATCTCTCGCGATATCCGCAGGGGTTCCGTCCCACAACTGTGTGAGAACAACGCGCTGTGCTTTTGTGAGTTGGATGGAGGAAACCGTTGCTTTCGTAGCGGCAAATCCGGTGCTTTCGGAGAGTTCGGCGGGAGCTTTTCCGTCAAAGGTGAGGTAGATGGGGAAGGGTGAGAGAGTCAGCGTGACATTGCCGTTACGGTCTGCAACGCGGATGGTCTGTTTTCCCATCATATCCGTTTCCAGCACGTTGCCGCCGGTGTGCAGCGTGATTTCTTCGTCTTCACGGCTCCAGAGAACCGCCACATCGTCTGTTCCGTTGAACAGGATATGCCCTTCCGCTTTTTCGGAGAGGTTCTTCATCTTGCCGATGTAGGATCCCTCGCCGAGGACATCGGTGAGAACGCTTTCGGCGGGAATGACGGGCAGCGGTGTGTTGTCTTTCCGATAGGACATGAAGGTTCCGGAACCCTCGGGATCTCCGGAACGGAAGATGAACCAGAAATGCTTATCCGTGCCGAGAGACAGCGACTGTACGGTGGAATTGATCAGGTATCTTGCCTGCAGTTGTGCCTGAACTCCGGTCAGTTCGCCGTTTTCCGTGTACATCTTAATGCCGGCTTCCGTGACCCAGACCGGGTAGTCGGGCAGGGTATCCCGTGCATATTTGCTGAAATGGTTGGCAACTTCTCCGTTGATGAAGCCGACCCCGACCGGGTAAGAATAACCATCCAGATGGTTGTGATAGTTGAACGCATCGGTAAACGCATAAAGCCCGTTGGCTTCATATGCCGCCAGATGGCGGGAGCGGCTGGTCGGCTGGCACTGGGCACCCATCAGCTTGAGGGCGGGCGTGCCGGAATCCAGCAGAGCAATGATGGCAACTTTCATAAAAGAGCAATACAGTTCGGCCGGCTGCCCTTCCGTGCCGTACCAGTCCTGTTCGTTGTAAATCTCCCATGCATGGACGCTGTCGCTGTAGCGTTCGCCCAGCATTTTGCAGAGGTCGTAAAACGCCTTTTGCTCCGAGCCGAAATAGAGGTAATCCGAAATCCAGCGGGGCGGCTGGTTGAGAATGGAACAGATTTTTAATCCTGCTGAGGAGAGCGCCGGGAAGATGCGGTCCGTAGACCAATAATTATACGTTCCCTTTTCGTTTTCCAGATATCCCCAACGGGTGCGTTCGCGGATCCATGTCACGCCTGCCAGTTTTGCGACAGCGGCAAAGGGGTAAGCGGCTTCCGGATCTGCGGCATAAACGTCGGTGATCGCGAGGTCGACGGCAAACGGCGAGTCTTCTCTCATGATACGTTCCGTCGGGGCTTTGATTACCGTATAGATGCGGTTGTACAGGGATTCCTTCTCGCCTGCGCGGGTGACGGTAAGCGTGAAATAGCCCAACGGATGGCGGGGAATGGCAAGATGATATTCATAAGACCCGAAGCCGAGCGTGACGGTCTGACGGAACGTTTCCTCTCCGTTGTAGTCCCGGATCACGAGGTTGTAGTCGCCGGCAAGATCGGCAGAATACGTCGCCATATTCAGTATAAGATCCATCGCATTCTGCACATAGACCGAAAGCTTTTCGGCTCCCGCAATCTGTTCGGCATAGTCGGCGGGCGTATCGGTATAGGTCAGTTTTCCGCTGACCAAAGTTTCCGCCACCGGAGTAAGATCAAAATAATCCGCATAGAAGTAGTACAGACCGGAGATCCGGTTGCGGTCTTCGTTGTCCAGCCGGAATTCCAGAATATTTTCGCCTTCGTTCAGATCCATTGTGCCGAAATCGTACAGTGCGGTCTTTTTCGCGGCACTGGCTCCGAGCGCGGGGACGGCGATCTTCTGAAGCAGAACGGCATCGTTGAGAGAGGATACCTTTTGCCCGTTGAGATAGACGAAGAAGTCGGTCGTAACCGTGCTTCCGGACCCGGCGGTGAGCATGGTGAGCCGGTACGGAACGGAGCTCGGGGCCTTGATGCGATAGGAGATGCGGTATTCCGTGCCGTCCTCCTGTTTGTCAACGCAGGAAAGAAGCTTTCCTTCGGTGCAGGCAGCGTCTTCAATCACGTTGGGGGTCATGTTGGTGTCGGCGTACGTTTCCGCTTCTACGTGGAGAACCTTTGCACCGGATGCTTCAAACTGCTGGCGCAAGGTCAGTGTGCCCTGCAGGTCACGCAGCGACGCGTTTTCGTATGCTTCCTGGGTTTTTCCCTTGAATGTCACGTCCGGCGTCCATGCCTCTTCCTGTTGGCAGGCGCACAGAGGAAGCAACAGGGCTCCCAGCATCAGGATTGCAACCAATCGTTTCAATGTAAAATCCTCGTTTCTTTTTTATTTTTATTTTCTTTTATTATAAAGCAAAGAAGAACGGTTGTCAAGCACCAAGACGGACGGAAACGGCCGGGCAGGAACGGCGCGGGAAAAGGTGTGCCGGATGCTTGACAGAAGCCGGGATTTATAGTAAGATAATAAAATATCAAGCAACAAAATATTCTTATATAGCGGGAGGGCACAGGAGATCCTGTGCGGATGAATATGGGATTTTTGGAATTGCTGTTTCTGGCGGTCGGACTTTCGATGGACGCTTTTGCCGTGGCGGTTTGCAAGGGGCTTTCGCTGCGGAAGATCTCGGGCAAACATCTGTTGCTGGTGGGAGCATGGTTCGGCGGCTTCCAGATGCTGATGCCCATAATCGGATATTTTCTCGGCTCTACGTTTGAAAGATACATCACCGAGTGGGATCATTGGGTTGCGTTTGCGCTGCTTGTGTTTATCGGCGGGAACATGATTCGTGAGTCGTTCAGCAAGGAGGAGCCGGTGGATGCTTCGCTCAGTTTCCGTTCGATGCTTCCGATGGCGATTGCTACCAGCATCGATGCACTTGCTGTCGGAATCACGTTTGCGTTTCTGATGGACAGTGTGGGAGAGATGATGCTTTCGGTTCTTCTGATCGGCGTGGTGACGTTTACTCTTTCTGCCGTCGGCGTAAAAGTGGGAAGCGTGTTCGGCGCAAAATACCGTTCCGGTGCGCAGTTGGCGGGCGGCGTGATTCTGGTGCTTCTCGGGCTGAAGATTCTGTTGGAGCATCTGGGTGTTTTTACAATCTGACATCGCGTGACGAAGGAAATCCGGCTCCGGTTCGGGAGAGCGGCTTTCATTCCGGCTTTGGCATGCTTTTTGTTCAGAAAAGGAAAAAGGGCGGAAATTCCTATGCAATGGAAAAAGATGAACGCATTTATCTGGGATTTTGACGGAACGCTGTTTGACACGTATCCGCACACCATGGATGCCATGCAGGCAGCGGCAGCGGATCTCGGGCTGACGGTGGATCGCGGAGAGTTGTACGGCTGGCTGATGCAGAACATTCCGTATGCGATTGATTGCATCTGTGCGGCGGGCGGCTTCCGCCGGGAGGAATTTCTGCGGCTTTATTGGGAATATGTGGGAGAGGATCTCTCCACGCACGGCGGTCCTTTTTTCTGTGCGCAGGAGGTTCTTTCGCAGGTGAAGAGACAGGGCGGTCGTAATTTCATGTTTACGCATCGGGAAAACGACGTGTATCCGTTTCTGGACCGGTATAGAATGCGGGATCTGTTTACCCGGATTCTTACGCTGGCGGACGGGGTGGAGCGGAAGCCGTCGCCCGACGGAATTCTTCGACTGATCCGGGAGTATCGGCTTGACCCGGCGTGTACGGTGATGGTGGGAGACCGTGAACTGGACGTGCTGTCCGGCAAAAACGCGGGAATCCGAACATGCCATGTCACCAACCGCCTTCCGTATACGCCGTTTGAGGCGGATGCGCGGGTGGACGGACTGGATGAGCTTCTTCGTGAACTGAACCGGGCAGATTCCGGGCAATAAAAAGCGAAGGCATTCCCGGACGCCTTCGCAGGAAGTTTCAAAAAAATATTACAGCCCTGCCTTGATACGGGAAAGAGCGGCTTTTTCAAGACGGGATACCTGCGCTTGAGAGATCCCGATTTCGCCGGATACTTCCATCTGCGTTCTGCCGTCAAAGAAGCGGAGGGCAAGGATACGCTTTTCACGCTCCGAGAGGGATCGCATGGCCTGGCGGAGCGACAGTTCTTCCACCCAGTTTTCCTCGCAATCCGTTTTGCTGGATACCTGATCCATCACGGCAAGGGATTCGTCCCCGTCGTTGTACAGCGGCTCGGACAGCGATATGGGGGCAACAACGGCCTCCAGGGCAAGAACGATGTCGGTGCGGGGAAGTCGGAGTTTTTCCGCAATCTCCTCCACAGTGGGTTCCCTTCCGAGATCGGAGGTCAGAGCTTCTTTGGCTCCGAGTACCCGGTAGGCGGTATCGCGCAGACTGCGGCTGACCCGGATCATGGAATTGTCGCGCAGATACCGACGGATCTCGCCGAGAATCATGGGTACGGCATACGTGGAAAACCGTACTTCCTGTGTGCGGTCAAAACGGTCGAGGGCTTTGATCAGCCCAATACAGCCCACCTGAAACAGATCGTCCATATTTTCTCTCCGTGAAGAAAAACGTTGGACGACCGACAGAACAAGTTTGAGGTTGGCTTGCAGAAACTGCTCCCGTGCTTCCCGGTCGCCGTCGGCGGCGCGGGCAAGAAGTTCATTGGCTTCTTCGGCGGACAATACAGGCAGGGAAGCGGTGTTGACGCCGCAGATTTCTACTTTGCGAATCATACAGATCTCCTTCAGTCAATCTTTTCTCTGTAAGGAGTATCCGTCGGAACGGCGGGTTTTATGCGACAGTCGGTAAAAAAGGAGGAAACGGATTTGGCGGAATTGCATCGGCTTCTCGGACGCAATGTGAGGCGGCTGAAGGATGCCGCGTGGTCCCGTGTGCGTACGGCATCGGAACGGTATCTGCAGGAGGGGCGCGGCACGGTGTTTGTTGTTGTGCCGGACCAGTATACCATGACGGCGGAGCGGGAACTTCTGCGGACGTTGGACAATTCGGTTCTTCTTCCGGTACAGGTGGTTTCTTTCAAGCGGCTGGCTTCGCTGGTGACCGGGCAGACCGGCGGCGGAGCGGGACGTGTTTTGTCCGGAAGCGGAAAGCACGCTCTGATGCGGTATGCCTATGCCGAGGTCGAGCCAGATCTGAATGTTTTCCGGGGCTGTGGCTCGCCGCATTTTATCGATGCGTTGTGCCGGGAGATATCGGGACTGAAGACCTATCGGGTTTCGTCGGAAATGCTTCGCCGTGCCGGAGACGACCGTCTTTCGGATCTTGCGACGATCCAGGAGGCGTACGAGCGGGCGTTGGCGTGCGGATTTTCCGACCCGGACGACCGTTTGCGGATTCTTGCCGAAGACGCCCAGAAAAGCGGATTGTTTGCGGGCGCAACGGTGATGGTCTGCTTCTTTAAGGTTCTGCGTGCGGCAGAAATCCGGGTCATCGGCGCGATGCTTGCTGCCGGTGCGGATGTGACCGTGACGCTGATGACGCCGGAGTTGACGGATCGGGGCGATCTGCTTTCACCTGTGGTGTCGGTATGCAGTCGTCTGGGCGAAGAGGCGGAGCGCGTGGGAGCTTCGGTGGAAACGGTGCATCTGGCAGAACCGTACAGCATGCAGAAAGATTTTGCGGAAGCCGAGCGATCGCTGTTTCGGAGAGATCCGAAAAAGAAACTGCCGGAAGACGGCGGCGGCTATACGTTTTACTGCGGATCTTCCCGTGCGGACGAGGTCGATTTTGCGGCGTGCGAAATTACCCGGCTGGTGCGGGAAGAGGGATACCGATACGGTGATTTTGCGATTGTGACACGGAGACCGGAGGTGTACGAGCCATATCTGGATGCGGTATTCTCGGAATATGCCATTCCCGTATTCTTTCACAGAAAAACCTCGTTGCGCTCCAAATTGCCGATCCGGCTGGCATTGGCGGCTTTGGAAGCGGTGACGGTGCGCACCGTTACCGATGCTTTCGGGAATCTGGCGGACGGCGGGCTGTTTTCGCTGACCGCAAAGGATCGGGCGGACTTCTTGCACTATGTGCAAACGTGGAATCTGCGCTTTCTGTCCGATTTTGACCGTCCGTTTCTCAACAGCATTTCCGGCTTCAAAAACCGCTCCGAAGAAAGCGAGGAGGAACGTGCCGCAGGCAAAAATGCCGAGCGCGTGCGTCAGATTCTTCTGGCAGCCGTGCAGCCGTTCCGGGGCGGAAAAAAGACGGTGCGGACGTTTTGCGAAAACGTATATCATCTGTGTGAGGATGCGGATGTGCCGGAACTGCTGAAACGGCGCGGTAAGGAGTACCGGAACTGGGGCGAATATGCCTTGGCGGCGGACGATCGCGGTGTGCTGAAGCTTCTTTATGATACGTTGGACGAGCTTTGCGCCGTAGCAGGCGACCGGGAAATCGGGGCAAGGGATTTTTCCGTCTTGTTGCAGACGGCGGCGGACGGTGCGGATATCGGCAGAATGCCCACATCGCTGGATGAGGTTTTGAGCGGTGCGGCGGATGTTATCCCGCTTCTGAATCAGCGGGTGATTTTTGTGCTGGGGTTGGCGGACGGTGAATTCCCCGCCATTCCGGCAGAAGAGGGGCTGATCGGTGATCTGCAGAAGCAGAAGCTTGCCTCGGTGGGGGTGAGGGTCGCTCCCGACCGGACCGAGCGGTATCGCTATGAGATGTTTTTTACGGCGTTTGCGCTGACATCGGCGGCGGAGCATACGGTGCTTTCGTGCGTGGGGTCGCCGGGAAGTGAAAAGGGAAAAAGTCCGGCATATCGGGCTTTGCTTGCGCAGACCGGCGCGACCGAGCAGACGGCAGTTGTGTGCGATAGCCGGATTCAGAAGGAAAAACCTTCGTTTGCGTTGTATACCCGCAAGCCCTTGCGGGAACTGGACGAGTATTTTCGCAGCCAGCCCTCGTATGCGCCGTATTTTCGGCAGGATGAACCGGACGATCGGTTACAGCCGCAGACGGCAGAGCGGCTGTTCGGCTCGCAGATGCGTGTGTCGGCAAGCAAGGTCAAGAGTTTTTATCAATGCCGGTATCGGTATTTTTACAAATTCGGGATTCGTCCTCTTGATGTGAACCGGGCGGGATTTGATGCCCGCAATTCCGGCACATTCATCCATGCCATGCTGGAACGGGTGATGAAGGATGATACCTGGCTTGAGGCGGATGCTCCGACCCTTCGCACCATGGTAAAAACTGCCGCGGAAGCGTATTTTTCCGATATATTCGGATGCTGGACCCCTCCGGCGTCGTTCCGGTCGTACCAGAGCACGCTGGAAAAATGCGTTGTGCGGCTTCTCTGCACGTTCCGGGACGAACTGAAGCGTTCCGGATTCCGTCCCTTGCGGTTTGAGCAGAAAATTACGGAAGACGGTGATCTGAAAAGTGTAAAAATCCCTGCCGGACGGGGTACGGTGCAATTGACAGGTACGGTGGACCGTATTGATGTTCTGGAGCGCGACGGTATGACGTATCTTCGTGTGGTGGATTACAAAAGCGGTACGCAGACATTCAGTCTTGCCCAAGCATGCGACGGTACGGACATTCAGTTGCTGATGTATCTTTATGCCATCCATGCGGAGGGTTTGGGAAATCTGACCAACATCCGTCCGACGGCTGCCATCTATGAGGATGCGAAAAACCGGGTAGCGGACGAATTGAAAGAAGAGAGCAACTCAAAAAAGAGCGGCTCCGAAAAGGGCGGCTCCAAAATGGGCGTTTATGTGGAAACCGATGGGATTTTCGTGCCGGACAACGTGGATCGGCTTTCGGGACGGGAACTGGACACGGTGTTTGCGTTTGTTCGCATGATCCTTGCCAAGATGGGCGAAACACTTTTGGATGGCGATTTCGCAAGAGAACCTCTTAAGGATGATTCCGTCTGTAAATGGTGCGATCTGAAAGACATCTGCCCCCGGAATGCCCGGAGGGAACGGCAACGTGTCTGTTCCAAAGAAAAAGAGGCATTGGACTATATGAAAAAGCAGACGGAACAGGAGGTGGATCCGCATGAGAATTGAAGATATGACGCCTGCACAGCGGCGGGCTGTGACGGAGAGCGGACGAAACCTTTTGGTTTCGGCTGCGGCGGGAAGCGGGAAGACCATGGTTCTTTCCGAGCGGGTGAAATATCGCATTCTGCATGACGGACTTTCATGCTCGCGGATGCTGGTGGCGACTTTTGGTGTGGATGCCGCGGCGGAGATGCGGGGGCGCATTGCTTCGGTTCTTTCCGAGGCATATGAGCATGCCCGGGATGAGCGGGAACGGCATAAACTGTGGGATGAGCGGCTGGCGCTGAGCAGTGCCTCCATTTCCACCATTGACAGTTTTCAGGCGAAGGTCGTGCGGGAGTTTTTCCGGCAGGCAGGCGTTTCTCCGAACTTCCGGTTTCTGGACGAAACGGAACAGTCGCTGTGTCAGCAGCGAATTCTGGACGATCTTTTGGAGGAATGGTATGAAGAACTGCCGGACGGGTTTGACCGTCTGTTGTGGCTGACCGAGGGCGCGGGAGAAAACAAAACGCTGAACGAGACCGTCCTTTCGTTTGCAGAAATGCTGGACAGTGTTCCGTTTGCCGATGCGTGGCTGGACGAAAAAGAGGCGCTGTACGGGCAGGAAAATGTGTGGAAGCGGGAAGCTTGCGCTGTTCTGGAAGAAAAACTGTTGCCGTTTCTCTCGGTGTATCGGAATACTCCGAGGGCATTGCTCGGCAATAAATTCCGCGAGGATGCCGATCGGGAAGAGGCGTGTCTTTCCCGTCTGGTCGCGGCGGTGCACGAGGGGAATCTTCCGGAATTTTGTGCGGAAATGGAGAATGCGGATTTTTCTGTGCAATTTAAGTCGGTGAGTCCGGAAAAAGCGGAAAACCCGGGAGAATTGCCTGCGGAGCCCAACGTGGTGAAGGAGCGGCTGAAACTTGTCCGGGCCGACCTGAGAAAGTTGATTGAAACCCCTCTGTTTCAGGCAAAGGTGCTGAAAAATATCGGATCGGATCTGAAGCGGCTGCGTACGCCGATCCGGGCGTTTTTTTCGTTGGTGCGTGAGTTCCGGCGGCGCATGACGGAGGAATATGAGCGCCGGAACGCCTATTCCTTTTCCGAAATATCCGCCCGTGCGCTGGCAGTGACGGTGAAGGATTACAACCGGTCTACCGGTTCGTATGTGCTGACGGAGGCGGGAGAATCCCTGCGGCAGAGATACGATGAGATTCTTCTGGATGAATATCAGGATATCAACGACCGTCAGGATTTGTTTTTTACGGCAATTTCCCGCAACAACCTGTTTGCGGTGGGGGATGTGAAGCAAAGCATTTACGGCTTCCGCCGTGCCAATCCCGCAAACTTTCTGCGACGCATGAAGGAATTCGAGACGATCGAACTTTCGGCGAATTTTCGCAGCCGTAAGGGAATTCTGGATTTTGTGAACGATGTGTTTTCCCGTCTGTTTTCCCCGGAACTCGGCGGAATCCGTTACGATGATACGCAAAAACTGGTGTTCGGGGCAACCGCCCGGTACGGAGAGGATCTCGAACCGACGGTGTTTTGGGAAATGGTATCCGGGGAGAAAGAGGAGCAGGCGGCGCGGACGGCGGAGTTGATCCGGCAACGGATGGATTCCGGCTGCGTCGTAACCGAATCTTCCGGGCACACACGCCCGCTTCGTTACGGTGATATTGCCGTTCTGATGCGCACAGGAAAAGATAAGATGGAAATTTACCGGCAGGCATTGCGGAAAATGGGCATTCCCTGCACGATGCCGGGCGGAACTGCGTGGACGGAGGATCCCGAAATAGCGGCACGGCTCGCGCTTCTTTCCGCTGTGGACAACCCTTACAACGACCGGGCGCTGTTCTGTGCGATGTCATCCGGGAAATATCGGTTTGCATCGGAAAAGCTGGCGCAGATCCGCCTGGCAAAGCCGGTCGGACCTCTGTTTGAGGCGGCACGGGTCTATGCACAGACCGATGCGGAAACGGAGACGTTTTTGCGGGACCGGCAGGAATTGGCGGATCTGGCAACGACGCTTCCTCCGGCACAGCTGATCCGGCATATGGAACTCCGGGAACGGTTCGGAGGGCAGAGCCGCAGTACGGAAGCCCGGGAAAATTACATGAAGCTGCATCTTTTTGCCCGCAAATACGATGAAGCGGAAGGCGGAGGATTGCATCCTTTTCTGCAGGCAGTCGAGCGTATACGCAAGGGGGAAAAAGGAAAGGGCGATGCGGATGTCGGGCAGGCGGATGCTGTGCGGCTGATGACGATGCACGGCTCCAAGGGGCTGGAATTCCCCGTTTGCTTTGTGGTGAATCTGGATGAGAAGAGAAAAGGAGAGGGAGAAAAAAATTTTGTTTCGTGCGATTCATTCGGAATCGGTACGAAGATCCGCACGGAGGACGGAGACAGCGAGCGCACGACTGCTATGCGGGAAGTCATTTTGGCAAAGAACCTGCGTCGGGATACAGCGGAGCGTCTGCGGGTGCTGTATGTGGCACTGACACGGGCGAAGGAACAGCTGATTCTGGTTTCCGGTTTGACGAAAACGGATCGGAATCCCTTGTCTCCGGCGTTTTTGGCGGGGGCAGAGCCGACGGTTCCGCTTCGCTTTGCGGAGACTGCCCGAGACAAAGGGCTTTTGTTTGCGGCGTTGACGCGGCATCCGGCATTTTCGGAATGGAACGGAGAACATATCGGGCGCGCACCGATGGCGTCCCGGTTTTTGGTGAATGAGGAAGACCCTGTTTTGCCTGTGGATTGTGAAGAGCCGGAATCGGTTCCGGAACTTCCCACGCTCGGTCTTGCGCAGGAAGAACTGAAACGTCGGTTCTTCTTTGCGTATCCCAATCCTCTTTCCGATATTCCGGCTGGGCTTTCCGTAACCGGGCTGACGGACTTGCAGGAAGAAGACGGATTTTTCCGTCAGGAAGACGATTCCATGCCGGAGCCACCGGCGTTTCTGACCGGGGATACCATAACGGCAGCGCGGCGGGGAACGGCGATTCATCGGTTCTGCGAGCGGGCAGATCTGACCCGGGATGTGGGAGAAGAACGGCAGCGTCTGGTGCGGGAAGGAATTCTGACCGAGGACGAAGCGGCATCCGTGAGGGAAAGCGACATCCGGGCACTGACCGGAAGCCGGCTGTACACCGATCTGTCTACGGCAAAGCGTGTGCGGCGGGAACAGCGTTTTTTCACCTTGATTCCTGCCTCCGTCTACCGCACGGATGCGGTTGGAGAGATTCTGTTGCAGGGTGCGATGGATGCCCTGTACGAGTGGGATGACCATGTGACGGTGCTGGATTATAAATCCGACCGTCTGGATGCCGACGGACTTCTTGCCCGCTATGGTGAGCAGGTTCGCCTGTATGTTTATGCGGCACGGAAATTGCTTGGCAAGCCGGTGACCCGCGCGGTTCTGTGGTCCTTTTATTTGGGCAGGGATGTGGAAGTGCCGCTGGAGTGAGCCGGGAAAATCCGGATTTTTCCAAAGCTCTCTCCCGTTGCTTTCGGGCTTATGTAAAAAAAATAAAAGACAGGCCGAATATCGAAAAAGAAAATCTTGACAGGAAAAAACGTTCGTGCTACAATAAAAAACAAAGGAAATTTCCGAGGGAGGAATTGCTGATGAAAATCTTTGCGGGTGTGTTTTCCGTACAGGTCGGGAGGCCGGGGCGGAACGCCGAAGAAATGATCCGTCTGATGACGGAAAATGAGGCAGATGTATATCTGTTTCCTGCCTATTCGCTTACGGGCGCTACCTGTTCCAATGCCGTCAACTTTGCCGGCTTTGCCGAACGTACCAACGAGGCGCTGGACCGTTTGTGCGAATATACGGAGGAAACGCATAAATGTCTGGTGACTGCCGTCGCCGGCTACGAAAATATTATTATCCGTGATGGGGAACTCATCCAGAAACCGGCGATAACCATGGAAGGCAAGCGGGTGATGGTCGCCGCTTCCGGGCAGGAAGAGGGCGCGGATGTCCTGCTTCTTCCGACGGCGATGGACGGGTATCCGTGCATTCAGAATGATATCATTGAATTCTGTGCCGAATCGTCTAAGCAGCGTAAGTGCGTGATTGCCGTTGCCAACTGCGGCTTCGGTGAAAGTTCCGCCGACCACGTATACAAGGGCTTTGCGGGTGTTTTTCACAACGGTGTGATTCTGGATTTCAAAAGCCAGGATACGCCGGAGCCCGTGTTTGCACAGGCGGACAGTGAAAGTGTTTCCGGCTTGATCTACACACGTCCGAAGCGTGGTCTGGACCGCATTCCATATTACGGAAACAACGATTCCGACCGATATCTGGACGAGCTGTTCAAAATGCAGGTTCAGGCGTTGTATATGCGTCTGGTGGGAACCGGGATCCGGCGGCTGATTCTCGGCCTGTCCGGCGGTCTGGATTCCACAACGGCACTGCTGGTGTCGGAAGCCGCGATGAAGATGGCAGGACTTCCGGTTTCCGATATCATTACGGTTACCATGCCCGGTTTCGGAACCTCCGGCCGTACCAAATCCAACGCTCTGGAACTGATGGCTCTGCTGGGAACCACAGCCCGGGAAGTGGATATTAAAGAAAGTGTTCTGACGCATTTTGCCGCCATCGGTCACAACCCCGAGGATGCGTCGGTTGTGTATGAGAACGCGCAGGCACGGGAGCGCACACAGGTGCTTCTGGATATGGCAAACCAGTTTTCGGCTCTGGTGGTCGGTACGGGAGATCTGTCCGAAGAGGCACAGGGCTTCTGCACGTTCGGCGGTGACAACACCGCACACTATAATCCCAATGCCACCGTTCCGAAAACCCTGCTCCGTGCAATGATTTCCCGGATTGCCGCTACAAGGGGCGGCGATGTCGGCAGAATTCTGCAGGATATTGTAGATACCCCGATCAGCCCGGAACTGAAGCCCGGACAGAAGACGGAGGACATCATCGGCCCGTACGAGTTGCTGGATTTCTACCTGTTCTTCTTTGCCAAGCGTCATGCCTCCTATGAAGATATCAAGCATTATGCGCTGGCGGTGTTTGAGGAATACGACGAGGATGAGATTGTACATTGGCTGGATTCGTTCTTTGCCCGCTACAAGGCAAGCCGCTTCAAGCGTGCCACGGTTTTTGAAGGGGCAAACCTCATCGGTTTCACACTTCCTTACGTTCCCGCCGACGTGGATTTCGATTTCGCAAACCTGTAAATCCGAACAAAAAAGTCCGTCTCCATGATTCGGGGACGGACTTTTTGCTGCTTTACCTTCAGAAAATTGCAACGTTTTCGGTGAAGGAAGATTGCGGTTTATTCTTTGATCATTTGTGCATAGGGGAGATGGGTATACCCCATGCGGTGGTAAAGTGCCTCGGCACGGGTGTTGTCCGGTTCGATTTCCAGCCGGTAACGCGCGGCGGGGATGTTCTGTTCCAGCCAGCGGAAAAAAGAACTCGCCAGCCCCTGTCCCTGGAATTCCGGGCGTACATACAGTTCATCCACCCACACGACAAGACCTCCGCATTCCTGGGAAAAGGATTTGGCAAGCAGCGCGTATCCGGCTTCCATGCCGTTCAGAAGGAGGAAGCGTCCGTCCAGATAGCAGTCGGAACGGGTCAATTCTTCAAACGTACGGATGCGGAATTCATCGGGGATGTCGTGCAGAACGCCGGGTGTCCTGTAAAATTCCCGGCTCATGGCAAGGAAGAGATCCCGGTCTCCGGACAAGATTTTTCGTACAGTCAACATCATTTTTTACTCCCATTCGTTTTTTGCGTGTTTTTTGTTTCTGCCCGGAATCCCATTCAGAGCATAAATTTTGATTCCGTTTTTCTGCCCTTTTTTTCATTTGCGAAAAAGCATGTTCCGGAATGTTGCAAACTCTTTTACGGAATCATGCCGGGTGGTGATGCGGTTCTGGCTTCATCATTCGAACGGTTTGTTCGTTTGCTTCTGTTTTCACCAATCCCAATTGATCGCAGATATGCAGCAAGCATTTATTCGAAACGGGCACATCGATGTAAGCCCCTTTTCCGGTTTCTGACAGCGCATATCCGAGAAGACGGGTTCCGAAACCATTGTCTTGATACCGCCCCTCGATATAAAGATGATCAATCTTCTTATTCTGCACGGTAACGATTCCGACTTCTCTGCCGAAGGTTATGCCATATCGTTTCCCGCCGTTGGAAATTGCGTTGCTGATTCTTTCTGCAATCTGTTTTTCTTCCGAAATATACCTTGCTTCATTTTCTTCTTCGGACAAAGCATAATCAAATCTTCCGTATCGGTTTGCATATTTGCAGATATGCTTAACACGTTCCTCGGTACCGGAAAACTCTTTGCATATCACGTTGTTTCCCATAGCCGCCACGATTTCCGAGTCGGGATTTGACGTGGGTGAGTTGAGCCCCCAGGAGATCCAGTTATTTGAGTTTGCATGGAAGCCCGAGAGCAGATCTTTGCGATTTCCGATCACTTTGTAGTTTCTGCGCTTGAAAGGAAGCATACTGCTTTCACAGGTAAAGGTTGAACAGATTTTATGCCCCTGATGAATCAACGCATCTCGCAGTGACAGCGAATCCGTGTCGTCCGGAATGGTGTCATAAATGCCGTCAAACAAGCGGAAACAAGCCCAATAATCCTTGATCTCCGGCACAACGCTGGAAGTCCAATCTGCACAACACTGAACCAATTGCATCAACACGTATTTCCCGTCAAGAGCATGGAATTCCTCTTCGGAAACCGGCTTTTCTTCTTGGTGTGTATAGGGTTTTCCCGCTGTCTGCAATTGAACGGCAAGGATATCTCCGTCATTGAAAATCCGTTTGTGTGCATTCAGTTTGATTTTCTTTTGGGGAGGTTGAGCCGATAACAGTTTTTCTTTGAATGCAGCAAGCTTCTTTTTGCGCGAATCCAAAGTTTTCTGCCCCTGCTCTGCCCACAATCCCAATCCGAAACCGATGTCGATCATTGCGATGGCTTTCTCTTTTACGGAATCTGTCAAAATCCCTTTCTTCCACATGAAATCAGCAAGGGAATAGATGTAATTGCACCATTCCTCTTCGTCGGATTCGTCAAACATTTCGGTGCGGACATAGTGGTCGATACGCTTCAACGCCTCTTCTACATGAAACTGATGGAAAGCTGCCGTGTATTCCATGTATAAATCTTCTGCGGTATCATTTCCGGTAATCCCGGTGTTCCAAGTTGCCATACATGTCTCCTGGTCATTCAGAGGTTGCTTACAACAAGTCTCTTTGTAAATTCAACTTTTCGTATTCCAAACGTGTGTCGAGGCGTTTTGTTCAAAACAGAAAGTACCCGAAAGCCCTTTGTTTCCAGAAGGGTTCGGGCACGTATATTATTCCCACTCAATGGTTGCCGGGGGCTTGGAGGTGATGTCATAGACGATCCGGTTGATGTGGGGGACTTCGTTGACAATGCGGACGGAGATTCTGTTCAGTACGTCGTACGGAATGCGCGCCCAGTCCGCGGTCATAAAGTCCGAGGTGGTAACGCTGCGGAGGGCGAGAACGTAGTCGTAGGTCCGGCTGTCTCCCATGACGCCGACCGAGCGGATATCGGTGAGAACTGCGAAATACTGATTCATTGTATGCTCCAGATGCGCCTTGGCAATCTCGTCACGGAAGATGAAGTCGGCTTCCCGCAGAATGTCCAGTTTGTCTTTGGAGACGGCTCCCGTCACCCGGATAGCCAGACCCGGACCGGGGAACGGCTGGCGTTGGATTAGGGCATCGGGCACGCCGAGTTCTCTGCCCAGTGCGCGCACCTCGTCCTTGAACAGCATTCGAAGCGGCTCTACGATGCCGCGGAATCCGATGTCTTTGGGCAGTCCGCCGACGTTGTGATGGCTTTTGATGACGGCTGCCTTGCCCAGCCCGGATTCAATAACATCGGGATAGATTGTTCCCTGCGCAAGATAGTCGATTTTGCCCAGTGTTTTGGAGGTTTCTTCAAAAACACGGATAAAGTCGGTACCGATGATTTTACGCTTCTTTTCGGGATCGGAAACGCCGGCAAGATCGCTGAGGAACCGGTCTTCTGCGTTTACACGGATGAAGCGCATGCTGCGGTTTCCGAATGCGGCTTCCACTTCGTCCCCTTCGTGCAGACGCATCAGCCCGTGATCTACGAAAACGCAGGTGAGCTGTTCGCCGATGGCTTCGTCCAGAAGCGCGGCGCAGACGGAGGAATCCACGCCTCCGGATAGGGCAAGAAGTACTTTTCCGTCGCCGATGGTCCGGCGCAGTTCTTTTACTTTCGCCTTATGGAAATCTCCCATCGTCCAGTCGCCTTTTGCGCCGCAGACGGCAAACAGGAAGTTGTGCAGCATGGCGGTTCCGTTTTCCGTATGGTTCACTTCCGGATGGAACTGAACCCCATAGAAACGGCGTTTTTCATCGTAGATAGCAACATTCGGGCATGCGTCCGAATGAGCGACAAGTGCAAATCCGTCCGGAACTTTTTCCATGTAGTCGCCGTGGCTCATCCATGAAACGCCCGTTTCGGGAAGCCCGCGGAACAGGGGACAGGAGGTGTCAAAGTATGTTGTGGTTTTTCCGTATTCCCGGGCGGTATCGTCCTGTGCCGCCGTGACAGATCCTCCCAGTGTCTGGGCAAGAAGCTGGCATCCGTAGCAGATGCCGAGAACCGGAATGCCGAGTGAGAACAGTTGGGCATCGACGTGCGGGGCTGAGGGATCGTACACGCTGTTGGGACCTCCCGTAAAGATGATGCCGATGGGGGAAACTTCCCGGATGCAATCCAAAGAAACGGAATACGGGACGACTTCACAATAGACGCCGCATTCCCGCACCCTGCGGGCAATCAATTCGTTATATTGTCCCCCGAAATCCAGAATAAGAACGGTTTCGTGTCCAGTCATGTTGAGGGTTCTTCCTTTCCGATGTTGAAAATCCAATTTTTACAGCACGCGGGCCATTCACAGGCGCCGGGTGTATTCTGAGCAAGTCCGAGTCCATGCCGGCCTTCCGGATACAGATGCAGTTCACAGCTTCTGCCCGTCTGTTTCATGGCTTCGGCAAAACGCACGGCGTTCTGGTACGACACCATTTCATCTGTCCGCGTGTGCCAGACAAAGCAGGGAGGCGTCTGATCCGTAACATTTTTTTCGGCGGAATAATAGTCGCGCAGAGCTTCGTCGCCGGCTCTCTCTCCCAACAGGGCTTGCCGGGTTCCTTCGTGCGTGATGTCGGAGCTCATGCTGATGACGGCATAACAGAGAATGCCGAAATCCGGTCGCTCAAAGCGTTCCGGGTGGGTCAGAACGGATGCCGCGAGATGTCCTCCGGCGGAGAATCCGAGCACTCCGATCCGATGCGGATCAATGCCGTATTCCGAACTGTTTGCACGGATCAGGCGGATGGCATCGGACAGATCGTTTTGCGGAACCGGCTGACGGTAGGGGGCCACACGGTAAGAGAGCATAAAGGCGCTGATGCCGATGCGGTTCAGCCATTCGCAGATCTCGGTTCCTTCGTAAGATTCGCAACGGGCGATGTAACCGCCGCCCGGACAGACCATGACGCAGATGTTTCCGGCTCCCGGCAGCAGGAAGGGGGTCAGATACGGCTCCGGCTGCCCGTAGGACGGAGCAAAATCCGGAGCACTGCCGGGATTATAAATCGGGATGGTTTTCGGATTCATACGTTTCTCCTGTTTCTTCTGCGGGTGCATCCACGGTCTTTTTCTTTCCGAACAGGATATAACCCCAGAAAATCAATGCCAACAGCGCCAACGCGCCGTAAACATAAACAAAGTTTTTGATGCCGTTCCAGATGTTGATGCGGTAAACACCGTGTGTTGTCAGTTTTTTCAAAGCGCTTTTTGCCGACAATTGGGCATCCAGTGCTTCCAAAGCCGCCATCGTGGCTTCATCACTGAAAACCTTTTCGTCCTCCGGCAGATTCCGGTAGGTTCCGTCCTCGTTGCGGTAGTCGGCAAGCAATTGCGGCATATAATGCCATGTGCTTGTCATCAGATCCTGCTCGGTGTCCTTCAGTGCGCAGATAACGGCACAAAGCGTACGGATGTCCTTTTCTTCAAAGCCGCCGGTCTCGGTCTGTTGGTCTCGCAGATATTCAACGGCTTTGGTAATTGCCGTTTTGACGTTTTTGTCCTGAGAGAAACAGGAAAGGTACGAGAGGGTGCGTGCGGTTTCGTACAGTGTGCCGAACGAACCGTTTTCCTCCTGTCGGGCAAGCAGAAAGTCGGTTACGCCCTGGGCGGAATATACGGTTTTTTCTTCGCCGACAAAAATCTGAGCCGCCTGCAGGGCGCTTGCCGCATAGACGGTGGTAAGCAGATCTCCGAATGAGCCGTCTTCCCGCTGCCGCGACGAAAGATCGGTCAGAGGGTCTGTTCCGTCATCCCATGCCGCTGCGGGATCGGTCTCCAACGCAAGGCGGGCAAGAATCGTTGCCGCGTCGTTGATTTCATCCGATGCCGAATCCACGCGTACATCCGGAATTTTCTTCCCCCGGATCGCTCCGACCGAGCCAAACAGAATGACCTGCTGTGCCGTTGTGATTTCCTTCAGATTTTTCTGGTAGTGTTCGCAGATGCTGTCGATCTCCTGCTGCGCGTTCAGCGTATCCGCATATGCGGGGACGGAAACAGCGGAAAGCAGGAGAAGAACGGAAAGCAGGACGGCGACAAGGCGGGGAAATTTCATAAAAGGCATCTCCATATAGTAACAGAAATTCATACTCTTTATTTTAACATAAACCGATAGAACTGTCAAGGGCAAATCCGCAGTTCCGCCGCGGTCGGACGGGTGTAATCCGGATCTTTCCGGAAAGACGTGCCGGGCTTTGATCTGTGAGAATGTCTGTTTGCGGAAACGGGGTGCGTGTCGCTTCTGTTTGATGGCAGATACTTGACAAAAGCAGGGAAAATCGTGTATGATAAAAAGAACGGAAGATATAAAGAAAGGCGTATGTCTATGTCGGATCAAAGCAAAATCAGAAATTTTTGCATCATCGCACACATCGACCACGGAAAATCCACCCTTGCCGACCGGATTCTGGAACTGACCAATACCGTTTCCGCACGGGAAATGGAGGATCAGCTGCTGGACAATATGGATCTGGAGCGGGAACGTGGCATTACCATCAAAGCCCGTGCTGTCAAACTGGACTATACGGACAAAACGGGGGAGACCTACACGTTCAACCTGATTGATACGCCGGGACATGTTGATTTTACCTATGAGGTTTCCCGGTCTTTGGTGGCATGTGAGGGTGCTCTTCTTGTGGTGGATGCATCCCAGGGCATCGAGGCGCAGACGCTGGCAAACACGTATCTGGCAATGGATTGCAATCTGGAAATTGTTCCGGTAATCAACAAGGTGGACCTGCTCAATGCGGATCCCGATGCATGTGCCAAGGAAATTGAAGACATTCTCTGCCTTCCGGCAGACGATGCGCCCCGGATCTCTGCAAAGACCGGGTTGAATGTGCGGGATGTTCTGGAGGCCGTCATTCATAAAATTCCGGCACCGCGGGGCGATGCGGAAGCTCCGCTCAAGGCCCTGGTGTTTGATTCCGTATACGACAGTTATCGCGGCGTTATTGTATATGTGCGTGTGTTTGAGGGCACGGTTTCGGTGGGAGACCGGATTCGTATGATGGCAACCGGTGCTGAGTTTGATGTGGTGGAAACCGGTTATCTTCGTCCCTTCGGCTTTGAAAGCGCACCGTGCGTGTGCGCCGGAGAAGTGGGATATATCATGGCAAGCATCAAAAATGTGAGCGATACCCGGGTAGGGGATACGGTTACATTGGCTGACCGACCCACGGCAGAGGCAATGCCCGGTTACAAAAAAGTTCAGCCGATGGTTTACTGCGGCATTTATCCGGCAGACGGCTCCCGGTACGGGGATCTGAGGGAAGCACTGGAAAAACTGCAACTCAACGATGCTTCGCTGTTCTTTGAACCGGAAACTTCAGCGGCGCTCGGCTTCGGGTTCCGCTGCGGATTTCTCGGTCTTCTGCACATGGAAATCATTCAGGAGCGTCTGGAGCGGGAATACAATCTGGATCTGATTACGACGGCTCCCAGCGTTATTTACCGCATTACCAAAACGGATGGGACGGTTCTCTATATTACCAACCCGACTTCGTATCCGTCTCCTGCGGAAATTCTCCGGTCCGAAGAGCCGTTTGTCAAAACGGATATCATCACACCTGCCGATTATGTCGGTGCGATTATGGATCTTTGCCAGGAGCGCCGTGGAATCTTCAAAAATATGGAATATCTGGATGCTACCCGTGTGGATCTGCATTATTCCATGCCGCTGAACGAGATTATTTACGATTTCTTCGATGCGTTGAAATCCCGTACCAAGGGTTATGCGTCGCTGGATTATGAGTTTGAGGAATACAAAGAAGGAAAACTGGTCAAACTGGACATTCTGCTCAACGGCGAGATCGTGGATGCCCTGTCCTTCATCGTCCCGGAGGAGCGTGCATATGCCCGCGGACGGAAGATCACCGAGCGGCTGAAGGACAACATTCCCCGCCAGCTTTTTGAGATCCCCGTTCAGGCGGCGATCGGCGGCAAAGTGATTGCGCGGGAAACCGTCAAGGCGATGCGCAAGGATGTTCTTGCCAAATGCTACGGCGGCGATATTACCCGCAAAAAGAAGCTTTTGGAAAAACAGAAGGAAGGAAAGAAGCGGATGCGGAAAGTCGGTTCGGTCGAACTTTCGCAGGAGGCCTTCATGTCGGTGCTTCGCCTTGATGAAAAATAACCGCGGTGGTGCCTATGTCCATATCCCGTTTTGCCGCGCAAAATGTGCGTATTGCGGGTTTTATTCGATGTGTGCATCCGCGCAGACCATTCATGAATATGCCTTGCGGCTTGTCCGACAGATCCGGTCGGACAAGCCCGGTTTTGTTCTGGATACGGCTTATATCGGCGGCGGGACTCCGTCGCTGTTAGAGCCGGAAGATCTTGGTGCGGTCTGTGAGGCCCTGTGGGAGATCGGGCTTCAGCCCGGAGCGGAATTTACGGTGGAGGTCAATCCGGAGAGCGTGACGGACGCTTTTCTGGAAACGGCAAAGCGAGGCGGGGTCAACCGCATCAGCATGGGTGTTCAGAGTTTTGATGATGCGGAGCTGCGACAGCTGGGCCGCCTGGCGGATACTGAAACATGTTTGCGCGCCGTGGAGAGAATCCGGAAGCATGGGTTTGAAAACCTGAGCATAGATCTGATGCTGGCAATTCCGGGTCAGAGCGATGCATCGCTGATGCAGACGTTGAGGCACACGGTGGAGCTTCGTCCGGAGCATCTGTCAGCGTATCTTCTCAAGGTGGAGGACGGAACGCCGTTTGCACGGGCAGGAATCTGTGAGCAGGATGAAGAGGTTCAGCGTCGGCGGTATCTGGATACCTCTGCCTTTTTGAGCGAACACGGTTATGAGCATTACGAAATTTCCAACTTTGCCCGTCCTGGATTCCGCGCTCGTCACAATTCTTCTTACTGGCAGGGGAAACCGTATGCCGCTTACGGATGCGGGGCGCATGGCTATGACGGCGTACGCCGGTGGTACTATGCTGAGGATGCGGAAGCGTTCCTCCGCACCGGCAAGGCGAGAAAAATTACAGAACAGGTTCTGACGGAAGAGGATCGGCATCAGGAGCGCATCCTGCTTGGTCTGCGTACTTCGGACGGAATTCGTACCACCGACATTGCGCCCGAAAAGCGTTTCCTGCTTCCGCTTCTTGCCGAGCGGGGGCTGCTTCGTTTTACGACGGACGGTTTTGCCCTTACACCGGAGGGGTTTCTGGTGTCGGATGCGGTGATTCTTCAGCTCTGGTAATGCCGATCGCTGTGGCGAACATCAGAGCGTCCCGGTATTCTTCCTGTTTGAGCCGTGCCAGATCTTCGTCGTTGCTCAAAAAACCGTATTCCGCAAGGACGCAGGGTGAGGCAACGTGATGCTGAAGCCACACGGTGGAGGGGGCTTTTTTGACTTCCCGGATGCGGGTGCAGAGTCCGGTCTTGGCGACGGCACTCTGAACGGAAGCGGCGTAAAGCTCGCTTGAGGGAGAAACGGTTCCGTAAAAAATCTGAAAACCGCGGTCGTTCGGAGACCGGGAAAGATTGACGTGCACGCTGACAAACGGAGATCCCGGATAGCGGTCTGCCAGCGCTTTGCGGGCAAGAATGTCGCCCCGTTTATCAAAGCGGGTCGGATTGCCGTCGGTGTCTTCGTCTGCGGTCCGGGTCATAACCGGTGTTCTTCCCAGAATCTGCAGAAAGACGCAAAGCCGCTCGGACAAATCCAGTGTGAAAATTTTTTCCGGCGTGCCATCCCGTGCGACGGCACCTCCGTCTGCGCCTCCGTGTCCGGCATCAACAATCACGACGCGTCCTGTGGGGATCTCGGCGGGGTCAAAGGTGTCTGCCGGAGAGGTGTTTCGGAACGAGAACAGAAGCAGAAACAAAAGAAACAAAGCGGTCAGGATTCCCGCGAAGAAAAGGATTCTGCTGAAATCGGATATTTTTTTTGTTTTTGTCATGCAAATTTCTCCCTTTTTTGAAAAAAAACGATTTTAGGTATTGAAAAATAGCACAAAATCGTGTATACTTACTATATTATTATGCATTTTATTTGTTATTGTAAAAACGGAGGTTGTACTTATGTATTCTGCAGGCGATTTCAGAAACGGCGTGACGTTTGAAATGGACGGCGAAGTGTATTCCATCGTGGAATTCCAGCACGTCAAACCGGGAAAAGGCGCGGCGTTTGTCCGTACCAAAATCAAAAACGTCATTACGGGCGGCGTCATTGAAAAAACGTTTAACCCTACGGATAAATTCCCGCAGGCGTTTATCGAAAGAAAAGATATGGAATATCTTTATAACGACGGCGATCTGTATTATTTCATGGATCAGGAATCCTACGAGCAGATTCCGCTTGGCCCGGACAAATTGCCGGATAACTTCAAGTTTGTGAAAGAAAATACCGTTGTCAAGATTCTGTCCTACAAGGGCAATGTTTTCTCGGTTGAGCCGCCGGCATTCATGGATCTTGAAGTGACGGAAACCGAACCCGCCGTTGCCGGAAACACCGCAACGAACGCTCTGAAGAGTGCCACGCTGGAAACCGGTGCTGTCATCAAGGTGCCGATGTTTATTTCCGAAGGCGAAAAAGTTAAGGTCGATACCCGTACGGGCGAATACCTCAGCAGAGCATAAACAGACATCAGTCAAACATATTCCGGCTTTTCCCATCGGAGATCCGTCCGCAAAAACCGGATCCGGATTCCCCTTGTCATGCCAAGGCGTTCCGTCTTTTTTTTATGACGGTTCGCCCCTGAATATGACGGAGCATCTGTCTTTTTCTTCGGCGACAGATGCTTTCGTGTTGTTGAGGTGATAACAATGTTTCTTTCTGAAAAAGCAGAAAGTCTGCTTGCCCGTTACCGCAAAGCGGCACCGTCTCTGAACGGAGACACTGCGGAACTTCTGGCGGAGATGGCCTCGCTGTTGGCGGAGGCCTGTGTCCGGATTGACATGCTGGCGTTGAAAGCCGACGAGGTGTCGGAAAAAGTGGATCAGACCACCGACCATCTGGAAGCCGTCAACTCCAATCTGCAAACCATCCGGGACCGGATTGTCGGAGAGATCCGGGTGGATGCTCCCGATTACGGGGAAGACGAGGATGCAGAGGAGGACTGCGGTTGCGACGATGAGGACTGTGACTGTCATCATCATACGCACGCGCATGCCGCTTCCGAAGAGATGGTTACGTTGCAGTGTTGTTTCTGCGAGGAAATTTTCCTGGTTGATGCCGAAACGGCATCCGCCGGGACGGCTGTCTGTCCGTTCTGCCAGCGGCGTGTTCCGGTGCGTGACTGTCTTGTGGAATGAAACGGGTTGATTTTCATTGCCACATTCTGCCCGGCATGGATGACGGCTCTCCCAATGCGGAAACATCGGTGCGGATGCTGGAACTTCTTGCGGCGGATGGGGTGCAGACGGTTTTTCTGACTCCGCATTATTATGCACACCGGGAAGCCCTGGATGCTTTTCTTGGACGGAGACAGGCGGCATATCGGGTGCTTTGTGATGCCGTCCGCGGAAGAAATCTTCCGGAATTGCGGCTTGGTGCTGAGGTGCATTATGCCGACGTTCTGCGGGATTTTGATTTATCTTCATTTTTGTTGGAGGGAACGGATCTTCTGCTTCTGGAGCTTCCGTTTGAAAAATTTCATACGGTGCAATACAACCGGTTCAACAATCTGATTTCCGGATGCAGTTGTCGTATTCTGCTGGCGCATCTGGAGCGGTATTTTGCGCTGAACAAACCGGAGGATTTGTTTTCGTTTGCGCAATATAACGATGCTCTGTGGCATGTCAGTTGTTCGGCCTTCTTTCAGGGCGGATTTTTTGAGAAGCGGCGGCTTCTGCGCCTTACCCGCGCAGGGATGTTTCCGCTCATGGGAACCGATGCGCATAACATGACGGATCGGAAGCCCGAATTCGGACGTGCGGAAACGTATCTGCGTAAACATGCGGGAGACGAAGTTGTGGACCGGATGCTGGATCTGTCCGAAACTCTTCTGTCGCCGTCCGATTGATTGGATTGATTAAACTTTTGGTTGGAGGAATCAAAAAAAATGACCACTTCTTCTGCATCATCCATCGACTTGAAATCGTTGCTGAAGACGTTGAAAAAACATCTTCTCATCCTTGTTTCTGTCGTGGTGGTCGCTACGGTAATGACGGCGATTTTTGTTTCGCTGTTTGTTCCGAAAAAATATCAGTCGTACGTCACGCTTTCGGTTTGGAGCAAAGCGGACGTGTCGGCAAGCATTGACAACAGCTTTATTGTGGCATCGGAAAATCTTGCCAAAATCACCAAGAGTCTGTTTGAAATGAACAGTTGCCTGGAACTTGTTGCCGAGAATGCCGGTGAAGATTTCACCCGGGGGCAAATCCAGTCCATGTCAAGAATTTCGACGGACTCTGTTTACATTACCATCACGGTCACGGCTTACACGCCGGAGGATGCTTATGCGCTGACAGAGGCATATAAACTCGGTGCGATGGAGAGTTTTCGTGAGATGTACTCCAATGCAGGATCCATCAAGGTCGTGAACAAAGCGGAACTGTATTCCGGCGCGGTCTATCCGAATGTTGGAAATTTCACGGTTCTTGCCGCGCTCGCATCTTTTGCGCTGACTTATCTCATCTGCTTCCTGGTCGATTTCTTTAATGACGCCGTGAAGCCCGATGACGATCTTTCGGAAGTGTATGAATACCCGGTTCTTGCCGATGTCATCGACTTCAACGCCAAGCCGTCGCGTTCGTACGGATATGCACCGAAGAACAGTTACGGAAGCGGGACGAAGTTTTCGTTTGCCGAGGCGTTCAACACCATTCGTACCAACCTGCTGTTTGCCACGGGTGCCAGTCAGCGGAATCTGATTGTCATGACCTCCTGCTCACAGTCGGAAGGGAAAAGTCTGACGCTGTCCAACATTGCCGTTTCGTTTGCCAATTCCGGCTATCGGGTCTTGCTGATCGATGCCGATATGCGCAAGCCGGTTGTTCACAAGTTGCATAAGCTGAGCAACCGGGAGGGTCTTTCGTCGTATCTCGCCGGAATGGCGGAATTGAAAGATGTTCTGAAGAAGGACGTTTCCAAGAATCTTGATGTGATTACGGCAGGTCCGATTCCGCCGAACCCGTCGGAACTGATTGCTTCGGAATCCATGCAGGGGCTTCTTGCCGGTGTGACGAAGGCGTACGATTTCGTGTTTGTGGATACTCCTCCGGTCAACATCGTGTCCGATACCATTCTGTTTGCCAAATACGATGCCGGCATTTTGTTTGTCGTGCGTGAAAACGGTACAACTTATCCGGAAATCAGCGAAGCGTTGGAGAAGATCCGTTTTGCCGACGGAAAGATTCTGGGCTTTATCCGCACCTTCTGCGAGATTCCGTCCCGGAAATATTACAACGGCAAGTACGCAACACGCTACGGAGAGCGACCCGCCCGGTCGGCTTCGGATTCGACTTCAAACAAGGATAACAAAGATAACAAGTAAAGCAAAGATTCACCCGGTAATACGGGTGGATCTTTTTTGCCCGGGATTCTCATGAATTTATCTTCGGGAAAAAATGGCTCCGCCGATTCCGGATCGGCGGAGCCATTTTGTTCTATGCGTTGGCAATCAGTGTGGTCAGGGATTTTCTCTGACCTTCGGTCGGCTTTTTCAGTTTTCCGTTTTTCAGAAGCGTTGTGAGGCAGTGGAACAGGAACCGCTCGTCCGATTGGAACACAAACTGCAGTTCATACTCTTTTACTTTTCGGAGATGTGCGGGAACCGATTCCAGTACGGCTTTCGCGTAAGGTGCTTTCAGCGCAGCGAAATCCGCCTGATGTTTTGCCCGGACTCGTTCGCCGACAGCAAGGAGTTTATTCTGAATTTCTTTGTTGTCCAGCATGACGATCTGCCATACGGTCTTGAAATTTCCATCATAATCTCCGTTTGTTTTTACATAACCGCGTTCTGCCAGCCATGCATACTCTTCCTTGGTGAGCCGATCTTCAAACTCTTTTTCATAAAGCGAGAGAATCCGCCTGGCATCTTCGGCATACCGCATGGAATGCGGTTCCTCATGGTCGGACCATTCGCTGTCGATCTGCCACAGGATGTGTTCCCCGTTGCTGTTCCACATCGGGCCGCACCAATTCTGCATGTCCGCGTAATCTGCGGGAAGAATCCTTTCGTCCGGCACGACGGATGCATGGACAATGTTCTGTGCTCCGTCCGGACGAATTGTGGCAACCTCTTCAAAAGAAATGCTCTGCCCTGTCCGCTTTCCTCCGGACCATGCGGCGATATAGGGAATCAGCGTCCACAGAACGAAGTTGCGGTCCGCCTTGGGCGACTCGGTCAGGGAGATCGGCCGGTCGGTCTGCCCGCACAAAAGATCCGGATCGTCCAGAATGCCGGAAGAGGTCAGTTCATCATACAGATCGTTTGCAAACAGTTCGGCGGCGCGCCGGTACATCCCGTTCTGCATGGTAAGGAGTTCCGCAGTCGGTTCCTCAAGAATAAAGTTGAGAGTATACCGATCCCTCTGTTTCTGCAGAAAGCCGTATTCTTCAAGAAATTCCACTTCTGTTTCCACGTACACCGGGGAAACTCCCAGGTCATCGGCAATTTCGCCCACGGTTTTTGCCGTATTGCGCACGCAATAACAGATATTCTGTGAAAGTGTGGAACGGAGGAATTCGTCCGGAGCATGTGTTCCGACAGAGCCGCAGATGCCGTAAGAGTGAAATTTAATCGGGTTAAATTTAAGCTCGCTTGCTTTTCTCGCCATATTCATACCTCGTTTCAATTCTTTTTTGGCTTCAAACAAGTGCCATTTGACCGTGCCGAGAGGAATCCCAAGATTTTCCGCAATCTCTGCCTGCTTGCGATTCTCAAAGTAGTACGCAATCACAATTCTTCTCTGCAGCTTGGAAAGGTAAGCAATCTCCGTGTGAAGACGATGGATTGTTTTTGCTTTGTCGTCTGCGTCCGGCTCCGTGCGCGGATCCGCAATCTGCTCTGCAACCTCATCCACAGAAACATTGACCATGCTTTTGGCGGCATCCCGATAATAGTTGCTGAGCGTGTTGTGAGCAACGGTCCATATGAACTTCCCCATGTCCGCAACATCGTCTCGGACAAGGAGCGCACGGAACGCTTTTGTTGCAATTTCCTGTGACAGGTCTTCCGCATCGTGAATGTTTTTACATCTCTTCAGCGCAAATCCGAATATGGGCTTCAGATATTCGGTTATGGTTTTCTCTACATCTTGTCTGTTCACTTGTTTACACCTCGTTGAAAGCTTTCACCCATATAGACACGCAAAACGAAAAAGGTTGGGATTTTGGATAACTTCATAAAAGGAGGATTTCGGAGCGTGATGGAAGAAAAGGATTTTTCTTCCAGATCTTCCTTCTGGAGTTCTTTGGGCATCATCCGGGCATCTTTGGAATCTTCTGTCGGAAGAGTTGTGCCGGTCGGGGCTTTTGCTTCGCACTTCGCGGAATAAGACGGGCGGAGGATCCGGCTCCGCCTTGGATTTTGTGGTGGATATACGTCAACCCACTGTATGATTCCTGCGCATACAGTGGGTTGAATTGTTTGGTGAATCCTGTTTCGGGAGTTGTTTTATCCGCGGGAACAATCGTCCACATAGACCGTTCGGACGGCGTTCTCATCGGCTTTGGGATTGTTGCGCTTGGCAAGAAATTTCTGTGCCACCTGCGGGAAGAGCGCATAACTCAGCACATCCTCTTCGCATTTTGCCAGATCTCCCGCCTCTGTGCGGTATTTTCCCATTTCCGGCTCAATCAGATCTGCCGGACGGCAGGTGATTACGGTTTCATCCCCAATGGCTTTTTTGCGCACGGTCTCGTTGATCTTTCCGGGAAGTTCGCCGTATTTTCCGGCAAGAAGCCCTTTGGATTCCTGCGGAACCATCTTGTAGCGCTCTCCCGTAATAACATTCAGAACCGCCTGCGTTCCTACAATCTGCGAGGTAGGAGTGACCAGGGGCGGATATCCGAAGTCCTGACGCACGCGGGGAACTTCGGCAAGAACTTCATACAGCAATTCTTCGTGCTTGGCATCCTTGAGCTGCTTGATTAGGTTGGAAAGCATTCCGCCCGGAACCTGGTACAGCAGAGTGTTGGTGTCGACCGAGAGAACTTTCGGATCGAGGAATCCCTCTTCCTGCAAGCGTTTTGCCACATCCCGGAAATACGAGGCGGCTTCAGTCAGAAGCTTCAGATCCAGTTCCGTATCTCGGTCGGTTCCCTGCAGCGTCGCTACCAGGGATTCCGTTGCCGGCTGGGACGTTCCGTTTGCCATGGGGGACAGCGCGCAGTCTACAATGTCTACGCCCGCCTGCGTTGCCATCAGGTTGACCATATCACCCGTGCCGGATGTGTTGTGGGTGTGAAGATGAACGGGGACGGAAACGGCTTGTTTCATCTTTTTGACCAGGTCATACGCCTTCATCGGAAGCAAAAGGTTTGCCATATCCTTGATGCAGATGGTGTCAGCTCCCATTTTTTCCAGCTTCTGTGCCAGACCGATAAAATACTCGTCGTTGTGCACTGGACTGGTGGTATAGCTGATCGCTGCTTCACAGATGGCGCTCGGATGTGTCAATTGCATTTTGCGGATGCTTTGCATCGCTGTCTGCAGGTTGCGGGGATCGTTCAACGCATCGAAGACACGAATGACGTCAATGCCGTTTTCTACGGAGCGGCGGATAAAGCATTCCACCACATCGTCGGCATAATGCTTGTAGCCCAGCAGATTCTGCCCACGGAGAAGCATCTGAAGCCGGGTTTTCGGCAAGGCCTCCCGCAGTGCGCGCAGCCGGTACCACGGGTCTTCGTCCAGATACCGCATGCACGTATCAAAAGTTGCGCCGCCCCAGCATTCCAGCGACCAGTAGCCGATTTTATCCAAATGCTCGCATGCCGGAAGCATATCGTCCAGCCGCATCCGGGTTGCCGCCTGTGACTGGTGTGCATCACGCAGAATGGTATCGGTGATATACAGTTTTTTCATAGCAAAACCTCCTGTTCGATCAACCGAACATGGCAATCAGGACACCGGCAGCAATTGCGGAGCCGATAACTCCGGCAACGTTCGGCCCCATTGCATGCATCAGCAAGAAGTTGCGGGGATTGGCCTTCTGTCCTTCAATCTGCGACACACGGGCTGCCATCGGAACAGCGGAAACGCCGGCGGAGCCGATCAGCGGATTGATTTTTTCTTTGCAGAACAGATTCATCAGTTTTGCAAACAGAACGCCGCTTGCCGTTGCGAAACTGAAAGCACATACGCCAAGCAATACAATCGCCAGGGTCTGCAGATTGAGGAATGCCTGGGCGGTTGCCGTCGCACCGACGGAAATTCCCAGAAAAATCGTAACAATGTTCATCAGTTCGTTTGCCGCCGTTTTGCACAGACGCTCGGCTACACCGGATTCTTTCCACAGGTTGCCCAGCATCAGACATCCCACCAGCGGAGTCGCCGACGGAACGAGAAGCGAAACAAAGACCGTTACGACGATGGGGAACAGAATCTTTTCGCGTTTAGACACCGGACGCAGATCCTTCATCACGATTTTACGTTCTTCTTTGGTTGTCAGCAGCCGCATAATCGGCGGCTGAATGACCGGAACAAGCGCCATATAGGAATAGGCAGCCACGGCAATGGGGCCAAGCATATCCGGAGCCAGCAGCGAGGTGGTATAGATGGCGGTCGGACCGTCCGCACCTCCGATGATTCCGATGGAGCTTGCTGCCGCATTCCCGAAGCCGAGAAGACGGGCTCCCACATAGGTGGCGAAAATTCCCATCTGTGCTGCCGCACCGAGCAGCAGGGATTTCGGATTGGAAATCAGCGGACCGAAATCAGTCATCGCACCGATGCCGATAAAGATCAGACACGGATAAATGCACGTTTTTACGCCGATGTAAAGAAAATCCAGAAGGCCGCCCTCGGCAAGAATATAGCCGTAATCGTGATAGTGTGCGCCCTCCTGCATAAACTCCGTCCACAGTTCACCGTGATAAAGCCCGGCGCCCGGGAGGTTGGTCAACAGCATTCCGAAGGCAATTCCGATCAGAAGTAGCGGTTCAAATTTTTTTGCGATTGCCAGATACAGCAGAAGGCACGCAACGGCAATCATAATCAGGTTTTTCCAGCCCGCATCGATAACAAAAAACTGGTAAAACCCGGTATCGTGCAAAAGTTTCATCAAGCTGTCCATGAAGTGAACCCGTCCTTATGCAAGAGTGCAGAGAACATCTTCCGCATTTACGGAAGCGCCTTTTGTGGTGTGATAGGTGATTTTTCCGGAGACCGGAGCAACGATTTCGTTTTCCATTTTCATGGATTCCAGAACTAGAACCACATCACCCTCTTTTACGGTGTCTCCATCCCGGAAGTTCAAAGACAAAACGGTGCCGGGGATCGGGGCGGGAACCGGCTCTCCCTTGCCGGATACCGGCTTGACCGGTGCCTGAGCGGGGGCGGTTTTTTCCGTCTTGGCTTCGGCTTCGCTGATTTCTTCCAGTTCCACTTCATAAGCGGTTCCGTTGACTACAATCTTGTACTTTTTCATAAAAATATCCTTTATTTCCTTCCGTTAAATTCTTCGAATGGCGTGAATGCGAATGGCGGAGATGTCCGTTCCCTGTTCTTCCGCTACTGCCGTTGCGGCAAGAATGACCAGTGTGTCATGGTCAATCTCCGGGATCTCCGGCGCAGGGGGTTGCGGTTTTTCCGGCTCTTTTTTTGCTTCGGGAACGTATCTTTCAAGAAGCAGGTGCATGAGTTTTATGAGGGCAATCAGGCAAACCAAGCCAAAAAAGACGGTGCCCATGCCGATCAGAACGGTGTAGAGTATGTCCATAACTTTCAGAGAAATCCTTTCTGCGGAAACCCGCCGTAGAATGAAAAAAGGTATAAAACTTCAGTCGGGTAATTCAGGGAAAACCCAACTTCCCACATTTACTATTATACGCTTTTAATCAATCTTTGTAAAGAGATAAACTGAACGATTTTCATGACTTTTCCGCGTCTTTTTTGGGGGAATTTCTTTAAGCGTCCTGCTTGCTTGACAAACCGGTGACAGTTTTGTTATAATCGTAGCATTCCAGGGGGAACCGGAAGGAGGAGTCGGTAGAATGTTGGATCCACGGGAAATCCGCGCGAGAATGAAAACCGAAGCGGAAGTTTTCTGCTTTCAGACGGTGGATTCCACCAATGCCGTTGCCTGTCGTCGCATTGCCGAAGGAAAGGTGTCGCGTGCGCTTTTCATGGCATCGGCGCAGACGGCAGGGCGGGGCAGACGGGGGCGGTCCTTTTACTCTCCGGATGGAACCGGGCTGTACCTGAGTGTCATTCTTCCCGTTTCGGAAAATCTGGCGGATGACGTGTTTTTGACTTGCGGAGCGGCTGTTGCCGTGTGCCATGCTCTCTCGGATGTCTGCGGTGTGGAAGCGGGAATCAAATGGGTGAACGATCTGCAGGTGAACGGGCGCAAGGTCTGCGGAATTCTCTGTCAACGGATTCCCGGGAAGCCGGTCGCTGTAATCGGTGTCGGAATCAATCTGACGACTTCGGATTTTCCGGAGGAGATCCGTTTCCGTGCCGGAAGCATCGGAAAAGAGGTTTCACGGGAAGTTCTGGGTGCCGCTGTTGCGGAGGAGTTGTTTTCTTTGCCGCAGGCAGGAGAACGGTGGATGGAAGAGTACCGGAAGCGGAGTGTGCTGACCGGAAAAGAGATTACGATGGAAATTGCCGGACAGCTCCGGACCGGAACGGTTCTCGGGATCGATGCCCGTGGCGGACTGATTGTGCGGACCGGACAGGGAACGGAGGTTCTGACCAGCGGAGAGATTACGGTGCGTGAGTGTTAAAAAAGCAGACCGAAAAAATCGGTCTGCTTGATTTTTTATGCGGTTTATGCTTTGCCGTTGGAACCGAGAACATCGATGATTTTGTGCTTAACCATTTTCTTTACTTCATCTCTGCCTACGGACAGATAGGTGCGGGGATCAAAGACCTGCGGCTGTTCGGAAAGAACACGGCGGATGCCGGCTGTCATGGCAAGACGGATGTCCGAGTCGATGTTGATTTTGCAGACTGTCATGGTTGCCGCTTTGCGCAGCTGATCTTCCGGAATTCCGATGGCATCCGGCATTTTGCCGCCCAGTGCGTTGATTTCTTTGACAAACTGCTGGGGAACGGAGGATGCACCGTGCAGAACAATGGGGAATTCCGGCAACCGCTTGCCGACTTCTTCCAGAATGTCGAAACGGAGCGGGGGCGGAACCAGAATGCCGTCCGCATTGCGGGTGCACTGATCTGCCGTGAATTTGTAAGCGCCGTGGCTGGTGCCGATGGCGATTGCCAGCGAGTCAACTCCCGTGCGGGTAACAAACTCTTCCACTTCCTCCGGACGGGTGTAGGTGGAATCTTCGGCTTTGACATGGACATCGTCCTCGATGCCTGCCAGTTTTCCCAATTCGCCTTCGACCGTGACGCCGCGTTCGTGCGCATATTCCACAACCTTGCGTGTCAGGGCGATGTTCTCTTCAAACGAATACTTGGAGCCGTCAATCATAACCGAGGAAAAGCCCCCGTCAATGCAGGACTTGCAGATTTCAAAATCCGCGCCATGGTCCAGATGCAGGGCAATGTCAATGCCTGTGTCTTCGACGGCAGCGTGTGCCAGTGCCATCAGGTAGGCGTGCTTCGCATATTTGCGGGCACCTGCGGAAACCTGCAGAATGACCGGAGATTTTTCTTCGGCGGCGGCTTCTGCAATCGCCTGGATGATTTCCATGTTGTTGATGTTGAAAGCGCCGATGGCATAACCGCCTGCGTACGCTTTGCGGAACATTTCCTTTGTGTTGACAATAGCCATGATGTACAACCTCTTTCCGTGAAATCCCTTTCACATCGTCTTAATTTTCTTTTTTTATTGTATACTATTTTTCCGGGTTTTGCAACCGGTTTTTGAAAAAAAACGAAAAATGGCAATTTACGCAATCGGATTCCGGGAATCAGAGGCGGATCTCAAACTGCTCGTTTTCGTCCAGATCGACTACGGTGCAATCGTTCATATAGGTGCATTCCGGCAGAACGATGAGACAGGTTATGCTGTCCTGAGTAGCGGGAAGCGGAGCCAGATGCCATACGCAGGCATTCAGCCGCACGATCGTTCCCTTGGGAACAAGAAACGCCTGGGTGTAATCCGGAACCGGCTTTCCCGCGGAGGGCGGGGCAACGTGCAGAACCATATCGTCCGTCAGCGGCAGGATTACTTCGGCGGTGGTGGTGTGATACTCCGCCGCCGTCACCAGCATTCGGTCCGGTTTGCGTACGGTGATGGGTGAGAAGCCGATGTTCGCGTTCATCCGGTCCAGAAGCCGGTCCGGGTAAAAGCGATGCAGTTCTCCGCACAGGGCGTATCCGTCCGGATGCAGAAGATCATAGTAATCGCCAAACGGGGCAAACGCTTCTTTGGTCAGTTTTTCCGCAAAGATCTGTTTCATGGGAATCCTCCTTTTTATTTTCCGTGATACAGTTTTTTTGTCTGATAAACGGGTTCGCTGGTGATATTGATGCCCAGTTTCTTGAAGATGTTTTCGTCTACGGGCGAAAGAATGACGGTGGAATGCGCATCACAGCAGCGCAGATGATGAATGACATCCAGCGCCCGGCGTGCCCGTTCGTCTGTCGTGGAACAGATGGACAGCGCGATCAGCACCTCGTCGGTGTGAAGACGGGGGTTGTGATTGCCGAGCGAATGGATTTTGAGATCCTGAATCGGGGCAATCAGCTCCGGCGGCAGGAGATCGGAATCGTCCAATCCTGCCAGGGCCTTGAGCGTGTTGAGGAGAACGGCGGAAGACGGTCCGAGGAGCGGACTTGTTTTTCCGGTAACCACTCTTCCGTCGCGCAGTTCGATGGCAACGGCGGGAGCGCCGGTCATTTCCGCTTTTTTGCGGGCGGCATCCACAACGGGACGGTACGATTCGTCAATGCCGATCTGTTTCATCAGCAGTTCAATTTTGAACACGATGTCGGGAGATCCGTTGCCTTTGCGCACATCACATTTTGCCTGATAATACCGGCGGACGATTTCCCGTTTTGCCGCGTCGCATACGGCATCGTCGTCAAAAATGCAGTTTCCTGCCATATTTACGCCCATATCGGTGGGAGACTTGTAGGGAGAATACCCGAAAATCCGCTCAAAGACGGCATTCAGAACCGGAAAAACCTCTACGTCACGGTTATAGTTGACGGTGGTCTTCCCATATGCTTCCAGATGGAAGGGGTCGATCATATTGATGTCGTTGAGGTCGGCGGTCGCTGCCTCATAAGCGATGTTGACCGGATGCTTCAACGGAAGGTTCCAGATGGGGAAGGTTTCGAATTTGGCATAGCCCACCTTGACGCCGCGCCGGTTTTCCTGATACAGCTGCGACAGACAGGTTGCCATTTTCCCGCTTCCGGGTCCGGGAGCCGTGACAACAACGAGTGAGCGTGAGGTCTCTACGTACTCGTTCTTGCCGTAGCCCTCGTCACTTACGATAAACGGCAGGTTGGAGGGGTAACCGGGAATGACGTAGTGCCGATAGACACGGAGTCCGAGATTCTCCAGCTTTTTCTGATATGCTTCCGCGTTGGTCTGTCCGGCGAAATGCGTGAGAACCACGCTTCCCACATAAAGTCCGTAGCCGCGGAAAGCGTCAATCAGACGCAGGGCGTCCATGTCGTAGGTGATGCCGAGATCCCCGCGCACTTTGTTCTTTTCGATGTCATTGGCGTTGATGACGATGACAATCTCCGCCTGATCCTTCAGCTGCGTCAGCATCCGGATTTTTGTGTCCGGCTGAAAGCCGGGAAGGACACGTGCTGCATGGAAGTCGTCAAACAGCTTTCCTCCGAATTCCAGATACAGTTTTCCGCCGAAGGCGTCAATGCGTTTGCGGATGTTTTCGGATTGCATCCGGATGTATTTATCGTTGTCAAACCCCACCTGATACATGAGAAACCCCTCTCCGGTACAGGATGATTTTACCTGTGCCGTTCTTCTACAAAATCAATTTATTTTACCATATCGTCTTTATGTTTGTCAAGGATTCCGCACGGCTTCCCGGCAGAAAAAACAAAAAAACACGACCGTCGCAAAAGCAACGGCCGTGAACCCCGCAATACCGTATAAAGGGGATACAGCGAATGCAAAAACCCTGGTAAACAGGGTGGGTAAGACAGCTTCTCTGTTTTGCGCTCCCAACGTCTTTCGGAAGAAAGGAGGTCTGCGTACCCGCAGAGAAAACGTGAATCCCGTAGAAAAATGTGTAGGTTTTTATTAACTGTATCGGACGAATATCGCAGGAAAATTTTTTTATTCGTCGGCGTTGTCGAAATCAAACAGCCCGGCACTTTCAATTTTTGCCTGCATCAGACCGAGAACCGTGTTGAATTCGTTTTCATCGTCGATGGAAACCAGCACGCTGTCTTCGCCGTCTTCCACTTCTTTGAGAATGATGAATTCGATCTGATCGGAGTCTTCTTTTTCGGCTTCCGTCAAAGCAAGGTACAGCGTTCCGTCATGCTCCAGCCCTTCAATGACTTCAAAATCGGTCTGGTTGCCGTTTTCATCGGTGAGAGTGATAAAGCTGTTGTCGCAATCGTCGCAGCCGCAGTCACAGCCGTCGTGATGCTCGTGTTCGCAGCCGCAGCCGCAGGTCTTCTTTTCTTCCATGGTAATGTCTCCTTTGCAATTCAGATTCTTATGGGACTATTGTACAATAAATTCGGAGGACTGTCAAGATGAAAAATCAGTCCAAAAAATCTTTCAGCCGTTTGCTGCGGCTGGGGTGGCGCAGTTTGCGGAGCGCTTTGGCTTCGATCTGGCGGATGCGTTCCCGGGTGACGTTGAATTCTTTTCCCACTTCTTCCAGTGTGCGGGTTCTGCCGTCATCCAGACCGAACCGCAGACGCAGCACGCGGGCTTCCCGGTCGGACAGCGTTTTCAGAACATCGTTCAGTTCTTCTTTGAGAAGCATCTGAGATGCGACCTCCGGCGGCGCCGGAATGTCGTTGTCCTCCAGGAAATCGCCGAGATGGCTGTCCTCCTCTTCGCCGACCGGGGATTCCAGGGATACCGGCTCCATGGCAACCTTCATAATTTCACGCACGCGGTCTACCGGCATGTTCATCTCCTGAGCGATTTCATCCGCCTGCGGCTGTCTGCCCAATTCCTGCACAAGAGATCGTTCCGTTTTGGTCAGACGGTTGATGGTTTCCACCATGTGTACGGGAATGCGGATGGTCCGCGCCTGGTCTGCGATGGCACGGGTAATTGCCTGGCGGATCCACCAGGTGGCATAGGTGGAGAATTTGTATCCTTTGGCGGGATCAAACTTTTCTACGGCCTTGATCAGACCGAGATTGCCCTCCTGAATCAGATCCAGAAACAGAAGCCCTCTTCCGACATACCGTTTGGCAATGCTGACCACAAGGCGCAGGTTTGCCTCGTTCAGTTTCCGCTTGGCTTCCGCATCGCCCTGAGCGATCCGTTCGGCAAGTGCGGATTCTTCTTCAAAAGACAACAGGGGAACACGACCGATCTCGTGCAGATAAATCTTGACCGGGTCGTCAATGGTAATGCCTTCTGCCTGGAGAAGCGCTTCCATATCGTCGGGGTCTACCGGGAGTGTACTGACCTCATCTTCCAGGGATTTCAGCTCCGGGTCGATGTTGAAATCATCCTCCACTTCCACGTCGGCACTGCGCAGACCGTCCAGAACGGTGGCAATCTGATCCGGTGTCAGTTCCAGACGGTCCAGCTCCTCATTCAACTCTCCCGAAGAGACTGAGCCCTTTTCCCTGCATTTTTCCATCAGATTTTTCAGCGCAATCTTTTTCTCATTGTTGTCCATTCTTTTTTCTTCCTCTCAATGCTTGTAGTTGTGCGTCAAATGCCTCATCGGTGGGGAAGGCACTTTGTAATACCCGTTGTTTTTCTTCCCGGATGGTACGGATGATGTCGTCCAGCGCGTCGGGGGAAACTTCCAGGGCTCCGGTTTTCAGGATGAAAAGCCCGATGTGGGAGATTTCCTCCGGCGAAAAACTGTCGGAAAGAGAAATGTCCTTGGTCGGATTCTGTTTCAGCTTGTCCGTTACAACGCCGTAAACACGTCGGTTGAAATCCGTGACGAAATCTTCCGGCCCGATCTTTTCTTCCGCCCGTGCAAGAAGTTCCGGAGAATGCATCAGCAACGCAATCAGATCCTCCTCCGCTTTCGCCGCACGCAGATTCTGTGCCCGTTGCGGATTGATGCGGTCGTTGATATCGCGCAGATCCGCAAGCATTTTCTTTTTCTGCGCCAGCCCCTGCGCATCGGCAAGCCGTTTCCGTTGCTTTTTCAGTTCGGACTGCAGCGCCTCCCGGGAAATGCCGAGATCCGCCGATACCTTGCCGAGATATACTTCGGTGTCGATGGCGCTTCGCAGGGTGGCAAGGACGCCGACAGATTCCTTGATGCATTGGATCTTTTCGGTTTCGACCGAAAGGTTGTACTTGTCCCGCACCCGTGCAAGCGAATAATCGGTGGCGCTCAGCGAACCGTCCAGAAGGCGGGCAAACTTTTCTTTTCCGCCGTCGGTCTTCATCAGTTCATCCGGATCTTTTCCTCCGTCTACCGTGATTACGCGAACCCGCAGGTCTGCGGCGGGAAGAATATCCAGTGCGCGCCGGGTTGCTTTTTTACCGGCTTCATCGCTGTCATAGCACAAAACCACGTCTTCGGTATACCGTCGCAGAAGCCGCGCCTGATCCGGCGTCAGTGCCGTCCCGCAGGAAGCAACGGCATTGTCAAACCCGTTCTGATGCAGGGATATGACATCCATGTATCCTTCGCAAAGAATGATTTCTTTGCGTTTGGAGTTTTTGGCATAATGCAGGGCATAGAGGTTTTGTCCCTTTTTATATACCAGGTTTTCGGCCGTGTTGAGGTATTTTGCGGGAGCGTCCTTTTCCAGTGTCCGTCCTCCGAAGCCGATCACATTGTTTTTGTGGTCAATGATGGGGTACATCACCCGTCCCCGGAAACGGTCAAAGATCTTTCCTCCGCTGTCGCTCACCAGCCCTGCCGCCTTCAGATCGTTTGCGGAAAATCCCTGTGCGGTCATAAACCGGATGAGAGAATCCCAACTGTCCGGCGCCCAGCCCAGCCCGAACCGTTTGATGGTTTGCGGCTTCAGCTGCCGTCCCAGCAGATAATCCAGCCCTGTTTTTCCTTCCGGAGAGATTAGTGTGTTGAAAAAAAAGCGTGCCGCTATCCGGTTCATTTCCAGAATTTTTTTTCGCAGGGCGGAAAGTTCGCTGTCCAGCACATCTCTCTTCGGAACCGGCAGACCGACGGAGTCTGCCAGAAACTGCACGGCATCCACATAGGAAAGATGCTCGATTGACATGATGAAGGTAATCACGTCTCCGCCGGTGTTGCAGCCGAAGCAGTAAAACATCTGTTTGGACGGCGTGACATGGAAGGACGGTGTGCGCTCACTGTGGAAAGGACAAAGCCCCACCAGCGAAGAACCGCTTTTTTTCAGTTCCACATAACGTCCGACCACGTCTTCAATGGAACAGCGGCGACGAAGATCTTCCAGAAAATCTTCCCCAAATGTATAGGCCAATCGCGTCCTCCTCCCTTTTTTCGCTTCTCATGAATATAATACGCAAAAAAAACGGAAAATCCTTTACGGATCGTAAAAAAATCCACGGTCGGCAGAGCCGACCGCTTTTTCTCATTCTTCTTCCCGGTGAATCCCGAACAGGGCACGCAGAATTCCGCAAAGGCACCGGGGTGCACGGACAACGACAATTTTCATGGGCAATTCCTTTCCGACGGATCAGCATCGGAGGATGCAGGCACAGATCAGCATTGTCGCCAGAAGAGCAATCAGTACACAGGTGGGCAGGCAGAGTGCCAGCAGAATTCCCACCGCTCCGGCAACCAGAGCGGCACGCATCCACCCGGATCGGGGCGGGCGACGTCGCATCATCGGTCTTTCCTCCGTTTCTTTGGTTCCCTTTCCAGAATATGCAAAGGGGGAGGGTTGTGTCAAAATCGTGAGATGTTTGAAAAAAATATGGAAAAGCACCGTTTCTCTCTTGACAAATTCTTCCGAACGTGCTAATATTTGCATCAGAAGTTAGCACTCAGGCAATACGAGTGCTAAAATCATGGAGGGGGTGAAGGATTTTGGATCTGAACGGACGAAAACATCAGATTTTGACCGCCGTGATACGGACGTATATCCGCACGGGCGAGCCGGTCGGCTCCAAATCTTTGCTTGAGACGGAGGATCTGAACGTATCTTCCGCAACCATCCGCAATGAAATGTCGGATCTGGAAAAAATGGGGTATCTGGTCAAGCCGCATACATCGGCGGGACGGATTCCGTCCAACGATGGTTACCATTATTATGTGCGCACCTCGCTGGGCAATTATTCGCTGACCCCGCAGGAGATGCGGGAGCTTCTGCTTCCGTCCCAGACATGCGGGCTTTACGCGACGGTGCGGGAAGCATGTGCGCGGCTTGCGGAATTTACGGAATGTACGACCTTTGCCGTCACGCCGACCTGTCACGACGGAATTTTCACGTTTGAGGTGTTGCCGGCAGGAAAACGGATGCTTGCCATTCTTGCTGTCGGGCGAGGGGGAAGCGTAAAAACCGGGTTTGCCAAGACCGAACGGGACGCTACGCCGGAGGAAGCCGCCAAGTTGGCGGGAATTCTCAATACGGTTCTGTCCCGGTTCCCGGTCGAGCAGATCGGAACCGTACGGATGATGCTTCTGGAAAGCGAACTTCGCCGTAATTGTCCGGAATTTGATTCCGTTCCGGAGACGGTACGGAACCTGATTACGCAGATCAAGTCTTATGAGTTGACCATCGGCGGAAGTTCCAACCTGCTGGCGTATCCGGAGTTCTCGGATATTGCCACGGCACGTCGGTTTATCGATGCACTGTCGGAGCGGGAGCAGATTATGGACGCTATGCTGAACGGCAGAGAAGCGGGCGGGTTGCGTATCCGCATCGGGGATGAAAACGGGGTGTTCCGTTCCGGGGATGCCAGCATGATTGCCGTGGACTGCGATGCCAAGATTCCGCTTGTGTTCGGCCTGATCGGTCCGAAGCGGATGGATTATGCCCGCATGGCAGCAGGATGCCGATATCTGGTACAGACACTGAAGACATGGATTGATGAGGAATATTGAGATAGGAGAATGAGAATGTCCGAAAAGAAAAAGAAACGGGAACCGTTGCCGGAAGAACCCGTGAAGAAAGAACCGGAAACGGAAGCAAAGCCGGATGAACGGGATGCCGAACTGGAAAACCTGAGAAAGGAATTGGCGGATTCATCCGATAAGTTCCTTCGTTTGGCGGCAGACTTTGAAAATTACAAAAAACGTACGGCAGCAGAAAAAACATCGCTCCGTTCGGTCGTTGTGTCGGACACCGTTCAGATGATGCTTCCTATTCTGGATAATCTGCAGCGGGCACTGGATGCCGCAAAAGAGGATTCGCCGCTGAAGGAAGGCGTTGCCATGACGCTGACCCAGGCGCAGGATTCTTTTGAGAAATTCGGAATCACCTCGTTCGGCGAGCGGGGAGAGGATTTTAATCCGGAAATTCACAACGCCGTGATGACAACGGACGATGCGGAACTGGAATCCGGAAAAATCGCCATGGTGCTGCAGCGCGGATACCGGATCGGAGACAAGATTATCCGGCATGCGCTGGTCGGCGTAACAAACTGAAAAAAATAAAATCGTATATATCGGAGGTAATTGTTATGAGCAAAATTATCGGTATTGACCTGGGTACTACAAACTCCTGCGTTGCCATTATGGAAGGCGGCGAGCCGACCGTTATCGCAAACGCGGAAGGTTCCCGCACGACCCCGTCGGTTGTTGCGTTCTCCAAATCGGGTGAGCGTATGGTCGGTCAGGTTGCCAAGAGACAGGCAATCACCAACCCGGACCGCACGGTCATTTCCATCAAGAGAAAAATGGGTACGGACGCCAAGGTGAACATCGACGGCAAGGAATACACGCCGGAGATGATCTCGTCCATGATTCTGCAGAAGCTGAAAACGGATGCCGAGGCCTATCTGGGTGAAAAGGTCACACAGGCGGTCATCACCGTTCCTGCCTACTTCAACGATGCCCAGCGTCAGGCGACGAAGAACGCCGGTACCATTGCCGGGCTGGAGGTTCTCCGCATTGTCAACGAACCGACGGCGGCAGCGCTTGCTTACGGCATTGATAAGGAAAACGAGCAGAAAATTATGGTGTATGACCTCGGCGGCGGTACGTTCGATGTTTCCATTCTGGACATCGGCGACGGCGTGTTCGAAGTTCTTTCCACCAACGGCAATACGCACCTCGGCGGCGATGACTTTGATCAGCGCATCATCAATTATCTGGTTTCGGAATTCAAGAAATCCAACGGAATCGATCTGTCCGGTGACAAGATGGCAATGCAGCGCCTGAAGGAAGCTGCCGAAAAAGCCAAGATTGAACTGTCCGGCATGACCAGCGCCAACATCAACCTGCCGTTCATTACGGCGGATGCCGAGGGCCCGAAGCACATGGACGTTACGCTGACCCGCGCAAAGTTCAACGAACTGACGGCGGATCTTGTGGAAGCCACCATGACGCCGGTTCGCAAGGCGCTTGCCGATGCTGACCTGACGGCGGATAAGATTGACAAAGTCCTGCTGGTCGGCGGTTCGTCCCGTATCCCGGCGGTACAGGAAGCCATTAAGAAATTTATGAACAAAGAGCCGCACAAGGGCATCAACCCGGATGAATGTGTTGCCGTCGGTGCCGCCATTCAGGCAGGCATTCTGGGTGGCGATGTTCAGGGACTTGTTCTGCTGGATGTTACGCCGCTGTCGCTTGGTGTGGAAACATTCGGCGGCGTATTTACCAAGATTATTGACCGCAACTCCACCATCCCGGTCAAGAAGAGTCAGATCTTTACGACGGCTGCCGACAACCAGACCTCGGTTGAAGTTCATGTTCTGCAGGGCGAACGGGAAATGGCGGCAGACAACAAAACGCTGGGGCGTTTCCATCTGGACAACATTCCGCCGGCACGCCGTCAGACGCCTCAGATTGAAGTTACGTTTGATATTGATGCCAACGGTATCGTAAACGTCACGGCAAAGGATCTCGGCACGGGCAACCAGCAGCACATCACCATCACGGCTTCTTCCAATATGTCCAAAGAGGATGTGGAAAAGGCCGTTCAGGAAGCCGAAAAGTATGCGGAGGAAGACAAGAAGCGCCGTGAAGACGTGGAAGTCCGCAACAATGCCGAGCAGACCTGTTACCAGTGCGAAAGCAGTCTGAGCGAAATGGGCGACAAGATTTCTGCCGATGAGAAGAAGCCCATCGAGGATCAGATCTCCGCAGTGAAGGAAGCGCTGAAGGGTACCGACACGGCTGCTATCAAGGCGGCGCTGGAAGAGCTGCAGCAGCGGTTCTATAAGATTGCCGATAAAATCTATAAGGAAGCGCAGCCGCAGGGCCAGCCGGGTAACACGGCAGCCCCGAACAACGGTTCGCAGCCGGGCAACAACGGCGACGGATACGTGGAAGCGGACTACGAAGTCAAAGACGACGACAAAGGCAATAAATAAGGGAAGACGTACTCCGGGGCGGCAAAGCGCCGCCCCGCATGTCCGTCGGAAGGGTTTGGATCCTACATGGCAGAAAAAAGAGATTATTACGAGGTTCTCGGCGTAGGGAAAACGGCAACCGAGGAGGAAATCAAAAAGGCGTACCGGAAACTTGCCAAAGAATGTCACCCCGACCTGCATCCGGGGGATAAGGAAGCGGAAAAGAAATTCAAGGATGTCAACGAGGCATACGGCGTTTTGTCGGATGCGGAAAAACGTCAGCGGTATGACCAGTTCGGTCATGCGGGGGTCGATCCCTCTTATGGCGGCGGAGCCACAGGCAACTATGGCGGTTATACCACCAATGTGGATTTCGGAGATATCGGGGATATTTTCGGCAGCTTCTTCGGAGGCGGCTCACGCCGTCGTTCGGCAGCCGTTCCCGGTGAGGATATCGGTGTTTCGGTGACGTTGGATTTCAAAGAGGCGGTGTTCGGCTGCCAGAAGGAGATCCGCATCCGTCGCAGCGAATCGTGTCCGGATTGCGACGGCTCCGGCGCGGCGAAGGGGACTTCTCCCACGACCTGTCCGAACTGCAACGGTTCCGGGGTGGTCAAAGCAGTATCGCAGACCATTTTCGGTGCAGTGCAGACCGAAAAAACATGTCCCCGTTGCGGCGGTTCCGGCAAGATCATTACCAATCCCTGTCGCACCTGTTCCGGCACCGGTCAGATCCGGCGGGATCGCACGCTCACCGTCAACATTCCCGCGGGTATCGGGCAGGGGAACACCATTCTGGTCCGCGGCGAAGGCGGTAAGGGCTTGAAGGGCGGTCCGAACGGCGATGTCCGTGTATCGGTTCGCGTTCGTCCTCATTCTTTGTTTGAGCGCCGGGATTTTGATTTGTATTGTGACGTTCCCATCACGCTGGTTCAGGCAACACTCGGCTGTACTCTGGAGATTCCGACCATTGACGGAACCAAGGTTACTTATAAAGTTCCGGAAGGAATGCAGTCGCATACCACGGTTTCGTTCAAGAATCTCGGTGTTCCGTATCTGAACAGCAAGGGCAGAGGCAGTATGTTTGTGCGTATTCTGGTGGAAACGCCCAAAAACCTGACTTCCCGTCAGAAAGAACTTCTGCGTCAGTTTGATGCGGAAAGCAACGGGAAGAGTTATGAGAAAAACCGGACGTTCTGGGATAAAGTAAAAGATTCGTTCAAATAAAGAAGAAGACGGGCTCTTATGAGTCCGTCTTCTTTTGTTTCTCTGCAAAATAGTCGCGTGCTTTTGCCATCAGTTCCGGCAGAAGATCCAGAATTTTCGCTCCGGTGGAGGATTCTTCCGAAACCGGCAACAGCCGTACATCTCCGAGCGGTGTGACCAGAAGAAAAGCGACCGGAGTGATGCTTACACCGGCACCGCCTCCGCCTCCGAAGCTGGTTTTATCCCGTGCCGCCTGTTCTTTGGTCGCAAAGTCGGAGCCGCCGGATGCGAATCCGACGCTCAGGCGGGACACCGGCACAACGGTCGTTCCGTCGTTGGTCATAATCGGGGCTCCGACAATGGTGTTGACGTCTGCCAGATTTTTGATGTTTTTGATTGCCGTATCCAGAATTTCCCGGATCGGACTTTGTGCTTCGCTCATGGGCTACCTTCCTTTCATTGCAATCCGGAGCAGAGGAATCAGCAGAAAAACCGGACGGATGCGAAGTTCTCCTTCGGCGGTTCCGGTTGTCTGCCAGATTTCAAAATCCGGGCGGAATTGTACGGAAATGTTTTCCGGACGGTTCCGGAGAACAAGAAGCTCGGTCAGCGGAGCCGCCAGCGCGGCAGCGGTTCCGTATTGCAGGGCTGTCTTTGCGGCGTCCGGGGAACCGAAGGTCAGATTCAGACACAGGTGCTTCACCTGCAGATGCCGGAAAAGCGACCGGATCAGGGGTGGTAAACTGTGAATGGCTTGAACCGGCAACGTTTTTTTCTTTTTTTGCACGGCTTTTGTTTTCGTTTTTTTCTGTTTCGGGGGCAGCGTCCAGGAAAAAAACAGAAAACCGATGTTTGCCCGCACCGTCTTTCCGTCCCAATAAAAGGAAAACCGTGCTTGTGTAAAAAGCACGGTCAGAATCAACGTTGTGACGAAAAGGAGCGGCAGAAAAATCCGCATGATTTCCTCCTGTGTTCAGGCGTTTACGGGGGGCAGCTCCATTTCGATGTCCTCACTGGCAAAGTCTGCTTCGGGAAGATTTTTCAGAGAATCCAGCCCGAAGACCGTGAGGAATTTGTCGGTTGTGACAAAACTCATCGGCCGTCCGGGAAGATCCAATTTTCCGTTCTCTTCCAGCAGCCCTTTTTCCACCAAGGCATCGACAATTTCGGAAGAAGAAACGCCTCGGATCTGACTGATATACGTTTTGGTGACGGGTTGGTTGTAGGCGGCAATGGCAAGCGTCTCCATGGCAGCGTTGGACAATGTGGGGCGACGTGTCGCCAGATAGGCGGCAACGACGGGCGCGTGGATCTTTTTGGTAATAAACCGGTATCCGTCGGTTTTGCATACCAGTTCAATGCCCCGTGCGTCTTCCCGGCAGGAAGCGGCAAGGGCTTCCATGGCATCCCGGACTTCCTGTTCGGATACCCCCAGAACCGTTGCCGCACGCGAGCAACTGACCGGAGCGGGGGATGCGAACAGAATGGCTTCCAACGCTGATGTGAGGGGAAGTTCTGACATAGTTTACTCTCCTTCCGTGTCGTCTATGACAAACAGCTCAACTTTTTCGTCTTCTGCCGTCATATCCAACCTTCCGCACCGCAGCAATTCCAGTATTGCCAAAAATGTGGCAATTATTTCCGATCGGCTGCGGCAGGCATCAAAAATTTTTTCAAACTCCATCCGTGGCGTTTCCCGGAAGCGTTCCGTCAGCCGCGAGACGCATGCTGTAATCGGTACGTATGTGGTGTTGATGAGGGTTCCCAACCTTCCGGGGTCCGGCTGCATGGCAGCGTATTTGATCAGAACACGCCGATATGCGTTTTGCAGTTTATCCGGAATAAAACGGAAATCGGACGGGGGCTTTGGCAATGTCTCGTCGTTGCCTTCCCGGAACCAGATCCGGTCTCCGATATAGTCGCTTCGCAGTTCGCCCGCCAGTTGCTTGTAGCGGGCATATTCCTGAAGCATCCGCTCCAGTTCCTGTTTGGGATCTTCTTCCTCCTCCGTATTTTCCGACGGCGGAAGCAGGGAATACGATTTGATGTAGGTCAGCCGCGCAATCATTTCAATAAAGTCGGCGGTCAGATCCCAGTTCTGCTCTTCGCATTCCCGGATAAATGCCAGATACTGCTCCAGCAGATGTGCAATGGGGAGATCCCGGATATCCAGCTTGTGTTTTTCAATCAGAGAAAGGAGAACGTCCAGCGGGCCGTCGAAATCCAACCGCTCCAGCTTGTAATTCGGTGATTCCATAAATCCTCCCTCAGATGAAGACCGGAAGAATGATCTGTTCGAACCAGGACAAAATACCGTATCCGACCGTTTCGATGATGTTGGTGCGGTTCAGCACAAGAATCAGTCCGATCCAGATATAAAAACGGTATCGTTCCAGATTATAATAGGAAAGCCGCATCTTCGGGGGCAGCAGTTCGCCTAAAATCTTGGACCCGTCCAGCGGAGGAAGCGGAATGAGGTTGAAAACCGCCAGAACAATGTTGTACCAGACGGTGATGTTGAGCAGGAGCAGAAGATTCTGCAGAAAAACAGAAGGATTCTGATAATTCGCAATCCATGCGCCGATGTAACCGAACATGAGAGCAAACGCCAGAATCAGATTGGAAAGCGGACCTGCCGCCGCAGTCAGAATCATTCCCAGCCGTGGATTTTTGAACCTGCGGGGATTGACGTTGACGGGCTTGGCAAAGCCGATTCCGAACAAAAGCAGAAGCAGAAGCCCCATCGGATCCAGGTGTGCCAACGGATTCAGCGAAAGGCGTCCCTGTTCTTTTGCGGTGCGGTCTCCCATCAGTTTCGCGGCAAGCGCATGAGAGAATTCATGAAAAGACATGGCAATCATGACGGCAAGCATGGAAAAGCACAGGTATTGAAGGAATTGCAGCAGCGTCAGCTGCCCGGAAATCAAAAGAATCAGATAACTTATAATCATAGCAAACCTCCGTCAGAGAATCGGAAAGGGGATAAAGTCAAACAGCGCAAGAAACAGTCCTGCAGTATAAAGAAGAACCGGTGCCAGACCGGAACTTTTTTCAAACCCGCCCTGTACCCGTTCCGGAAGCAGTGCGGTGAGGAATGTTCCGCCGTCGTAGGGCGGAAGGGGAAACAGGGAAAACACGGCGGTGTAGAAAGCTGTCCGGAACAGCGCTTTTGCGGCAAGCCGAAGATAAAACAACTTGAGAAGCACGGCAAGCCGGATTGCCCCGAAGGCAACAACGGAAAGTAAAAAACAGGCGAGCGGACCGGAAAGCGCGATCAAAAGTCCGGTTCTTCTCGTTTTTTTACCATGTGAAACAGACGGTCGCCATGCAATGCCGAACAGAACCAGATACAACAGGGATATCCAGGTGTCCGGTTTCCGGATTTCCGTGCGCAGCCATGGTTTCTTTTCCGGGGAATCTTTCCGGAGAAAGAAGGTCTGAACCGCATCATGAAGCCGGAAGACTGCCCATGCAGACAGGATGAGACAGAATGTAAAAAACAAAACTTCCGGGATATCCGCAACCGCAAGCCCCGAGGATTTCCGGGAAAAATAATCGTACAGCATCAGGTGTTTCCTCCGCAACAGAACCTTTCTTCTTAATTATACATAAAAAAAGCGGTTCTGTAAAGTGGATAACGATGAGTTGACAGAAAAAATAATTTATGTTATACTATGCCGTATAATAGGGGGAAATCCCTCGAAATTTCAGGAGATTCGGAGAAAGAGGTCGGAAGATGGATTTTTATGAGGCGGTTGCCGCACGCAGAAGCTGCCGTGCGTATAAATCGGAAAAAATTGGCAAGGATGTTCTTGACCGGATTCTTTCGGCATTCCGACAGGCGCCGTCCTGGAAGAACATGCAGTGCTGGCATCTGATCCAGGTCAGCGACCCCGAACTGAAAAAGCAATTGGGCGTGGTGATGCAGGACAACCCGTCTCCTACGGCTTATACAAAAGCCCCGTATGTTTTTGTTCTGTGTGCCGATCCCGCCGAAAGCGGAAATGTGGACGGCAAGCCGTATTATATGACGGACTGCGGCATTGCGCTGGAACACTTTTGCCTCGCGGCGGCAGCAGAGGGGCTGGGGACTTGCTGGGTCGGATGGTTTGAGGAAGAACCGGTTCGTAAACAGTTGCACATTCCTGCGCATTTGCGGGTTGTCGCCTTAACGCCGCTTGGTGTTCCGGATTCCGGTTGTTATCGGGACCGTCCCCGGCGGGATACGGATGATATTGTGCATGAGAATATTTGGTAAGAGATTCGGTGTTTTTCATCCAAAATGCCGGAAGGAGGTTCCCCGATGCGGGTTGCAAAAAAAATATTGCTTCTTCTTGCTGCGTTCGCTTTCTGTCTTGGTCTTTCTTTGATGGCTTCGGCAGATGACGACGGTGTGTTTTCTTACAGAAAAACCGAAGACGCTTCCGGCGTCGTTGTAATTGGCTATACCGGAACGGACCGATCGGTTACGGTTCCCGACAAATTGGCTGGGCTGCCGGTGGTGGAGATCGGGGCAGGCGCATTCCGCAACCAATCCGCGCTTGTGACGGTTGTGCTTCCGGATATGGTAGAAAAGATCGGCGACACCGCTTTCGCCGGATGCCTTTCGCTTACGCAGATTTCTCTTCCGGCTTCTTTAACGGAGATCGGTGCCTTTGCGTTTGACGATTGCGCTGCGTTGGTTCTGACCGGAACGGTCGGGTCTGCGGCTTATGACTATGTGCGTCGGTTCGGAGGGAAGATTTCTCTGACCGAAACGCCGGAAGAACCGTACGTGTATTCCATGCGGGGCGATTTTTTGACCTTGCACACATACAACGGTGTGGGTGGGCGTCTTGTCCTTCCCGCAAAGTTGAATGTTCCCGGTGCAGGACCCCGTTATGTGGCGTATCTGGATGCGGATGCTTTCCGCGGCGTGCGAGGCATTACGTCCATTCGCATCTCTTCAACGATTGAGGGAATCGATCCGAATGCGTTTGCGGGTTGTGCCGAATTGGAAAGCATTGAGGTCGATGTCGCGAATGAATATTATAAGAGTGTTGACGGCGTTCTGTATTCCAAGGACGGGCGGACCTTGATTTTTTACCCGCCTGCCAAAAAGGATGCGGAGTTTGTTGTCCCTGAGGGGACGACGGAAATCGCGCCGAATGCGATGCGTCAGAATCCGTATCTGAAAAAACTTGTTCTTGCGGAGACGACCGATACCTTGGGAATGTACGCCCTGCGGGACTGCATATCGCTTGCGGACATTTCGGTCCCGGACGGGCTTTTGTTTGTGGGAGTCGGCTGTGTGGAAGGAACCGCATGGCTTTCCGCGCAGGGAAACGGCGTTGTTTGTCTGGGAAAAACGGCGTATGCTTTCCGGGGCGATACGGCAGACCCGATGGTGTTGCCGTCGGATATCCGTGCTTTGGCATCGTACCTGTTTGCAGAAAGAACAGACCGAACGTTTCTGTTGCCGGAAGGTCTGGAGGTAATCGGGGCAAGCGCCTTTTTCGGCTGCGGAAATCTGGAACGGCTTACGTTGCCTGCTTCGGTTTCCGTCGTGGGAAAGTATGCGTTTGAGGGATGTCTGGAATTGGACGATCTTGAATTTCTGGGAGAAGAGGTCTCCATTGACCGCAATGCATTCGGAAACGATGCTTCTCCGGCATTTATCTGCGCCGAAGGGTCGGATGCCTTTTATTATGCACGGCGGTATGGCTTTTGTGTTGCCGGCGTGGATCTTCGGGCTCCGGTCGTCCGTATTCTGCAGACGCGCCGCAATTCCTTTACAATTCAGTGGGAACCGGTGGAGAAAGCAACGGGATATCACGTATATCTTTATCGTTCCGGTTGGTCGTCGTACCGGCGCCTGACCACGGAGCCGCTGGCGGATCCGGTCGATCTGGTGTCCAAGCTGACTTCGGATACTTCTTATATTGTTCGTGTAACGGCGGTTGACACCTCCGATCCTCAGAATGTGAGGGAATCGGTCATGAGCCGTCCGCTTTCCGTCAAGACGTTGAACAACATTCTCGGGGACGTGAACCAGGATGGCGCTTTGACGCTGAACGATATGGTATACACGTTCCAGATTTTGTCCGGAAGCGTGGCTTCCGATGAGAGCCACCGCTATCTTGCCGATGTCAACGGGGACGGTCAGGTTACGCTGAACGATATGATTCTGATCTTTCAGGCGGTTTCGGGACAAATTGTGCTGAAATAAAAAAATGAAAAAACTTAAAAAAATCCTCTTGACAAACGGGATTGTATGCTGTATAATAGCGGAGCACTCTTGAAGAGCGGAAG
>CAKSBH010000004.1 GCA_934438175.1 uncultured Eubacteriales bacterium | reverse complement strand
CACTTGTGCGTTGCCAGTAGTATTAGGGCTTTGCCCGAAAATGAAATACCACCCGCTATGCGGGTGGATATTTATTAGTCCAGATACAGTTCCCAGTCAAGCCGGGGAGCAGATGTCAGATGAACCTGTTCGCCATCGTCCATCAATGCCAGAATCCCGTTTGTACGCAGCGAAAGCAACAGGCGGCAGGGGGGCATCTCCTTGCGGCAGACGGTAAGAAGCATGGTGTCTTCCAGCCGGTCGTTGTCCAGATTCAGAATCGTTTCCCGTGAATAGCGGAACTGTTGTTCTCCGTTTTCCGTACGTTCCGGGAGAATTTCCCATACGCCCTTTTCGCATAATTGCCGGATGGCGTCGGCAAGAACCTCAGTGTTTTCTTCCTGGAACAGATACTGAACCGCTCCGGCATACCGCTTGGTTCCCAATGCGGTGAGAGAGGTGTTCAGGTACGAAAGAATGGAACAATCTCTCAGTTCGTTTACGGTAAAATTTTCAGAAACCGGTCGGCGTCGGAGCGAACGGCGCATGAAAAGGAATTGTGAAATCAAAAAACAGATCCACGCATCGTAAGACAGCAGAAGGTCGGTTTTTTTCCGGTTTTCTTCTGTCGGGGACCATCCGTTCAGAAGATTTTCGTTCAGCCAGCGAATCGTCAGTTTCCGTGTCAGAAACGGCTGGATTACATGCAGATGTCTGTCCGGAAACCATTGGTGAAGGCAGAAAAGACCTTTTCGGGTCAGAATATTGACGGCGGGATCGGATGTGTTTTTCCGTTCGGCGGAGGTAACATTTTCCGGATCGGTCAGAACATCGGCAAGCAGTCGCCCTGTGTCGGTCAGAACCGGATTTTCCGCTGTCATGCGGCAAAGCCCCATCGCAACCAGTCCGGATGCCTTTTCTTCCAGACGGTTGGGTCGCTCCGGCTCTTTTGTTCCGTCATGGAATGGGGAGAGGGGCATGCATTCTTTTCCGCACAGATACAGAAGCGCGGTAAGTTCTCCGGTGGATAATGCATAAATCATGAAAAATCCCCTCCGTTTTCTTTATGGTCTTCTTCGGCAAAGCGTGTGGGCTTCCGGGAAGATAACGGTGTGGTTTGTGCCGAGGTTTTGGCGGCGTTCGCAAGAATCGGCAGGGCAGAGGATGCGGCAAGGGAAAAACGGCATGCTTCGTTGGCAAGATGAACCAGTTCGTTTTCTCTTGTTCCGTCTCCCAGCTGTTCGGCAAAACGTGTCTTGACTGTCTGATAAAAGTCGTTGTCAAACAATTCCGTTTCTTCCTGCGCTGCCTGAACAAAAACACCGAATTTTCCGTCCCGTGCGTCCTTTTCCGCTTCGGACCGGTTTTCGGCAGATGCCAGAATGAAGTTTGTTACCGGACAGGCCCCACAGCACGGATGCTGTGCAAAATGCACGGCGTTTGTCATTTCATAAAGCGTAACGCCCATGTTGATATCCCCGGTGTTCCACCGCAATGCAGTCCGGACAGCTTGCTGCTCTTCGGCAAGTTGTTTGTCGGTTTTTCCGCCGTTTTCCTGCTCTTCGATTTTCCGCAGAATCTTATCATGCTCTTCTTTCATCCGTTGTTCTTCCTCGCGGCGAAGAGTTGCCGTTTCCCGGCTCTTGCGAAACAGTGCCGCACCGTAGAAGAAAAAGGCAAGAGAGGTCAGGATTGTACAGACGACCATGGCGTAGGGCTTGGTCGGTTTCGGTGTGTTCCATACGGACAGACGCCCGAGGCGCCGTTCGTTTTCCAGATTCAGCATCACATCCCGGTCTGCACAGGTGCATTCCGATGCCGGCTGTCCGCAGGTGGGGCAGATTCTGCGTCCGCTCGCATCCGATTCTTCCGAAAAGACCGCTCCGCACCAGCAGGTTTTGCAGATGCAGTTGGAAATTTTCTGTCCGCATTCCACACAGTCGTATTTGTCGTGTCCGTCTGCCGTTTCTGTATGATACGGTCTGCCGCAGATGCAGGTGACGGGTTCGTTTACCGGCTCGTCTGCATGGACGAGGACCGGAAACGCAAACGCAAGCAGGAGAACAAAAAGAAGGATTCGCTTTTTTTGTGTCATTTTGGGCCCTCCTTATGCGAAAACGCCGCAAAATGCGGAGAAAATCAAATACGGAACCGTGCCGGCGATTCCCGCAAGCAGAATTCCTTTTCCGGAATCTTCTTTGCCGTCTGCGCGGAAAGCGGAGGAGTGAACGGCATCGGCAATCACGCCGAACAGCATCACCAGAAAAAACGGAAGTTCTGTATTCCATCCGAACAGGAGGTTTGCCACAAGCAGAAGCAGTGCGATCGGTACCGCAAACAGCCAGCTGCGTGTTCCTTCTGTCATGAAAAACGAAAGAAGCACAACGGTTCCGAACGACAGAACGGCCCCTGCGCAAAGGTACAGAAGCGCAGGCACCATGCTGCGGACGGATGATTGCGAAAAGGTGAACAGATAGCACAAAAAGATGCACAACGTGCCCAGCCACATCAAAAGATCCGGTTTTCGTTTCATCGTCATTCACCCCAAAATCTTCGGTAAGACCGAGAGAAAAACAAGATCGGCAAGTCCGCTTGCCGTTACCGTCAGTAAGGCAATCCCCCGTGCCCGTTTCTGCTCCGCGGTGCCAAGGCGGAGCATGGCGGCATACAGCGGAATCAGTGAAAAAAGAATGCCGGTCAGCCCAAACAAAACCGCCGTCTTCAAGCCGAAAACAGCGTCGATCAGAACGCCGGAAAAATTGATCAGCATGGGCAGAAAAAACGAAAGTCCGATTTCCGTCAGCAGTTCACGGTATCCGGCGCGGATTCCGGTGAACCCGGAGCAAAGATGCAGGATCCCTGCGGTCAGAGCCGGGAGCAGAATGCCGGAACAGAAGCCGACAAAGCATTGCATTGCCGTGGATACAGGATCAAAGAAGCCGAGAAAGCTTCGGTCAATGCTCTGCTGCAAAAAGAAAAAAAGAAACGTCAGCATGGGAAACAGAAGTGCCACATACCAGCGTTCGGGAAGCGGTTGTCCGCTGCGCTCCGCCGGGTCGAGAAAAAGGCGGATGCATCGGGCAATCGAAGGATTTTCGTTCGGATTCGGCATACGATCATCTCCGGATTTCCGTAAATTTCTTTTTCTATCATATCATAATCTTTCTTCTTTTTCAAGATGAGTGCGGAAAGTTTTTATAACATTCGAAAAAGTAATTGACGTTACGCGGGAAAGATGATATAATATCATAATACAGAATGGGTATCTGTTTGAAAAAATAAGGTGGAACAGGCAATGAGAATATGCGGAAAATGGCGGGACTTTGAAGTCCTTGATACATCAGACGGCGATAAACTGGAGCGATGGGCGTCGTATACAACGGTCCGCCCGGACCCGCAGGTCATCTGGCACGGGGAGAAGCGTCATCCCGCCTGGAACAATCCGACTGCCGTGTATACACGTTCCCGCAGCGGGGGCGGCGGCTGGAGTGTCAACCGGTTGCCGGAATCGTTTATCATCGGTTACGGCACGATGAAGTTTCGCATCCGCCCGACATCGTTCAAGCATATGGGGCTGTTTCCGGAGCAGGCGACCAACTGGGATCTGGTGCAGAAACTCATTCGCAGTGAGAACCGTGAGATCCGCGTGCTGAATCTGTTTGCGTATACGGGGGGCGCCTCCGTTGCCTGTGCTGCAGCCGGCGCAAAGGTGTGCCATGTGGACGCATCCAAGGGCATTGTTGCCTGGGCTAAGGAAAATGCTGCGCTCAACGGGTTGGATTCCATCCGCTTCATTGTGGACGATTGTCTGAAATTCGTGGCACGGGAACAACGGCGGGGAAACCGTTATGATGCTGTTGTGATGGACCCTCCGTCTTATGGCAGAGGTCCCGGTGGAGAGGTCTGGAAGCTGGAGGATGAGCTGGAAGGGCTTGTCCATGCATGTGTCGGCGTTATGAGCGAAGATCCTCTTTTCTTTTTGCTGAATTCCTATACGACCGGGCTTTCCGCCGGTTGTATGCATTATATCCTCGGAGCCGATGTGCAGGCACGCTTCGGCGGAACGGTGCGTGCCGATGAAATCGGTCTGCCTGTCAAAGAGTCCGGGCTTGCGCTTCCGTGCGGATGTACGGCGGTGTGGCTGAAGGACGGTAAGGAGAACCTGAACGAACTGTGGAACTGATCCGTGCGGAATCCGTCACGTACCAATACGGCGGAACGAATAAAAAAGCACTCAACGGCGTTTCCTTTGCGGTAAACGAAGGTGAGTTTGTTGCCATTCTCGGCCATAACGGGTCGGGAAAATCTACGTTGGCGCGTCTGATCAGCGCCATCAACATCCCCACGGACGGTACTTTGACGGTTGCCGGCTGCGATGTGGCGGATGAAAGCGATGAAAACGTGATGAACATCCGGCGTCAGGTCGGAATGGTCTTTCAGAACCCCGATAACCAGTTGGTTACCACCGTGGTGGAGGAAGACGTTGCGTTCGCGTTGGAGAATCTCGGCATTGAGTACAACGAGATGCACCGTCGTGTGGACGATGCGCTTGCCGCTGTCGGGATGACGGAGTATAAAAAACACGCCACACACCGCCTGTCCGGAGGACAGAAGCAAAGGGTGGCAATTGCCGGAATGCTTGCCATGAACCCCCGTATTCTGGTTCTGGACGAGCCGACCGCCATGCTGGATCCGGGCGGACGGCGGGATGTGATGAACATTCTCCGTCAGCTTCACCGCAACGGCGTTACGGTGATTCTGATTACGCACTTTATGAATGAGGCCGCCGAAGCAGACCGTATTCTGGTTCTGAACGGCGGAGAGATTCTGTTGGAGGGAACTCCGGAATATGTATTCCAGAACGCCGGTCTTTTGCAAAGCATCGGGCTCTCCGTGCCGCAGAGCACGGAGTTGATGTTTGCGCTCCGTGCCGACGGCTATCGGGTCCCTCTCGCGGTTCTGACGGAAGATGGCTGTGCCGACGTTCTTGCCGCAATTCTGGACGGAAAGATCGGGAGGGAGAACGTATGAGCGTTTTGGAACTGCGTCATCTGACGCACGTTTATTCCGACGGAACTCCGTTTCGCCGTGTGGCGCTGGATGATATTTCCCTTGCGGTAGAGCCCGGAGAGACCGTTGCTCTGATCGGTGCGACGGGAAGCGGAAAATCCACGCTTGTTCAGCATCTCAACGCCATTCTCAAGCCCACATCCGGTGCGGTTTTATTCCGGGGTGAGGATATCTGGAGCAAATCCTTTTCCCGGACACGTCTTCGGTTTGATGTGGGGCTGGTGATGCAATATCCCGAATACCAGCTGTTTGAGGAAACGGTCTATCGTGACATTGCGTTCGGTCCCCGTAATATGGGGCTGAGCGAGGATGAGGTGGATGCCCGCGTTCGGGAAAGCATGCGGCTGGTCGGTCTTCCGGAAGAAAAGGCAGACCGTTCGCCGTTTGATCTTTCCGGCGGAGAACGTCGCCGCGCCGCCATCGCTGGCGTGATGGCGATGCGTCCGTCTGTTATTGTGTTTGATGAACCGACAGCCGGTCTGGACCCCCGCGGACGGGATGAATTGATTGGCGAGATCTGTCGGTATCGGGAAGCGTGCGGCGGAACGGTCGTGGTTGTTTCGCACAGCATGGAAGAGGTCGCCAAGTTTGCCGACCGTGTCTTTGTGATGGATCACGGGCGGCTTGCCATGAGCGGAACCCGGGACGATGTCTTTTCCCGCGGTGCCGAACTTCTGAACATGGGGCTGGATATTCCGCAGATTACAAAGGTGTTTCTCAACCTGAAGCAAAGGGGATATGACGTGGATACTTCGGTTTATACCGTGTCCCGTGCTGTCGAAGTCCTCGAAGGGGGGTGTCCCCGTGGGTGATCTGACGCTGGGACAGTATTTCCCGGGAGAATCCGTCATTCATCGGATGGATCCCCGTATGAAACTGATTCTGTCCCTGTTTTTCCTGGTTCTCATTTTTCAGGCGGATTCCGGAATCAGTTATCTGCTGACGGTTTGTTTCCTTGTTGCGGTGATGCGATTGTCCTGCGTGCCTTTGAGAATGTATCTTAAATGTCTGAAGCCCGTTTGGTTTGTCGTGGTGTTTATTGCGCTGATCAACCTGTTTTCTTACCCGGAGAACCCGATTGTATCGTTTTGGATTGTGAAAATCTCGCTTGCCGGTATCCTGAGCGCTGTCCGCATGGCGTTGCGCATTGTTCTTCTGATGCTTTCTACCTCCATTCTCACCTATACAACTTCTCCGGTTTTGATTGCCGGCGGGCTGGAAGGTTTGCTGTCGCCGTTGGCGAAGATCGGCGTACCCGTGCGTGATTTTTCCATGATGCTGACCACTGCTTTACGGTTTATTCCCACGCTGGCGGATGAGACCGGAAAAATCATCAACGCACAGAAGGCGAGGGGCGCGGATTTTGAGACCGGAGGTCTCATCAAGCGTGCCCGTGCCGTCGTTCCGGTGATTATTCCGCTGTTTGTGTCCTGCTTCCGGCATGCGGACGAGCTTGCTGAAGCTATGCAGTGCCGTTGTTACGGCAATACGCAAAACAAGCGCACCCGCTACATTGTTTATCGTCTGCGCGGGTTGGATTTTGCGGCATTCGGAATCACGGCTGCGGTTCTTGTCGGCGTCATTCTGTTGCGGAATATCCGGATTGCCGGGCTTGTATGAGGGTGTTATGAATTCGTATCTTTTGCGTCTTGAATTTGACGGTACCAACTATTGCGGCTGGCAACGGCAGAAGAATGCCCTGTCCGTCGGCGACGTTGTGTTCCGTGCAACGGAAACGCTGTTTGGAGGCGTGACCGGTTTTTCCGGCTGTTCCCGCACCGATGCGGGGGTTCATGCCAAGGATTTCTGCGTTTCGTTTTCGGCACAGAAGCAAAAGGATTCTGCCACGGTTGTCCGCGCCCTCAATGCGGCGCTGCCCCGTGACATTGCCGTTCTTTCGTGTCAGCCGGTCTCTTCGGATTTTCACGCCCGTTATTCGGTACGGGAAAAAGAATACGAGTATCGCATCTGCACCCGCCCTGTGCGGAGTGTCTTTGCCGAGGGGCATGCGCTGATGTACGGCAGAACGTTGGATTGTGAACAACTGAACCGGGAAGCGGAGGCGCTTGTCGGAACGCATGATTTTTCTTCGTTCATGGCAGCAGGAAGTCGGATCACAAACGCCGTGCGGACCGTTACAAGGGCTTATTTTGAGCATGAGAACGGGGACGAAACGGTCTTTCATATTGCCGCCGACGGCTTTCTGTACCATATGGTCCGCATCGTTGTCGGCACGCTGCTGGAGATATCCGAGGGAAAGCGGCCGGATCTGCTTTCCACTTTGCGGGCGTGCGACCGTTCCGCTGCCGGGCGAACGGCTCCCGCGCAGGGACTGTATCTTGCCCGGGTGACGTATTGAGTGTTAAAAGGAGGGAGAACTACGGAAGACCGTGTGTATCACCGGATGCGTATGATCCGTATCGGGTTGCTTGTTGTTTTGGTGCTGTACCTCGGTGTGTTTGTTGCAGCGGAAATGTCTGCCTTTTCTGCCGATACGTTTTCCCGCGGCTTTTACAACATTGTCCATGCCTGGAACGGGGAAGCGTCTTTGCAGAATACGGTGGCTCTTTCCGATGACGGAGAAGATCGTGTGTATGCGTTCAAGGACGGCGTGGTACGATTGAAAAAAAACAGCTTTACTGTTTACAGCTCTGCTTTGGTTCCCTATTCCAACCATGCCGTCGTTCTGCGGAATCCCGTGTTCCGGACGGCGGGAGACCGGATGCTTGTGTTTGACCGCGGCAATTCGGCGGTGTACGGATTCGACAGTTTTGAACGGCTTTTTTTGCTGAATGTTTCCGGATTGGTTTCCAATGCCGGTCTTTCCTCCGGCGGATTCTTTTATACCGTAACGGATTGTGACGGTTACCGGGGTGCCGTTACCGTGTATGACCGGGACGGGAACACCCGTATAATCTGGAAGTGTGTGGATGCATACCTGCTGGACGGCTGTTTTTCTTCGGATACGGAACTTTCGGTTGTCGGACTCGCCCCGAACCGGGAAACGACCGATCTTTACCTGTACCGCATCGATTTTCAGAAAGGTGAACTCCTTGATACCGTGAAGATTCCTTCGGATATTCTGTTTTCGGTATCCGGTAAGTCCGACGGTTCGACCGAGCTGATCACACGTACCGGTGTGTGGCGCGTGCGGGACGGAAAGGCGGAAGTGATGTTTCGTTTTGAGGATGGGAATCTTCCTTCTCATATCCGATCCACCGATTCGCACACACTGCTTGCCGTCAGCCGGACGACCGGAGAAACAGATCTTGTTCTGCTGGACCGTTCCGGTAATGTGATGTTTGAGCAGCCGTGCGGAGAGATTACGGATCTGGCACTTGCCGCCGGAAAATGCTATGTCCTTTCGCCGGGAACGCTCAGCGTTCTCAGTGCTGGAGGAGGTATGGAAGCCGTTTATTCCGTCAAAAGCGGTGTCCGGTCGGTCTTTACGGACGGAACGCATATTTTTCTTTCTTCTGTCCATGAAGTTTTTCAGTTTACAGCAGAAAAATAAAGGAGAACGAACATGAACCTTGTTATTTCGTTGATTCTGGATGTCCTCGTCGTAGGCATTTTCGTTGCCGCAGTGGCAATCAGCGCCAGCCGCGGTCTGGTAAAGGGCATTGCCGGATTGTTCGGAAACATCCTTGCGCTGATCATTGCCTTTACGTTTTCCGCGCAACTCGGCAATTATCTTAATGAACAGTACCTGCGGGAACCGTTGCGGGATTGGGTGGTCAATCAGATGACGGCGGACCCGACTTCGGAAAGTACCGATGTTTCCGATGTGGATTTTGACGAATTGTTTGTCAATACGCCGCAGTTCTTCCGCGATCTGACTTCTTATCTGGGGATGGATATTCAGGACCTTCAGCAAAAATATGAGGAGTCCAAAAAGAATGGCATCGAGCAGGCAAAAAGTGCGGTTGTGGAATATATGGTAAATCCGTTGTCCGGCGTGGTGAGCCGCGTAATCGCTTTCTTTCTGCTTTATCTGCTGGCACTGCTCGCGGTCCGGATTTTGTGGTGGCTGTCGGATCTGATTGCCAAAATTCCCATTGTCCGCACGTTTGACAAGGCGGGCGGCGCATTGCTCGGTGTGGTGACGGGGCTTTTGTTGGTGTTTGTCTTTACCGCCATTCTGCATTTTTCGTCTCCTTATGTGCTGAAAGAGAAGTCTATCTCCGAACGCACGGAGATTTACGAGGGAACGATTCTGTACCGGCGTGTCTGTGAAGCAAATCCGATGGCTTCCATCTTCGGCAGATGGTTTGAACGGGACAGCACATCCGGAACAACGGGGAAAACCGAGCCGTCCGACGCGACGGAGCCGCTGCCGTCGGATTCAACGGATCCGTTGCCGTCCGATGCGCAAAACTGACGGATAAAGGGGAGGATACGAGATGGAAAACGAGCGTCGCATTTTTACAATTCCCAATCTGCTTTCGCTGTTGCGGATTGTTCTTGTTGTGTTCTTTGAAGTATATTATTTTACCGACCGCAAGTCGCTTGCGTTTGCGGTTCTCATTGTTTCCTGTCTGACGGATACGGTTGACGGATGGATCGCCCGTCGTTTCCATCAGATTTCGGAGCTGGGAAAGGTTCTGGATCCGGTAGCGGATAAACTTTTTACCGTATCTACGCTTCTCACGCTTTGCATCGGCGGTACGCTGAAATGGTGGTATGTCGCGGCATTGTTCTTCAAAGAAGCCCTGATGCTGGTGGGCGGAGCGGTCTTTATCGGTTCGACCGGGCGTGTGATTGCGGCACGCTGGTACGGAAAGGTGACAACGGTTGTTGTTTTTGCCACCATGCTTTATGCCATGTTTGTAGATGCGGCAGGACTGTTCCGGGTGTCGGATGTCCATGCTGTTTCCCTTGTGAGCAATTGTCTGCTCGGGCTTTGCCTGGTCGGCCTTGTGCTCGCTTATTATTCGCTGATCCGTTACGGAACGGAAGCGATTCGGATTTTTCGTGAAACGAAATCCGGGAAGGAGAACTGATCTGTGATTTTATGTGCAAGATGTAAAAAACGTCCCGCCGTTGTGTTTGTTACCCGGCTGGATAAAGAGGGGGAACCTCCCCGCAATGAGGGATATTGCATCCAATGTGCCAAAGAGCTTCATATTCCCAACGTGGAAAACGTCATCAAGCAGATGGGGCTTTCCGACGAGGAACTGGATGCCATTTCGTCGGTTGTGGATGAATCCGGCATGGGTGCCGATCAGACCGTAGGCGGAATGAACATTTTTGAACGGTTTCTCAACAACGCAGCGGGGATGATTCCGCAGAAAACGGATGCCGATCCGAAGGATTCTTCAAAGACGGACGGTGCGTCCGCAGCGGCACCGGAATACAAAAATCTCAATGCTTTTTGTATGGATCTCACTGCCAAAGCCGAACAGGGGAAGCTGGATCCGGTTGTTGGCAGAGAAAAAGAGATTCTGCGCGTGATGCAGATTCTGAACCGCCGTACCAAAAACAACCCCTGCCTCATCGGAGAACCCGGTGTGGGAAAAACCGCCATTGCCGAGGGAATTGCCCAACGCATTGTGGCGAACCAGGTTCCTGCCAACATCGCCGAAAAGCGCATCTGGATGCTGGATATGACGGCATTGATTGCCGGAACGCAGTTCCGGGGACAGTTTGAAGCGCGCATTAAGGGGCTGATTGAGGATATCAAGCGTGCCGGAAACGTGATTCTGGTGATTGACGAGGTGCATACACTGGTCGGAACCGGCGATGCCGAAGGAACGATGAGTGCCGCCAATATGCTGAAGCCCGCGCTGTCGCGTGGGGAGATTCAGGTCATCGGCGCCACAACGTTGGACGAATACCGGAAGCACATCGAGAAGGACTCTGCGCTGGAGCGTCGCTTTCAGCCGGTTCTTGTCGAAGAGCCGTCCATCGAGGATACCGTGGAAATTCTTCGCGGAATCAAGGGAAAGTACGAAGCGTTCCACAACATCCGCATTCCCATGCTGCTTGCCGAGAAGGCGGTTACGCTTTCCGAACGGTACGTGACCGATCGGTATCTGCCGGACAAAGCCATCGACCTTCTGGATGAAGCATGCTCCAACGCTACGCTGCGCAATTCCAAATACAGCGACCTGTACCGCAGCCGGGGCGAACTGCGTAAGATTTCGGAAGAACTCACGGTTCTGGAGGCAAAGGAAGAAAAGGCGGAAGAAGATTACCGTAAAATGGCGGAACTGAAAGCGGAGGAGTGCCGGCTGACGGATTCCGTGAATGCTCTCAGTGAGGAACTTTCTTCCAATGCCATCACTTTTGACGATCTTGCCACCGTAATCGGCATGTGGACGGGAATTCCCGCCGCTTCCGTCAAGGCAGAGGAAACACAGATGCTGCGGGGACTGGAGGACGAACTGAAAAAACGGATCGTCGGTCAGGATGAGGCGATTTCCGCTGTCTGTGCCGCTGTCCGGCGTGCCCGTGTTGCCGTTGTGCCCCGCACACGCCCGGTTTCTTTTATTTTTACCGGTCCTACCGGCGTGGGAAAAACGGAACTGGTCAAAGTGCTTGCCCGTACGCTGTTCCATTCGCCGGAGACACTGATCCGGCTGGATATGAGCGAATTTATGGAGAAGCATGCCGTCTCCCGTATCATCGGCTCGCCTCCCGGCTATGTCGGGTATGACGATGCCGGACAGCTGACCGAAAAGATCCGCCGCCATCCGTACAGCGTCATTCTGTTTGATGAGATTGAAAAAGCGCATCCGGATGTCCTGAATATTTTGCTTCAGATTCTGGACGACGGTCATATTTCGGATGCACACGGTCATACGGTTTCGTTCCGGAACACCATTCTTGTGATGACCTCGAATGCCGGTTCCGGTCTGCGCAACGGACCTGCCGGATTCGGAAAGACATCGGAGGATCTGTCTGCGGAAAAAACAAAGAAAGCCCTTTCGGAGTTTTTGCGTCCGGAGTTCCTCAACCGCGTGGACGGCATCATCACATTCCGTCCGCTTCCCCGGTCTTCATTCCCGGCAATCGTCCGCATCTTCCTTGACGATCTTGCTAAGGGACTTGCGGAAAAGGATATGGTGTTCTCCTATACGCCGGACGTTCTTGATGTTCTTTCCGACGAAGCGTTCAGCAGCGAATACGGTGCCCGGAATGTCCGTCGTGTGGTTCAGACGGAGATTGAAGACGTTCTGGTCAACGAGATCTGTGCCCGGGACACGATTCCGTCTTCCGTGCTGGTTACGGTAAAAGACGGAAAACTGAATGTCCGTGTCGGTTCATAATTCGGGGAATTGGTTTCTATAATAAAAAGGTGGTTTTATCATGACGACAATCGCCGTGCTTTGTGCGATGGGAAGCGAAATCGACGAATTGGCACTGCGCCTTCACACACACGCGGTCGGGGCACCTTCCGGTCTTCGCATACAAATTGCGGAAAAAAACGGGGTCCGTGTCCTTCTCTGTGTTTGCGGTGAGGGAAAAACGAATGCCGCTCTCGGTACGGAGGCAGTCATTCTGCGGTACGCCCCCGACGCGTTGCTGTTTACCGGCGTTGCGGGAGGAATTGCGGAAGATCTGAAGGCCGGGAATCTTGTTGTTGCCGATTCCTTCGTTCAGCATGATTATGACATTTCGGCACTCGGCTATAAGCCCGGCTATATCGTCAACCTCGACACGGTCGTCCTTACGCCGGATGCGGAACTTTCCGCAGCCCTGCTTCGCGCGGCACAGGTCTGCTCGGGTGATGCGCATTCTGCCCGGACCGGACGTTTTGCGACGGGGGATTGCTTTGTCGGCGATGCCGGTTCTGCCTCCCGGATCCGCGAAATGTTCGGCGCGGACTGTGTGGATATGGAGAGCGCTGCTTTCGCGCAGGTCTGTTGGCTGAACGGTTGCCGTTTTGCCGCACTCCGTGCCGTGTCCGACAACGGGGACGGAACGGCGTTCAGAAATTTTCGTGAGTTTCTGACCTTTGCGGTCGGACGGACGGTGGATACCGTAGAGGCATTTTTGCGGGAGATTGCTCCGGCACTATTCGGAATCAGTTCGGAGGAGTTGCGATGACACAGCCGAAAAAAAGAGAGGGCTTTCTTTACGGGGCCCTGATGCTTTCGCTTTCCGGAATTCTGGTCAAGATTATCGGCATTTTTTTCCGCATTCCGCTTACCAACATGGTCGGATCTGCGGTTATGGCGCATTATTCTTCGGCGTATGAAGTATATAATCTCATGCTGTCTCTTGCCACATCGGGACTTCCCATCGGAATATCTGCCATGATCTCAAAATCCTTGGCGCTCGGAAAATACCGGGATGTCCGCACGCTGATCCGTTCGGTTGCTGTTATCTTTGTTTCGGCTGGTGCGCTTCTGACGGTTCTCGGTATGATTTTTGCCATGCCCATTGCGGAGGGAATGAACAGCAGAGAGACCTATTCCTGTATCTTCAACATCATGCCTGCCATTGTCACCATGGCAGCGGTTTCCGTATTCCGGGGATTTTTCCAGGGCTATAACAATATGAATCCGACGGCAATTTCCAATGTGATTGAAGCCGTTACCAAACTGGGAGTCGGTTACGGGCTTGCCTATTATCGGCAGGCAAACGGTTATCCCCCTCATGAGGTTGTTGCCGGTGCCATTCTCGGTGTGACCATGGGAACCGTGGCATCCTGTCTGTTTCTGGTGCTTCGTTATGTATTCCGCAAAGACGAATATCGTATTTCCGTCAGCCAGTTTATGGCGGATGTGGGAACTCCCCGTCGGAAGCTTCTCAAAGAATTTTTTATCGTCACGCTTCCCATTATGCTGTCGTCGGTCACGGTTCATCTGTTTGGACTGATCGATGCCGCTGTGGTGATGAATACGCTGAAAAACGCCTTTTCTTTGGAATTTGCCCAACTGAACTGGGGCGCTTACAGCAATATGTCACTGACTATTTTCAATCTGCCGTCCTTTCTGGTCATCAACATCGGTGTCAGCATGGTTCCGTCTATTTCCGCCGCGTATGCCCGCCGTGATGAATCGGCGCTCCGTTTTACCCTGAATAAAGCGTTGCGCTATTCTTCCGTGCTTGCGTTTGCCTGCGCCTTCGGATTGATGGCGGTTGCCCAGCAGTCCGTGGATTTTATCTACAGTACACAGGGAACGGAAATTGCCGGACGCCTTTTGCAGATTCTTTCCATTTCGCTGATTGCCGTCGGGCTGACCAACGTAACAGGTTATGTGTTGCAGTCGATCGGTAAGGCGTATCTTTCCGTCCTTTCGGTCGCTGTCGGTGCCGTTGTGAAGACGGCCGCCACGGTCATCTTTACTTCCATCCCGTCACTGAATATTTACGGAGCGCCTCTTGCCACAAACATTGCATGGCCGGTTATGCTGGTGATGAACCTTCTGTTCCTTCGCAGAGAACTGGGATTTTCTGTGCGGGTCGCGGATGTCTTTCTCAAGCCGCTCGGATGCGGTGTTGCCTGTTTTGCCGCAGCTTTCGGTGTTTCTTGGCTTCTTTCCGGTAAAATTCCGGATCGTGTTCTGCTTTTCCTTGCCATTTTGGCAGGTGCCGTTGTTTATGTTGCACTAATTCTTCTTGTGAAATTGGTGTCTTTCGACGAAATTCGCTCTTTGGTGGGGAAAAAACGCCGGAAATCTTGAAATTTTTCGTAAAATGGTGTAAAATAAAAGACAATGACAGACAGATTCCGACACGGGACGACGTTTTATGCCGGAATCCGTAAAAAAAGAAATTATTTTTAATAAAAAGGAGATAGAATCAAATGAACAAGTATGGTCTTATTTCGGATGTCGCAGAGAAAGCGCATATTTCTAAAAAGGATGCCGGCCTTGTTGTGGAAACGACGCTGGAAGTAATCCGGGATGCCCTGAAAGCGGGCGAAAAAGTTCAGTTGGTCGGTTTCGGTTGCTTTGAAGTCAAGGAAAGAGCTGCCCGTGAAGGAAGAAGCCCGAAGAATCCGGACGAAAAGATTACCATCCCCGCAATGAAGGTTCCTGTGTTCAAGGCAGGCAAAGCCCTGAAGGAAGAAATTAAGTAAAAAAGGCGAAGTAATCCGTGCCGTGTCCTGGGATGCGGCACGGACTGTCAAACTTATGAGACTGGATAAATACCTGAAAGTGTCTCGCCTGATCAAGCGGCGTTCCGTCGCCAATGAGGCGTGTGACGGCTCCCATGTCAAAGTCAATGGCAAGGCAGCCAAACCTTCCTGTGAAGTGCGGGAGGGGGACCGGATTGAGATTACGTTCGGAAGCCGTACCGTCTGTGTGGAGGTCGTTTCCGTTTCCGAGCATGCGCTCAAAGCCGATGCTGCCGGAATGTACCGGGTTTTGGATTGATCGGTTCTATCTGCAGATGCTTCCGCATAGATTATCTATCGGGAGGGATGCAGGATGGCAGATGCTGTTGGATGCGGCAAGCACAATTTGTTTTTGGAAAACCGGGTGAAAACCACGGTCACCGGTGTAACGGATGTTGATCGTTTCGACGAGCACGAGGTTCGCCTGTTTACAGAGCAGGGACGTGTTACATTCCGGGGTGAAAATCTGCATATAACGACCCTTTCGCTGGAAGTGGGAGAGGTGTCTTTTGACGGTCTGGTCATATCCGTTGTGTATGACGGGGCGAGGAAGAAAGAAGATTTTTCGTTTCTTTCCCGTCTGTTTCGCTGATGTTTCCCGCCGATGGGGCACAGTTCTCCTCTTTTCTTACGGCATTTCTGCTGGGGATCGGTCTGGGAGTTCTGTATGAAGCATTCCGTGTTCCGCGGCTTTTGTTCCGCATCTCTCCGGTGCTGGTCTTTGTTGCGGATACGTTGTATTTTTTTCTTTGCAGTGTGATTCTGTTTTTGTTTGTGTTTTTTACAAACGATGGACAGTTGCGTTTGTTTCTCTTGCTGTCAACGGTGGTCGGATGTCTGTTTTATGCGTTGACGGCGGGACGGGCGGTAAGGTATCTTGCAGCCAAACTCCGGCTTCGTCTGGACGTTGTCCGGAAGAAAAAGAAAAAAGAATAAAAGGAATCTCCGATTCCGAGGGATTGAACGATGTTGAAAACAAAAAACGTTTTGCATTTGCTTTTGGTGGCGGTTCTGGTACTTTCCGTCGTTTCTTTTCTTGCCATGCGCAATTCTCTGACGCAGAAAGATCTTGAGAATGAGGAAATCCGCCGTGCCATCCGTGAAAAGAAGATTGCCAACAACGAACTTTCCGCGATGATGGATGATGAAAACCTGGATGACTTTTATCGTTCGATTGCCGAGCGGGATCTTGGTTACGGTACGGGAAACGAAAAGGTTTATATCGACGTTACGGGGCAGTAAAAAAATTCAGATATAAAAAGTTGAAGGAGGATCAACCCAGTATGTCCATGGATGTGGGCTCTGTCGTTGAAGGGAAAATCACGAGCATTACCAAGTTTGGAGCGTTTGTTGCACTGGAAGACGGGAAGTCCGGTATGGTGCATGTGTCCGAGATTTCGGATGAGTTCGTTTCCGATATCAGCCGTTATGTCAGCGTTGGGCAGACCGTTCGGGTCCGGATTCTCAATGTTGATGAAAAGGGCAGAATCAATTTATCCATCAAAAAAGCTTCCGAAAACCGTGAGAAACCGTCCCGACCGGTTTCACGTTGTCCGTCGGTTCCGCGGCCTCAGGTTGCCGTGTATGCATCGGCAGCAAATGCTGCGCATTCCGATCGCCCTCTTTCTTTTGAGGAAATGATGTCCAAATTCAAAAAGGACAGCGACGAGCGTTTTTCGGATCTTGGCGAATCAAAGGAGTTCCGCAAAGCGAATTATGCCAAACGGTCTCATAAATAACGAATTTTCAGATACCGCTCTTCGGAGCGGTGTTTTTTTGTTTTCTACGGGCTTTTCTACGATTCGTAGAGCGGTATTTTTTAACTCTACCGGTGTGTTTTTGCCGGATAGAACTGTCTGAAACCGAAATAGGTTGCTTTTTCGCCGTCCGCCGTGTACAATGAAGAAAAACAGCGGCGAGGAAAGCGAGGATTCAAAATTAAAATGGAATGTGTTCGGATTTTCGGAGATTCTATTCTGAGGGGTGTTCTTTACGAAAACGGCGGGTATCATCTGTGCCGCGACCGGATGAACGTCCCCGGAGTTTTGTTGAAAAATGAATGCCGCATGGGTGCGGACAGTCGCAAGGGACTTGCGTTGGCACATCGCGTGGCGGAAAACTGTGACCGGAATACGATGGCTCTTCTGGAATTCGGGGGGAACGACTGCAATTATGACTGGAGTCGCATCTCCGGCGATCCGTCTTTGATTCTGGATTGCACGGTTCCGCCGGAAGAGTATTGCAGAAACCTGAAAGAAATAGCTGAGGTCCTTTCCCGGACCGGTGCTCAGGTTGCAATCTGTACGTTGGTTCCGATTGATGAGACACAGTTTATGAATTACATTTCCCGGGGGCTTTCGTATGATAACATTCTGCAGTGGCTTGGCACGGTGCATCGTCTGTATGAATGGCAGGCGTATTACAGCCATCTTGCCGAGCAGACCGCAAAAGAAATCGGCTGCCTTTTGATTGATTTGCGCTCTGCCGTAGATGTGCAGAAGCGGGGCGAGCTGTTCTGTGCCGACGGCATTCATCCGACCGAGCCCTGCCATGTTCTTCTTCATCGGTATCTGGAAAACGAGCTGGAGCAGTTGATTGCTGCCGGTTGAATAGAGCGGCGAAACTTGGGCGATACTCGCTTCGTAAGGAGTTGAGTTTTTATGAAAATTGCCCGGAAAATTTCGACCGTCTGCATCTGCATTGCCATGCTCTTTCTGATTCTCAATGCGGCGACGCTTGCCCGAGAAGAGAAAAAAACCGAAGCGCTTGCCAATACGTTTCTGCGGCTTCATGTGCGTGCCTCCAGTGACAGTCCGGAGGATCAGGCATTGAAACTGAAGGTCCGGGACCGTGTGCTGTCGTATACATCCGCTCTGCTTGACGGGGCAACCGATAAAGAGGATGCGAAAAAACGTCTTGCCCCGCATCTCGGCGAACTGGAAGCGCTTTGCCGGATGGTTACCACAGATGCGGGAATGCCGTGCGATGTTTCGGTTTCTCTTTGCCGGGAACGGTTTGATTACCGGGAATATGACGGCTTTTTTCTGCCGGAAGGTGACTACGATGCGCTGATTGTTACACTTGGTGAGGGAAAAGGGCATAACTGGTGGTGCGTTGTCTTTCCTGCCGTCTGTCTGTCCGGTGCAACCGGGGAAATCCGGACGAATACAGAAAAAGTGCCGGAGAGATTTCGCCTCTCCGACACAGCGGTTTCCGATGATGTCCGGTATGATCTCTGGATTGTGCGTGTTATCCGGTCGTGGTTTCGCTGACAACGGTTTCCGGTTCGTCTGCCTGGCGGATTTCCGCATGTACCATCCCTTTTCTCACGTCTAAAATGCCGAATGTCCCGGAATCCCGTATCGAGCCGGGGTTGAGCAGAAGAAGCCCGTTTTCTTCCCGGCATACGGCAATATGTGTGTGCCCGAACAGGGCAGCCGTGCATCCGTTCCTTTTTGCCGTGAAGCACAGGACGTCCGTTCCTGCCCGTACGTTCAGGGTATGCCCGTGACAGAGAAAGATCCTCGTCCCGTTGCAATCCAGAACTCTGGTGTCCGGTTCCTGTTCAAACCAGTCGTTGTTTCCTCTTACGGCGCAGAGATTCCGGTACGGAAACCGGTAGGTCAATTCCGCGAGGTCCGAAAGCCCGTCTCCGAGAAAAAGAAACCCGTTACAGGGAATCGCTTCCGCTGCACGGAGCATCGGCTCCGGTTTCCGGTGAGAATCCGAAAAAACAAGATAGCGCATATTCATCCTCCCGGAAAGATTATAGGAGATTTCTGTTAAAAAGTCAAGATTTTCAAAAAATACGGTTCAAAACAACGCCTTTCGCATATATATGAAGGGAAGAATCTTCTATGGAGGTGTTTTGTTTTGGATCAGAAACCTTTTGAATTTCCGGATGAAAAAACAGCGGCGAACGTTGCGGATGTCGCCAGAGAAACTCTTGGCGAGCAACGGGCTGCGGACGTGGAACGCCTGTTTCAGGATCCCGAAAAAATCCGCGCTCTGCTGACCCGTATGGGCGAACAGGACCGTGCGGCGGTAATGAAGATCTTATCCGACCCTTCTATGCTGCGCAGCATTCTGTCTTCGCCCCGTGCCATGGAGGGATTGAATCGGATTCTGGGAGGCGGGAACGGTCATGACTGAAGATCTCTTTTCCGGCATTTCCAAGTTGCTGGAGGATCCGGAGGCGTCCAAAAAGATCCGGGAACTTGCCGGCGGACTCGGCGGCGGATCCTCGGAGGAAAGCGCACCGACATCCGGCTCCGGTGATTCTGCGCAGATCGCCCGATTGCTCGGAGGAATGAAGATGCAGAACAGCCGGGAAGTGGTTCTGCTCCGTGCCATTGCCCCTTATATGCGCCCGTCCCGTGCCGAAAAAATTCAATCTGCCATCAAAGCGATTCAGGTCATCGGAATTCTCAATGCTTTGCAGGGCAACGGCGGGGGAGGATTGTGAGATGACATCCGGTTCTGAAGAATTTGAGCAGAAAAAACAGGATGCCGCCCGCCGTCTTCGTCAGACGGCGGCAAAGGGACAGTCAGCAGCTCTCCGATCGGTTCCTGCCGGTTATGACGGGAATGCCGTAGCCCGGGAAGAATCGCAGGAGGAAACGGAACCCACGGTCGGATCGGCGGAAGAAATGCCTGTGCCGGTTTCAGCACCGGCGGAATCCGGCGGTCTCTTCGGTTCGCTGACTTTGGATGATGCCTTGCTTCTTGGCCTGTTTGTACTGCTGTACCACGAAAACAAGAGGGAAGATTCCCTGATTCTGCTGGTGCTTGCCGTCCTGTTCTTTTCGTAAACCGGCGGAGCCGACCCTTGCCAGGTGCGGCTCCGTTTTTCGGTTTTCCTAAAAAAAATAACAAAAAGGGGCTTGTAATCAAAGGCGAAATGCGCTATAATTATACTGTATGTTTTTAGCCACAGAAAGGACAGGTGACTTCACAATATGCTGAAAGTCGAAAACAGTACAGGTATTATCGTTGTTGACGAAGCGGTTATTTACAACATTGTTTCCAGCGCCGCAACCAAATGTTTCGGCGTTGCCGGCATGACGGCCAAGAATGCGTCAGAGGAATTCTGGAATCTGTTCAAAAAGAATCTGGACAAAGGCATTCACGTTTCCTGCGCGAACAACGAGATTGAAATCGAAGTCCACATCATGGTTACTTATGGAATCAACATCCCGGCGATTACGGACAGTATCATCCACAAAATCGTCTATAATGTCGAAGATACAACCGGTTTCAAGGTAAAGAACGTCAAACTGTTTGTGGATTCGGTTTGCGCAAACAACTGAGAAACCCGGGGGAGTAGAAAAAATGATTAACGGCTATACGTATCGGGATATGGTGATTTCCGCAGCGAATGCCATTGAAAACAAGCGTGAGGAAATCAACAATCTCAACATCTTTCCGGTTCCGGACGGCGATACCGGCACCAACATGAGCTTAACCATGGGGGCAGGACGGACGTCGATTTCCGGATTCAGCGGGAATCTGTCGGAGTGTTCCGAAAAAGTTGCCGGCGCGCTTCTGCGCGGCGGTCGCGGAAATTCCGGCGTTATTCTCTCGCTGTTCTTCCGCGGTGTTGCCAAGGAGTTCAAAGGCAACGCCTCGGCGGATAAGGTTCTGTTTGCCCGCGCGCTGAAAAGCGGCGTGGATTCTGCTTATCGTGCTGTCAAACAGCCTACGGAAGGTACCATTCTTACGGTTATGCGCCTTTCGGCGGAGACTGCGATGAATCTTTCCGCAGACATGAATCTTCCGTTTGCCGAATTCTTTGACGGGATTCTTTCTGCCGCACAGGAAACGCTGGCAAGAACACCGGAAATTCTTCCCGTGCTCAAACAGGCGAATGTTGTGGATGCCGGCGGCAAGGGCTTTGTGACCATTCTGGAAGGGATGAAATCGGTTCTGGACGGCAAGGGCATCGTCCGTGCCGAAGCCCCGCAGGAAACGGCACAGAAGGCGGATTTCAAGATGTTTGAAACCGGAGACATCCGTTTCTCGTACTGCACCGAGTGCATCATCGACAAAAAGAAAGACGGTACGGTTACCGAAAAGAAAATTCTGCGTTTCCACGACTTTATCATGAATGCGGGAGACAGCGGCGTTTTTATTGACGATGAGGATTTCATCAAATTCCATGTACATACCAACGATCCCGGTAAGGTTCTGTCAGCATGTCTGGAATTCGGAGAGCTGACCATGGTCAAAATTGAGAACATGCGGCTTCAGCACACATCGCTGTCTTTGGCGAACGGGGAATCTGCAGAAGAAAAGCCGGAAGCGGAAGACACGGTTGCCGAGCCGGTTAAAAAATACGGGTTTGTTTCAGTTGTGGCGGGCGACGGTGTGACAGAGGTCTTCCGGGATCTCGGCGTGGATTATTTCGTAAAGGGCGGGCAGACCATGAATCCCAGTACGGATGATCTTCTGTGTGCCATCAATTCGACGCCAAGTGAGATTGTATTTGTTCTTCCCAACAACAAAAATATCTATATGGCGGCAAAACAGGCAGAAGCGCTTGTTTCCGGCAAAAAGGTTGTTGTCATCAAGTCTTATTCCATTCCGCAGGGCATCGGCGCCATGATTGCTTTCAATGAGGATCGGGATCTGAAAGATAACGTGCTTACGATGACGGAAGCCATCAAAAATGTACACACCCTGCGTATGACGTTTGCCGCCCGCGATTCCGTTTTTCAGAATTCTTCCATCAAGGAAGGGCAGATGCTCGGTCTTGTGGAAGGCGATGTCAAAGTTGTGCGGGATTCTCAGGAAGACTGCATGGCGGGACTTGCAGACGAAATGAAGGGCTGCAGCTGCATCACACTGTTTTACGGTGAAGGTGTGACGGAGGATCAGGCAAACAAAATGTCGGATATCATCCGTGATAAAGTGGGTGAAGATACGGAGATCATGGTGGTCAACGGCGGTCAGCCGGTGTACTACTATGTCATTTCCGCCGAATAATACAGGAATTTTCGGGAGGATTTGCCATGTCGGAAAAGAAGCGGTATGCAAATGTCGGCGGCCAGGCGGTGATGGAGGGCATTATGATGCGTTCTCCCATCGGCAATGTGCTGGCGGTGCGCCGTGCGGACGGAACCATTCAGACCGAACCGTTTCCCGTTTCGGATTTTTCAAAAAAACATCGTTGGGCACGTGTTCCGGTTATCCGGGGAGTCGTGTCGTTTGTGCTGAGCATTTCCGTCGGTATCCGCGCGCTTTCCGCCTCGGCGGATTATGTTGTGGCAGATACGGAGGAAAAGAAAGAAGATGCCAAGGAAGCATCGAAAAAGAAGGAATCTGAAAACGGGGGACTTGTGTTTGGTTCTCTGCTTGTCGGAATTCTTCTTGCATTCGCCCTGTTCATCTTTCTTCCTACTCTGCTTTGTGAAGGGTTGGAGAAACTTTTTTCCGTTTCTTTCGGCGTATGGAAGTCCGTGATTATCGGCGTGATTAAGATTCTGATTTTTCTCGGTTATATCCTGGCGATCTCCGCAATGAAGGATATCCGGCGATTGTTTCAGTATCACGGTGCCGAGCATAAAACCATTTTCTGCTTTGAAGCAAAAAAAGAACTGACCGTTAAGAATGTGCATGGGTTTTCCCGTTTGCATCCCCGTTGCGGAACCAGTTTTTTGCTGATTACCATTGTGGTCAGTCTTGTTTTTTACTCGTTCCTTTCTATGATTCCCGCATTTCGTCAGATGCAGGATGCGCTGCCGTTCGTGTATATGCTGGTAAAAATTCTGTTTTTGCCGGTTCTGGCGGGGCTCAGTTTTGAAGTACTTAAATTTACGGGTCGGCACGACAACCTGTTTACCCGGATTCTTTCCGCACCTGGCAAGTGGTTTCAGCTTTTGACCACACGGGATCCGGATGACGATCAGATTGAGGTTGCCATTGCTGCCCTGAAGGCATCACTCATCAACCCGGAAACGGGCGAGTTGGATGAGGACGCTGCGTATACGTCCTGATGATGGATGTTTATGCAGAAAACCGGAAACGTCTGGAAAACGCAGGCGTAACCGGCGGAGAGGGAGATCTCTGTGCCCTGATTGCCTTTGAGACCGGTCTGTCTTACGGCGAGGTGCGCAAACGTCTTCTTCTTTCCGGCGGTTGCGATGCGTTTTTTGAGGTTACGGATGCGGAAACGATCCGACGGATCAATGCGGATGTTGACCGCCGTCTGGCGGGTGAGCCGGTGCAGTATATCACAGGGGAAACCGATTTCTACGGAAGGACTTTCTTTACCGCTCCCGGCGTGCTGATTCCCCGCTTTGATACGGAGTGTGTCGTAGACGTTGTGTTGGAGCGTCTGAGACCTGACGGAGATTTGCTGGATCTTTGCTGCGGAAGCGGCTGTATCGGTCTGACGGCAGCAATCTGCCGGGGAGCCCGCGTTACCTTGGCGGATGTGTCCGAAGCCGCTTTGGAGCTGACCCGGAAAAACGCCGCGCATTTCGGCATAGATGCCCGGATTGTCCGCTGCGATGTTCTGGCGGAAAGACCGGAGGGACTGTTTGACATGGTTGTTTCCAATCCTCCGTATATTCCGACCCGCGACCTCGCCGGGCTTTCCGTTGAGGTGAAGAACGAGCCGGTGCTGGCACTGGACGGGGGAGAAGACGGGCTTCTTTTTTATCGCCGGATCGCACCCTCTTTTTATGATACTCTGCGTCCCGGCGGATTTCTTGTTTTTGAGGTTGGCGAGGGAGAGGCATCTGCGGTTTCGGATATCCTTCAACAATGCGGATACCGGAGCATTGATACACGGCGCGATTACGGCGGTATTGAGCGTGTCGTATTCGGACAAAAAGAATTTTGAATGACCGAAAGGGATTTTTATGAAGATTGCAGTTTTGTTCGGCGGAAGATCGACGGAACATGAGGTTTCCTGTATGTCTGCCGCTTCGGTTCTCCGGAATATCCGTCCGGAGCATGAAGTTCTGAAAATCGGTATTACCAGGGAGGGAAAATGGTTTGTCACCGATGCGTCTGCTGAGGAAATTGAGAGCCGTGCCTGGGAAGATCTTGTCCGAAAACCGGTGGAAATCTCATTGAACGAGCGGGCGTTTCTTTGGGAAGATTCCCGTTTTGTTCCGGATGTGATTTTTCCGGTTCTTCACGGCAAAAACGGAGAAGACGGAACCGTTCAGGGCTTGTTTGAACTGATGCGGGTTCCCTATGTCGGTTGCCGTGTTCTGGCATCTGCGGTCTGCATGGATAAGGCGTATGCGAACACGGTGTTCGTCTCTGCCGGAATCCGTCACATGCCATGGGTGACGGTAGAACGTGTCTCCTGGCGGGAGAATGCAGAAGCCGTCATGCGCGAGATTTCGTCCCGTCTGACGTTCCCTGTTTTTATCAAACCCTCCAACGCCGGATCTTCCATCGGGATTACCAAGTGTCACGAAGAGTCCGAACTTGCCGGGGCACTCCGGACGGCTTTTGAAGTGGATCGCCGTGTCGTTGCGGAGCAGGGGATTGAGGATCCGCAGGAAATCGAGGCTGCCGTACTTGGAAACGACGTGCTTTCCGTTTCGGTTACGGGGCAGATTTTCCCTGCCAATGAAATTTACGATTACAACGCCAAATATCAGAATGCCGCCTCTCTCCTTCGCATTCCGTCCGGGAGCGAAAAAGAAGAGGAGATCCGTGCGCTTGCGCTCCGTGCTTATCGTGCCTGCGACTGTAAGGGGCTTGCCCGTGTGGATTTTCTTGTGGCACGTGACGGTACGGTATATCTGAACGAGATCAATACGCTGCCCGGCTTTACCTCCATCAGCATGTATGCCAAACTGTTTGCCGCATCCGGACTTTCTTACGGCGATCTGATTGAAAAGCTGCTGGATCTGGCGGTGTCTTTTGAGGAATGAAGGTTTATGAAAAACGTGCAGCTTGAGATTCGTTCTTTACAGAACGGCAAAGAAGTTTCGTATGTTTACACGCATGGCAAGATGTTGAGAACCCGGGAGGGAGCCGTATACCTGGAATTTGACGGAACCGGTCTTCTCGGGGAAGAGGGCGTGACGGTCCGGCTGTGCGTGTCCGACCGTGACAAACTGGTGTTTTCTGCCGGAAAAGGGAAGAATGTGAACACGTTTGTTTTTGAAAACGGGGTTAAGAATCATTGTAATTTTGATCTTGACGACGAATATTCCGTTGTGGGAATTGATCCCAGAAGCATTGAGGCACATGTGGGAAAAACAGGCGGTGATATCCTTCTTCGTTATGTCATTGATTTTAACCGGATTCCTCCTGTGATGAATGAAATGAAAATCCGTGTCCGCGGAGAACAGGCGGATCCGGGTGGACTGGATGCGTTTTTCGAGCGCAGAAAGGATCTGCGGTCATGACGGAAGACGAGCGCTTTATGCGCCGGGCATTGACCTGTGCCCGGAAAGCGGCACAGATCGGGGAGGTTCCCGTCGGGGCTGTTCTTGTCAAAGACGGGCGAGTTATTGCTTCCGGCTATAATCGCAGGGAAACCGATAAAAGCGCCTTGGCTCATGCCGAGGTTCTTGCTATCCGGCGTGCCTGTTCCCGCCTGGGCGGCTGGCGTTTGCCCGGTTGTACCCTGTATGTGACGCTGGAGCCGTGTCCCATGTGTGCGGGAGCCATCCTCAACGCCCGCATTGAGCGTGTGTGTATCGGCGCGGCGGACCCGAAAGCCGGCGCGTTCGGCAGCGTTGTGAATCTTGCCGAAGAGGCGTTTAACCACAAGCCGATTGTTGAATTCGGTTATCTGCCGGATGCCTGTGCCGGAATTCTTACGGATTTTTTCCGGACGTTGCGTTCCCGCCGGAAATGAAGAAAAAAAAGACCTCTACAACGGTCGTTTTCGCTTGACATTCATATTGTATCTTGATATAATATACATTGGTCAAGTATTACGATTAAGATGTGGAGGTCTTATTCATGAAAACAAAAGCGGTTCGCCTGTATGGGAAGAACGATCTCCGAATGGAGGAGTTTGAACTTCCGACGCTCAAGGACGATGAAATCCTTGCACGGGTCATTTCCGACAGCGTGTGTATGTCTTCGCACAAAGCCGCGCTTCAGGGTGCGGATCATAAACGGGTACCCAACGATATCGCACAGAATCCGGTCATCATCGGTCATGAATTCTGCGGTGAGATCCTTGAGGTCGGTTCCAAGTGGAAAGATTCTTTCAAAAAAGGACAGAAGTTTTCGATTCAGCCGGCACTGAATCAGAAGGACGATCCGTATGCTGCACCGGGCTATTCCTTCCGGTACATCGGCGGCGACTCGGTTTACGTCATCATCCCCAACGCCGTCATGGAGCAGAATTGCCTGCTGGAATACAACGGCAGCGCTTTCTTCTACGGATCGCTGGCAGAGCCGATGAGCTGCATCGTCGGCGGCTTCCACGCCAACTATCACACCACGCAGGGCTCGTATGTCCATTCCATGGGCATTGTTGAGGGCGGTAACTGCGCCATTCTTGCCGGTGTCGGACCGATGGGTCTCGGTGCCATCGATTATGCGGTTCACGGTCCGAGAAAGCCGGGTTTGCTGGTTGTTACCGATATCAACGAAGATCGACTGAAACGTGCCGAAAGCATCCTTACGGTAGAAGATGCCGCCAAGCACGGTGTCAAATTGATTTATCTTAACACGGGCGACGGCGATCCGGTTGCCAAGCTGCGTGATCTTACGGGCGGCAAGGGCTATGACGATGTGTTCGTCTTTGCTCCGGTCAAGCCGGTCGTCGAGCAGGGAGACAAGATCCTTGGCAAAGACGGCTGCCTCAACTTCTTTGCCGGTCCCACGAATCCCGCCTTCACGGCAGAGTTCAACTTCTACAATGTGCACTATTCGTCCACGCATATCGTCGGTACCTCCGGCGGCAATACGGACGACATGAGAGAGTCGCTTAAACTGATGGAAACGGGTGCCATCAATCCGGCAGCCATGATTACGCATATCGGAGGTCTTGCCTGTGTTCCGCAGACGGTTGTGGATCTGGACAAGATTCCGGGCGGCAAAAAACTGATTTATACCGGAATCGATCTTCCGCTGACGGCGATTGCCGATTTCGCGCGTCTGGGCGAAACCGATCCGCTGTTTGCCAAACTGGCAGAGATTGTTGCTGCTCATAACGGTCTGTGGTGCGAGGAAGCAGAGAAACATCTGCTTGCCAACGCCAAGTCCATTCTGTAAGGGGGCGCAGTACCGTGTCGGTAAAAGAACTGGTTGAAATTTCCCATTACTTCGGTTCTAATCCGGATCTCGTCCTTGCGGGCGGCGGAAATACGTCGTGCAAGGAGGGCGGTTCCCTTTACGTCAAGGGCTCCGGTACCACGCTTGCCACCATTACCGAGGAAGGGTTTGTCAAAATGGATCGCGCGGCTCTTGCCGCCATGTGGACGAAAACATATTCTTCCGATTCTGCTTTGCGCGAAGAGGAAGTTCTGGAAGATCTGATGGATGCCCGCGCCCGTTCGGACCGCAACAAGCGTCCCAGCGTGGAGACATCTCTGCATGATATTCTTCCTCAGAAATATGTGGTTCACCTTCATCCTGCCCTGGTCAACGGCATTACCTGTTCGCAGAACGGTGCCAAAGTCGCCGAGGAATTGTGGGGAGACCGTGTGGTCTGGGTGAACGAAACGGAACCTGGCTGGACACTTGCCGTTGAGGTGAAAAAACTCTATGACGCCAATGTTGCCCGGACGGGAAAGAATCCGATGGCAATCCTTCTTCAGAATCACGGCATCTTCGTTGCTGGTGATACGTTTGAGGAGATCAAAGCGACTTATCAAAAGATTTTTGATGATATCCGTGCCCGTCTGACCCGTACTCCGGACTTCTCTCCGGTGGAGTATGACGAAGAACGCGCTTCTTATCTGGCTCCGGAAATCCGGATGCTTCTGCGTGAAGGCGAGGGAACGGCAATCGTTACGGCAGAAAGCAACGCCGAATTTGCCCGTTTGCTTGCGTCCGAAGAAGCATTTGCTCCGGTCAACGGTGCCTATACGCCGGATCATATTGTGTATTACAAACCGTATCCTCTCTTTGTTGCCTATGCCGAGGATCTGGAGACCCAGCAGGGGCTGATTGAAAAAGGTCTGGCGGAGTATAAGACGGCTCACGGTTATCTGCCCCGCATCGTGGCGATTCAGAATACCGCGGTGTTTGCATTCGGAACTACGAAGAAAAATGCTGACACTTCCCTGGCCTTGTTCCGCGACGCTGCAAAAATTGCCGCTTATGCGGAGAGCTTCGGCGGTCATCGTTTTCTGTCGGATCATCTGGTCCGGTTCATCGAAACGTGGGAAGTCGAAAAGTACCGCTCCAAGGTCAGCACCGATAAAAACGCCAAGCGTCTTGCCGAAAAGATTATTGTCGTTACCGGTGCCGCGCAGGGCTTCGGTCAGGGAATTGCTGATTCTCTGCTGGAGCATGGCTGCAACCTGGTGATTGCCGACCTGAACGAGGAACTTTCCCAGAAGAACGCCCGGGAAATCTGCGAGCGTTACGGTGCCGGAAAGGCCATTGCCGTTAAGGTTGATGTCGGTTCGGAGGAATCGGTGCACAATCTTCTTACCAAAACCGTTCTTGCCTACGGAGGCATTGACCTGTTTGTCAGCAACGCAGGCATCGCACGCAGCGGAAACCTGGAGCAGGTGACACAGCAGTCGCTGGAATTCCACATCAAGGTGAATTACTCCGGCTTCTTCCTCTGTTCCAAGTATGCATCCCGCATCATGAAGATTCAGCATCGTTATGATGCCGACTATATGATGGATATTGTCCAGGTCAACTCCAAGTCTGGTCTGCAGGGAAGCAACAAGAACTTTGCCTATGCCGGCAGCAAGTTCGGCGGAATCGGTCTCGTGGAATCCTTTGCGCTGGAACTTGTGGAATACAACATCAAGGTCAATGCGGTTTGCCCCGGGAACTATCTGGATGGTCCTCTGTGGTCGGATCCGGTCAAGGGACTTTTTGTGCAGTACCTCAATTCCGGAAAGGTTCCGGGTGCCAAGAACGTGGACGATGTCCGTAAGTATTATGAGTCCAAGGTTCCGATGAGCCGCGGATGCCTGCCTTCCGATGTCGCGGTTGCCGTGATGTACTGCATGGAGCAGCCGTATGAAACCGGTCAGGCGATTCCCGTCACCGGCGGACAGGTTATGCTGAAATAAATAAATTATATAATTTAGGAAGAGGAGTGATTGAATATGGCAACACCGGTTATCATGCCCCGCCAGGGACAGTCGGTCGAAAGCTGTATCATTACCAAGTTCCATAAGAAGAAGGGTGATCCGGTTGCCGTCGGCGACAAGCTCTTTTCTTACGAAACGGACAAGGCTTCTTTTGACGAGGAAGCAACGGTTGCCGGCGAGATGCTGGACATCTTCTGGGAGGAAGGCGACGATGTTGAGTGCCTTCTGAATGTCTGCGTCATCGGAAAACCGGGAGAATCCACGGCGGAGTTCAACCCGAAGGCGGCAAAAGCCGAAGAGGGCTCCAAGGCCGAAGTCAAAGAAGAAAAGAAAGAAGAAAAACCTGCAGAGGTGAAGACCGCTGTTGTTGCCGCAACGCCGGCAGAAGGCAGAGTCCGCATTTCTCCGAGAGCAAAGGGTCTTGCCGAACGGCAGGGTCTGGATTATAAATATGCTGTGCCCACCGGTCCTAACGGTCGGATTATCGAGCGTGACATCCGTGCCATGGGTGCGGACGGCGTGAGATTCACTGCAGCCGCCGCCGGCGAGTACGCGGCAAACGGTGCAGTTGAAGGCACCGGCATCGGCGGACGGATTTCCGTTGGCGATTATGCCGTGAAGCCGGAAGTTTCTGCTGCAACCGCAGCCGCTCCCGAAACGCCGTTTGTTGAAGAAAAACTGCCCAACATCCGCAAGGTTATTGCCAAATCCATGCATGCGTCGCTGTCCGAAATGGCTCAGCTTACGCTCAACACTTCGTTTGATGCTACGCAGATTCTGGCATACCGTGCCCGCGTGAAGGCAAACGGCGCCGATCTCGGCTTTGAAAACATTACGCTCAATGATATTGTGATGTATGCCGTCGCCAAGACGTTGACCAATCCGGAGTTCCGTTCTCTGAATGCACATTTCTTTGACGATAAGATGGTGTTCTTCAACAACGTCAACCTCGGCATCGCGGTCGATACTCCCCGCGGTCTGCTGGTTCCCACCGTGTTTGCTGCCGAAAAACTCACACTGAACGAGTTTGCTCATCAGGCGAAAGCCGTGATTGACGCGGCAAAGAAGGGAACGGTCAGCCCGGATGTTCTCCGTGGAGCTTCCTTCACGGTCACCAATCTCGGCAACATGGGCATTGAATCCTTCACGCCGGTTGTCAACCCCCCGCAGACCGGTATCCTCGGTGTTTGCGCGACGGAAACGAAGATCCGGGTTGTCAACGGCGAGATCAAACCGTATTCTGCCATGGGTCTGTCTTTGACCTTCGACCACAGAGCGCTTGACGGAGCTCCGGCGGCGAAGTTCCTGCAGGCACTGAAGAAGAATCTGGAAAACTTTGATTTGCTTCTTGCGAAATAAGCGGAGGACCGAACAATGACATATGATCTGATTGTTCTCGGTGGCGGCCCCGCCGGCTATCTTGCCGGTGAGCGGGCAGGTCATGCGGGACTGAATACCATGGTAATTGAAAAAGAGCACCTTGGCGGCGTTTGCCTGAACGAGGGCTGCATTCCGTCCAAAGCACTTCTCTACTGTGCCAAAGCGTACGACTACGCCAAGCGCGGCGAGCATTACGGCGTTCACGCCGAAAACGTCACGCTGGATCACCAATATGTGGTTGCCCGCAAGGACCGTGTCGTCAAAACATTGGTCTCCGGCATCCGCGGCGCCCTGAAAGCCAATAAGGTCACTGTTGTGGAGGGCGAAGCCCGGATCAACGGTCGTGCCGAGGATGGTTATCGGGTAGAGGTCAACGGCGAAACGCATATTGCCCGCCGTCTTCTGATTGCCACCGGTTCAATGCCGGTCGTTCCGCCGATTCCCGGTGTAAAAGAAGGCGTTGCCGCAGGTTTCGTTCTGACGAATAAGGAAATTCTTTCTCTCCCTGCCGTTCCGGAAAAATTGGTTATCATCGGCGGCGGTGTCATCGGTTTGGAAATGGCGTCGTATTTCTGCTCGGTCGGCAGCAAGGTAACCGTCGTGGAAATGATGGATAAGATCGCCGGTCCGACCGATAAAGAAATTTCTTCCATTCTTCTGAAGAATTATCAGAGCAAAGGTGTGGAATTCTGCCTTGGCTGCAAGGTCGTTGAAGTTACCAAGGATGCCGTTGTGTATGAGAAGGACGGTCAGAAAAACTCCGTTTCTGCGGATAAAGTTCTTCTTTCCATCGGCAGACGTGCCAACACGGCGGGGCTCGGACTGGAGACCATCGGCGTGGAAATGAACCGCGGTGCCGTTAAGGTCGACCGGTATTGCCGCACCAACATCCCCAATGTCTACGCGGCGGGCGATGTCAACGGAACCTCAATGCTGGCGCACACGGCTTACCGTGAGAGCGAAGTGGCCATTAACAATATGCTTGGTAAAAAAGATGTGATGCGTTATCGCGCGATTCCGTCCGTTATTTATACCAACCCCGAGGTCGGCTGTGTCGGTGAAACCGAAGAATCCGCCAAGGCGAAGGGAATTGAAACGGAGTGTGTAACGCTGACCATGAAATATTCCGGAAGATACGTCGCGGAGACCGAGGGCGGAATCGGTGACGGCATCTGCAAGATGATTATGGATAAAAAGCATCGCAACATCATCGGCGTTCACATGATTGCCAATTACGCGTCCGAAATCATCTACGGAGCGGCAATGATGGTGGAAACCGAAATGACCGTGGACGAGCTGAAAGAAATCGTATTCCCGCATCCCACCGTTTGCGAAATTCTGCGGGAAGGCCTTTTCCAGTTCAAATAAAGAATCAAAACACCGAAAGGAGTAATATACCATGCCTAAGAGCCAATTCATGGACCCGAATGCGTTGAGACAGCCGGGTCAGATTGAATTCCAGCCCATTCCCGTTAACCAGTATAACAAAACCATCGCCGATGAAAAGAAGAACTTCTCCAAAGAGGACTTCGTCCGGATCTACCACGATATGGCAGTTATCCGTGAATTTGAAACGATGCTGTTTGAAATCAAAACCAAAAGCAACTACAACGGCGTGGAGTACATGAACCCCGGTCCTGCCCATCTTTCCATGGGACAGGAAGCCGCTGCTGTCGGTCAGGCATATCTGCTGACGGTGGATGACTATATCTTCGGTTCTCACAGAAGCCACGGCGAGATCCTCGCCAAAGGTATGAGTGCCATCCACAAACTTTCTGATGAAGATCTGTACAACACCATGAAGAATTTTATGGGCGGCAGAATCCTGAAGATTGTGGAGGACAACGTAAAGACCTCTTCCGTCAAAGAGCTGGCACACTATTTCCTTGCTTATGGTGCCCTGGCAGAGATCTTTGCGCGTGAAACCGGCTTCCATAAAGGCCTTGGCGGTTCCATGCATGCCTTCTTCCTGCCGTTCGGCATTTATCCGAACAACGCCATTGTCGGCGGTTCGGCAACCATCGCTGCCGGTGCAGCCCTGTTCAAGAAAGTAAACCAGAAGAACGGTATCTGCATTTCCAACCTCGGCGACGGCTCCGTCGGCAGAGGTCCTGTCTGGGAGGCCATGATGTTCTCCGCCATGGATCAGCTGACACAGCTTTGGGAAGAGGCCTATAAGGGCGGTCTGCCGGTTCTGTTCAACTTCAACAACAACCTTTACGGCATGGGCGGACAGACCTGCGGCGAAACGATGGCGTACGGCATTCTGGCTCGTATCGGTGCCGGCATCAACCCCGCACAGATGCATTCCGAGCGTGTTGACGGTTATAACCCGCTGGCGGTTATTGATGCAATGCGCCGTAAGATTGAATTGCTCAAGAATCATGAAGGTCCGGTTTTGATGGATACGCTGACCTACCGTTATACCGGTCACTCTCCGTCCGACTCCGGTTCTTACCGCACGCCGGAAGAAGTCGCCGCCTGGAAAGAGCACGACTCTCTCGCAAACTACAGCGAAAAGCTCGTCTCCGCAAAGATTGCGCCGAAAGCCAAGTTCGAAGAAATCAACGGCGAAGTGCGTGACTTTATCACCACGGTCTGCAAAATGGCGGTTGACGAAACCATTTCTCCCAGAATGGATCTTGTCGCAACGCCGGATGCAATCGAAAGCATCATGTTCTCCAACCAGAGCATTGAGAAGATGGAAGACCGTCCGGTCGAAGTCAATATGCCCATGGAGGAATGCCCCCGTGTTCAGGCAATTGCCAAGAAAGAGCGTTGGGGCTTCGATGCCGACGGCAAACCGGTTTCCAAAAACAAAGTGTTCCAGGTTCGTGACGCTCTGTTTGAGGCGATCATTGACCGCTTCTATAAGGATCCCACTCTGATCTCCTACGGAGAAGATGTCCGTGACTGGGGCGGTGCTTATGCCGTTTACCGTGGTCTGACGGAAGCTCTTCCGTATCACAGAATGTTCAATGCACCGATTTCCGAATCTGCCATCGTCGGTACGGCAGTCGGTTATGCCATGGCGGGCGGACGTGCGATCGTTGAACTGATGTACTGCGACTTTGTCGGTTGCGCCGGGGATGAAATCTTCAACCAGCTTGCCAAGTGGCAGTCCATGAGTGCCGGTCTGCTGAAGATGCCGGTTGTTCTGCGTGTTTCTGTCGGTTCCAAGTACGGTGCACAGCATTCGCAAGACTGGTCTTCGCTGATTGCCCATATCCCGGGTCTGAAAGCCGTCTTCCCGGTTACACCGTATGATGCCAAGGGCTTGATGAACGCGGCTCTGAACGGAACCGATCCGGTTATCTTCTTTGAATCTCAGAGAGTTTACGATTTCGGCGAGCAGTTCCATGAGGGCGGAGTTCCGAAGGAATATTACGAAATCCCGTTGGGCGAGCCGGATATCAAGCGTCAGGGCTCGGATATCACCATCCTGACCATCGGTGCCACGTTGTATAAGGCCATGAACGCCGCAAAGATTCTGCAGGAGAAATACAACATTTCTGCCGAAGTGATCGATGCCCGTTCCATCGTCCCGTTCAACTACGAAAAGGTCATTGAATCCGTCAAGAAAACCGGCAAGATCCTGCTGGCTTCCGATGCTGTGGAGCGCAACTCGGTTCTGAAGGAAATGGCGGAGAAGATCACCGAACTGGCATTCGATTATCTGGATGCTCCTCCGGTGGTTGTCGGTTCCCGCAACTGGATTACGCCGGCTCACGAGCTGGAAAAGCACTTCTTCCCGCAGGAAGATTGGATCATCGACGCAATTCACGAGCGAATCATGCCCATCGAAGGTTATGTGGCAACGCACAACTTTACGGACAACGAAATGCTCCGTCGTACGCGTCTCGGCGTATAAGAGGTTTTTGGGGCAGGGCGGCGAAAGCCGCCCTGCTTTACTTTTTTTGTATTCTGTGGTATACTGAAAACAGGGAGGCGTTTTGCTATGAAATTTCACGGATTTCCCGTCGGTATGACCGAGCGTTTGCAGGAAAACCGCCTTAAAAACAGCCGGGAATGGTACAATGCACAGAAAGAACAGTTCAAAAAAGAGATTTACGAGCCGTTCTACGCTTTGATTGAAGACATGACCGAGCCGATGCTTTCCATCGATCCCCGGATGTGCCTGGTTCCGCGCACCTGCGTTTCCCGCATCGTACGGGATACCCGTCGCACCAAGGATAAAACAACGCTTTACCGTGATAATCTTTGGTGCTTCTTTCGCAGAAGCCCGAAAACCGAGCCGAACGCGCCGGCGTTTTATTTTGAATTTTTCCCCGATCGTTTTCGTTACGGTATGTATTTCGGTCCGTGGGACAGATGGGCACAGGATGCTTACCGGGCAACGGTTTTGCGGAATCCGGACGGTCTTCGCCAGGCGCTTGCCCGCATTCGTACCATGACGCCGGAGCTGGAATGCTACCGCAAAAAATATCGGGGCACTGCGCCCGCGGATCTGGACGATTATTATGCCGCCAAAAGCATTCATGTGGGATATACGGAGAACGGCATTGCGCCGTTGTTTGATGGTTCTTTTGTTCCTTCTATGCGTGCGGCTTTTGATGAATGCGCCGACCTGTACCGATTTCTTGCCGACGGAGCCGTTCCGGAAGAGCCGGAGGAAACGCCGTCGGAGTTTTTGACGGACCTTCCGCAGAATAACAATCAGTTTGAATGGTGAATTCCGCAGAAACGTGCATTTTTTGACGAAAAACAAAGATTGACAAGTCCGACGTTTTTCAGTATACTGAAGAAAAACAGAAAAAGGGGAGAGAACGGTCGTGTTCGGATATGTGGTTGCCGATCTGGAACATCTTACGGAAGAACAGAAAACCTTCTACCGCTCGTATTATTGCGGGCTGTGTCACACGCTGCAAAAGCATTACGGGCTTCGCGGGCAGCTTACGCTGTCTTACGACATGACCTTTTTGATCCTACTGCTTACCGGACTGTACGGAGCAGTCGATACGGAAAAGTCCGGACGTTGTGTGCCGCATCCCGTTCATAAGCACCCGTATCGGATCAACGAGTTTACGGCATATGCGGCAGATATGAATTTGCTTCTGATGAGCCAGAAACTCCGGGACGACTGTTCCGATGAAGGAAATCCCTTTGCCGGCTTTGCGGCAGACCGTCTCAAAAAATACACCGATGTTCTCGGCACAAGATATCTGCGTCAGCAAAAGGCAATCGCCGACGGCTTGCGGGATCTGCATCTCCTGGAGACATCCGGAGATCTGAATCCGGATGCCGCATCCGAAGCGTTCGGGCGACTGACCGAAGAAATTTTTGTTGTGCGGGAGGATGAATACGCTGTGGCGCTTCGTACCGTTGGCATGAAACTCGGACAGTTCATCTATCTTGCCGATGCCGACACCGACCGCATCCGGGATCTTAAAAAAGAGCGTTATAATCCGCTTGTTGCGCTTCCGGTCGGCGACATGGAAACGATTCTGACCGTGCTGATGAGTGAGTGTACCGATGCCTATCAGGAACTTTCGGTTCCCGATCCGTACGACTCGGTTTTGAAAAATATTCTGTATGCCGGTGTTTGGACACGGTACCGCTACGAAAAACAGCGTGCGGAGAAAAGAGGGAATGTATGACCGACCCGTATGCCGTTCTCGGCATTTCGCAAAATGCTTCGGACGAAGAAATAACAAAAGCGTATCGCAAGCTGGCAAAGAAATATCATCCCGATCTGAATCCGGACAACAAGGCGTTCGCCGAAAAGAAAATGGGGGAGATCAACGCCGCCTACGAACAGATCAAAGCCATTCGTTCGGGAAAAACAACGTCTTCTTCATATCAGTCCTCTTCCGGATCTTCCGGTGCGTCATGGAGCATTACGGTACGGCAGTATCTTGCCATGCATCAATATGCACAGGCACTTTATTTTCTGTCTACCGTGCAGGAACGCACGGCGGAATGGTATTTTTACAGTGCTGTTGCCAATGCCGGAATCGGAACCCGGATTGTCGCGCTGGATCATGCCCAGAAAGCGGTAGCGATGGATCCTTCCAACCCCATGTATCAGCAACTTCTTGCTCAGCTTCAGGGCGGCGCGGCGCGATACCGCCAGACCGAACAGACGTTCAATCCCGGCATGGCATCCGGTCTGCGCATCTGCCTCGGTCTTTGCTGTCTGAGTTCGCTTTGCAGATGCTGCTAAGCGATTGAAATAAGGAGGGGATCTCTTGAATTTTTTCGTAAAACTGAAAACCCGCTTTGCGCGGTTTATGTCCGGACGATACGGAGCCGATGAGTTGTACCGTTTTTCGTCTGTGGCGCTGCTTGTTCTCGTTGTTCTGGAACTTCTGCTTCAGGCATTCCGCGTTCCGGTTGTTCCGGTTGTTTTGTCGGTTTTGGTATTCGCTCTGCTTATATGGAATCTGTGGCGGGCATTTTCCCGGCAGATTGCGCGCCGTCAGCGTGAAAATCTTCGCTTTATCCGCCTTCGGGATTCTGTCCGTGCGTTTTTCCGTTTGCAGCGGGATCGCATCCGGGATCGGAAGAAGTTTCTCTACCGCAAATGCCCGCATTGTAAAACCGTTTTGCGGCTACCGTACAAAAGGGGGAGACATACGGTTGTGTGCCCCGGATGCCGCACCCGTTTTGACGTGAAAAAGCACTGACCGGATTTCTGACCCGGAAATATTACACGTGTTATATAAAGGTCCTGTTTTTTTGTCAGGATTTCTTCCGTTCGTGGGGAATCCGGATCTCCGGCTTGTGATGTCCGAGGATGGAGTTTCTGAAAAAAAGTGAGAGCAATCCGAAAAAAAATGCATTTAGGGTCTTGATTTTTTCAAAAAAGTATGGTATGCTATATGAGCACTTGAGAAAAGTGTGTATGTGCGCCAGTAGCTCAGCTGGATAGAGTGTCTGGCTACGAACCAGAAGGTCGGGGGTTCGAGTCCCTTCTGACGCACCAGGAACACCTTGTTCTTCGGAACAAGGTGTTCCTTTTTTATATTCTTCAGACGGAATCCTCGTATTTCTTCCTTGAATATATAAGGTAGATTTTCATGTTCACCGCTTATGACAAGCCGCTGCTTTTTAGTCATATCCTTCAAACCGCCACATATATATCATACCAGAAAAAAATATTGTTGGACGGTGAACCGAACATGATGATTTTCTCTGCAAAAATCACAAAAGCAAAACTTCTTTCTCTGGCGTTGATCTGCGCTTGCGTCGCGCTCATTCTGCTGGTTTCCATTCCCCGAGCCGCCGAACCCACACTGAAGACGGAATATTCCGGAGCGACGAACGAAGAACGCGTAAACTTCCTTCGCAATTTCGGTTGGGAGATCGTCAACGAGCCCGCGGAAATTGTGGAGGTGGTTATTCCGGAAACCTTTGACTCCACCTACAGTGCCTACAACGATCTTCAGAAAATGCAGGGAATGAACCTGGAAAACTACAAGGGGATGCGTGCCGTGCGCTATACGTATTCCGTCAAGAATTATCCGAAAGCTGCCGAAGGCGAAGGGGTGGAAGCCAATCTGCTGGTGGTTGATAAGCAGATCGTTGCAGGGGATGTGACTTCTGTAAAGCTCGGTGGATTCATGCAGGGACTGGCGCGTCCGGCGATCAGTACCGGCACGATAGACAGCGGCGGAACGCCGCGGACTCCGGATCTGGATCCCATCGGAAAATGACCCTTTGAAATTCATTCACAATTCAAAAGCGGAATGACAGAGAATAATTCTGTCATTTCGTTTTTTTTTAGAATTCTGCACAAATAATTGTGATTTTCTCTTGACATTCCATCAAAATAATTGTATAATATCAGTACGGGTGAAGAGAAATCCCCGTTTTTTGTCATGGACTTTGAAAACTGAAAATCGTTGTTTCATTTTTTTACTAAGGGCAAAAGGTGTGTTATTTTTTTGTTGCCTGCAGCTTGACCGGGCTTCGGAAACAAAAAGAAAAACACATCGGACAATTATATTTTTCACCATTTTTAAGGAGGAAAGAAAACATGAAAAAGACATTAAGTCTTCTTCTGGTTGTTGCGCTCATCGCCGGCATGTTCACCATGTTCGCTGTTCCGACATTTGCGGATGCGACGCCTGAACTGCCGACCGAGTACAACGGCAAAACCATTGACTGGACCGTTTCCGGTAAACTGGGAACTCTTCTGGGCGGGTACTATCCGGAATTGAAGGATGCCTACTCGGCATTGTTCAACGTATACTACGAAGCCCCGAACGCCGAATCCAGCAGCAAATATGCAAAAGAATCCTTTGCGGCTGCCGCTGATGCTGCTGTTTCATGGACTGCCCCCGGCGGATTCTTCGAGAGTAATGGTTATACCTGGAACGTAGACGCTGCGGCATGGCCTCAGGTCTTTGCAGGCGAAGCGATTATCGCTAAACTGTCTGAGGAAGATAAAGCCACTGCTGCCGATGAGATCGCCTACTTCTGGTTCCTCGCCGACAAGGTTGATGAATTCACGCAGGACCTCAACAGCAGAGACACCTGGCATCAGGGTCTTGATGTCATCGGTTTGATTGTTGCCGATGCCGTTCAGGCCATCAAAGAGAAAGCCGGCTATTGGCTGCCCGATACCATCGGCGACAAGACGATGAACTGGAACGCCATGACGCAGGAAGAAGCCAAGACGCATTATGACGACTGGGCTGCTGCCATCGTCGCCGTGTATGCTTATCATGATGATAACGCACAGGGCGTTGTTGATTACTTTGTCAACGCGGGTCTTGCCACGATGCCGACGGATGATGTCTGCGTCTGGAAGATCGTTGCTGCTGCCGACACCTATATCGGCAAACTTACGGCAGAACAGAAAGCCGATGCCAACATCGCTTATCTGATTGGTTACTACAACTTCGTCAAAGCGTATGCGGAAACCGTCTTTGCGGATACCTATGCCGAAACGAACTTCTATGCTTGCTACATGGAACTGGACGATCTGGTTGCCGATGCGTTCCAGCAGGTGAAGGATGCGGCTCCGCTGCCCTTCGAACTGCCCACGGAACTCGACGGCGTTGCCATCGACTGGACTAACTATGTAAACGAGAGCGAAGTCAAACCGGGTTATGAAAACTACCTCCAGGTCGTTATCAACCTGTACTGGGGTTGGTCGGAACTGCAGGCAGGCGGAATGCAGGCGGGCGCCTACTATGTGTCGCTTGGTCTCGGAACTGCTCCGGCTACCGGTCTTGACAGTGATGCGGCTTACGAAGTGATGGTTGCCGGCCAGGCATACATTGACAGTCTGTCCGCTGCTATCAAAGCAGATCAAAACGTTGCAACCGCAATCGGTTACTTCGAATTCGTCTGCAAGAAGGTTCGCTCCATCGCAAACGAAGTGTTCAACACCACCGGTGCTTATAAGTGCTACACGCAGCTGCCCGGTGTTGTGAAAGCGGCTGTCACCGGCATCCAGGATGCTGCTGAACCGCTGATTTCTGCCGATACCGCTGCTGCGGAAGCTGCCAAGGCCAACGCTGCCGCTACGATGAACGTCTGGAACGCTATTCGTCTTCCGATGATCGGCGAAGTTGCGAAGACCGACGGTGCCTCCGGTCAGGCGCTGTGGAACGCTTTTGTGGAATTCAACGCTGCTGTTACAAGCGAAGAACTGAAATCTGCTACCTATTATAATGCGATTGACGGAACGCTCGAAAATCTGTTCAAGGCATTCTATACGGAATATCACCTTTACAAGGATTTCGAGACCTACTTCAATTCTGAACTTGCCCCGCACGAAGCGGAATTTGATGCCACCGAGTGGGCAGAACTGGTTGCTCTGATCAACGACCTCTACTACAAAGAAGTAGAAGAACCGGTTGTCTTCAAGAAAGCCATGCCCCGTCGTGACTTCTGCTTCAGCTCCGATGACGTTGCCACCATCATGGCAAAGTACAACGGTCTGACGAGAATCGGTGCCGCTTACGAACTGCCCACGGAATACGCAGGCAGAACGCTTGACTGGACGATTTATCTCAACCGCGGCGGCAAAGATCAGGCACTGATTCAGGAATTCTATCGCAATACCCTTGGTTGGGGTGACCTTGGCGACAGCCAGGCATTCTTCAACATGCTGTTCGGTTGGAGCGAAGCCGACACCGGCTACAACGTCACCGATCCGAATGGCTGGTGGATGCAGAACCTGACGGTTCCTTCTACGGACATCAACAGTGAAGCTCCTTACTATGTCATCGAAGCCGGTAACGCGTTTATCAACGGTCTGACCGACGAGATGCGCAGCGATGCCAATGTTAAGTATGCCATCGGCTACTTCAAATTCCTGGCAGCTACCACGAAATCCATGGCATGCAGTCTTTTCAATGACCAGGTTCGTCTGACCTTCGACGTCATCGACGATATCCTCCGCGACTCGATCACGGCGATCAAAGACGCTGTTATGCCGATGATTACGGACTACACCACCGCAAACGTTCTGAAGTTCGCCTCTGCTGCTCCTGCTCTGAAGGACAGCATCGCGCTGAACTTTGTTGTGAAACCGGAAGTCGTGGACGGCTTCGGTTACACGGATGCTTACGTTATCTTTACCGTTGGCAGCAAAGAAGTGAAAGTTACCGAACACACCACGGATTCTCAGGGCCGTTATGTCTTCAAACTTCCGGGTCTGGCTCCGTATCAGATGGGCTCTACCGTCACGGCTGTTCCGTACGCCAAATATTGCGGCGTTGAATTTGCCGGTAAGACGCAGACCTACAGTGTTCTGACGTATGTCAACAGCCAGCTGAAGAGACAGACCTCCAAGACGGTTCTCTCTACGCTGCTTGTCGACCTGCTGAACTACGGCGCTGCTACCCAGCAGTTTGTCGGTAGCACCGACGCTCTGGTCAATGCCAATCTGACGGCTGATCAGCTTGCTTGGGGTACGGCTGCTGTTCGTGAGAATCTGGTGGATTCTCAGAACACCAAATATGCGGTTATCGATGCTCCGACCGTTTCCTGGAAGGGTGCTGGTCTGCTTCTGAGCGAGGCAGTTGCCATCCGTCTGCAGATCGAAGCCACTTCGCTGGAAGGTCTGTCTGTTGTGGTCAAGGATCTGGAAGGCAATGTCCAGGCGACGATCACCGACTTCGAGCCGGTTACCGGTAAAGAAAACCGCTACTATGTCCGCTTCAACAACTTTGCTCCGCATCAGTTGAGCAAAGTTTGGACGTTCACTGTTATGCAGAACGATGTTGCCGTCAGCAACACGCTCGCTTACAGCGTTGAGACCTATGTTGCCAAGAATGCCGCTTCTTCGAACGCCGTTCTTGCCCACCTGGTCAAAGCGTTGATGAATTACGGTGATGCCACAGCCGCATATGCCGGTTAATTTATCAAAAAGACTCGACAAATGAAATCATATATGCTATAATGATGATAGGATCATATAAGCATGAAATGGATTTCACGCTTTCTGTGGTCTGAATCTTGAGAAAAGGAGGGAATTACAGATGAAATTCGAAGCTGTTGAGCTCGAAGTCCTCGTTTTCGATGCAGACATCGTGACTGCGTCCACGAACCCGAGAATCGACCCCGACACTGGCGAGGTTATCCTGCCGGAAGATGAGTTCGAAGACTGATTCGGCCTGAGACGGGAAAGATGCCGGAGTATTTGCTCCGGCATCTTTCTTTTTGCAAAAAAAAGAAAAAAATGCTTGCAAAATCACAAGACCTGTGTTATAATAATAGGGCTGTTGATTTGGCAGCAATAAAATTATTACACACATATCGTAGATCCCGGTCTGGTGCGGGCAAAGGTTCGTAAGCCGGGGTGCGGTATGGCGGTGAAAAACCGGGAGGAAAAAAACATGGCAGTAGTTTCTATGAAACAGCTTCTCGAAGCTGGTGTTCATTTCGGACATCAGACCAGAAGATGGAACCCGAAGATGGCAGAGTACATCTTCACCGAGAGAAACGGCATCTACATCATCGACCTGCAGAAGACCGTAAAGAAGATCGAAGAAGCGTATATGTTCGTTCGCGATCTTGCCGAGAAGGGCGAGAGCATCCTGTTTGTCGGCACCAAGAAGCAGGCACAGGAATCCATCAAGGAAGAAGCAGAGCGGGTGGGCATGTATTATGTCAACTCCAGATGGCTTGGCGGTATGCTGACCAACTTTACCACCATCCGCACCCGTATCGACCGTCTGGCGCAGCTTCGCAAGATGGAAGAAGACGGCACGTTTGATCTTCTGCCCAAGAAGGAAGTTGTCAAACTTCGTCTGGAAATTGAAAAACTGGAAAAATACCTCGGCGGTATCAAAGAAATGAAACGGTTGCCGGGTGCTCTCTTTATCGTAGACCCGAAGAAAGAACGCAATGCTGTTGCCGAAGCAAGAAAACTCAACATTCCGATCGTTGCTATCGTTGACACCAACTGCGATCCGGATGAGATTGATTATGTGATTCCGGGCAACGACGACGCTATCCGTGCGGTGAAACTCATTGCCGGAACGATGGCAAACGCCGTTCTGGAGGGAAAACAGGGCGAGCAGTTTGCAGAAGAACCTGCCGAGAAGGAAGCAGCCGAAGACGCTGCCGAATAACGAAAGGAGAACGAGTTATGGCAAACATTACTGCGGCTCAGGTCAATGAACTGAGAAACATGACCGGTGTCGGTCTGATGAAATGCAAAGAAGCACTGATTGAGGCGGACGGCGATCTGGAAAAAGCCGGTGTTATTCTGCGTGAAAAAGGTCTTGCCAACGCCATCAAAAAGGCATCCCGTATTGCTGCAGAGGGCGTAATTGCTCTTTATGGCGATAACAACACGGCTGTTCTTTGCGAAGTGAACTCGGAAACCGACTTCGTTGCGAAAAACGAGAAGTTTACCACTTTTGCCAACAACATTGCGAAGGTAATTGCCGAGAAAAACCCGGCAGATGTCGAGGCGCTGATGCAGCTTCCGTATCCGGATTACGATGGTACCATTGAAGATAAGCGCAAAGATATGGTTCTTTCCATTGGTGAGAACATGAATGTCCGCCGCTTTGTCCGTGTTACGGGTCATCCCTGCATCTACAACCACGGCAACGGCAAAATCGGCGTTATTGTCAACTTTACGGAAGATGCTTCCGCTTACGGCAAGAAGGTTTGTATGCAGGTCGCCGCGATGAATCCGACCTGGCTGGACAGAACCTGTGTCCCTGCGGAACGGATTGCCAATGAGAAAGAGATTCTTGTGGCACAAATCAAAAACGATCCCAAAAACGCGAACAAACCGGAGCAGGTGCTTGCGAAGATTGCCGAGGGAAAACTGGGTAAGTTTTATTCGGAATATTGCCTTGTGGATCAGGCGTTTGTTATGGATGAATCCATCAGCGTCGGTCAGTTTGTTGCGTCTCAGGGTTCTGCAAAGATCTCGGAATTTGTCCGCTTCGAGCGTGGAGAAGGTCTTCAGAAGAGAGAAGATGACTTTGCCGCCGAAGTTGCCAAAATGGCGCAGGGCAAATAAAAGGTCCATAAAAAAGATTCGGACATCCGTTTGGTCGGATGTCCGTTTTTTTTCGGAAGGGACTTGACAGCCGTTCGGTTCTGTGGTATACTACAACTGTACTGTTTGATATAGTACAGTTAATACAAGGAGGAGTGCTTATGATCCGGGCAGAAAATCTGTCTAAGGCGTTCGGGAAGAAGGAAGTTCTGACCGATTTGCGTTGCGAGATTGCCGACGGTTGTATTTATGGGTTGGTCGGTGCAAACGGCGCGGGAAAATCCACTTTTCTTCGTATCGCTTCCGGTATTTATACCGCCGATAAGGGTACGGTCAGAATTGATGGGGAAGATGTGTTTGACAACGAGCCGCTCAAAGCCGGTATCTGCTTTGTGGCGGATGATTTCTGGTTTCCCAACGGAACGACCGTTTGCGGTGCCGGGAATTTTTATGCGTCTTTTTATCCCGCCTTTGACAAAACGTTTTATCGGGAGCATACGCAGACGCTGAAGCTGCCCTGGAACGGACGGATTTCGTCTCTGTCCAAGGGGATGAAGCGCCAGGTTGTTTTGCTTTGTGCCCTGGCTTGCCGTTGCCGGTATCTTTTTTTTGACGAAACCTTTGACGGCCTTGATCCGGTTGTCCGCAATTATATGAAGCGCCTGATCTGCTCTGCGGTTGCAGAAAACGGTTCTACAGTTATTCTTACATCTCACAATCTGCGGGAGCTGGAAGATATTTGCGATCATCTGGGAATTCTGTATAAGGGCGGCATTTTGTTTGAGGGCGATGTAAACAACATCAAAACCAACATCTGCAAGGTTCAGGTTGTCTTCCCGGAGGGAATCGGAGATGCACCGTTGGAAGGACTTTCGGTTCTGGACCGTAAACAGGCGGGAAGCGTACAGACGCTGATTATCCGCGAGAAGGCCGGACGGGTGCGTGAGAAGTTTTCTGAATATCAGCCGCTTTTGCTGGATATTTTGCCGCTGACTCTGGAAGAAGTTTTTATTTACGAAATGGAGGTGCTTGGTTATGCATTCGAAAAGTTCGATCTTCAATAAGGGATATTTTGTTTATAACTTGAAAAGAACCTGGCCGCTTCTGTTTCTGGCAGGAATTCCTTTGCTTTGGAATGTGATGTTTCGCGGGCTTTTATCGGTTTCTTTTGAGCCGGATTATGGGAAGACGTTTTCCGGGCTTTCGCTCTGGCGTATGGAGAATCTTGCCGGAAACGTCGCTTTTCTGTTGCTTCTGCTTCCGCCAATTCTTGCGTTTTCTTTGTTTTCTTCGTTGTATAAGCGCAATTCCTCCGATTTTATCGGTTCGGCGCCCATCCGGAGATCCTCCATTTTTTATACCAATGCCCTGTTGGGTTGCTTGTATCTGATATTTGTTGTGGTTGTATATACGCTGGTTTCGTGCGTATTCCTTCCGGGCGGACAGACCATGGTGTTTGAGGAAGTGTGTCGGTATTTCTTTTTGACACTTTCCGGAGCGCTGTTTGTTTTTTCGCTTTGTTGTCTGGCGACCGTGTTGTCCGGAACCCGGCGGGCATCGGTAGTTCTTTCGTTTGTGCTGGTTCTTGTTCTGCCGTTGGTTTTGTATCTGTTGCAGACATTGTATGGACTGTTTTCGAATGCTGACACGTCTCAGACCGGCTATGTGTACGCATTATCTGTCTGGATGCCGTTTTCCATTCCATCTTCGTTATTGGTCGGACAGCTTTTGGCTGGCTTCCGTGGCGTGTTGTTTCAGACGCTTTACAATCTGGCTTTGACGGTTGTGTTTTTTGCTCTCGGTGCCTATGCGCTTCGCAAGCGCCCGTTTGAAATGGCGGGAACGCATTACCGAAGGGAAATTGTTCTTGACGTGTCCATGGTTCTTGCGTTTCTGCCGTATATGCTGTGGAGAACGCAAGGTGTGTGGACCGATACCATTTTTTCGTTGTTGTTCAGTTTTATCTTCTTCGGGTTGTTTTCTGTGATTATGCGGCGGGGATTCCATCATTTCGGGCGCGTGGTTCTTTCGTGGCTGTGTGCGTTCGGAATCACTCTGGCGCTGACTCTTTGCACAACGGCAGCGGTCAATGTGTTTCCCTCATACGGAGAGATTCCCGTAGACCGGGTATCCTCCGTTACCGTGAACGTTCCTTATCTGGAAAAGGTCAACATCGGAACGACAAAGACCGCACTCGGAAGCGTAACCTTAAAGGATTCCGCAGAAATTCGTCTTGCTTTGGATTATGTGAAGAAAAAAGAAACTTCCTATTCCGGTTTCTTTTTCGATTGGGCTCATTCTTCTTCGCCGGATTCGATTGTCACTGTCCGATTTGTGGACGGAACGGAGAAAGAGTTTTCTTTTCTCACAGATAGATTCCTGCAGGCGATGCTTGCGGAGGATTCTTCGTTCTATGAGCGCTGGGCATCCGTAACGGATGAAGGTACGTACGCAGGGGCAGAACTGGTTGTTGTTTCTCCGCAGGAAAAAACGACCGATACGGTTTTGCTGACGAAGGCACAGATCGAATCGTTTATTCCGGAGCTTCGCCGTGCCAAACGGGCGTTGCCCCTGGAGGATCGCGTTGCTTTGCGCAGCAGCATTTCGAAAAGATCGTTTGACCTTTTTGAAAATTCTCCCGACAAAGTTTCGTATGAGAACCTTACTGCGCTCTCTGAGAAAACGGCGTATTATGTTTCGGTATACACCTACAGCAACGGCACGTATTTCTGCGAGTTGCTTCCTGTTTCCGCCGATTCCGCCGCTTTTGAATCCATTATGAGCGGAAACCGTGTGCGTGCCGAGAAGATGATTAAGCGCTCGGTGTTCAACCCGGTGAGTATGCGCGTGATGGATTATCCGGAAGATTTCCTTGCCCAGGTTCCGAATCCGGAATTGCGTCAGATGATGATTGAAAATTTGTATGAAGCATACGGCAATGAACTTCTGCGTGAGAGTCTGAACACTTACGATACGTCTTCTCCGGAAAAACGGACCACGACGGTGGTGTTGTCTTCTTCTTCCGATTCTGTTGTTCTGCACGTCGACTTCTCAACGCTCATCCGTCCGTTCTGGTCACGGCTTGCCGCGGAATTTGAGCAGAAAGTGACGGAGGTTCTGGAAGAATCGCTTACGCATGTTCAGTTGATCTCGCAGAAATCCGAATCGACAGATCCGTGGGAGCGTCAGCAGATGGTGCTGTCTCTGTATGTGCCAATGCTGTCTCAGAACGGCGAGGACCGCATGCTTTGCGAAGATCTGCTTGCCTTTTTGCGGAGGAGAACTCCGGAAATCGCCCGTGAAATTCAGAACGGCTTTGCCGATTGGCAGGGGAAGGATCTGTTGTTCCTTTCGGTGACCGGATCCCGGACGAAATGGAAGATTCCGTTTTGTTCCGACGATGCCGACCTGAGAGAAGTTTTGAAACCGTACCGTTTTTCGGGAGAAATCGACACCGGCTATCTCGTTTTGCAAATAGAAAATATCCGGGTAACGGTGGGCGAAAATACCTGGGAGGTTCCCGATTTTTATCGAAGCATGGTTTTCAATTATGTCCAATATGAGGATTATTTCGACTCAGAGGTTCCGGCGACGATTGAAATCGTTTGGAAAGATGGCAGCACGGAAACGCTGCAGCGGAAACTTTCCCGGGATGTTCTGGACAGTCTTTCGCAAGGGGAGAGGTCTTCCGATGTTTACGATTGATATTGCCGATCGCACGCCGTTGTTTTTGCAGTTGGTCAGCAAAACCGAAGAATATGTCCGGATTGGCGTGTTGAAACCGGGGGATCGGCTTCCTTCCGTACGGAAGCTGACTGCAGAGATCGGAATCAACCCCAACACCATTCAGAAGGCATACGATGAGTTGTCTTCCCGGGGGATTGTTGAAAGCGCTGCAGGGCGCGGAAGTTTCATTACAAAGAATTCCGTTGAAATTTTGCGGGAACGGGCAAGAAAACGTTTGTCAGAACTGACAGAACTCGTGCGGGAACTGCATAGTTCGGGTCTGGACGGAGAAGAAATCCGGAAAACCGTGGAAGAAGCACTTCAGAAGTGAAAATTCTGCCGAGATGTGATTCCGCAAAAAAAGTTTTTTTGCTTTCCGTTTGACAAATTCAGCATAAAACAAGTGGTACACTACGAGAGGTGCCACTTGTTTTTATTGTTTGAAGGAGGAAGAACGGATGCGATTATCTGTTTCAAAAAAAACATGGACAGAACTTGCGGTGACGGTAGCGGTCATCCTTGCATATGTGATGCTTTCGGCATGGGTAGGGAAGGATCCCAGGGTTCCAACGGACGCAACGGTTCCGGACGAACCGACCCCGTCACAAAACGAAGAAGCCGGTTTCGTATTTACCCGCTATGCGGCACGTTCCGTGCCTGAAAATGCAGAATTGCCCCGGGATAAGTATGAACTCCCGCTTCCCGAAACGCAGCGGGATGCCGATTATTGTTCGCGGATCGCGCCGGTTACCCCAACTGTCACCTCGGATTCTTATTTTGACCGGGCAGTCTTTATCGGGGATTCCGTGACGGAGGGGCTGGAAAAGTATGTGCAGAAAAAACGAAAGACAAGCCCGGATTTTTTCGGCTCGGCACAGTTCCTCGCAATCAGCGGCTACGGCGTTTATGAGGCAACGCGCCCTGCATCCAGTCCGAAGGCCCTGCACCCGACCGTTGACGGTCAGAAAATTCCTCCGGCGGATTTTCTCGCCTCCTGCGGAGCGGACAAGGTATACCTTTGCCTGGGACTGAATGACATTGGTTTGTATACCGAGGAGGATTGTCTGCATTATTATGAGTTGCTGATCCGTTCCATCCGAGAGAAGAATCCCGATATCCGCATTGTGATTCAGAGCGTTACGCCTTTGACTTTATACGGCGAGAAGAAGCTGCTTTACAACAAGAAAATCGATGCCTACAATCGTAAACTGGCGTATATGGCGCAGAAAAATGACTGCGCGTTTCTGGATATTTCGGATATGCTCAAGGATACAGACGGATATCTGGCGTACGAGCTTTCTTCGGACGATGCCTTCCGTCTGGAAACCGAGGCATATGCCTTGTGGGTGCGGTATTTACGTTGCCATTGTGTCTGAGAATTTTACGGATAGAACGGTTCCGATTCACAGCCCAGAAGCCACAGCGCGGTCTCTGTAATGGAAGATCCGCAGACCTCGGGCCGGAAGGTTGCTGCCCTGCGGAAGAAGCGGAAAAGCCCGAACAGTGCGGCGGTAAGCAGAATGACCGAGACGGCATCCCGTAAAATTTCATATTCTCGTTTCATAGGCGGCACGTCCTTTCTGATTGATTCTATGTGCCGGGCATGAAAAAAATGCGTTCCGCCGGAACGCATTTTTTTGTTCAGAACTCGTAAGAGTAGCTCAGTCTGCCAAGCGGAAGGACCTTGCCGGTAACATAATAGTCGTTGATGTCCCGCAGGTGCTTCACACTGTCGGCGGCTTTGAAATAGATGCGATGCGCATTCTCGGCACCGATCAGCTTTCGGGGAATCTCTATTTTGAGAAACCTGCCGTTTATTTCTTGCCGGATTGTCTGATACGTAATGGTGTTTCCCGTGCAGTTGAGTTTGTCGCAGGCGGCAAAGCCGCGACGGTTCACCGCATAGGTATAGCCCTCCCATCCGTGACGTGCCGGATCGCCTACGCCGATCAGAAGATTCATCCAGCCGGGCTTTCCCGTATACGGTGCGATATCATTTTCCGTTTCGATCAGAAAATAGAAGTTTTCCGCATCGTGCGTGACCCGCACGGAACGGATGTTGTTTTCTGCCGGCTCGGTTGTATAATGCACATGGGGATCAATGGCGCAGAAGTTCCGCGCATCGTTGGTTTGCGAAAACGCTTCATATACGGGGGCATCGTTCCATTGGTCTTCGTTTCCGGAGATGTCCACCGTATGTTCTTTGTTGGAAGAGACAAGGGCAGGGGTGTTGCGGAATTTTCGGATGTTAGCGATCATCTGCAAATAAAACGCGTCATGATAACCGTCCTTCATGGGCTCGGTATCGCGGGAATATTCCTCGTCAAAGCAGTCTACGTATACAATTTGATTTTCGTGCAGAATCTTCATGGCACCCCATTCGTTCCATCCGGTGATGAAGACGTTGTGTGCACCGCTTTCTCTTGCAACATCCCATTGCCTCTGGAAGTTCTGCCCCAGGCGGAAATCGTCATGATGCTCCACGCCGTTACGGTCACAGCCGCGTCCCCAGTTGCCTTCGCACGCCGAAAATCTGCCAAGCTGGTGTTGGGCGACCGAAACACTGATGAAATCGTTGTGTCTTGGTTGCGGAAAAACCCATTCCATCCAGGGGAAGCCGTCGCTGTAGTATGGCTCATTGGGCCATTGTGCACGGCGGATATCAAAGAATGCGGCAACTTCGGCATCCCGTTTTTCGTTTTCGCCCGGTTCGTCAAAACGGCACACGATCATGGGCTTTCCGTTCGGACGGTACCATACATCGGCAAATTCCGGATGCGGGCGGTATACGGCATCGTAAAGCCGCCGCGCCGTCTCGTTTGCCGGCTGATTGGTATAGCATGCGAATTTCGGAACATTCCAGCCGTTGTCGGCATATTCTTTGAGGATTTTCAAAAGGATCAATGCCGAATCTTCATAAAGCACGGCATTGGTCGTGTCGCAAAGCAGATAGTCGATGCCTGCCGCCGTCAGAAGCTCCACGTGACGCCGCACCACATATTCGTCCTGTGCCTTATAATAGCCGTACAACGGTTCGCCCCAGTAATGAAAATCATAAAAGTTGATTTCCGGAAGGGGCTTGGGATAAAAGACCGTGGTCGTATCCTGTTCCAGCATTTTGTTCAGATCATGGATCCGTGTGTCATGTGCGCCGTTCCACAAAAAGTAAAAGATTCCAACGGTTTTTCCTTTTTCTTTCGGTCCGGCAGGCAGAAAGGATCTGCCAAATTCATCCACGGCGCAGATCCGGTCAAAATTTTTGTCGTTCATAAGAATTCCTTTCTTTGATTATCTGTCCTTTTTAATGGACATCTTGTGTGCTAAAATATGGATGTTCCTAAAAAAATCACGAAAAGTAAAGAAAACCCCTTGACAGATCACACGGGACGTGATATAATATATTCACAGAATGTGAATGTCAATGCGGCACGATGCAGGAAAGGAAAGAGAAATTATGACGGAGAGTTATCGTAACCCCATGTATGTGCGCAGAGCACGTCCGTGCCGGAAAGTATCGGTTGTCCGTGTGGCAAAGAAGACGGTTTCCGCCGTTCGTTCTAAAATGAACGATTTGTATGTGTTGGTGGCAGGGATCGTTCTCGGTTTGTTTGTTTTTATGCTCTGTGGCGGATTCGCTGCGGCAGAACGTGGCTTCAACGGAGGTGTCGGCGGCGAGCTGATTCTGGCAATTGCCGTTGTGGTCGGAGTTCGGTACGGTTGGGCGAAACTTAAAAAACGCCTGAAGGATTAATATGTTTTCAAGCAGGTTGTTCCCTGCGGATTTCCTTGTTCTATCACAGAAAAGCGAAAGGTACCGGTGTGTATCTTTCGCTTTTCTGTTTTAATACAACTCTTCGTTTATGGTACAATGTACGTCCGTCACTTTTCCTCCGGAAATATAGACACGGGGCACACGTTTGCCGATGAGGCAGGGGACTTCGTAATTAACCGTTCCCATACGGTCTGCGAGGTCGGAAGCCGTAATCTCCTCGTTTCCGTCTTTCCCGATCAGCGTCACAACGGTTCCCCGGCATACATCGGGAATGTCGGTTATGTCAATCATGCATTGATCCATGCAGATCCGACCTACAATTGGTGCGCGTTTTCCGCAGACAAGCACCTCTCCGTTGTTGGAAAGCAGGCGGGAATATCCGTCTGCGTAGCCGATGGGGATGGTTGCCGTGCGCATCGGACGTTTTGCCTCATAGGTCCTCCCGTAGCTGACAGTCATTCCCGCGTCCAGCCGTTTTACCTGTGCGACCTCGGTTTTTAATTCCAGGGCAGGCAAAAAGCCCGGATTCTGCATGGCTTTATCTGGCATCATGCCATAGAGAATGATGCCCGGACGCACCATGTCCAATTGCATATCGGGATTGTTGAGAATGGCGGCACTGTTGCAGCAATGACGGATGCGGAACGGAACGCCTGCTTTTTCCAGAAAGGTAAACAGCGATACAAACCGGTCGTATTGCGTGCGGGTAAACGGGTCGGGCGTTTCGGAAACCGCAAAGTGCGTAAAGATTCCGTCAAAAATCAGCGTGTCGCCGAATTCCCGGTATGCATCGTAAATCTGCAGGCAGGATCGGTTCGCGTCCTGTTCGTTCTGCAGATTGAAACCAAGACGTGACATTCCGGTGTCTGCTTTGATGTGAATGCGGAGGGTCTTTTCGGACTCCCGCAGTTTTTTGCACAGTTCTTCGGCGTAATCATAGGAAAAGACGGTTTGAATCATGTTATGCTCCGCCAGTTCTGCGGCGCATTCCACCGGCGTGTAGCCGAGAATCAGAATGTCCTTGCCAATGCCGCCTTTCCGGAGCTGAAGCGCTTCGTGAATGCTGGAAACGGCAAACATATCTACCTGATCGTTGATGGCAGAAGAAACCTTGACGGCTCCGTGTCCGTACGCATCCGCCTTTACAACGCCGAGAATCTTTGTTGTCGGTTTCAGACGCTGCCGGATCATCGTCAGATTATGCCGGATTTTATCCAGATCAATCTGTGCCCAGGTTCTGAAATACTGTTCCATGATGTTCGTCCTTTTATGTTTCAAATTCTGCGGTCAGCCCGCCCCAGGTCAACTGCTCCGGCTCTCCGGACGGGCAAAGCCGTAGGGTAAAGGGGACGGAACGGTACGATCCGGAGAGCGTATGTCCGTTTTGTTCGTAAGAAAGGTTCCCGGTGCAGAGATCCCGCATCAGAAGCCCCAGTGTCAGAACGGATACGCCGTCTGTTGTTCGTGGAAAGCATTGCGTCCCATAGGTCAGGGTGTTGTCTTCAAAACAGAAGCAAAGTGACTGCTTCAGCACCCCGCTGTTATCGGTAACAATTACATTCTTCTCGGTCAGAACCAGAGAAAAGCGGTCTGTTGCTGCCGAAAACGAAAACGAACTGCGTATGGGAAAGGCAACGTCCTGTTTTTTTGCACATCCTGCCGTAACGCACAGAAGAAGTGCGCAGAGGGCAAGGATGATTTTTTTCATGTATGCACCGTTCTATTTCAGATATTTTGCCGCTGCAGCGGGAATTTGCGAGGGAAGAATGCCGGAAAACGATGTGATTTGGGCCAGATCGTCCGCTGCTTTCCCATGCGCATAAACACCTGCGAGTGCTGCCGTCTCTGCGTCCAGCCCTCGGGCAAGCAGTCCGCCGATCATACCGGCAAGAACATCACCGCTTCCGCCTTTTGCCAGTCCGATATTTCCGGTGGTGTTGATGTATACGACTCCGTCCGGTGTTGCAATCAGGGTATGATGCCCTTTCAGAACAAGAATACTACGATGCTTTACGGCATAATCCCTTGCAATCGGGATTCGGTTCCGTTCTACATCTTCCACGGTTTTTTGAGTCAGACGTGCCATTTCCAGCGGGTGCGGCGTCAGGATACGCGGGGCTTTGATCTGTTTGAGTATATTCTCGTGACGGGAAAGATATGTGAGAGCGTCGGCATCCAGTACGGTCGGAATTTCTTGGTTGGCATAAAAACGAAGACAAGAGCCCGTCGCACGACCCAGCCCGCAGCCGATAACCTGCGCGGAAACGGACACCCGGTCAAAGCGTGCGGTAAAAATCGGTTCTGCAAAATGTGCGGCAAGAAGATGACGCAATGAGCGGGGGGCGGCAATCCGAACCAACCCGACGCCGCTGTGAAGTGCACCTTCCGTGCAGAGAACCGCGGCTCCCGGTGTGCGGGAAGATCCGCAGACCAGCCGGACCTTTCCAAAGGTTCCCTTGTTTGCGTTTTCGTCCCGGGGCGGAATGCGGTCTAGAACATCGTCTTCCAGTGCAAACAGGGTAGGGCGTACGGATTCCAAGGCCTCCCGGGGCAAAACGTCCGAAGCGAGACGGATGGTTCCCGCATTTTGTTTTGCAGGGTAAAGAAAGCAAAACGGTTTATAGCCCGCCATCACAACGGTTTCGTCTGCGCATACCGCACCGACTGCAGTCCTTCCGGTGTCACATTCCACACCGCTCGGCACATCGGCAGATATGGTGTATTTTCCCCGGATCTCCGCAAAGACCGAACGGGTCCTTTTTTCGATTTCTCCGTGAAACCCGGTGCCGAACACGCAATCAACAACGATATCCGTCGTCAGAAGCGTTGTTCGGAGTTGCAGCAGATCTGCATCTTCCGGAATCCGTACCGGTACAACGGAAATGCCGTCCTTCCTCAGTTTTTCCGCAAGCGCAAGGCCGTCGGCTCCGTTGTTTCCTTTTCCGCACAGAATCACAACTTTCCGATGCGGTTCTTTTTCCAGAACAGCACCACGCAGGGATTCTGCCGCCCGGTCGATCAGATCGGACAGGGGAATTCCGAGCGATTGCTGTGCAAAGCGGTCGGCATTTTTCATTTCCGCCGCCGTGAAAACCGGTCTCACTGTTTTCTTGCGGGGTTGTAAGAATAACGCCCGCCCAGCCGTTTTTGAATATCCTCCAGAATGACGCGGTCCGGTTCGAATACCAGCAAAACAAACCCTTGCTTTTTGTGCTTCATGGCGGCATAATACACCACGGCATCCTTTTGGAACGAACGGGTATCGACCTGGCGGTCAAAATGCCGTTGTGAAAGGCGTTCTTTTGCCGTCGCATCCAGAATTCCGAAATCGTCAAACGAGCGGACATCGACCGTGATCAGTCGTTTACGCTGTGTCTGACTCAGAATCTGATCTACGTCCATTTCGCCGTTGTAATAGGTCAACTCAAACTCTTTGGAGAACGTCATAAACAGTTTATATCCGAAATATGCCAGGGCAAACGCCGCGGCAAAGCCGAGAATCCGTCCTGCGGTTCCCAAGAACTTACGTGCCGCAATAAAAGCAACAGCGGCAAGAAGCAGGACCCCCGCAACGATTCCGATCTGCGCAAGCAGATCGGTCAGCCGTTTGCGGCGCTTGTAAAGATGCTCGTGAAAAATATCCATGTCAGTCTCCGCATCCGAGATAGTCCTTGACCAGCGTCTGCAGCAACTCATCCCGGTCGATTTTACGGATCAGTGTGCGTGCGTTTTTGTGGTTGGTGATATAGCCGGGATCTTCGGACAGAATGTATCCGACAATCTGGTTGATGGGATCGTAGCCCTTTTCCACAAGCGCATGGTAGACTTCGGTCAGAATCTGCTTCATTTCATTTTCATTCTTGTCTTTCAGACGGAATGTCATGGTATTGTCCGATGCCATAGGGAATCCCTCCTTGATAAAAATTAAAGATTACTGGCGGATGTGAACTTCCATCGCGTCCAGTGCTTTGAGAATCCGGGTCATAATCTTATCGGTCTCTTCGTCGGTCAACGTATGATCGGCGCTACGCAGAACAAGAGAATAGGCAATGCTCTTGAAGCCCTCGCCGATCTGCTGTCCGCGGTAAACGTCAAAGACCGTGATGCTTTCCAGATATTTTCCGGCAATCTCACGGATCTTGTCCTCCAGTTCGGCAGAGAAAACATTTTCTCTGCAAACCAGGGCAAGGTCCCGGGTGACAGCGGGGAACTTGGGAATGGGGCGATATTCTTTTTCTGTAGAATGCGCAGCAAACATCTTTTCCGCGTTCAATTCTGCCACAAAGACCGGCATATCCATGTCGTAATTCTTTGCTACCAGCGGGTGCAACTGCCCGAAGATGCCCAAAACCTCTCCGTCCCTGACCGCTTCCGCCACACGGCCGGGATGGAAATACGGCGGAATCTCTGCGGGAACACGGTAGGACACATTATGAATGTGTAATCCGGCAAAAAGATTTTCTACAATGCCTTTCAGTCCGAAATAATCATACGATTTGCCGCAGAGCCCGATTTCGGCAACTTTCGGCTCCTCCGGTAATTTGCGGTCATCTTCTCCGCAGATATAAACGGTTGCCAGTTCATACATGGCGAGATTTTCTGTGCGGAATGCGTGGTTGCGGGCAAGGGTATCCATCATGGACGGCAATGCCGTTGTCCGCATGATGGAGGTGTCCTCTCCCAGCGGGTTCTGAATTTTCAGGCAGTGGCGCAGAGGGGAGTTTTCCGGCAGACGCAGGCGGTCAAATGCTTTGGGACCGATGAACGAGAACGTAACAATCTCATCCAATCCCTGTGCGCGAAGCAATTTTCCGATATCGTTGTCAAATTTTTGCCGTTCGGTATAGCCGCCGGCGTGAAGAACGGCGGTGAACGGCTTGGCGGGGATGTTGTCATAGCCGTAGAACCGTGCGATCTCTTCGGAAATGTCATATTTATTTTCCACATCGCCGCGGTACGACGGGATGAGAAGTTCATCTCCGTTGATTGTGAAGCCGAGGCGGGTGAGAATGTCTTTCATTTCCTCTTCGGAAGCGGAGATATCCAGATAGCGGTTGATCCAGTCTTTTTCAAGCCGCACTGTGCGAACGGCATGATTGCTGTTGTCTACGTCAATCCATGTGGAGGAAACCGTTCCGGCGCCAAGCAGTTCAATCAGTTCACAGGCACGGTTCAGTGCCTTTTCTGTCAGGGCGGGGTCGAGATTCTTTTCAAACCGTGCGGAGGATTCGGTGCGCATTCCCAGCTTCTTTGCCGTATGGCGGGTTTCTTTGCCAGAGAAATTGGCGGATTCCAGAACAATGGTTTTCGTGTTTTCCGTAATCTCGCTGTTTTCGCCTCCCATGATTCCTGCCAGGGCAATGGGTTTGATCGCATCGGCAATCACAAGCATGTCGGAGGTCAGAGCCCGTTCCGTTCCGTCCAGCGTTGTCATGGTTTCGCCTTCGGCGGCGTTGCGGACAACAATCTTTCCGCCTTCCACGCAACGGTAGTCGAAGGCGTGCATCGGCTGACCGTATTCCAGCATCACATAATTGGTGATATCCACAATGTTGTTGATGGCGCGCACTCCGGAACTCCGCAGCCGTTCGATCATCCACAGCGGCGAGGGCTCGATTTTAACATCGGTCACCACACGTGCCGTATACCGGCGGCAAAGTTTGGAATTTTGCACATCGACGGTAAGGTAATCATTTACATTCACGCCGCCGCCCTTTACAATGGGGGTCGGCATCCGGAACGGTTTGCGGAACGTGACGGCTGCCTCTCTTGCTACACCGGACATGCAGAGACAGTCGGGGCGGTTTGTGACAATGTCTGCTTCAAATACAAGATCGTCCAGCCCCAGTTTTTCGCACACGTCTTCACCGGGCGTTCCGTCACGGAAGATGAGGATGCCGTCCTCGATGGCACCGGGATAATCGTTTACCGTCAGACCGAGTTCGGCAACCGAGCAGAACATTCCGTCGGAGGGAACTCCGCGCAGTTTTGTTTTTTTGATTCGGGTTCCGTCATACAGAACCGCGCCGTCCAGCGAAACAGGAACCAGAGCCCCTTCAAAAACATTGGTTGCTGCCGTAACAATCTGAATGGGTTGTCCGTTTCCGATGTCCACCGAACAGATTACCAGTTTGTCGGCATCCGGGTGACAGGTGATGGAAAGAATCTTTCCCACTTTGATGTTGCAGATGTTTTTTCCAATGCGTTCATAACCTTTGATTTCGGTTCCGGTCATGTTCATCTCGTGTGCAAAGACCTTGGCAGGCACGTCCACGTCGGTGAACTCCCGAAGCCATTGATAAGATACGTTCATGTCTGTTGATTCCTTTCCCGATCAGAAGTTGTTGAGAAAACGTTCGTCGTTGTCATAGAACATCCGGATGTCATCGATTTTGTAGCGGAGCATAACCAGACGTTCCAGTCCCATTCCGAACGCGAAGCCGGAATACTGATCCGGATCAATGCCGCAGTCACGCAGAACCTTCGGGTTCACCATACCGGCACCGCCGATTTCAATCCATCCCTCTCCGTGGCAGAATTTGCATCCTTCTCCTCCGCAGCGGAAGCAGGAAACGGAAATCTCTGCCGACGGCTCGGTAAACGGGAAGTAATCCGGACGAATCCGGGTGCGTACATTTTCACCGAACAGCTTCTTTACCATAACCTCCAAAGCGCCTTTGAGGTGCGCCATGGTGATGCCCTTGTCTACAACGAGCCCTTCAATCTGATGGAAAATCGGGGAGTGTGTGGCATCAATCTCGTCGATGCGGAACACGCGTCCCGGTGAGATGATGTGAATGGGTGGCTGTGTGTTTTCCATGGTGCGGATCTGCACGGAGGACGTCTGGGTGCGAAGCAGAATCTCCGGAGAGAAATAGAACGTGTCCTGTGTATCACGGGCGGGGTGATCGGCGGGAATGTTCAGTGCTTCAAAGTTATAATGATCGTATTCTACTTCCGGACCGGAAACGACCTGAAAGCCCATGGAAAGAAACGCTTCTTTGACTTCATCCAGCACCAGATGCAACGGATGCTGATGTCCGACACTGTGGCTCTTTCCGGGCAGCGTGATATCAAGGCGTTCGGCTTGCAGACGGCGTTCCATTTCCGCCTCCTGCAGACGTGCTTTCTTTTCTTTGATGGCATTCTCAATGTAAGAGCGCACCTCATTGGCAACCTGACCTACGGCAGGACGATCTTCCCGGGAAAGCTTTCCCATTTCGGAAAGCAGAGAGGTCAGTTCACTCTTTTTTCCGAGATACCGCACGCGCAGTTCTTCCACCTGCTCCAACGTATCGGCGTCGCGAAAGTTCGAGCGGGCTTTTTCCTTTACTTCAAGAAGTTTTTCTTTCAGGGTCATACGGATTCACCGTTCCTAACTTTGTATTTTATCTTATTTTATATCATACCATAGAATCTGTTTTTTTTCAAGGGCGGAAAACAAAAAACCCGAGGAGAAAGGAAAAAATTTCTTCCTGCGGCATAAATTCCCCGCAGACAGGGAGAATAAAAGAGAAATGGCTGGAAAAGGGAGTTGATTTTTTGTGAAAACGGTTATTATGGCGGGCGGACTCGGAACCCGGCTGCGTCCTCTGACGTGTGATTTGCCCAAGCCGCTTGTCTCCATCGCGGGGCGTCCGTGTCTGCTGCGCATGCTGGATCTTTTGCATGAGTCGGAGCTGGATTCCGATGTTGCGGTTTCGGTCCGGTATCGCAAAGAAGAAATTGAAAAAGCGTTGAGGGGAACGACGGCAAAAATCTGTGTGGAAACGGTTCCGCTCGGTACGGCGGGCGGTGTGAAGAACTGTGCGCCGTTTCCGGAGGATGGGGTTCTGGTTGTCAGCGGCGACGCGGTGTGTGATTTTGATTTCAGAAAAATTCTTGCATTCCACCGTTCGCATTCCGGTCCCGTCACGGTGGTGACGGTCCGGCGGGAAGCGCCTTTGGAGTACGGCGTCTGCGTGACGGATCCGGACGGAAAGATTGTGCGTTTTGTAGAAAAGCCATCCTGGTCTCGGGTGTATTCGGATCTGGTCAATACCGGTGTTTATGTGCTGGATCGTGAGATTCTGGACTGGATTCCGGACGGTAAGGCGTTTGATTTTTCCAAAGATCTTTTTCCTGTCCTGCTTCGGAAAAATATTCCGTTGCATGCTTACGAGGAAACCGGGTATTGGTGTGATATCGGAGACCGGGAAGCGTATCTTCGCTGTAATCTGGACGCCCTGGACGGAAAGATCCGTTTTCCCGTTTCACCGCGGCTTTTTCCGGCTTCGGAGATGCTTCGTCATTGTGTCGCGGCGGAAGGAACGGAGATCGGAGAGGGGTCTTTTGCGGAAGACAGCGTGTTGGGGGAACGGTGCGTGTTGGGAAAAAACACCCGGCTGTCCCGCTGTGTGCTCGGTTCGGATGTCCGCATCCGGGATGGTGTCCGCATTTATGATGGCGCGGTTCTCGGAAGGGGTGTAACGGTCGGGGAGGGCTCGGTCATTTCCTGCGGCGTTCGTGTTTTCCCGGGAATCACCATACCGCCGTACACGACGGTGACGCAGGATCTTGTGATTGCCGGTGAGGAACGGGAAACGGATTCCCTTGGGCTGAAAGCCACGCTGTCTGCCGAACTCTCTGCCCGGGTCGGTGCGGCAGCCGGTGCGGTGTTCGGCGGTACGGTTGCCGTCGGATGTGCGGAGGACCGTTTTATCGGGGACAAACTCTGCGTTGCCGGCGGGGTTCTCCGTTCCGGTGCCGATGCTTTGGATATCGGGGTGACCGATCGGTTTGTTCTGAGTGCTTTTGTTCGGGAATACGGGCTTTCCGGCGGTATTTATGTGGCAGACCGACGGGTATTTCTTGTGGAAGGGGACGGGCTTCCGCTTTCGGATTCCGTCCGCCGCGGCTGGGAAAAAGCCATGCGGGAATCGGAAAGCGTTTCTGCCGTATCTCCGGGTGAATACCGGCAGACGGGCGGTGCGGAACGCCGGTATAAGCGCATCTTGCTCCGTTATATGCCGGACATTCCGCCGCTGAAGATGAAGTTGGATGCTCCGGATTTTCTGGCGGATTCTGTCGTGCATTTTGCCGGGACGCACGGCGAAACGCTGCGGGTGCGCAACGGACATTTGTCGGTGGACGGATATCCGGAACCGACCGTGCGTCTTGCCGCTGCTTTTGCGTACGGAAAAATTTACGGACGTGTTTTTGTTCCGTACCGTTTCCCGCATCTTCTGACTGAGATCGGAAAACGGCATGGGTTTGACGTCATCCGCCTGACATCGGAAGATGCGGACCGGAGATTTCTTCTGGAGCTGTGGGATCCCTATCGGACAGCGGCGGTTCTGATCCGGTATCTGGCGAAGCACGGCATGACGTTTTCTGCCCTTGTCCGGCAATTGCCGCCGCTCACCGTCTGTGAGCATGAAGTCCGCACCGGAGCGGGACGGTGCCGCATCCTTGGGCAACTGGCAAGGGAAGGCGGCGGAAAACGGGAATTGGTGGAGGGAATCGGAATTTCCGAGGATCGTGATCTTTCCGGTTTCGTCCGCATTTTGCCGTCCGAAAAGAAAGAGGCGTTCCGCATTATTGCCGAAGCCGCAGATGCGGAGATTGCGGAGGAACTCTGCGTGCGGTATGCCGAGCGGATTGCCGGGACAGAAAAGAACCGGGACCTGCTTGACAAGCCGGAATAATTGTGCTATACTCTTTGTAAGATATTATACGGGAAGAAGCGTTCTTTTTCGGAAGAAACGTGACTTCGTGAATCTGAAAAATGATGTTCGGGGTTTCCGGCGCAGGGAGATGTCGTCTCTGTGCCGGAGCCGCAAGGCACCCGGACGGATAATATCGACCGGGCCGAGAGAAACACTCCGGCTCCGGTTTCGTTTTGTATTTTTCTTTTGACAGAACCATAAGAAAAGAAGGAGGTTTTTCTGCTTTGAAGAAAATTGAAAAGATCCGGATCATTCCCCTTGGCGGATTGAATGAAATCGGAAAAAATCTGACGCTGATTGAATGCGGCAAAGATATCATCGCGATTGACTGCGGTATGGAATTCCCGGACGAAGATATGCCCGGCGTTGATTATGTTATCCCGGATTATTCGTACATTGTAAAGAATGCGGATCGTTTCCGTGCTGTTTTTCTGACGCACGGTCACGAAGACCATATCGGCGGCATTCCTTATTTGCTCAATCAGGTCAACGTTCCCATTTACGGAACGCGGCTGACACTTGGAATCGTTCGGAACAAACTGAAGGAATTTCATCTGGATAAGGTGGCACAGCTGCGGGAGGTGTATCCCGGCGATGTCATTGAAGAGGGAAAATTTTCGGTAGAATTCATTCGTGTCAATCATTCCATTGCCGATGCGACGGCTCTTGCCATTCACACGCCGTGCGGCACACTGGTGCATACCGGAGACTTCAAGATTGACGTAACGCCCATTCAGGGCACCATGATTGATCTGGCGCGTTTCGGCGAACTGGGAAAGAAGGGTGTGCTTGCACTGATGTGTGAAAGCACCAACGTGGAGCGTCCCGGCTTTGCCATGAGTGAGCGGAACGTGGGCGAGACTTTTGATAACATCTTCCGTTCCGCGCCGACAAAACGTATTATTGTTGCGACGTTTGCTTCCAATGTGGACCGTGTTCAGCAGGTGATCAACTGTGCTATCCGTTACGGAAGAAAGGTAGCGGTCAGCGGCAGAAGCATGCTGACGGTTCTGGATGTTGCTCGGGAACTCGGTTATATGAAAATTCCGGACGGAGTGTTGATCGACATTGAAAAAATCAACAAATACCCGCCGGAGAAAATCGTGATTGTTACGACCGGAAGCCAGGGGGAGCAGATGAGTGCCCTGTACCGGATGGCCTATTCCGACCACAAGGTTGTGGAGATTACGCCGCAGGATCTGATTGTCATTTCCGCATCGCCCATTCCCGGCAATGAAAAATTCGTTAACCGGGTCATCAACGAACTGTTCAAGTCCGGTGCCGATGTGGTGTATGAGCCGAGCGCGTCGGTGCATGTGTCCGGTCACGCCTGTCAGGAAGAGATCAAACTGATGATTGGACTGGTCAGACCGAAGTTCTTCATTCCGGTTCACGGCGAGTTCCGGCACCTGAAAAAGAACGCTCAGCTCGGTCAGCTGATGGGGATTCCGGCAGAGAATATCGTGGTTGCGGATCTTGGCAATATTATTGAAATTTCCAAGGACAAAATGGAAATTGTCGGAACGGTTCCCGCCGGAAAGACGTTTGTGGACGGCATCGGCGTGGGGGATGTGGGCAGCGTGGTCCTGCGTGACCGCCGGCTGCTTTCGCAGGACGGTGTGATTGTCGTGTCTGTCGTAATTGACTATATGAACGGTACGCTGCTTTCCGCGCCTGAAGTTGTAACCCGCGGCTTTGTTTACATCAAAGAAAATGAAGACCTGATGCGGGATGTGGAAACACTGGCGGAGAACGTGGTTTCCCGTTGCGTGAAAAATAATTTTGATGCGTGGACCCGTGAGATCAAGGCGAAATTGCGGGATGAGATCGGAAAGTACGTGTATGAGCAGACCAAACGCAAACCGATGATTCTTCCGGTTGTCACGGCTGTTTGATTTTGCCAAAAAAGAAGTCGCAGGTCGTAAGATTTTGCGACTTCTTTTTGCTTTTCGCTCCGGATGTTTGACAAGAGATCGAAAATGTGGTATACTTCTTGTGAAACAAAATCGGAAGGAGGAGTTTTCTGTGAAAAAAGCCGTCGTTGCTTTTGCGCTTTTGGCAACGCTTGTTTTCTTTGCTTCCTGTTCTGCGGGAACCGATGTTATGAATACAGAGCGGAAGATTCTTGCCGATGCCATCCGGCAGACCGAAGAGGCGTTCGGCGGAATGGAAGATTCCGATATTCTGAAAGAGGCACGGCAAACGCTTCTCGACCCGTCGGCATCTTCCGATGAAATTGCCGCCGCCATTTCTTCAATTTCAATGCTTCATACCTCTGCCAAAGAGCAGCATATTGTTTTTGTGGATCCTGCCTTGGAGCAGCATGTCCGCCGTATTCTGGGTAAGCCGAGCGGTGCGTTCATCACCGCCGCGGAAACGGAGAAAATCACCGAACTGGATCTTTCCTTCGATCCGCAGAATACAGAGATTTCATCCCGTATTGTTTATACCGACGATCTCAAATGGTTTCCGAACGTCGTTTCGCTGAATCTTTCCGGAAATGCGGTGCGGGATCTTACCGGAATCGCGAAGCTGGAAAAGCTGCATACACTGAACCTTTCCGGAACTTTTTCCGAAATTGTCGATGTCAACGCTTCTTTTCTGGATTTTTCTCCGCTTTCCGTTCTGACAGAGCTGACGGAACTGGATTTGTCCGACAACGGAATCGTGGATCTTTCTTCGCTGTCTTCTCTCGGCTCGGTGCAGATTCTGGATCTTTCCGGCAACAATCTGTCTTCCTTGTGGGCGCTTCGCTCCATGAAATCACTTCGTTCGCTTTCGCTGGACGGGGCAGAGATTGTGGATCTTTCTCCGTTGTACGGGTTGGAAAATCTGTCTTCTCTTACGCTTCGCGCCTGTCGTTTCAGCAAGGTCTGCGGGTTGGAGAACCTGACGCAGCTCCGTGAACTTGATCTGTCCGGCTCCACCGGCATCAATGCCGAGTGGCTGGCAACGCTTTCCGGACTGGAACACCTGAATGTATCGCAAACGGGACTCAAAGGACTGTCCTTTGCTTCGTCCCTTTTCAACCTGAAAACACTGGATGTGTCCCGGAATAAAATTACGGGGCTTTCGGCGGTTCTTTCGCTTCCGTTGCTGGAGCAGTTGGATGCCTCACAGAATTCCGTGACGTCTGTTTCTTTGGGAGAAACGGCACTGAAAAAGTTGAATCTGTCGTCCAACCGTCTTTCTTCCCTGACCTTTACCGCCGAAAATTCCACGTTGCAGGAGCTGCTTGTCGGCGGCAATAAGCTACGTTCGCTTTCGATCCGTTCGCTTCATGCGTTGCAGACACTGGATGCGCAACGGAATCTTCTGTCGGATGTTTCCGGACTTTCGTCATCAACGCTTCGCACGTTGAACCTTTACGATAATGTCGTGCGGGTCTTCCATGCGAATCTGCCTGCCTTGCAGGAGCTTTCTCTGGAATACAACCCGCTGTCCGACATTTCCGGTCTTTCGGCGTCGACAGATTTGCGGAAACTGAATCTCAACGACACACGCATTTATTCGTTTACTCCGTTGCTGGAATTTGAAAATCTGGAAGATCTGACGGTGGATTTGCAGTATGCAGAGGATCTGTATGAGATTTCCCGGTTCACATCTCTGAAAACGCTGACCCTGTATGATTTTTACGGAAATTATTGGGACATTCTGGATCCGCTCAAAGATTCGCTGGAGCATCTTGCTTTTAATTCCGAGCAGATTGTTTCGCCGCAGATTACCGGATTTTCCAAACTGCAGACGTTGAAGTTCGTGGATTGTATTCAGCTTTCGGATCTTTCCGGCATCCGGGATCTTCCGGTGCTGGAGGTTCTGTATGCCGAAAATGCAAAACTGGAAAATCCGAATGTTTCGGATCTTCTGTCTTTGAAAGAACTTTCTTTGGTCGCCTGCGGCGTGAAGGATGTTTCGTTTCTGTATCGGCTTCCGCAGTTGACGCACCTGAATTTGCAGAAAAACAATCTGGAGCATCTCGCTTTTGCCGATTTTCCGTCGTTGCGGTATCTGAATCTTGCAGACAACGGTCTGCGTTCTCTGGAGGGCTTTTCGTTGGTGATGGACGGGGGATATCTGGATCTTTCCGGGAATTTCCTTTCGGATTTTTCTCCTCTTTCCGTTCTGAGCGACATCTCGGTTCTGGATGTTTCCCGCAACAAGACCAAAAAACTCAAAAGTTACAGCGGGTTGTCGGTAATGAAAATTATTTCCGATTAACCTCTTGACAAACCGTGCGCTTTATGGTATACTGTTTCGGTAAAATGAAGAAGGACGTGTCCTCACCACTGCGGCTTGCGCTGCAAGGTCAATAGTTCGTTTGAGCTCATTGCGGTGTCGGATATTGTCCGACACCGTTTTTTTGATTTCGGAGGTGTTTTCCCATCAACAGTAAAGACATTCAGAAGAATGAAGAAATCCGTGACCCGCAGGTGCGGTTGATTGGAGAGGACGGTGCCCAGATGGGTATCTTTTCTTCAAAAGAGGCAATGCGTGTTGCGCATGAGCGGGGATACGACCTGGTCAAGATCGCTCCGCAGGCAGTTCCTCCTGTTTGCAAAATCATGGACTACAGCAAGTTCTATTTTGAGCAGACAAAACGGGAAAAGGATGCCCGCAAAAATCAGAAGGTCGTTGTTCTCAAGGAAATTCAGTTGCATGTCAACATTGACGAGCATGACATTCAGACAAAACTCAACCATGCCATGCGGTTCCTGAATGCCGGCAATAAGGTGAAGGTTACCATGCGGTTGCGCAGCCGTGAGATTCAGCGTCCGGAAATGGGGATTGCCCTGATGAACCGGTTTGCCGCTTCTCTTGCGGAACTCGGTACGGTAGAGAAATCGCCCAAACAGGATGGCAGAAATATTTTGATGATCGTTGTTCCCAAACCCGACAAGGATAAGGCGGACAAAGACAAATAAAGAGTTTTATAAAAAGGAGATATTTAAGATGCCGAAACTCAAGACACATAAGGGTGCTGCGAAGAGATTCAAGGTTACCAAAAGCGGCAAAGTCAAAATCACGCACATGAACAGAAGACACATTCTTACAAGACATGACCGTAAGTACAAGAGAGGTCTGCGTAAGCCCGGCTATCTCGGTTCCGCTAACACGCCCACGGTCAAAAAACTGCTTCCGTACGCGTAATTGAAGGAGGAAAAAGAAGATGGCTCGAGTAAAAGGCGCAATGATGACGCGCAAAAAACATAAAAAGATTCTGAAACTTGCCAAAGGATATTTCGGCGGTAAATCCAAACTGTATCGTACGGCAAATCAGGCAGTCATGAAATCTCTGTCTTACGCATTCGTGGGCAGAAAACTCAAAAAGAGAGATTACCGTGCTCTGTGGATTACCCGTATTTCCGCAGAAGCCAAGGTCAACGGCATCAATTATTCCCGTTTCATCAACGGTCTGAAGAAAGCCGGCATCGACCTGAACCGCAAAGTTCTTGCCGAACTTGCCGTTTCCGATAAAGCCGCATTTGCCGCTTTGGTCGAGAAGGCAAAAGCCGCAAACTGACAAACGAAACAGCATTTGCAGAGGAACTTCTCCGGGAAGTCCCTCTGCGTTTGTTTTTTGAGGAAAGAGATATGGAAAAAATTCTGGGACCTCTCCGTCGTGCGGTGGAGGATTATCATATGATTGAGTCCGGAGATCGGATCGCCGTCGGCGTTTCCGGCGGAAAAGATTCCATGGCATTGCTGCTTTCGCTGAATGCCTTGGCTTCGTTTTATCCCAAACCGTTTACCGTTATTGGCATTTCCATTGATCCCGGACTGGATGGCATGAGTTTTGCGGAAGTTCAGGATCTTTGTCGGCAATGCCAGATTGAATATCATGTCAAGGAAACACAGATCGGCAGAATCGTTTTTGATGTGCGACAGGAAAAGAATCCGTGCTCTCTCTGCGCAAAGCTGCGCCGCGGCGCATTGCATAATGCCGCGTTGGAATATGGATGCAACAAGGTTGCTTTGGGGCACCATGCTGACGATGTGATTGATACGCTTTTGCTGAACCTTGTGCACGAGGGACGTTTCGGCTGTTTTTCGCCCGTTACGTTTCTGGATCGCAAGCAGGTGACGGTAATCCGTCCTCTTTTGTATATGAAAGAGGGCGAAATCCGTTCTTTTATCCGAAGAAACGGAATTCCTCTTGTTCAGAGTACCTGTCCCGCCAACGGCGAAACCGAGCGGGCAGCCATGCATCGCCTTTGTGATGAGTTGCAACAGAAATATCCCGACATCCGCGAGAAGCTGTTTGGGGCACTGCAGCGAAGCGGCGTCGATGGGTGGGGAACGGACGGTATCCGCCGCGGAAGAAAAACATAAAGCGTCCGGATTGCAGCCGTTATAAAAAGGAGAAGAAATGACTTATACCGATAAAAATGCAGAAATAATCGACCGTTGGGTCGAAGAGGGCTGGGAATGGGGAACGCCCATTACCCACGAGCAGTTTGAGGCGGCAAAGCGTGGAGAATGGAGCATCGTTCTCACGCCGGTCAAGCCGGTTCCCCGGGCATGGTTTGGCGACCTGCGCGGAAAAAACGTTCTTGGTCTTGCCTGTGGCGGCGGCCAGCAGATGCCGATTTTATCCGGCTGTGGCGCAATCTGCACGGTTATGGACTATTCTCCCCGTCAATTGCAGACGGAACGGGAAGTCGCGGAGAGAGAAGGATATGAAATCCATACCGTCCGTGCGGATATGACAAAACCGTTTCCGTTTGCGGATAACGCGTTTGATCTTATCGTGCATCCGGTTTCAAACTGTTATGTGCGTGAGATCGATCCGATTTTCCGGGAATGCTTCCGCGTTTTGAAAAAAGGCGGAATTCTGCTCTGCGGGCTTGGCAATGAGGTGAACTATCTTGTGGATGATGCCGAGGAACGCATCGTTCATCGCATGCCGTTTGATCCGTTGGTCGATGAGACCGTTCGCAAGGAACTGGAGGAATCGGATTCCGGAATGCAGTTTTCACACAGCGTGGAAGATCAGATCGGCGGGCAGCTCCGGGCGGGCTTCCGTCTGACAGATCTGTTTGGAGACACAAACGGATTCGGAAGATTGCATGAGCTGAACGTGGAATGTTATCTTGCGACTCGTTCCGTTAAAGAATGAGAAAATCCGGTAGCACCAAAGTGCTACCGGATTTTTTATATTGTTTTTTTGTTGAGATACGCAAGAGAGAGAGCCATGTTTTCGTATTGAACCGGGAAATTCGGCGGAACAGAGAGAATGCACGGTGCAAAGCACCAGATGGCACGGACTCCGTTCTGCAGCATCAAATCGCACACTTCCTGCGCATGAGATGCGGGAACGGTGATGATTCCGATTTTGACGTGCCTGTTTTTGCAGAATTCCGAAAAACAGCTCATAGGATAGATCGGCTTTCCGGATGCGCTTCGTTCTTCCGTCTGAACCGCTTGGTCAAAAGCGGCAGTAATGTCCATGCCGTAACTGAGAAATCCGTTGTAATCCAGCAGGGCGCGCCCCAGTTTTCCGGCTCCGACCAAAACCGTATCTTCGCTGTTTTCGGTGTAGAGAAATGCCTTGAGCGCACAAATCAGTTCTTCTACCCGATAGCCGGTTTTCGGTCTTCCTGCACCGCTGACGGCGCCGAGGTCTTTGCGTACTTGAACCTCGCCGAGTTCCAACTCTTTGGCAAGAGCGGTTGCCGAAATATTTTCGGTATAGGGACGAATTCCCCGCAGATAATTCAGATAAAGCGGAATCCGTCCGAGGGTGGCTTTGGATATATCCGGTTGTTTCATGCTACCGCCTCCTGTCAAAGTAATGTTTTTTTACGCTCAGAACAAAATTACAAGAAACTGCGAAACCAGCACAACGGAAATCAAGGCAACGGGATATGTTGCCGCATATGCCGAAGCAACATCTTCGCTTTTGGCAACGTGAATCAGCGTTCCCAGGGCAGGGGTGGAGGTCATACCTCCGGTGATGGCACCCAGGTTGTTGAAAAGCGAAAGCTTGAGCACATATTTGGCAAAGAAATAACCAACAATCATGGGTACAATGGTCATAATCACGCCGAAAATGAAATAGGAAATGTTGAAATATTCCACAAATTTGGCACCGCCGGGGATTCCCGCTCCGATGAGAAACAGCATCAGCCCCAGTTCTCGGAAAACCTTAAGTGTTTTTTCAGAGGGCATGAGATCAATGGAGCCGATTTTCCCGAAATGTCCGAACAGAAGCGCCATCAAAAGACATCCTCCGGTCGTTGTCAGACTGAAGCAAGTGCCAGAAAGCCCGTTTCCGGTAAGCGGAATTTTGATGGAGCCGATAAAGATTCCGATTGCCGCCGCAAGGAAAAACGGCAAAAAAGAAAAGTCGTCCAGCTTAATCCGTTTTCCGGTGTTTTCTTTCTCTTTTTCCTTTTGCATCGTTGAGATCAGCGCACGTTCCTTATCCATATCGGCATGAACAAGTTTCGGAATCAACTGTACGAAGAGGACAACGCCGATTACGCCGAAGATGTATGCAATTCCGTGTCCGACCGATACGGCATTCTCAAGTTCCGGTAAGACCGTTGCTTTGGCCGCGGAAAAGGCAGGGGTGGATGTCAGTGATCCGGAAAGCAAGCCGACAACCATCGCCGTCAGCTCGTTTTCGTTGGCTCCCAGATTCATTGCTCTGCCCGCATAGATGCAGCCAACCGCAGAAAGCCCACCCGCAAGAATGATGACCACCGCAATTAAAACGTAGGATTTGAAGTTTTTCTTGAAATTCCCGAAGAATTTCGGTCCCGCAATAAAACCGACTGCGGTGACGAAGAGAATCAGTCCGAAATTTTCAATGATTTTTAAGGCATTTCCCGCATAGCTTGCCGTGGCGACGATGCCGTCCACGGTTGTTTTTACGGTAAGTTGCTGGTCAAGTTGAGGAAAGAAAAAACACCCAAACAGCAGTGCCGCAAGAAAGACACCTGCCGTGCCGAGATTCACGCCCTTTATGGTAATTCTTCCCAAGCCATATCCTACGGCTGCAACCAGCAGTACGCACAGCATGAGAAAAGAGATGCCGGAAACCGGAACAACCCCGCCGAACAAATTCATAGTTTTTACCTCTTTTTCAATGTTTGTTGGAATAATCGGGCAAGAGTTTCGGAGATACGGCGTCCGTCGCAATTCCTGCGGCATTTCTCTCTTGATCGAATTTTGAGATATGGTCAAGCGTAAGTCTTCCGACAACGGTGTGTTTTGCGGTTTCCGCCGCGTTCTGTCCGGCGGAGCGTCCGAATACGATGATATCCAGAAGCGAGTTGCCCATCAGACGGTTTCTGCCGTGAATACCACCAACCGCTTCGCCTGCTACAAACAGATTTTCCACATTCGGCGTCATGCCGTTGACCTGGATATCCAACCCTCCGTTCTGATAATGCAGGGTCGGATAGACGAGAATCGGTTCTTTGCGGATGTCAATGCCGTAATTTCCGAACATCCGCATCATGGCAGGAATCCGTTTTTCAATGGTTCCTTCTCCGCCGATGGCTTCAATCATCGGCGTATCCAGCCAGACGGCTTTGCCGATGCCGGTATCAATGCCTTCGCCGTGGTCCGAGCATTCCCGGATGATTCCCGCTGCGGCAACATCGCGGGTTTCCAACGGATGGATAAAGACTTCTCCGTCACGGTTTACCAGTTTTGCGCCGAGCGAGCGCACTTTTTCGGTTACCAGCGCACCGAAAATCTGCTGCGGGAAAGCCGCACCGGTCGGATGATACTGCAAGGTGTCCGGATACAGCAGTTTAGCTCCCACACGATAGCCCAGAACAAGGCCGTCCGCTGTTGCGCCATAGTGGTTGGAGGTGGGGAAGCCCTGATAGTGCATTCGTCCGGCTCCTCCGGTTGCCAGAATCACGGTCTTGGCGCGGGCAACCATGAGTTCCCGTGTTTCCATATTCATCAGAACGGCTCCGGCTGCTTTTCCGTTTTCATCAAGAATCAGTTCGATTGCTGCCGTAAAATCCACGACGGGGATGTTGCGGTTAAGAACCTCATCCCGCAGCGTCCGCATGATTTCCGCTCCGGAATAATCCTTGGCTGCGTGCATGCGTTTCCGTGACGTTCCGCCGCCATGGGTGGTGATCATGGTTCCGTCCGGCGCTTTGTCGAATTCCACGCCAAGGTCGTTCAGCCACTGGATGGCTTCCGGCGCATCGCACACCAGTTTTGCAAGCAGATCCCGTTTCGCAGCATAATGACCGCCGCCATATGCGTCCACGAAATGGATGGCAGGGGAGTCGTTTGGCTTATCTGCTGCCTGAATACCGCCTTCTGCCATCATGGTGTTGGCATCCCCGATGCGGAGCTTGGTTACGATCATCACCTTGGCGCCTGCCTTGTCGGCTTCAATCGCCGCGGAAGCGCCGGCACCGCCGCCGCCGATGATCAGAACATCCACATTGTAACGGATGTCGTTCAGATTGACGTCTGTTACCTTAATGCGGCTGTGTGCCTGCAGCATTTCGCAAAGCTCATGCGGTACGGATTCTCCCTTGTTCGGACCGATTTTCAGCTCGGAAAATTCGCTTTTCTTATAATCTGGGTGATAGGCACGAAGCAAATCTTCTTTTTCCTGTGCCGTCATGCGTGTGGGCTCGTAAGCGATGTTTTTTGCCCGGGCCGCTTCCACCGCTTTCAGCGATGCTTCAAATTCTTTTGCGTACATAATCGGCACTCCTTATTTCTCAATCTCGCGGTTGTTGTACAGTTCCCGAATTTCATCCACCGGTTTTTCCATCAGTTTTTCCATCAGTTCACGGAAGGTACCGTTCTGAATTTCCTGCACACGGTTTTCCAGGTGGGCGGACTTCGGCGCCAGGTATTTCCCGTTCAGCCGACGGGCAAGCATGGCAACCTGCGGATGTGAAATCCCGGCAGGGCAGCGGGCGGAACAAACGCCGCACATCACACAGTCAAACGATTCTTCGGCGCATTTGTCAAATTCGCCGCGTTGTGCGTAAGCAATGTATTGCATCACATTCAGTCCCTGTGTGCAGCTCTTGGTGCAGGCATTGCATCCGACGCAGGCATAGATTTCCGGATACAACTGCATCATGATCTGCTGCTCCGGTTTGATTTTTTCTATATCGTACACCTGTTTTACAAGCGGGAAGAACGGCAGGGTGGCGATGTACATATTGTCTTCGACCTTCGTCTGGCAGGCGAGGCAGGTCTTCAGTTCCCGGTCTCCTTTGATGCGGTAGATGGTGGCACATGCTCCGCAGAAGCCGTTACGGCAGCCGCAGCCGCGAATCAACTGATATCCGGCATATTCCATGGCGCACATAATGGTCAGATTGCCCGGAACGGTATATTGTTTCCCGAACAGATAAATATTTACCGTGTTTTCCATAAGTCAAGATTCTCCTTATCAATATTCATCCGGCAATTCGTCCAGTTCGTCACAGCGGAAGACCGGACCGTCCTTGCACACGTATTTGGCTCCGATGTTGCATCGGCCGCATTTGCCGATTCCGCACTTCATCCGAAGTTCCATGGTGGTGTACACCTGCGTTTTGTCAAAGCCAAGCTCCTGCAATCCGGCAAGCGTGAATTTGATCATAATCGGCGGACCGCAGAGAACAGCAATTTTATCGGTGGAGAAGTTCAGTTCCTTGACATAATTGGGAACAAATCCTACATGTCCGTTCCATTCCGGCTGTTCCCGGTCAATGGTCAGATGCGTGCTGACGCCGGCATCCGTTGACCATTCCTCCACAATCTCCCGATAGTCAACCAGATCCTGCATGCTGCGGGAACCGTACACGATGTCGATTTTTCCGTAACGATCCCGGTAATGACGGCAGTAGTTGATAACCGAGCGAAGCGGTGCAAGTCCGATTCCTCCGGCAATGAACAGAAGATCTTTTCCGACAAACTCCGTGTCCACGGGAAACGGATGTCCGTAGGGACCGCGGATGGTAATCTGCTGTCCGACCTCCATGGCGTGAAGCCATTGGGTGACACAGCCGCACTTTTTGATGGAGAATTCCATGAATTCGGTATTGGTGGGGGAGGAGGTAATGGAGAACATTGCTTCTCCCACACCGGGAACGGAAAGCATGGCGCATTGTCCGGGCTTGTGCTCAAAGGGCTTCTTCCCGTCCGGCGTCACCACCCGAAATGTTTTGACATCGGGTGTGTCGATGCGGATGTCGGTCACAACGCCGATTTTGGGAATCAATGCTTCCTGAATTTCAGCCATGGTCACGACCTCCCAGTTTTTTCATAACTTTGACGATGTTCATCTGAATGGGGCATTTTTTGAGGCATCTTCCGCATCCGACGCAGGAGAACTGACCGTTGTTATTGGTGGGATAGTATACCAGTTTGTGCATGAATCGTTGACGGAACCGCTCTTTTTGTGTAAGACGGGGTTGACCCGCAGACATTTTTGTAAAATCGGAATACATGCAGGAATCCCAGCAACGGAATCTCCGGATGCCGTGCCCGGTATCAAAATCTTTGATATCATAGCATTGGCAGGTGGGACAAACAAAGGTGCAGGTTCCGCAACCAAGGCAGGATTCCGACAATTCATCCCATTCCGGCGCATGGAAAAACGCAGCGGTCTTTCCGCTTCCGAATGCATCGGCAGACAGCGACGCCAGAGGCAATCGGTTCAGCCGCTCACGAATCACGGATTTCTGCTGTTCGGCTTTTTTTCCGTCGGTGGGTTCGGTCACGGCCTCGGTCTGCTCCATCAGTTTTTTCCCTTTTTCGGTCCGGGCATCGAGGAACAGAGCATCCTCGGTCTGATAACAAATCACATCGCCTTCTGGTTCGGATGCGTCGATGCCGAATGTATGGCAGAAACAGGTTTCCGCCGGCTTGTTGCAGGCGATGGATACCAGAATACCGTGCCGACGTCTGTTTTGATAATAGGTATCGACGGGGTCTGCCAAAAAGACATGATCCAGAACATCCAGACTGCGCACGTCACAACCGCGGATTCCGAAAACGACAAAATCTTTCTGTTCCCGCTGCTCTTCCAGTATTTCGATGGTTTTGCCTTTGATGCGAAAATCCATCAGATTTTCTGTTTGCGGAAAGAAGAAATCCTTGGCGCTGCGTACCGTATTCAACGACTCGGAACGCTTGGCGCCCGGAAACCATGCTTCAAATTTTGCGCCGCCGTCGGTGTCGACCGGCAGATACAGGGTCTGCGTTGCGGCAATCGCCGAAAAGAATGTGTTCAGTTGGCTCAGAGGGATTTTACGCATGAGAAATTCCCCTTTCTACCGCTTCGCCCGGCTCCGGGTCGTTTACGTCATATCGGATAACCGGTGCGCGGCTTCCCACTTCGGCTCCCGATTGATAGTCGCCGTAGAAACGATTGATGTCGTGAATGAATTTGCGGTTCAGCAGGTGCAGAGGAATGCGTTGCGGGCAGACGCGGGAGCATTCGCCGCAATCGGTGCATCGTCCTGCTACATGGAAGGCACGGATAATGTGGAACATCTGTTCTTCAAACCGGTCTGCCGGCGCTTTGTTTTCCGCCCCGGAGCCCGGGTTGTCAAACACGCATTTTTCACAGGTGCAGGCAGGGCAGACATCCCGGCACGCATTGCAGCGGATGCAACGGGACAACTCGTTTTGCCAAAAATGAAAGCGCTCATCCGGGGTCATGGCTTCCAGCTTTTCCACTTCGTCAAAACGGGAGTTTTCCGTCACGTCTCCTTCTGTGCCGAGCAGCTCGTCGTAGGCAACGTGTTTTTTTGATTTGCAGTTGCGGCAGCGGTCGGCAAGAAGTTCGGCTCGGTCAAACGTCTTTTCGCCATCATAAAGAGTTGTTACCGAGATCCGGTTCCCGACTTCCCTTGCGGAAAGAATGCCTTCTGCCTTTTCGGCAAGAACGTGCGGATCCGCCATCCCGTCGCAGGGAACACCGACCGCATACACCTTTTCCCGGTTGAATTTATGCTCGGTCAGCAACTGATTGAAACTGTAGGTATCGCACGGTTTGAGAAAAACCAGAACTTTTCCCTCTTCTTTTGCGGTTTCTTTGATGAGATATTTGGAAAGATTCGCCCCGCAGAAACCGTTCCAGACAAACGCCTTCAGATCCTCTTCCTTCCGGAACAGTGCCGGCGTAACGTCGTAATCGAATTCTCCGTTTTTCCAGCCGAGAACCCGTGTGACGGTTCCGTCTTTCAGACGATTGACGGCAAGGGAAACAAGAAGGTCTTTTGTTATTTCTTGCATCTCAGATCCTCCAATCTCTTATTTTCGCCCAAAGACGCAACTTTCTCGACGAAATCATTCATGGTCGCCGCAAATTTGGCGCCTTCTGCCGCGCTGACCCATTCCACACGGGTGCGGTCTCTTTCAATGCCGAGATAATCCAGCATGGAAAACAAAAGCGACATCCGGCGACGGGTGTAATAATTGCCGGAAGTATAATGGCAATCTCCGGGGTGACAGCCGCAAAGAATCACACCGTCTGCTCCACGCTGGAACGCGCGGAGAATAAACAGGGGATTGACTCTGCACGAGCAGGGGACACGGATGATTTTGACATTTTCCGGATAATTCAGACGGTTGTTGCCGGCAAGATCCGCTCCGGCATAGGAGCACCAATTGCAGCAAAATGCTACAATCAAGGGTTTGTATCCGTTTACTTGCATATCGCATCCACCTCCGCCAGAATCTGTTTTCCGGAGAATCCGCGAAGATCCATTGCTCCGGACATACATGCTACCGTACAGCAGCCGCAACCCTGGCAGACCGCTTCATTGACCATGGCGACCCGACGGGTACGGACTGTCCGATCCGGCATTTTGAAATCCTTGTCGATATAAGAAATTGCGCCGTAGGGGCAAACCTTTTCGCACAGTGAGCAGCCACTGCACATCATCTCGTCCGAATGGGCGACACAGGGGTTCCCGGTAAGTTTGTCTTTGCACAGAAGACCGATGACTTTGGAGGCAGCGGCTCCTGCCTGCGAAACGGTTTCCGGAATGTCCTTCGGTCCCTGGCAGGTTCCGGAGAGGAACACGCCGGCAGTCGGACTTTCTACCGGGCGGAGTTTGGGGTGCGCTTCGGTGAAGAAATCGTTGGTATCCATGCTTGCTGTCAGCATGGTGGCGAGTCCCCGCGCGGATTTATCCGGCTCGATCGCCGCTGCAAGAACAACAAGATCGGCATCCAGATGCAGCTGCTTTCCGGCAATCAGATCCGATGCCTGCACCTTCAGTTTTCCGTTTTCCGGTGTCACTTTTCCGACCATGCCCTTGATGTAGTGCACGCCATATTCCTCTACGGCACGGCGATAGAACTCATCAAAGTTTTTGCCGGGGGTACGCACATCAATGTAGAACACGTACACATCCGTATCCGGATATTTATCCCGGATGAGCATGGCGTGTTTTGCCGTGTACATGCAGCAGATTTTTGAGCAGTATTCTTTCCCTTTTTCCGCACATGCGGCACAGCGCGAACCGATGCATTGCACAAAAACGATGGTATGCGGATGTTCTCCGTCCGAAGGACGAAGCAAGGTTCCTCCTGTGGGACCGGCGGCGTTCATCAGACGCTCCAACTGCAGGGAGGTAATTACGTCTTTGGACTGCGAATAGGCGAATTCATCAAATTTTTCCATGGAAATGGGGTTGAATCCGGTTGCCACCACAATGGCGCCGTATTTCTCTTCAATGTATTCGTCCTTTGCCTGATAATCAATGGCACCGGCGGAGCAGACCTTTGAGCAAAGACCGCACTTTCCGTTTTTGAGCATCAGACAGGCGTTCGGATCGATGGTTGCGACCTTGGGAACTGCCTGTGCGAAAGGAATATAAATGGCATGACGGTTGTCCATACCGAGGTTGAATTCGTTGGGAACTTTCTTCTGCGGACATTTTTCGGTGCAAAGACCGCAACCCGTGCAGACATCTTCTTTGACATAGCGGGCCTTGCGCTTGATGCGGACGCTGAAGTTTCCGACAAATCCCTTTACATCCGCTACTTCGGAATATGCAAAAATGCGGATTTTTTCATTCTGGGCAACATCCACCATTTTAGGGGTCAGGATGCAGGCGGCGCAGTCCAGGGTGGGGAAGGTTTTATCCAGTTGTGCCATCTTTCCGCCGATGGTTGGCTTCGTTTCTACAAGATCCACCGGGAAGCCCGCGTCGGCAATGTCCAACGCCGTCTGAATGCCGGCGATTCCTCCGCCGATGACAAGTGCGCGCTTGGTTACCGGACTTTCTCCGGGGGTAAGCGGGGCGTTGAGCTGCACTTTGGCAACCGCAGCACGGGCAAGAATGATGGCTTTTTCCGTGCCGGTCTGCATGTCTTTATGCACCCAGGAGCACTGTTCGCGGATGTTGGCAATTTCAACCATATACGGGTTCAGCCCCGCCGATGCCGCCGTTTTGCGGAACGTTGCCTCGTGCATACGCGGCGAGCAGGAACAGATGACAATGCCGTTCAGGTTGTTTTCCTGAATGGCTTTGCGGATTTTTTCCTGTCCTGCCTGGGAGCACATATATTGATATTCGGTGGAGAGTGCCACTCCGGGTTCCTGTTTCAGAGCGTCTGCCACAGCTTTCACATCTACGGTTCCCGCGATGTTGGTTCCGCAATGGCAAACAAATACGCCGATTCTCTGCATGGTCACGTCTCCTTTCTTATTTCGAATATTTCCGCATGGCACTGACAATTGCCTGTTGCGGCGTTTCGTCGTCGATGCGGGACGGAATGTCGTTTGCCGTCATGTGGTTGGCACCTTTTTCGCGGATGACACAAAGCCGCAGTGCCTCAATCAGTTTTGCCGGCTCTACGCCGCGGGGACAGCGGTCCACACATGCAAAGCAGGAAAGACATTTGTATACGGAATCCGATTGCATCAGGGCATCGAGGTCTCCGGTTTCTACCATATACACGAACTGATGCGGATGATATTCCATCTCTTCATAGGAAGGACAGGTTGCGGAACACTTGCCGCACCGCATGCACTTCAGCGGGTTGACACCGCTCATTCGGAGAATCTGTTCTTTGCGGCGTTCATTTTTGTTCGGCATGGAAATCCTCCTTTACACCAAGCGCTTCTGCGAGAAGTTCGGTGAAGTAAATGACGGGAACCGGGCTTCCGTTTTTGATTAAATTGTATTTGCAGAGCGGGCAGGCGGTTACAAGGGCTTCCGCTCCGCACGCCACGGCATTTTCGCTGACGGCGGCACTTTTCTTCTTGGTGGACTCGGGATCCTCCAAAGCCAGATAGCCGCCGCAACATTCGTTGCGGCGCGCCCAGATTACCGGTTCCGCTCCCAGTGCGCGGATAAAATCCTCCATAATCTTCGGATTTTCTACGTCGTCAAACGCCATTACTTTTCCGGGACGCAGAAGCATACATCCGTAATAAGCGGCAATCCTGCGCCCGGAGAGGGGCTTGACGACCGCTTTTTTCAGGTTTTCAAAACCGACGGTGTCTCTGAGAAGTTCCAGATAATGAAGCACATGGGTTTCGCCGTGATACGGTGTGGATGGCTGTTTATCCTGCGCAAGATACCGATTGACATGGTCTGCAAAAACGTTGTCGGTCTGCATGGCGTGATTGGTTTGCTTGATTACGTTGTGGCATGCGGAACAAACCGTGACCAAGGGGCGACCGGCATCCCGTGCCGCAATCAAAGCTCGAACCGAAGACAGCTTGGTTGCGATTTCGTCGTTTGCGTTCATAAATACGCCGCCGCAGCATTGCCAATCCGGAATTTCACACAGCGTCACGCCGAGAATTTCCGCGCATGCCCGTGCATAAACGTCCAGATCTTTTGCCTTATTTCGCAGGGTACAGCCGGGAAAATAACTTACTTCCATGGTAAACCTCACATTCGGATCCGGTCTTCAGACCATCTGTTCCGGGTGGAACACTTCGTCAAACTTTTCGGGTGTCAGAAAGCCGAGTTCCACGCATGCTTCTTTCAGCGAAATGTTGTCGTGGAATGCCTTTTTTGCGGTTTTCGCAGCGTTCTCATAGCCGATATAGGGGTTCAGCGCTGTGACCAGCATCAGCGAATTATGCAGATTGTGGTGCATCTTTTCCCGGTTTGCCCGGATTCCGACAGCACAGTGGATGTCAAACGATACCATCGCTTCGGCAAGCAAGCGTGCAGACTGCAGAAAATTATAAGCAGCCACTGGCATAAAGACATTCAGTTCAAAATTTCCCTGCGACGCTGCCATACCGACCGCCACGTCATTTCCCATTACCTGAACGGCAACCATGGTAACGGCTTCGCATTGGGTGGGGTTGACCTTGCCCGGCATGATGGAAGATCCCGGCTCGTTTTCGGGAATATGAATCTCTCCCAGGCCGTCTCTCGGTCCGCTTGCCAGCCACCGGACATCGTTGGCGATTTTCATCATATCGCACGCCGTGGCCTTGATGGCGCCGTGTGCGAAAACCAACTCATCCTTGGACGTGAGGGCATGAAATTTGTTCTTTGCCGTGACAAACGGCTTCCCCGTGAGTTCAGCCGCTTTTTTTGCTACCAGTTCGGAAAATCCTTTCGGTGCGTTCAGCCCGGTTCCCACTGCCGTGCCGCCGAGTGCCAGTTCGTACAGCGGACGAACTGCCATGCGCAGAAGTTCGGCATCCTTTTGCATGCTGGAACGCCAACCGGAAATCTCCTGGCTGAATTTGATGGGGGTCGCATCCTGCAGGTGTGTTCTGCCGGATTTCACGACATCATCGTTTTCTTTTTCCAGCCGAAGAAACGTTTCGATCAGTTCTTCCACAGCGGGGAGGAGCTTATCTTCAATGGCAAGCACCGCAGAGATGTGCATGGCTGTCGGGAAGGTGTCGTTGGAAGACTGGCTCATGTTGACATCGTCGTTGGGGTGGCAGAGTTTTTTTCCGGCAATCTGATTGGCACGGTTGGCAATTACTTCGTTGGCGTTCATGTTGGATTGCGTGCCGGAGCCGGTCTGCCAGACAACCAACGGAAAATGGTCGTTGAGTTTGCCGGAAATCACTTCGTCGCATGCCGCACAGATCGCCGCCTGCTTTTCCTGTGTCATTTTTTCCGGTTTCAGTTCCGCATTTGCAAGAGCCGCGGCTTTTTTCAGAATGCCGAATGCGTGTGTGATCTCTCTCGGCATCGTTTCGATATCAACGCCGATCTTGAAATTTTCATGGCTTCTTTGGGTCTGTGCTGCCCAAAGCCGATCGGCGGGGACTTTCATCTCGCCCATGGAATCGTGTTCAATGCGGTATTCCATTTTTTTCTTTGCCTCCGTTTTTTTGATAGTTATATATTGATGTTCCGAATAACTTCTTTGAGGGTATCTGCGCTGTGACGCAGCTTCGCAATTTCTTCGTCCGTCAGCTTCAGGTTGACTTTGCTGCGGATGCCGCCGGAACCTACGATGTTGAGAACGCTGAGGCACACATCGTCGATGCCGTATTCTCCGTGCATCATGGTTGATATCGGCATGGTGGTATCGATGCGGTTAAGGATGCAGTTGCAGATGTGGCAGACCGAAGCCGAGACGGCATAGAAGGTTGCGCCTTTGCGGGCAATGATGCGTCCGCCGGATGTTTTGACATCGGTTTCAATTTCGCTCAGGTCAAGAGCCGTTTCTTCTGCGCCCGGAACGGCAATAAGTTTCTGGCAATCCGAAATGGGAACATTGGAGATGTTTGCTGCCGACCAAGGAATGAATGCGGAGTCTCCGTGTTCGCCGAACACATAAGCGTGAACATTGCTTTGATTCAGATGGTAATAGGCGGCAATTCGTTCACGCAGACGCGCGGTGTCCAGAATGGTTCCGGAGCCGATGATACGGTTTTCCGGAATATCGGAAAATTTATTGAAGGTGTAGGTCAGAATGTCAACCGGGTTGCTGACGATGAGATAAATGGCATCCGGGGCATACTTGGTAATCTGCGGAATGATGGATTTTGTGATATTAACGTTCGTTTGCGCCAGTTCAAGCCGGGACTGACCGGGCTTGCGGGCAATTCCGGAGGTTAGGATAACGATTTTGGAGCCAACGGCATCCGAATAATCTCCTGCGTAAATGGAGCAGGCATGGCTGAACGGAGTGCCCTGACGGATATCCAGGGCTTCCCCCATCGCTTTGTCCTTGTTGATGTCGATGAGAACGATTTCTGTGGCAAGCCCCATAACGGTGAGCGTGTACGCAATGGTTGAGCCGACACAGCCGGTTCCGATGATGGTAATTTTGTTCATAAAGCACCTTCCTAAAATCTATAACTTCTGAATGATAAGACATTTTGATGCAAAATCTCCCATATTCCTCTACATTATATCATACTTCGCTTCTTTGTGCCATGGTAGATTTCGCATATCGGTAATGCGTTTATCGATATGCCCTGTTCTGATAAAAACAGACGGAAAAAGAGGACGTCTTTCCATAGGAGAAAGGCATCCTGTCCGGTTCAGAGCGATTCTTTGCGGAGTTTTACCCGAAGTGCTGCTGCCTGTGTTTTGATATCGGCAACGCGACCGGCATCAATTTCCCGGATCAGCTCCGAAAACGGCATTCGGATTACGTCAAGAAATTCATCCGCATCGAGGTGTGGTTTGGATTGCGTAAGATCTTCGGCAAGGTACATATGGATTTTTTCGTCCGAGTATGCAGGCGCGGGATAGAAAAATCCGAGAAAGGTCATTTTCCCCGCATGGATTCCGGTTTCTTCTTCCAGCTCCCGGCGACCGGCTTCTTCGGGATCCTCATCTTTGCTGTTGAGTTTTCCTGCGGGGATTTCCAGCAGAACATCTCCGATCGGGTAACGGTATTGACGTTCCAGGATAACGCTTCCGTCACGATCCAACGGCAGAACGCAGACAGCTCCTACATGGCGGTTGTATTCCCGGACGGAGGATTTTCCGTTTGGCAGTTGCACGGTATCACGGAAAATATGAAGAAGCGCGCCGTCGTATTTTTTTTCTGAAGACAGCATGATTTCTTCAAGACGCTGTTTTTCCTGGTTCATACACAAAGATCTCCTCAAAAAAGCTTACTGAAATTGTAACACATCTCCGTGCGGATGTCAAGGTGAAACATCTTGATTTCCGGCGGCTTTTATGATATACTGTTCTCAAAAAAAGGAGGATGCGCAGATGAACGGACAATGTGTGATTTTTGCGGGCGGAGAGTTCTGCGTTCCGCACGGAATCGAAAACGCTGATTTTGTGATTGCCTGCGATTTTGGCTATTCCTATGCCGTCCGGTGCGGCATCCGTCCGGACCTTCTGGTGGGAGATTTTGATTCCTATCATGGTTCACTCCCTGCCGGGATTCCCCGGCTGGATCTGCCGATCGAAAAGGATGACACCGATACCATGGCTGCTGTCCGTTATGCGGTGGACCGCGGTTTTTCCGAGCTTGTGCTGTGTTGTGCGATGGGAGGACGGCTGGATCATTTTCTCGGCAACGTACAGGCGGCTTCGTTTGCGGCGGCTCACGGACTGCGGGTCTGCATGTCGGATGCGGAAAACGAACTTTTGTTTCTGAGCCGCGGCGAAGCGGAAATTCCGTTTTGTCCGGATTATTCCCTTTCGCTTCTTTCCCTGACCGACCGTTGCGAAGATGTGTGTATCCATGGGGTGAAATATGAGTTGGATCATGCCGTACTGACCAATACGTTCCCGATTGGAATCAGCAATGAGTGGTGCGGAAATGCACATCTTTCGGTCGGAAGAGGCGTGCTTTTGGTTTTGCGTTCTGTGATGAAGGAGAAATGAGATGATTCGAAAGATATCAACGGAAATCGGCTCCTGCATGCCGATTCTCGGTGCGGAGCGCACGGTAGAGGAAGTTGCCCGCGCCGGATTTGACGGCTGGGATTTTTCCATGTTCCGGATGGCGGATGCGCTGCGGGACGGTGCTTCGTTTGCGGAGGTTGCACACCGTTGGAGAACGCTTGCCTCGACACTGAAACGTATCGGACAGGAGAACAGAATCGTCTGCAACCAGTCCCATGCTCCGTTTCCGGTTCGGGACCCCGATGTTTTTGCCTGCCTTCCACTGGCAATTGAATGCACGGCGGTGGCAGGAGGTTCGATTTGCGTTGTGCATCCGGATAATAATAAAAGTGCGGAAGAAAATGCAAAAATGTACCGGGAATTGCTTCCGGTCGCGCATTCCTGCGGGGTAAAACTGGCGGCGGAAAACATGTGGAACTGGAATGACGAAAAAGACGAGGCGTGTTTTGCCGCCTGTTCGGACGAGCAGGATTTTTCTGCTCATCTGGACGCTGTGAACAATCCGGGGCTGGTTGCCTGTCTGGACATCGGTCATGCGGAAATGCGTGGGCTGAATACTTCTGCGGAAAAGATGATCCGGGCTCTCGGTCCGCGTCTGCAGGCGCTTCATTTGCACGACAATGACCTTCACAGGGATCTGCATCAGCTTCCCTTTTCCGGAAGAATTCCCTGGGATCGTGTGATCTCTGCGCTGCGTGAGGTGCGGTATTCCGGCTGGTTTACCCTGGAAGCCGATCGGTATTTGCCCGGATCTTCTCCGGATGAGTCCGTTTCGGGCTTACGGGAAATGGCTCGGACAGCCCGTTGTCTTGCAGACAAAATGGATTTCTGAGCAGAGCGGGAAGTTTTTTTGATTGACAGATTCCGACCGGATCGTGTTTTTTCTCCGATGGCTTAAAAAAAAGATATTTTTTTGTTTTTGGGCTTGACAAAACAGGGGAGATGCAGTATAATATTCTTCGTCGGAATTATGCTGATGTAGCTCAGTTGGTAGAGTGCGTCCTTGGTAAGGACGAGGTCGTCGGTTCGATCCCGATCATCAGCTCCACAAAGACCGAACGACTGTGTTCGGTCTTTGTTTTTCTTCTGAATATTCTGATTCTTTCGGAGGTGTTTTCTTTGGCAAACAGAATAACAATGAAAACCCGCCGCCTTGTTTACACATCTTTGTTGGCGGCTTTGATGATTGTAATGCATTACACATTCGGTTATCTGACGACGGGTGGCTTGGAAATCTGTTTTCTGATGGTTCCGGTTCTGATCGGAGCCGTTCTGGTAGGACCTGCCTGCGGAACTTTTCTTGGCGCACTGTTTGGGCTTTCCAGCTTTCTTTCCTGTCTCGGGGTGGGGCATCCGAGCGCATTCGGGGCAACTTTGTTTTCCATTCAGCCGGTTCATACGGTTGTTCTTTGTTTTATTCCCCGCATTTTGATGGGGTTTCTTGTCGGATGGATTTACCGATGGATTGTTCGCAAAAGCCACAAGACGATGCTTTCTGTCCTGATTGCTTCGTTCAGCGGTGCATTTCTCAATACATTGTTCTTTATGTCTGCGCTGATTCTTCTGTTCGGATCTTCCGACTATATCCGGGGAATCGCGGCAGGGCTCGGCGCTGCGGACGATGTTTTGAAATTTGTTGCTCTTTTTGTCGGTGTGAACGGACTGATCGAAGCGGCTGCCTGTCTGATTATCGGCACAGCACTCAGCCGTGCGCTGCTGCGGTATTTTCCTGCAACGGGAGAGGGAGATGCGGTATGACGATTATCGGAATTGATATCGGCGGAAGCACAACGAAGATTGTCGGATTGCGCAACGGTGAAATCCTGCACCCGCTTCAGGTTCGTGCGACGGATCCGCTCACCTCGGTGTATGGTGCCTTTGGACGGTATATCAGTGAAAATGCGTTGGTCCTTTCGGATATTTCCGAGGTGAAAGTGACCGGTGTCGGATCTACTTATATCAAAGAAAACGTGTATGGAATCCGGACTTCCCACATTGATGAGTTCCGTGCCATCGGGCTTGGCGGGTTGTATCTGTCCGGGCTCCGGGATGCCGTGATTGTCAGTATGGGGACAGGGACGGCGTTTGTTCACGCCGACGGAAGCGAAATCGTTCACATTGGCGGTACCGGTGTGGGCGGCGGGACGCTTTTGGGGCTTTCTTCGGAGCTTCTGGAAGTGCATAATTTTGAAAACATCGTGGAATTGGCAAAAAACGGAGACCTGTCACACATTGATCTTACCATCGGCGATCTGACCCGCACAGACAGTTCGATGCCGTCCGATACGACGGCGTCCAATTTCGGCAACATCTCCGATTATGCCACCAAAGAGGATAAGGCATATGGGTTGATCAACATGATTTTTCAGACCGTTGGCATCATGGCGGTGTTTGCCGCGCGTGCGTACGGTCTGAAGGACATCGTTCTCTGCGGCAATCTTACTGCCGTTCCGTTTGCGTCCCGTCTGTTTGCACAAATCGAAAACCTTCACGGGGTGAAGTTTTATATTCCGGAACGCGCTGAATATGTTACCGCACTCGGTGCCGCATTGGCATAATGTGATTATAAAAAATTTCCGAAGACCGGTTTTCTTCCGGTCTTCGGGCTTTTTATTCCCAATCGGGGTATAAAAACAGAAGATCCTTAAAGGTTGCGACGTCCACGAGATAATAGCGTTCAAAAAACCGACAGCTTTCAACGCTGCCGTCTTCTCGGTTCTGAATGGCGATGACATCAAAGGATATATTCATCTGCCGTATGCCGAGTCCGTATTTTTCGTGAACGATCCTCAGAAAGGAGGACGCGACCGACAGAATTTTCCCCATCTTTTTGTAGGTCACGCTGTGTTCCGGGCGGAACGGTGTTTTTCCGACAGTCATGGATTTGACTTCTACAAAGTGATACGTCCGGTTTTTGAAGGCGATGATATCGATTTCTCCCTGATGTGTTGTGAAGTTCTGTTCCAGAATCCGGAAGCCGTGTTCCCGCAGGGCCTCGGCGGCAAGATCTTCGTAAAAATTCCCGGTCAGATAAGAGTAAGGTTTTTCTTCCATGACGCACCTCTTTTTTTCAGTATAGCGGTTTTTGAGCCGTATGTCAAGAACATATTCGGAAAACCTCTGTCATATAGTTCCGTGAAAGGATGGTGACGGAGATGGTCTGTTCGGTAAACGATCTTCGCTGCAAAGAGGTAATCAATGTGAGGGACGGTCAACGGCTCGGTTTTGTGGATGATGTGGAGTTTGATGTCACCTCCGGAACCATCACGGCGCTTGTCGTTCCCGGACCTGCCAGAGTTTTGGGAATGTTTGGGAGAGAGTGCAATTATGTCATTCCGTGGTGCAACATCCAGAAAATCGGTTCCGATATCGTTTTGGTCAACTATGAAATTCCCATTCCAAAGCCCCCGGGACAGCGCGGCGGTGTTTTTTCTTCTTTTTTCAAATAAGTGCGTATGGTCTGTGAAGCCGCTGCGTATACTGAACATGACAGAAAAAACAGGGAGGCCTTGAAAAGATTATGAAACGGAAACTGTATGTCGTTCTCGCTTTGATGTTGACCTTCGTTCTTCTCATTCCCGTCAGCCCGGCGGCACAGGGAAGCGAGGAGGATCTGGAAGATGCCGCAAAAATTGAACAGGGAAAAACCGGTGCGGAGCTGACGCTCTCGGCAAAATCCGCTGTTCTGATGGAGGCATCAACCGGACAGATTCTGTATGCAAAAAACGGGGACGAAAAACTTCCTCCTGCCAGCGTAACGAAAATTATGGCGCTCCTGCTGATCATGGAGGCGTTGGAAGACGGCAGAATTTCCACGGAAGATACGGTAACCACAAGCGAACATGCCGCTTCCATGGGCGGAACGCAGATCTATCTTGAGGTCGGCGAGCAGATGAGTGTGAATGATCTGATCAAAGCCATTGCCATTCCGAGTGCGAACGATGCTACCGTTGCTATGGCAGAGCATCTTGCCGGGAGTGAACCGGAATTTGTCCGTCAGATGAATGAGCGTGCCGAAGAACTGGGGATGACAAACACGCATTTTACCTGCTGTACGGGCTTGTTTGACGATGACGAGCACTATACAACGGCAACGGACATTGCCCGCATGACACGGGAGTTGCTGAAGCACGAGAAGATCTTTGAATATTCTACCGTCTGGATGGATTCTCTGCGCAACGGCGGCTTCGGACTGGCAAATACAAACAAGATGTTGCGGACGTATACAGGCATGACCGGTATGAAAACCGGATATACCAAGCGCTCCGGTCATTGCTTCTCCGGCACGGCGACCCGTGACGGAATGACGCTGATTGCGGTTGTGCTCAGTGCCCCGTCTTCCGCCGAGCGCTTTGCCGATACGGCGGCCTTACTGAATCACGGATTTGCCATGTACAGCGTTGTTCAGCGAACTCCGGAGGTTCCTCAGACCATCCGGGCGCTCCGTTCGGTAAAACGGGAATATCCGATTTCCGTTTCCGGTGAGGCAACCATCCTTTTGAAAAAAGGTGAAGAAAGCCGTCTGAAGATGACGGTGGATCTGCCGGAATCCGTAGATGCCCCCCGCAAGCGGGGCGAAAAGGTCGGTTCCGTTCTGTTTACGCTCAATGGGCAGACGGTGGCGGAATTTGACGTGATTCTGGAGGAGGACGTGTTGAGGGCAGGGTTCTTTGATTATTTTGCGTGGCTTCTGAATCAGATTGTGTTTTGACGACCGGGAGGCGTGAAGGCGCCTCCCGGTTCTTTTCGGCATAGATTTTACGGAATCCTTGACATCTTTTACAATTCGTGGTATGATAACATGAGTTATATAACGTGAATTGTTGGAGGATCTTATGCCGCCGAAACAAAAAATAACCAGAGAACAGCTTGTCATGCACGCCGTGATGCTGGTGCAGGAAAAGGGACCGGATGCCCTGAATGCAAGAGGGCTTGCAAAAGCCGTCGGCTGTTCGACTCAGCCCATCTTTTCTCAGTACTCTTCCATGGATGAGTTGAAAAAAGATGTGATGACGGCGGCAGGAATCGTATATCGGTCTTTTTTGGAAAGAGAGATTCGCAGGGGAAAACTGCCTCCGCACCGTGCTGCCGCCCTCGGCTATATCCGGTTTGCGCATCGTGAAAAAGCGCTGTTCCGATTTCTTTTTATGCAGGATTGTACCGAGGAATGTATGAGTGCGGTCTATTCGGAGGATGTGGCTGCTCTTCTCCGGGGTACAACCGGATTGCCCGAATGCGCAGAGAATCGGCTCTATGCAGACGTGTGGATGTATGTTCACGGGATTGCTTCGATGGTTGCCGTCGGGCTGATGGAATGGGACGGCAAGCAGATCCGTAAGAAAATACTCAGATTCTTTGACCGTTGCGAAGAATGGTACGGATGCCGGACGGTATAAAAAAATCCCGATTGCAGGATCGGGATTTTTTGTTGTACCCCGGATGTGTTAAATGACTTTCTTCTGCTGCCATTTGCCGGAGAGAAAGCGGAACAGGAAAAAGGTTGCCCGGCAAACCCAGTCTACATACATAGCAACCCAGGTTGCCTCTACGCCGAATCCAAGCCCTTTGCAGAACCAGAAGGCACAGCCGATGCGGAAAATCCACATGCTGAACATGGATACCAGCATGGTGAATTTTACATCACCTGCCGCCCGGAGCGTATAGGGGAGTTCAAATGCGAGGGGCCAGAGCAAAAGATTCGCTACGGCAAACGGACGCAGGATCTTTATGGCGATTTCTGTACTTTCCGCAGAAAGGGAAAACAGGGAGATCAGTTGCGGCGCAAAAAGGAACTGAAGCCCGTTCAGAAACAGAATGCAGAGGTATGTAACGCCGAGAAGTCGCACCGTATGCTTCTTTGCCGCCTGTGCCTGTCCGGCACCCATGCACTGTCCCACAATGGTAATCAGTCCTGTGCCGATGGCGCTTCCCGGAATATTGGAAAGGGATGCAACGGCATTGGCAATGGCATTGGCGGAGATCGCCGCCTTCCCAAGACCGGAGACCAGACTGGAGAGAATAATCTTTCCGATATGAAACAATGCGCCTTCGATTCCGTTCGGAATTCCGATTCCGAGGATGCGGCGGATCAGCGGGAAATCAAAACGGATTTTTGCAGGAGCGGAGATGCGGATGGGATTGCTCTTCTTTTGGAACAGACAAAAAATAACAATGGCACCGACCATGCGGGACAACAGTGAGGGAATTCCGGCACCGGCGACACCGAGCCGGCATCCGTAGATGAGAATGGCATTTCCGCCGATGTTGATCAGGTTCATCAGGGCGGAGATCAGAAGCGGCGTTTTTGTGTCTTTGACGGCGCGGAACAGTGCGGCTCCTGCGTTGTACAGCCCGATGAACGGATAGGAGAGATAAGAAAGCAAAAAATAGACTTCGCATCCTTCCATGATGTCCGCATCCACTTTTCCGAAAATGAGTGAGAGCAGAGGCGTGTGGAAAGCGGCACATACGGCGGTGATAAAAAGTGAAAACAGCAGAATCATCTGGGTCAGCTGTTTGGAGGTATCCGATGCCTGTTCTTTCTTTGATCCGCCGAGATACTGCGCCGCGACAACGGAACCTCCGGTTGCGACGGCGGCGAGAAACTGAATCAGCAGAATGTTCAGCGAATCCACAAGCGAGATCGCAGAAACGGCATGTTCCCCGGCAAAGGCGACCATAACCGTATCGGCAAGCCCGATGGTGACGGATAAAAACTGCTCGGCAACGATGGGCAGAAGCAGAAGAACAATGCTCTTTTTTGTGAACAACGGTTTTTTGATTTCTTCCATGGTATTGGTTTCCTTCCAACCGTAAAACCGTCCACGTCACACGTGAACGGTTTCGGTTTTTTTAAGAAAATGCAAGCATTCCGTGCCGGATCAGCGCCAAACGGAGACGTTCTTTTCCGGCATTCGTCATGGCAACCAGCGGCAGGCGAACCTTTCCGCTGTCTCTTCGGAGCAATGCCATGGCGGTTTTGATGGGAATCGGGTTGGTTTCGCAGAACAGTGCGGAAATCAGATCGGAGACGGCAATCTGTTTTGCCGCGCTTTCTTTCACTCTTCCGCCGGCATACAGGGCACAGATTTCATGTACGGTTTCCGGCATGATGTTTGACAGAACACTGATTACTCCCTGAGCTCCGACCGAAAGAAACGGAGTAATCAGGGCATCGTCTCCGGAATAAACGGAAAATCCGTCTTCACAAAGCCGGAGCGTTTCAAGAACAGATGCCACATTCCCGTTGGCTTCTTTGACGGCAACAATGTTTTTATGCCGGGAAAGTTCCGCATAGGTTTCCGGACGGATGTTTACACCGGTGCGTGCCGGAACATTGTAAAGAATCATCGGAAGATCCACGCGGTCGGCAAGATAGGTGTAGTGGGCAAGCAACCCGCTCTGCGTGGTTTTATTGTAATACGGCGTTACCTGCAGATGGGCGTCGGCTCCTTCATCGGCAGCCATCTGTGCCAGTTTGTATGCTTTTTCGGTGTTGTTGCTTCCGGCTCCGACCAGGACGGGAATTCTGTGATCCACGCGCCGGATGACGGTGCGGATGATCTGTTTTTTCTCTTTGTCCGAAAGCGTTGCGGACTCTCCGGTCGTTCCCAGAACGAGAAGTGCGTCCGTTCCGTTTTCCAGTTGAAAATCCGTCTGCTGCTCCAGTGCCGTAAAATCCGGTTTTCCGTTTTCCCGAAACGGTGTGACCATCGCGGTGCAGGAGCCATGAAATACGGTTTTTTTCAATGAAGTTCTTTGACGGAAAAGCCCTTATTTTTTCAACTTTCCCGTTTCCCACATCGCAATCAGCCGCAGGGCAATCTGCACGGCGTTTGTCGCAGCACCCTTGCGGATGTTGTCGGCAACAACCCACAGATTCATCGCGCAGTCGGCACTGAAATCGCGGCGGATGCGTCCGACATATACTTCGTTTGTTCCGGCGGCATGAATTGCCATCGGATAAACGTTGTTTGCCGGATCGTCCTGCAGAACAATTCCCTCCGAAGATGCCAGCAGACGGCGGACTTCGTCCAGGTCAAAATCCTTTTTGAATTCCACATTGATGGATTCGCTGTGCGCGTAGAAGACCGGGACTCGGACGGTGGTTGCCGTGATGCGAAGCGTATCGTCGTGCAGAATCTTGCGCGTTTCGTTGACCATCTTCAGTTCTTCTTTGGTATAGCCGTTTTCCGTGAAGGTATCGATATGCGGCAGACAGTTGGAGAAGATGGGGTACGGAAACTTCTGCGGAGCAATGCCGTTGATTCCGTTCTTCAGATCGTTGAATCCGCCCTGTCCGGCACCGGAAACCGCCTGATAGGTAGAATAGACAATGCGCTTGATGCCGTATCTGCGGTGCAGGGGAGCCAACGCAACGACCGCCTGGATGGTGGAGCAGTTGGGGTTGGCGATGATGCCGTGATGCTTGGCAATGTCTTCCGGATTGACCTCCGGAACAACAAGCGGGACGTCCGGATCCATCCGCCATGCAGAACTGTTGTCGATGACCACGCATCCGTGGGCGGCAGCAATGGGTGAATATTTTTTGCTGGTATCTCCGCCGGCGGAGAACAGCGCGATGTCAAACCCCTCGTCAAAAGCGTGTTCGTCCAGAAGCTGTACGGTGTATTCCTTGCCGAAGAAGGTGAGCTTGCTTCCGGCAGAGCGCTGCGACGCAAACAGGGTGTAATCTGCGTTCAGACCATATTCCTCCAGAACTTTCAGAAAGGTGCGACCGACCATTCCGGTTGCGCCGACAACGGCAATTTTGTACTGTTGCATGGGAAAATCCTCCTCAAATTCATCATATGCCGATCCGCAAAATCCGTGTAAGATTCCTTCGGAAAGGGAATTGACAAGTACAGTAGAACAGAGTATAATAGATTTTGCTATTATAGCATTCTCTGCCGCGAATGTCAATGCAAAATGGGATTTTTTTTGGAGAACTCTTTATGAAACTGAGTGATTTTTCTTATGATCTTCCGGAGGATTTGATTGCGCAGCATCCTTCCGAACGCCGGGATGCGTGCCGCCTGCTCTGTTTGGACAAATCTTCGGGCGATATTCGCCACGCGATGTTTCCGGATATCCTGGATTATATGCAGAAAGGGGATTGTCTGATTCTGAACGATTCCCGCGTGATTCCCGCTCGCCTTTTTGCCGTAAAGCGTCCGACCGGGGCGTTGATTGAGGTTTTTCTTCTTCGTCCTACCGCGGATCCTCATGTATGGGAATGTCTTGTGAAACCCGGCAGAAAAGCCGGGGTCGGTGTAAAAATGGATCTTGACGACGTTGCATGTGAAGTGATTGATGTCGCGGAGGACGGAAACCGGTTGATTCGTTTTACTTACGACGGAGATGTGACCGAGCGCCTGAAACAGCTGGGTGAAACACCGTTGCCTCCGTATATTCACGAAAAACTGAAGGATCCGGAACGGTATCAGACGGTGTATGCCCGATACGACGGATCGGTTGCCGCACCGACGGCGGGATTGCATTTTACGGAGGAACTTCTGCAAAAAGTGCGTGAAAAGGGTGTGGAGATCGGCTTTGTTACTCTTCATGTCGGTCTGGGAACGTTTCGTCCTGTCAAAGTGGAAGACCCGACTACCCATAAAATGCATACCGAACATTACATTCTGCCGGAGCGTACGGCACAACTTGTCAATGAAACAAAAGCCCGAGGCGGAAAAGTCATCGCGGTCGGAACAACCTCCGTTCGCGTTCTGGAAACGGCAGGGCGACAGATGCCCTTGCGGGAATATGCCGGAGAAACGGATATTTTTATCTATCCCGGTTTTGAATTCCATGTAATCGACCGTCTGATCACCAATTTCCATTTGCCGGAAAGCACGTTGGTGATGCTGGTTTCCGCCCTTGCAGGCAGAGAGCACATTCTGAGCGCTTATCGGGAAGCCGTGCGGGAAAAATATCGGTTTTTCTCGTTTGGCGATGCCATGATGATTTATTGAGAAAAGGGGTGCGTCATGTATCAATTGATTAAGAAAGAGGGAACGGCGCGCCGCGGGGTCTTTACCACGGTGCACGGAACCGTTCAGACGCCGGCCTTTATGAACGTCGGTACGGCAGGTGCCATCAAAGGCGGTCTGGCTGCGGAAGATCTGAAAGAACTGAATTGTCAGGTTCTTCTTTGCAATACCTATCATCTTCATGTCCGCCCCGGAGACGATGTTGTCCGGGATGCCGGCGGTCTGCATGGGTTTACCGGATGGACAGGGCCGATTCTGACCGACAGCGGCGGCTTTCAGGTTTTTTCTCTTTCCGGCTTGAGGAAGATCCGGGAAGAAGGTGTGACATTCGCTTCCCACGTGGACGGACGCCGTATTTTCATGGGTCCGGAGGAGAGCATGCAGATTCAGTCCAATCTCGGCTCTACCATTGCCATGGCGTTTGACGAATGCGTGGAAAACCCTGCCGAATACGATTACGCCAAGCGTTCCTGCGAGCGGACATACCGCTGGCTTGCTCGCTGCCAGAACAAAATGAACGAACTCAATGCATCGGGAAACGCAGTCAACCCATCGCAATTGCTTTTTGGCATCAATCAGGGGTGTACCTATGAGGATCTTCGGGTTTCGCATATGAAGCAGATTGCGCAGCTGGAGCTGGACGGATATGCGATCGGCGGTCTTGCCGTCGGTGAGCCGGCAGAAGAAATGTACCGGATCATCGAGGCAGTGGAGCCGTTTATGCCGTCTGACAAAATCCGGTATCTGATGGGCGTCGGTACTCCGGTCAACATTCTGGAAGCGGTGCATCGCGGCGTGGATCTGTTTGATTGTGTCATGCCGTCCCGGAACGCACGGCACGGACACCTGTTTACATCCAAAGGCATCATCAACCTCATCAATGAAAAATATTCCCGTGATTTTACGCCCATTGATGAAAATTGCGGTTGTCCTGCCTGTCGTAATCATTCCCGCGGATATATCCGCCATCTGCTCAAGGCGGGGGAGATGCTGGGAATGCGGCTTGCCGTTATGCATAACCTTTGGTTCTATAACAATTTGATGAAAGAGATCCGGGATGCACTGGATGAAGGGCGTTTTGAAGCATATTATGAAGAAAAACGTGCGATTTTGGGGAAACGGATATGACAAAAAATCGGAAATCGCTTTTTTTCTCTTGCTTTTTGCGTAGATTTCCTGTATAATAAAAAAAGATAAATCCGAAATTTAATTTTCTTGGAGGTATTTATGAAAAATTTTTTGAAAAAGGTGCTTGCCGTTCTGACGACAGCGTCCATGGCTTGTGCGGCATTTGCCGTTACGGTGTTTGCCGACGGTGAAACCGGAAGCAGTGCGCAGGAAGCCGGTGTTGCTTCCCAGTGGCTGAATCTTCTTGTTACCATCGGACCGTTTGTTCTGATTGCCATTGTGTTTTATTTCCTTCTGATCCGTCCGCAGAAGAAGCAGGAAAAAGAAGCACAGGCGATGCGCAACAGCATTTCCGTCGGAGATACCATTACCACCATCGGCGGTATTACGGGAACCGTTCTTTCGGTGAAAGAGGACGAGGATGTTATTACCCTGGAGACCGGTGCTGACCGTAATCGTATTACTGTCAAAAAGTGGGCGGTTCAGTCCAAGGACAAATCTGCCGGCGAATAAACGCATACCGACACCGTCATCCTCATATCATGCTACTGAAAACATGATATGAGGAGTGATTTTTTTGCGTGATGCCCTGAAAATTCCGTCACAGGAATATGTCGTGGAAGAAAAACCGAAGATTCTGCAGAAACTGAAGCATTTTTTATTCGGGGTTCTGTTCGGCGTTGGAGTAAGCGTGGTTTTTCTGTCGCTTTCGGCGCTTCTGATGAGCGTCACCGATTTGCCGGAATGGCTTCTGCCCGTTCTCGCGTATGCCGCCGTCTGCCTCGGTGCTTTTGCTGCCGGATTTTTTACGGTGTGCCGCCGGAAAACAAACGGACTTCTCAATGGTGCGCTTGCCGGGTTGTTCTTTTTTATTCTGCAGGCGCTGATCGGCATTGCGTTGGGTTCGGAAAATCCGCTTTCAGCTTCCCTGTTGGTCTTTTTGCTGCTTGATGTTGCGTTTGCTGCTGTCGGAGGAATTGTGAGTGTCAACGTGCGACGCTGACTCATATCCCTATGGTTGTCCGCATAGATATGAAATATCAAATCGTGTAAGGCGGTGGATGTTTCATGCGGAAGATTCTTTCATTCCGGTCCCGACTTTTTCTTGTTATGTGCGGAACGGCAGTTTTGGGGTTTCTGACAGGCGCACTCCTTCCGTTGACGGAAGGACGGGCATTTGTGGTGGAAACGGCGGCGGTTTATTTTGAAAATCTGGCGCAGTTCCCATGGCAGACAGCGTATCTGTTTTGCGCACTTCCTGTTCTGCTTGCCATGGTAAGCGGCTTTTGCTGGCACGGATATGTGTTGGATGCGTCCTTGCTTTTGTTCAAGGCGTTTCATGTTGCGGTTCTGTGCTCGTATTATGCACTGAAATACAGTGCGGCAGGCATATTGCTTTCTGCGGGGCTGATCTTTCCGTGCGCATCCGTTTCGCTTGTCATGCTTTGCACGGTTGCGACCGATGCTGCCGAATTCAGCTTGCAGAGCCGTCGTTTCCGGGAAGCGGAGTACGAAACGGAAAAAAACCGGTTTTTGCTTTCCGGATGTACAATGGTTTTGTTTTCATGTCTGTGCATTCCCTGGACGGTATTGGTAAATCCGCATCTGGAACAGTGGATTCGTTCTGCATTCGGAATATTTTAGAGGAATAAGAAAATGGGATTGTTTGAGTTCAAGGATAAAGAAGGCCCGGGAATCGGAAAAAATGAGAAAAAAGCGCCCGGTTATGTTACGTTCTTCAAGGTGTTCGGCGAACGGTTCGGAAACCTGGTGGGGTTGAATCTGCTGTATCTGTTTTGCTGTCTGCCTTTGTTTACCATCGGCGCGGCAACAGCGGGTTTTACCTATGTTCTGCGCAATTATTCCCAGCGGAAACATGTGGAAACGTTGCACGATTTTATGGCAAAGTGCAAGGAGCATTTCAAAAAAGGATTGATTGTAACTTTCGTGGATGCAGCTCTTCTGGTTCTGTTTTATATTGCCTATAAAACATGGGGAAGCGGAGAACTGGTGGAGGGCGGAATCCTGCAGATTATTGCCATCGGCTTTGTTTTATGTCTGGGATATCTGTTTATCTGCACCAATCTGTACCTGTTTCCCATGATGGTTTCGTTCGATCTGCCTTTGCGCAAACTGGTGAAGAACAGCATGATTCTTGCTGCTGCCAAGCTGTGGAGAAATCTGGCGATGATTGCGGTAAACGGGCTTGTGTTCGGTTTGATTTTTCTGTTTTGGCCCATTCCGCTTCCGCTTCTGCTGGCACTTGCGTTTTCTTTTTGCGGGTTGTTCAACAATTCCCTTATCTATCCGGTTCTGGTCAAGCATATTGCCATTCCTCAGGAAAAGCCGGAGGAACCGCAGGATGAAGACGATGCGGTCTTTCACGATACGATTTGATCGGATTTTCCGGCACTTCGGTGCCGGATTTTTTTTATTTCTGCATAAAAATCAAACAAGAGGTAAAACTACAGCCAGAAAGATTTTTTGAAGGAGTATCTGCCATGAGTGAGTTTTACCGAAAAAAGAGCCGTGCGTTTTTCGCCGCACTCAAGAATAATCTGTTTTACGTTCTCTTGGTTTTGACCGTTGTTTCCGTCTGCGTTTTCGGTATGGTTTCCGTTCTGGATATCGGAACCTCACCGAAAAACAAGGTGGAGGAGGAAAACAAACCGCCTCAGACCGTAAAGGAAGACCCCAACAAGGAAACGGACGGGAAAACGAATCCGGACCCCATTGATGATAAGCCGCAGGAACCGGTCGTCAATCCGACCCCGATCTACCGGGCACCGCTTGATTGCGCTGCGACCATTGTGTTTTCCGGAACCGTTCCGGTCTTCTCGGATACGCTCGGCGATTGGCGCCTTCATCAGGGGCTGGACTATGTGACAGAGGGTTCCGTGGTTGTTTCCGCAACCGCGGACGGTACGGTGGAGGATGTGTACGAGGACGATCTGATGGGAAATACCGTGGTGATCCTCCATGCGGACGGAGTTCGTTCGGTGTACCAATCGCTTGCCGATAATGTCCGGGTTAAGAAAGGGCAGGAGGTTTCGGCAGGAGATCCGGTTGGCTTTACCGGAATCAGTGCCGAGACGGAATGTGCGTCCGGAACGCACCTGCATTTTGCCATGATTGTCCATGGACGGTTTGTTGATCCCTTGGCGAAACTGGCAGAAAAACAGTGAAAAACGGTGCGGAGTTTTCCGCACCGTTTGATTTTTCTCAGATGTTCCGGAACATCGGTTCTCCGGATTTTCGCAGAATATCCCGCATGACTTTTACAGTCAGCCCGGGAGCAATCCGATAACTCCATGCCATCAGTTTTGCATCGGAACCGCAAACCGACAGCCGTTTTCTCCGCCGGATCCGGCGGAGAATTTTTTTTGCCATTTTGTCCGGTGGGGTTGCGATCCTCCGCATGAGCGCTTCTCCCGGAAGCGGTTCTTTCTGATTGCGGAAAATATCCGTGATACTGAACCCCGGACATACGGTGCATACGGTAATCTTTCCTCGGAACTCCGCCCGCAACGCCTCGGAAAACGACAGCAACGCCGCTTTGCTTGCGCTGTATGCGGCTGCGCCCGCGACAGGGCACAGTGCCGAAGAACTGCTGATGTTGACGATCATGGGATCGGGAGATTGAAGCAGAAGAGGGAGAAGTTCCCTCGCCGCAATGGTTGCCGAAAGACAGTTGATTTCCATCGTATGACGGAACACATCGGAATCCTGTCCGGCAAATGCTTCAAAGGCGGGGAGGATTCCGGCGCAGTGAATCAGAACGTCCGGAACGACGGAAAGGGAGGAACGGAACCGTTTCCATGGCTCGGGCTTCGTTACATCAAACAACGAATAGGAAAAGCGGTCTTCCTTCTTCCCGAGCCGTTGTCGCAGTTCCAGCATTTTATCTTCTCTGCGCCCGATTCCGATTACATAACAGTTGTTATTTAATATCAGTTGTTCGGTCAGAGCACGTCCGAATCCTCCGGAAGCTCCGGTCAGAACGACGGTTTTTCCCTGTAGAGAATAAATCATGGTTTCCTCGTTATAAAGTAATCCAGTATCGCTCTAAATATTCGTTATCTCTTGAGTCGTATACGGTGTTTTCATAGATTCCGCCGTTTGCGAGAATGGTGTGGCGGCTGGGCTCGTTATCGTCCCGGCAGGTAATCAGAACCTTCGACAGACCGATTTCTCTGCAATACGGAAGCGCATCTGCCAGCATTTGTTTTGCATATCCCTTCTGCCGTTCGGATGGCCGTATGGAATACCCGATGTTTCCGCCGCATTGAGACAGATATTCGTTCATCCGAGGGCGGATCTGAATCATTCCGAGCAAACGGTTGTCCGTATCCCGTACGTAGAGGAACTGTGTTGCCTGCACCCGGTCTTCCGGAACGGTTTCCGGGTTTTCCATTTGCCGGGTGATGGCAAGCCATTCGCGGGGATCTTCTGTGCGCCGCAGGGAGCCAGTGCCGTCCATAGAACTGTTGTATTTGAAAAATTCCAAACGATAATCCGCAATTTGTTGCAGGTATTTCTCGTCCGGACGTATGAGGACCGGCGTTTCTGTTCTGTGCATGATTTCACCTCTTTCAAAAAAATTATATCATATCCGTCATGAAAAATCAAGATTCGGTTTTGTCTGCGAAAAAGAAAGGGAAAGATGCCCAAAAATGGCGGAAAATACAACTTCTTTATAAAGATATAAAAGATCGAAAATATATTGACAAATACATCTTGAAATGCTATAATAAATTAAAATTGGTAAGAAGTGCGGATTTTTGCCGGATTAAGGGGAAATCTGCTTTCGAAATACCATACATAAGGGGATTATCATGTACGCTGCATTTTTCAAACGTTTTCTGGATTTTTTAATCTCCCTGATCGCTTTGCTTGTGTTGTCGCCGTTGCTTCTGATTCTCACCATTGTGGGAGCGATTGCTATGGGCGGCAATCCGTTTTTTACGCAGCTGCGTCCCGGTAAAAAGGATAAGAACGGAAACGAAGTTATTTTCCGTCTGATCAAATTCCGTACCATGAGCAATAAAAAAGATTCGGACGGAAATCTGCTTCCGGACGATCAGCGGCTGAACGCTTACGGCCGCATGCTTCGTTCTACGTCTCTGGACGAGTTGCCGGAACTTCTGAATATTCTCGGCGGAGATCTCGCTCTCTGCGGCCCGCGGCCGCAGCTGGTTCGGGATCTCGTCTTTATGAGCGATGAACAGCGCCGTCGTCATGAGGTGCGTCCGGGATTGACCGGGCTGGCTCAGGTCAACGGCCGCAACAATATCACGTGGGAACAGAAATTTGCCTACGATCTGGAGTATATTGACCGGGGGATTACATTCCTCGGAGATGTCCGCATCCTTCTTCAGACTGTCGATAAGGTGCTGAAACGCAGTGATGTCGTGCGTGAGGGAACAGAATCGGACATGGACTTCGGTGACTGGTTGCTGAAGAACGGAACCATCAGCGGTGATGTTTATCGCGATAAACGGGAAAGTGCCAAAAAACTTTTGATGAAATAATTCCGCTTGGCGGAGAAGAAGGGAAAAACGATGTTGAAGTATGAACGGGAATACCGTCAGGCAATCGGACAATATTTGTCTGCGGATGAGAATCGTCTCTTTTTTTACTGGAAAGGCCGTGTGGCTCTGTATGCATTGTTGAAAGCGATGGGGGTCGGTCCCGGGGATGAAGTTATTTGTCAGGGGTACACCTGCGTCGTCGTTTCCAATGCCATTCTGTATCTTGGCGCAACCCCGGTCTATGCGGATATTGATCGGAATACTTATAACATGAACATGGATTCCCTTCGTTCCCGGATTACCGAGAGAACAAAGGTTATCATCTGCCAGAATACGTACGGTCTTTCCAGCAATTTGGAAACTGTCGTACAGATTGCGAATGAGGCATCTGCGCGGTTTGCCCATCCGGTTTACACCCTGGAAGACTGCACGCACGGTTTCGGCGGTTCCTATCATGGGAAGCCGAACGGCAGTTCCTGTGACGCATCTTTCTTCTCTACCCAGTGGTCAAAACCGTACACGACTGGTGTCGGCGGTTTTTGCGTCGTGCACAACGATTCGCTTCTGCCCGCCATGCAGGAGGAAGAAAACGATAAAATTGTTCCGAGTTTTCGTGAAATCGCCGAGCTTCGGCTGATGTATCCCATCCGTCGCTTCCTTCTGAACGATGTTACATATTGGTTGATTATCCGTCTTTATCGTTGGCTGAGTCGGAAGAATCTTGTGGTTGGCAGTTCTTCTGGTGAAGAGGTTGCCGGCATTGAGATGCCGAAAGATTTTTTCAAGGCACAGTCCTCTGCCCAGTTCAAAAAAGGTTTGAAATCTCTGAAAAAGCTGGATGCCGTAAACGAACTTCGTAAAAAGAACGCTGCCCGTTATACGGAATATCTGAAAAATGCCGGAAAAACCTATGTAGACGAATGCCTCTTCGATGACCATATCTTCATCCGGTATCCGCTTCTGGTGAAGGAACGTGCGAAATTCCGGGAAGAAGCGGAGAAAGCAAAGATTATCCTCGGTGAATGGTTTGAATCTCCGGTTTATCCGGCGCAGGATTCGTTTGATGTGTGGAAGGTGAATCCGGAAGAGATTCCGAACGCCATGCACGTCTGCGAGCATATGGTTAATCTCCCGACCGAAGAAAAGAATGTGGAGAAAGTTCTGAAGTTCCTGGACGAACACCGGGATTTCTTGATTTGAAAGAAACGGGGAGATAAACATGAGTGAAGTGAAGAAGCCGACGGTTTCTGTTATAATGCCGTTGCTTAACGAGGAAAAATACGTTGCCGACTGCGTGGAATCTCTTTTGAAACAGGATTATCCAAGAGCGGATATGGAATGGATTTTTGTTGACGGAATGTCGAAGGATAAAACGGTTGCCATTCTGGAAGATTATCAGCGGAAATATCCGGAATTGATTCAGATTTACAGCAATCCGAATCAGACCGCTCCCTATGCCATGAATATCGGAATCCGGCATGCCGTCGGGAAATATATTATCCGTCTGGACGCACACGCCGATTACCCCTCGGATTATCTCAGCAAGTGCGTGCATTATCTGGATACGACCGACTCGGACAATGTCGGCGGGCTTGCCGAAACAAAAGCGAAAACTTCTTTGGGTGCGCTGATTGCCAAGATGCTTTCGTCCAAGTTCGGGGTAGGCAATTCTCAGTTCCGTACCGGGGGAAAGACCGGATATGTGGATACGGTTCCGTTTGGAGCGTTCCGCCGAGAGGTCTTTGAGAAGTGGGGACTTTTCGACGAACGATTGGCGCGGAACGAGGATAACGAAATCAACTACCGCATCCGGAAAAACGGGGGAAAGGTCCTGCTTGTGGATGATATTCATTTTACATATTATTGCCGGGACACCCTGAAGGGTATCTGCAACATGGCAAAAAACAACGGAAAATGGAATATCATTGTTTTGACTGTTTGCCCCGGTTCGATGGGAATCCGTCACTATGTTCCGCTGGCGTTCCTTTTGTCCTTGCTGTTTTTGCCTCTTTTCGGGCTGTTGCATCCCGCTTTTTGGTGGTTGCTTTTGTGTGAGCTCGGTCTTTATTTTTTGCTGGATTTGTTGTTTTCTGTTAAGTTGACGCATAAGCCGGTCGAGATCTTGACCCTGCTTTTTCTGTTTCCTGCGTTTCATCTTTCCTACGGTTTCGGATCTCTTCTGGGAATCTTCGGGGTTTTGAGCGGGAAGTACAAAAACAAGAAAAACTGAAAAGAGTTCTCCTGCGATTTTCGTACAGGAAAGAGGATGTTGTCATGGGGCTTGTTCAGAGTCTGAAAAAAGTGTTGAACGTTTTCGTGCGTCCGGATGGCGTATTTGATGTTGATCCTGCTATACAGAGGGCATATCTTAACCGTTTTCCCGAGCCGAAGAATCTTTTTGAGCGTAGTTTTTTTCAATATAAATGTCAGATGATGCTGATGGGTCCCATTCATTATTTTTTGAATCCGGCACTTGGCGTTCTTTATGCCATCAAGTGGCTGACGATTCGGCATCAGAGCCCGGAATCCAGACCTCAGACCGATGCCGTTTTTTGTACGGAGAATCTTTTTGAGAACATTCTTCCGGAAGAATTGACCGGGGAGTTTGCCACGCTTTGTAAGTTTGACCATTCGGCGCATCTTTCTCTGAACAAGGAAGACCGGAAATTTTTGCACGAGCTCGCCCGAAGATACCCGTTCCGTTGGCATTTCCGGTTGAAGTGTCTGCTCAAAATTGCTATGTACCGATATGTTCTGGATACATTCCACCCCAAAGCGATTCTGGCATCTTCGGAATATTCGTTTACCAGCAGTATCATTACAGAATACCTGCATCGCAACGGTGTGGAGCATATCAACGTCATGCACGGCGAAAAAATGTTCTATATCCAGGATTCCTTTTTTTCCTTTGATCGGTACTATGTATGGAATCGATGTTATTTTGACCTGTTTTCGCAGCTTCGTGCCGATGTCGGTTGTTTGCGGGTGGCATTGCCTCCGGTTCTTCGGTTGCCGAAGGCGGAGACGGAACCGATTTATGATTATACCTTTTATCTGCAAAACGAACATCCGGATGATATTGTCCGGATTGTCGGGTGTTTAAGACAATTATCCGAGGCGGGAAACCGCATCAGCATTCGTCCGCATCCCCGCTTTACAAAAATTTCGGAAGAGCAGCTGAACGGTGCGGATATTCGCATTGAGAAAAATGCGGAGCTTCCGATTGAGGATTCTCTGCGCCAGACCCGTTGCGCGGTTTCTTTGTATTCCACGGTCCTTTTGCAGGCATATTCCAACGGAATTGCCATTGTGATGGATGATGTGTCCCGGCCGGATTTGTACCGGAAGTTGTCGGAGTTGTCTTATATCGGGTTGTCTCTTCCGCATCGGTTGCTTTCCGATGTTCTGCGGGATGCAGAAAAAGAAAGGAAAATGCAATGAAGATTCTTGTGTTTGCGTCCTATATTTACGAAGCGGGACATCCGGAGTTTGAACGAAACCAAACCGGTTTCGGTATGATGGTGCGGGATATCTGTTCTTACGTCGGAAAGACCGAGGAGGTCTTTCTGTATACACATGCGTTGACCAATGGCTTTTGTTCGGAAAATTTCACGGTTCTTCCACATCGGAAATCCGATTTTCTTCGGCATCTGTTTGCTGTTCCCCGTGCGATTGCTTTTGCGCTGCGGCAAAAAGGCGCTTCGCTGAAAAACCGGATCCGGTATGTCTATTATGCGTGGAGCTGCTCCGGTTTTTATTCGGCATGGAAAAAGGTGCAGCCGGATCTGGTGCATATTCACGGCGGCGTTGTCGCGACGCTTCCCATCGTGCAATGTTGCCGGAAACACGGGATTCCTTATGTTGTGACGCTTCACGGAAAAATCTGCGATCTTTCGCATGTTTCCGGTGAGGACAAAGTTGCAGAACGGGATGTTTTCGCCAACAGTCCGTATGTGACCGTAATTGCTTCCGGTATCAAAAATCATTTATGCAAAATTACGGGAAGAAAACCAGATGGTGTTTTTGTTGTTGGCAACGGAACTTCGGTAGCTTTAGAACCACCTGATGGAGAGAATATCCGAAAAAAATACGGCATCAGTAGCGAGCAGAAAATTGTTTTATCGGTAGGAAACATCAGCCCATGGAAAAATCAGGTGCAAACCGTCCGTTCGCTTTCGATGCTTCCGGAAGATATCAAGAAAGAAACGGTGTTTCTTGTAATCGGAAATCTCGTGGATGAAAAATTTGCCGATACGGTAAAGAAGCTGAATTTTGAAAATTTCATTCGCTTTGTCGGGTTTGTTCCGAGAAAATGCCTGCGGAATTATTATTATCAGGCGGACTGTGTTGTGTTGGCAAGCACGGAGGAGGGGTTCGGTCTTTCCTTGATTGAGGGGTTTGCCGAAGGAACCCCCGGTGTTTTCTTTTCGGATATCGATGCTGCGGAAGAACTGAAAAATCCGGATTGCTGTGTTTGTCCGGAAGACCGGAGCGACGAAGCGCTGCGGGATGCCATTGAAGAAGTTTTGAAAAAAGATTGGGATCCGGAAAAAATCCGCGGATGGGCACAGCGGTTTTCGCTGGAAGCCATGGCGGAAAACTATATCCGGGTTTATAAGAGTGTGTTATGCAACAATTGAGTAAGATCAATCGCGGCGCGACCGTGTCGGGTAATTTTTATGAGGTTTATTCGGCGTTTGTTTTGGTGTACCTGCTTTTAATCAACAACCAGACCAATGTAATCTGGAGTGGAGGAGCGGTTTTTCTTGCTCTTCCGTTTTTGCTGGTTCCGGAAAAGATTCTTCCGCTTCTCTTTGCCTGTTCCATCAACAGCGAGTTCATGGTTGCCTTTCAGGGCATCAGTATGGCGCGAATCTATACGCTGATTTTCCTTGCGGGCGCGATTTTTCAGGTTTTTTACCGAAGAAAGCGTCTTGAGAGAAACGATATTTTGGTGTATCTGTTCTTTTCAATCTTTCTTTTGGTATCAGCGGCAACATCTTTCACGGAGGAAACAACACCGGCTTATTCCGTAATTCTGTACTTTCTGATGGTTTTTTTCATGCTTTCCCTTTCCGTGGACCGGCAGAGTTTTCTGAAGGGTTGCATCATCATTTCCGTTATTCTTTCGGTGTATTATGCGGCGGTTCTTCTTTCCGGTACCGAAGACGCTCTTTACGGACGTGTCAGCGTGGGAGAGACCGTCAATACCAACATGCTTGCTATGGGCATTGCCCAGTTGCTTGCTTTCAATTTTGCTGCCTATTTCATTTCGGAAAAGCGCAGCACAAAGTTGATTCTTATCTTTTCCGGGTTGTGCAATGTTTTAGGCATTTTGTTTACCGGATCCCGTAGCGGGGCTTTTGGAGCTGTCTGCGCTGTTTTTTGCTGTATTTTGCTGATGGGTCTGAAGAAGAATCCTCAGGTGAAAGGCATTCGTCCTCTTACAGTGGTTGCTTTTTTGTTGGGAACTTCTCTTGTTTTATTCCTCGTTCAGATGATTGACCCGGAGGTGTTGAGCCGCTTTACGTTGGACAATGTTGTGGAGTCCGGCGGTACCGGGCGTTTTGAGGTGTGGACCACTTATTTGGAAAAAGTATTCCCGCGATATCCGTTTTTCGGGCTTGGTTACGGCGGGCAGAATCTGTCGATATATTTGACTGAATATTACGGAATCTCGCATGGGGCTCATAACATTCTGATTGAGATGCTTTCCGGTTTCGGAATCGTTGGGACGATGCTCTTTGTTCCGTATCTTGTCATTTGTCTGGCTAAAGTTATAGGACGGTATCGGTTGGATAAAACGGTTTTGATTCCGTTTACCATGCTTTGCGCCATTCTGTTTAACGGAATCGGCGAAAACACGTTTGGAACGCGGATTTTATGGTTTGCTGTCGGGCTTGGTTTGATGCTTTGCCGGCAACCGCTTGAGGAAACAGCAGAAAAGTTTAATTGAAGGAGCTGGCTTGGATGAAAAACGTCGATTTTGTTATCTTCTATGAGGGATTTAATCGTGAATATCAAAATATTTATCTTTTGAAAAAGGAGTTGGAGCATAGGGGGCATACCGTCCGTTTCAGCCACTTTTCTATGAAGGATTATTACGATACCATGCGGCACTATGCACCGCAGATCGTGGTGTGCCCATGGTTACGCTACAGCGAAAATGTATTTCGATACACTTCGTTCCGGAAGCCGATCAAGCATCTGGTCAATCTTCAATGGGAACAGATTTTCAGTAAGATCGGAATTCGTGAAGGTGCGGATGCAACCGTAGGAGAGGCGATCAAATATCCGCATCTTTGTTGGGGACAAAATTCCAAAAAACGTTTAATGGACGCCGGTGTCTCTGAAGAGAATCTTCCTGTTTGCGGCGGGATCCATCTGGATTTTTGCCGTCCGGCGTTTTGTGAATCGCTTTTTTCCAAAGATGATTTGGCGCGGGAATTCGGGTTTGATCCGGACAAGCGTCTCTCTCTGTACATTTCCAGTTTTGACTTCGCTTCTTATACCCCGGAAGATCAGGCAACGTTTTTGAAACGGTATGGCAATGGGTTTGCTCCCATGTTTGCGTGCAGTGCGAAAAGCAAAGCAGAAACCCTCAAGTGGCTTGGTGCCGCTTGCGAACAGAATCCGGATACCGTGTTTGTCTACCGTCCCCATCCCGCGGAAAAAATTACGGAAGACCTTATGCGGATGGAAAAGGACTTTTCGAATTTCCGTGTTCTTTCCAAATACAACATCAAACAGTGGATTTATGCTGCAGATTGTATTCAGATGTGGTTCAGTACTTCCATCGCCGAGATTTATTTTATGGGGAAGACCTGCCATATTCTCCGTCCGTTTCCGCTTTCGGAAGATCAGGAGGTGGAGATTCTGGAGGGCGGAACCTTTGTGACGGACAAAGAAGATTTTCTGCGCAGAATGCGTGCCGGAACGGAGGGTCAGGATTTTCCCGTGCCGGAAGAACGGATGCGCCACTACTATTCAATAGAAGATGCCTGCGCCTACGAGCGCATTGCAGATTATCTGGAAGACCTTCTCCGCAACGGAGAACCTTGTCCGCAGCCGCAGTTTACGGATGAAGAGAAAAAAGATTTCCGCAAAAAGAAACGCAAGTGGATGCGGGCGGCTTATTTCTATCGGCTCTGTGAGCGCACAGGAATTCGGTTCAGTCAATTTTTGCTGTTTGGAAGGGAATCCTTCCGTGGTATCGAGCGTCAGATTCAGCTTTTTTCCGGTTATGATTATGCCGGGGTGGAGCGTTCGGTCGACCGTATTTACGAGCGGCTTCACGCAAAAGAAAGTGAAAAATCTTCAACAAACGGATAACATCCTGTCCCACTGGGGACATATTGCAAAGGAGACGCTCTTTTTATGAATCTTTTCAAAAAAAGAGAGGGCGAGCATAAGGGAACGCTTGCCCGGAATACATTGATTTTTACCGGAATGACATTCGTGCAGAAAGCGTTGGCATTTCTTCTGCTTCCGTTGTATTCGCACTACATGTCTACGGAGGAGACCGGAATTTATACGCTGGTCAACTCGTTGTTTGCACTGTTCATCCTTCTTTTTTCGTTTGCTCTTGATGATGCTGTTGCAAAAAGATATTTCAATTACAAGGACGATCCGGAAAAGCAGAAACGCGCGGTGGGGACGATTGTTGTTTTCGCGTTGATTCTCAGTGTCGGCGGAGGAGTGCTGCTGATTCTGCTTCATCCCGTACTGGTGGCTCCCTTCGCAAACGGAATTCCTTTTTTTCCGTATCTTCTGCTCGGAATTGTTCCGGTTATGGCAACCTCCGTATATAACATTCTGCAAAAGGTTTTGTTGATTGAAGAAAAAGCCATGACCTATTCTTTGGTCACACTCGGTTTTTTTCTTGTTTATACCGGTTTGTGCATGGTGTTTGTCATAGGACTTCGATTTTCTGCGTTGGGGATTTTGCTTGCTAATGCCATTGCCTATACGTTGTTCTTCCTGTTTTCTCTGGTGTTTCTGCGAAACCGCATGACCTGGTGCCTGGATATGCAGGAAGTGAAGGATACCTTTTTTTATTGCGCCAAATTGCTTCCGAACCGTCTTGCCTCATGGGGAAGCAGTTACCTGAACAACGTCATTGTCGGCAACTTTGTCAGCAAGGAAGCTCTCGGCGTATACGGTGTGGCGTTGCAGTTTCAGAATATTTTGATTATTCTGGCAAACGCCCTTTCCCATGCGGTTCAGCCGTGGGTGTATAAAAACATTCAGGCAAAAACACTGAACGGAAAAGAGAACATCTTTTATGCTCTCAGCTTTTTGTACTGTTACATCGGCTTCGGCGTTTCGGTTCTGGGAAAAGATGTTATTTACTGGCTTTATGCGGAGGGATATCACGACGCCTACCGGTATTTGCCGCTTCTGGTTCTCGGTTCCATGTTTTCTGCACTTTCCAGCTTGCTGGTTTACATTTTGTTTTATCATGACGATGTTGTGATCTGGGTCAGTATCTCTACTGCCTGTGGCGTTGTTTTCAATGTGCTGATTTCGTTTTTGCTGGTCGGACCGTTTGGCGTGTGGGCGTGCGCTGCCGCCTCTGCGTGTGCCGATGGTGTACGCTCGCTGATCGTTTTGCTGAAGGCAAAGAAAAAATCCGGACTGAAGCTGTCTCTGATTGGTTTGTTTGGCTTTGCATTGGTTAATTTCGGCGTGGCGCAGGGACTGTTGTATTTTGACCTTCCTCTTTGGGTCCGTCTGATTGCGTGTGTCGTGGAGGGCGTGGGGCTTTTGGCCTATTTCAAAAAGATCCATGTCGTGCAATGCTTGAAAGATGCTTGAAGAAATAGAAAAAAATGAAAGAACGTAAGGGGAAATCAATTGATGAAGTGTGTATACTTTGTGCATTGTGTGGATACGGAAGGTCCATTGATGGAGGACTTTTCCGTTCCCTTTCAACTTGTTAAACGTATTTACAATTTGGATATTGAACCGACTGCAGAGAATCTGCGCAAACTGCGTAATCGGGAAATGGATCTTGGTGGTCTGGAGGATGCAGTTGCCAATACGGTTGACCCGAGAAAATCCACGCTTGGAACATGGACAGAAATTGATCGTATGCAGGAAACGGTCACGTCAGAAGAATATCGGAATCGCCTGAAAGATTCGTTCGGCGGCGGTTGGAAATTTACCTGGTGTTGTCTGAATCACGTTGGCTTCCACGGGAATAATCCCCGCCATCGGGATGCGGGATATAACAATATTTATAACCACTACCGCCGTCTTGTGGATTTACAGAAGTGTGGCGACCTGATTGGTTTCCACTATCACCCTGTATCTCTTTCCGGCAATTTCAACGATTCCGGAACGGCATATTGGGGAGGGGAGAATCTCAATCTGATTCTTTCTCATGCGATTATCGATCAGATGTGGTTCCCTGCAGTTTTTCGTCCGGGATTCAATACGGAACGTCCGGATGCTAACTGGTTTTTGGAGCAGTGGATTCCGTTTGATTATGCAAACAATGCCATGAACCGCAAAAATTCGAATCAGCCGGATCTGACGGACGGACGTTTCGGAGATTGGCGTCGTTCTCCTGCTGAATGGAGGCCGTACCATCCGTCACATGACGATTATCAATCCGAAGGGTCTTGTCGCCGTTGGATTATGCGTGCTTTGAATATGTATGCGCGTCTTTGCCAGATTGAGGATGAGGATATCCGTGAGGGCTTTGAGTTTGCACGCAAAAATGAAAAGGCGATTGTTGCAATCGCCGATCATGATTATAAGGATATGATTTTTGATATTGACCGTGTTCGGGAAATGATTGCTCGGATTTCGCAGGAATATCCGGATGTTTCTTTTCGCTTCTGCGACGGTATCACAGCGGTGCGTGAGTATTTGGGAATGAATCCGGAAGGATGCGACCTTTCAATGGAAATTGATCGCTCCAAAACATTCCCCCGTCTGATTGTCCGAGCCGCAAAAACGATTTTCGGACCTCAACCGTTTCTTGCCATAAAGGTCGCAGGAAATGTATATCATTGGGATAATTTTGATTTTTATGACAAGAACTGCTGGACCTATACATTTGATAGCAATACCATTTCCTTGGATGAAGTTGATAAAATTGGGGTTGCTTCCAATACACCATCCGGTGTAACCGAAGTTCTTCTGTATGACGGGAAGAGCGGGGGGATTCAAAAGAAAATTTGGAATGATAAAGAGTAGCCCTTTTGTCTTTGTAAAAAATTATAAATAAAAAAGAGGAGAATGGAATGAATATTTTGTTTACGGTCTGCGGAAGAGCCGGCTCGAAAGGGTGCAAAAACAAGAATCTGAAGGATTATCTCGGAACTTCGTTGGTGTATTATACGCTTGCCGCCATTGATCTGTACCGTGAGCGGTATCCGGTGAAAGACGGCAGAATGGATGTAGTGCTGAACACAGACAGCGAAGAGTTGATCCGGATTGTTACGGCGCAGAAGCGTGTTCCGGTTTCTGTCATTCACCGTGACGGTTCGCTGGGCGGTGATTCCGTGCCGAAGGTGAGCGTGATTGCGGATTGCCTGCAGCGCATGGAAAAAGAAAACGGCGTTTCGTACGATGTTGTGGTCGACCTGGATCTGACATCGCCGCTTCGTACCGTACAGGATGTGCGGAATCTGATTGAGCGGAAGATGTCCCGGAACGATACGGATGTGGTCTATTCGGTTACCGAATCCCGCCGGAATCCGTATTTCAATATGGTAATTGAGGAAAACGGATTTTTCCATCGCGCGATTGTTTCAGACTTCACGGCACGTCAGCAGGCACCCGTGATGTACGATATGAATGCTTCTCTGTATGCGTATTCGCCCTCTGCGTTGCGCACGAAGGAGCACCGCAGCTTCTTTAATACCAACACCGATGCCATCATTATGAAGGACACCGCCGTGCTGGATATTGACAGCGAAGACGATTTTGAGTTGATTTCCGTAATCGGGGCGTATTTCTATCAGAAGTATCCGCCGTTCGGCGAGGTTCAGAACCGTGCAAAAGAAATCGGAGGGGGAGTTGTTTCTCATGGGAAAGAGAAATCTGGGAATTGATTTGCTGAAGTTGCTTTCCATGTACATGGTGGTAATTCTTCATATTTTGAGCTATAGCGGCCTTCTTGAACAGACCCTTCCGGGGGGGGACGCCCTCTGGCTGCTTGAAATGGCGGCATACAGCGCCGTAAACCTGTTTGCAATGACCACCGGATTCCTGATGGCAGACCGTCCGTTCCGGTATCGGAAATTTCTGGTACTTTGGGTTCAGGTTTTGTTCTGGTCGGTTTTGGGTACGGTGGTTCTTTCGCTTATTTTTCCGTCGGCGTTTGGAATCCGTGTGGCAATTACCACATTATTCCCCGTAACCTTTTTGAATTACTGGTATTTTACGGCGTATGCGGGAATGTTCTTCTTCATTCCGTTTTTCAACCGGTTGATAGAATCTCTTTCCCGTCGGAATCATTTCCGGCTGATTCTCACCTGTCTTCTGGTCTTCTCCGTTTTGCCGACGGTGCGGTGTGACGATATTTTCTTTACAAAATTCGGTTATAGCGCCTTGTGGCTGTCGGTGATGTATCTGATCGGCGCTTACATCCGTAAATACCCGGTGGCGGAAAAAATCCGGAAAAGAACATCGGTTCTTGTTTATCTCGGTTCCGTTCTGGTTTCCTGGGGATTCAAGATCGTTGTGGAATTTGCGATGGGTAAGCTTGGAATCCATACGGAGGTGGAATACGCAAAAGCATTGTTCCAATACACTTCTCCGACGGTGGTTCTTGCTGCGGTTGCTCTGTTTGTTTTATTTCTCCGCCTGCCCATTCCGGAAAAATCCGTTTGGGCAAAGATTGCCCGGCTCAGTCCTTATGCGTTTGGCGTTTATCTGATTCATATGCATCCGCTGTTCAAGCAAAACGTGCTGCCTCATTACGCGGGACTGTTGGCAAGTGTTCCCGGCTGGGCTGCTGTACCAACCGCGCTTCTGCTTTCTCTTGTGTTGTTTTCGGTTTGTCTGCTGCTGGATGCCGGCAGATCGTTTCTGTTTGCCCGACTGCGCATTCCGGAAATGCTGAATGCTTTGGCAGATTGTACGGTGAAGCGTGTTTCCGGATGGAAATGGTACCGTAAACTGACCGAGCATCTTACCAAAGAATAAAAAAAGATCTCCCGGTTGAAAAGCCGGGAGATTTTTATCGGGGAAATGCGAAAAGAATCAGCAGGATCAAGGCAAGAAAGCCGAGAGGAACTGCCCATTTCCATGTAGGAGGCGTGCGATGCTTGGAGGGAGTGGGGGAGATTATGTTTTTTCCGGCAGGGTTTGTCGGTCGAATCTTTTTCTGTTTTCTCCTCCATTGTGCCAGAGAATCTTCTCCTTGTAAAATGCGCCGGTAAAACATCTTCAGCCAGCGGATGTCCTCTTCGGTTGCGTTGAAAAAGACCGTGTCGTGAACCATCTTATTGCGTAACCAACGAAGGTGTTTTAAGTTTTTATATTCTTCTTCTCCGTGAGGCAATCGAAAGCGGGGGATTTGCTCCAGTTCTTCCAGATAGGCACGGATTCCGTGTGAGGAAGACAGTAAATCTCCGCAAAGGACTTCGACCTGTTTGTATGCGTCCAGAAACCGTCCGTCGCGTTCGTCCACAGTCAACCTCTCCTTTTCGGAACTCTTATTTTATTATAGCACAGATTCCGTCAGTTTTCAAGCGAAAAAGCAGGGGCTTCCTCGCGGATGCTCCTGCTTTGTCTTGATTCGTTTCGTTACGCGGTTTCTCCGTTCCGAAGCCGGAGTTCTTCCAATCCGTTTTTGCGAAGCAGAATGGTGCCGAGAAGCAGGCAACTCTGGCCGACCGTGTTGACCCCTTCGGCAATCCAGTTCATAGATGCTTTTGTAAAATCCCGGGAAGACAGATAGCCCATTCCGAGCGAGCAGATAAAAGAAAGAAGGAACAAGCCGATGAGTGCCGGCTTTTTCAATTTTACGGCAAGAATGCAAAGAACGGCATCAATCATGCCAAGTCCGGCAACCATCAGCCCTATGAACAGAAATGTTCCGCTGAAAAGAGGCGGGACAACGACCAGCGCAGCCGGTTTTGTCTGACGATGGCACAGCATGGCGAGTATTCCGATTCCTGCCAGCAGGAAGCCAATGGCTTGTACCGGAAAAAACATCTGGGAAAGGGGCTCAAAATCACAGATTCCGGCGGCATAAAGCAATTTGTAGGTTGCCTTCAGTGCTCCGGCTCCGAGGACGTTGATCATCCCTGCGGAAAAGAGAGCAAAGGCCCCTTTGCTCATTTTGTTGTACAGGTCGCGCATCAGAAGGACCGTTGCCGCAGCAAAAAGACAGACCGGGATAAAATCCACAAGTGCCATGGGAATGGAAAAGTCTTTCATATCGTTTGCACCTCGTTTTTATTGAGATGATACAGGGGAACAAAGGGCAGAAGAATGGGGGTGCGGTTGGCGTAAGCGTTGTATTCTTCGTTGTCGCCATACCGTGCCATTTGTCGCTTTTCCAGCCGCTGTGCGCCGTTGAACATGATATAAACAATAGCAAGATACGCAACCACGGCAGTAATCCACTGTCCGACCGAGGCGTATGTGGTTATTCCGCTGATAAAAACTCCGGTCCAGAAAATGATTTCGCCAAGATAATTCGGACACCGGACGATGCGGTACAGACCTTCCGTCGCCACCATGTCCGGACGAAGCTTCTTTTGTTTGGATTTCTGTGTGTCAGCTGCAGATTCCAACAGAATTCCAGCAAGCGAAATTGCGATTCCGATCAGCGGAAGAAGCCAGTCTGTGGAGTTGTTGACAATGCGGAACAGCATCGGGCTGACCTGTGCCGTATACAGAACCGAAACACTGACCCAGATGGTAACCAAAACAAAAAATGGCATCTTCTTTTCGTTGTTTTTCGTCAGGGTATTTTTTGCAACATCGGTCTTGCGGAACGAAGCATTTTTCAGTTCCCGCACAAGCAGGAATCCGGAAAGTCGTACCCCGTAAAAAACGAACAACGCCATTTGAAGCAGAACCAGGAGAAGCGGCGTTTCGGTTGGATGAATCAGATAAAGAATCAAGACCGTAATGCTTCCGCCCGCCACGGCAAAGCCGTAACCGATGGAAAGGAAATAAACAAATTTATAAAATCCGACTGCGCACAGCACCGCACAGACGGCAAGAAGAATGCCAAGCAGATTCCACGGCATCGTCAGTTCCCTCTCTTTCCGAAATAATGACGGATATATTCGGCAAAACTGGCATCTCCGGTTTCGGTGTCGCCAACCAGATCGTGGCTGAGTGTCCATTTGGAGAAGAGAATGATGTCGTGTTTGCCCGCTTTTTTGATTTTCGGCAGATTGGCGAGAATTCCAAACAGCCAGATCGGTGCCCATTTGATTTTGAGCGGTTTTCCTGCAGCATGGAAACACATTTCCGCCATTTCCTCATACGAGTAGGTTTCTTTCCCTCCTACGTTGTAGGTTTTATTGGTGTCGGTCATGTGTGCTACGATGAATTCCGCAAAGTCCGGGCAATCCACCACGTTGGCGCGCACGTGACCATATCCCTTGAGCAACTGCATCTCACCCTTGTCCACGTAGGGCTTGAACACTTTGGCGATATCGTAGAAATATCCGGTCGGACGGTAGATGACATAATCCATCGGCTGTTTTTTGATTTCCTCTTCCACCAGATGCTTGGCATGCAGCATGGGAACTTTTTCGGCGCCTCGTTCGTCGCAGGAAATGACGGAGATGTAATTGAATTTCTTTACCTTTGCGCGCTTTGCTTCTTCGTAAAGATTCATATTTCCCCGATAATCAATATCATAAGAGGTGAAGCGTGTAGAAGCCCCGGTCAGCCCGATGGTCGTAATGACCACATCGGCGCCGTCACAAAGTCCCTTCATGGTTTCGGGGTTGGTTGCGTCGATGGCGACAAAGCGATATTTTCCTTCTGTTCCGGAAATCTTTGTTTCGCTTCGGTCTGCGGCAACGACGTCATGACCTTCCCGGCAAAGGACTTTCAGAATTTCGGAACCGAGGTTTCCGAACGCCCCTGCAAGTACAACTTTCATACCGACGTCTCCTTACTTTTTATTTTTTTCTTTGGCACGTTTATCGTTGATGATCTTCATGTGTTCTGCGGTAACCAAGGTAACGCCGTTTTCTTTTGCCCACTGGACACAGCCCTTGAGTACAACAGGCAAAAAGACACGGGGAACTCCGAGAATGGTCTGCAGCGCATCGTCCGTGAATTTAACGGTATCGTCGGCACGGTCTGCCGCATAACGCACCGATTCCAGAGACGCTTTGCGTACGGCAAGCAACTCGGCTCTCATGTGACCTTTTTTATGAAACCAGAAATTTTTGGAATCCCGGTAGCCGTAATCAACCGGAAGCGGCGGAAAATCTTTTGCACGGACACCGTTGATGATTGCGTCCCGGTATTTTTTCTTCATAAGAATCCGGTCAACGCGAAGAATAAAATGCGCGCCGAATTTGCTGGTGATGCCATTGAAATCGTGATACGGCGGCTCGTAGCCGTTCAGTTCACCGGCAACGTCGCGGTCGGCTCCGTCCAGTTCCCGTACCCAGGTGCATTCGATGGACTGGATGGCGTCGGTCAGAACCATCGGACGGGCTTCCCCGGTCTCTTCTTCGATCAGCCCTTTTTCCAGACGGAAGTTGCATTTCGGCATCTTGTCGGACGGTTTATCTCCCGGCCACGAGAGTTTGACCGCTTCCTTAAAAGAGCGGGGATTGTCATCGATAAAATTCAGGGCGCATTTTCCGTTGCGGAGAATGTTCTGCGCGGTGTTGGAGGAGTTCCGGCAACTGAGAAGCATCGCATAGAAATCTTTACCTGCGACGTAATACGGTTGTACCAGCGAGTAAGGGCCAAGTGAGGTCGAACCGTCTTCGCAAAGCGTGCTGATGATGACGGTCGGCATGGGGAAAAAGAGGGAGGTCTGATAGAAGTTGTCAACGATGCGCAGGTTTTCAAAACTGCTCATAGTGGATATCTCCTTTTTATTATTTTGCAAGAATCGATTGAAGAATGGGAAACAGGGTTTCAAACGCAACCCCTTCCGCCGTCCATGTCAGAAGCGCTTCGGCGAGAAAAGAGGGGAGGAAGGCGTCGCAGGATTCCCCGCATGCTGGTAAAAGCAGGGCGGCAATCTGATTTCGCAGCTGTTTGTGTCGATGCGGGAAGACCGCAAAAAATGTCTTTTCCGCATCCTTATCCGAAAAAAGTGTACGGTGCTGTTCGGAAAAATTCCGCAGAAGATCATAAACGCTCCGCAGAATTTTTTCGGGCTCTTCCGGCATTTCTCCGGCAGCGGCATCCATGCTCTTTTTCCAGTCTTCTGCCACAAAAGAAGCAATCAGCATTTCTTTGGATGGGAAATAGTTGTATACCGTTCCGACCGCAACGTTGCAGCCATCGGCGACCGATCGTATGGTTGTTGCGGCATATCCGCAGCAAGCGATCTGTCGTTTTGCTTCGTTCAAAAGGAGTTGCTTTACATTCTGAATCTTTTTGGGCATAAAAACACCTGGTGTAAGGATGAAACGATTTTCACGAGATTATTCATGAATCCTTATATGAACATGTTCATTATACAGCTGTTGTACAAAAATGTCAAGATGCGTACAGAATTTCAGTAAAAAAAATCCGCAACTTCGGTTGCGGATCTTTTCGTCAGGGTCTGCGGTACGACCGTTCTTCGCCGGGCTGTAGAATTTCCGATGCGTAAAGGCGGGAATCCTGCCCGTGTTCAAACCGACAGTTCCACAGGATGCTTTGGGAACTTTTATTTTTTACGGCTGCCCGGTTTCGCGTCAAGGTAAGATCTACGGTATAATTCCCGAAGGCGAGATCCGACAGATGAATGTCTGTGATCTCTTCGGGAAATTGCGGACAGGTCGTGATTTCGCCTCTGGCTGCATGAACCTGAACGCCCATCAGCCCTTCAACGACATGGGCAAGAAAGGTGAATGATACTTCGGGGTAATCGCTGTTTGTGCCCTGCGCGTTGCGTTCGTGAGGAACATCCTTCTGCGAGAGGATGTGTTTCATCCAGAACCACGCCCGTTCGTTTTGATGATAGGGGAAGAACACCTCGGGAAGATAGGTCAGTCCTTCGATGTTGTCGCTGCGGGTTTGTTCGTCGGCTTCGGCTGCAAAGATGGAATCCAACAAACGGTCATTCCGGGGGCCCCGTTCCGTGATTCCTTTCAGCGGAAGAAAGAACAGGGACTCTCCACCATACAGCACATTTCCGTGTTTCTCCCATTTGTAATGTTTGATTCCGTCGGCATCGATGGCATAGGCATAGGAATCTGTGCCGTCCACAACGCTCCATTCTTCGTTGAAATAGCGTTTCAGCCGTGCTCCCCGTTCCAACTGCATGGATGCTTTTTCGGGTTCCCCACGGGCTTCCAGAATCTTTGCGTATGCCAGAATGGCCCTGTACTGAGCGGCAATGCTGTCCCCTGCTTCCACTGCATGGAATCCACGTTCGTTGTAGGTCGCCGAGCCCTGCCAGATATTGCCGCGTCCCTCCGGAATCCCGTTTTTTTGAGCAAAGACCGTTCCGTCCAGACCAGTGATGAAATCGGTCAGGATCTTTTCAACAAAACGGAAAATGACCTCGTTTCGGATGTAGCGTTCGTCACCGGTATAGCAATAAAACGAATACGCTTTTTCCACCAGTTCAAACTGTGCCGTAATCTCCCGTACAAATTCTTTTTCATTTGGGGTGTCCATATAATAAATGCTGTTGTCAAAGTTGAAAGCCCACGGCGCGAACCAACCGGTTTTTTCGCTTGCGTGACTGACAAAGGTATAGAACATGTTGTATATTTCTTCGTTCAGCCCAAGAAGACAGGCCCCGGATGCCTGATGGACGAAATCGCGGATATAATAAGCCGTGCGGTCGTGATAACCGGCCCAGAATGCCGGCTTGTAGTCCTGCGGCATGGCCCACGGTTCGGTTGGAGAAGAAAGAATCTTGTGGTCTGGTCCGAACCAACGGGGACCGTCCCCGCGGTTGATGTCTCCCTGATGCGTTCCCGTTACGACGAAGGTTTTTGCTTTTTGCATCGCCCACGCGAAAGAGGATTGTAAAAAAAGATTGTCACTTTCCAGTTTCATAAAAGCCCTTTCTGTTTTTTGCAGAATCTTTTTGGAATGGCGTGCCGTTTTCCGGCAAGGATTTCAGCGGCTCTTAATCGGCACATAGGCACATTCTTCTTTTACGCTTGTATATGCAGGTCTGATAATTTTTCCGGCGTTTTGTATTTCCTCCATTCTGTGCGCGCTCCATCCGGCAATCCGCGCAACCGCAAAAATCGGTGTGAACAATTCGTAGGGGAGTCCCAGCATTTTGTAGACCATACCCGAATAAAAATCCACGTTTGCGCTGACGCCTTTATACATTTTTCTCTTTTCGGCGATAACCTGAGGAGCCATTTTTTCTACGGTTTCATAAAGCTCAAATTCTTCCTGCATTCCTTTTTCTTCAGAAAGCTGTTTTGCATAGGTGCGGAGAATGTCTGCGCGCGGATCCGAGAGGGAATAGACCGCGTGTCCCATTCCGTAAATAAGCCCTGCTTTGTCAAACGCCTGCTTGTCGAGCAATTTTATCAGGTGCTCTTGGACTGCAGTCTTATCCTTCGTGTTGATCGTTGCCTTCATGTCGTCAAACATCTGCATGACTTTAATGTTTGCGCCGCCATGGCGCGGACCTTTGAGCGAGCCGAGCGCCGCAGAGATCGCAGAATAGGTGTCGGTTCCCGACGAGGTGACGACGTGTGTGGTAAAGGTTGAGTTGTTTCCTCCGCCGTGTTCTGCGTGCAGAACGAGTGCAAGATCAAGAAGCTTTGCCTCAAGCGGCGTGTATTGCCCATCTTCGCGAAGGATATAAAGCAAATTTTCGGCAGTGTTCAATTCTTTTTTTGGATAATGAATAAACAAGCTGCTGTTTTTATGATAATGCTGAAAAGACTGGTACCCGTAAACCGCGAGAAGCGGAAATTCCGCAATCAACTGTAAACATTGACGCAAAACGTTGGCGGTCGAAATATCATCCGGATTTTCGTCGTAAGCGTAAAGCGCCAACACCCCTCTGGAAAGAACATTCATCATATCCTTTCCGGGTGCTTTGAGAATCATATCGCGGACGAAAGAAGGGGGCAGGGATCGATACGCCGAGAGCTGCTCACAAAACTGCGATAATTCCGTTTCGTTTGGGAGTTTTGAGAACAGAAGAAGGTATACGGTTTCTTCAAAGCCAAACCGATTGTCGTCAAGGAAGCCCCGGACAATATCCCTTATGTTAATTCCTCTGTAATAAAGTTGCCCTTCACACGGAATTTCATTTCCCCGAGCGTCTTTTTCCTTTGCCTTGATGCGGGACACTTCCGTCAGACCGGCAACTACGCCGTTTCCGTTGATATCACGCAGTCCTCGTTTGACATCGTATTTCGTATACATTTCGGGAACAATTTTGTTTCCTTCGTCCGAAAGCCGGGCAAGTTCTTTTATGTAAGGCGTGATTTCAGAGTAGTTCACAGGATTCTCCTCCCGTTTCAGAGATTTACGTGTAGTATAACATATTTCAGATTTTATTTCAACCCTTTTCCGGAAAGAACCGGAAAGGACGGAAGGCAGACAATCCGTCCTCACCGGAATTTTTCGCATAGAAGAAAGCCACCCGCATAGGCAAGCGGCTTTTTTCCATGAATTGTCGTCACATCCGGGGATGTTCATAAAGTCGTCTTCGATTTTGGCTGTCAGGGGCGGATGCTTCCCTCATGTATAACGGACAAAATCTTTTTCGATCAGCTCGTAATCCACCGAAGATTGGAGCCGACCGAGTTGATCTTTCCAGGAGTCTATGTTGGTTCGTACCTTGCGGAATCCAAGCGATTCGTAAACGTGCTGCGCTCTTTTGTTTGTCAAGTTCGTATCAAGAACAATTTTGGAATAACCGTTTCTGAACAGCCAATCAATCAGCATACTCAAAACCTTTCTGCCGACGCCGCGGTTCTGACAATCGGTTTCGCAGATCTTAATGCCGATTTCTGCAACGCCATCCGCTACGTTGCGGTAATTGCATTCGCCGATCTGGCGGTCATTTTCCTCAATGACCATACAACCGTTGCCAAGTCCTTTGACAACGTCTTCCTCGGTTGTTCCCAATCCATGGGGAAATCCTGCGTGTGCCATCACCGCGCCGTCTTTCCACCAGGCGGCAAGCTGCTTTGCATCGGAAGCTTCGGCTTGGCGGATGGTTAAATTTTTATACCGGATTATTGTCATTCTTTTTCCCTCTTAAACAATAAGTTCTCTGCCTTATTGACACGCGGAAGACACGCTCCCTATTTTTTTCATTACTCAAACTGGCTGTTATACAGCGCGGCGTATGCGCCGCCTTTTGCAAACAGTTCGGTATGACTTCCCTGTTCAATGATATTTCCGTGATCCATGAACAAAATGCAGTCCGCATCGCAGATTGTGGAAAGCCGGTGCGCGATGACAAAGGACGTCCGTCCCTGCATGAGAGACGCCATTGCCTTACCGATTTCCGCTTCGGTGCGCGTGTCTACGCTGGAGGTTGCTTCGTCGAGAATCAGAATCGGCGGATTGCAAAGAAACACTCGCGCGATGGTCAGAAGTTGCCGTTGTCCGACTGAGATATTTGCCGCATCGTTGTCAAGCACCGTATCATACCCATGCGGCATGGTTTTGATGAAAGAATGAATCTTTGCCATTTTTGCCGCAGCTTCGATTTCGGCGCGCGTTGCGTTTTCCTTGCCGTAGGCAATGTTTTCGGCAACAGTTCCGTTAAAGAGCCAGGTGTCCTGCAATACCATGCCGAAATTACTGCGCAGGGTTTTCCGGGTCAGATCCGTTGTCGGAACTGCTCCAAGGAAAAAAAGGATAAAAAATGAGTGATCATAACTCAAATTCGTTATGATCACTCGATTTGTATCGCGCCGACGAAGAAGATATTGCCTCAGAGTATAATAGTTCCGCTAACACGAAACACTTCCGGGCAGACACGAATATTTTGATAATAAACCGCTCTTGTAAATGGCGCGGCAGCGAGCCGTCCGAGAGGGAAAAACTCTCGGACGGCTGGGTTGGAATTATTTATTTTGCATACAGGTTCAATTTCTCAATAACCGAGAGAAAACGCGGATCTTGGCGGATACAGTCATATCGGGTATGCTGCATTCTGTCAAGCATATAGTAGCACTGCGTATGCTCGGTGAGCTCATGGAAATTTTCGCTTATTTCGGGATAGATCTGTGTATCAACCAAGAAAGACGAGAAATGTTTGCCGTGGTCGTTCTGATAGGATAAGTCGCAGGCAACGGCATGACCGCACATCTTCTCAAGTGAATCGAGAGCATCCTCCATGTTGCCGAGCGCGGTTTGGTAGGTGGAGATCAGCCAATGACTAAAAGCCAAGCGGCCGTGGTGGTACATAAGATCGTCGCCATAGATCAAGAAATAGAGCTGGTTCGATATCCGAAGCATTTCGATTTTATTCTTCCACGTGGAAGAGTCATTCGGAAGATCCTCATTCAGCGCAAGATTCTGAATGGCGAGGCCGAGAGCGTCCGTGAGTTTGTCGATCTCATTCTGAATATAGAATTTGGTTTTTCCATCTCCAATCCCGTAGGACAGTGTTTTTTCCCGACAATATTTCATGGGAGTGAGCAGCTTGACTAAATCCATGGTTTTGTCTGTCTGCTTGGTCTTGCTGTATAAACAGACTAATGTGTTAATGGCGTCATATCTTATATTCTCGTTGACGCATTCATTCGCAACGGGCGTCAGAAGATTCTCAATCTCTCCGATAAGCGGTGTATCGTGAGTCTCCTGCCACACGAAATACAGACACACCGCAAGATGATCCCTGATTTCATAATCGTTCGGATACCGCGTGAAAGCATTTCGGGCATAAGCAACCCGTTCCTCAACCGATCCGACCTCCGAGAGACGATACATTTCCCTTTTGATATCGGCAAGTTCTTCCTCCCTTTCGGACATCCTATATCCGATAAGTTCATCCACGCTGACCGAGAAAAAGTCTGCGAGTGCCGGAAGAAGCTCAATATCAGGATAACCGTTTTCTGATTCCCAGCGCGAAATTGCTTGTGGGGTAACACCTATGGCTGTAGCAAGTACATCCTGGGTAATATTGTTTTCCGCGCGAAGTTTTTTAACAATCGCGCCTATTTTAATGTTCATATCATACCTCCGAAAAGTTTTATCACCGGTGTAGTCACATTATAGCATGGGATTTCTCAAAAAGCAATCATCAATTCGTTGTTGAAGATATAAAGTGCCGCTTTAAGAATATTTCAGGAGAAGAAAGGAAACGGTGGAGCGCAGCTTTGCCGATTCCAAAGAATTGCATGACCTCCGTTATTGCCGTATGCGGGGGCTCTCTAAGGTTGCCGAACAGTGCCTGCTTACTGTCGCCGTACAGAATATGAAGAAAATTGCCTACCTCTGCGGGAGGAATACCTCCAATTTCTTTGCCCTTTTTCTCTGCTTTAACAAAAAACAAAGCCTATCTCTTGCTTGAGATGGGCTTTGTCAGTGATCTGAGCCCGCCGAAGCGGGGCAAAAAGTCATTCATTCAAAAGCTTTTCAACTTCGCAGCGTGTGTCACTTGTGCACTCATAAACCGTTAAATTGAACCATTTGTTTTCAACAAAATCCTCAGAAAAAGCATCCATGATTTTTTTGGCGATCCGAAATTGTGAGATCGCTTTTTCATTTTCTCCGAGTTTTTTCAGATACTTACCGGCGATGATCAACATATCGATCAGATTTTCGGCGGATATGTTTTTCTGTTTCTGTGTCGCTTCGTAACTGTCCTCCCCGTCAAGAAGCGATGCCATCAGTTCGAGCTTTGTGAAATATATCTCCGGTATCATTTTAAGTGTTGGCTTAATCAGATCAACCTGACCGTTTTCCTTATAACAGGTGGCAAGAATGCGACAGGCATCGTATTTTACAGAGTCGTTTTTGGTTGATGCTATAAGGGATTTGCAAATGCTGATAACCTCCTCTGCACGGGTTTGATAATCCAAGGTGTAGAGCAAATTATTCAGTATAATGTCGTTGCCCGGATATCTTTGTAATCCTTTGCGCAGGATTTCTTCGGATTTTGCAACATCGGAATTCCGGTACTTCCATGATTCGGCGCAGATTGCTTTGACCTGCTTCTCGGTTTCAAACAGATTGAAATCAAACAGTTCATCGGTAGAAATGCCGAAGAATGACGCAATTGCCGGAATCATTGTTACATCGGGCATGGTGTTTCCGTTTTCCCATTTTGAAACCGCTTGAAAGGACACGCCAAGATAATTTGCAAAAACCTCCTGGGATATATTTTTCTGTTTTCTTAAACTTTTAATTTTTTCTCCGAGTTTTATCATAAAATATTCCTCCAAAACAATTTGGATTAGCGCTTATCCTGATATCATTATACTTGCAATAGAACAGAAATGCAATAACTCATATTGAGAGAATTTTTCTATCGTAGGTTGAAGATGGCACGGAGAATCAATTGATAACTTTTTCGGTTTCCGTTGGATATATGAAAAACTCTTTGATATCTATCGAATGATAGCAAAAGGCACGGAGCCAACGTATGGTTGGTTCTGTGCCTCAGATCACTGACAAAGCCCGTCTTAAGCGAGAGAGGGGCTTTGTCAGTTGACGCTCCACCGGAGCGTTTTGACCTGCTCACCCACGACCTCCGGGTACCCCGGAGTGGGGAGGAGTTCAAAGCCGCTTCGAAGGCAAAAGGAAAGAGACACGCAATGCGCATCTCTTTCCTTTTGGTTGCGGAGGAAGGATTTGAACCAACGACCTCCGGGTTATGAGCCCGACGAGCTACCAAGCTGCTCTACTCCGCGATGTTGATTTGGTGCCGGAGACCGGGATCGAACCGGCACGAGAAAGAATCTCACGAGATTTTAAGTCTCGGGCGTCTGCCAATTCCGCCACTCCGGCGTCTCCCTCAATCTCTCGACTGCTCTGCCATTATACCACCGGAAGGAAGCTTTGTCAAGGGTTTTTTGAAAAAATATTTCCGGAAACCCTCCGACAGCACTTGACAAAATTTTGTCCTGTGATAAAATATAAGAAAAAGAGGAAGGGGCTTTCTGTATGAAAAAGTTCTTTAGCGAATTCAAAACCTTTATTAACAAAGGCAATGTCATGGACATGGCAGTCGGTGTCATCGTTGGCGGGATGTTTACAAAAATCGTCAACTGCTTTACCAACGACTTTCTTATGCCTTTTATCAGTCTTTTGACCGGTCGGACAAGTTTTGAAAATATGTTCCTGGTTTTGAGACCGGGAGAAAACGGAGAAGCTGTGTTCAATACGCTGGAAGAAGCAACTGCGGCGGGGGCGACCATCGTTGCCTATGGCAATTTAATTCAATTGGTTCTGGATTTCATTTTGACCGCGCTGGTTCTGTTCCTTGTTGTCAAGGGGATGAACAAGCTGCGTGAAGCTGGTGAAAAAGTGAAAAACAAGGAAGCCGAAGAAAAGAAATCCGAATAATCTGTTCGTTTCACAGAACTGCCCGCAGAATCCGTTGGATTTTGCGGGCGTTCTTTTTCCATAAAGACCTTTGAAAAAACTATGGGAGTATGCAAAAAAATGTTTGACAATTCCGTTTGAATATGCTATAATATCTCCGTTCCGATTTTTCTGCCGGAAATCGGGTCAACAAAGGGCAGACAGAGATGGGAACGATGTATTCCCTGATTTTTCGAAGAATTGAATAACGATTGTTTCCCTCATTTTTGATGGTGAACATATACGGAAGCGTATCGAAGTGGTCATAACGGCCCTGACTCGAAATTTTTTGTAGAGTTGGCTGTTTGCTCCGCTTAAAAAGCTCGTAAAATCAGGGGTTTTCTCCGGTTCGAAAATTAAATATTTTGTTGTTCTTTCCGTCAGTTCTTTCCAAAAGTTTTTGGAAGAAATGCGGAATTACATACACGGAGAGTTGTCCGAGTGGTCGAAGGTGCAGCACTCGAAATGCTGTGTTCCCAAAAGGAACCTAGGGTTCGAATCCCTAACTCTCCGCCAAAAAGTCCAGTAAACAAGCGGGTTTGCTGGACTTTTCTTTTTTGCCCTTTTGCTCAAAATCGGCTCAAAACTATGGGAAGAACAGCCCGTTTTTTGGAAAGAACAAGGCGATTTTCGGCATTTTGGGTTATTCGAACCGAAAAAATCAGTTCTTTCCGCCATCGCCTGAAATATCGCCCCACTTGCCTGCGAAATCCACCGATTCGGGAAGCACTATTCCGCTGACCATTGCCTTTGCCGACGACAGTTTTGAAGTGTAGTCAAGGTGGGCATAGATGTTAGCGGTGGTGGAAAAATCGCTGTGTCCCAGCCACTCCTGAATTTGTTTCAGCGGTACGCCGTTCGCAAGAAGCAGGCTTGCGCAACTGTGTCTTAAATCGTGAAAACGCATTCTTTTACAGCCGTGCTTTTGGATATACTGTGGGAAATAGCTTGTCAGATAATCCGGTCGCATTAAATTCCCCAGCTCATCCACAAAGACATAACCGTCATATTCGTAATTGTAGCAGTTGCCGCAGACCTTCTTGTTGACCTCCTGTGCCGCTTTTACTTCTTTGAAATACTCCGCAAAGCTGCCCACAAGCGGAAGTGTACGCATACTGGATTTTGTTTTTGCAGAGTCCTGTGCGTACATTTTTGTTTTTCCGTCCACTTGCAGAGATGTGACCGTGTGCCTTATGGTTATTGTACCACGCTCAAAGTCGATAGCGTCCCATTTCAGTCCGCAGACCTCGCCACGACGCAAGCCGTAGAAAGCGGCGACCAAAACAGGAAGTTCCAGCTTTGTCCCTTTGACAATTTCAAATAAGTGTTGCAGTTCTTCCGCATCAAGAAATACAGGTTGATAGTCGTTTTTCTTCGGGCGGTCTACCTTCATTGCTACATTCTGCGTAATAAGGTCGGTTTTCATTGCGTATTTCAGCGCCTGATGAATAACGGCGTGATAGTGAATAACCGAGTTTGGTTTGACCGTTTTCAGCTTTTCGGAATAGAATTGCTGAATGTGTCTTGCCTCCAATCCCTGAAGCGTTACCGCTTTCTTACGAAAATACGGCTCAATCACCGATTTCACCATTTGCTCGTAAGAGCTGAATGTGGTCGCCTTAACACGCACCTTGACGATTTCCAGCCATTCAAGCAGGTAGTCTGCGAACGGCATATTGGAAGCAAGCTCGCCTACTTCCTGCGGCGGCACAAACTCACTTCTGATTCGTGCAAGCTCAGCTTCGGCTTTTCGTTTGTTGCCCTTTTCGGGCAGTCCCGTGGAAAAGTATTTCACACGGCGTTTTCCGTTGTTGTTATAGTAGCTCAGCACTACATAATAAAAACCTTTTTTAACTTGTAGGTGTCCTGATACCATTATTTTTAACTCCTTTCATTGTACATCACAGGAAAGACCTACACCGACAAGCCTATTATAGCTTGCCGGCATAGTTCTTTCCATTCTGCAAAAGTCACTCGCTGTACACTTTGGTTCGAATTAGCGAGCGTCTCTGTTGCGTTCTCGTTGGCGTTTCAAAAGCTCCAAGCCTTTCAGAATATCTCGTTTGATTTGTTCATCGCTGTAATTCTGCGGAAAGTATTTGCGAAGCTCATCACGGGGCAGCTTGATTTGTTCCCTTTGATTTGGCTTTTCCTCCGACAAAACAGCATAGACTGCATCGGCGGTAAGCAAGCCGTCCTGTGACATTTTCTTCAATCTGATACTCTGTGCGTGTGACGGTGTGCAGTCATTCATATTGATTGCGTCAAGCAAAGTGAGCTGTTCATCACGGTCAAGGTAGGAGATTTCAACCGCAGGGTTGAAAGCGATTTTATTGTCATCTACCATTGAAAGCAGTTCGGGGATTAAGTAAGTTAAGCGGATATATCTTCGCACTTGGTCTTTGCTTTCACCGGCTTCTTCGGCAACCTTTTCTACACTAAGCAACTTCTCTGCAACTTGCACAGAAGTTTTACCTTGGTGCTTTATGGCGTCCAGCTTCATCTTATACGCAAAGGCTTTTTCGCTTGGCAGTATCGTTTCTCTTTGCAGATTTGCGTCCACCATTGCGATTACTGCTTCATCATCTGACATTTCACGGACGATAACCGGCATGGTTTCAATTCCGAGCACCTGACACGCCGCAAGCCTTCTGTGCCCCGAAATAAGCTCGTATCCGCCGTCAGGCAAAGGTCTGGCAAGCGCCGGAGTTATCGTTCCTACCTTGCGTATACTTTCAATCATTCGCTCCATTTCTTCGTTATTCAATATCTTAAATGGGTGATTCTTAAAAGGGTGAAGCTCGTCAAGAGGTATGTTCTTCACACGCTCAAGCTTTGCATCGTCACGCTCCGCCTGCGTTGTAAATAGGTCGTCCAGTGTCGGTAAAGTAAAATCTGATTTTCGTTTTGTCATCGTTCGTATCCTCTCTTTCTTGATTTATTAAGTCCGAAATATCGGCTTCGCATATTCTCCTCAATGAGAATGTTTTCTTTGATTTTGGGGTTGTCATCTATAATTCTTGCCGCTGTTTTCTTGTCCTTTCGAAGTTGAGCCAACGCCTTTGTACAGTCATCTCGCTTGGCAACAAGCTTCGCTTTTTCGTCGGGATTGTGGCAAGAATCAATATCTCGGTAGAGCATTTTGCGGTAATCTGATATGAGTTTTATTTCAGAATCAGCGTTTTTTATAAACGATTCCACAGAAGAAATATCGGTTAGATTATTGTCGCAAATGAGCTGCACCTGTGCAGTGTGGCGGTCAAGCCAACGGCAGGCTTCGCGCATTTCGGGCGATAGCGGCTTGTGCTTTTTATTCTTCGGCAGCACGCCGAGCAGATACAAATATCTGAAATACAACGCTTTAAGACCCGTAATCTTTTTGGCGGTTTTTAAGTTACCTTTAACAAAATGAGCCTTTTGAATTGTTACACCGAAGCTCTTTTTTTCGGTAAACTCATAGTATAAGCGGTAAGCTTCCTGAGAGTTGTTTTGCAGTGTATCTCTCATTCGGACATAGATTGCATCACGGTCATAGGCTTCTCCCAAGCGGTATAAACGAGTCGCTTTTTTACTGTTGACAGAGCGAATGGTAGCGTATTTATGATATGGGTTTAGGTCGATTACATATCCGAGCAGTTTCATAACATAGGTAAAAGCTTTAGGATTTGTACTCATAGTAAGTGCTTTATCTATCGCCTCTCGCATTAAATTGTATCGGGTAGGCTCGCCGTTCTTTTCTGCAAAGTACAGCTTGCGTGGTGTCTTTCCTGTGGGATTTTTAATGACCGTCAAACCGTTTTCTTTGCAAAGCTCATCGGAAATACTGCGCAGTTTCCAGTATGCTCCCTCGTTGCAGTTAAACTTCTTACCGTTCCACATATTCACCGAATTGATGACCAAATGGTTGTGATATGTGCCGGTGTTAAAGTGCGTAGCGACCAGCACTTGGTACTGATCGCCCCACATTCTTTTGGCAAGTTCAACGCCGAGTTTGTGAGCAAGTTGCGGTGTGACTTCGCCTGTCTTAAAGCTCTGATATGCGTGATAAGCCACATTACCGACCATCTTATCAAAGCGTACCTGTACCGCATTCATCTCGGCAAAAGCGGTTTCTGCGGTGCAGTTTACGCCTGTCACATACATAGCTTTTTCTTCACCGATTACGGTTTTTCGCTCATCGCTTGCGTAGTGAAGTGCCTTGCAAATATTGCTGTAAATCGTCTTGTCCGGGTTCGCCGCATAGCTTAAAACACGGTTGACGCTGTCTGTTACAGCCCATATTTTTGTTACTGCCACGGCGAATCACTTGCGCTTTCCGGCTCACCGATTGTGTGGTAAGCCTTCAGTAATTTGCTTACGACATAATCAAATCCAGCGCTGATTCTGTCGTCGGGCAGCGACTTGAAGTTGTCACGAAGCGCAGTTAAACCTCGGTAGGCTTCGTAAAATTCCTGTGGCAAGGTTGCCTGGACTTCTTTGCCAAGACCAAGTTTTCTAAGGTAAGCAGAGAGCGAAAGTCCACATTTTTTAGCGGCAGTTTCCATTTTTCTTTTCTCTCCCTCAGTCACTCGGATATTGATTGCAGTTGTTCTTTGTCTCATATTTTTTCATTCCTTTCTCCTAAAAATCGGGGTTTACAGGGGCGGCAAGTCCCTTTCGGCAATTTGCCGCCGGTTTTGTGGGTTTCAAGGGCAACACAAAACCTATGCTCGCTATCCTTACGGATTGGCACTACCTGTATAGCCTTATATCCACTTTCTCAAAAAGTGACGATAGTGACGTCTGTGACGACTTTTTCCTATATAGCGGATTTATTGTCATCGCCGTCATTGCCGTCATTCTTTTTTAAGTAAATCAGTCGGCTCGTGCCGGTGCGTTTTGTTTTGTATTCGATGCCTTGCGGCTGAAAAACTTCCGAAGAAAATCGGGCAAGCATTTTGGTCACGACATTTGGCGTAACCTCGGTTTCGTTCACCTGCGTTATAAGTTCCGTTGCCGTACCTTGCCACTCTTTATGTTCCGATATAAAATCAACCAGCCGGAAAACAAACTTCGGAATTTCTTCACGGTGAATCTCCTCCATATCCTTTCGCTCGACCAACTCCCATAAGTGACTGCGGTTGTCAAACTTCAAGGTCAGCTCCTGATATGCAATATCTCGACCTGTGGCAAGCAGCGTTCCTGTTTCGTTGGCACGGCTGCGCTTCAAAACAAAATTCGTATCTGCCGCACCTGTGATACCGGTTGAACCTGACACCTCGTTGAATGGGTCGCTGACATCTTTCAGCTTTCTGACGTGATGAACAACCATAACAGCGATGCCGTACTTGTCCGAAAAATTTTTCAGTGCCGATACATCGTCGTAGTCGCCTGCGTACATTCCTTTTTTTCCGCAGGTGCTTTTCGAATCTCGCACCTTTTGAAAGGTGTCGATAATGACAAGCTTTGTTTTCGGAAAGTCGGAAAGATACTGTTCAATTTGCTGTTCTAATCCGTTCCCGATTTGAAAACTAGTTGTGGCAATGCGAAGTTCGGGCGGTGCTTCGTCTGTGATTTGGTACAGTCGGCTTTGTATTCTTGCGTAAGTATCTTCCAAGCAGAGATAAAGCACATCGCTCTTGTGGGTTTCAAATTCCCACACGGGTTGTCCTCTCGCCACTTGAACGCCGAGCCAAAGCATAAGCCAGCTCTTGCCGATTTTACTTGAACCCGAAAGCACGCTGAGTCCTTGCGGTATCAAGCCGTCAACCACAAATAAGGTTTTTCTCATCGGCGTTGAGAGCAGCGTGTCCGCATCGATTGTTTTCAACTTTTCAACTTGCATTCTTCACACCTTCTTCCATAACATAATTGATGACATTGACCTTCGGAATTTTAAAAGCGTTTCCGATTTTAACGCCGGAGATATATCCGTTGTTAATTAGGTCGTACGCCAAGTGTCGGCTTACGCCGAGCATTTGTTGAAGCTGAGCTACCGTGACAATATCCGGGTAATCCGGGAACATCATTTTGTAAAGCTCTTTCAATTCTGTTTTTCTCATTTTCTTAACCTCCTTTGTGAGAAAATAAGCTGCACGATATGTACAGCTATGTACGAGGCAACAGATAGAATGGAGGTTTCTTTCTGTTGTCTTTTCGCCGTTTTGCCCGAATGTCGTTTTTGTATCCCTGCCCCCATCTCAGCGGCGTTGCTTCGCTTGAGTCGTCTCCGACTGTTATCGCAAAGTCATATCCCATTCGGACGGTCATTCAATTTTAGAAAATCAAACACTGTGCAATCTTGATTTGCAAATTTATTATAGCTATGTGTTGACATTAAGGCAATGCTTTTGTATAATGTTGTTTGGAGTTATGTTAATTGTCTAAAAATATCCAATAACCGATTTTCTAAAATGAGGGCGAGAAAATGAAGAAAGATTACTCTGATTACAAACCCACAAAAAACGAGATTTACAACCTGAATCGCTCCGACAGAGAAAATGTAAGGTTAAAATATTTCTATAACTACGCCAGTTTCAGCAAAGATGACAAGCGAATTCATATAACGGTCGATGAAGGCAATGAATACTTTTCTATGAATCATCTCATTGAGGAATATACGGGAGAAGAAATCACTGCAAAAAACTTTGCTAACGATACAGAATTGCCTGAATACATAGAGCGCAATAAAAAGCAACAAGATGTATTTTCAAGCAGATTTCAAATAGATTTTGAAGGTGCCGAATACAGAGAAACCCAGTATCTTTGGGATAAAGATAAAGGGTTTCCGAAATTGCCTTTTAATAATGTTTTGAGCGGTGCAAGAATCAACTTGCAATACGGCGAGGGCATATTGGATTTTATATATGCGGATTTCAAATCTGCAATTCAGGAACAACTTAAATTGGTTGAGATTGAAAATCTGCTTTACAAGTTTGCACAGCAAGAAGGCGTGAAAAAAGAAAAATCTCCGATTCATAAAGACGAACCAGAGAAAATTTACAGTCAATTGCAAGAGCGAGTGGAAGAATACTACGAATATTCCGAAACCATAATCAATATTAAAGACATAGTCTATACCTCTCTGTATTCGGCTATCTGTCCCCCTGTTTTCAAAAAAGGGGGCGATAAAAAGAAGCAAACATTATGGTACGGCAATTATCTTTTGAGACTCCAACAGGAATATCGTGAGATGATTGAATTTTGCTTTGACGAAGATTATTATCCCGAGGCTTTAGCGGACAGATTGCCGTCTGAAAGGTTTTATATTTACCGTTCTCTAAAAGGTTTGTCTCCGTTCTTGGAGAGAACGGAAGAAGTTGCTTTTTCAAATACAATGAGCGGAAAAGAAATGCCTTACGGTATGGATATTGAAGGGCTGAAAGAAAGATTTTCTCAAAGCCCGATACCGAATGACGCCCACAAGGAGCTTGCCGAAAAATTCGGGACAACTCCCGAAAATATTGTAGCTTTGATAAATTTGCCTCATTTTATCAGCCGCCAATATGTGTTCGGCTCGGTCGCTGAAATTCTTGAAATGGAATTCACGAAAATGCTCGAACACAATGTCCGTTTCAGAAAGTGCAAACGCTGCGGTAAGTATTTTATTATGAAGGGCAACTACGATACAAACTACTGCGACCGTATTGCCGAGGGTGAAACCCGAAACTGTCAGGACTTAGCCGCACAGGAAAACTACAAAAAGAAAATGGCGGACAATGCCGCCATTGGGTTGTATCAAAAGTATTACAAGCGTTATGCCGCCCGTGTTCGTGTAAGACAGATTAAAGAGCCCGATTTCAAAAAGTGGAAATATCAGGCGATGACAAAGCGTGACGAATGCTCCGACGGCAACATCACCCTTGCGGAGTTTGAAGAATGGCTTGAGGGCAGCTTTCCGAATAGGAAGAAGAAAGAATAGCCATTTTTTGTCAATAAACAACCGATTTTTCCAAGCGGAACTGTAACAAAAGCAGTTCCGCTTTTATAATATTTTCCCAGCATACCTTTATAAATCCGCAATAATCCTTGATTTTAAGACTAAAATATGCTATACTAAAACTGTATAATTATATCTGCCCGAAAGTGAGGATAATTTAATGGATTCCAACATCGAACGCTGGTACTCAATGAAAGAAATTTGCGAATACCTCGGTGTCAGCCGTGACACCGTACTCGCTTGGATAGAAAAAAGAAATATGCCCGCCGCAAAAATCGGTCGCCTTTGGAAATTCAAGGTCAGCGAAGTAGACGCTTGGATGAAATCCGGCGTTGCGGCGGATAAGTAAGTTTTGGAGATGTATCATATGGGTTTTATTGAATCGTATAAACATCTTGAAAAACTATGCGGCGAAGTATTAAATGACGATAGGCGTATATCCGCTTATATTGATGAAATGATAAATACTCCCCGTGGTTCTTATCTTGTAAGAGGTTGGGATGATGACCTAAAACAACTGAAACACTACCGTTGGGTTAGAAATCAAATAGCACATGAACCTGATTGCACCGAGCAAAACATGTGTGAACCGTGTGATACTGTGTGGCTTGACGATTTTTATTCACGCATAATGAATCAAACCGACCCTCTCGCTTTATATTCTAAAGCCACCAAGCCTCGTCAGGCTCAAAAACCGGTACAAGCTCATAAGCCGGAATCCCATACATACACTTATTCTCAGCCGACTTCTAATCATAGAAAATCATCCCCACAGGCTGCCGGTTGTATGACATTTTTAGTAGGTATTGTAATTATTGTAGTTGCAATCGTTATAATTTCAGGAATATTATAGTTCGATTTTGGAGGTGCAATATGGCACTTGAAAATAAGTTAGGGCTGACAAGCTCTGCCGACCTTTCCCGTGAAGAAGAACGCATCAGCAAGAAAAAGGCTGCGGAACTTTTTGAAAAGGGTATTTTAGATAATCTTCCTGCCGGCAAGTTTTCAACCTTACAGGTAATTCACAAGTATCTTTTCGAGGACATTTACGACTTTGCAGGCAAACTCAGAACAGTCAATATTGCAAAGGGAAATTTCCGCTTTGCCCCCTTAATGTACTTGCAGGCGGCACTTGAGAACATTGATAAAATGCCGCAGTCAAACTTTGACGAGATAGTAGAAAAGTATGTTGAGATGAACATTGCCCACCCTTTCCGTGAGGGTAACGGTCGCAGTACCCGCATTTGGCTCGACCATATCTTAAAAAATGAAATAGGCAAAGTTGTCGATTGGAGTAGGGTTGATAAAGAAGATTATCTGCTTGCAATGGAGCGCAGCCCTATCAAAGATGTGGAAATCAAAGTGTTGTTAAAAGGTGCGCTTACAGACGAAATTAGTAGCCGTGAGGTCTATATGAAAGGCATCGACCACAGTTACTACTATGAGGGTTATACAACCTTTAAGACGGAAGAATTGTAAGAAAAGAGGTGCAAATATGCCCGATAAGAATTGGCAATTTGAACTTGAAGAATATATCAGACAGGGTGAGCCTGAAAGAGCCGAAAAAAGCGAAGCTTGGCAAACTGCTATCGGTCTGCAGGCGGTTGACGGGTTGAAAACCTCTGATTATTTGCTGGATACCGCAAAGGAACACATTGAGGGGAAAATCACTATCGACGAGGCTCAAAAGCGTATTCACAGCTATTATGAGCAGAGAACCACCTGTACCGAAACCGAAAACGAAACCAAAGAAGCGGATATTGTATCTGCAAGAATAACAAAGCTTTTGGGCGAAAAGGCATTTCAGTTTTCTCCTGCCGAATGGATTACCATTCACCGCAGATTGTTTGAAGGCGTATTTGACCACGCCGGACAAATCCGTCAGTATAACATTTCCAAAAAAGAATGGATACTGAACGGCGAAACGGTTATCTACGCTGATTGGGGCAGCATAAAAGACACTTTGGATTATGATTTTGCCACCGAAAAGCAGTTCTCCTATGAGGGACTGTCGGTTGAAGCATCGGTGAAGCACCTTGCAAAATTTGCATCGGATATTTGGCAGATTCATCCCTTTGGCGAGGGTAACACAAGAGCCACCGCCGTGTTTATGATTAAGTACATGAAAACCTTTGGATTCCGTGTCAATAACGATGCGTTCCGTGAAAACTCTTGGTATTTCCGTAACGCACTGGTTCGAGCAAACTATAATGATTTGCAAAAAGGTATTCATTCCACCACAAAGTTTTTGGAATTGTTTTTCGCGAACATTCTGCTCGGTACAAATCACGAATTAAAAAATCGCTATATGCATGTTGATTTTGTGGATAAAAACACTTCCCAAAGTGCCAAAAGCGAAACGCCAAAGTGCCAAATTGACACTTTGAAATGCACTTTAGAAGAACTTGCCGTGTTAGATTTAATAAAAAAGAACCCGTCTGTTAAGCAAACCGAGCTTGCAGAACAAACAGGAAAGTCCGTCAGAAGCATAAAGCGCATTATAGACTCTCTGAAAGAGAAACAATATATCCGTAGAGTTGACGGCAAACGCTACGGCAAGTGGGAAGTTTTGATATAACATATAAGAATAGAAGGATTGATTATGAATTTAAAGACTTTATCTTCAGAAGGTAAAATCGCATATTTGATTAAACCCATATTAAAGGTATTGCAAGAAGCAGGTGGTCAATTAGAGCGTTCTGAAATCAAAGAACGCATTGCAGATATGGATGACCAAATTGCTGAATACTCTGTGCTTGAAAAGAAATCGAAGCAAACCGGCAACACATATAAAGAGTTTAATTTCAAGTTCAACTTTGCTATCAAAGATTTGTATTTTAATGATTTGTTGACATACACAGATTCATCCCCGATTACTCTGACAGAAAAAGGGTTGTATCTTGATCTTGACAGCCTTGATGTTCAAAAAGAGATTATCGAAACTTCCAAGAAGCATTGGGAAGAACTGAGCAAAAACAACAAGAAAAATAAAGTTGTTGATATCAGCGATAATGAAGAAGAAACACAAGCCGAAGAAAAAATCAAAGACGATTTCAAGGAAAATTTGCTTACCGCTATTGCCAAAATGTCACCCAAAAAGTTTGAAGCTTTTTCAAGAGCTTTGTTAAACCGAATGGGTGTTGAATTCACCGAAAAAGGTGTTCAAATCAGCAATGACGGTGGTATTGATGGTTACGGATATCACATTGATGCTAATGATTTCAGAACTACACGAGTAGTCATCCAATGCAAACGATATAACGCAGCTCCCGTATCCGAGCCGGAAATCAACCAGTTCTTAGGTGCCATGAATAAGTATCAAGCAGACTACGGTGTATTTATCACAAACGGTAGATTTACCAATGCTGCAAGAGTTGCCGCAAGAGAAGGTTCACCCATTACACTGATTGACGGCAACGAATTAGTAAGGCTGGTTATAAGATATGAACTGTACATAACACCGGTTAAGACCTATGTGTTAGATGAGTTTTATAACATTGAGGAATAAAAACGCATCTATATAATCGATTATCATTAGAACATACCATTTTCTCAAGTCAAAATTCAATTGCAACATTAGTGCGAATTTTGTAGATATATAACACCTCAGTGTTAGTAGGATATAAGGAGAATTAATATGGCTGAAAGCAAACAATATATGAATGTATTGAAACAAAAACAATATATTGCTATCGTTAATTCAAAAGAATATAAAGCTCTTCTCAAAGATATGTGTCGTAGAATTTCAAACAAGGCAAAAACGGCACCTAATGAAGCAACTATCGAGAGTTATTTCGACTGCGAGCTTTTTGCCTTCTTTCGTGATGTATTTGAACCGCTTGGCTTTGAATACAATCCCGTAAAAGAAGCTGCAGTATCAACAAAGCGTCACGTAACCAAAGGCAGAGCAGACACTGCTATTGGTGCTCTGGTAATAGAATTCAAACAGCCTTCCACACTTTCAAGTGAAGAACAAATAGATAGAGCAGTTAATCAAATTTCTAATTATCTTGTAGGGCTTGATTTTGAAGGGGAATCAGTAGGATTTGTAACTGATGGAACAAAAGGGTGTTTTGTAGTTAAAAATGAAAAAGGAATAACCATAGAAAGTTTCTATGAACTCTCGTTTGAACAATTAGACAGATTAGTGCAATCCATAATCAGATTAAAATTAACAGCACTAACCTCTAAAAATATTGTTGAGAATTTTTGTAATCCTCCGGAAAATAATGGAATTGCATTTGCATTAGTAAAAGTTTTATATGATAATTTATCGAACTCCATTACACCTAAAACTCAAATGCTGTTTAATGAGTGGAAAGAACTGTTTAATTTAGCTCACGATGATGTCTCTAAACAGCAAGCAATTATTGACAGAAAGACTTCACTTGAAAAGTTAATCGGAGTGTCATTCTCGAAAAACGATGAAGAATATACTGCTCTTTTTGCACTTCAAACCGCCTACGCAATAATTGTAAAAATTGTCGCTTATAGGATTTTAAGTATAGTTAGATATAATGAATCACTGATTGATTTTGAAACATTAGTAGATTGTGATAGTGAAGCCTTGCGATATCAGCTTGCCTTGCTTGAGGAGGGAGCAATTTTCAGGGATTACGGCATTACTAATTTGTTGGAGGGGGATTTTTTCTCTTGGTATGCCGCAAAAGAACAGTGGTCTATCGATATTTCAAAAAGCATTGCCGATGTATTTAAAGTCTTAAGCAGATATTCTGACAAGGCTGTATTAAATACGCAGAAGAATTCTAATGATTTTTTTAAAGAATTGTATCAAGGGATGATGCCGCCTGCTGTGCGTCATGCTCTGGGCGAATATTATACTAAACAATGGCTTGCAAAGCAGGTTGTCGATGAAGCACTTAGATTATCAGATACAGCAAACTGGAAAGGCTTAGATCCTTGCTGCGGATCAGGAACTTTTATCACAGTTATGATTGATAAAGTGCTTGAGGAAACAAAGGGAGGATCAAAAGAAAAACAGCTACACGAAGTATTAAATCGTGTTAAAGGCATTGATTTAAATCCTGTAGCAGTCTTGACAGCTAGAGTTAATTATTTTATAAACATTTCTCATTTGCTCGAATCTCAAGAAGAATTGGAAATACCCATATATCTTGGCGACTCTTCATACGTTCCTAAAAAGCGTAAATATGATGGGATTGATTGTTTGGAGTATTCTATTAATACACTAGTATCTCCCATAAATATTTTAGTTCCGGCATGTATGGTGCAAGACCCCCCCAAGTTTTCCAAGGCAATGACTAAGATTGAGCTATACATTAAAGCTTTGGATGTAGAAGGTACTTATAATTGTTTAGCAGAACTTGTGAACCCAAATGAACTCACCAAAAAAATCAAGGAAGAACTTCATAAGCTTTCCGATGCATTAGTAGATTTAGAGCGGAGAAAGTGGGATGGTATTTGGGCCAGAATTATTACAAACTATTTAACAACGGCTAATTTAGGAAAGTTTGATATTATAGTTGGAAATCCACCATGGGTTGATTGGAAAAGCCTACCTTCGGGGTATCGTGACAAAATTAAGTCTCTTTGCATCTCTAGAAAACTATTTTCTGGGGACAAAGTTACAGGCGGTATTAACCTAAACATTTGCGCACTCATTTCGAATGTAGTGGCAGAAAACTGGCTAACCGACTCAGGAATATTAGGATTTCTAATGCCCGAACCTCTTATCTCCCAGCAGTCTTATGAAGGCTTCAGAAATATGTATCTTTCCGATGATTCACGACTTTATTTTAAGAAGTTTACAAACTGGACAAAGGCAGGACATCCGTTTAAACCAGTCACTCAAAAATTTTTGACATTTTATATGACAAAAGAACCTGTTGATTACAAAAATGGGGTTGACGTTGATTGGTTTGTATTAAAGAAGCGAAAGAATTATGATAATTGCGAAACTCTTTCATTAGATGAATATTTTGATGTGCATAGAGGAATTGCAGCCACTTGTCATAGGACAAAAAACTTTTTTGCTTATGTTGATTCAAGACAGCAACTTAACGAATTTATGTCCGTAGCTGGCGAATCGCAATACATAGGCAGAGAAGGCATTGAGTTCTACCCGCAGGAAATGATGATATTTGAGGAATCAGGCTTGCCGGCCACACACTCTTGCACAAGTCTGAAAAATATACAAATCAAAAAAGCTAAATACCATATCCCGCAAACTGTAGAATTGTTGGAAACAAAATATTTACACCCACTTATAAAAGGTGTGGATATATATCCTTTCCATATAGAGTTCTCCGGGTATATTGTTCCTTTCCCTTATGATGAACGAAACACACGAGTGCCGATAAAACTCGACGAGCTTGTTCGTACAGCACCCAAGTTGGCAGCGTTTTATCAAAAGCACAAAGATCTGATTCTTGCTCAGACTACCTATAATGAAAGAATAATTGGCAAAGAGGGAGAGTATTACAAACTTGCACGTGTCGGGGCATATAGCTTTGCCGAGAATTATGTGGTGTTTAGAGATAATACCAGATGGGGTGCAGCTGTTGTTTCTTCAATTAACACATCTTGGGGTGGAAAAAAGAGACCACTATTCCAAAATCACGCTGTTTCAATATGTGAAGATACCGAGGGGCGTTTTATTACTCTAGAAGAAGCACATTTTATTTGTGGAATAATGAATACACCCGTCGCATTCCAATATGTTATAAATTCCTCAGATTCAAGATCTTTCCCTATACGTCCTCGCATTTATATTCCTAAATATGATAAAGATAATCCTCTTCACAAAAAGATATCCCTCTTATCTCAAGAAGCACACCAAAAATATGATGATGAAAAGGAAATGTTGAAAATAGTGAAACAGCTTAATAGCTTGTATCTTAAAATATCCGAATCCAAATAAATGAGCTGAAACAAAATGACAGATTTTAAAAGACTACCTATAAACTCAGAACGACTTCTTGCTTAGATTTTAAACGCAGAAAATCCTTCTGAAATGCTTTGCAAAAAATTTGACGGCATTTCATCAAAAGAAGATTCAGAGCTTCGTGGTATCCTTAGAGAACTGAGAGAGCTAGGGTACTTAGATATTAAATAGGCTGATAATGCTCCATGTTTTGTTATCATCAAGAATCATACTCAGACATACAGCTTGTGAATTTTGCAATCAACATTATGAATGGGTGTCTCTGAGGTGCTCTGCTAAGCAGAGGAAAATATGAGTTCGCAACTGATTTGTTTACGAATTTATATTGCCTCATTTACGTCATCACGCCGATGGGCGCATTATGGGATACGGGGTCAGAAAAGTCCCGAGCGATACTGAAATCAGAAATAAACTTTCTTCGTTATTTGAAGAGAAACAAAAATCGTTTAATATGGTTAATCCAAGAGAGGTGAAATTTATGTTGGAAAATGTTAAAGGTTTGAAAATACACGGTAGATGTTTCAATGACGAAGCAAACCTTATTCTTTTCCCGAACTCTAATGATAGAATTTCCATTGTATATGGAAAGAACGGAAGTGGAAAAAGCACCATTTCAGAAGGATTATCTTCTATTGCTAATAATACTTTTCCAACTGATTTGACAGCATCTTTAATAAATGCAGAAAACCAATCAATTACTCTTTCCGAAGATTCCAAGTTGTTTGTATTTAACGAAAAATACATCGACGAAAATGTAAAGATAGATGACGATGGACTTGGCACAATAATTCTGTTAGGTGGACAAGTCAATGTGCAAACGGAGATAGATAAAAAGCTTGCAGAAGTTACAACTCTTCAAGCAGAACTCGAAGCTATCCAAAACGAATATGATAAATACTTAGATTATAAAAACCCTCTCAATCCAAAGTACCACTGGATAAGATTAGGTTCTATTCTAAAACAGCCTGGCGGTTGGGCTGAAGTAGATTCCAAAATAAAGAATAATCGCCGTAATTCTTCTGTAACAGATGATGTAATTACAGAGATTTGTAGTTTATCAACAAGACTCACTTCTGCTGAGTTACAGAAAAAATTTGATGACACGCAAGCGTTGTTAGATAAAGTGTCGGACATTACTACTGCTTATCCGGATGAAATAAGTCTTTTTATTTTCGACAATAAATGGGAGCAGTCTGTTCTTGAAGTTTTATCTACTAAACTTGAAGAACCTATCTTAAGCGATAGAGAAAAAATGATTTTAGCCACTATCCAAAATGGTGGACAAGCTACTGTGGAAAATGCTCGTCACAAATTCAGTTCAAAAGAAACTTCCGTGTGTCCATACTGCTATCAAGAAGTAAGTAAAGCTTATAAACAAGGTTTGATTGACAGTATTGATAAGGTACTTAACAAAGAAGTAGATGCGCATAAAGCTGCATTAAAAGCTATATCTATTCCGAATTTGAGTATAGATCTGACATCATACGAGGAATTAGATCCTAAATTATTTAAAAGTATTGTTGTTCAGCTAAAAGCATGTCAAACAGCAATCGAAAGTTACAAGACTGCAATTGAAACGAAATTAAACAATGTTTATACACCTATGCAATTGTCAAACCAAGACTTATCTGCTGCAATTACACATCTAAATGAATTGCTTAAAAAACTTGAGGATAAAAGAAAAGAATTCAATATAGCTGCAAGCAAAAAAGGCTCGCTTGTAAAAGAGCTTATATCAATTAATAAATTGATAGCTCATCTTCAAACATCTCAGGTTTATAAAGATTACCTAAAGCAAACAGAAGAAAAAAAGAAAATGGCAGAAAAGCTTTCGAAAAAACAGAAGGCTTTAAAAGACGCGCAAGAGACTCTATGCAATCTTGAACAACGAAAATCGGATATTGGATTAGCGATTAACAACATAAATAATGCATTAGATTATGTGTTTTTTTCTCACGGGCGCTTGTCCATTGAACTTAAAAATGATAAATACTATTTAAAATCAAACGGAAAAAATGTAAAGCCAAAGAATGTGTCTTTAGGTGAGCGCAATATTATAGCTTTATGTTATTTCTTTACTCAAATTCTAGCTAATCAAGAAATATCAAGACTGTATCAAAACGAAGCATTTATTGTTGTTGATGATCCGATTTCAAGTTTTGATTTTGAAAACAAAGTAGGTATTGCATCTTTTTTGCGTCTTCAAGTAAACCGTATTATAAACGGCAACCCCAAAAGTAAGGTTTTAATATTATCACACGATCTTGAAACTATATTTAACTTAAGAAAAGCTATGGATGAAATCTGTCAGTCCACCAAAGGACTTGCCGGAATCACTCCGTCTTCTTATATCGTTTTGGAGTTGAATAATTTACTGTTAAAGCAATTGATAAAAAATCACAACGAATATAGTGCCTTAATCAAAAAGATTTATCACTATGCTAATGGGGACTCTAATAACGATAGTGCTACAATAGGTAATATTATGCGTAGAGTATTAGAGGCATTTTCCACATTTAATTACCAAAAGAATATTGAAAAAGTTTCGTGTGACAAAAATGTATTAAAGGCACTTGGTAAACACTCTACATACTTCGAAAACCTAATGTATCGATTAGTATTGCATGGTGAAAGCCATTATGAAGAGCAAGTATACAGTATTCATGATGGAAACAATTTTTATGAGTTTATATCGGAAACAGAAAAACAAAAGACAGCTAAAAATGTTTTATGTTTTATGTATCTGCTAAATCCTTATCATATGATAGCCTACTTACAAGAAGAACCGAATTCAATTAACAAAATTAAATTATGGGTGAAAGACATCCCTGAAAATGATTCGTTTGAGATTAGCAAAACAGTAGTTAAACGTATTGTTCCTCTATACGACTTGCCATTATCTGCTGGTGTTGGTAACGAGAACTTTGATGGAATTCCGTTTGAGGAATATGAAACAGAAAATTTACTTTGTGACTTCGCTTTGAAAATATCTGGTGATAGTATGGAACCAAACATTAAGGATAAGAGCGTTGTTCTTATTAAACGCCAAAGTGTTGTTGACGAAGGAAAAGTTGGTGCATTTTTTCTCAATGATAAGGTATATTGTAAATACCTTTCTTATGATAATGGAAAGACGCTACTTTGTTCATATAATGACAAATATGCTCCGATAGAAGTAAAAGAATACGATACACTATTTGCTTACGGCGAGGTTATTGCCATAATATAATCTTTAACAATAACAGGCACGAGTGGTTGGCTCTCGTGCTTGTTGTCATTTTGTGTATTTGATTATAAGTTCTTCGACGCCGTCGGTGTATCTGTCCTGGGATATAAGTTTATTTTGAAAATTGAGCAGTAATTGAGAGATAAAGCGATGTTCGGCGTAGGTTAAGTGCAGATAGTATTTTTATTTTCTCATACAAAAATCACCTCGCTATTCACAACTTCCATTGCACGATTGCGGTTATTGTTCATTCTCCTCACCCACGCCATTGGGTCGGCTGCTTTGAGTTGTTCGTTGATGTCTTCCTTTTCGGCGTATTCATTTACCAGCCGGAGAAAAAGTTGTTGTGCCTGTTCTTCGATGTCGGCGAGGTGAGAATGGAGTTTGCCGGAAGTGAGCAAATTATAGTACAGCGCCTTATGATGTTGCTTCAAATATCGTTTGCGCCTTAATGCCCACACGCCGATATTACCCGTTTGTGTTTCAGCCGGTAATGTCAAGTCAGGCAAGAGATAGTCGCCAACCTGTGTATAAGTACCGCCGAGTTGTTCAAATAATGTGTCAGTCATAGTAAAAACCTCCTTTGATGCTTAAATTGTATCAAAAGAGGTTTTCTTTTTCGAATGTGCGATTTGTAAATTTGCAACTTATGCTCGTGCCAAAAATCACAGTGAGTATTTCCAAACATGTGCCACTTTTTACGGCGAACATAGCAAATATTCAATGAAAATTCACTCCGAAGTGAAAATTCAGCGAATATTCACTCTTTTGTTTTCAATCCTCGTATCACTTGCCAACGAGGGAATTCTTGAAGCACACGGATATGCCAATCGGATTTGCGGGTGATGGTGCGAAAGTATTTCGAGCAGCAGAATTCGATTAAATAGACTTTAGGAATGTGATTCATATTGTTCCTCTTGAACGCTTTAAGATATCCTTTCCTGCACCAATCATTTATTGACGTTGTACCGTAATCGATTACTTTTGAAATGTCGGTCGCAGTCAGCACATCGGGATACTGTGCAAACAGTTCCGTGTAATACAGCTTCATATTTTCAAGAGTCTGTTCAGGTACTTCGGCACTCATTTTGACGGTATAATTCCCCTTGTACCAACCTGCCGGTGCGGAATAGGATTCGGGAAATACTTTTCTCTTTTCAAGATATGTAATGACATCGGCCTTTTTGATTTTGTAACAGCGAGTTTTCTTGCCCGTGTATTCGCACGGTATCTTTCCGCTGCGAAGCAGATACAACGCTGTTGATTTGCTGATGTGGCAGATTTGATAGAGTTGGTCTTTGGTAATAATATCGGGGATTGAATCCCAATTGATTGCGGTTTCATCCATAGCAATACACCTCGTAAATATTTTAGTCGGTGTGGGTTTTCCCGTGTATTGCCGTTGTTAATGCGTTTATTCTGTTCTTTCCGCAGTTCTTTCCAAAATAGTGACTGTTCTTTCCGAAAACAGCGAAAATGCCGTTATTCGAACTTTCCTGTATTTATCGGAATTTTAGCGGTGCAACCGCCCAAAAAGCCTTTCATAGCAAGCATTTTCGGCGAATACAAAGCCACCCAAAACAGCCTTCAAAAATCACTAAACTGCCATTAACCCATAAAACTCGAAATCAGTTTGCGAGCAATCGCACATGGGTTCGAATCCCATCCTCTCCGCCAACGGAACCCGCATAAACCCA
>CAKSBH010000003.1 GCA_934438175.1 uncultured Eubacteriales bacterium | reverse complement strand
CTTTGGAATGCTTCCGGCAGTCTGTCTGAGCACCGGTGTCTTTTCCTCTGCGTATTGAAATTCAAATTCAAAATCTATCATGGTTATCTCTTTTCTGTTAGTTAGCATAGCCTAACTGTTTGCCGTAAGAAACGGGCGGAGTGGGAACCGCCCGAAACTTTCGGCTGTTTATTTCAGGGTATCGCACAGCTGCCGCCAGCCGGCGTTGAAGAAGTCGAGAATGGACCGGAGGCAGGCAAACATCTGATCTTCCTCGAGATGTTCGTCCAGCAGCTGCCGGAAATACCAGAACTGCGAGCCCATCAGCAGTCGGATGGCGTCCCCGTTTGGCGCTTTGCCGTAGACCTCGGTAAAAAAATCAATGGTTTGCTTTGTTTTGCGCTCCATCAGCTCCTTTAGCATCCGCTCGACCGAGCTTCCGTCGCTGCGGCTGAAAAACAGGGTACAGTCGTCATAATGTTCGGTCAGCAGGCGGAAATAGATGCCCTCCTCCACGTTGATGGCACGGATAATATCCTCCGCACGGGCGCTTTTCCTCGCCCGCTCGTATTCCTGCTCGGCAGGCGAAAATATTTCCTCCATCGTTTTGAAAAAGCCTTGCAGGAGGCTGACAAACAGTGCGTCCTTATTCTGATACCGCGTGTAGATGGCGCCGGTCGTGACGCCGGCTTTTTCGGCGATCTTGTGGAGCGAAGCCTTCTGAAACCCGCAGGTAAGAAATTCTTGATATGCGGCTTGCGCAATGCCGCTGTCAAGAGAGTGATCTTTACTTGCCATCGCCCCGTCTCCTTTCACATCAATAACGCCATTATCAATAACAGTGTTATTATAGCACGGCGGCATGGAAAATGCAAGAGATTTGAAAAAGTTTTTTCAAAAAAATAATTCATGCTTGCTCTTGCAGTTTTCGATGATGGCGACAGAAGGCTTTGAAATATGAAAAATGGTTTTTATTCTGTATGCTTGAAAAAATGGCTTTACCATATCAAGTGGTATTTTGCCAAAACCGACCTGAATACCGACCGCGGCAAGGCGGAAAATAAAAAGAGTGTGGTCAAATATGCCAAGTGGTATACGCCCGAGAAAGAAAAGCTCTACCCGACCTCCTTCAAGGTGGATTTCGTCGGGCAGCCGTATGATGGCGCCTGCTACTATCGCATTACCCGCTGTCCGATTTGCATTTACACGGAGAAACTCGGTGTTTCCGAACTGATGCCGCTGTTCTGCGAGCTTGACGAAGTGATGATTACACTTCAGCACGGCGTGCTTCACAGAAAGCAGACGCTGGCAAACGGTGGCGAATACTGCGATTACTTCATAACAGGAAATAAAGAATAATCTTTCTGGCAAGGAACGGTGTTCATAGAAAAAAACAGGACGTAAGCACTCCTTAAAATCTGATTACAGAACTGACATCTACCACGGGGTACAAGGGGTGTCCCCCAAGAGAATCCGGGTGTGAGCACCATGGAATGAGCACCCAGATTCAGTGCTTGCTAAGAATTAAAGACAGACACAGTCGTTTCGGAGGTCGTACACACCGGAGCGGCTTTTCTTTTTTTCGAAGTTTCAATCGGTAATTACGCCTTGCTCCTGTTTGTATTCGGTTCCTTGCGGCTTTCATGCACGCATACGGAGAATTTTTCTTTTGTCCTTCACTCTCAGCAAGCACTGAATGATACCTCCCACCCGGATGCCTCCCACCGGTTTTTCGGTACATTCGCTTGTGAGGGGATACCTCCCCTAATACCCCTCTGGCAGGGCAACGCTATGTAGTTTTCCTGCTTGTGTGCCGACAACAAATAGATTAAAAATCTTTTCTTCTTTCTCTTGACAAGTTGCGCGAGTGATGCTATAATAATATGCGGTACTATTGTACCGCTATATAGAAAGAGGTGTCTATGAAAGCATTGGACGCAGAACGTTTTACGAAGATCCGAGCGTTTATCGATGAATATTATCTTGACCATCATAAGTCCCCGACCGTACGCGACATTGCCGCAGGTACGGGGATATCCAAGACCGCAGTGCAACGCTATCTGACTGATATGAAGGGGCACGGCGAGATTGAATACAACGGCAGGCGGAGCATTGAAACCGACCTTTCCCGTATCATGACCGACATCACGCCTGTCGCCCGCTATGACAGTACCGTGTCGTGCGGCTTGCCGACCGAAGTCAATGTGGAACCTGCGGAGGTACTGCCACTCCCAAAATCGCTTGTCGGCGACGGAACATTCTTCATCCTCACCGCCAAAGGTGACTCTATGACAGGCATCGGGGTGGATGACGGAGATCTGGTAATCGTTCGTGAGCAAAACGCCTGCAAGGACGGCGACTATGCCGTCGTACTTGTTGACGGGCGGGAAACCTTGCTCAAAACCGTCACCTATCTGCCCGACAAGCAGGCTTATCTGTTGCACGCCGAGAATCCTGATTACCCTGACCGTGAGGAACACAATGTGACCATTCAGGGCGTGGCGATCAAGGTCATCAAATCACTGTGAAGCCGTTTCAGCAAGAATCGCCTTTGTACGGACAAAGGCAGTCAAATAAAAAACAAGGAGGAGGTCATATGCAAGTGAAGGAACGCTTTTGTCAGTTCATACGACTATTAACAGATTCCAAACCCAAGGGCATTACCGATGAGGAATGGAAGGTTATACGCGACGAACGGGAAGCGAAAAAACGAAAGCAGGCAGAGCTTGAACGCTACGCCATCGACCACTTTGAAGAAACGCCGGAGTATCGGAGCGCCGGATGGTTAACCCGCCTGCGTATGAAGATGCACTATCGCGTGTGGCTTGACCGTCGCGGTGAAATATGGCTGCTTGACGGATCTCCGGAAATGGAAAAACTGCTTTGTGCAGTAGATGAGGAAACCGAGGCGCTGATGAAGCTGTCGCGTGACGAGCGCATCGCATACTTCCGTCGCATGGATCGTTTTAACAGAATGGATTTCGATATGAATTTCGGCACGACCGTGCTTCATGTCCGTTCCTGTTTTGAGGGGAAAACCGAGGAAACGGTAGCGGACACCGTCAAGCGTGTGGCAAATACACAATCATAAGTAAATCTGCAATTCGCCGCATCCGACAAACCGATCGGAACGAAAGGAGTCAATGAAAATGAAAAATACACCGATGTCGGATACGAAGATCACCGCGCTCTATTGCCGTCTCTCCAGAGACGACGAATCGGAGGGCGAGAGCAATTCCATTACCAATCAGAAAAATATACTTGCGCGTTACGCAAAAGAAAACGGATTTCAAAACACAAGATTTTTTGTCGATGACGGATGGTCCGGCACAAATTTTGCCCGTCCCGCTTTTATGGAGTTCATGGAGCTTGCCGAGGCGGGCAAGGTCGGCACCCTGATCGTAAAAGATCATTCAAGGCTCGGCAGAAACCGGCTGGTCGTCGGGCAACTGCTGGAAGAAGAATTTGACCGTATGGGCGTGCGATATATCGCCATTATGGACAACATCGATTCCGCAAAAGGTCTGAGCGACTTTCTGCCCGTGCAGGACTGGTTCAACGAAATGCACGCCAAGAACACCTCACAAAAGGTTCGGGCGGTATTCCGCAGCAAGGGCGAATCCGGCGTTCCATTATCGACCACTCCGCCATACGGTTATCTGAAGAATCCGGAAGACAAGACAAAATGGATCGTCGATGAGGAAGCAGCAGAGGTAGTAAGAAAGGTATTCGATCTCTGTATGCAGGGCTTCGGGCCGACGCAGATCGCCGACAGACTGACAGCCGAAGGGATACCGACACCCGCCGAGCATTTCAATGCCTTGGGGTATCATTTTCCGTCACAGCCGGCTGTCCCGGGCAGGTGGGTACAGACCGCCGTCGCCGATATGCTGGAGCGGCAGGAATACACGGGCGATACCGTCAATTTTCGCTCTACCACAAAATCCTTCAAAAACAAAAAGAAGATCGACCGCCCGAAAGAGGACTGGAAAGTCTTTCCCGACACCCATCCCGCCATCATTGACCGTGCCACATTTGAGCAGGTTCAGGAGCTTCGCAAAAACAAGCGCAGGCCGACCCGTGAGGGGAAGCAAAGCCTGTTTTCCGGTATGGTGTTCTGTGCCGACTGCGGTGAAAAACTCTATTTCTGTACGGCGAAAAACTTCAGACCGGAGCAGAATTGGTTCACCTGCTCGTCCGCACGAAAAACCAAGGGCAAATGTACCGCTCATTTCATCCGCGATGTCTATATACAGAAAGCGGTGCTTGAAAGCATGCGCCGCGTGTTCTGGTATGTAAGAACATTTGAAAATCGCTTCGCCGAAGAGTTGCAAAACCGCTCGCTGGAGGAACAGAAAAAAGAACAGGCACGGAAGAAGCGCGAGCTGGAAAAGGCGGAGAAACGGATCGCCGAGCTTGATCTGCTGTTTCGCAGACTGTACGAAGACAATGTTGCCGGAAAAATATCCGACGAGCGATTCCAAATGCTCTCTGCCGGATACGAAACCGAACAGTCGGAAAAGAAAACAGCTGTCGAAGCTATGAAAGCCGAACTTGCGGCATCCGAGGAACAGACCGAAGGGATCGGAAAGTTCATCCGCATGGTGAAGTCGGTCACGGAGCCGACCGTGCTGACACCTGAGCTTGTCCACCGCTTTGTTTCAAAGATCGTGGTACATGAAGCGAGGAAGATCGACGGCGTGAGGCATCAGGACATCGACATCTACTATTCCGGCGTCGGCATCATCTACCCCTCCGACCCGGAGGAAATGGAACGACTGTTTCAGGAACACCTGAAATCCGGCAGAAACAGAACAAGAGTTTACGCGGGAGACACTGCCAATACGAACATTCGGGTATACGGGTAACGAATACCGCAAAAACATAAAAACGCCGACACTCTGAAATCCGCGTCGGCGTGAGCAAAAGTATCGTAACGATAGCAAGCAGCGCAAAAATGCGTAAAAGTATAAGCAAAACAAGTGAAAACAGAAAAACGGCACGGCAGAATCAATCTGCCATGCCGTCTCCCCAAGCACCGCCCATGGGCTGCCTGCTTTATCGCAGGTGCGCCTTCCGGAACACTTTTTTGTTTTTTGAAAAACTTTTGATACCGGGAGGATTTTCCATGAGAAAAAGCGCTGTCTTCGTGTTGCTGCTGTCCATGCTTCTGTGTCTTTCTTCCTGCGCTGTCCGAAATTCCGGGCAGGATTCTTCCGGCGAGTCGGGCGATGGGTATGACATGGTGTTTCAGGGCGTGAAATACAAATTGACCTTTGAAGATGAGTTTGAAGGAGACACGCTGGATGTTTCCAGGTGGGAATATTGTCCCGATACCTGGGATCGCGGTGATTTTTATTGGAGCGACGATGCCACCCGTGTGGAAAACGGAAATCTGATTCTGTCTGTTCTTCCCAAGGACGGCACGGAATATTATTGTGGCGGAATCCGGAGCCGCGGCTTGTTTGAGCAGGCGAGGCGTACGGGTGCTTTGAAATCACATGCGTTTTGCCGGCTTATCCGGGCGTCTGCAATGCCTTCTGGCTTATGTGTGATGCTATGGGAAGCAATCAGGTTGCCGGCGGTACGGACGGTGTTGAGATCGACATTTTCGAAACCAGCGACCCCGCCAAAAGGTCCTTTCAGCATGCTCTGCACTGGGACGGTTGCGGTGAGCAGCACCAATCTTCGGCAAGAACGGTGAATCCGAACCTTTTCAAAACAAACATTTATGACGGAAACTATCATACATTTACGTTTGTCTGGAGCAAAGAATCCTATTCCTTTTATGTCGACGGCGAAAAGACCTGGAAAACATCGGACGGGGGAATCTGCCAGATTCCTTTGTATATGAAGGTAACGGCTCAGATCATGGGCTGGACCGGAACGTTTGACGGGAATCTGGTTCCGTGTGATGTGATGTATGTGGATTCTGTGCGTGTGTACATGGCGGTGGAATGATCGGTTCTGTCCGGGCGGATTCCCTTTTGCAGAACGGAAAAAAAGATGGAAAGAAGTCACGGAATCTTCCGCATTTCGCATTGACCCGACACAAAAGATGTGATATACTGATTATGGAAAATCCGGTTTTTTACGAAACCAAAAAAGGATGGAAAATCTTATGAGCAAACGGTACGACGTTATTGTTGTGGGTGCCGGTCCCGGCGGAATCTTTTCAGCGTATGAGCTGATGAAGCTTCGCCCGGATCTCCGGGTCGCTGTCTTTGAGGCGGGCAATCCTCTGGAAAAACGCAGATGCCCCATTGACGGAGAAAAAGTAAAATCCTGTGTTCATTGCGAAACGTGCGCCATCATGCACGGCTTCGGCGGTGCCGGTGCATTTTCGGACGGAAAATACAACATTACCAATCAGTTCGGCGGCAATCTGCATGAATACATCGGCAAACAGCATGCCATTGATCTGATGAAATATGTGGATGGAATCAATATGGAAAACGGCGGAGCCGGATCCAAAATGTATTCTACATCCAACACGCACATCCGCAAGCTTTGCATGCAGAACAAACTGCATCTGCTGGATGCTTCAGTCCGGCATCTCGGTACAGATAAAAACTATGTTGTGCTGGAAAACCTCTATCGTCAGCTGAAAGACCGGGTGGAGTTCTTTTTCCGGACTACGGTGGAACGCATCTCCAAAACCGACGGCGGTTTTGACGTGATTGCGGGCGGAGAGACGTATTCCTGCCGACAGTGCATCGTTTCGGTCGGACGGAGCGGAAGCAAGTGGATGGAGCAGGTGTGTCATGAACTGAACATCGGCACCAAGAGCAACCGGGTGGATATCGGTGTCCGGGTAGAACTTCCCGCGGAGGTATTTTCCGAACTGACGGATGAGCTGTATGAGAGCAAGATTGTATACCGTACCGAGAAATACGGAGACTTGGTGCGTACGTTCTGCATGAATCCGCACGGCGCGGTGGTTACGGAAAATACCAACGGGATTGTTACCGTCAACGGGCACAGTTACGAGGATGTTTCCCTTCACACGGAGAACACGAATTTTGCCCTGCTGGTTTCCAAACATTTTACCGAGCCGTTCAACGACAGCACCGCTTACGCGGAAAACATCGCCCGTCTGTCCAATATGCTGGGCGGCGGCGTGATTGTACAACGGTTTGGAGACCTCATTGCCGGGAAGCGCAGCACGCCGAAGCGGATTGAGGAAAGTTTTGTTACTCCGACTCTTTCCGCAACTCCCGGCGACTTGTCTCTTGTGATTCCGAAACGGATTCTGGACGGCATCATCGAGATGATTTATGCTCTGGATAAGATCGCACCGGGTACGGCAAACGAGGATACCATGCTGTATGGAGTGGAAGTGAAATTTTATAATATGCAGGTCAATATTGACGAAAACCTGGAAACGGTGCATAAGGGTCTGTATGTCATCGGTGACGGAAGCGGTGTAACGCATTCGCTGTCTCACGCTTCGGCGTCCGGCGTTTGTGTCGCGCGGCGTATTGCGCAGCAGGCGTAGAGAATTTGGATTATAGGAGGAGCTTTATGGAAAAGCAGAAGAAAAAGTATCATGGCAAAGACACGACGGGTCTGGTGCTTCTGGCCCTGTTTGTAATCGTTGCTTTGGTTGTTGTGATTGTTGTGTTCCACAACATCAATGCCGGGAAAAAATTGGATGTTCCGCCCGACAGACAACCGGATTCGTCTTCGCAACAGGGATCTGATGCACAGGATTCCTCCGGACAGCAGGAGATTCCGTCCTCGGGACAGAAATCCGATGCCCAGGAATCTTCCGGACAGGAGCCCGCGTCTGACGGACAGGATAAGCCATCCGACGGTCAGGATAAGCCGACTCCTTCGCCGACCCCCGGTCCGGATGAGGAAAAAGATCCGTCGGTGTTCTGGAAAAATATTCCGGTTACGGAAATTCCTGCCGATCCGTTCCTCATTCTGGTCAATCATGAACGTGCATTGCCGGAAGATTATCAGAGCAAACTGGAGCTGACCTCGGTGCAGGGTTATAAAATGCAGGTGACGGCGGCGGAGAATCTGCGTCGGCTGATTGCCGATGCTGCCGAAGATGGAATCAAGATCGTTCTTTGCTCCGGCTTCCGTACGCATAACCGGCAGATTGAGCTTTATACCGGACGAATTAAGACGGTGCAGAAGCAGAATCCGAATCTGACGTGGGAGGAAGCGTGCCGTAAGGCGGCGACGATCAACACGCTGCCGGGAACCAGTGAGCATGAGACCGGGCTTTGCTGGGATTTTGCCGACCTGAACTATTCGTTTGATACTACCAAGGAATACCGCTGGCTGATTTCGCATTGTACGGATTACGGTTTCGTTTGTCGCTATCCCAAAGAAAAACGGGATATTACCGGTATCATTTATGAGCCGTGGCATTACCGTTATGTTGGCGTTGAGGCGGCAAAGGAAATGGAAAAACTGGGCATGTGTCTGGAGGAATATACAGAATATCTTGCCAAAAAAGGATAAGACCGATGGAACGTGTTTATGCCAAAGCCATTGTAACCGAGAAAGCGGAAGCACTGCTTCGTGCCGGGCATCCGTGGGTGTATGCGGATGAAGTGGTGTCGGTTGCCGGAAGTTATGAGAACGGCGGAATTGTGGATGTTCTGTCGCGCAAGGGAAAATGGCTTGGAGCGGGCTATTTCAACGATTGCTCCAAAATCCGCATCCGTGTCATTTCCCGAAACACCAACGACCGGTTTGATGCCGCTTTTTACGAGCGGCGTGTCCGTTATGCCATTGCTTACCGCCGGGACGTGATGCGGGAGGATTTTTCGTCCTGCCGGCTTATTTTCGGAGAAGCCGATCAGTTTCCCGGTCTGACGGTGGATAAATTTGAGGATGTTCTGGTGACGGAAGTTCTTTCTCTGGGAACGGAACGGGTCAAAACCTGGATTTATGATGCGTTGCTGCGTGTTCTTGCCGAACAGGGTGTATCGGTGCGTGTGCTTTACGAGCGCAGCGACAGCCCGTTGCGTGACAAGGAGGGAATGTCCCGGCACGTCGGATTCTATGCCGCTCCCGGACTTCAGACCGAGGATGACGGGCATGTCTGTATAACAGAAAACGGCATCTGCTACGATGTGGATTACATCAACGGGCAGAAGACGGGATTCTTTCTGGATCAGAAATACAACCGGCTTGCCGCCGCACGGCTTGCTGCCGGGCGGAATGTTCTGGATTGCTGTACGCACACCGGAGCGTTTGCGTTGAACTGTGCCAAAGCGGGAGCTTCTCACGTAACAGCCGTAGATGTATCGGCTTCTGCGTTGGAATCTGCCGAAAAAAACGCAAACAGGAACGGATTGCAGGAGAAGATCTCGTTTGTGCGCGAGGACGTCTTTGATCTGCTGGACCGTCTGGAGGCAGAAAAACGCAAAACGTATGATTTTATCATTCTGGATCCTCCGGCATTTACCAAAAGCGGAGCCACCGTGGCTGCGGCTTACGGCGGGTACAAGGACATCAACGCCAAAGCGATGCGTGTCCTGCCCCGCGGAGGATATCTTGCTACTTGTTCCTGTTCGCACTTCATGACTCCTGCGCTTTTTGTACGGATGCTGAAGGAGGCGGCGGCAGAGGCAGGCGTTATGCTGCGTCAGATCGCTGCCCGGGAGCAGTGTGCCGACCATCCCATTCTGTGGAACGTTCCGGAAACGGAATATTTGAAATTTTATCTGTTTCAGGTGGTATGATTTTTCCGTTCTTCTTGCCAAATGCGAAAAATCGTGCTATACTGAAAACAAAGAAAAACCAAGACGCATCGGAGTGCGGCACCCGAAAGGGGGATGCGGCTTCGATGCGTTTTTACGGGAGGACTATCCATGTTTGATGTGGCAATCATCGGTGCCGGCGTTGTCGGCGCTATGACGGCACGGGAACTGTCCCGGTACGACCTGAAAATCTGTCTGTTTGAAAAAGGAAACGATGTAGCGCTCGGTGCGTCTAAGGCAAACAGTGCCATCGTTCATGCCGGTTTTGACGCCAAAGAGGGATCCCTGAAAGCGAAGCTGAACGTCCGCGGCTCCGAAATGATGGAGCGTGTGGCGAGCGATCTCGGCGTACATTATCGTCGTAACGGGTCTTTGGTGCTTGGTTTTGATGATGCCGATCGCCGTGTGATTGAGGATCTGTACCGTCGCGGAAAGCGAAATGGTGTGCGCGCCCTGCAGATTCTTACCGGAGAGCAGATCCGTGCAGTCGAACCGAATGTTTCTCCCTCTGCGACTGTGGCGTTGTATGCCCCTACCGGAGCAATCATCTGTCCGTACGGGCTGACCATTGCCGCTGTCGGGAATGCGATGGATAATGGGTGTGTGCTGAAGCGGAATTTTGAAGTGAAAAGCATAACACGGCAGAATGGTGCGTGGTGCATTTCTTCCGGTTTGGAAACGGTTTATGCCGGGCGTGTGGTCAACTGTGCCGGGCTGTATGCCGACGCAATCGCGCGCATGATCGGGGACGATTCGTTTACGGTTACGCCCCGCCGCGGCGAATATATGGTGCTGGATCGGGAATGCGGAAATCTTGTGCGTACCACGGTGTTTCAGACGCCGTCGGTGATGGGGAAAGGGATTTTGGTCACGCCTACCGTGGACGGGAATCTGCTGATTGGTCCCACGGGAGAAGATATAAAGGAAAAAACCGATACGTCAACCACGGCAGCCGGACTTGCCCTTGTGCGGGAGCGTGCGATGCGGAGCGTGCCGGGATTGGATCTGCGTCGCGTCATCACATCATTTTCCGGACTGCGTGCCGTGGGAAGTACCGGGGATTTTATTCTGACGCGCCCGGTTCCCGGTTTTCTCCATGCGGCAGGAATCGAAAGCCCCGGTCTGACATCTTCTCCTGCAATTGCCAAGGAAATCCGGGATCTTTTGGCGGATGACGGGTTGGAATTGCGGGAAAAGCCGGATTTTAACCCCTTCCGGCGTCCCATGAACTTTTTTGAAACGATGACGACCGAGCAGAAAAATGCGTTGATCCGGTTGGATTCCCGCTTCGGTAAGACGGTCTGTCGCTGTGAAAATGTGACGGAAGGCGAGATTGTCTATGCCATTCTCGCCAATCCGGGGGCTTTGGATGTGGACGGCGTCAAGCGGCGTACCCGAAGTGGCATGGGGCGTTGCCAGGGTGGCTTCTGCATGCCACGCGTCGTCGAAATTCTGGCGCGGGAACTCGGAACCGATCCGTTGAAGATTACGAAGACCGGTGGCGGGTCCTGGATCTGCGATGAAGATACAAGAGGGGGAAGTGCACGGTGAAACGGGTCGGACTTGTTGTTGTCGGTGGCGGACCTGCCGGTCTTGCGGCGGCTGTTGCGGCATACGATGCGGGATTGTCGGATATTCTGATTCTGGAAAGGGAAGATCATCTGGGCGGAATTCTGCGTCAATGCATTCATAACGGATTCGGACTGCATCGGTTTGGAGAAGAACTGACCGGACCGGAATATGCAGCTCGCTATATCCGTATGGTGAAGGAGCGCAACATTCCGTTTTGTGTGTCCACCACGGTTTTGGATATTACGCCGCAGCGTGTGATCACGGCAACCTGTGCGGAGACCGGAGTGTTTTCGGTGCAGGCGGACGCGATTGTTCTTGCCATGGGCTGTCGGGAACGTCCACGCGGCGCACTGAACATTGCGGGTACGCGGCCTTCCGGTATCTATACTGCCGGTACGGCACAGCGTTTTGTCAACATTGAGGGCAGGATGCCCGGTCATGAGGTCGTCATTCTGGGCTCCGGTGATATTGGTCTGATTATGGCACGGCGTATGACTTTGGAGGGGGCGCATGTCCGCGCGGTATGCGAACTGATGCCGTATTCCGGCGGGCTTGCCCGCAATATCGAACAATGTCTGCACGATTTTGATATTCCGCTTTTGCTCGGCCATACGGTGACGCAGGTTCACGGAAAAGAGCGTGTGGAGGGTGTAACGGTCTGTGCCGTGGGCGAAGATCGGAATCCGATTGCGGGAACCGAGCAATTCTTTGCGTGCGATACACTTCTGCTTTCGGTCGGGTTGATTCCGGAAAACGAATTGACCAAGAAGACCGGTGCGGTGTTGGACCGTGTGACGGGCGGTGCTGTTGTGGACGAAACGCGGCAGACGACGATTCCGGGGATTTTTGCCTGCGGAAACGTGCTGCATGTTCACGATCTGGTTGATTATGTGTCGGCGGAAGCGGAGGAAGCGGGAAAATCCGCTGCTTTGTTTGTAAAAAACCGTCCGGCATCGCAGCGGCATCTGGATGTGTTGACCGATGGTCGGATCCGTTATACCGTGCCGCAGAAAATCGTTCCCGGAGAAGATGCGGATGTGTATTTCCGTGTGGGGAACGTTTATCGCAACGTAAAAATCGTGCTGGATTGCGGGTCCGGTAAAACGGTGCTTGCAAAAAAAGCAAAGGTGGCTCCCGGCGAGATGCAGAAGGTGCGTCTGCCCGGAGCGCAGACACGGGATGCCGCGCGCATTTCGCTTGGACTGGAGGTATGAGCAGATGGAGCGGAAATTAACGTGTATCGTTTGTCCCATCGGGTGCGAAATTACGGTGAAGGCCGAGGGGAAAACCCTGGTTTCCGTTGAGGGGAACTCGTGCCGACGGGGGTATGAATATGCCGTTTCGGAATGTACGGCTCCGGTGCGGACGCTGACGACAACGGCGGCGACGGAGGACGGAAAAATCGTTTCCGTAAAAACAGACCGACCGGTTCCGAAGGAATTGTTGTTTCCCTGTATGCGGCAGATCCGGACTCTTCGCGTTCCTTCCGGCGTAAAAGCCGGCGACATTGTTTTGCAAAACATTCAGAATACAGGCGCGGATGTTGTGGTGACAAGGGGCGGGGAAGAATGAAAAATCCGTCACCTTCTGCCCGGAACGGAACAAAAGGGACGGTTGCCGCTTTGGTTTCCAATCTGATCTTCGGGTTCAGCTATCTGTTTACCACGTTGGCACTGGATGCGGGGCTTCATCCGCTGATTCTGGTTGCCGCTCGTTTTACCCTTGCCTTTGCGGCGATGTCGGTTCTTGTCGTGTTCGGGGTGTGCCGGCTGGAGGGAAAGAAGTCCTGTTTCGGAAAACTGGCTCTTATGGCATTGGCGCAGCCGTTTTTATATTTTATTCTGGAAACGTACGGGTTACAGCGTGTGTCTTCTTCTGTTTCCGGTGTGATTGTTTCGCTGGTTCCCGTTGCGGTTTTGCTTGGATATACGGTTTTTCTGCGGGGAAAGCCGTCGTTGCTTCAAAGCGTCTGCTGTGCGGTCTCTGTCCTCGGTGTCTGTCTGATTCATGTATTTACCGGCTCCGGACAGGCAAAATTCAGCGTCGGTGGCATTGCGCTTTTACTCGGAGCCGTGCTCTGTGCGGCTGCCTTCAACATGCTGTCTTCGGAGCTCGGCGGAGAAGTGACACCGTTTACCCGCACTTACGCCATGTTTGCAGTGAGTATGATGGGGTTCAATCTGCTTGCCGCTGCTGTGCTGCGGAAACGGTTTTTTGCGGAATATGCCCGCGTGTTTGCTTCGCCTCAGGCGCTTCTTCCGGTTCTGTATCTTTCGGTCGTTTCTTCGGTGGTGGCATTTCTGCTGTATAATTACGCCACGTCCAACATCAGCATGGTGCGTGCCGCCTCGTTCTCCAGCATCATCCCGGTCTGTTCTGTTTTTGCGGGTGTTTTAATTTTGAAAGAGCGTGTTTCCGTTCCGGTCCTGCTTTGCTGTGCCGTGATTCTGGTTGCGGTGTTCGGTGTGAACCGGGGGGAGTTCTGCAAACAAGCCCACAAAGCGGAGGGCAACGATTGAGGTCGTTGCCCTCCGCTTTTGCTTTGAATCGGTTTATTCCGCTAATTCCGCTTCCAGTGAGGCAACGCTTGCCTGCAAAAACGAAAGGTATGCGGCAAGCGTGACATCCTTTTCTGTCAGATCGGTTGCTGTTTCTGCGCTTCCGATATAGCGCAGATGGAATGGGTTGGCGTCCATGCCGGTCAAGGCAGCGTTTTTTTCCGTATAACTGAACACAAAGCCGAATTTTGCCGCATTCTGCTGCAGAAATGCGTACAGATCCGAGGCAAAGGCATCCCGCACGGAGAGGGATTCCTTTTGGGTCAGGTCAACGGCAAGCCCGGTTCTGTGTTCGCTCCGTTCCGGGACTTCCGTGATGCGTATGGCAGCAAGCCGTGCCTGTTCTGCCGAATAGCCGGCGGATATCAGATTTTCGCACGTTTTGTCCAGAATTTTCTGCTGTTCTTCTTCGGTGCGGAAGCCCGCCGTAACCACAACGTCAATGCCGACTTCCCGCACGGCGGCAAGAAGATTCCGCAGCTGTTCTGCCGCTTCCGGCTCCAGAAGAACCGTTCCGTCTGCTTCCGTCAGATTCTCTGCGTCTTTTGTAACCGGATGATCCGAATCCACGACGGTAAGATACGGGGAAGCCAGAAGCCGGCGGTATTCCTCAAGAAGTTTCTGCTTTTCTTTCCGTTGCTGTTCCTGCAGTTCTTCGGAAGAATCGGACGGTGTGCCGGAACCTCCCGGGCGCGTGTTTATGTAGCCGTTCTCGCCGAATACAAACAGAGTAACGGCAAGAACGCAGGTGAGAAGAACGCAGAGAAAAACAGAAAATAAAAAAATGGGATCGGTTTTCTTTTTTCGGTTTCTCATGGATGGGTTTCCTCGGTTTTACTTTTTCTTCTTTTTTTCGCTTTTCCGGGAGGTTACATTGATGTTGACAATGTCCCGGTACGCTTCCGCTTCCTCTTCGGTCTGCGGAACGGTCGGGCAGATGCCGGTGCATTCGTTTGCGGATGCCACGCTGTTTTCAAACAGGAGCGGCAGCTCTTCGGGTCGTTTTTTCTTGGACATTCCGTCACATCCTTTCGTCATGATATACTGCCTTCAGTATGTGTCGGAACGGCATGTTTATGTACGTTCTTTTTCGATGCGACGGATTTCCTGCCGTACAATGTCCAGAATTTCTTCTTCGGGAATATCTTTTTTCACAACGGTTTTTCCCCGGAACAGCACATACGATCCGTTGGTTCCGGTGACCCCGAAATCTGCTTCGCCCGCTTCTCCGATTCCGTTGACGACACATCCCATCACCGCAATTTTCAACGGGAAGGAGATGTTGCCGAATTCCTGTTCCAGCCGTTCTGCCAGCGCGATGGAGTTGACGGTGGTGCGTCCGCAGGTGGGGCAGGATACCACGCGAAGTCCGCTTTTTCGTAAGCCAAGCACTCTCAACAGCGTTTTCGCCGCCCGGACTTCCTCGGTGGGATCGGCGGAAAGCGAAACGCGTACGGTGTCACCGATGCCGTCCAGAAGCAGCGCTCCGATTCCGGCGGCAGAACAGAGAAGCCCTGTGCGAAGCGTTCCCGCTTCCGTCACGCCGATGTGAAGCGGATGGCGATGCTCGTTGTACCGGCGGTCGTACAGCCGGTATGCTTCTACCGTCTGAGGCACATCGGAGGTCTTGACGGAAACCACAATGTCGTGAAAATCCAGTTCCTCCAGCCGTTGTACGTTTCGTGCCGCGCTTTCGGCAAGTGCCTGTGCCGTGGGCGCACCGTACTTTCGGAGAAGATCTTTTTCCAGGGATCCGGCGTTGACTCCCACACGGATGGGAATGTGCCTTTGTCGGGCTTCCTGTACCACTTCCTTCAGATGTTCCTGCGGAAAATTGCCCGGATTGATGCGGATCTTATCTGCCCCGGCACGCATGGCTGCAAGGGCAAGCCGATGATCAAAATGAATATCTGCCACAAGGGGAATGGAGAGTATGCGCTTCAGATCGGCGAACCGTTCGGCAGACAGAGCGTCAGGGACGGAAACACGCAGAATCTCACACCCCTCGTTTTGCAGGCGCAATGCCTGCTGCTTCAGCTCTTCCGGACGGGAAAAAGGAATGTTGCACATGGACTGGACGGAAACCGGGGCGCCGCCGCCGACGGCAACGTTTCCGATAAATACGGTTCTTGTCATAACAACCTCTAAAAAATGGGGAAGAAGATGTCCTTGAACGCAATCAGAGCGATCAGGGCAAGCAGAATGACCATTCCGACGGCATGAATGGTTCCTTCGACCTGGGCGGGTACCTTTTTTCTTGTAATCAGCTCAAACAGAATGAATGCTCCACGACCTCCGTCCAGGGCAGGCAGGGGAAGCAGATTCATTACGGCAAGGTTGACGGAAATCAGTGCGGTCAGATTCAGAATGGAAAGAAAACTGACCTGTGCCGCCTGGGAAATCACATTTGCCATGCCGATCGGTCCGCTGACATAATCCACAGGGAGTTTCCCGGAGATCATATCAAACAGGGTACGGTAAACGGTTTTGATGTTGGCACCCATGGTCTTGATGGTTTCCGGAAGAATCTGTCCGACAGTCGGGGTGGAACCGTATACCTTGAAGTCCAGATACATCATTTTTTCGGCGGTTTTTCCTTCTTGCCGCAGTTTTTCTTCGCTTTCTTCGGTAACAAGTTCCCCGGTTGCCATATAGATCATGGGAAACCGGACATTTTCCAGCGTTATCTCCTGTCCGTCGCGGTTGACCTTGACCGTCACCTCGGTTTTACCGAGCGCGGATTGAAAGGCATAGGAAAGATCGTAGTAGGAACCGATTTTTACGCCGTTGATCTCGGCGATGATGTCTTCCTGTTTCAGCCCATATTCCGGAGAGGTGGCAAAATTCTGGAAGCCGCCGATTCTGGTGGAGAGAATGTGCGTTTGCGATACGACGATTGCCGTAAGAACAAAGGCAACCACAAGATTCATCAGGGCACCGGCAAGGATGATGATCAGACGCTGCCAGGCGGGTTTGTTGACAAACGCATCCGGGTTTTCGCTTGTTCCGTCTTCCCCGTCCATGCTTACATAGCCCCCGATGGGAAGCAGGCGGAGCGAATAGCGTGTTGTTCCTTTGGTCTCATCCTCTTCTTCGTCCTGTTTTTTCCGGCGTGAGAAGAACCATGAGAAAATTCCGTCCTTCCAGGATACAAGTTTCGGTCCCATGCCGATGGAAAATTCGTTGATACGCACCCGGAAGATGCGGGCAGTCGTAAAATGTCCGGCTTCATGCATGAGAATCAAAAAGCCGAGAACGAGAACCGTGTAAAGAAATTTGAGAAAGAGTTCCAAAATTATGCCTCCGTATATTTCTGTCGCAGGGCGTTGTCCGTGTTCAGGATATCTTCCAGGGACGGACGGTGTAGAATTTCGGTTTCATTCAGTGCCGCTTCGGTGAACGGGACGATTTCCGTGAAGCGCAGCGCACCTTTGAAAAATTTTTCCACGGCAATTTCGTTTGCCGTATTCAGAACCGTCGGTGCGGTTCCGCCTTCCCGGACTGCGCGGCGGGCGAGCCCCATGGCACGTTGCGCCCACGGCTGCGGCTCGTAAAAGGTCAACGCCCGTAATCCGGCAAGATCCAACGGCGGGATTTGGGAAGGGAAACAGTCCGGATAGGTGAGTGCGTATTGAATGGGCAGACGCATGTCGGGCATGGACATCTGCGCGCGAACCGAGCCGTCGGTCATACTGACCATGGAGTGGATGATGCTTTCCCGATGGATGACAACATCGATGCGGTCTTCGGGAATATCGAACAGATGAACGGCTTCAATGATTTCCAGCCCCTTGTTCATCATCGTGGCGCAGTCTATGGTAATCTTTCCCCCCATCGACCAGTTCGGGTGCCGAAGTGCCTCTTCGGCGGTGACGTTGCGAAGTTCGTTTTCCGTCTTTCCGAAAAACGGTCCTCCCGATGCGGTGAGAAGAATGCGGTCCAGATGCCGGCGTTCGTCCGCAATGCACTGCTGGATGGCGGAATGTTCACTGTCACAGGACAAAAACGAAATGTTTTTTTCGCGGATGAGCGGAGCAAGAATTTGCCAACCCGTAACGATGGATTCCTTGTTTGCCGTAACCACGTCGTGCCCCGAACGGACTGCTTCCACGGTGGGAAGGGTTCCCGCCATTCCGCAGATGCCGTTGACCGCAACATCGTACGGCTCTTCGCGGATGCATCGCATCAGTTCTTCGGTTCCGGCAAATACGGTCGTGTCGGTATCCCGCACGGCGTTTCGCAGGCGTGCCGCCGCCTCCGGATCGGTCAGAACGGCGATGGGGGGGTGAAAACGGCGGATCTGTTGCTCCATCAATGCGTCCTTGTTGTTTGCTGCCAGAATGGAAACCGAAAAGCCGAGATGCTCGGCGACCTGAAGGGTCTGTGTTCCGATCGAGCCGGTAGACCCGAGAATACAAAGAGATTTCATGACATAAACACCGTCCAATTCCATCCGTACTGGGCAACCAGGTCGGTTACAACGGCATAAAGCCAGAAAACGGGCGCGACAAACAGCACGCTGTCAAACCGGTCCATGATTCCGCCGTGTCCGGGAATCAGTTTTCCGAAATCCTTTATGCCGAACTGGCGTTTGACGGCGGAGGCGGAAAGATCTCCCAGGACTCCGGCCGTTGTGCCGATAAGCGAGCAGACGGCAAGCGAAAGCAGATTGACTTCGTACCCGCCTGCCATGCGGGAAACAAATCCCGCAATCAGAAGCCCGGCAGCACCTGTGACGTAACAGCCGATCAGTCCCTCTACGGTTTTGTTCGGGCTGATTTTCGGTGCCAGTTTGTATTTGCCGAATATCCGACCAAAAACATATCCGCCCACGTCGGAGCTCCATGCTGCTACGAACACGGCACAAAACCAGCAAAGCCCCGCCGGCCTTTCACGCAGAGCAACAAGTGCGGAGAAGAACAGCGGGACAAGAAGGCCGATCAGCGCAACGGCGACCGTCTGAGAAATTGAGAATTTGCTTGCCCATGCGGAGATTGCAAGCGCGAAGATCAGAATCACGGCGGCAATTGTGAGAGGAATTGCTGTTTCGTTAACCGGAGGCAAAAGCGGAATTGCCACCGCGGAAGCGGCGGCTGTCAGCAAAACGGGAAGAGAACGGATCCATCCGGACATATACAGGATTTCTGTCAGTGAGGAAACGGCAAGCAGAATGGCAAGGATTCTGGGAACGGGCGTATAGCCCGAAAACAGCGCAAAGAGCAACAGAACGGCAGTCAGTACCGCTCCGGAAAGAAAACGTTGTTTCATAAAGCCGATCCGCTCCTTTCTTTGCTTGACGTTCCGCCGAATTTACGGGTACGACCCGCATAGGCATCCAGTGCCTTGCGAAGTTCTTCTCTGCCGAAGTCCGGCCAGCACGCATCGGTGGCGTAATATTCCGCATATGCCGCCTGCCAGATCAGAAAATTGGACAACCGCCGTTCGCCTGCCGTGCGGATGATGAGATCCGGATCAGGCAGACCTGCCGTGTCGAGATTTTCCGCAATTCCCATTTCCGTCAGCGGTTCATTCGGGTTCTTTTGCAAAAAACGATTTGCGGCACGTACGATCTCCGCGCGTCCTCCGTAGTTGATGGCGATGCAGAGCGTCATTTTTCCGGTGAAGGAAGCGGAACGCTCGGTAATGCGCCGGATCAGGTCTTTTTGCTTTTCGGAAAAAACCGACAAATCTCCGAGAAACCGGATGTTGGTGTTGCTGTGAAACGGGCGTTTCGGGTGTTCAAAACAGCGGATGAGTTTTTCCAGAAATTGCGTGATGATGTCCATCAGTGCCTGGACTTCTTCCTGTGGACGGGTCCAGTTTTCGGTGGAAAACCCGTAAAAAGTGGCATAAGGAATCTGTTCTTCAAACAAAAAATCGCAAAGATTCTCCAAGGCGTCGGCACCTGCCTTGTGTCCGAATTTGCGGGGAAGTCCCCGTTTCGTGGCCCAACGTCCGTTTCCGTCCATGATGAAGCCGATGTGCTTCGGTTGTATGCGTTCGGTCATAAAACTCCTTTTGCGTGTGAAAACAAAAGCGGGGAAGCCCCGCTTTTGCAACGCATCGGTTGTCAGATAGAGAGAATTTCCGCTTCTTTTTTCTTGGTGCAGTCGTCCACCTCACGGATGTATTTATCCGTCAAATCCTGAATGTCTTTTTCCGCATTCCTCAGATCGTCTTCGGTGATCTCACTCTTTTTTTTCTGCGCTTTGAATTTTTCCAGAGCATCCCGGCGGATGGATCGGATGGCAATTTTGGTTTCTTCGGCGGTTACACCAAGCCCCTTGACGATTTCCTTGCGGCGTTCTTCGGTCAGCGGAGGGAACACAAGGCGAAGCACTTTGCCGTCGTTCTGCGGATTGATGCCGATGTCCGATGCCTGAATTTCTTTTTCGATCTTTTTCAGCACGGTCATGTCATAGGGCTGGATGACCAGCATGCGGGGTTCCGGTGAGGAGATTGTGGCAATCTGTGTGACCTGGGTCGGCACACCGTAATAGTCGATGTGGATTTTTTCCAGCACGGACGCATTGGCTCTTCCGGTGCGCACCGAGGCGAAGTTCCGGGTAAGCGAGGTTACGGATGCTTTCATTTTGTTGTCAATCTCAACGTATTCGGGTTTCATGTTTCAAAATCCTCCTTTTTATCTGTGCAGAACTGTTCCGATGTTTTCTCCGGATACCGCCCGGATGATGTTGTCGCCGTTTCCGAGGTCAAAGATCAGAACGTTCATGTCGTTGGCTTCGCAAAGAGCTGCAGCTGTCGCGTCAATGGCAAGCAGATGATCAGCCAGCATTTTTTCATAGGACAGCCGGTCGTATTTTTTTGCCGCCGGATTGTGGGCGGGATCGTCATCGTAAACGCCGTCTACATGCTTTGCCATCAGAATGCCATCGGCTTCGATTTCGCACGCCTTCAGAGCCGCAGCTGTGTCCGTTGTGAAATAGGGGCTTCCGGTTCCGCAGCCGAGAACCGCGATTTTCCCGCTTTTCATGGCACGCAGAACGTCTTCCTTCACAAATGTCGGCGCGACTGCCGGCATCGGGGAGGCGGAAAACAGGGCTGCGGGAATTCCGAGATTTTCCAACGTATCCTTCATGGCGATGCTGTTGATCATGGTGGCAAGCATGCCCATCTGATCGGCGCGGGTGCGGTCCATCTGTCCGCCCTGACGTCCTCTCCAGAAGTTGCCGGCACCGATGACAACGGCAATTTCCGTGCCGAGGTCGCGGCACCTGCCGAGTTTTTCGCAGATGGTCTTCATCAGTTTAAAGTCAATGCCTGCGCCGCTCTGCTGCGCGAGCGCTTCGCCGCTCAGTTTGACAAGAACGCGTTTGTAAGTCAAAGGAATCCCTCCTATAGTATTCTATCTTATATAATACACGAAAATGAGGAAAAAGTAAAGCCCCTTGTTTCTTTTTTTTCAGACCTCGCCGAAGGAACGGTGAAAGAATTCCCCGTAGCCGTGCCCGGCGTGGGGTAAGGCAAGCGCGAACAGTTCTGCGGCGCGACATTCCTGCCGGACCCATACGGAGGCGGCTTCGTTGCGTGCTAGGACCGGATTCAGCGTGTGAATCAGCGGAAGCGGACATGTTTTTTTTGCAATCTTTAGAATTTCTCTGCCCGTACGGTCAAAAGCAAGCACCTGAAGATACGGAGGCATTCCTTCCGGCGTGTGCAGACCGAGAAATCCGCACAGAACAGCCCTGCGTACGGCACTCATGGCATAACGTCTGCTTTTGACGCGCGCAACCAGATCTTCCAGAGAAACAGCGTGGTGTGCTTCGGCACAGATGCGGTTTTCCAGCCCTTCGGTCATCCCCTGAATCCCGGCAAGTGTCCCGGCATCTGCCATGCGGTAAAAGGCGAGGATTGCGCGCTCCAGATGTCGCATATCGGCGGGTGCCTCGCCCCGCTCTTTCTGACGGCAGTACAATTGCATGCTCTCCGGCGTAACCATTTCGTTCAGATCGGCATCCGGATTTTCCCGGAGAATCTTCCGGATGCTTTCCGCTCCGCGGAATCCGGTGTGTTCTTCGGTTTCGTGAAACGCTCCCTGCCGCTTCAGAACATGAACGCGCAGCGGGGCGTTCTGTTTTCGGATTGCTTTGAGATATTCCACGGCCAGAATGTCATTCGGCTGTGTGATGCCGGGAAGACCTTTTGCCCGAAGCAATTCATCCCGCGCTTTCATAAAGCTTTTTCCGCCGTTCATGGCGGATCGCAATTCTTCGGAGGTGAGCGAAAGACAGGTGTCTGCTGTTTTCTGCAGAAGTCCGACATCGCCGCATTCGGAGCCGAAGCACATGTTCTGCACGCATCCCAGAGCGGCGAGAATTCCGACACAGCCCTCGGCAAACCGTTCTGCAGAGGCAACCGAATAGGAGACGGGAAGGGCGATTACGAGATTGACGCCGGAGGCAACCGCCGCTTCGGCGCGGGAGAATTTGTCCATCAGGGCGCATTCGCCGCGTTGTACAAAGTTGCCGCTCATAACGGCAACGATGCCGTCACGGCCGCTTTCCCGCAGATGCTTCAGTTGATAGGCATGCCCCAGATGAAACGGGTTGTATTCCGCCGCAATTCCGGTGATTTTCACGGTTTTGCCCTCCCTTCCGTTTTTTATCATTATACTATAAACCTTCTGTAAAATCAATGCCGGGAGAGAAAAAAGTGCGGGGTCCGAAGACCCCGCAGCAAACTTTCGGAAGTTTTCAGCAATTGGTTTTGTCTTTTTTGAGGGAGAGCACCGCGTTGACGAGGATGCCGAGAATCAGAGAGCACGCGATGGAGGTAATCGTGATTCCGCCGAAGGTCAGCTGCAGACCGCCGACACCGGCAATCAGAATGACTGCGACGACGAAGAGGTTTTTGTTCTGACCGAGATCAACATCCTGAATCATCTTCAGACCGGATACGGCGATGAACCCGTAGAGCGTCATGCACACGCCGCCCATGACGCAGGAGGGAATGGTGGACAGGAAGGTGACGAACGGGGCGAAAAACGAGGCAACCATGGCGAGAATTGCCGTAGCAAGGATGGTTACGACGGAAGCGTTTCCGGTGATGGCGACGCAACCGACGGACTCTCCGTATGTCGTGTTGGGGCAGCCGCCGAAGATGGCGCCGGCAATGGAGCCCACACCGTCGCCGAGAAGCGTGCGATGAAGTCCCGGATCTTCCAGAAGATTCTTCTCGATGATGGAGGAGAGGTTTTTGTGGTCGGCAATATGTTCGGCAAAGACCACAAAGGCAACCGGGATGTAGGCGACCGCAAGCGATGCGATGTAGGGGGCGTCTACATATTTGAAACCGTCAATGGCTTTGAGGAAGGTGAAATCCGGGATCCACTGCATATTCTGGAAGGCAGCGAAATTGATAATCTGAAGCGCCGGATTGTTGGTGGCGATGCCGATGACCGTAAAGATTGCTGCAACCGCATAGCCGGCAACGATGCCGATGATGAACGGAATCAGCTTTGCCATTTTCTTTCCGAAGACCGAGCAGATGATGACCACAAACAGGGTGACAAGTCCGCAGATCAGCGCGAGATACGGGTTGGCAACCGGATTCTGAGCGGCATCCAGAACGCTGCCTTTGGTCAGGTCTCCGATGGCGTTGCCGGCAAGAGAAAGTCCGATGATGGCAACCGTCGGCCCGATGACGACCGGGGGCATGAGTTTGGAGATCCATTTGACTCCGGCGAATTTGACTACCAGGGCGATGACGACGTAGACAAGACCTGCCATGGCTGCGCCGATGATCAGACCGGCAAAGCCCTTATTTTTATCCGCCGTGGTAAGGGCTCCGGCGAAGGCAGCTGCCATGGATCCGAGAAATGCGAACGAAGAGCCGAGAAAGGCCGGACTGCGGAATTTGGTGAACAGAAGGTAGACCAGTGTGCCCGCACCGGCACCGAACAGAGCTGCGGACTGGGACATTCCGTTGCCGATGATGGCCGGAACGGCGATCGTCGCCGCCAGAATGGCGAGGAGTTGCTGGAGGGCAAACACAAGCGTCTGACCGAATCTCGGTTTGTCCTGCACGTTGTAAACCAGTTTCATAAGAAAACCTCCGAAAAATATTATATTTGATATTTTTTTATATCCTGAATTATTCCGTGATGTCGCAAAGCGTCACGCCGGTTTCGCCGTCTACGTCTTTCAGTTTGACGGAAATAAGCTCGGAGCGGGAAGTCGGCACATTTTTCCCTACATAATCCGCCCGGATGGGCAATTCCCGATGTCCGCGGTCAATCAGTACGGCAAGCTGAATCCGGCTTGGTCTGCCCCGTTCGAATAAGGCGTCAATGGCAGCGCGGGCAGTTCTTCCGGTGTAAAGAACATCGTCTACCAGAACCACGTTTTTGCCGTTGATGTCGCAGTCAATGCGTGTTTCGTTGAGAACGGGCCGATCGGACAGGGTGCTGAGATCGTCTCGGTACAGCGTGATGTCCAGTTCTCCGAACGGAACGTCCACGCCCTCAATGCGTAGGATGTTGCCTCGGATCATCTCGGCAAGAGGAACGCCGCGCCGCCGGATTCCGATGAGACACAGATTGTTCGTTCCGCGGTTCTTTTCCACAATTTCGTGTGTGATGCGCATCAGCACCCGCCGCATCATGTCCTCATCCATCAGCTGCGCTTTCTCTGTAATGGTCATGGTCTTCTCCTCCCTCAAAAATAAAAAAAGGATCTTGTCTGCGCGACAAGATCCGAAAAAACCAAAAATACCCGCAAAGGGACTTTTCAGACAGATCTTATCGGCATCACGGTACCGATTTCAAGATGTGTTTGTTTCTGCAGAGTATTATAACACGTTTTGTTGGTTTTGTAAAGGGGGAAACCGAAAATTCCGGCGAAAAATTTTTTCTTGCGTTTTTTTGCACGATATGTTATACTGAAAAACAAGAGAGGTGAGCAGAAATGCCGGTGTTTTTCGGAATTCTGGGTGCAGTGATTCTGGTTTGTGTGATTTTTGTATGGAGAGCCCGTGGCGTGCGGGTTCGGCGGGAAGTTGTTTCGTCGCCCTTCTTACCCGACGCGTTTGACGGGTGGAACCTCGTGGTTCTGTCGGATCTTCACGACCGTGTTTTTTCGCATGGATACCGGGATCTTGTGGCGAAAGTGGCAGATCTTCATCCGGATGTGATTCTGCTTGCCGGAGACTGGCACAACAAGGGCTGCAGGCGAAAGGATTGTTTCGTCCTTCTGCGTTTGCTTGCCGACATTGCTCCCACGTATCTGGTTTCGGGCAATCACGATCCTGCCGATGGGTCGGCGGAAGGACGGCAATACCGGGAGCGCATCCGCAGGACCGGCGCGGTTCTGCTGGATGGACATGCGGTTTCTTTATATAGAGGGAAAGAAAATGTGACCCTGGTGGGAAACGGATGGGGGGGGAGCGATCTGCCGAGAACGGACGGATTCTGTCTGTACCTTACCCATTCCCCGGATGTCTTTGATCGGCTGCTTCCCTTGCCGGATCTGATGGTCTCCGGTCATATTCATGGCGGTTTTATCCGTTTGCCGTGGATTGGTCCGGTCTTTGCGCCGGGCGAGGGGCTTGGCTTGCGGGCGTGGATCGGAGGCGGACGCTTCTTTCCGAAGTATTCGCGCGGGCTGTACCGGAAGGGGAATTCCGTGCTGTTCGTTTCGCAGGGATTGGGCTATGCGGGTTTTCCTATCCGATTCATTCCGGCGGAGATCGGACAAATTCTTTTGAAAAAAGAGATTGAATTTTCAAAAACCTCTTGCAATTCCAAAAAAAATATGGTAAAATAACAAAGCAATTTCAACAACAGTAGGAGGTGTGGGTATGGAACTTGCTTTGGCGATTGCTCTTTTGGTTGTCTGCGCAATCCTGACAACCGTCATTACCATGCAGACGAACCGGGGAGACGGAATGTCCAGTGCCGTGACGGGGCAGGCAGGCGGATATGCTGCCAAGAACCGCAAAGGAAGCCGGGATGACGTTCTGAAGACCGTTACCATTGTAACCTCCGTCGTATTTGTCGTGCTGGTTGTTCTGGTCAACCTTTTTGTTCTGAAAGCGTAAGCAATAAAAAGCGGAAATGCCGGTCAAGCGACCGGCATTTTTTTTGTTATTCTTTTTCCATGCGCTGACGCAGTGCCTCAAACGCCATGACCGCGCAGGCGCCGGATGCCGTGAGCGCGTTGCGGAAATCGTTTCCGTAGGGAATATACACCCGCTGATCCGCCCGGTCGTATACCGAACGGGAGAGCCCCCGCAGCCGTCCGCCGATGGCAAGGAGGATGGGACCGGTCAGGTCTGTGCCGTAAAGGGGAACGGCATCCCGACGGTCTGCCGCGAGAATGCGGACATTCCGTGTGTGAGCTTCTTCCAGAAACGGGGCAAAATCCTTTGCCGTTGCCGTTGGAATTTTTTCGCTGGCTCCTGCCGAAGAGCGGATGACGGTTCCTTCTGCGTTTTCCCAGGTTCGGGGCGGAATGAGAAGCCCTGTGGCGCCTGCCGCATATGCCGAACGCACCGCATAGCCGTAGTTGAAGGGGTCTTCGATGCCTTCCAGCAAAACGATGAACGGTTGCGGGACCTGAAGAAGCTCCGACGGTTCAAGATACGTTCTTGCTCCGGCACGGGCAAAAATGCCGCCGCTGGATCCGTCCGGGCAGACACGGTCGATTTCTTCTTTCGACATCGGTGTGACAGGCACGTTTTTGCGGTGAGCGAGATTCAGAATATAGCCGAAATCCCGGCTTCGTTTTTTTTGATCCACACCAATTTCCAGAACGGTCCGCGAACCGCCCTCCAGGGCGGCCTTTACCGAGATGGCACCTTCCAAAAGAACTTCTGCCATAAAATCTCCTCCGCTTGCTTTTTCCTTTGCAAAAGTATAACACAGTTCCGTAAAAACATCAAGGGGCTGCTTGAGGAAAAGCAAAAAGCTGCAGGGAAAACCGGGAAAATCGGTGCCTGAAATTTTTTTCCGGAAATCAAAAAAAAAGTGTTGACAAACGAGAGCTTTTGTGGTATCATATACAAGCCGACGCAAGTGGCGAACATGAGACCCGACGGAATGCAATCCTACGGAACGGGAGTTTAGCTCAGCTGGGAGAGCATCTGCCTTACAAGCAGAGGGTCACAGGTTCGAGTCCTGTAACTCCCACCAATTTGCCCGGCAGAATGAAATGTGCTTGACCACAAGCTTTCAGAGAATATGGCTCGGTAGTTCAGCTGGTTTAGAACGCCGCCCTGTCACGGCGGAGGTCGTGGGTTCGAACCCCATCCGAGTCGCCATTTTTTGCCTCTGTAGCTCAGTTGGTAGAGCAGGGGACTGAAAATCCCCGTGTCGTTGGTTCGATTCCGACCGGAGGCACCATTTTATGCGGTATTAGCTCATCTGGTAGAGCGCAACCTTGCCAAGGTTGAGGTAGCGGGTTCGAGCCCCGTATACCGCTCCACTTAAAAAAAAGAATGAACCCTGCGTTCATTTTTTTTATATATAAAGCATATACTTTTGTATGTGCGACATAAGGCGCCATAGCCAAGCGGTAAGGCAGAGGTCTGCAAAACCTTCATCCCCGGTCCGATTCCGGGTGGCGCCTCCAAAAGTTCTGGTCTTAAAAGAGGTCGGGGCAAAAAAGTCCAGAAACCATTGCGGTTTCTGGACTTTTTTGCAATCAAACATGTTTTGTGAAAAAATGCCAAATGCTGTTTTCCCCTTCCATGCGGAATCGGGTTGGCGAGTTCTGTCTCAGGTCAGTTTTCAGAGTGAAATGCACTCTGAAAACTGACTTTTTTGTTTTACTCTCACATCTATTATAGCACGACAGAATCTAATTGTAATTGTAGATTGTGAAAGTCGATTATGTAACAAACTTGACACATTTCGAGGAGGTGTAGTATAATATAACTAAAATGATAATATTTGGAGGTTTTGTTATGAAAGTTCTTGGAAACATTGGTGGAATCATTAGTGGCGTGATTTCGATTATTTTCTCGTTTGTGGTTAAAGGTATGAGCATTGGATTATATGAATGGTACAGTGAATACGGTGGAGATGCTTATACTGGAATTCAAAATGCTGCCGCTCAAACTGCAAACAATACGCAGGATTTGGCGGACATAGTTCGGACAGGGCTTTTTGCTTTCTTGTTAGTATTTGGCATCGCATTAATTTGCTTTTTTATCACAAGGATTTCGAACGACAAGAAGGATTGTAATACTATTCCTCAGGCAAGTCCGACACAATTAAATCCGGAAAAAAATCAGGAATAGATCCCATAATGATTTTTCCCTATCAGACGGCACAGAAAACGCTGGAAATCTTTGCGGCATTCCATGAGGGTGACACAAAGTTCACGGCGTACGAGGATTTTAACGATTCCGTTTTTTGAAGTATCATAAGACAAAGCATCAATGGAAAAATCATTTGTTGTTTATCCTTACAATATCAATAGAAATGAAGCGCTTGATTTTAATGAATTTAGTAATTATATTAAAAAATTAGGTGAAGAATTTGATCAGGATTCTGTCCTTATTTGCGAGCCAGAAGGTAAACCAAAATATGTTGCCTTGAAAAAAGATGTTGAGGAAATTGGTTTTGATGACGTAGGTTACAACAACGAAGAAAACATGCTTTTCACTGCTATCAAAAAGTGAAGTAATGGTTCTTTAAATAGAAAAAACAAAGATTGGAAAGAAGGAAAACCACAAAGATTTTCATTCAAATAAAAATTGTATAGATATTTATTTTTTGATATAAATACAGATTGCCTTTGAGGTTGCCGCATCGTTTTCCGGAAGGTCAAGCGGCTTTTCTTCGGCGTTCATTCCGTAATAAAACGTATAAGGAAGCGTCCAGAATGCGAGCGAAAGTGCACCGTGCGCATATTCTTCCAGCAAATCCTTGCGGACAACCGGAAGAACGATGGTTTGGGCTGCATCGCAGATGAGTTGCCAATATTTTGCGCAAAGCGGCCCGGTCGCTTTTCCCAGAATCTCGCAGATCTGTTGTTTCTGTTCGTAGGTCATGATCGGCATGGTCGGATAGATCCCGCCGTTCCTTTTACTCAGGTATCCGTGCTGAATCAGAATGGCAACGGATTCCTCCTCGTTGGGGGTAAACGTAAGAAACGGATTGTCAAAAATGCGCATAAACAGATCTGCGTTTGTTTCGTTGAGAATGGAATCCCGATTGGGAAACGGGGAATGCTGAAAAAGATTGGCATGGCAAACATCATGGTAGCCCGATGTTTTGAAATGCACATGCAGATTGCTCCAGGAGACACGGTTGTTCTTGCCGGTTTCCGTAATCTGTTCGTTCGGATATCCCACCCAGCCGAAAAAGCGGTAATCCTTACCGTTGTCGGCGGGAACCTTTCCTTCCCATTCCGCCGCGCCGAGCGCAAGCAGTTTATCCTGCATGGCAACGGCGGCGAAATAATACAGAAGCCACAGAAGGGTGCCGGACGGAAGATCGTTTCCGTAAAATCCAAGGGACCGGATTTCCTGTTCGCATTCCCGGATAATCTCCGTGACTTCCGCTCCGAGCGAATCGAAGATTTCGTCCTGTTTTGCCCGAAAATCCACCCATACCTGGTGGGGATAAATCAGGAAATCCGTCAGATATCTGCCTTTGGAAGTTTCCTTGATAAACCGGTTCTGCAGCAGATAATTCAGTTTTTCCTCAAAATATACCGGGGCAACCCCGATTTCGTCTGCGATTTCCCGTACTGTTTTTGCCTGGTTCGCACAGGCAACAAAGATCTGTTTTGTCATCAGATCATTGACTGCGTTCCAATAATAGGGGGCATGGCCGTTGCCCATGAGCTCGAGATATGCCGGTGCATAAGAAGATCTTCCCAAGATGTCTTTCATTTCGTTCATACCTGTCCTTATTTCTTTTTTTGCGTTGTGAAGTCTGGTTTTGACCGTTCCTTCGGAAACACCGAGGGCCTGCGCGATGTCGGGAATCTTCATTCCCCTTACATAATGCAGAATGACGACCTGACGGAGAAGGTGAGAAAGCCGTGATACGGAATGATTGAGTTTGCGGATCTCTTCGCTTTTGAGCAGTTCGTTTTCCACGGATTCCTCCGATTCCAGAACATCTTCTACCCGATCAAGTTCAACCGCATGAAAGCGCTTCATCCGGAAAAACATGTTCACCCGGTTTTTTGCCATTGCCCAAAACCAGGAATAGAAGCTTACAAAGGATTTGCCGCTGCGGATTGCCTTGATTGCCTCAACCAGAATGTCCTGTGCGACATCTTCGGCATCCTGTGAATTGCCGATTTTCCTGTAGCAGAAGAGATAGGTTGTTTCAATCAGACCCTCCTCGATTTCTTCGGTGTTCATCGGAATCTCCTTCCATCGTTTTTTTTGACCGGTCACCCTTTAAGTTGCTTTGTACAGAAAAAGGTTTGGTATGAATTTTGTTGCCGACAGATAAAAGCGGTTTTCGGGCACTGTTTTGTTTTTCCTGATCCCTGAAATTGTATCATATTCTTTTGCCGGAATCAAGTTGCCGATAAGATATTGCCCGGAAAACGTCATGAAAAGGCAATCTTTTTGAGGAGCAATCGGCACGCTCACTCCCACTGTGCATATGGATTGGAAACGAAGACCGATTTGCTACAAGGAATCCGGATTTTTTCTTTCCCGTTTTTCGTTCCCAAAAAGGTAAAAACCTTACGCACATTTCAGGGGTGTTGCCGGGACTTTTCCCTTTCGCACATAGAGGATAAAATTCTTTTTTTGAAAAGAAACCGAAAAAATCTCTTGACAAATGTTTGCGGATATGGTATGATTGCAGCAATCTACCAAAGAAAACGATGAAAAGGAGGAACGACCGATGAAGAAGATGTGCCGTGGGTTCGGCGGAATGCCGCAGATGTGCCGCATGATGATGCGCCAGGATTTCTGTCTTCCGGTCGGTTTCCATAAAAATACAGTGCGGTAACGGCAATGCCGGTTATCGGTGTTTTGTTTTTGTCTGACCGGAATGCTCTGAGAGCATCCGGCTCTTTTTTTATCATCGTCTGGAGGTATTTTTTTATGCAGATCGGATGGGAAACGCTGTTTCGTGTGAATTTCCGGCATGAACGAATGTGACCCGGTTGTTTTTTGTGAATGAAATTGCGATAACAGAAATGTGAAAAATAGAAAGGTTGAATTCTTATGAAAAAACTGATTGCATTTGTTTGCCTGCTGGTTCTTGCCGTCGGCGTGTTTGCCGGCTGCTCGCAGGATACTTCTCTTCTTGTGGCCGTTCCGTCGGATACGACGAACGAAGCCCGTGCACTTCTTCTTTTGCAGGATCAGGGCTATATCAAGCTGAAGGACGGTGCCGGTATTACGGCGACCATCCATGATATTGTGGAAAATCCGTATCATCTGAATTTTGTCGAGATTGAGGCAGCACAGATTCCCAACAGTCTGAGCAGTGTGGATTTTGCCGTAATCAACTCCAACTATGCCATCGCTGCCGGGCTGAATCCCGTGAACGATTCTCTTTTTATTGAGGGCTCCGCTTCGGAATACAGCAACATCCTGGCTGTGAAGCAGGGAAGGGAAAATGACCCGTTGGTGCTGGCGCTGAAGGCGGCTTTGTCCAGCAAGGAAGTTGCCGATTATATTGCTTCGACCTACAACGGATCGGTGGTTAGCGTGGTCAAGGATGCCGGGGACGGCTTTGACTCTTCTGTTGACTATGCCGCGCTGAACGGTCAGAAGATCTCGGTTGCCGCATCTCCCACACCGCATGCCGACATTCTTAAGATTGCAAAGAACATTCTGGCGAAAAAAGGCATTACGCTGGAGATTCTGGAATTCACCGATTATGTACAGCCGAACAATGTGGTAGACAGCGGCGACGTGGATGCCAATTACTTCCAGCATCTGCCGTACCTGCAGGATTTCAACGAAAAACAGGGGACGCACCTGGTTTCGATTCTTTCCGTACATGTGGAGCCGATGGGCTTTTACGGCGGGAAACAGAAGACTCTGGACGCTTTGAAGAAATAACAAAACAGAACGGACAACGCTGATTCCGGCATCGGGCAGCGTTCTTCGTTTTTTTACGGAGAAAACAGATATGATTGAAATTCAGCATTTATCCAAGGTTTTTCCGGGTTCCGACGGGGATGTCGAGGCACTGAAGGATATTTCGCTTTCCATCGCGGACGGCGAGATCTACGGGATCATCGGCATGAGCGGCGCGGGAAAAAGCACGTTGGTGCGAAGCATCAACATGCTGGAACGTCCCACAAAGGGAAAAATTCGGATTGACGGGGTGGATCTCGGTTCTCTCCCGGAATCCAAATTGCGTCAGGAGCGGCGGAAGATCTCAATGATTTTTCAGGGCTTCAACCTGCTGATGCAGCGGAATTGCCTGCGCAACGTGTGTTTTCCGCTGGAACTTGCCGGCGTGAAGCGTTCCGAGGCGGTGAAGCGTGCAACCGAACTGCTTCAGCTGGTGGGGCTCGGAGATAAACTGAAAAGCTATCCCGCACAGTTGTCCGGCGGACAGAAGCAACGGGTCGCCGTTGCCCGGGCGCTTGCCACACGCCCGAAAATTCTGCTGTGTGACGAAGCAACCAGCGCGCTGGATCCGCAGACCACACAATCCATTCTGTCGCTAATCCGGGAGCTGCACGACAAACTGGGACTGACGGTAATTGTCATTACTCACCAGATGAGCGTGGTGGAACAGATCTGTACCCGCGTTGCCATTCTGGATCATGGCGAGGTCGTGGAGGAGGGGCCGGTGAGCGAGGTGTTCGCTTCCCCGAAATCCGATGCGGCAAAAGCTTTGGTGTATCCGGACGGCTATGATGCGGAATCTGTGGGAGACGGCGACCGCGTGATCCGCGTTGTCTTTAACGGTGCCGAGGCGACGTCCATGCCCATCATTGCCCGCATGGCGATGGAAAAGAACATTGCCGCCAGCATTCTTTCGGCATCCACCCGCTCGCTTGGAGGACGGATGTACGGCAATATGCTGCTGGGAATTCCGGGCGGCGCGGAAACGCTGGAGGAAGCGTTGGCCTATCTGCGGGCGATGCCCGATCTTTCGGTGGATGAGGTGAAGAAAAGTGAACATTGTTAATCTTTTGGCGGGAACGTGGCAGGATGCGGTTCCGGTTCTGAAAAATCAGTTTCCGGAAGCCATCTGGGAAACGCTGTATGTTACGGTTCTGGCAACGCTGTTTGCTCTGATTCTCGGGTTGCCTCTCGGTGTTCTGCTGGTAGCGGGGGAGGATCAGAAAATTCTGCGTGTCCCCAAGTGCGTGCTCACGGTTCTGAATTGGATCATCAACCTGCTTCGTTCCGTTCCGTTTCTGATTCTGATGATTCTGGTTTTTCCGGTCACCCGATGGATCGTCGGCACGGTGGTCGGCACGGTGGCTTCCATTGTCCCGCTGGTGATTGCCGCATTTCCGTTTGTTGCCCGTCTGGTAGAAAGCAGTCTGCGTGAAGTGGATGCCAACATCCTTGAGGCGGCACAGAGCATGGGGGCGTCTCCGTTTCAGATTATTGTGAAGGTGATGATTCCGGAGAGCATGCCGTCTCTGATCAACAATATGACAACGGCGGTTATCACCATCCTCGGCTATTCGGCGATGAGCGGGATTCTGGGCGGCGGAGGACTTGGCAAGATTGCCATCAACTACGGATATTACCGGTATCAGTATCCCGTTATGGTCTGTGCCGTGATTCTGCTGATTGTAATGGTTCAGGTGTTCCAGAGCTGCGGAACTTCGCTTTCCGTGCACAGCGACAAACGCCTGCGGAACCGGAAAACAAAAAAATAGGTGCATGCCTTATAAAAAGAGAACGGTACGGGCTGTCTTGAAGACAGCCCGTACCGTTCTCTTGCGGAAGAAATATCCCTTGAAATTCTGACGAACCTTGTTTTTCTTTCTGCCGGTTATTCCTGCCCCTTCAGCGCTTCCACCATGTCGATCTTTTTGTTTTTCCGCGCCACCATCAGGCTGACGAGAAGCGACATTCCCAGGGTCATAAGGACGGTAAGAAGATAAGAGAGCGGCTCAATCGCCATTTTCATCTCATATTCCGACGCCAGTGTTTTCAGTAAGTAAGAAAGCGTCAGGGCTCCAATCGGAATTCCGATCAGGATGCCGGCAACCGAAAGGGCGAGATTCTGACCGGCAAGAAGCCGTCCGATCTTTTTGTCGCGGAAGCCGACAACTTTCAGCGTTGCCATTTCACGGTACCGCTCGGTGTAACTCATGGTGCCGAGGTTGTAAAGAACGATGATGCCGAGAAGCATGGCACCGCCGACAAGCAGGTAGATCATCGTGTCCATAATGGAAAGAAACGCCTCAAAGGAATCCATAATCATCTGTTTGGACTGCACCGACTGGATTGCGTCCGACAGCAGAATTTCGTTTTTGGGCGTATCGGTATAAACCGAGTCGACCGTATGGGGGATTCCCAGAGAATCGGCATAGGTTTCCGAAAGAACGATGTTTTCCGATACGCTGCGGAAAATTCCGGTAACCTTCATGGAATAGACGGCATCTGTTCCACAGGGACTGACCGAGAAGGTGTCTCCGGGGTTCAGCCCGAACTCTTCCGAAAGACGCATGCAGATATAGGCGCCATCGTCGCCGATTTCGATTTTTTTCGCATTTTGATCCATGATGCGGATTCGGTCATGCGTAATGCCGTAAATATCAAGCGAAACGGTTTTTCCTTCGATCTGTACGCTGACGGAGCTGCTGAAGTCGCCGTTGTACCGGTCAAGAATCTCAAGGCGATCTTCTTCGGTTGCCGTTCCGGAGAGGAAAATGCGGGAGGAATAGTTCAGCCCGTTGCCGTAGTACATCTGCAGAAACGCATTCATCGTATCTTTCATGCCGAAGGAGGCAAGAATGAGAATCGTGCATCCGATGATTCCGAGCATGCTCATGGCGGTTCTGGCTTTGTGCCGCACGATGTCCCGGAGATTCCAACGCATACCGAACGGAAGCATGTGAAAGAGCTTGGTACGTTCCACCAGCATCGGCTTCATCTTTTTGGGCGTATAGGGACGGAGGGAATCTGCTGCCGTACCGGCAAGCATCCGCCGCACGGACAGATATCCGATGAGTGTAAGTACTCCGACAATCAGAACAACGGCAACCACACAGAACCACGGAAAGACCAGTGCCCACTCCGGTAAGTCCATGTAAGTTCCCATCATTCCGTCCGGATTCATAATAAACCAGGCAACGCCGTAGCCCATTCCGATGCCGAGCGCTGTCCCGATGATTGCCACCAGGAAGGCAAAGGACGTGTAATGCAGGGCAATTCTACGGTCGTGAAATCCCAGTGCTTTCAGCGTGCCGATCTGTGTTTTCTCCTTTGCGGCCAGACGATGCATGGTGGTCACCATGGTCAGCAGACCGATCAGAAGAAAGAGGGCGGGAAGAGTGCTTCCCATGGCTTTTCCTTCGCTGACTTCTCCTTCCGCCTGTGCATAGGACAGGGACTCTTCTTTGGTGAGAAGAATGGTGGTCTGACCGAGTGCCCGGTTGGCTTTTTCGGAAAAAGTGTCTTTGTCCAGGTCTGAAATCACATGAATCTGCGGATAGTAGCCGAAGCCTGTCGCTTTTTCGTAGAGAGCAGGGGAGATGTAGGCAAAGCCGTGGGTTTCAAAATCCGGCATGAGCTGAGTCTTGTCGCGCACGCAGATCATCTGTTCTGCGGCCTTGATCAATCCACGAACCTTCCCGGTGATTTCCGTGTTGCGAAAAACAAACGTCAGCGTGTCTCCGATTGAAATCCCGTTTTTTTCGGCATACTGATCCGAAAGCCAGATGCCGTCCGTGCTGTTCGGGTCATAGGCGTCGCCGCGGATCCGGACAAAGGAAGACACATCCGAATTGGTGGTAACGGCAAGCGCGACACTGTCTCCGTCCCGGTCCTTGACATCCGCGTTGACCGTGAGGAAACGGGCTGCTGCACGGATCCCGTCGATTTCTTCGATTTTTTTAAGATCCTCTTCGGAATATCCCTTTTCGTTCACAAGACGGTAATCGGCAAAGTGACAGTCATCAAAAAACGAGAACATATTGTGCTCAATGCTTACCCATTCCATATGGAAGCCCACAAACATTCCGACGCCGAGAATGACCATGAGGACCATGGAAATGAACTGCGCTTTATAGCACCATGCCGTGCGGAGCATTTTCTTTCCCAACATAGTTTGCTCCTCTACCAGTCGATGTCATCGGCGGAAGCCGGATTCGTCTGATTTTCCATCGAAACAATCCTTCCGTTTTTCACGCGGATCACCGTGTCTGCCATTTTGGCAATGTTTTGGTTATGCGTTACGATGACAATGGTTTTTCCGTACTCCCGCGCCATTTTGAGAAGAAGCTTCAGAACAAGAACGCCGGTTGCGGAATCCAGTGCGCCGGTCGGCTCGTCACAAAGCAGAATCTTCGGGTTTTTCGCAAGTGCGCGTGCAATGGATACACGCTGTTGTTCTCCGCCCGAAAGCTCGGACGGAAAGTTTTTCGCATGGTCGGCAAGTCCGACTTCCTGAAGCATCTTTGTCGCCGAAAGGGAGTTCTTTGCGATTTCCTTGACAAGCGCGACGTTTTCGTGCACCGTCAGTGTCGGAATCAAATTGTAGAACTGAAAAACAAATCCGACGGTCTCTGCCCGGTAATCGGCAAACTCGTTTTTGGACAGTGTGGAAATATCCCATCCGTCCACGATGATTTTTCCGGATGTGGGGGTGTCCAGCCCTCCGAGCAGATTCAGCAGGGTGCTTTTCCCGGCACCGGACGGCCCGAGAACGACTACGAATTTTCCTTCATCAAGCGTCAGATTTACATCGTCCAGCGCCTTCAGTTCATGGTCGCCGCTTGTGTAGATGCGGCTGACATTTTGAAATTTTACAATGGGCATAACGTTCCTCCGTGTTGACCGATAATTTTTATTTCCCGGATGTTGCCTGCAAATACAACCGGCATAAATGCCGGAGTCCAAGATTCAGGGCAATTACGCCGCAGACAAGAAATACCGAAATCATGATTTTCATACGGTTTATCCTCCAAAGAGTCCGAACAACCCTTTCTTCTTGTATTCTTCTGAGTGAACCGACAGCACGGTATAGCCTGTTGCGCCGATTGCCGCCTTCAAGTCGGCTTCATTTATTTCTCCGTCAGAGAGAATGACCGTTTCTCCTTTGGCATAAGAGGATTTCACGCTTTTTACGTGGAAACGGTTCCGGATGCTGTCGTTTACATGGCTTTCGCACATCGTGCACGCCATGCCTTCGATTTTTACGGTTGTTTTTGTCATCGTTGTTCACGATCCTTTCTGTCTTTTTAATTGTTGGTTAACACGCGTTAACCGCTGGGGCTTTGAAAAGCTGCCCCAGGCAGCTCTTCGTAAAAGATGTTCTGCTATTGCGGAAACAGTTCTGTCATGGCTCCGTGTATCAGAAGCCGCAGGACTGCGGGGTATTCTTCTCCGATCTCATTCCGGTGCGACACCGTAAGAATCAGTCCCCGTACCGTTGCCACTGCGATCTCCGTTCCTCCGCGCGGTTCGAGTTTTCCCTCTTTCAGCAGTTCGCAGATGTGAATCCGGTCGCTGTGGTAATGTTCGTTTTTTACCTGCTCGGGAATCCGGCGCAGGATGTGTTCGGCGTCCGTTTCGATGAAATGCATCGCTCCGGTTTCCGACAACCTGCGGCATACGGCAAGCAGGGTTTCCGTTGTTCTTTCGCACGGAGAATAGGAGGAAAACGCCGCCAGTGTTTCTTTTGCCACACGGTAAAGCTCTGTGTGAATGCTTTCGAGTACGACAAAGAAAAGAAGCTCCTTGGAATCGTAAAACTTGTAAAAGGATCCCTTGGAAATTCCGACTGCATTGGTCAGCTCCTCAACCGAGGTTTTCCGCGTGCCGACCGTCATTGCCCGCGCTTTCGCTTCCGCAAACAGCGCTTCCCGTATGTTTCTGTTTTCTTCTTCTGAAAATGCCATGTTCTTCTCCGGATATAAATATGACTGTTTTGTTTACTTAGTCATATTATAGCGCAGTCCCTGTGGTTTTGCAAGAGGTTTTTTGATTTTTGCAAAAAAATATATCCCGGTATGAGACCGTGTGACAGGTCGTATTGCGAAAAACGCATCTTACGCACGGAAATCGTCCGGTCACGCACAACCGATTGACATTTTCTGGCAACGGCGGTATAATAAAGCCGGAAAAATGAGAGAGGGGGAGGGCTTTCATGCGGAAGGTGCGCTTGGAAATTGACGCCGGGGCCGAGGAAGAAGTGATTATCCGTTGCCGGAAACTGACGCCGGAGATTCTGCGGCTGCAGCGGCTTGCCGAGGAAACCGACCTGCCGGATGTCGGACAGAGGCTGATTCTGCGCCTAGCAGACCGGGAATTTTTCGTATCGCAGAGTGAGGTCCTCTTTTTTGAAACGGACGGGCGGCGGACGGCGGCGCACACGGTAGACCGGATGCTGTATTCTTCCGATACCCTGCATGATCTGGAGGCAACGCTTCCCGGCTATTTCGCACGGGCATCCAAATCGTGCCTGGTCAATGTCCGTGCCGTTTCGTCGCTTCGGCGGGACGTGACCGGTGTGGGGGAAGCATTTTTCAGAGACTCGGATAAAAAAATTTATATTTCCCGGATGTATTACCGGGCATTTCACGACAAACTGCTGATGATTCGGCAGAACAGATGAAGGAGAGGTTTACTATGAAAGGTAACAAGAAAAAAGTAATCTGGGGCATTTTTTTGGCTCTGGCTGCTTTGGCGCTTCTGACACTGGCGTTTATTCCGGATGTGGATTTCGGCACGGTCAGTGTGTGGAAATGGATTGCGGGAATCGTGCTGGTGTACTGGTTGGTCAACAATGCCGTGTTCGGTTCTTCTCTGCGCCAGCATCTGAATGTTTTTCTTCCGCTCGGCATCGGCTATCTGGTGTTCCGTCCGGAACTGGAACGGATCGGGTTTCCGGAAATCGACCACCCGTGGCTTGTTCTTGTTTCTGCCGTTGTTCTGACGGTTGGTCTCGGACTGTTGCTTGATGGGGGACACCGGAAACATGTCGGCTCTGTTTTCCGTGACGGCGTCAAAGACAATTCGCTGGGTTCCTTCACGGTTTATCTGGATGCCAGCAGCGGAGAGGAGCATACGATTTCCAACCGTCTTGGCGAAACGATGGTGTATTTTCAGAACACCGATGTCGGCGACGTGACATCTCCGGTCATTCTGAATGTAAACAATCATCTCGGCGAAACAACGGTTCACGTGCCGGAAGATTGGGTTGTGAGCATTCAGGCGGAGAATTCTTTCGGCGAACTGAATTACCGTCCCAATAAGGTTGCCGACGGCAGAATGTTTATTGTGTGCGGCTCAAACGGGCTTGGAGAACTCAACATCGTTTCTCCGTAAAAAATCTGCGCCGGGGCTTTACAAGCGGTTGATTTTGCTGTATAATGAAACAAACAGAAAACAGCTTTCCGTGTTTCTTTATCAAACACGGTGAAGCTGTTTTTTTTCGGAGGGATTTTTTTGAAGAAAAAAGTGTTTTATACCGAGGCATCGTATCTTCTGGGGCTGTTTGTTCTTACTGTCGGTACGGTGCTGATGACGCGGGCGGATTTCGGGCTTTCCATGGTGGTTGCCCCGGCTTATCTGTTGCATCTCAAGGTGTCGGAATTTCTGCCTTTTTTTTCGTTTGGCATGGCGGAATATACGTTGCAGGGCGTTCTGCTTTTGGCAACGGGACTGCTGACCGGACGGTTCCGGATTTCCTACCTGTTTTCGTTCTTTACGGCGGTTCTTTACGGGCTGTTGCTGGACGGACTGCTGGCGCTTTCGGTTTTTCTTCCGGTTTCTTCCCTGGTCTGGCGCGGCATCTGGTATGCGTTGGGGCTTGTGACCTGTTCTCTTGGCGTATCGCTGTTGTTTCACACCTATCTTCCTCCGGCTGCTTATGAGTTTTTTGTCAAGGAAGTATCCGGGAAAATGAACAAGGATATTCACCGCTTCAAAACCGTGTATGACTGCGTCAGCTGTGCGGTTGCTGTGGTTATGTCGTTTTTGTTTTTCGGCTTCGGACATTTTGAAGGTGTAAAGTGGGGAACGGTGCTTTGCGCATTGCTCAACGGTACCATCATCGGCTTTTTTGCGCACCGGATGGAAAAGCGGTTTGAATTCCGTGATCGGTTTCCCCGCCTGCGAAAATTATTCTGAATCATAAAAAGAGAAGGCCGGGATTTCCGGTCTTCTCTTTTTATGATTTGATCTTCCGGGAAAGGTGTTTCCTTTCTGCGGCGTTCCGGGCGCGGATCCTTCGTTATGCCGCTTTGACGGATTCGTAGAACTGCGCTTCGGTTGCCCGATAGTACGGAATGACCCAAAGAAGGCCGATTCCGAAACAAAGAGTCCCGACGAACATCCAGCCGATGAACGAAAGATCCAGAACGAAGCGGTCCATCTTATGTCCCTTCATCATTTCCTGGCTGGCCTTGAGGCATTCGTTCCATTTCATTTCCGGATGATCGACCTTGATGTAGTATGCCATGGAGTAAGCGTAGTATTTGACGATACCGGGGATGACAAACAGCATCGACCACAGCATAACAAAAATGAAATTCATCAGTGCAAGCAGCAGATTCTGCCCGAAGTCTTCGGTAAAACCGTCAAACATGCCTGCAAAATTCATGAGCTGATGATCTCTGGCCTGTTTCAGAAAGAGTTTGTAACATCCGTACATCAGCGGACCTGCGAGAATGATGGAGCCGATGCCGAACGTGACTGCGGTTGCGGCACTGAGAATCAGACTGGATACGATGAGGACGCCGGCTGCCAGAAGCCATTTGTCCCCGAAAAGATTTCCTCCGAGCTGTTCTTTTGCCTTTGCTTTCATTTCCTGTCTTGTCATAAGCGTGATTCCCTCCTCATGTATGATTGCGTGACAGAAAGAAGCCGTCCCCGGTTGTGTGGGCGGATTCCAATTTCTATCATCTTACTTATTATACTATATCCGGCTATGCCGCGTCAAGAGTTTTCGGCGGATTCCGCAAAAATCCTGCTGAAGCTCCTGGCGGTTCCGTTTCTGTCTGCAGAATTGTCGGAGAGTGCGGTACCGGGTCGGGTCTTGACTTTTTCGGCACCCTGTTGTATAATATGAAAAAACAAGAACGGAGGGCTGTCCCTGTGAAAAAAGCGGTTTTCTGCGTCGTTCTGGCATTGCTGCTGATCTTTGCCGCATCGGTGCCGTTTCTGGCGGTTTCCGGTTTGTTTTCCTATGAAATCCGGGACGGTCATGCCATAATTCAATCTTATACGGGATTTCTCCGGCGCGTTACCATTCCGGAAACGCTGGGTGGTTATCCGGTGACGGAAATTGCCTCTTACGCGTTTGAATATACCGATGTGTCGGAAGTGAAAATTCCGGCTTCGGTGGAGAAAATCGGGATTCGGGCCTTTGAAAAGTGTATGTCGCTGGAATCCCTGACGGTTGCGGAGGGGAATCCTTCGTATCGCAGCGTGGACGGTGTTTTGTTTTGCGCCGACGGTACGGAGTTGATTCGGTATCCGCAGGCAAAATCGGGTGCTTATACGGTTCCGGACGGGGTGACATCGCTTGCCGCCTATGCGTTTTCCGACTGTACCGTCATGACGCAGATCAAACTTCCGGCGACGCTTGTTTCTGTGGGAGATTATGCATTTTCCGGTTGTCGGTTTTCTTCGGTAACGCTTCCGTCCTCTTTGCATATTCTTTCGGACGGTGCGTTTTACCGCTGTTCATCGCTGACCGGCATTCTTCTTCCCGCCGGCATTTCTTATGTAGGACTTTATGCCTTTTACGGGTGTACCTCCCTGGCGGATATTTCGGTCATCGGCTCTAACGAAACCTTTTCTTCTCTGGATGGCGTATTGTATAACAAAGAGCGGACGGTTCTGCTCTGTTGCCCGGAGGGGCGAAGCGGCTCTCTGGAGATTCCGGATACCGTGACGGAGCTCGGCTATCAGGCATTGATGAACGCTTCGCGGCTGACTGCGGTGACGTTTCCGGAAACATTGACGACGGTTGGTGCCGGTGCCTTTTCCGGTTGTTCTTCCTTGGAGGAACTGATTCTTCCGTCTTCCGTGACGGAGATCGGGGAATTTGCATTTGCCGGCTGTGAGGCGCTTGAGCGGTTGACGCTTCCTTCTTCCATTACGGAAATTCCGTTTGCCATGTGTTCCGGCTGTGAGATGCTGACGGCGATCCGGATTCCGGATTCTGTTGTCCGCATCCGCAATTACGCCTTCAGTGAATGCCCTTCTCTTCAGTATGTTGTTTTCAGCAGTGCGTCTATGCTGGATACGCTCGGACGTTATGTTTTCCGCAACGATGTCTCGCTCCGGACTGTGGCATTGCCGGAAACGCTGACGGAAATCGGAATGTACGCGTTTTCCGGATGTTCCGGATTGCAGACCATGTACATTCCCGCATCGGTCTCCGTTTTGGGAAATTATTCGTTTGTCGGCTGTTCCTCTCTGGAATATCTTGCCGTGACAGACGGAACAACCGTGTTTGGCTATCCGCTTCTGACTTCCGGGACTTCAACAAAAATTTACTGCCTTTCCAAAAGCAGCCCGGTGTATTCCTATGCGGTAACAAGGGGCTATGCGGTGGAGGTCAAAACCAGTTTGGAGGATTATCGTCCGAAACTTTCCGCCGATCCGGAAATTCCTGCGGAAGTCAATCCGGTTTACGCGAATACCGGTTCTTCGGATCCCGGGCTGAAGGCGCTTGGCTCGGCAGCGGTGCAAATTGTTTTTGATGCGGTTGCTCATGCCCGGACTTTGCCGCCTGCCTGGGAAAAAGAGGCGGATCTGGACGGGGACGGTTTGCTGACGCTGAACGATGTGATTCTGATGGACCGTCTGTTTGCGGAGGATTGAGTGAATGAAGCGGGAGATGCGGATGAAAACGGTTTTGTCCGATGATTTCAAAGCGGCTGCCTTGCGCCGCATTTTATTGGGTACGGGTGTTGCATGGTTGCTTTCCGTACCGATGATGCTGTCTGTAACCGGACGCCTTTTCGGGCTGTTTCTGTTGGCGGAGCTGCTGATTCTGACGGTATGGTATGTGCTGTGTCTGCGCCGGATCAAACGTTCGCCTCATCCGCAGCAGCGCCGCACGGTGGAGGAAGGACGCTTTTCGGCTGCCTGTACCGTGGCATGGAGTGTTTACGGCGTTGTTGCGGCGGTGTGCCTGATCTGGAATCTGACGCGGAAGCCGCTTGCTTTCCCGGACAGCGTCTATGCGTGGTTTGTCCGGATCGGCGATTTCGGAGCGCCGTTTTTGTTGGCGGCGGTGCCGTGGATCTTTTCTTCTTTGCAGGCGGCGATTCGGGCAACGGGAGAAAGCGAGGAGGTCAACGCACAGAAGCGTTTGCGCGGAAACATCGTTTTGACCGTTCTCCTGGTCGTATCGTTCCTTGCTTCCTATGCCATGTTGTTTTACCTGGCGCCGCAGATCTCCAAAACGTCTCCGCAGTATGCCGAAAGCCAGCAGTATGTGCTCACACATGATATTTCTTCCCTGCTTGACGATAAAAATACGGACGATCTTACCCATCTGGCAAAGGGTCTGCCCATGAGTCGTTATCTGAAAAGCAGCCGCCGTGAAAACGGGGTTTTGTCTGTGGAATATCAATTTACCGCCGATACGGAGGAAATTGAGCGTACCGTTGTGTACAATGCCACGGCGTTGATTGCCTTGCTGGATGATGTGGACCGTGTGGATTTCACCGTCAACGGAACCACGGTGTCGATATCCCGTGAGCGCGTAACGGGGATGTATGAGGATTTTGAACACATTCTGTCGGACGTGAACTGGCGTGCGTTTGTGCGCATTCCGCTGAAAGACCCGGTTGCCGCACAGGAACGGTATCTGGCTCTGATTGCAACGGAGGTTCTTTCGGACGGACAGGAAACATAAAGGATATAAAAAATTACGGAAGCGAAAAAAAATGGGAGGATGTTTTTTATGTGGGTTTCGTATGTATTGTTTGCCGTGGGCTTGCTCTGCGTCATTAAGGGGAGCGACTGGTTTATTGACAGTTCGGTTTCCATTGCCCGGATTTTCCGGGTTCCGCAGGTCATTATCGGGGCGACCCTGGTTTCGTTTGGTACGACTCTGCCGGAGTTTTTCGTTTCCACGACATCCGCGTTGCAGGGTGACACCTCTCTGGCGTTCGGAAACGCTTTCGGTTCCATTGCCTGCAACACCGGCATGATTCTCGCGCTGGTCATTTTGCTGTCTGCGCCGGAACTGGTTGCCAGAAAAGACATTGTGCGCAACGCCCTGATTCTGCTTGCCCTGATGATTTTTGTGACGGTGTGGGGCATTCTGTTTCAGAATCTCAACTGGATTGGAGGCATTGTGCTGCTGCTGGCATTGGCCGGCTTTGTTTACATCAACATCTTCAGCGCCAAAGCCGAGGCAAAAGAACCGGAAGGTCCCGATGAGGATTCCGGGAAAGAAACGCTTACATTCAAAACGGTTCTCTTTTTCCTGATCGGTGCGGCGGCTGTCGTTGTGGGCTCGATTCTGATGGTGAACAACGGGCAGCTCCTTGCCGAGCATTGGGGGGTTCCTTCTTCGGTCATCGGTTTTACGGTGCTTGCCATCGGAACATCTCTTCCCGAATTGGTTACCGCCATTTCGTCTCTCATCAAAAAAGCGCATGGGGTGGCAATCGGCAACGTTCTCGGCGCAAACATCCTCAACATCGTTCTGGTTACGGCGGCTTCTTCCCTTGTGCGCGATGTACCGATGATCGGGAACGGAGTTCCCGCGGCATTGCTGAAGCTGCAGATTCCGTTGATTTTTGTCATTGTTGTGACGCTGCTTCTTTTTGTTTTGTGTAACAAAAAGCGCCTGCCTCGCATTTGTGGGGCGGTCATGCTGTTGTTCTATATTACGTTTGCGGTGATTACGGTGATGGGCGCATCGTTCCCCGTTCCGTGGATCGCAGACCTGTTTGCGTCCTGATACAGAAAGAGAGGAAAAAAATGATGCTGGCAAAAACACCGCCGATGGGCTGGAACACTTGGAACACGTTTGGGCACGACATTTCCGAAGAACTGATTCTGCAGACGGCGGATCAGTTTGTGGAGCTTGGACTGCGGGAAGCGGGCTATGAATACGTGGTCATTGACGACTGTTGGGCAGGGGTGACCCGTGACGAAAACGGAAAACTCTGTGCGGATCCGCAAAAATTCCCGCACGGTATGCGGTATCTTGCCGATTACATTCATGCCCGTGGTCTGAAGTTTGGAATCTATTCCAATGCCGGTTATAAAACCTGTGCCGGTCATGCTGCGTCGTTTGACCATGAGTTTGAAGACGCCCGCACCTTTGCGGAATGGGGCGTCGATTATCTCAAATACGACTGTTGTTATATCCCTCCCAAAGCCGATCATGAAAATCTTTATCACCGTATGGGAATTGCGCTGCGGGAATGCGGACGGGATATTGTGTTTGCAGCGTGTGACAGTTATCCGGGTGTTCATAACTTTATGCGTTCTGCCGGTGCACATCTGTACCGCACCACCACCGATATTCAGGATAATCCCATTGCCGTGCGGGACATTGCTTATAGTCAGATCCCGTTGCTCGGCTCTTCCGGAATCGGATGTTACAATGACATTGATATGCTGGTTGTGGGGATGTTCAACAATGGAAACGCGGCTGTGCGTTTTGGCGGCTGCACGGCAGAGGAATATAAAATGCACTTTGCCCTGTGGTGCATGATGGCTGCGCCGCTGATGATCGGGTGCGATGTGCGCAAGGCATCTTCCGACATGATTGAATTGCTGAAAAACAAAGATCTTATCCGGATTGATCAGGATGAGGAATGCCGTCCGCCGTATGTGATCAGCGAACGGTTGGACAATAAACTGGTTCTGTTCCGTCTCCTTTCCGATGGTGAGTATGCCGTGGGGCTGTTCAATTACACCGAAGAGGACCGTCGGCCTCTGAATATTGACCTGTTTACCGCGGGTGTTCCGCGGACCAGCGGCATGGCTCTGGACCTGAAGGATGTGTTTACGGGAGAAGAGATTCACAACGTGTCCGAAACCATTGGCATTTCCGTACCGCCGCGTACCTGCAGGGTCTTCCTTGCCAGAATGCACCGAACCTGAAAAAACAAAAAAATCACTCCGGCAGGAAATCCTGCCGGAGTTTTTGTCTGCCTGTGGGTTATTCCTGCTCGGAACCGGAAGTTTCTTCGGAAGCCGGTTCTCCGGATTCCGCAACAACTTCTTCCTGTTTGCGGCGCATCGGGTCTTCCGGTGCTTCCATACCCAGAATGGCGTAAAATTCTTCGCCGGTAATTTTTTCTTTTTCAATCAACGTGTTGGCAACGGTGCAGAGTTCCGACCGATGATCGGTGAGGATCTGCTTGGCTTTCTGATGCGCTTCGTCCAGAAAACGCCGGATTTCCGCATCGATCTTGGCCGCAGTGGCTTCGGAATAATTCTGCGTTGACGCAAAATCTCTGCCGAGGAAGATTTCATCCCGGGAAGAGCCCAGCGAGATCATGCCGATCGCGTCGCTCATTCCGTAGCGGGTAATCATGTTGCGGGCAAGGGAGGTTGCCTGCTGCAGGTCTCCGGAAGCACCGGTAGAAACATCGTCCATGCAGAGTTCTTCTGCGGTCCGTCCGCCGAGGCAGCTCACCAGAGAATCCAGCATCTCATTGCGGGACTGGTACGTTTTATCAATCTTGGGCACGTAATACGTGTAGCCGCCGGCAACTCCGCGGGGAATGATGGAGACCTCGTGAACCGGGTCATGATGCGCCAGAAACGCCGTAACAACGGCATGACCTGCCTCGTGAAACGCCGTAAGTTTTTTATCGTCCGGCGTCATGACGCTGGATTTCTTTTCTACACCGATATAGACCTTGAGGATGGCATCGTCAATGTCTGCGCCGGAAATGGCTTTTTCCCGCTTCCGTGCGGCAAGCAACGCCGCCTCGTTCAGAATGTTTTCCAGGTCGGCGGGGGAGAATCCTGCTGTTGAGCGAGCCACCAGTTTCAGGTTTACGTCTTCGCCCAGCGGTTTGTTGCGTGCGTGAATTTTGAGAATCTCTTCGCGCGCCGTGACATCGGGCAGGTGAATGACGATCTGCCGGTCAAAGCGTCCGGGACGGAGCAACGCACTGTCCAGAACGTCGGGACGGTTCGTCGCCGCCATCACAATGATGCCTTCGTTCTGTTCAAAGCCGTCCATTTCCACCAAAAGCTGGTTCAGCGTTTGTTCCCGTTCGTCGTTCCCTCCGCCCAGACCGGCACCTCTCTGACGGCCGACGGCATCGATTTCGTCAATGAAAACAATGCAGGGAGCATTCCGCTTTGCCTGTTCAAACGTGTCGCGCACGCGGGAGGCACCGACACCGACATACAGTTCCACAAAGTCGGAGCCGGAGATGGAGAAGAACGGAACCCCCGCTTCTCCGCTTGTGGCACGGGCAAGATACGTTTTACCGGTTCCCGGAGGACCCTCCAAAAGAATTCCGCGCGGGATCCGGGCACCCATTTCCGTAAACCGATCCGGGTTGCGCAGAAACTCCACAACTTCCACCAGTTCTTCTTTTTCTTCCTTTGCGCCTGCGACATCCGCGAAGGTTACCTTCTTTTTGGAATCCGAAACCAGATTCAGACGGGCTCTGCCGAAGTTCATGGAGGATTTTGCGTTTCCGTTCATCTGATTGAACATGACAAACAGAATGACTGCCATAATGACGCCGAACAGAAGATACGGCAGAATTGACAGCCAGGCGGGAAATTCCGCCGGCGGGATGAGGTTGTAATCCAGATACGTGATTGTTCCGTCTTCTGCCGTGTGTGTCAGATACGGCTTGACGTCCTGCAAAAAGAGATCTACGCTGTAAAGACGGTATTCAATGGCTTTGTCCACCTTGTCGGTGTCCGGATTTTCCATAATCAGCTTCAGCGTGCGGTTATCGATTTCAAACGATTTGACTTTACCGTCACGGAAATAACCGATAACGTCGGAATAGCGCAGGGTATCTTTTTTCTGCCCGGAAAAGAGAAGCGCTACGAACAATCCGGCGAGGATCAGAATGACCGCATAGGAAATCAGGTTTCTGTACTTCTTCAAAAAATGCTCACTCCTTTGGCTTTATCCGTTTCAGTCAATGCCTTCGACAACGCCGATAAACGGAAGATTCCGGTACTGCTGGTCGTAGTCCAGCCCGTATCCGACAATAAATTGATCTTCTATGGAAAATCCGCAATAGTCCACGTCAATGTGTACCTTGCGGCGTGCCGGTTTTTCCAGCAGGGTGCAGATGCGTACGCTTTCGGCATTTCTGCCACGCAGAACGTTGCAGATCTTATCCAGCGTAAAGCCGCTGTCCAGAATATCCTCCACGATGATGATGTCATAGCCCGTGAGATCCTGCGCGATGTCTTTGCGGATGGTCACAACACCGTCGGACGTTGTCTGTGAGCCATAACTGGAAGCGATCATAAAGTCGATGGTCAGCGGCAGGTCTACGGCACGGATCAGGTCGGAAAGAAAAACGACAGAGCCCTTGAGGATACCGACAAAAAGAAGTTTGTTGCTGCGGTTGCGGTAATCCTCCGTAATCTGTTTGCCGAGCTCCGCCACGCGATCGGCGAGTTCCTTTTCGCTGATCATGACGGAAATGTTTTTTGCGAACATATGTGGGAAATCCTCCTCTTATTATATACGGAATTCAAATAAAGATTGCGAATGAATTGTTACTTTTTCAAAAGAACGAACGAAAGTCCCGCACTTCCGTGTGAAAAGGCGCAATCCGTGCCGAATCCGGAAACCCAGGCGGGCGTCCCGGAAGCGGTGACGACAGGAATTTTCATGCGTTCGGTTGCGGGGATTTTGCTGTCGGAAAACAATTTTTTCAGTGTTTTGGAGCCGGCTTTCCGGAAAAAGCAGACCCGGTCTCCTGTCTGAAACGAGCGGACAGAAAGATCGTGGCAATGTTCATCGTTCAAATCCGCTCCGGTCTGCACATGAGTTACCCGCAGAATGCCGATGCCGGGAAGCTCGACGTCTCCGATTGCAACCGGAATCGGGCCGAAACGAACGGCTTCCGGTTCTTCACGAAAGAACCGCAGAACGGTATAGTCGCGTTTTGCGGTGAATCCGTCCGGCAACTGAACGGATGCCGAGGTTTTCTTTTTGTAAATCAGTTCGGTCAGTGCGTCCACATGCTTCTGCGACAGCATCGTGTCCGACAGCGTTTTGAAAAACGCAATCAGAGCCCGCGACAGCAGGGCGGGGGGAACGGTTGGGTCCAGTTTCAGCTCCGTTCCGGAGACCGTCAGACGCTTTCGCACCGTTTCCGCCTCGGCGGATAAAAAACATTCATCCGCGGCAAGTGTGCGCTCGGTGCGGAGAACAGCTTCGGAAAACGACGGGTTTTCCGCATGGAATAACGGTAAAATTTCGTTGCGCAGCCGGTTTCGCCGGCAGATCGGTTCGGTATTGGTACGGTCAATGGCATAGGGTGTGCCGGTTTCCCGGCAGTAGGAAACGGTATCCGCTTTGGTCACGGCAAGCAGAGGATGGGCGATGTGTCCGTCCCGGAGCGGCTCCATGCCGCACAGCCCGGCCGTTCCGCTTCCCCGTACAAGGTGAAGAAAAAACACTTCTACGTTGTCGTCTGCCGTATGTGCCGTGGCAAGATGTGAAAAGCCGAGTGCCTTGCGCTGTTCTTCAAAAAAAGCATACCGGATCTGTCGCGCGTGGGATTCCTCGGAGGTTCCTTTGGGACGTGTGCGGCGGATGTCGGCTTTATGCAGATAAAACGGAATGTTGTTTGCCCGGCAGAAGCGTTCCACCATTTTCTGTTCGGCGTCGGATTCGCGGCGAAGCCCGTGATGAACATGGGCAACGGCAATCGGAAAAGGAAATTGCTCGGAGCAGAAGAAGCGCAGCATTGCCATGGAATCCGGTCCTCCGGATACGGCAAGAAGACAGCCGGTGCAGTTATGAAACAGATCGTTGTCGGCAAGAAACCTCCGGGTTTTTTCCGCAAACCGTGTCATACGTTTTCCTCGTCCTCCGGCACGTCAAGGTCGTGTTCAATGCCGTTGAATGAGGTGTGCTTGCCATCCCAGGCAAGCGTGAATTTCCCGGTTTGTCCATGGCGGTTTTTCTGCACGAATACGTCGCAGACCCCGCGGCGTTTGGCATCGGGAGAGCGTGTTTCCGGGCGGTCGAGGAAGATGACGACGTCGGCATCCTGTTCGATAGAACCGGAATCGCGGAGGTCGGCAAGCTGTGGGGTGGGGTCTTCCCGCTTGGTTACCGCACGGGACAGCTGCGAAAGCAGAAGAACGGGAACGCCCAGTTCTTTTGCCATCAGCTTCAGCGAACGGGTGAGATCGGAAATTTCTTGCACACGGTTCGGATTGTTTCCGCTTCCCATCAGCTGCAGATAGTCGATAATCACCAGCCCGAGGTTTTTGACCGAGCGGAGTTTTCCTTTCATCTCCGCAACGGTAATGGCGGAATTTTCGCAGCAGACCAAATTGCTGCCGGCAAGCGTGTTGCGGCGGAAATCATACAACTCGTCCCATTCCCGGTCGGAAATTCTGCCGAGCCGCAGTTTTTCACTGTCAATCAGCAGCGCAATGGAAATCAGACGGCGGGCAATTTCTTCGTTGGACATTTCCAGCGAGAAGAACACGACGCTCTTTTTCGGAGCGTACCGTTGTGAGGTTGCCACGTTGTAGCCGATGTTCAGCGCAAAGGACGTTTTGCCGACACCGGGACGGGCAGCGAGAATGACGAGGTTTCCGTTGTTCAGACCGCCGTAGATGTTGTCGAAGGTTCCGATTCCGGTTTTCAGCGGTTCGAATTTTCCGGTCTCATCCTGCTGCATCTCATCCAGACGTTGGATTTCGTTTTTAACCAGCGTTTGCAGGTTTTGAAAATCTTTTCCCGCATCCCCGTTTTGCAGTGACGAAAACCGGCTCTGCGCAAGATCCAGAACGGATTCCGGCTCCTCATTGTCATAGCTTCGGTCGGCAACATCCGCACACGTCTCAATGATTTTGCGAAGCAGATATTTTTCCCGTACAATGTTGATGAAGTAGCGGATATCGGAAATTCGGGATGCCGCATCGGCAAGAGACAGAAGATACGACTTGTCTTCATCCGTTTTGAAAATGCCCTTGTTGCGAAGCCGTTCCAGCAAAACGAGACCTTCGACGGCAAGCGAGTCGTCGGAGATCTCAACCATGGTTTCAAAAATATCCCGGTGCCTGGTCACATAAAAACTGTCCGGTACAAGCGCTGCCGCTGCTGTGGCAATTTCTTTCGGATCCAGCAAAATGCCGCCGAGGACCGCTTGCTCGGCTTCTACGCTGTAGGGAATGGCTTTGTCGGGTCGCAATTCAAGAAGACGATCCGTTTTTTTCTGGTCTGCTGCCATGTCGGGCACCCTCTCTTTTTTGTTCGGATTTTATGCTTCCGCTACAATGCAAACGGTAACATTACAGCTTACTTCCGGATACAGCCGGATTTCAGCGGTATAGGTTCCCTCACCTTTGATCGGGGCAGAGAGCGTGATTTTTTTCTTGTCCAGCTCCACGCCTGCCGTGCGGGTCAGTTCTTCGGCAATTTCTTTGGAGGTGATGGTGCCGAACAGTTTTCCGTTCTGACCCATTTTGGCACGGATGGTAACGGTTTTTCCCTCCAGTGCTTTTTTCTGTGCCACGGCGTTGTCGTATTCCACCTGCTTGTGATACGCTTTGGCGGCGTCCTGCGTTGCCATGGTGTTGAGGTTTGCTGCGTTTGCTTCTACCGCAAGCCCGCGGGGAAGCAGGTAATTTCTTCCGTAACCGTCGGAAACGGAAACCTTCTGCCCTTTCTTTCCGAGGGCTTTGATGTCTTTCTGCAAAATGACTTCCATGAGAAATTTTCTCCTTTTCTCAGATTTTTCTGTTGTTGATATAGTCATCAATCACGTTCTGAAGACGTTCCAGCGCATCATCCATGGTAACGCCGATCAACTGTGCCGCCGCCATCGTCTGGTGCCCGCCTCCGCCAAGCCCTTCGGCAATCAACTGCACGTTGACAATGCCGAGAGAACGTCCGGAAATGTTGATCCGACCGGTTTCTGCGTCTTCAAACAAGGTGAACGATGCGCAGACCCCTTCAATGTTGAGCATTTCGTCTGCCGCCTGTGAGGCAACAATGCGGAACTCCGATGCGGGAACGGGTTCGGACCAGCAGGCGACGGCAAAAACATCCTTATAGATTTTGGCTGTGCGTACCATCCGCATCCGTTTCATGTAAGTGTCCATATCCGTCTGGAAGAATCTGCGGACATTGACCGGGTCGGCTCCTGCCTTGCGCAGGAAAGACGATGCCTCAAAGGTGTAGTTGCTTGTACGGAGTGTAAAATTCTTGGTATCCAGACAGATGCCGGCAAACAGTGCCTCCGCTTCCGGAACGGAAAGATTGTCTACGTTCATATACTGCATCATTTCCGTCACCATTTCGCAAACGGAGGACGCATACGGTTCGTGGAAGAACATCTCGGTGTTTTCAATGAAATCTGCCGCTTTGCGGTGATGGTCGATGACGGCAATGTGCTTGGTGAACCGGAGAAGATCCGGCATGGTGGTATAATTGGGACGGTGCGTGTCCACAACGACGACCAGCGTGTTTTCGCCATCCATGACCATCGCGGTCTCCGGGTCTACAAACAGGGCTGCGAGTTCCGGAACGGCGACGAGGGACTGATACAGTTCTCCCGCAAGCGTAGAGTTCTTGTCGTAGACGATGCCAACCTTTTTCCCTGCGTTGCGGGCGATTCTTGCAATGCCAACGCAGGCGCCGAGCGAGTCGAAGTCTGAGAATTGATGCCCCATCACCAGAACGGTGTCAACGTTGCGGAGCAGGTCCGTAAACGTCGCCGCCACCACGCGGGCCTTGACCTTGGTGCGTTTTTCCACGCCCTTGGTCTTGCCTCCGAAAAATTCAAAGTTGCTTCCTTCTTTGATGACCGCCTGATCGCCGCCGCGGCTGAGTGCCATATCCAGTGCCAGTGCGGCATCCGCGTCGTTTCCGGCAAACGTGTCGGAACCCATGCCGATGCCGATGGACAGCGTCGGGGAAACGGACAGGGAGATGTTGAGCGAACGGATTTCATCAAGGATAGAAAATTTGGCTTCCGTGAATTTGGATAGATCCTGGTTGCGGAACAGAAACAGATAAGCGTTGTTTCCGGTTTTTTTCAGCATTCCTTCCACAGACTGTGCCCAGTTTGCCAGAGCGAGATCAATCATGGCCATCGTTCCCGATTTTTCGCTTTCGCTGGCGCGCTGGAACAGGTCGTCGTAGTTGTCCACGACGATGTGTGCCACAATGGGCTTGGAAAGGTTGTACTGCCGTTGCAGACGTTTGTAGTCCGTAATGTCGACAAAATACAAAACGTGTTTTTCTTTGTTCTTTGCTGTGAACTCGTCACGGTAAACGGAAAAATGCTTCTGATCAAAAAAGACTTTGGTCTCCGGACGGGAAAGAATGGAAGAATCCAGCGCCTTGACGTTTTTGAGAGACCGGATGGATTCGTCGGACACGGCGTTCACAAACGCTTCGTCATACCAGACCACATCTCCGTTTGCCTCGCAGATAACCAGCGGAAGCGGAAAATCCTGAATGCGGTGCCGGGAAGCGGGGCTGAGCGTGGCAAGAACATCGGAAGACAGCGTGCGGGTGTCGGTGGATTTCAGATACAGAAAAACTTCCGACAGCGCGACATAGATGCAGAAAACGGCAAGCGAGGTGGAGCTGATCGGCGAAGGTGCCAGTACATTAAGCAGAATAACGAAGAACAGGGCAACCAGATACTGCATACGCTCCAGAATGGCATAAAAAACAGTTCGGTTCATCAGATTTTCCCTCCTTCTCCGAATCTTTTACGAAGATCGGAAAAAGCATCCAGCACGCCGAGCCCGGAAAGAACCAGAAGAATCAGGTCGGAGCCCATCAGCAGAAACAGGACTACGGCGAACAGCAGAATGAAAACAACCAGTGTCCGCACGGCGCCGGCTGAGGCGCAGCGGACGTTTTTCATGTAATACACAACGACGGAAAGCCCTTCCGCGAAGAATACGGTCTGCAAGGCATTTTCCGCCAGAAGGACGACGATCTGAATCCAGAGAGGCATGTCGGTGAACAGCAGGGTCACCAATCCGGCAACGACCGAAAGCAGATAGACGATTGCGGTGGATTTTTCGATGCGGATACGATCGAATGGGGTTGCGGCATCCGATATGCCGCGGCGGCGCAGAAGAACGCCGCACAGATAGTAACATCCCGCCGTTACGGCAAGCAGAAGAGTCGGCAGCCAGGCGGCAAGCACCTGAAGCGTCTGGACGCCCATCTGTTCGGCAAAGCCGTCTTTGCCGAGGGCAAGCAACGGGCGGTAATCCACGACGGGATTTGCCGTGTTCATCTGTTCGTTCAGCAGGTCGTAATACTGGTCAAAGATCGGACGGACCTGTGCCTTCAGCACGTCCGTTGCCTGGGCAACGGAAAAGCCGGAATCGGAAGCCTCCACAACAAAGGCGGCAAAGGTCGCCGCAAACAAAAACAATGCCAGATAAACCACCAGCAGGGCGGCAGAGTTGACGGGCTTTTTGCGATGGAGGGTTATGCCGACGGCAAGTCCGACCGGAACAAACAGCGTTAGAAGCAGAAGCGCGCCCGAAACATCGTGTGTCAGCCAAGCCAGAAGCGCTGTGCAGGCGGTGACCAGAATGACGGGGACGGTTGGGGTCTCCTGGCATGCCACGGAATAGCCGAACGCGACACAGGCAACGAGGATTGCCGGAAGAAACAGGGCAAGTCCGACAACGGATGCCGATGACAGATATGCGACGCAAACGGCGGCAAAGGCAAGCAGGGGAAGAAGTCCTGTTCGGAAAACGGTTTTCATCATAGAAATTTCCTCTCGGAACCGGGAGTGAAGCATTTCAACATCCCGAACTGTTAATATATCCCAATTATAGTATCTTGTATTATACCATATTCTTTCCGGTTTTTCAACACCTGATTTCGGCATTTGCGGGAAAATTGTTGCAAAAGAAACCGGCGAAACAAAAAGAATCTGCACCGAAGTGCAGATTCTTTGATCAATTCGTCGGAATCAATACATTCCGCCCATATCGGGAGCCGGAGCAGCCGCAGGAGCGACCGGTTCCTTTTTGTCGGCAACCAGCGATTCCGTGGTGAGGACCATGGCAGCGACAGATGCCGCATTCTCCAGTGCAGAACGGGTGACCTTTGCCGGGTCGACGATGCCGGCTTTGAACATATCCACATACTGTTCGTTGTAGGCATCAAACCCGATGTTCTTTTCGGAATGTCTGACCTTTTCAAGAATAACGGCGCCTTCCAGACCCGCATTGGCGGCAATCTGGAGAATCGGGGCTTCCAGTGCTTTGAGAACGATGCGGGCACCGGTTTTTTCGTCGCCTTCCAGAGTGTCTGCAAACGACGCAACGCTGTCCAGCGCGTTGATGAACGCTGTGCCGCCGCCGGCAACGATGCCTTCTTCAACCGCCGCTTTTGTTGCGGACAGTGCGTCTTCGATGCGCAGCTTCTTTTCCTTCATTTCGGTTTCGGTTGCAGCACCTACTTTGATAACGCCTACGCCGCCAGCCAGTTTGGCAAGACGCTCCTGCAGTTTTTCTTTGTCATACTGCGAGGAGGTGTTTTCGATTGCCGCGCGGATTTCCTTGATGCGGGCAGCAATCATATCCTTGTCGCCCATGCCGTTGACGATAACGGTGTTTTCCTTCTGAACCTTGACCTGACCCGCTCTTCCCAGCATGGTGAGGTTTGCGGTCTTCAGATCCAGTCCCAGTTCCTCGCTGATGACCTGACCGCCGGTCAGAATGGCAATGTCACGCAGCATTTCCTTTCTTCTGTCGCCGAATCCCGGGGCTTTGACGGCAACGCAGGTGAATGTGCCGCGCAGTTTGTTCACGATCAGTGTGGACAGGGCTTCGCCCTCCACATCTTCGGCAATGATTACCAGTTTCTTGCCGGACTGCACAACCTGTTCCAGCAACGGCAGAAGCTCCTGAATGGAGGAAATCTTCTTATCGGTGATCAGCAGATAAGCATCGTCGATCACAGCTTCCATTTTATCGGCATCCGTCACCATATAGGGCGTGATATAGCCGCGGTCAAACATCATGCCTTTGACCACATCGGAATACGTCTCCGCCGTCTTGCTTTCTTCGATGGTGATAACACCGTCCGAAGATACTTTTGCCATTGCCTCGGCAATCAGCTTGCCGATGGCTTCGTCTCCCGCGGAAACCGTGGCGACACGGGCAATGTCGTCACTGCCGGAAACGGCTTTTGCATTGGCTTTGATGGTATCGACAGCGACCTTGACGGCCTTGCTGATGCCCTTTTTCAAAACCATCGGATTGGCGCCTGCGGCAACGTTTTTCATGCCTTCGCGAATCAGTGCCTGTGCCAGAAGCGTTGCGGTGGTGGTGCCGTCGCCTGCCACGTCGTTGGTCTTGGTTGCTACTTCTTTGACAAGCTGGGCTCCCATGTTTTCAAATGCGTTGTCCAGCTCCACTTCCTTGGCAATGGTCACGCCGTCGTTTGTGATGAGCGGGGCGCCGAATTTTTTATCCAGAACAACATTTCTTCCTTTGGGTCCGAGGGTGATTTTTACGGTATCCGCCAGCTGATCCACGCCTTTCTGCAGCGCTTTGCGGGCGTCTTCTCCATAGATGATTTCTTTCGACATACTTCATGCACTCCTTTTCTGAAGATTATTCCACGATGGCAAGGATGTCGGACTGACGGACAACGGTGTATTCCACATCGTCAATCTTGACTTCCGTGCCGGAATATTTGCTGGTAATGACCTTATCGCCGGGCTTCACATACATTTTTACTTCGTTTCCGTCTACCATTCCGCCCGGTCCGACGGAGATGACTTCGGCAATCTGCGGTTTTTCTTTGGCGGTTCCTGCCAGGATGATGCCGCCCTTTGTGGTTTCTTCCGCTTCCATCAGTTTGAGGACAACGCGGTCTGCTAAAGGTTTCAGTGTCATAAAAATGACCTCCTGTTATGATGATATTTTTGATTTCTTTTTCGGAACGGTTAGCACTCTTTGCTCCTGAGTGCTAACGACTCTTATTATAGCACAATTTCCAAAAATTTCAAGAGGTTTTTGGTTAAAATCCGAAAAAAATTTTCTTCTTACAAATCCGTTTCAAAAACGCCGAAAAATTCCGGCAGATGGAACTGCGGCGTGGGGTTTTCGATACGGTTCCATGTAACATAGAAGTTCTTGTCTTCGTTGCAGAACTGGAAATTCCCCCGGAAGGTCCGGTCGATGCGGGGGAAATGGCGGAGAAGGAACGAAAAGGGCACAAAGAATTTGACCGACCAGCCGTCTTCGCGGATGTCCCGTTCAATTTCGAATTCTGCGAGAGATCCTTCCAGATTGGTGCGGTCGGATTTCGTTCCCTTCTGAATCAGCAGCGCACCTCCGGCGCTTTGTTCAAAGTTGAGATAGACATCCGGCTGTGTGCCGTCCGGCGCAAAAAAGAATTCTACGCAGCTGTCCAGCCATGCGGGATCGTTGAAACTGGAGTAGCGGGTTGCGGGGTCGGTTTCGTTGCTGTCAAAACGCACCGTAAAGCCGTCTGCCGAGGCGACAATGCGTGCCGTAACGTGCGGACAGCGGATGCCCGGGCTGAAATTGGTGCAGTCCAGCACCTGTTTTTCAATCGTCTCCCAGGCATGCTCCTGCAGAGAAAGCGAGTGGGTGCCGATTGGGCGGATAATGCAGGTCTTGTTCATGAAAAAATCTCCCGTTCCGGCATCTTTCCCGTGAAAGAAAAAACACGGGAGATGCGGCGTTTTTTCTTCATTATAGCATGGGCGGCGGAACCCTGTCAAGAAGCCCTGCGGATTCTTGACAAATCCGGGTTTCGGTGATATAATCTAAAAAAAGTTTATTATAATGAATCCGGAGGGCAAGACCTTATGAAAAAGAAAGTTCTGGCATTTGATTTCGGAGCATCCAGCGGCAGAGCGATTCTGGCTACCTATGAGAACGGATCGCTGTCTTTGGAGGAGATCCACCGTTTTTCCAATGATCCGGTCATGGTTCACGGCACCTTCTATTGGGATGTTCTGCGCCTGTTTTATGAAATCAAGCAGGGGATTCTCAAATGTGTCAGCAGCGGGAACGCGGATATTTCATCCATTGGCATCGACACCTGGGGTGTTGACTTCGGTTTGTTGGATAAGGACGGGAAACTGCTGGAAAATCCCGTGCATTACCGTGATGAGCGCACCAAGGGCATGGCAGACGAAGTGTTCCGCGTTGTCGGAAAAGAATGGCTTTATGAGCGGACGGGCATTCAGATCATGGACATCAACACCATCTTTCATCTGTATGCGCTGAAGAAGAACCGTCCGGACGTTCTCGACCGTGCGGAAACCCTTCTGTTTATGCCGGATTTGTTTGCCTATCTTCTCACCGGTAAAAAGAATGTGGAATACACCATTGCTTCCACTTCGCAGTTGCTGAACGCCGCATCCCGGGATTGGGACCGGGAACTGATTTCCCGGTTGGGACTGCCGGAGCGCATCTTCGGCGAGGTGCGGGAGCCGGGCAATGTCATCGGCACGCTGTTGCCGGAGATCGCATCGGAACTCGGCATCGGTGAAATTCCCATTATTGCCTGCGGTTCGCACGATACGGCATCGGCCTATGTTGCCGCTCCGATTGTTCCGGGCGAAAGCTGCTGCTGCATCTCCTGCGGAACATGGTCTCTTCTCGGTGCGGAGCTGAACGAGCCGCTGATCAACGAAAAGACGTTTGCGGAAAACTTCACCAACGAAGGCGGTGTGGGACACACCATCCGCTTTCTTAAAAATATTTCCGGACTGTGGATTCTTCAGGAAACGCGGCGTCAATGGGTGTGGGAAGGGGAGAACATCTCTTTCAAGGACATTGACCGGATGCTTCTGACCGAGAAGAGTGCTGACGTTTACATCGATCCGGACTACGAGCCGTTCGGAAAACCGGGCAGAATGGTGGAAAAAATCAACGAATTTCTTTCCGGAACAAGCCAGCCGCTGCCGGCGACAAAAGGACAGACGGCTCTTTGCATCCTGGAAAGTCTTGCCATGACCTACCGGTATTATACCGAGAATCTGGAAAAACTGCTGGGACGCCGTATCGATGTGATTCATCTGATCGGAGGCGGTGTCAAAGACGTGAATCTTTGCCGCTTCACGGCATCGGTAACCGGACGTAAGGTGACGGCGGGTCCGGTCGAGGCGACGGCAATGGGCAACATTGCGGTGCAGCTGATTGCGCTCGGCGTTGTCCGGGATGTGAGCGAAGCCCGCGGACTGAGTGACGACCTCAAGGTCTATACGCCGGAGAATCCGGAACTGTGGGAAGAAAAATACCGTAAATATCTCGCAATCAAAGGACGGATGTAAGATGTTTCGCAAATTTTTGGAAGAACACCGCGAAGAAATGATCAATACGCTTGCCGGACTGATTGCCGTTCCGAGCATCAGCCGGCAGGAGGGCGGGAAATATTGTTATGGCAAGGACGTGGACGATGCGCTGACTTATGTGCGTGACGCTGCCCGTTCGTTTGGGTTTGAGGCGGAAAATCTCGGGTATATGACCGAAGTCCGGTTCGGTCATGGCGACAAGACCGTGTATATTGCCTGTCATGCTGATGTGGTTCCCGCCGGGGACGGTTGGCATACGGATCCGTTTGCCCTCACGCGCAAAGACGGAAAACTGTTCGGGCGCGGGGTTGAGGACAACAAGGGGCCCGTTGTTGCGGTTCTGTATGCTCTGCGTGCGCTTCGCGAAGCCGGGCTGGAGCCGAAGGCATCAGTTCGTCTTCTGGTAGGCGGTGCCGAAGAAACGGGTATGGATGATATTCCGCAGTATACGGCGGTACACGGGTTTCCGGATTACGGTCTGACTCCTGACAGCAGCTTCCCCATTGTCAACACTGAAGCGGGCATGTTTGACGGCGAATTGTATTTCGGGGACGCTTATCGCAACGAGGGGTGTGTCCGACTGCTTTCGCTTCGGGGCGGTGTGGCATCCAACTGTGTCCCGGATTCCGCCACGGCGGTTCTGGAAGCAGATGACCCTGCGGTTGTTACGGCATTTTTCACACCGGAAAATACGGCGTTCCTCAAGGATTTTTCGTGGAAGACCGAAGACGGAAACCGCATTCTTCTGACGACGCGCGGCATCAACGCCCATGCTTCGGTTGCGAACCGGGGCAAGAATGCCCTGACGGATCTGGCGGTTTTGTTGCAGCGTCTGTTTGAGCATATGGGCGTGGTCAACCGGCTGACGGAGGTTCTTTCGCGTTACTTTGCCGATGATTTCGATGCTTCCCGGCTCGGTCTTTCGTGCCGTGGCGAGATTCTCGGCAGCATTACGCTCAACGTGGGAATCTGTGATACGGAAAAAGGGTATTTTACCGTGGATATGCGGCTTCCGGTTGCCGGAATCTGCGAGAAGATCCGGCAGCGGTATGAGCAGCTGGCAAAGGAATACGGGTTCCGTCTGGAGATCCGTAAACTCAAAGAATACACGCATATTCCGAAAGAAAGCGAGTTTATGCAGAAACTCGGCGCGGCATTTGAACACGTTACGGGTCGCAAAGCGGAATATTTCGGCTGCTGCGGGCTGACGTATGCCAAGGTTCTCGGCGGACGTGGTGTGGCATTCGGTCCTGCGTTTGAAGACGGGGATGAAAGCGGAAACATCCATGGGGACGACGAGTTTATCCGTGAGGATGTTCTGATCCGCCTGGCGGCGGTGTATGCCCAGGTGATTTATGAACTTTGGTGCTGAAAGGGAGTTGTTTGAAATGGAATACGGAGAAATCTGGGATCAGGCAGCGAAGGCCGTGACGGAGCTTCTGGAGGTTGCCCGCCTGAAAGCGGGAGATCTGCTTGTTATCGGCTGTTCGTCCAGTGAAATTGTGGGGGAGAAAATCGGAAAGGGTTCGGATTTCAATGCCGCGGAAGCCGTTTTTGACGGTGTTTATCCGATTCTGCGGGAGCGTGGCATCTTTCTTGCCGCACAGTGCTGTGAGCATCTCAACCGTTCGCTGATTCTGGAACGCTGCTGTGCCGAACGGCACGGATGGGAAGAAGTGAACGTCGTCCCGCAGCCGAAGGCAGGCGGCTCGTTTGCTACCAAGGCCTATCGCAGTTTTGAAGATCCGGTGGCTGTGGAGCACATCCGCGCGAATGCGGGAATGGACATCGGCGGAACGCTGATGGGAATGCACCTGAAAGAGGTGGCGGTTCCCGTCCGTCTTTCGATGAGCCATATTGGGCAAGCCGTTTTGCTCTGCGCTCGTACACGTCCCAGATTTGTGGGCGGCAGCCGTGCCGTTTACGACGAAACCAAAATGTAATCAAAGAAAAAGGAGCCGCGCGCGGCTCCTTTTTTTACAGATCGTCCGCATCCTGCACCGGACGATCCTCTTCTTCCGCCGGGGTTCCCGTCCAGGAGCCGAGAACGTCCGAACCGATGGGAGCGGCTTCGCTTTGAAACAGCAGGCCTTCCGGCTGGATGAGTTGCTGTCGTTTTTGTTGTTTTTTCTTTTTCACGGCTCTTTTCTCCTTTCTTTGTTGCTATTTTGTGTGCGGGAGAAACGAAAAATTCAGGAATAATTTTTTATTTTTTCGCAATAAAAATGAAAAATAAGAGCATCGGCTTTTGTAACGGATTTCTGCGGAAGCCATCGGCTTTTTCTGCTTTTTTGAAGAGAATTGAAACAAAAATTCAAAAAGAGAAAACATGAATAAAGCGTCAAAATATACAGATTTTGTTGTAAAAAGACAAAAAGATTTTTCAAAAATAAAATAATTTTTTCACATAGCTATTGAAAAACAGCGCGAAATGTTCTATAATGAAGCCAGCCAAGGAAAAATCCGGTAAACCGGAAAAAAAGAAACGGGAGGTCCTTTTATGAAAAAAATGTTTCAACGCGTCGGTGCAATTCTGATTGCACTCGTCCTGGTCCTCGTGCTTCTGCCGGCAACGGCTTTTGCGAACGGCGAATTTGACGGGAAAATCGTCATTCTCCATTCCAATGACGTGCACGGCAACATTGAGGGCTATGCGGTCATGGCTGCCGTCAAGGCGGAATACGAGAGCAAGGGCGCGAAAGTCCTGCTTGTCGATGCCGGCGACTACAGTCAGGGAAAACCGTATGTCAGTGTGACCAAGGGGCTTGATGCCATCCTCATGATGAACCTGGTCGGCTATGATTTTGCCACCATTGGCAACCATGAGTTTGACTATGGCTATGAGCAGTTGGTCAGCAACATGAACGAAGCGACGTTCAAGGTCCTTTGTGCCGACGTTCTCAAAGAAGACGGTACCCCGATCTTTGACGCGCGTGCCATCAAAGAGATCGATGGTGTGAAAATCGGTTTCTTCGGCATGGAAACGCCGGAATCCCAGACCAAAGCCAATCCGGCTCTGATCAAGGGGCTGAAATTCCTGGCAGGTGAAGAAATGTATGCCTGCGCCGCGACACAGGTGCAGGAATTGAAAAACGAAGGCGCCGATCTGATTTTCTGTCTGGCGCATCTCGGTGTGGATGCCGAATCCGAACCGAACCGTTCGCTGGATCTTGCCGCCCATGTTGAGGGAATTGACATGATCATTGACGGTCACTCTCATACGGAGATGACCCAGGGCGAGAACGGCGAAAAGATTCAGTCTACGGGTACGGCGTTCAGCAAGATCGGTTTGATCGTGATTGATGCCGCGACGAAGCAGATTGAGAAAAACGAACTTCTTCCGGTTACGGCAGAATCCGTAAAGGACGAAGCGGTCGCTGCCAGAGCACAGCAGATCATTGACCGCATCAATGCGGAATACGGCAAAAAATTTGCCGAGAGCAAAGTGGAACTGAACGGCGACAAAGCGCCGAACGGAAACCGTGACTCGGAAACCAATCTGGGCGACCTGATTACGGATTCCATGCGCTGGACGATTCTGAAGAATCCGGACAGCATCCATGTTGCCGCGGAGAACGTGGTTGCCCTGACAAACGGCGGCGGTATCCGGGCGTGGATTCATGCCGGCGACATTACCAAGAAAGACATCAATACGGTTCTTCCGTTCGGGAACACGGTGGCGGTCGTCTATGTGAAAGGCACCGAATTGCTGGAAGCGCTGGAGGCATCTACCTATTGTACCCCGACATCAATCGGCGGTTTCCCGCAGGTTTCCGGCATTGAGTTTGACATTTACAAGGACCTTGCGTACGATGCCAATGCGGAAACGTATCCCGGCTCTACCTATTACGGACCCGCTTCCATCAATCGCGTAGTCATCCGCAGCATCAACGGCAAACCGTTTGATGCAGAAGCCACGTATGCGGTTGTCACCAACAATTTCTGTGCCGCAGGCGGTGATACGTACTATGCCTTTGCCAGCGCAAAAGAGCAGTTTGATACGGGAATTCCTCTGGATGAGGCGCTGATGGATTACATTACCAGCGAACTCAGCGGTGTGGTGGATGAGAGATATGCACAGCCGCAGGGTCGCATTCATGTGAAATCCGGTGCCCCGCTTGCGTTTGCGGACGGAAAATCCTCCTACGTCTTTGACACGGAAACGCCGGTTGTCGATGTGGTCTTCCTCATCAAGCATTCGGCGAATGTGCTGAAAGAGATCCGGGTAAACGGGCAGGTTCTTGATGTTGCCAACTATACCGTTTCGGAAGACGGCGATAACCTGAAAATTACGCTGTCCAAGGAATATGTGCAGAAACAGAAGGATGCTGCGGTCTGGACGCTGGATCTGATCTTCGACTTTGAAACGGAAACGCTTGCCGGTCAGATTACGTTGCCGGGGAACCCGGGTACGAACGATATCTCGACGGTTGCGATTTTCCTGGTCGGCGCAATGGCTCTTGCCGCAGTTGCTTTTGTGGTCCGCAAGAAAGTGACCGAATGATTTCATGATTTTTTAAGGTTTTTCCTCTTTCTGAAAAAAGCAAGCCGCGGAATCCGGATGGATTCCGCGGCTTGCTTTTTCTTTTTACAGGATCTCGTTCCAGATTTCATAAACGGCGTCCACGGTTTTCTGTCGGATTTCTTCCCGGCTTCCCGTGAGGGAAAGTTCCCGGGGAAAGAACGCGTCGTCTTCCCTGCGGTATACACAGACGAAAACCTGTCCGACCGGATGCTCCGGCGTTCCGCCTCCGGGACCGGCAAGACCGGTGATTCCCACGCCGAAATCGGAGGATGCGATGATGGTGATGTTCTTTGCAAGCTCCCGCGCAACCTCCTCGCTGATCTCCGTGTGCAGCCGGATGGTTTCCGGACGTACGCTGAGAAGCTGGGATTTTACGCGGTTGGAATATACAACCGCACCGTACTCAAACACCTCGGACGCGCCGGGAACGTCGGTAACGGTCTTGGCAAACAGACCTCCGGTGCAGGATTCCGCGCAGGCGATTTTCCAACCGTTCTTCGCCAAACGGCGAACAAACTCCTGCGGGGTCATGCGCGCTCCTCCTCTTTTTCAATCACAACATTTTCGATCATGTCGGCAAGATCGAGTTTTGCTTCTTCTTTTTCAATTTCCGCAAGCGACGGTTTGGTCCGGGGATGCCGGGGGGTAAAGACGGTGCAGCAGTCCTCGTACGGTTCAATGGATGTTTCAAATGTGTCGATGCGGCGTGCGAGGTCAATGATGTCCGATTTGTCCAACCCGATGCAGGGACGGAACACCGGCAGGGGCGATACCGCATCCGTGCAGATGATGGCTTCCAGCGTCTGGCTGGCAACCTGCCCCAGACTTTCGCCCGTAATAATGGCGCCTGCCTTGTGTTGATCGGCTACTTTCAGCGCAATGCGAAGCATCATGCGCCGCATGATGACCGTGAACAGGTCTTCTCTGCAGTTTTTGCGGATTTTCTCCTGAATTTCGGTAAACTGAACGATGTACAGATTGATTTTTCCGCTATAACGGGAAACCTGGCGGGCAAGTTTTTCCACTTTCTGCCGAGCCCGTTCGCTGGTGTAGGGAGGGCTTTCAAAGTGAATGGCAGAGATGCGCATCCCGCGGCGTGCCATCATATAGCCGGCAACGGGGCTGTCAATGCCTCCGGACAGCATGAGAAGTCCGTGTCCGCCGCATCCGCAGGGAAGTCCTCCCGCACCCCGGACGGGATTTGCATGGACGTAGATGCCTCCTTCCCGGACCTCGGCATAAACGGTCAGTTCCTGTCCTTCCATCTGCGCGCGGAGTCCCGGATTCTGCTCCAACAGATATTCTCCCAGTTTTTCACCGATCTGCGGGGAGGTGAGCGGGTAGGATTTGACGGAACGCTTGGCGATGACTTTGAACGTCTTTGCCCGGCAGAGCTCCGACTTGAGATATTCGTCTGCAAGAACTTTCATCTCGTCAAAATCGTAGGGGCATACCAGCGAGCGGCAGATCGCCGTCACGCCGAATACCCGGGAAAGTGCCGTTACCGCCTCGTCCAGATCTGCGTCTTCCTCAAACGAAACGAAGACGGTGGATTGTCGGATGTCCAGGGTGGGTTTTCCCACAAACGACAGGGCATAGCGGATGTTGCGAAGCAGCAGTTCTTCAAACGTTCGCTTGTTTTGTCCTTTGAGAATGATTTCTCCGTATTTGAGCAAAATAACTTCTTTCATCAGCAGACTCTTTCTCCGTTGGGCGTGTCGGGATGCAGAAATACCACACGCACGGTTTCTTCTCCGGAGGCAAGAATCATGCCGTTTGATTCTTCTCCGCAAAGTTTGGCGGGCTTGAGGTTGGCTACAACGATCACCTTTTTCCCAATCAGTTCTTCCGGCTGGTAGAAGGCGGCAATTCCGGAAACGACCTGGCGTTTTTCATATCCGAGATCCAGCTGCAATTTCAGCAACTTCTTTGCTTTTTCCACCCGTTCGCACGCAAGAATCTGGGCTGTCCGCAGTTCGATGTTGCGGAAGTCGTCAATTCCGATGAGGGCACAGCCCTCCGGCTTCTTTGCGGCTTCCGGCTGCGCGGTGGCTTCTTTTTCTTTCTTGATCTCCTCCAGCTTTGCCTTTTCATCTACGCGTGCAAACAGAACCGAGGAATCTCCGACCGAAGATCCGGGCACAAACGCCGCGAAAGACGTTTCGTCACGCAGGAACCGGTCAAACAGAAGAACGCCGTTGTTTTCTTTCATCGAGGTCAGAAGGTCTTCTGCTCCGAGCTCACGCAGAATCTCCTCCGCCGTTGCGGGAAGGAACGGATGAAGCAGAACGGTTGCCCAGCGGATGGTGCAAAGCAGCTGATACAGCACGGTTCCCAGGCGGGCACGTTTTGTTTCGTCCTTGGCAAGAACCCAGGGGGATGTTTCATCGATGTATTTGTTCGCCCTGCTGAGCAGTGCGAAAATGGCGGTTTCCGCATCCGCGATATGATAGCCGTGAACGTTTTCGGTAACGGTCTGCTTTGTCTGCAGACAGGCATCAAGCAGTTCCCGGTCCAGCGGTTCCGGTGCATTCGGCTCCTGGATTACCTTGCCGAAATATTTCTTTTCCATGTCAAGCGTGCGCTTGACCAGGTTCCCCAGGTTATTGACCAGATCGGTGTTGAAGCGTTTGATGACTGCCTCATATGTCACCGAGCCGTCGTTGTTGTACGGCATTTCAGCCAGAGCGTAGTGACGCACACCGTCTACGGTAAAGTGACGGGCAAGATCGTCGGCATAAATGACGTTTCCGCGGGATTTGGACATTTTTTCCGCACCGAAATTGAACCACGGATGGGCAAAAATCTTTTTGGGAAGCGGAAGTCCAAGTGCCATAAGGAAGATGGGCCAGTAGATGGTGTGGAAGCGGATAATATCCTTGCCGATGATGTGAACCTGGGCGGGCCAGTAGGAACGGAACCGTTCGGATTGCTCCTCATACGTTTTGTCCGGATCGTAGCCGAGCGCCGTGATGTAGTTGGTCAGAGCATCCAGCCATACGTAGATAACATGCTTGGGGTCAAAATCTACTGGGATTCCCCAGGAGAATGAGGTGCGGGACACGCAAAGATCCTGAAGACCTGCTTTGAGAAAATTGTTGAGAATTTCCTTTTTACGGCTTTCCGGCTCAATAAAGTCCGGATGCTCATCGATATACTGCATCAACCGGTCTGCATATTTTTTCATATTGAATTTATATGCTTCTTCGCTGGCACGAACAACCGGTCTGCCGCAGTCCGGGCATTTGCCGTCCACCACCTGCGTATCGGTATAGAACGATTCGTCCGGCGTGCAGTACCAGCCCTCATAAATGCCCTTGTAAATATCTCCCTGTTCATAAAGACGGCGGAAGATTTTCTGCACGGCTTTTTCGTGGGCTTCGTCGGTTGTACGGATAAAGTAATCGTACGTTGTGTTCATGGCATCCCACAGCGTACGGATTTCTCCGGAAACGCCGTCCACGTATTTCTGAGGGGGAATGCCCGCTTTTTCGGCATATTCTTCGATTTTCTTTCCGTGCTCGTCCGTGCCGGTGCAGAGCCATACGTCATAGCCCTCCGCGCGGCGGAATCGGGCAATGGCATCTGCCAGGATGATTTCATAGGTATTGCCGATGTGCGGCTTTCGGGACGCATAGGCAATGGCGGTGGTCATGTAAAATTTTGGCTTTGTTGTCATGAGGATCGTTCAACTCCTGTAGGAAAGATTTATTTTTGAATCAAAGACCCGAGCGTGCCGGAAAGAACCTCGGCAAAGCGCCGGATTTCGGCTTCGGTGTTCTGTGCACAGAAACTGATGCGCAGTGCGTTTTTTGCATAGGACTCCAGCCCGAGTGCACGGAAAACGGCTCCCGGATGCCTGGAAGAGCAGGCAGAACCGGAAGATACGGCAATTCCGGAACGGGAAAGTGCATGAATGATGTTTTCCGCAATGTAGTTCGGGAAGATCACGCTTAAAATATACGGACTGGCATGTTCCGGAGAGACGATGCGGGCGCCGAGGGGAAGGAGGAGCGACCGGCAGAGTGTATTCAGCCCTTCCACATATGTCCTTTCCCGGAGGCAATCCGTGTTTTCCACGGCTTTTGCCCAGGCAGCGATTCCCGGTACATTGACCGTGCCGGAAAACAATCCTTTTTCGTGTCCTCCTCCGTAATAGACGGGACGGATACGGACTCCGCGCCGGACATACAGCGCCCCCAGCCCTTTGGGACCGTGCGTTTTGTGTGCGGAAAAGGAGGCAAGATCCACGCAGGAATAAGAAAGGGGCTCTTTGAGAAAGCCCTGGATGGCATCGGTGTGAAACAATGCTCCGCAGCCGCTGCGCCGGATGACGGCGGAGAGGGCGCGGAGATCCGCTACGGCGCCGGTTTCGTTGTTGACGTGCATGATGCTGACCAGACGGGTGTCCGGTGTCAGTGCGCGGCTCAGCTGCTCCGGTGTGATGATTCCGTTTTCCGGGCGAAGATATACAACGTCAAAGGAGGATTCCAGTTTTTTCATGCATTCCGCTACGGCAGGATGCTCAAAAGCGGAAGTGACAATCCGTCCTCCCCGTTTGGGATCCACGGTGCCGAGAATGGCTGTATTGTCTGCCAGTGTGCCGCATGGTGCAAAAAAGAACTCTTCCGGCTTTACCCCCGCTTTTTTTGCCAGAGCATCCCGGGCATGATCCAGAAGCTGCTGGACGGAAAAACCGAAGGTGTGAAGCGATTCGGAATTGGCGTATTGTTCGGTCGCAAGATGTGCGTACAGTTCCGCCGCTTCGGGATTCATCCGGGTTGTGGCGGCGTTATCGAGGTAAATCATGCGTTTTCCTCCCGGCCATCGTCCGGCTCCGTGCCGAGAATCTGACGGGATTCTTCTGCGGGCAGCTCCTGCACTTTGTTGAGCTGGCGCAGAATGGTATTGGTTCTTGTTCCGATCAGCTTGTCCAGATCGCTGTCTACGTTGCTCAGCCGGTCACGGACCTTGGTGAGAACCTCGCCGAATTTTCCGAACTCCGTCTTGACGGCACCCAGGAGTTTCCACACCTCGGCGGAGCGTTTTTCGATGGCAAGCGTGCGGAAGCCCATCTGCAGACTGTTGAGGAATGCGGTGATGGTGGACGGTCCCGTAACGGTGACGTTATAGTCCCGCTGAAGCGATTCAAACAGGGCAGGCCGGCGCGTTACTTCGGAATACAGTCCTTCCGTGGGAAGAAACAGAATGGCAAACGGTGTGGTGCGGGGGGGATCGATGTATTTTTCGTGAATGGTCTTTGCACTGTCGCGGATAAACCGTTCCAATTCTTTGGAAGCGGCTTCAATGGCAGCGGCATCGGCAGAGTCATAAGCATCCAGAAGCGCCGTATAGCGATCCAGCGGGAACTTGGCGTCAATGGGCAGGTACAAAAACGGCAGAGAGTCGTCCTTGGACGGCAGTTTGACGGCAAATTCCACGGCATCCCGTGACTTGCTTTTGGTGCAGACGTTGCAGTCGTATTGTTCCGGCGTGAGGATCTGTTCCAGAATCCGCTCCAGTTGAACTTCTCCGAGAACGCCCCGGGTCTTGACGTTGGAAAGAATCTTTTTCAGATCTCCGACCCCGGCGGCAAGCGTTTGCATTTCGCCCAGCTGGGTATAGACGCGTTCCAACTGAGTCGTTACAAGCGTGAGCGACTCCTTCATGCGGTCATCGAGGGTTTTTTGCAGCTTTTCATCCACCACGCCACGGATCTCGTCCAGCTTCTTGGCGTTTTCTGCCTGAAGCGTGTCCATTTTCTTTTCCATGGTGTTGCGGATCCGATCCAGGTTGTTCTGCACCGTTTCCGAAAGCGTGCGCAGGGATGTGTTCAGTTCGCCGGACAACTGCGTCAGACGGGCAATCTGGATTTCCGACGTTGTCCGGGTTCCCTCGTTGAGGGTCTGAAACAGATGATTCTGCATGGTATCAAAACGCTGGGAAAGCTCCGCGCGGGTCAGAGAGAGGTCCTGTCGGAGGTCTTCGTTTTTTCCGTGCTTTCCGACACGGAGGAGGCAGACGATTCCGACGGCAAGTGCCCCGAAAGCGAAAATACAGCAAACGGTGAGAAGAACGATTTCCATATCAGCGAATCTCCAGTTTGGCATAGTTTGCCATCAGTTTTTTTGTTCCTGCCGTGCGGAACGACACCTCCAGCAGTGTATCTGACGACAACGGTGTTACGGATACAACGGTTCCTTCTCCGAACGTCTTGTGAAATACCGTTTGTCCGACGGCAAAGCGGGGAGCCGTTGCCGGTTTCGGCGTGATGACAGGGGCAGGGGACGAAAGCCCGAACGATGGGTTGTGAAGCGGTCGCTTCGGCTTGTTGCTTCGGGATGCGTAGGGCGATACGGCGGGGAACTTCGGAAGCGGCTGCCGCTGTTTCTGCTCAATCAGATCTTCCGGAATCTCCTTCAGAAACCGGGACGGCTCTGCCGGGCGGATCTGTCCGTAGTTCATCCGAACGCGGGTGGAAAGGATGAACAGCTGGGATTTTGCGCGGGTGATGGCGACGTAGCAGAGCCGGCGCTCTTCTTCAATCCCGCCTTCTTCGCCCACGGAAAGGGAGGACGGGAAAAGCCCTTCCTCAAAACCGGAAATGAACACGGTGTCGAATTCCAGTCCCTTGGCACAGTGCATGGTCATCATGACAACGGCATCGTCGTTTTCGTCCAATGCGTCTACGGCGCTGACCAGAGCGGTCTCTTCCAGATAGCCGGAAAGCGACGGCTCTACACCGTTTCTGCGCGCGTCGGTTTCGTATTTGACAAGGGAATTGTACAGTTCCTGCAGGTTTTCTTTTTTCATGCGGCGCTCGTTGCGGTCAAACCCGTCCAGCATGGCATCGTAGCCGGTTTCGGCAAGAACTTCGGTAAACAGGGCGGGGAGCGACATGGTTTTTGCCTTTTCGGCAAGCCCGTCAATCAAAGCGGCAAAACGCCGTAGCTTGTCCGCCGCGCGGGCAAGATCCGGGAATTCGTCGGCTCTCCGGATAACATCGAAAAACGGAATGCCGTTGGCGGAAGCAATGTCCGAAATCCGCAGAAGTGTGGTGTCGCCGATGCCCCGTTTCGGTTCGTTGATGATGCGTGTGAGCCGCGTGCGGTCGTTGGGATTGCAGATGACGTTGAGATAAGCGAGAATATCCTGAATTTCTTTGCGTTTGAAAAAGGCAAGCCCCCCGAAAATGCGATAGGGGATTCCGTTGCCCTTGAGCGCAAGTTCAATGGAATGGCTTTGCGAATGGGTGCGGTACAAAACGCAGAAATCCTGATATTTCTTCCCGGCCGAAATTCCGGAAAGAATGTTTTTTGCAATGTATTCGCCCTCTTCCTGTGAAGAGGAAAGCTGGCAATAGCGAATTTTATTTCCGCCTGTCTGCTCGGTCCACAGCTTTTTCGGCTTTCGGTTTTCGTTGTGCGAGATTACTTCGTTTGCGGCATCCAGAATGACCTGCGTGGAGCGGTAATTCTGCTCCAGCCGGATGACACGGGTGCCGGCAAACCGATTCTCAAACCCGAGGATATTCTTGACCGAAGCTCCCATGAAGCGATAGATGCTTTGGTCGTCGTCTCCCACTACGCAGATGTTTCCGTCTTTCACCAGCAGGGAGACCAGACGGTATTGCAGGGGGTTGGTGTCCTGAAATTCATCGACCAGAACGTAGCGGAACCGGTTCTGAATGCGTCGCCGCACTTCTTCGTATTCCGAGAGAAGCCGCACGGTAAAAAAGATCAGATCGTCAAAATCGAGTGCGTTTGCTTCCCGCAGCCCCGCCTGATACCGTTCGTAGACATCGGCAAGTTTGGGGTACAGCGGCTCTTTGCGCTTTTCGGCAAATTCTTCCACGCCGAGAAAGTCTGTCTTGGCGCGGGAAATGACAGAACGGCAGAGACGGGGCTTGTACCGCTCATCCAACGAAAGGTCTTTGATGCAATGCTCAATCAGTTTGATGGAATCGCTGTCATCATAAATGGTGAAATTCTCATCAAAGCCAAGCAGGGGAATATAGCGGCGAAGGATACGGACGCAAAGGGCATGGAAGGTCAGCGCCCAGAGTTCCTGTGCGGAGATGCCGAAATTTGCTTCCAGGCGTTCCCGCATCTCGCCTGCCGCCTTGTTGGTAAAGGTGATGGCAAGCAGATTGCGCGCGGGAATGGGATTTTCTCTCATCAGTTGTTCATAACGGGAACCGTTGCGCATCGTACGGTCCCGGAGACATTCGGCAAGAAATGCCGTGTCTTCCTTGGAGGCATCGTCCCGTTCCGAACAGTAAGTTTCACCGTATCGGACGAGGTAGCCGATTTTGTTGACAAGGACGGTCGTCTTTCCGCTGCCGGCGCCTGCAAGAATCAGCAAAGGCGAACCGGAGGCGAAAACGGCTTCGCGCTGCCGGTCGTTGAGGTGGGAATATTCGTCTTCGAGGATGCGCCTGCGAAGGGAACAGAACGATTCTGCCATGAGTTTTTGATGCCCCCGTTTTTCCGACCCTGGATCCGGGTCAAAATTTTTATATCTATAAAAATACTATTATCATTATAGGACAAAACCGTTGAAAAAGCAAGGGGAAATTTTCAAAAAAACGGCATATCCGGAAATTTTTTGCTCATACTATCAGCAGAAATTCGGAATCTTTCGGAATAAGGAGATTTGAATATGAACGGAAAGAAAATGCTTCGGATTGTCTGCTTTTTGCTTTGTCTGATGCTGGTTTTTGCCGGATGCTCTCCCAGTCAGACGGGAGGACAGGAAGAGGAGGGGGTCCGCCAGGTTTTATCCCGGTACGGCTCCCGCGGCAATGAGGTGAAGAAAATTCAGACCAAACTGAAAAACTGGGGATATTATTCCGGCTCGGTGGACGGGATCTACGGCACCAAGACCAAGGAGGCGGTCATCTGGTTTCAGAAGAAGAACGGACTGACGGCAGACGGTGTTGCCGGTCCGAAAACCCTTGCTGCCATGGGGATTTCTTCGTCTTCCTCCTCTTCCTCTTCTTCGTACAGCGAAAGCGATCGCACATTGCTTGCCCGTGTGATTTACGGAGAAGCGCGGGGCGAGAGTTATGTGGGACAGGTTGCCGTCGGTGCCGTGATTCTCAATCGCGTGAAACATCCGTCGTTTCCCAATACGCTGGCGGGCGTCGTATACCAGAAAGGCGCGTTTGATGCCGTGGCGGACGGACAGGTGAATCTGACTCCCAACAGTACGGCGTATCAGGCGGCAGATGCCGCTCTCGGCGGCTGGGATCCGACCGGCGGATGTATTTATTATTACAACCCGAAAACCGCTACCAATGCCTGGATCCGCTCTCTTCCCATTTCGGCGACCTTCGGCAACCATGTGTTTTCCAAGGGCTGAGCGATGGAATCCTGTTTTTTGCACCGGGGAAATTTCCCGGTGCGGTTTTTTTGTGGCAACTTTACGTACTTTCTTAAAAAAAACGCCTCCTCCTCTTTACATTGTTTGTCGGAACGTGATATAATCAAAGAAACATAAAGGTCAAAAAACGAAAGGAGAACAAAGATGCCGAAAACCATTTTTGTCATTGACGACGAAGAACCGATCCGTTGCATTGTCCGGTCATATCTGGAAAAAGAAGGATACCGGATTCAGGAATTTGAGGATGGAGAAAGTGCTCTTTCCGCTTTCCGCGAAGGAGAGCCGGATATGCTTATCATCGATATTATGATGCCGGGAATGTCCGGATTTGAGCTGTGCAACGAGATTCGGAAGAGTGCCAATACGCCCATCATCATCGTGTCGGCACGGGACGAGGAGCTGGATCGGATTCTCGGAATTGAGATGGGTGCGGACGATTATATGATGAAACCGTTTTCGCCCCGGGAGCTTGTGGCGCGTGTCAAAGCCATCTTCCGCCGTATTGACGGGATGAGTACGGAAAAAAGTGTGGACGGATCCATGTCCTGCCGTGATCTGAAACTTTATCCGTCCGAGCGCCGTGCCGTGGTGATTCATGGGGATGAGCAGCGGGAAATTGCTTTTACCGCCATGGAATACGATTTTATTCAGTTTATGATGAAAAACAAGAACCGTGTATTTACACGGGATCAACTGTTGTCAAACATTTGGGGGTATCAGTATGTGGGGGACACCCGTGCGGTGGACGATCTGGTAAAACGGATCCGCAAAAAGCTGGATGCCGCCGGGACGGAGTTCAGCATCGAAACCGTATGGGGCTACGGGTATAAGGTGACGGACAAGGAACCGGATTGATCGGTCCGAAGTCTTTCGCATCCTGCGACTCCGAGAAAAAAAGCCCCTTTTTCTGTTCCATCCGGTCGGAACTTCTGATTTCGTTTCTGTTGGTGGTTGCTTTTGTCGCAGGAGTTTCTCTCGGCTTCGTTTCGTTGTTTATGCATAATTATGCGTCTTCCCTCATTGAAAAGCAGTTGATGGAGGATTCGCAGATTCTGAAAAAATACGAGTCCCGTGTCTTTCTTCCTGGTGTTCTGGATGAACTGTATGAGAAGATTGCGGGAAGCAACTTTTCCCTTCTGATTCTGCATTCCGACCTGAGCTTGTACGACGGCAGGAACATTGACGTGATGCAGGCGTCGGTCGGTGAGAATTTTGAAACGGAGTTTGCCTCAGCGATCCGTCCCTGTCTGCGTCAGGACGGGGTCGGAAAAATTTTGCTCAACGGTCAGGAATATTTTGTTCTGGTTCAGCCCATTGCCCGACGGACGATGGACGGATTTCCGCAAGAGATCATCGGCTATATCGTGCTGGCTTCCGGCGGAATGGAGGTCAGTACGGTCAACGCAGCGTTCCGGCTTTACGGAATCGGGCTCGCGCTGGCGTCCGTTTTTTCCATCCTGGTGTCTTTTCTGATTTCGGATATGCTGACGGCGAATATCAAGCGTCTGAAAAACCGCGCGCAGCTGATTGCCGAACGGAAGTTTGACGAGACGATTCCCATCCATACGCATGACGAGCTGGCGGATCTGTCACAGTCCATGGAAGAAATGGCGCAGAACATGCAGACGTACGACTTTAACCAGAAGGTGTTTCTGCAAAACGCCTCGCATGAGCTGCGCACCCCCCTGATGTCGATCCGCGGCTACGTTGAGGGCTTGCGGGATGGTGTTTTTACGGATACGGATGAGGCGTATGAACTGATTCTCGGTCAGGTCTCCCGGCTGGAAAAACTGGTGGGTGAAGTGCTGTATCTGTCCCGGATTGAGACAACGGAAGGTGCGATTCAGCGCTCGGAGGTCTCGGTGCACGACATCTTTGACGAGGTTTGCGGTCGGGTCAAGGGTCTTGTCCTGGCGTCCCCGATCTCCGTGGAAGTCCATGAGCTTCCTGATCGGACGCTTTACGTTGATGCCGACAGTATGGCAACGGCTCTGACCAACATACTGACCAACGATCTGCGCTATGCGAAAAGCAGGATTTCCGTTTTTGTTCAGCCGGAGGAGCAGCATCTGCTCATCCGCATTTCCGACGATGGAAACGGCTTCAGTGAAGAAGATCTTCCGCATTTGTTTGAACGTTTTTACAAGGGGGCGAAAGGCAAATTCGGTCTCGGACTTTCCATTGCGAAAGCCGTTGTGGAAGCAAACGGAGGCACCATTTCCGCTTATAACAACAGCCCGGATTCCGGCGCTGTGTTTGAAATTGTCCTGCCTCTTTCCCCGCAGAAGGATACACGGAATTAAAAACGAACAGGATAAAGTGAGCGTCCGCAAATGTCTTGCGGACGCTCACTTTATCTGCAATTTTATCAGTCCAATTCTTTTATGCCGGTGTACAGCTCATAATATCTTCCGTGCAGCTTGAGTAGTTCCTCATGAGAACCGCGTTCCAGAATCTGTCCGCGTTCCAGAACCAGAATGGCGTCTGCGTTGCGGACGGTGGAAAGGCGGTGGGCGATGACAAACGTGGTCCGGTTTTTCATCAGCCGGTCCATGCCGTGCTCGATGTGACGCTCCGTGCGGGTATCTACGGAGGACGTGGCTTCGTCAAGCACCAGAATCGGCGCTTTGGAAAGAGCGGCACGGGCAATGTTGAGCAGCTGCCGCTGTCCCTGTGAGAGGTTGGCGCCGTCGCCTTCCAGAACGGTCTGGTAGCCCTTTTCCAGCCGCAGAATGAAGCTGTGTGCGCTTGCCGTTTTTGCGGCGGCAATCACATCTTCGTCCGAGGCATCCGGCCTGCCGTAACGGATGTTCTCCATAACGGTTCCCGTAAAAAGGTGGGTGTCCTGAAGAACCATGGCAATGTTGCGGCGCAACTCATCCCGGCGGATGTCCCGGATGTTGACGCCATCAATGGTGATGGTGCCTTCCTGCGTGTCGTAGAAACGGGAAAGCAGGTTGGTAACCGTGGTTTTCCCGGCACCGGTCGAGCCGACAAAGGCAATTTTCTGCCCGGGGTGCGCATACAGCGAAATGTCTTTCAGAACGGTTGTGCCCGGCAGATATCCGAAGGAGACATGCTCCATCACGACATCGCCCCGGATTTCCGGAAGGCACTTTGCATCCGGAGCATCCGGTGTTTCCGGCGGCTCATCCATGACGGCAAAAACGCGTTCCGCTCCGGCGAGAGCCGCAAATACGGTACTCATCTGCTGCGAAATCATGTTGATGGGCATGGAGAACTGACGGGAGTATTGCGCAAAGACCGTCAACGCACCGGGGGTCAGTCCGGAGAGACACATGAGAACGCCGCCTACACCGACGGTGACGGCATAGGAGATCTGCGAGGTGTTTCCCATAATAGGTCCCATCACGCCACCCCAGAAATTGGCTTTGAACTGCTTGTCCCGCATATCGTCGTTGAGTTCTCCGAATTCCTGAACGCAGGTGTCTTCGTGGTTGAAGACCTTGACGATTTTCTGCCCGGTGACGGTTTCTTCCATATAGCCGTTGACCGCACCGAGCGCTGCCTGCTGACCGCTGTAGTATTTTCCGCTCTGACGCGCGATGGCATTGCCGCCGAACAGAAACAACGGGGTGAAAACAACTGTGACCAGCGTAAGGATCCAGCTGGTGGAGATCATGAATACCAGGGTTCCGATCAGGGTGACCGTGCCGGAAACAAGCGAGGTAAGAGAGTTGTTGAGCATCACGTCGATGTTGTCAATGTCGTTGGTGAAGCGGCTCATAATCTCACCGTGCGGGTTGGAATCAAAATACCGCACGGGAAGATGCTGCAGCTTGGAAAACAGATCGTTCCGGATCTTTTCCACCGCTCCCTGTGAGATGGAGAGCATCAGCCGTGCCTGGATATATGAGGTCAGAATTCCGATCAGATAAATGCACCCAAGCAGGAGAATCGCCGCCAGGATATAACCCAAAACATGGTTTTCCGTCAGGGAATCCAGAGCGGGGGCAACGGCGGAGATGATGCGGTCCGCTACGGTTTCCACCGCGCTCATCTGAATGTCGGCATCGGGATTGACCGCCAGGGTCAGTTTGTCGATGATCGGAGCCATCAGATAGGAGCCGAGCAGAGAGGTGAGCGTGTTAATCAGCATCAGAACCAGCACCAGAACAAACCGTAACCGGTATCCGCGCAGATAGGAGAGAATCCGGGCAACCGTTTTTGCGGAGTTTTTCGGCTTGCCTCCCATTCCGCGCCCCGGACCGCCCGGGCCTCTTCCGCGTCCGGGCATTCCTCCTTTGGAATTTGCCGTACTGTTGTATTGCCGACGCAGTTCTTCAAGCGATCTTGCCATCCGTGCCCGCCTCCTTCCGATCCATCTGGGAATCGTAGATTTCCTGATATTCCGTATTGTTCTTCAAAAGTTCATCGTGGGTGCCTGTTCCGGTAATTCTGCCGTCGTTCATAACGACAATGAGATCGGCATCCATAACCGATGAGATGCGCTGGGCAATGATGATCTTGGTGGAATCCTGCAGCTCTTCCCGGAAAGCGCGGCGGATCTGCGCTTCGGTCGCCGTGTCGACTGCCGATGTGGAGTCATCCAGGACGATGATTTTCGGCTTTTTGAGCAACGCGCGGGCAATGCAGAGACGCTGCTTCTGTCCTCCGGAAACGTTGGTTCCGCCCTGCTCCAGCAAGGTGTCATAGCCATGGGGGAACGAAGAAACAAATTTGTCTGCCTGGGCGCGTTTGGCGGCATCCCGGACCTCTTCGTCAGAGGCGTTTTCATCGCCCCAGCGCAGATTTTCTGCGATTGTGCCGGAGAAAAGGGTGTTCTTCTGCAACACAACTCCTACGCCGTCGCGCAGATTTTTCAGGGAGTAGTCCCGGACGTCCACGCCGTCTACCCGGACGCATCCTTCGTCTGCGTCGTACAGCCGGCTGATCAGGGATACCAATGTGGTCTTTCCGCAGCCGGTAGAACCGATGATTCCCACGGTTGCGTGTGCGGGAATCTTCAGGCAGATATCATCCAGAACCAGGTCGTCGCTGTTTTTGTAATAGCGGAAAGAAACGTGGTCGAATTCAATGTCTCCGTTTTCAACATGCCGTTCCGGCTCCCGTGCGTTTTCGTCGGAAAGATCTGGAACTTCGTCCAGAACCTCGGCGATACGCCGTCCGGATGCCAGTGCCCGTGAGGAGAACATCAGCAGCATGGTAACCATCATCAGCGAGGAGAGAATCTGGGTGACATAGGTGAGAAACGCCGAAAGATCGCCCACCGGCATTCCACCGTCCAGAACAATGCCTCCGCCCAGCCACACAACCACAAGGACGGTGGCGTTCATGAACAGGGTGATGACCGGAGACATGAAAATCATAATGCGCATAGCGGACATCCCGCTTTTTTTCAGATCGGCGTTTGCGGCGCGGAACTTGTCAATTTCGTAATCTTCTCTTACAAAGCTTTTGACCACACGCACATTGGTGACGTTTTCCTGCACGCGGGAGTTCAGGGCGTCCATCTTGGTCTGCATTCTGGAAAAGCGGGGAAATCCCTGCGAGATGATTGCTCCGACGGCAATCAGCATCAGAGGAATGCTGACGGCAAAGACGGTGGACAACTTCGGCTGCATGGTGATTGCCATAATCAGGGCGGCAATCAGCATGCCCGGCGCGCGGAGCGCCATGCGGAGAATCATATTGACAAAGTTCTGAACCTGGGTTACGTCATTGGTCAGACGTGTAACGAGCGAGCCGGTGCTGAAACGGTCGATGTTGGCAAAGGAGAACCGCTGAATGGCACCGTACATGTCCCGCCGCAGGTCTGCGGCAAAATTGACAGAGGCCTTTGCTCCGAAATATGCGCCGCCCACGCCGCCCAGCATCATCAGCACGGCACAGAGGATCATCAGCCCCATGGTTCCCAGCGAGGACTGCCAGGTCAGCACGCCGTCGTTGGCACCGTTGATGACGTTTGCCAGAAGCTTCGGCATAACGACTTCTCCGACGACTTCCGCAATCATGCACAGCGGTCCGATGATGAAATACGGCAGATAGGGTTTGATGTATTTGAACCATCGTTTCATAAAATAAATCCTTTCATTTCTGTTCGTTTTCCTGCAGAAGCTTCTCCAGAAGATTCCGTAACTGTCGCCGTTCTTCCTCATTCAGCGGGGCAAGAAATTCTTCTTCCAGTTCGTCAAAGGTGGTGTGGATTTTCTGCTGGCAGGCACGTCCTTTTTCCGTCAGATACAGGGCATCCCTCCGCGCATCCGAAGCGTTTTCTTCACGCCGGATCAAACCCGTTTCACACATCTTCTGAATGGTGACACTGATGCTCGATGCCCGGAAGTGCATCCGCGAGGCAAGTTCCCGTTGTGAAATTCCCTCGCTCCGGGAGATTTCAAACAGCAGCGGTCCGATGGCACGGGTGATGCCAATTCCCTCCATGCGCTGCCGGATGCGATTGTCGTGCCGGTGGGTAACCGTCATCATCTGATGACTGATGTGTTCGTGCTTTTGGGGAGGCGGTTGCCGGTTTTTCATATGGATTCTTCCTTTCTGTCGGCTTCCCGGACAGAAGCCAAAACATTTAGTTAGGAAACTAACGAATGGAAGTGTACACCTTTTTGTCGGGTTTGTCAAGAGGGCGGCGTGCGAAAAAATAAAAATGTTTGATAAATTTACAGAAAGAGTGGTTGAAAATGCAAAGAAAATATGCTATTATATATAATAATAATTTTTTAAAGAGGTGGAAGTCTGCATGAGATGGGTTCTGGCATCCGGCTCGCCGCGCCGCCGGGAACTTTTAACACAGATTGGAATTTCCTATGAGGTGTGCCCTTCGGACGCGGATGAGAACATCGGTTCTTACGAAGCACCGGAGCTTGTGCGCCGTCTTGCTTTGCTGAAGGGCAGAAGTGTTGCCTCTCAGCAGCCCGATGCCTGCATCATTTCCGCCGATACCGTTGTCGCCGCTCCGGACGGGGAGATTCTCGGCAAGCCGAAAGACCGTTCGGACGCATGCCGGATGCTGCGGGAATTGTCCGGAAAGCCGCACACCGTATATACCGGGGTCTGCGTGCTTCGGACGGACGGGTCGCGCAACATGGTGCGGGAGGATTGCCGGGTGTGTGCCACCCGTGTGCATTTCCGGAATCTGTCCGATGCGGAAATTGAACGATACGTAGACAGCGGGGAGCCGATGGACAAGGCAGGCGCCTACGGCATTCAGGGCAGAGGCGCCGATCTGATCGAACGGATTGAGGGCGATTATTTCAATGTGATGGGACTGCCGCTTTGCACGCTTGCGGATATGTTGCGTGAAGCGGGAATCGGAGATTTTTGAAAATGAATGCAATGTATTACGGGCTTTCTCTGGGGAGCTGCAGCACCATGCTGTACCGGAGAGACAGGGGCGTTGTTCTGGAAGAAGCGTCATCCCTGGTGTGTGAAACCTACAATCCCGAACGGATTGTCGCGCTGGGAAACCGGGCACGGGATATGGCGGGCAGAACGCCGGAAATGCTGACGTATGTGCCGTTGGTGCACAACGGTGTGATTTCCGATTATCATCGCACCGTGACGATGCTGCGGTCCTATATGAACACGGTTCGTAAATCGTTCTGGCGTCCGATGGTTGTGGTGGCGGTTCCCGCCAATGCCACCGCCGTAGAACGGAATGCCGTCCGGGATGCCGTGCGTGCGGCGGGCGCGGGGCGCGTTGTTCTGATGGAAAACGCGTTGGCTGCCGCCATCGGCGGCGGCGTGGACGTGTGTTCCACAAAAGGTCAGATTGTTATGGATATCGGCGGCGGAAAAACGGAGATCTCCGCAATTTCGGACGGAAGAGTTCTTGCTACCGTGACTTCAGACGTAAGCGGCTCACGGTTTGATGAGGATATCGTGTCGTATGTGCGCAAAAATTACAACATTCTGATCGGGAACTCCACCGCCGAACAGGTCAAGAAGAAGATCGGAACCGTGTGCGAGATGCTGCGGATGGATTTCATTACCCTGAGCGGGCGGGATCTTTTGCAGGGACTTCCGGTGAGTTTTGTGCTTTCGTCCGAGGATATCCGGAATGCTTTGCGCGACAGCGTGCATGTGCTGACGGATTCGCTTGTGGCGTTGCTGGAAAAACTTCCGCCGGATCTCGCGGCGGGTGTGCAGGAGAATCCGATTCTTCTGTGCGGAGGCGGGGCGCTGCTTCGCGGCTGGAATGATGTGATTATGGAAAGTACGGGGCTTGCTTCCGTCACGGCGGAAGAACCGTTGGTGTGTGTGGCAAGAGGCGCCGGAACCGGTCTTTCCATCCTGCGTGTTCTTGAACGCAGAGAATCATAGCGGAGGAATACGTTGTGGCAAAACATCGTCATAAGCGTCCGGATTTCCGGACCGTGCTGATTCTGATCGGCTCTTTTCTGCTTGGCTTTATGCTGTGTGCCGTCCTCGGGCTGGACCGGCTTCCGCACCGGGAACTGATTTCCACGGTTTTTACGCCGGTGGAAACGGTTTTTACAAGTATCGGAAACGGCATCGGGGATTTCTTCGGAGCAGCTGCCGGATATCCGGCACTGAAAGAAGAAAACGAAAGATTGCGCGCGGAACTTCTGCAACAGAAATTGCAGTCGGAAAAAACATATTATCTGCAGTATGAAAACGAACAGCTTCGTTCTCTTCTGCATTTACAGGAAGAACACCCGGAGTTTACTTATGCGGAGGCGCAGGTCGTTGCCCGTTCGACGGACGGATGGACGTGTGAACTGTCTCTCAATGTCGGAACGGCGGCAGGCGTGAAAAAGGGTGATCTTGTGGTAACCGGCGAGGGACTGGTCGGCGTTGTGCGCACGGTGGGTCTGAACTGGTCTTCCGTCACTTATGTGGCAGATTCCCGCCTCTCGGTCGGTGCGTTGCTTGTGCGTACGGGTGAGATCGGATATACCGAGGGAAATGCCACGGCGTTGGCAAACGGACAACTGGAACTCAAGGCGCTGGCGACCGATACCATGGTGAATCGCGGCGATCTTGCCGTGACCTCCGGTTTGGGAGGACGGTATCCGAAGGGGCTTGTCCTCGGTACGGTAAGCGATCTGAAAACCGAGCCGGACGGGCTTTCGGTCTGTGCGGTTCTTACGCCTGCGGTGGAATTTTCCCGCGTGCAGAAGGTGTTTGTCCTGATCAATTTTGAGCATGAGGATCCGCTGTCATGAAAAAACGGGCTGTACTGTACGGATTTTTCTGCTTTTTGATGTTTTTGCTTTCCCGGGTGACGATTCCGTTCACATTCCACGGTGTCGGACCTTGTTATGTCCTTGCCGCTGTTGTGTGTGTGGCATTGACGGAAAATGAAAAAGTCGGTGCCCTTCTCGGTTTGTGTTCCGGTCTGCTTCTGGATCTGGCGGGCGGTGGACTGTTCGGAATGACCGCAATCCTGTATGCGGCGGTTGGTTATCTGATCGGAGCGGTCAGCGGAGAAAAGATCCGTCCGGGGCTTCCGGCGGCGCTGCTGTTCGTTTCGGCGGCCTTGTTTGTGCGGGATGTCCTTTCGGCGGCAGAGTATGCTTTGCGGGGAGGAAAACATGTGGGAGAAGCCCTGCTTTCGGTTACGCTTCCCAAATTGTTGATGACGTTGCCGGTGACGGTTGTGGTCTATCTGATTGTTCGCTGGTTCGGGACAAGCCGCTTTTGGAGGAATGTGGATGAAGAATATTAAAAACCGCCGTCTGTTTTCGGTTACGGCATTCTTTCTTGCCCTTTGTCTGCTGTTTACGGCCCGGCTTGCCGATCTTCAGTTGGTACACGGAGCGGAATATTATAAAAAATCCGTCAATACGGTGGTAACAAAAACCGTTTTGCCCTCCACGCGCGGCATTTTGCTGGATCGGTACTGTCAGCCGCTGGTCAGCAATTCCCTGGCTCTGAATGTGGTCATCCGCCGCTCTTCGGTTTCCGATCTGAACGGACTGATCCGCCGGCTGGTCCGGTTGTTCCGGAAGTATGATGTCCCGTATGCCGATACGTTTCCTCTGAAAGAAGAAAACGGAGCGATCCGGTATGCAGATGGCTTCACGGAAGATTCCGCCGGGTTCAAGTCCTTTGCTCAGTTTCTGGAAAAACGGAAAATTCCGGCAACCGGAGAGGCACAGGAGGTTTTTGACGCACTGAAAAAAAACTGGGGCTTTCAGGACGATGAGGAGTCCGTCCGGGATTTTATGGCGGTGCGTTATGAGATGGAACTTCGTACGGAAAACGGGAAGTTTACCTTTGCGGAGGACATCGGAAGAGAAATGGCGACGGTCCTTCGGGAATATTCCGAAGAACTTCCCGGTGTTTCGGTAGAATCAACGGCCGTGCGGGAGTATACGTATGAGTACTTTGCTTCTCACGTTCTCGGAACCATCGGTCGGATCTCCGCCAGTGAGTACGCCTCTATGAAGGATGCCGGATATTCCCTGAACGATATGGTGGGGAAAAGCGGCATTGAAAAACTTTGTGAGGCGTATCTGCGCGGAACGGACGGATATCGTTCGGTATCCACAGATGCCTCCGGGCATGTGATGAGCGTTCTGGAATCCGTGGATCCGAAAGCCGGCGACGATGTGATTCTGACTCTGGACAGCCGGATGCAGAAGATTCTGGAGGACGAATTGAAGAAGACCGTGGAGGCGTGCCGGAAGGTCAATGGGGAAAATGCGGCAACCGGCGGCGCTGCGATTTTTATGGATATTCATTCCGGAGAGATTCTGTCTATGGCAAGTTTTCCGACCTATAATCTCTCTACTTATTATCAGGATTTTGCCGAGATCTCGAAAGATCCCGCAAGCCCGTACGTGAACCGGGTCATTTCCGGTTTGTTTCCTCCCGGTTCCACGTTCAAGATGGTGACCGGAATCGCCGCTCTGGAATCCGGTGTGATTGATACGAATACCGTTTATTCCTGCTCCGGTGTTTACAAATATTACCCGACCTATCAGCCCTCGTGCTTCGGCGGACGGGCGCATGGGGATGTGGATCTGCGTCTGGCGCTGAAAGTTTCCTGCAACGGTTTTTTCTTTGACGCGGGGCGTCTGACCGGGATTGACATCATGAACCGATATGCCCGGATGCTCGGTTTCGGTTCCCGGACGGGAATTGAACTGCCCGGAGAAGCGGAAGGCATTGTGGCAGGCAGGGAATACCGGGAATCGGTCGGCGGAATCTGGCAGGAGGGCGAAACGCTTCTTGCCGCAATCGGTCAGTCCGACAACGGCGTAACCCCCATTCAGCTGGTCAATTATGTGGCGACCTTGGCAAACGGCGGGAAGAAATATACCCCGCACATTATCAAGAGCATTCGGGACAGTGTGACGGGAGAAATCGTTTCTTCCTATCCGAGTTCGTATGAGCAGCTGAATATCCGGCAGGAAACACTGGATGCCGTAATGAAAGGTCTGTACGCCGTGGCAAACGAGAAGGGCGGCTCGGCGTATTCCGATTTTTCAGATTTTTCCATCGCCGAAATTGCCGTGAAGACCGGCACGGCGGAATATGCCAATGAACTGCCTACGGCGCTGATGATCGGCGTAGCTCCGGCGGATAATCCGCAGATTGCATTCTGCGTGGTTGTGGAGCATGCCGGAACCTCTACGACTTTTGCGCTTGCCGATCTCGTGAAAGCGGAGCTTCGCTATGCGTTGACAAGATCCGGAGCATGACAAGGGAGAAAAATACCATGAGTAAAATATACTGGATCGCCTCCGGAAAAGGAGGCGTGGGAAAAAGTACGGTGGCAGCCAATCTGGCTGCGGCTCTCGCGGCATCGGACCGGCGTGTGCTCGCCGTGGACGCGGACATCGCGTTGCGGAATCTGGATTTGCTTTTCGGCATGCAGGATCAGGTGATTTTTGATGTGCAGGACGTTTGTCTTGGAAAGTGCTCGGCGGAAAAAGCCATTTATCCTGTTCCGAATCATCGCAAGCTGTATTTTCTTCCTGCCCCTTCCCGTATGGAGGTCTCTGCGTCGGAGCTTTATCCCAGAATGCGTAAATTCCTTCATTCCGTGGAATCGCAGTTTGACTGCATTCTGGTGGATTGTCCCTGCGGAACCGGATTTTTGCAGACATTCGGCGATGTCCTGATTTCCCCCATTCTTGTGGCTACGCCGGATGTGACCTCCATCCGGGATGCCGGAAAGGTGGCGGATCTTGCGGCTCTGAGCGGCATGGAGGACGGAAAACTGATTATCAACCGGCTGAACGGAAAGCGGGTCCGGCGCGGACTTTCGTTTGACGTGAGTGAGATTCAGCAGCAGGTCAACCTGAAACTTCTCGGCATTGTTCCGGAAGATCCGATGGCTTCGGCATACGCCAACCGGGGAATTCTGATTTTCGACAGTCGCCGCCGGAAGATCAGCCGTGCTTTTTTCAACATTGCCGCACGGCTGGAAAACAAAGAAACCGAATTACTTCAATTATAAAAGAACAGTGATAAAGGAGAGAGAACATGAATATTGCATTGATGGCTCAGGACAAAAAGAAAGAACTGATGGTGCAGTTCTGCATTGCGTATTCCGGAATCTTGTCCAAGCATACGCTCTGTGCCACTGCGACAACGGGAAAAATGGTTGCCGATGCAACGGGATTGGAAATTTATCGCTTTATGAGCGGCGGACGCGGCGGGCTTCAGCAGGTCGCTTCCCGCATTGCCTATGAAGAAATTGATCTGGTTCTGTTTTTCCGTGATCCGATTTCCGCGAAGCGTGACACAACAGACGACAACATGTTGCTTCGTCTTTGCGATATGCACAACATCCCGGTTGCCACAAACATTGCGACCGCGGAAATTCTTGTGCGGGCACTGGATCGGGGAGATCTGGACTGGCGGGAAGCGTACAGCTCGGCACGGCGCAACAACATCGATATTTTTTGAACAAAAAAGGAGAACCCATGAGCGTGAAAATCGAAGCGGTGCGCGGTACAAAGGATGTTCTGCCCGCAGAATCGTATAAATGGAGATATGTAGAAAAAAAAGCGACGGAAACGGCACTGAGATATGGGTTTGACGAAGTGCGTTTTCCCACATTCGAAAAAACGGAATTGTTCCGGCGCGGTGTCGGCGAAACGACCGATGTGGTTCAGAAGGAAATGTATACCTTTGAAACAAAGGGCGGCGACAGCATCACGCTCCGCCCCGAGGGAACTGCGTCCGTAGCGCGGCTTTGCCTGGAAAACGGGCTGTTTGCCGGGCTTTTGCCGTTGAAGCTGTTTTACATCATCTCATGCTTCCGTTATGAGAAACCGCAGGCAGGCAGATACCGTGAATTTCATCAGTTCGGTGTGGAACTGTACGGGTCGCAGGATCCCCGCTCCGACGTTGAGGTCATTTCGCTGGTGCGTGATTTTCTGGCATCGCTCGGGTTTGATCATGTGGAGGTCCGTCTGAATTCCATCGGATGTCCTTCGTGCCGTGCGGAATACCGCAAGGCACTGATTGCGTTTTTCGAAGAACGGAAAGACCGTCTGTGTGAAACATGCAGGGATCGTCTTTACCGCAACCCGATGCGGATTCTGGACTGCAAATGTCCGGAGTGCCGGAAGGCGGCCGAGGGTGCACCGGTCATCACCGATTATCTGTGTGAGGAATGCCGCACGCACTTTGAGCGGGTGCGCGGCGGTCTGACGGATGCCGGCATTCTGTTTGCGGTGGATCCCGGAATCATCCGCGGCCTGGACTATTATACCAAAACCGTGTTTGAGTTTGTGGATGCCGATACCGGGCTTGCCATTCTCGGCGGCGGACGGTATGACGGGCTGATTCATGAACTGGACGGCAAACTGGACGTGTGCGGCATCGGCTTTGCCGCCGGGCTGGAACGCCTGATCTCTCTGATGGAAAGCAAGGGGCTTTCGTTCGGAGAAAAACCGGCGTGCCGGATCTTTCTTGCCGGGCTGGGCGAGCAGGGTGAAAAGAAAGCAGCCGAGCTGACCGGAAAACTGCGGCGTGCCGGCATTTCGGCGTCCTCGGATATTTCCGGGCGTTCGCTGAAAGCACAGATGAAATACGCCGACCGTATCGGCGCCGCATATACCATGGTTCTCGGCGATGATGAGATTGCTGCCGGAGAAGCGGATCTGCGCCGCATGAGCGACGGCGAAAAACGGAAGGTCTCGCTTTCCTGCCCGGAAAACTGGTTCTGATCCCGTTTTTATACTTTTACACCGAAAAGGACAAAGAGTTGTTACATCTTTGTTTTACAATAAGTATAATAAGGAAGAATCTGCCCTTGCTTTCCGGGTGGGTTGTTTCTTCCGGATCAGAATAAGGAATCTCAGGGAAAATCCGATGTCAGAAGCCAAGGAAAAAAGGAGTTTGTGACTATGATTGAAGTTTTGCACCTGACAAAGCGCTACGGCGAAAAGATCGTCGTCAACGATTTGTCCTTTTCCATCGACCGGGGAGAGATCGTTGGTTTTCTCGGACCGAACGGTGCGGGAAAGAGTACAACGATGAATATGATTACCGGTTATCTTTCCAGCACGTCCGGCACCGTAAAAATCGGCGGATTTGATTTGCTGGAGATGCCGGAGGAAGCCAAGAAGAACATCGGCTATCTGCCGGAGGTTCCTCCGCTTTATCCCGATATGACGGTGGAGGAGTATCTTGGCTTTGTGTACGAACTCAAGCACTGTACGTTGCCGCGGGAGCAGCATTTGCGTGAGATCTGCGAGGTGACCGGGATCGATCATGTTGCGTACCGTATGATCCGCAATCTGTCCAAGGGTTACCGTCAGCGTGTCGGATTGGCACAGGCATTGATCGGAAATCCGGAGGTCATCGTTCTGGATGAGCCGACCATCGGGTTGGATCCGAAAGAGATCGTGGAGATCCGGAATCTTGTCAAGCGCCTGGGACAGACGCATACGGTTCTGCTCAGTTCACATATTCTGACAGAGATTCAGGCGGTCTGCGAGCGGGTCATCATTCTCAATCAGGGCTATCTGATTCGTGACGATTCCACCGAAAATCTCATTCAGTCCGCCATGGCAAACAATCGCTACGGCATCCGGATCGTCGCTCCTCAAAACGAGGCGATGGAGGTTCTGTCGGCGCTTCCTGGCGTGTTGCGCGTGGAATATGTCGGCAGCATGGAAAAGGGTACGGTGGATCTTATTCTGGAATCCGACAAGCATACGGATATTCGCCGGGTTCTGTTTGCCGAATGTGCGAAGCGTGACTGGTACATTCTGATGATTACACCGCTTGGTGTGACGTTGGAGGATATCTTTATGCAATTGGTGGGCAATACCCCGGATGCGCAGGCGGCTCTGAACGGTTCTGCCGAAGAGCCCAAGCCGCAGAAGACCGAAGAAACAGAAGGAGGCGAGATCTGATGGGTGCAATTTTCCGCCGGGATATGCTGGCTTGCTTCCGCAACCCGATCGGTTGGTTTACCGTTGGCGTTTATTGTCTTGTTTCCGGCATTATGTTCACGCTTACCGTGATGGTGTCCGGTCAGTCGTATATGGGAACATATTTCGGAGTGTGGCTGTACTTTGCCAACATTCTGCTGGTTTCTCTTTTGTCGTTCCGCTTTTTCAGTGAGGAAAAGAAAAACCGTACGGATCAGCTTCTTTTAACGGCTCCCGTGAAGATTTCCTCGGTGGTTCTGGGAAAATACCTGTGCGGCGTATGCATTTATTCTGCCGCCACACTGGTCAATGTGCTGTATGCGTTTGTGGTGTCCCTGTTCGGGCAGGTGTCATGGAATGAATTCCTGATGCAGATGCTTGGCTCACTTCTGATCGGCTTTGCCATGATTGCCGTGGCGCTGTTTCTGTCGTCGGTGACCGAAAATCAGATTGCCACCGTTGCGGCAACCTTCGGGCTTCTTTTGTTTATGTATGTTATTGATTCCATTTCGGGGTTGTTTCCCGCGGTTATCGGCGAAATTCTTCAGTGCATCAGCCTGTATTCCCGTTATCACAGCTTTGCGATTGGGCTGCTGAGCATGGCTCCGATTGTTTATTACCTCAGTATTTCCGGTGTTTTTTTGTTTTTGACGGGCAGGATGCTGGAAAAACGCAGATGGGCATAAGGAGGACACCGTGATGAAACAGAAGAAACAGGAACTTGCCGTTCTTTCGCCTTCTCAGCGTGAAGCGGTGAAGCAGAGCCAGGCGCGCAAAATCCGCCGCGGCGCTTTTTCTACAATTCTTACGGTTGTTGTGATTGCCGCTGTTGTTCTGCTGAATGTCGGTGTGACGCTGCTGGACAAAAAATTTGATCTTTCTGCTGATTTTTCCGTCATTCAGGTAACACAGATTGACGATTATTCTCAGGAATATGTGCAGAACCTCAAACGGGACATTGAGATTATTGTCAACGGAGAGGAAGAAGACTTTTCCAAGGCGTCTTACGATGCAACCGGAGAAACCGGTCAGCAATCTGCATTTTCCGCCAAACGGTATACTTACGAGCTGTTGAAATCGTTTGCCTCCCATACCGACCATATCTCGGTGCATTACATTCATACCCGTTACAATCCGGGGTTTTTCAAGTCTCGCAACATTACGCTGGATGAGGATACGTTTCTGACGGTCTACTGCCCGGAAACCGGGCGGAACTTCCAGATTTCGGAGGACGTCTTCGACGAAAGTGAATATATCGGTCTGGAGCGCCGCATCGACGGTGCGATGGAGTCGGTTGCCATGGACGGACAGAAGACCATCGCTTTCCTTTCCGGACACGATGAAACGCTTCCCGGATACCTGGTTTCCATGCTTCAACTCAACGCTTATCGGGTTATTCAGTTGGATCTTTCCACCGTGGAGGCAATCCCCGACGATGTGGACTGTGCCGTGATTGTCAGCCCGACCTCCGACTACAGCTCCAACGATATCCGGATGCTGCGCGCGTTTGTGTCCAACGGCGAGAAGTACGGAAAATCGCTTGTTACGTTTCTGGACGCCTCTACGCCGGCAGCTCCCCGGCTGGAAAATTTTCTGGAGGAATGGGGCATCCGCTATACGACCCGCACGGTGTTTGACCGTGCCAATTCCATCACGGTAGACAACCGTGCCGAACCCCTGATCCGTCTGAAATACGGAGCAACGCAGCTTTCCGACGATGTGGCGGGCGATCTTGTCGGCAAAAAGAATTATCTGTATGCTTCTTTGGGGAAGACCCGTGCTCTGGAGCGTCTGACACTGTACGACGGAAAAAGTTCGGCAGATCTGCTTACCTCGTTCGGAACCGGTGCATTCGGTGTGGATTACAGCTCCAAAACACTGAATATGTCCGGGCTGAAAGACATTACCATGGCAGATGACGACGTGGTAGGTCCGTTTTCTCTCGGTGCGCTTTCGTATATTTCTGTAAGCGAACGCGTCCCGCAAGGGAGTTCTTATACGTATTATACCCGCACCTCCAATGTGGTGGCGTTCGGAACCACATCGCTTACGGAAACGTATTTTCTTTCCAATGTGGACGGGTCGTCTTCCGCGACACTTCCGTATATGCTCAATCTGTTCCGGTATGTGACGGGAAGAGAAAATTATGTGATGATCTATTCCACTTCGCTGCTTCCCGGCACCATCACGTTTGAAACCGACACGGTGTTTATGATTGCCTGTGCTGTCATCATCGGTGCAGCGCCGGTTGTGTGTTTTGTTATCAGCATCATCCGTCGGAGAAAGAGAATGTATTTATGAGAAAACACGGAAAAACACTCGTTCTTGCCATTCTTTGTCTTGCGATTCTCGCAACGGCGGTAACGGCTCTCGGCAGGGCGAATCTGCCGGACCCGGAGAAGCCGGAGGAGGATCGATCGGTCGAACAGGATTATCCCCGTGAAGGAACGAAGATTTATGCAATCGAAAACGCTTCGGTTCTGAAGCGCGTTACGGTGAGAAACCGTGACGATGCATATACCGTATTCCGCAACGAGGACGGTGACGTCCGCATTGAGGGGCAGGAAGTATGGGAGCTTCTCCCCGCAAGCTCCAAGGGGCTGTTTGAATGCCCGCTCGGCATTTATGCCGAGACTACGGTGGAACTTTCTTCTCAGAAACTGGCAGATTACGGGCTGGACGATCCGCAGGCGACACTTCTCGTTGAAAAAGAAGTGAACGGCAAAAAGGTTGTTGATACGTTTTATCTGGGTGATCGTACGCCGGAGGGCGGCGCGTATTATTTCAAAACGGAAAAAGACAACGACGTCTATGCGGTCAGCACTTATTTTGCCGAACGTCTGCTCGGAGACCGTTCCCGCCTGTTTCCGACCGATATCTTTACCATTTACGATTTTGACAACGACGGATTCAACTGGTTGAAGATTGACCGGGACGGGACGGACGAGGATGTGTATGCCCGTCTTCCCAATGAGGACGAGGCGAACACCATCGGACAGTTGTATGTGTTTGTTTTGGAAGCGCCGTTCTACGGCGGTGCCAACGAACTGGTCATCCGCAACTGTGTCAAGAATTTTTACGGGCTCCGTTCGGCGGAGACGGTTTGCTTTGCCGATGTGGAAACACAGAAACAATACGGGTTTGATCGTGCGGTCCGGATTCAGGTGGAGATCAACGTGGATGCCTCTCTTCCGCTGATCAATAATGTAAACAATAAGTATTTCGATCTGGATCTTGCCGTGAAAAAGGAAGAGGCGGAGGCGCGCGGCGAAACCGTAGATACCCTGGTACAGGTGACGGAAACGTATCTGGTGGGGGATCTGTGTGACAACGGCGCCTACCGGTATGTCATGTATAACGATTCCGGGGTTATCTATAAGGTAGCCGCCTCGGCATTTTCGTCCATTGATTTGTCTGCAAGTAAATTCTGTTCTTCCATTCCCTGCTCGTTCTGGGCATTGAAGAATCTGAAATCCATCCGGTTTGACATCGGGGCGGAAGAAAGTTATGAGGTTGGAATTTCCTCATTTGTGGACAAAAAAGGCAACCTCTCTTTCCAGTGTCTGTATCAGCATGCACCGTTGGACGGAGATATGCTGCGTTCCATTTATATGGACATCATCGGCACTCACCAAAGCGGATTTCTGGATCCGGTGGAGGGATATTCTCCGGAGCTGACGGTGACGCTGACAACAAACGAAGGGGAGCAGAGTGTCATCCGTTTTACCCCGGTGGATGAGGATGCACTGTATCTGAGCGTGACGGTGGACGGTGGACGAGGATTCCGGGTTTCTTCGGAAAGCGCGGAACAGACCATTGAAAACGTCCGGAAATGGGTGCAGGGCGAATCTTCCCGGTAAATATTCCATAAAAACAGAGAAGGAAGACCGACATGAAACATATTTTTATTATGAATCCGGTGGCGGGAACGCGGCTGGCGCGCCGGATGAAGCGGCAGATTGCAAAAACCTGCCGACGGCTGCGGGTGGATTATCATACACATTATACCCGCTCGGCAGATGATGCCCCGCAGTATGTGCGTAAGTTGCTGGATACGCATCCGGAGGAAACCTATCGCATTTATGCCGTTGGCGGAGACGGAACGGTCAGTGATCTTTCGGGGGTCGTGTACGGTCGCGAAAATGCCGAACTTGCGGTGATTCCCATCGGTACCGGCAATGATTTTACCCGGAACTTTGGCTCTCCGAAGGAATTTTGCGACATTGAAGATTACATCAACGGAAGTGCAATCGAGGTGGATGCCATCCGCTACAACGACAGCGTATCCATCAACGTCACCAATATGGGCTTTGACTGTGAAGTTGTGGATATGATGGAACGGAACCGTTCCAAGCCGTTGATGAACAATTCCTTCTCCTACACCATCTGCGTGTTTATGGTGCTTGCCCGGATGCCGAAGGGACATGTCCGGTTTGTAATGGAAGACGGAAGCGTTCGGGAAAGCCGTTTCCTTCTTTCTCTGTTCGGCAACGGTGCTTACTATGGCGGCGGCTATAAGGCGGCATCCAAAGCCGATTTGCAGGACGGCCTTCTGGAATGGATCGAAGTGCCGGATTCGGTCACGCGCCGGCAGTTCCTGGGACTGGTCGGAATGTATAAAAAGGGGACGTTGCTGGACGATCGCGCAAAATGTGAAAAAATCGGCATCCGGTATCGCAGGGTTCGAAAGATCACGCTGGAAGCCATGGAGCCGATGAAGATCTGTGTGGACGGTGAGATCAAGGATCTTACGACGTGGACCGTAGAATGCCTGCCGAGAGCCATCCGGTTTGCATTGCCCAAAACGTTATACGATCGTTTTCCCGGCGACAAAACCCTGCGGGCAGCACAGCCCGAAGAAAGGAGTGTTGGCACATGAAATGCCCCATTTGCGGAACTGAACATCATGAAAAGTTCTGTCCGAAGTGCGGTCAGCGTGCGGCATGGGACTGGAAGGAACTGGACGAAGAAAACGAAAAAGGCGTCAAACGCACGCAGAAAAAAAGAAATCTCCGCAAGAATCTTTTTTGGATTCTGCTTGCCCTGTTTGCGTTGCTTGCCGTGGCGATGCTGTTTCTGGATGCGGGACAGGGAACAACCGCATGGGAATCGGATGCGTTTTTCCGAACGCTTTTATAAAAGAAACGAGGGTCTGACTCCGGTCAGACCCTTATTTTTTGCGGATGCGGTTTCTGCGGCGACGGGGGGCTGTCTTTTCGGCAAGAATCTTTTCCGCTTCCAGCCGAAGCGTGTAGTCCGACAGCCGGGGAATGTTTTTTTTGACGATGAAAATGGCCTGCTCAAAAATATCGCTTTTGGTGTCCCGGATGACGATGACGTTTTTCTGACAACCCTTAATCATGTGGCTCTCCTTTTCGGAAGATCTTTTTATAGATATTCTTTCTTCCGCAATCCGGTTTTATGCAAAAAAATTTCCGTTTTCTCTTGAAAAAGGCAAAGAAAAGGTATATAATAAAAGGCGTGAAAAATTTAGGAAAGGAAGTTTTCCAACCATGAACGAAATTTTGATTGAAACCTCTGCGCGCCACGTCCATCTGAGCAGAGAGCATGTGGACATTCTTTTCGGCAAGGGACATGCCCTGACGGTCAAGAAAGCCCTGTCTCAGCCGGGGCAGTTCGCCTGCGAAGAGCGTGTGACGGTGAGAGGACCCAAAAATGAAATTAAAAACGTTTCCATCCTCGGTCCGGAGCGTTCTGCCACGCAGGTCGAGGTCTCCGCAACGGATGCAAGAACGCTTGGCGTTCCTGCGGTTGTACGCGAGAGTGGTGACATTGCCGGTACGCCGGGTTGCACGCTGATCGGTCCTGCCGGGGAAGTGACCATTTCCGAGGGCGTGATTGTTGCGAAGCGCCACATTCATCTTACTCCGGAAGCAGCAGCAGAATTCGGTGTTGCGGATAAACAGATTGTTTCGGTCAAAGTGAACGGAACGGGTCGGTCTCTGGTCTTCGGGGATGTTGTGATCCGTGTCAGTTCCAAATTCTCGCCCGCGATGCACATCGATACCGATGAGTCCAATGCGGCTCTGGCATCCGGCAATATCCACGGCGAGATTCTCTGAATAAAAAAGAAACAGGTGCAGAATCCGCAATTCGGCAATGCGATTGTTTCAGAAAACGGAAATGCGGCTTTTGCCAAGACAGGCAATCGAGCGTTGACTCATCGGGTCGGGGTTGGATTGCCTGTTTTTTTTCTGCACGGTCGGATTGGAAAAGAACATTCAAGAAGGATTTTTCCGAAAAGCCCTTAGCCGGTTTTCCATAAAAAGCGTGCAGACAATTGACTTCTTGTAATTTTTGTGGTAGAATGCAATTAAATTTTATATAAAAAGGAGTTGGTAGACCTCATGGATCCGCTTCCCCGAAGTTGCGGCGTAAATGCCGACCAATGGATACCGCCGAAAGATTACGTGTGCGTGATTGCCGGCCGTACAGACATCCGTCGTCTGGACAGATGCTGAATGTTCTGCAGTAAATTCATAAATCACCGTAAAATTTTGGAGGTTATAAAAAATGTCTGATATTGCCGGACAATTATTGTTGCAATTTATACTGATTCTGTTGAATGCTTTCTTCGCCGCAACCGAAATTGCGGTTATATCTCTGAATGAGAAGAAGATCAAGGCGCGTGCCGACGACGGCGACAAAAAAGCGAAAAAGATGCTGAAAATGATTGAAGAGCCGACGCGCTTTCTTTCAACCATTCAGATCGGGATCACGCTCGCGGGCTTTCTCGGCTCGGCATTTGCCGCCGATAATTTTGCCGAGAGACTGTCGGCATTTGCCGTGCGTGCCTTTCATATTCCCGAAAGTCGTGTGGGCATTGTAAACACGGCTGCCGTTATCGTGATAACGCTCATTCTTTCTTTCTTCACCCTCGTGCTCGGCGAACTGGTTCCCAAGCGCATTGCCATGAAGCACAAGGAAAAACTTGCGGAGCATGTGTGCGGTGTCATTTCCGGTCTGGCGGTGGTTCTCCGTCCCATTATATGGCTGCTCACGGTCTCCACAAACGGGGTTCTCCGTCTGTTCGGAATCGACCCGCACGAGAAGGAAGAACCGGTTTCGGAGGAGGACATTGTCCTGATGCTTGACGCGGGTGCCGATGAGGGAAGTCTGAACCAGAATGATATTGAATATATTAAGAACGTATTCAAACTTGACGGGATGACCGCCGAGGATGTTATGACTCCCCGCCGTGCGCTCGTGCTTGTTTCGCAGGAGGCGACCGACGAGGAGATTCTTAAGATTATTGAGACGGAGGGCTATTCGCGCATTCCCGTATATGCGGATACGACTGACAACATTGTCGGAATTCTGCACACCCGCGACTATCTGCTGCGGCATGACCGGGAGGGCTTTACGCTTGCAGATGCAATGTTTCAGCCGACCTTTGTGCCCGAAACGGCGCACCTCGATGTGCTGTTTAAGGATATGCAGAAAGAGCATAATCACATCGTTGTGGTTGTCAATGAGTACGGCGAGACTGCCGGCATTGTGACCATGGAGGATATCCTTGAGGAGATTGTCGGCGAAATCTGGGATGAACGCGATGAGGAAGTAAAGGAATTTGTACGGCTCGACGATGGCAGCTACCGTGTTCTGTGCACGGCGAATATCGAGGATTTCTTTGAATTTTTTGATCTCGAAACAATCAAAGAACCCGAGGCAACCACCGTCAACGGATGGATTGTCGGGCTGATTGGCAGCATTCCCGAGAAGGGATATCAATTCAATTATCAGAATCTGGAGATTACCGTCGTCAAGGCAGACGATCTGATGGCACAGGAGATTCGTGTGCGTGTCCGTGATCTGCCGGGTGATGACGGGGATGCCGAGGGTGAGGATTGAGCGACAGAACCGAATGATTTGCGGGCACATCATCGATGTGCCCGCAAGTGTAAGTTGTTGTCTTTTTCCGTTTTAAGAAAGATCTGCGTTGTTTTTATGCATGTCTTTCAAAGATTTCCCGGATACACCGGCAGAAATTTGCGCAGCTTTCTGCAACCGGGGCATCGTTGTCAAAAATAAGATCGTATGCGTAATCCTCCACGGAATCGTCTGCCCGGTTTCCGAACGCTTCGGTTCCGTCCACGGTTGCGCGGCGCACCAGTACTGTAAGGCAGGGGAGAGATACCTGTTTTACAAAGCGGGCAATCTGATCGGGCTCCCGGATATGACAGCACAGAATGTCTTCCTCCGTCTGTGAAAACTCTTTGGCCTGCGCCAAAAGGTATTGCGTAGGCAGATCGTTGTAATCGCTGAACGCTTTTTTCAGGTCTGCGAGGAAACGGCGTGACCGCTCGTCTTTTTCGCCGTTCCAGCCGAATTGTGCGGCAATTTCTTTGATGGGCGTAATGGAAGAAACGTTGCGTACGTCAAACGATGCGCGAAGTCCGTCGCAAAGAGTGTCCTTTCCGACGCCGCCTTTTCCGTTCATGACCAGAATGAGTTTGCGGTCTTTGCTCATAAAACTTCCGCCTCCGTATGGGATATTTTTTTTCTGCTTATATTATACTTGGACGGGACCGTTTTGTCAACGGGAAATGTTCCGGGAATATAGAAAAAACAAAGCCTATCATCTTGACGAAATTCCCGGTTTGTGCTATGATAAGGGTAATGTAAGGAAGTATGCACGTCTGTGCAAACAAGGAGGTTTTGAAATGCTTGTTTATGTTGACAATGCCGCAACGACCCGTGTTGACGATGCGGTGAGAGACGCGATGTTGCCGTATCTGACCGAAGTCTACGGAAATCCCGGCAGTATTCATCAGAAGGGTCGTGAGGCAAAGGAAGCTGTGGATTGTGCCCGTGCGAAAATTGCCGCGGCACTGGGTGCGGATCCCTCTGAAATTTATATCACGTCCGGCGGAACGGAGTCTGACAACTGGTTTATCAAGGGTGTTGCGCAGAAATACGCCGCAAAAGGCAAACATCTGATTACCACAACCATCGAACATCATGCCGTTCTTCATTCCATGAAAGCGCTGGAGAAGCAGGGCTATGAGGTCACCTATCTGCCGGTGAACGAGGGCGGTTTCGTTACCCCGGAGCAGTTGGAAGAGGCAATCCGTCCGGATACGATTCTTGTTACCGTTATGGCTGCGAACAATGAAATTGGCTCGGTGGAACCCATCCGGGAGCTTGCCGCCGTGGCACGCCGTCACGGAGTCCTGTTTCACACCGATGCCGTGCAGGCGGTCGGACACATGAAGATTCATGTGAAAGAACTGGGGGTGGACGGGCTTTCTCTGTCGGCTCACAAATTCAACGCTCCCAAAGGAATCGGCGCCCTGTATATTCGCAAAGGCATTGTTCTGCCGAACCTGATTGACGGTGGACAGCAGGAGCGCGGCAGACGTTCCGGCACCGAAAACGTTCCGGGAATCGTCGGAATGGGGGTTGCTCTTGAGCTCGCCGATCAGAACCTGGAAGAGCGGATGACACGGGTCCGTGCACTCCGCGATCGTTTGCGTGACGGGCTGATGGCACGGATTCCGTATTGCCGTGTGAATACGCCGGCCGAAAATAATCTGCCCGGAACCCTGAATGTTTCCATCCCTTATATCGAGGGAGAAGCCATGTTGCTTCACATGGACCTGAAGGGGATTTGCGCCTCGTCAGGCAGTGCCTGCACATCCGGCTCTCTGGATCCGTCGCATGTTTTGCTTGCCATCGGGCTTCCGCATGAGATTGCACACGGTTCCATCCGCTTCTCGCTGGATCACAACAACACCGAGGAGGATGTGGATTATATTCTTCACGTATTCCCCGAAATTGTTCAGATGCTGCGGGATATGTCGCCGTTGTGGGAAACGGTGGAAGATAAGCAACACGTCCGTGAAGTTTAAGTAAAGGAGAATTTTCATGTTGTATTCGGAAAAAGTAATGGATCATTTTTCTCATCCCCGCAATGTGGGTGAGATTGCAGACGCTTCGGGTATCGGTGAAGTCGGGAACCCGAAATGCGGCGATATTATGAAGATGTATATCAAGGTGGAAAACGGAATCATTACCGATATCAAGTTCCACACATTCGGTTGCGGTGCCGCCATTGCCACCTCGTCGATGGCAACGGAGATGATTAAAGGAAAATCGATCGAAGATGCTTTGAAACTGACCAACAAAGCGGTGATTGAGGCATTGGACGGCCTGCCCCCGGCGAAGATCCACTGCTCCGTTCTTGCGGAGGAAGCGGTGCGCGCTGCCGTAGCGGATTATCTCAAAAAGAACAACATTGATCCCATGCTGTACGGAATCAAGCCGGAAGCGCAGGGCTGCAACGGATGTTGCTCTGCCTGCACGGGGCATGCTCCGGACGAGAAACTTTCACAGGTTTGAAAAAATACTTTCAAAACAAAACAGAGAAAGGGCGGTCATGAAACATGATTCGGAAAGCAGCGGAATTTGACAAAGAAGTCGTCCCCGAGATGTGTGGGGGTTCCGGCGACGTGGTGCTGCATTATGCGCTGCACGACAAGGATACCCGCAGCAAGATCTGTGCCTGCTGCACGGTCACGCTGGCGAAGGGTGCTTCGGTCGGAAAACATCAACACACGGAGGATGATGAGATTTATTACATTCTTCGCGGCAAGGGTTCGGTGGATGAAGGCGACGGCCGGAGAGTTCCGGTCGAGCCGGGAGATGTCATCCTCACCGGCAACGGCGGCTTTCACGATATGAAAAATGAAGGCGACGAGCCGTTGGTGTTTCTTGCCACTGTGGTTGCGTACTGAGCGGAGAAATGGAATATATCGGTTTATTCATTGTTTTTTTCATTCTTGAAGTGGTGCTCGCCCCGCGGTATACGTGGTTCGGGCTTCGGGTAAGACGAAGAAAACGGAGAGGAGTTTCCTGTATGTCGGAAGAACTTTTGGCGGAGTTTCTCGGAAAAGTATGCAGCATTTCACTGTTTAACGAATCGTTCGGAATTACGGGGCGGCTTGTTTCCGCCAAGGATAACTGGCTGAAGATTCGTGAAAAAGACGGCATTCGTCTTGTCAACGGAGATATGATCCGGGATATTAAGCTGATGCCGGAGAAGTATCAGACAAAGTATTCGGATTAAATGTGGTTTTCAAAAAGACCCGAAGCGGAAACTCCGCTTCGGGTCTTTCTTTTTCAGAACTTATCCGGCAAACGCACCGTAAAAACCGATCCCTGTCCGGTTTCGCTCCGTACGGTCACGGTCCCTCCGCAGAGGTCGACGATTCGCCTCACAAGCGGAAGCCCCAGTCCGTTTCCTTCCGGGTGCCGGGAAGGATCGGCACAGTAGAATTTCTCAAAAAGCCGGGCTACCGTCTGCTCATCCATGCCGGGTCCTTCGTCCGCAAACGATGCTTCAATCGCAGTTCCGGTGCGATGAAGTGTGATGCGGACCGTGCTCCCTTCCGGTGCGAACTTGAAGGCATTGGAGAGAAGATTGATCCAGACATGCTCCATAATGCTTTCGTTTCCGCAATAGGTGATTTCTTCCAGGTCGCCGTCCGGCAGGAGATTTTTTTCTGCCAGAACCCGGTCAAACAGCGATACACAATGCCGGATCTGTTCATCCAAGGCGTAGGGCTTGCAGTCCGGAATGATCTCCAGGTTCTCAAATTTGGAAAGCAGCAGAATGTTTGTGGACATGTTGGCAAGCCGCTCGGATTCCGACAGGATGATGTCCAGATATTCTTCCCTTTGTTCCGGTGTCAGGTCGGGGTTTTTCAGCTGTCGGGCAAAGCCGCGGATGGAGACAACGGGCGTTTTGAATTCGTGAGAGAAATCGTTGATGAAGCTTTCCTTCAACGTTTCCACGCTTCCCAGTTCTTCTGCCATCTTGTTGAAGTTTTCCATCAGACGTGCATATTCGCCGTGGGCTTTGGAGGTGTCCAGCCGTACAGAAAAGTCGCCTGCCGAAATCGCATTCATCGCGGCAATCAGTTTGGTGAACGGACGGAGAACATCCTTTGCCCAGATTACCGTGAACAGTGTTCCCAACAAAAGACAGACGCCGATAGCGATGACGGGAAGCCACCGTACAATGTCGCCTTCGGACGGAATTGCATGAAGCAGATAGAGAGCTCCGTAAATCAGAACGGTTACCGCCGCCGTTGTTCCGATGGTGAGCAGGGAAAACCAGGTTGCGGCGGATTGAATGGATTTGATACGAACCTTCATGGCTTATCTCCTGTTATCCCCATATAACCGAATCCGCGGATGGTCCGGATCTCAAAATCCTTGTTGTTCCGGAATTTTTCCCGGAGACGGTTGATGTGAACTTCTACACTGTGCTCATCCGTGTCGCTGTCCATTCCCCAGATTTCATCGATCAGTTGTCTCTTGGTGAAGAGACGGCGCGGACTGGCAAGGAATTTGTACAGAAGCAGGAATTCTTTCGGTGCAAGCGTCACGCTTTCCGAACCGCGCGTTACGGTAAAATCGTTGTGGTCCAGCACAGTTTCCCCTACCGAAATGCGGTGTTCGCTTGCGCTTTTTGCCCGGCGGAGAAGGGCGGCAATGCGCCACAGAAGTTCTTCCTCGTCTACCGGCTTGATCATATAATCGTCCACGCCTGCCGCAAAGCCCTCTTTTTTATCTTCCTGCGAAACTTTTGCGGTTACCATCAGTATGGGGAGATCACAGTTTCCCTCCCGCAGGGTTCGGGTGAATTCATAGCCGTTCATGTGAGGCATCATGATGTCTACCACGGCAAGATCCACATGATGGTGATCCATCATCTCCAGCGCTTCCGCTCCGTCCGTTGCCGTCAAAGCCGTATAGCCGGCATTCTGCAAAACAACAGACATCAGTTTGCGTGTGTTGTCGTTGTCTTCTACAATCAGAATTGAGAACATCCGTTTCTCTCCGCCTCTAAAAGATTGGTGGTTATGGCGTCCACACCCCAACGGATCAGTCGCCCGGCATCGTCCGCGTTGTCTGCTACCCATACATTGACCGTAATGCCTGCCCGATGCATTGCCTGCACCCGTTCTTCGGTCAGACGTGTGTGAAGAATATCGATGTCCAGACGGTCCTTTTGCAGATGGTCAATCAGCTCGTCGGATACATCTTCGGTCAAAAACTGAATCTTCTGCTGTGGGAGCATGGTGCGAAGTTTCAGACATCCACCGTAAAAGAACGAAAGAAAAACGGTGTGGTCCAGGTAATCTTCCTTTTCAAACAGCTCGACAATACGGCGGATCTCCGCTGCGGCAAAATCATCCTTAAGTTCGGCATAGCAGAATTTTCCGTATTTTTTGCAGATGCCGATGTACTCTTCCGGTGTGGCAATTCGCAGGTCCGGACGCTTTCTGCCGGTGCAGCGATCCCGAAGCGAAACGGCGCGAAGCGTTTCCAGCGTACAGCCGCCGATGGAAAACTCGTCGCCGGCAAGCCGGAGAGAGGTATCATCATGAAACAGTACAAACTGACCGTCCGCTGTGCGGCGGATGTCGGTTTCGATTCCGTCGATTCCGGCACGGTTTCCCGCTGCAAGAAAAGCTGCCATTGTGTTTTCCGTCTCCAGACCGCTCAATCCCCGGTGCGCAACGATCCTTGTTGTTTCCGGAACCGGAATCCGGACCGTGTCCATGCGTTCCATAAAAGAAATCTCCTTATAATTTGTTAAGCGTTTCCCGGATGTTGCAAACCGGCACCAATTCCATTTGCGTGGAGACGGAAACATGATTCCGTGCCGGAATGATGCAACGCCGGAAGCCGACCCGTTCCGCTTCCGCAAGACGTCGGTCCATGTTGGATACGCCCCGGACTTCGCCCGCCAATCCCACTTCACCGATCAACAGGGTGTCGGCAGGAATGACAAAATCCTTCAGCCCCGACGCCAGCGCGACCGCGACGGCAAGATCCGCAGCCGGCTCGGTCAGCCTCAGTCCGCCGATGACGTTGAGATAGGCGTCCGATGTACCGAAAAACATGCCGCAGCGTTTTTCCAGCACGGCAAGAAGAAGATTCAGCCTACTGTAATCAAATCCGTTTGCCACCCGGCGGGGGACGGGAAACGGGGTCTGCGCTACGAGAGTCTGTACTTCGGCAATCAGCGGACGCGATCCTTCCATCGTGCACACCGCCGCAATGCCGGATACATTTTCCGGCTTGGATTCCATAAACAAAGCGGACGGATTTTCAATGGGCTCCAGTCCGCTGGAGGTCATGGCAAAAACACCGATTTCGTTGGTGGAACCGAATCGGTTCTTGGCTGCGCGCAGAATGCGGAAGTCCGTGTTGCGGTCTCCTTCGAAAACCAGAACCGCATCCACCGTATGCTCCAGCACCTTGGGGCCTGCCACGGCACCTTCTTTGTTGACATGCCCCACCAAAAATACCGGTATGCCGGAATCCTTGGCAAGATGCATAAAACGGACCGCACATTCCCGCACCTGTGAAATGCTTCCTGCCGAGGAATTTACTCCTTCCAGCGAAACGGTTTGCACCGAGTCGATCACAACAAACTCCGGCTTCTCCGCAAGAACCCGCTCGGCGATGTTTTCCGCGTCCGTTTCCGGACAGACCCGGATGCGTGAGATGTCCGCTTTCAGCCGGTCGGCACGCAGCTTGATCTGCCGAGGCGATTCTTCCCCGGAAATATAAAGCGTCTGCAGCCCGGAACGGGCAGCCGCCTCCAAAAGAAGCGTGGATTTTCCGATTCCCGGCTCACCGCTGATCAGAACAAGCGATCCGGCAACGATTCCTCCGCCCAGAACGCGGTCCAATTCCGCAATTCCGGTTTTTTGCCGGATTTCGGCGTCCGGATTGACGGCAGACAGTTGTGTGGTTGCGGCGGAGGTGCGTCGTGCTACGCGCCGTCCCGCCGACGGTTCCGGAGAAAGAATCTGTTCCGTCAGTGTATTCCAGCTTCCGCACGACTCGCAGCGTCCTGCCCATTTGGCGCTTTCCGCTCCGCATTCGGTGCAGACATATCCGATTTTCTGTTTGGCCATCTCCGATCCTCCGTGTTCGCCGCCCAATTTTTTTTCAGTATAGCACAAAACGGGCTGTTTGGGAAGGGGAGAATTTCCCTTTTCCACTACTTTGTCAAAGTTTTGTCAAAAACGCTGAAAGCGTGTCGAAAAGTGTAGACATTTTTAACTAAAATAATGCTTGATTTTTTTCTTTTTTACGTGTATAATACAAGTGCAAGGGAAGAAGATGGAGAAAAAGGGGCCACAAAACCGAAAGGGTGTGGTTCCCATGAACAAGTAAAACACTGTAAACGTAGACTTCTGATGTCAAAATGAAAAGGAGAGTGTTTATCTTGTTAAAGAAAAAAACCGTTTGTGTCGTCCTTGCCCTGATTCTGTTGTTGGGATGCTTTTCGTTCGCTGCGTCTGCCGACACGTGTCCGGTTTACGGAAAAACTTATCTGATTCAAACCCCGACTTCCGGGAAATATGTGAGCAATAATGGTGCGAAGGAAGCTTCTTCCGATGTGATTGGAATTCCCTGTGCCGGAAGTTATTCTACCGGTTACCGGGCTTCGGAACTTTGGTCTCCTATATATAATTATTACGGAGACATGTTTGCCCTGTTTTCGCAGGATGCCCATCGGTCAATCGGGCTTGACGGAAAACTGTCAAGAGAACTGTATATCCGCTGGCTTGATGGATCTTCCGGAAACAATGTGTATTTTTACGGAAGCGGCGCGGCATACGGAACGAAACTGATGTATCAGACAAGTACCGATATGGTGTATTCTTCCAATGCACAGACGCCTACCTATTGGACCTTGGTGGATGCTTATCATCTTGGATATACAACGACGAACTATTCAACGCCGTATTATCAAAGCGGAACGTTTACGAAGTTCATCAACTATGTCGGTCAGTGTACCTGGTACGTATTCGGGCGTGCGCAGGAAAAACTGGGAGTGACCCTTGCCTTCTCTCAACCTTACGGCAACAACGCAAAAACCTGGTATGACCGTATCAACAACGAGGGAATTGAAAAGGGGGATATGCCCCGTGCAAATTCCATTGCGGTTTTCGCTCCGAAGGAGGGAAGAAGCGGTTACGGACATGTTGTTTTTGTGGAATACATCGAAGGAAATTACATATACTATAGTGAGTCGAATTTCGGTTCTTCCGCAAACGGACAGTTTGATTTCAACACGGACGGTGTATTGAAACGCGATACCGTTACGAATTTTGAAAACCGGTCTGCCGTAAACGAAATTGTCGGTTATGTCTATCTGGAATCTGTTATGAATTAAAAACAAACAAAAAAATTTAAGGAGGCATTTGTTATGAAAAAAACAGTCGGTATTATCAGCGTTTTTCTATGCGTGGCGCTGATCTGCGTGCTAGGGGTCTCTATGTCTTCCGATGCTTCTTCGGAGGCTGCTTTCCGCATGGATCTGGAACGTCGTATTGATGAAACCGTCCAGTCCTTCCCGGAATCCTATGCAGAAAGATGGGCGCAGGATAACCTCTATTTGTTGGACACCTTGAATCCAATACGCGAAGCGCGTTGTGTGATTTCGGATGAGATGGTTGCCGGTTATGCTCTTTACGATGGGCACTTCTTCCTGGATTGGGAAACCAACTTGGTGGATGAAACAGAACTGATGGCGGTTCGTCTGGAAATTGCCCGTACGTCGGCATATTACAACGAAGCGCTGGAGGCATACAACCACTCCGAAAAAACGCTGGAAGATTTCTTGCGGCTCAAGGCCCTGCGGGAGATCCTGGGAGATCTGAACGACCGTGAGGTCGCCGCATTGCCGGACTTTTCCTGATTCTGAAATCATCAATCCGAAACGGAGGGAAGTTCTTTGAAAAAGTGTCTGACGTTGGTTTTGCTTGTTCTTTTTGCCGTCGGCGTGTTTGCCGGCTGTGAAAATGCAAAACAGCCAAGCCGTGACGAAGTGGTTTATGCGGATTGGGAGGCGGGAAACCGGAGCCCTGAAGAAGTCGGTGCATACCTGTACACCCGTTATATCCGTGTGGCGGAGCAGCGTGTGTCGATGCTGTATATCGACAACATCGGAAAACCCGCACAGGAAATTCTGATGCGTCTGGTTTGTGCGTTCCGGAATCCGGATGAAACCTCGCTTACTCTTTCTCGCAAAGAAATGGAAGAGGAAGTCCGCGCACGGTTCGGCGTGCAGCTCCTTTCCATCAGTTCCTTTGGCGAAGAATACGACCCGAATGCCGATACGTTGACCATCTCGTTCCCTGCAACCGAGGTTGCCCTTTCCATGAAGGGAACCGAAGTTCGGTCCGACGGTTCGTTTGCGGTCTCCGTTCGTCTGAACGAAGGCACGGAAAACGCATACGAAAAGGTCTATACGTTCCGCATGACAGAGGGCACCTTCCGTTTGGAGACCTGCATCCTTCAGAATTTTTCTCACACCGAATGGACGGCGGAGGACAACGGCGAAGAGGATGCTCTGTATCAATATGTAACCAAACTGGTGCAGGAATCGTTTTATTTCTTCCCGTATATGCAGAAGGAGGATTACTACAGTTACTTCTGCACCCATTATTGGAATTTCGGCTTGAGTGTATACCGTTCGGAAACGGCTTCCGATCTTCTGAACGTTCCCGCAAAAAAGCTGCTGGCTCTTACCCGTGAGGTCTTTGCTCTGGATCAGGAGCCGGACCCCGCAACGGCGTTCGGAACGCATTACCATGCGGATACCGAAACGGTGGATCTTGCAATCGGTGGTCAGGGCGGTGATGTTGAGCGAATCTATCTGTATCAGATCCGTCTGGACGGAGCGCGCCTGGAACTGGCTTATTCGCCCACACCGTACGGGGAAAAGCAGCCGGACGGAACGGATGCCGTGGTTCTCCATGCCGTTTTTGAGAAGAACGGTGCCGGAGTCCTTTCCATTCGTTCCTGGGAAATTCCCTCGGAAAATTCCTGAAGAAAAACAAACACAAAGCCGCTTCCCGGTTTTTCCGGAAAGCGGCTTTTCTCTTGACTTTTTCCGGGGACTGTGATACAATAAAAAATAAGAAAAATGATCGGAATTGAGGGCAAAAGCAATGAAAGAACAGCGATACATCGGCGTAGACCTCGGCGGTACGAACATTGCGGTCGGTGTGGTGACGGAGGACGGAACCATTCTGCATAAAAAGTCGGTTCCCACAGGCGCACAGCGCCCGTTTACGGAAATTGCGGCGGATATGGCGGCATGCATCCGGGATGTGGTTGCGGAAGCGGGATTGACCATGAAGGACATCCGTGCCATCGGCATCGGATCCCCCGGAACGCTGAACGACGCTACCGGTGTGATGGTGTATGCCAACAATTTCCGGGATGGCTCCAATGTGCCGCTTCGCGCGCTGATGCAGCGGTATTTTGATCTTCCCATCCGGATCGGGAACGACGCCAACGTTGCTGCGCTCGGAGAAACGATTGCGGGGGCGGCAAAGGGCAAGAAAAATGTGGTGATGGTGACGCTTGGCACCGGCGTAGGAGGCGGCGTCATCATTGACGGCAAAATCTATGAGGGACTGCACGCAGCAGGGGCGGAAATCGGACACATCATGCTGCGGCATGCCGGAGAGCCCTGCACCTGCGGACGGCGCGGATGCTGGGAAGCGTACGCATCGGCGACGGCTCTTGTGCGGCAGACCCGGGAGGCAATGCGGAAGCATCCGGAGTCTTTGATGAACGAAACGCCTTATGAAAACGTAAACGGAAGAACGGCATTTGATGCCGCCCGGCGCGGCGACCGCACGGCGAAGCGTGTCGTGAATACCTATATCAAGTACGTAGCGGAGGGGTTGGTGGATCTGGTCAATATTTTCCGCCCCGAAGTCCTGATCATCGGCGGCGGCATCTGCAATGAGGGCGACTTTTTGCTCAAGCCGCTCAAAAAACTGGTTTATCGCTATTCCTACGGTGCGGAACTGAACGAAAAGCAGGACATTGAAGTGGCAAAATGCGGCAACGATGCCGGCATCATCGGTGCTGCCCTGATTGCGCGATGAGAATTCTGACAGTCGGAAAAAACGATGCGGATCAGCGGCTGGATAAGTTCATGTCCAAAACATTCCGGACGATGCCCCGTTCGATGCTGTACAAATATCTGCGGCTGAAATGCGTGCGGGTCAACGGTGTGCATGCAGCGGCAGATACGGTTCTCCACCTGGGTGACGAACTGAAATTTTACATCAGCGATGAATATTTCGGCGCGGAAAAGCCGGTGGATCTTTCTACGGTCCGTCCGGATTTTTCTGTGGTGTATGAGGATGCGAATCTGCTGATTGTCGACAAGCCGGCGGGGCTGATCTGCCAGCCGGACGAGCGGGAAGAACGGAATACGCTGGTTCATCACGTTCTGGCATATCTTGCGGCAAAAGGGGAGTATGATCCGGCATCGGAAAATGCGTTTGCGCCTGCTCTCTGCAACCGCATCGACAAAAACACCCAGGGGCTTGTTCTGGCATCTAAAAACGCTGAAGCTTTACGGATCATGAACGAAAAGATCAAGAACCGGGAAATCACCAAGGTGTATCGGTGCCTGGTGTTCGGCTGCCCGGAACCGCGAACGGGCGAGTGGCACGATTGGCTCCGCAAAAATCCGCAGACCAATACCGTGCAGGTCTTCTCTGCGCCGTGTGCGGGTGCCAAGGAAATCGGAACCGCTTATCGGGTTCTTCGGACCGGCGATGGTTTTTCTCTTGTGGAAGTAACGCTCCTTACTGGGCGTACCCATCAGATCCGTGCGCATTTTGCGTTTAAGGGCTATCCGCTGGTCGGCGATACCAAGTACGGACACCTGCGTGATAACCGCGGGCTCGGATTCCGGTATCAGGCGCTGGCGAGTTGTAAGGTAACGTTTGATTTTTCTTCGGATGCCGGATGTCTTTCGTATCTGACCGGAAAGACCTTTGAAACGGCTCCGTTTTTTGAAAATTGTGATCTTTTGAAGCGGATGCACGGATAAAAGCGAAAAAATACTGTCCCGGAGTCACTTCCGGGACAAAAATTTTTTTTGAGAAAAACAGAGATATCTGAAGCAAAAACGAGAAAATCAAAGATTTTGCAAAATCGGGCTGGAGCCGTGACGGTTCTTTAGCGAAAAATTTCAAAAAACCCTTGACAAATGGAGAAAAAATGATTATTATCTTATATGTGTAAGTTGGGGTGAAACGGCGAAAAACGCCGTACAGAAAGGGGATAGTTCACGTGGGTGACACGATCATTCAGTTGAAGGGTATTTCGGTTTCCTTTGACGGAGAAAAAATTCTGGATCGGTTGAATCTGACCATCCGGGATAAAGAGTTCGTGACGCTGCTGGGCCCGTCCGGCTGCGGAAAGACCACGACGCTTCGCATCATCGGCGGCTTCATTGAGCCGGATGACGGGGAGCTGTATTTTGACGGAAAAAAAATCAACGGTATTCCGCCGTACCGCCGCCATATCAACACGGTGTTTCAGCGGTACGCACTGTTTCCGCATCTGAATGTTTTTGAAAACATCGCTTTCGGTCTCCGGCTGAAGAAGGTTCCGGAGCCGGAAATCAAAAAGCGGGTGTTTGAAATGCTGGAACTGGTCAATCTGAAGGGGTATGCGCCCCGTAAGGTTCACAATCTGTCCGGCGGTCAGCAGCAGCGTGTTGCGATTGCCCGCGCACTGATCAACAACCCCCGTGTTCTTCTTCTGGATGAGCCGCTCGCTGCGTTGGATCACAAGTTGCGCAAGGATATGCAGATTGAACTGAAAAAGATGCAGCAGCAGTCCGGCATTACCTTCATCTATGTGACACACGATCAGGAAGAGGCGTTGTCGATGTCTGACACGGTTGTGGTGATGAACGACGGCGTGATCCAGCAGATCGGTACGCCGCAGGACATCTACAACGAACCGCAGAACGCTTTTGTGGCAGATTTTATCGGCGAAAGCAATATTCTGGACGGCGTGATGCTGGATGACTATTCCGTGCGTGTGTTCGGTCATGTGTACCGTTGTGTGGATTTCGGCTTTGGCAAGAACGAGCCGGTCGATGTGGTAATCCGTCCGGAAGACATTCTGGTGACCGAGCCCGATACGGGGCTTTTGACCGGAGAAGTGACCAACGTGACATTTAAGGGTGTTCATTATGAGATCATCGTGGACATCAAGGGCTTTAAGTGGATGATTCAGACCACGGTGGAGCGCCGGGTGGGGGACCGCATCGGCATTGAAATTCCGCCGGAGCTGATTCACGTTATGAAAAAATCCGAATATTCCGGTAAGTTCGGCGACTACAGTTCGTACAGCGAAGAATACGATACGCTCAGCGACCCGAACGCCGAAAACGACGAGGAAGCGTTTTCGGAGGAGGCGGAACGATGAAATCCAAGGCGCTTGCGGCTCCGTATCTTGTGTGGACGGTGATTTTTGTCATTGTTCCGCTTCTGATCGTTGTCTATTTTGCTTTTACCGATGCGTCCGGTTCGTTTACGCTGGACAATTTTCTTCAGATCGGCGGGTATATGCCCACATTTCTGAATTCCGTCTTTCTTGCGGCGATCGCTACGGTAATCTGTCTTGTTCTGGCATACCCGTTTGCCTATGTTCTGGCAAGTCTGGGTGAGCGGGCGCAGAAGTTTCTGATTATGCTGGTGATGCTGCCGATGTGTATGAGCTTCCTGCTTCGCACCATGGCGTGGGTGTCGCTTCTTTCGGACAACGGCATCCTCAATAATTTTCTGGCATCCATCGGACTGGGACGGCTGAATATGCTGTATACGCCCGGTGCCGTGATTCTCGGCATGGTGTACGATTATATTCCTTATATGATCATGCCGCTTTATACGGCATTGTCCAAATTCGATCGCAGCATGCTGGAGGCGGCGGACGATCTCGGCGCGACCAAGCGTCAGACCTTTTCCCGCGTGGTTCTTCCCCTGACGGTTCCCGCGATCATCTCCGGTGTGACCATGGTGTTTGTTCCGGCAGTCAGTACGTTTTATATTTCCGAAAAACTGGGCGGGCAGTCTACCGCAATGATCGGGGATATCATCGAGGCGCAGTTCAAAACGGCGTACAACCCGTATTTCGGCGCGGCGCTGTCGCTGTGTCTGATGGTTCTGGTGTTGATCTGCACGGCGGTCATGCGTCGGTTTTCCGATGAGGAAGAAGAGGAGGAGATCAAGCTGTGAAGTTTTTCAAAAAGTTTTATCTCGTTCTCATTTACATTCTTCTGTACGCGCCCATTGCGGTGCTGATTGTGTTTTCGTTCAACCAATCCAGAGATCTGGTCAATTTTACGGGCTTTACCCTGAAATGGTATCGGGAATTGTTTGCCAATTCCACGTATCTTCCGCTTCTCAAGAACACGTTGCTTCTTGCCGTATCCTCTTCGCTGATTGCTACGGTGGTGGGAACTGCGGCAGCTCTGGGAATTACGCGGATGCGTCGTCGTGCCCGGAATGCCGTAATTGCGGCAACCAATATCCCCATGACAAACCCGGAGATTGTGACCGGCGTTTCACTGGCGCTTCTGTTTGTCTTTATCGGGGCACTGCTTAAAACCAACAATGTTTTTGGCTTTGTCACCATGCTGATTGCGCATGTTACGTTCAATCTTCCGTATGTGATCTTGTCGGTTTTACCGCGCATCACGCAGATGGACCGGTATCTGACGGACGCGGCGCTGGATCTCGGCTGTACGCCGGTGCAGACGTTCTTCCGTGTTACGCTGCCGGAAATCCTTCCCGGCGTGGTGTCCGGGATGACCATGGCGTTTTTGCTTTCGCTGGACGATTTCGTTATCAGTTATTTCGTGTCCGGTACATCGTTTACCACGTTGCCCATCTACATTTATTCGGAAACGAAAAAACCGATGTCGCCAACGGTGTATGCGCTTTTTACTCTGATGTTTCTTGCCATCCTGACGCTTCTTGTTCTGTCGAATTTACTGGGACGGGAGAAGAAGGATAAGACAAAAACATAAAAACGATTTTTTGGAGGTCGAAAGAAGAAAATGAAAAAAGTTTTGTCTTTGGTTTTTGCGGCATTGGTGCTGCTGGGAGCGTTTCCGCTGGTTTCGGGCGCAGACAGTGAACCGGTAACCATCAACGTTTACAACTGGGGACAGTATATCGGCGTAGGGGAAGACGGGACAATCGATGTCAACAAAGCTTTCACCGAAGCGACCGGTATTCGCGTGAATTACGTGACGTATGACAGCAACGAGGCAATGTATACCAAGTTGGAATTGGGTGGTGCAAATTACGACGTCGTCATTCCGTCGGATTATATGATTGCGCGCATGATTCAAAATGACATGCTGGAAAAACTGGATTTTTCCAACATTCCCAACGCACAGTATGTGCCGGAGGAGTTTCGCAATCTTTCGTTTGATCCGACCGGGGAATACAGCGTTCCGTATACCTACGGTGCTGTCGGCATTATTTATAATACAAAATATGTGGACAAAGAAGACATCGGTTCGTGGGATCTTCTTTGGAACGAGAAATACAAAGGCAAGATTCTGATGATCAACAACCCCCGGGATGCGTTCGGAATTGCGGAATTTCTTAACGGGGACGATATCAACAGCACAGATCTGGACGTCCTTGACCGTGCATACGAAAAGCTTAAAGAGCAGAAGCCCCTGGTGAAGAAGTATGTCATGGACGACGTGTTTGCTATGATGCAGAACGAGGAGGCGTGGATTGCCACCTATTATGTCGGAGACTTCCTGACGATGAAACAGGAAAACGACGCGTTGGAGTTTTATTACCCCAAAGAGGGCTTCAATTATTTCTTCGATTCGATCTGCATTCCCAAGGGCGCGAAGCATAAAAAAGAGGCAGAAGCGTACATCAACTTTTTGTGCAACCCGGAAATTTCCGGAAAAAACATGGATGCTATCGGTTATTCTTCTCCCATTGCCGGCAATACGGATTATATGAGCGAGGATTTCGCCGAACTGGTGCATTCGTATGCGGATGCCGACCAGATGAAACAGGGAACCATTTTTTCCAATCTTCCCACCGATACGCTGCAGTATATGGATAAACTGTGGTCAGAACTCAAAACCAGCAGTCTGAACAACGTGCTGTTGTGGGGAATTTGCGGGGTTGTTGTGGTTGCCGTTGCGGCGTTGATTTTCCTGCTTGGCAAAAAGAAAAAGAAGAAAAAAGATTTATATTACGAATAAGTTCTTTTCAGAAAGACGGTATGGCAAAAACGGCTGTACCGTCTTTTTTGTTTTCCGATCACTTCCTTCTGCCTTTTTCGGAGCATGCTGGTCTGATGCGGATGTGTTGAAATCCTGCCGGGTCAAACCTTGAAAAAACAGGGAGGGTGTGCTATAATGCAGGTGGATGAAACCGATTTTTTAACTGGATTTAAGCAAATTGTGATAGGATTCTGTGAGAAAAGGGGTGGTAGTATGCGAATCTTGCTTGCCGAGGATGAAAAGCCGCTTGCAAAAGCAATCATCAAAATTTTTGAAAAGAACAAATATTCCGCCGATGCCGTTTATGACGGCGAGGACGCATTGGCGTATCTTGAGTCCGGCGGTTACGATGTTGCGGTACTGGACGTCATGATGCCGAAGATGGACGGAATCACGGTTCTCAAAAAGGTCCGTGCGTCGGGCAATCGGATTCCCATCCTTATGCTGACGGCAAAGTCGGAGATTGAGGATCGGGTTCTCGGACTGGACAGCGGCGCGAACGATTATCTGCCGAAGCCGTTTGACACCAGAGAACTCCTTGCCCGCATCCGGGCAATTACCCGCGCGAAACCGGAAACGGGCACAAAGCTTTCGCTGGGAAACATCACGCTTGATCGGGCAACCTTTGAGTTGTCGTCCCCGACGGGAAGTTTTCGTCTTGCGAACAAGGAGTTTCAGATGATGGAATACTTTCTCTCAAACCCGAAGCATGTGATTTCCGTTGAGCAATTTATGGAAAAGATCTGGGGCTTTGACAGTGATGCGGAAATCAACGTCGTCTGGGTCTACATTTCCTATCTTCGCAAAAAGCTGGCGGCTCTCGGCGCTGACATTCAGATCCGGGCGTTGAGAAACGCCGGGTATTCCCTGGAGGTCTGCCATGATCAATAAACTGAAACGGAAGTTCATTCTTCTTGCAACCGTATCCATGCTTGTCCTGATGGCGGTGCTTGTAGGCATCATGAATCTGATCAATTATTCGGTGGTGGTAAAGGACAGCGATACTACGTTGCGCGTGCTTGCAGAGCCGGGTGCGCCGTTTTTCGAGAAGGGCGATCGCCCTGAGAAGCCACCCGAGGCGGACGACAAATTCATTCCCCGCGGAATGTCGCCCGAAGTGCCGTATGAGTCCCGTTTCTTCTCGGTGACGGTTGATGTGGACGGAACGGTCCGGGAATCGGATTTTTCAAGAATTCTGTCTGTCGACCAGACCTCAGTCGGTGCATATGTGGAGAAGGCGCTCAGCGGAGGGAATCCGGGTTTTGTCGGATCGTTCCGGTATCTGAAAACCGACACTCGTGACGGTACCCGGATTCTTTTTCTGGATTGCGGGCGCAGACTGGATGCCTTCCGGTCGTTTTTTCTGACAAGCATCGGCGTGGGATTCGGGGGGTGCATTCTCGTCTTTCTCGTGTTCCTGCTTGTTTCCGGCAAGATTGTAAAGCCGATTGCCGAAAGCTATGAAAAACAGAAGCGCTTTGTTGCCGATGCCGGGCATGAAATGAAAACACCGTTGACTATTATCAACGCAAATCTTGACCTGCTTGACGGTGAAGCCGGTGCAGAAGAACTTGCGGAAATCCGTCATCAGACCGGGCGCATGGCGGAACTGACCAACAATCTGGTGTATCTTTCCAAAATGGAGGAGGCAGAGCACAGATGGATCCGGGTTGAGATGCCACTTTCGGACATTGTGGAGGAGACGGTGAATTCGTTCCATTCCCTGATTGTTTCAAAGAATCTTGATCTCGCGGTAAACATTACTCCCCAGATCACGGCAACCGGCTCACCCGACGACATCCGGCGGCTTGTTTCGACGTTGCTTGAAAATGCTGTCAAATACTCTCCGGCAGGCGGGAAGATTTCTGTTTTTCTGACGCAGAACAGAAAAACAGCGGTACTCACCGTTCAGAATACCACCGAAACCGAGATTGACCGGGCAGAACTGTCTCATGTCTTCGACCGCTTTTACCGCACCGATGCCTCCCGGAATTCGGAGACCGGCGGCCACGGAATCGGGCTCTCGATTGCCAGAGCCATTGTTGAGGCGCACGACGGAAGCATTGCGGCAAGCACGGAAAGCGGAAAGGATTTTCGTATTACCGCAACAATTCCTCTGTAAAAAAGACCGGCAGAAAAATTCTGCCGGTCTTTTCTTTCTTTTAAGTCGGCTTAAGTCGCAGGTGATAAACTGTAAGCATGAAAGGAGGATGTGCTTTGATCCGTTATGTTTTCAAACGGTACGAACTGAAATATCTGCTTACGGCAGAGCAGTACCGGACTGTCCGTGGTGAAATTGAGAAACGGCTTTCTCCCGATGCTTTTGGAAAAACGACCATTCAGAGCCTTTATTACGATACCCCCGACGACCGGATTGTCCGCGCGTCCATCGAAAAGCCGGCATTCAAGGAAAAGCTTCGGTTACGCTGCTACGGGCTGAACGACCGGGACCAGGACATTTACATCGAAATGAAGCGCAAATACGACGGCGTGGTCTATAAACGCAGAATTGCCTGTAAGGAACGGGAGCTTCCGGACATCCTGGGCGCGGAGCCGGAATCCTCTCAGATTGGAAAAGAGTTGGCGTATTTCTTCCGGTTTTACGGAAAACTTGTTCCCAAAACCATGATTCTCTGTGATCGGGAGGCGTTTTTCGATGCAGACAGCGATCTGCGTGTTACGTTTGACCGGAATGTTCGCTACCGTAAGAAGGCCCTGAACTTTCATACGTCGCTTGATGGAAAAAGCATTCTTGCAGACGGCATGGTCCCTCTGGAACTGAAAAGCGGAGTGGCGTTTCCGCTGTGGCTGTGTGATCTGCTTTGCAGGGAAGGAATAAAAAAGCAATCCTTCTCAAAATACGGTGCCGCCTATGCGTGCGAGCATCCTCAAAACACCGCATTAAGGAGTGAAGTGTTATGTTTGAATCCATTTTCAGTGGCGGAGACGTTGCCGCAGTCAGTTTCTTTATCACGTTGACGGTTTCGCTTCTCTGTGGCGTAATCTATGCGGCGTTGTCATGTTACCGTTCCGGTTCGTCGGCAAACTTCGCAATCGCAACGGCACTGATCCCGATGGCCGTGTCTATGGTGATTGTGCTGGTCAATGGAAATCTCGGGGTTGGCGTTGCCATTGCCGGGGCGTTCGGGCTGGTAAGGTTCCGTTCGGCTCCCGGAACGGCAAGAGAAATCGCCGTAATCTTCATCGGCATGGCAGCCGGTCTTGCCTTCGGTATGGGATACCTCGCTTACGGTGCAATTTTCCTTCTTTTGTCAGGTGTTTTGCTTCTTGTGTTCGGCAGATTTGCGGAGAGCGCAAAACAACAGAACGCCCGTGAGAAGCTGGTAAAGGTAACAATTCCCGAAACGCTTGACTATACGTCGGTGTTTGACGATATTTTTTCGGAATACACCAGTCGTTCAGAACTGGAGGCCGTCAAGTCAACCAACATGGGCAGTATGTTCCGGTTGACGTACCGTGTGTTTCTGAAGGATGCGGGCTGTGAAAAACCGATGCTGGACGCGATGCGCACGCGCAACGGAAATCTGGAGATCTGTTGCTCCCGCGCCGATCTGAAGGAGGATTTATAATGAAAAAAGTATGGTCGTTGCTTCTGCTGTTTTGTATGTTTATCACCATATTGACCTCATGCTCTGCCGAAAAAGATCCTTCTTCGGAAGATTCTGCAGCCTCACCGCCATCGCAGACAACATCCTCCGGGACCGTTGCCGACAAGGTGGATTCCGATAAAACGGATATTCCCGACGGACTGACCGAAAATGCAAATACGCTGAAGATCTCCTGCTCCGAAGGAACGGACAATTGCTGGACGCTGGAAGGGCAAACGCTGACTTTTTCGGGCCTCACAGCCGATACGGTCTGTTCGGTTTCGGGGGAATTTGACGGGCAGATTGTGATCGATGCCGGGGATGACTATCGGTTTGAACTGGAGCTCTGCGGGGTGAAACTTTTTTGCGACAAGCAGAATCCGATTACAATTCTTTCGGGAGACCGGGTTACGCTGACCGCAAAGAAAGAGACGAAAAATTATATTTACGATACCCGTGATGCCGTTGCCGAGGAGGATGAGACGTCCGTCTCTGCCGCGATTTACGCAAAATGCGACCTTGTTCTCGGCGGAAAGGGTGAGCTGGTTGTAATCTCCTCTCAGAATCAGGGCATTCACACAAAAGACGATTTGGAGGTCAAGAATCTGACGCTTTCCGTCACCTGTGAAAAGAATGCGCTGAAAGGGAATGACAGCGTAAGCATCCTGAGCGGGACGTTGACGCTCATTGCCCGCTCCGGGGATGGAATTAAAACAAAAAATACCGATCTCTCCTCCAAAGGAAAGCAGCGCGGAACGGTTACCGTTACGGGAGGGACGGTTTGCATCGATGCTGCCCGGGACGGAATTGACGCGGCATATGATGTTGACATCGCTCAGGAGGCAATCGTGACGATCAGCACCGATCGTTATTCCCCTTATTCGGAGAATGCCGGAAATACGGATGTTGAAAATCCGGGGCAGAATCCTTCCGACCCCACTGCCGACGGCAGGTTTCCTTCCGGAAACGACGGTTTCGGCGGAGGGGATCGTCCCGGCGGGAATCCCGGCTTCGGCGGGGGAGGAAGACCCGGAGGCGGCGGAATGGGTGGTCCCGGCGGGGGCGGCATGAACAATCCCGGCGGAATGGCCGACGGAAACCGTGAAAAGAGCGAAGAGTCCACAAAGGGAATCAAGGCGGGCAATGAAATTCACATTTCGGGCGGAACCGTCACCGTCACTTCCTACGATGACGCTTTGCATGCAAACTGTGGTACGGTGCTTGAAAACGGGCAGACCTCAACCGGCGATATCCGGATTTCGGGCGGTTCGCTCAAACTCTTTTCGAAGGATGACGGCATCCATGCGGATGGAACGCTTGTTGTGTCGGGAGGCACGATTGACATTACCGGCAGTTATGAGGGGCTGGAAGGCACATTCGTCTGCATCAGCGGCGGAGATCTTTCCCTGATTTCTTCCGATGACGGAATCAATGCCACAACAGCCTCGGACACGGGAATCACGCTTGAAGGCGGAACGGTGTATGTCTATGCCGGCGGCGACGGACTCGATTCCAACAGCCGCACCTCCGGTCAGGGGATCCTGTTTGCGGGTGGAGATGTTAAGATTGTCAGCACCTCGGGCGGCGATTCTTCCATTGACACCGAGCAGGGCTATACCTATACCGGTGGCACGGTTCTTGCCCTCTGCCCGGCAAACGGGATGGGAAATGAAGCCGTGAACTGTCGCAATTTCGCATCGGTCGGTTCAAAGACAACGATGAATCTGGCAAGCGGACAGACCGTTTTTGTCAAAGTCGGGGGAAAGGTCACCGCTTCGGTAACCATGCCGTGCAGCATGTCCGCGCTGGCGGTCTATCTCGGCTCATCGGAGGCAAACTTTTCGACAGGATCCTGACCGGAGGAAGGATTCCGGAAATAAGAGGAGAGCATTGAAAACCTCGTGTTTTCAATGCTCTCCGTTGTTGTGCATCCGACAGGATGCGCTTTTTGCGTATACACAAGCCGTTCTGCTTATATGGTTGCCAGTTGTATTCCGTTGATGTACAGATTGTAACGGGCAAAGGCGTGCATAAGATCTCCGTCATGTTCCGGCGCGGAAAACGTCTGCATGGCGTTTGTTACCGCAACGATGCGGACTTTTCGGTTGTTGATGTTGTCCAGATATGCTTTTTGCGACAGTGCAAACTGTAAAACACTGATATCGCTCATGGCGCCTGTCAGAAGAAAGGTGTCCAGATCCTGCAGGTTTTTGCTGAGCCAGCGCGCATAACCGGGAGTCAGAAATCCGTTGGTGCAGTTTTTGGGAAGAATCGTTCCGCTGAAGTTGGCCAGCTCTTTGATAACGGCACGTTCCCGCTCTGCCGTGCAATGGGTGGGGTAGGTGGTCAGTTCGGAACTTGCAGAGGTGTGCGCATCGCACAAAAACAAACGGTATGCGGCGAGATACCGTTCGTTGACACGTACAAGGCGGGGAATGATTTTTTCCAGACGGGGAGAGAACATCCCGCCATGATGGAAATAGCCGTTGATGGTGTTGATGTTGACAACGACCGTACGCTCCGGCGTGATGTCCAGCCGACGAAGATCGGTGGTAACGTCCGACAGCGTATGCAACAGGCGGCGGTTGAGAAACATCTCAAAACTCATGTTCGGAATCATGCTTCACCTTTCAGTCGGCGCAGAACTTCTTTCCGGTCTTCCGCACGGAACAGGGCGGAGCCAACCACCGAGATGTCCACGCCCGCTTCTGCGACTGCCCGGAGATTTCCTTCGCCGATGCCTCCGTCTGCTTCCAGCAGCACATTGACGTTGCGACGCAGAATCTCGTCTTTGATCTTTTTCGCTTTATCCAGACAGGCAGGAATCAGCTTCTGCCCGCCGAAGCCCGGTTCCACGGTCATAACCAGAATCAGTCCCGCGCGGTCCAAAAAGGGGAAAACGCTCTCTGCCGGAGTTCCCGGCTTGACGGAGATTCCCGGAATCGCACCTGCCCGGCGGATGACTTCCATGCATTCCTCCGGTTTTTCCGTGGCTTCCAGGTGAAACGTAAGAATGTCTGCGCCCGCTTTGAGAAATTGGGGCAGATATCGTTCCGGGCGATCGATCATCAGGTGAACGTCCAACGGAATTTCGGTGATGGAATGAATACTTTCTACAACGGGGATTCCGAACGAGATATTCGGAACAAACAGCCCGTCCATAACATCAAGATGCAGATAATCACAAGTGTTTACGCTGGCAATTTCATCGGCAAGATGTGCGAAATCACAGCCGAGAACGGAAGGGGCAATTTTCATGGATGTTCCTCTTTTCTTTTCTGAATACGTTCCACGGTTCCGGCTTCCGTATCTACCAGAACGGCGCAGAGCATGGGTTGGGAATCCGGTTTGAGATAGGGGGTGGCGATTCGTGTGGTGAATTGCCGGACAATGACGTTTTTGTCCACACCCAGAACGGAATCCTGGCTGCCGGTCATGCCGACATCCGTAAGAAAGAATGTACCTTTGGGCAAACGGCGTTCGTCTGCTGTCTGCACATGCGTGTGTGTACCGAACACAAGTGTGGCTCTTCCGTCAAGAAAATATCCCATAGCGGCTTTTTCGCTGGTGGCTTCGGCATGAAAATCCACCACGATATAGTCTGCCCGGACAGAAGAAAGAAGACGGTCTACCTTGTTGAACGGATTGTCGCACGGCTCCATATTTACCTGTCCCATCAGGTTGATGACGAGGACCGAGCCCTTGGGGGTGCAGGTGAGGGTGTGTCCGTGTCCGGGAGATGCGTCGGGGTAGTTGTACGGACGGAGGAGCCATTCCGTGTCATCGAAGAAAGGCAGGACGTTTTTCTGACGAAAAGCGTGATTTCCGGTGGTGACTACATCGGCTCCCAGAGCCCGCAGCCGCTGTGCGGCATCCCGGGAGATTCCGTTTTTATCATCGGCGTTTTCGCCGTTGACGATGACAAAATCCGCTTTGGTCCGGTGAATCAGATCCGGAAGCCATCTTTCGGCTGCACGCATGCCGGGTGTCGCCACAACGTCGCCGACACAAAGGAATCGCATAACGGAAGTCCCCCTTATTTTTAATCTCTTCTTTTTATTATACTCGATTTTTTTTCAAATTGCAAGAGCGGAACGGGATTTCATCAAACCTCTTGCAATTTGTTCGGAAAAGCGGTATACTGATAAAAAAAGAGAAAAATGCGGGGAGATTCGTATGACACATCCTTTTACATCCGTGCTGGTGCTTGCTGCCGGTGGCGGGCAGCGCATGGGCTGTGATAAGATCTTTTTTTTACTTGGTGAAAAAAGCGTCATCCGCCGTACGCTGGAAGCGCTTCAGGCCGCGGAGACCGTTGATGAGATTGTTGTGGTGACATCGGATGCGGAAAAGATGCGGAGCGAGAGTTGTGGTCTTTCCAAAGTGACGGCGATTGTTGCGGGCGGGGAGACGCGGCTTGCTTCGGCGCGGAACGGCTTTGCGGTGGTCAGCGGGAAGACGGCTTTTGTCAGCATTCACGATGGCGCGCGTCCGTTTGTCCGTCCGGAGGAGGTAGACGCGGTTCATCGTCGTGCGTACGAAACGGGTGCCGCGATTTGCGGGACGTATGCGGTGGATACCGTTAAAGTGGTGGATGCATCCGGAAGGATCCTGTCTTCGCCGGATCGGCGCATGCTGTTTTGTGCGGCGACTCCTCAGGTGTTTTCCCGGGATCTGTATGCCCGTGCCCTGGCTCAGGCGCAACGGGAGGACGCCGAGTATACCGATGATTCCGCCTGCGTTGCTGCCGTTGGTGCCGAGATTTATACAGAATGCTGTTCGCATTCCAACTTCAAACTCACGACGCCGCAGGATCTTTTGCGGGCAAAGGCGTGGCTGGATGCCGAAAAAGACAACATTCCCGAATTGTGTTGACAGCAATGGAAAGCCCCCGGTTTTGAGGGGGCTTTCGTTACAAAAAATTCCGATTTTGTTTTTGATAAAAATTATTAAACTTGGTTGACAGTGTATGTGAATTGTTATATAATTAACACAATCTGTTAAAATGGAGTGTGAAATCCATGCTGTTCAGTTCGATGTGGTTCGTTTGGGTGTTTCTTCCGTTCGTACTGGTCGGAAACTTCATTCTGTCAAAACTTCCTTATAAAAAGAAGGCCACAAAATACAAGGCGCAGAATCTGTTTTTGCTGATTTGCAGTTGCCTCTTTTATGCATGGGGCGGGCTGTATTATTTTGCCGTGATGGCAGCGACCATTGTCATCAACTATTTCGGTGTGATTCTGTTTGACCGGTTCCGGGAGAATCCGGCGAAGAAGAAGTTCTTTTTCGTTCTGACCCTGGTGCTGAACCTTGCCGTTCTGTTCTATTTCAAGTATTTTAATTTCTTTGTTGGTATGATCGAAGCGTTGGCAAACCGTCAGTTCGGGCTGCAGAGCGTGGTTCTTCCCATCGGTATTTCCTTTTATGTGTTCCAGTCCATGTCCTATGTCATTGACGCTTATCGCGGTACCGTAAAGGTGCAGCGCAATTTTTTTGATCTTGCTCTGTACGTCACACTGTTCCCTCAGCTGATTGCCGGTCCGATCGTTCGGTATCTCGATGTGGAAAACGCTCTGGCGAACCGGGAAGAAACATCGGTTAAGGTCGCCCTCGGCATCAAGCGCTTTTGTTATGGTCTTGCTAAAAAGGTTCTGATTGCCGATACGGTCGCAAAAGTGGTGGATGAAGTGTTTGCGCGGGATGCGGCGACCCTCGGCGCCAATGTTGCCTGGTTGGGCATTCTTCTGTACGCCCTGCAGATCTATTACGACTTTTCCGGTTATTCGGATATGGCAATCGGACTCGGTCATATGCTTGGGTTTGAGTTCCGTGAAAACTTCAACTATCCGTACACATCGTTTTCCGTGCAGGAGTTTTGGCGTCGTTGGCACATTTCGCTGTCTTCGTGGTTCAAGGAGTATGTTTATATTCCGCTGGGAGGCAACCGTAAGGGGGCCGGAAGAACCTATCTCAATCTGTTTATCGTTTTCCTTCTTACCGGGCTTTGGCACGGGGCAAACTATACCTTCCTGATCTGGGGTATTTATTACGGCGTTTTTCTGATTCTGGAGCGTCTGTTCCTCGGTCGCCTGTTGCAGAAAAATCCGGTCAAGATTCTCAATGTGATCTATACGCTTCTGGTCGTTCTGGTGGGATGGGTTCTGTTCCGTTCGCCGAATATTGAATATGCGTGGACGTATCTCGGTCAGATGTTCTCGTTCCGTTCAAACGCCGTGACGGCTCTGAACTTCGGCAGCATGAGTATGCAGGTGGTTCTTGCCGCAGTTGCTGGCATCCTGTTCTCCGGGCTCGTGCAGCGCCCGCTTGCGGGAACCTGGGAGAAGGTGCGTGGGAAAACCGTGGTCTATTGGGTGGATTTTGCCGTGCAGATCCTGCTTCTCATTGCATGCATCTTCTCGCTTACCTGTAGCACCTATCATCCGTTTATTTACTTCCAGTTCTGAGAAAGGGGTGGATCTCGTGAAAAAAGCAATTGCTGTCATCACCGTTTTTATGGGCATTCTCCTGATTCCGACAGTTCTTTCTCTGTTTGGCCTGGGCGCCGGATTTGATTCCGAGGCGGAACGTCGGAATCCTGCGGATTTCCCGGAATGGTCCAAACTGTTTCAGTCCGGAAAAAACGCAGCGGAATTTTTCAGCGGCGTGGAGGATTATTACAACGACCGCCTGCCGTTCCGTTCGGAAATCATGGCAGGATACCGGGCGGCAGACTCTGCTCTGCGCACGGGCTATTCTTCTTTTCTGAAGACATATGTTCCCTGGAAAGAATCGCTTCGCGGAAAGCCCGATGATCCTTCTCCGGACACGCATACCCATACTTATGAGGAAAAAGTGACGGAACCGACGTGTACCGAACGCGGTTATACCACGCACACCTGTTCCGGATGCGGAGATCAGTATGTGGATTCGTATACGGAGCCGACCGGTCATCAGTATGAGTCCGTAAACAGGGAGCCGACCTGTACCGAGCCGGGATATACACTGCATACCTGTCTCAAGTGCTCGGAGACCCTGAAGGACAATGAGGTCCCGGCAACGGATCACACCTGGAGCGAGTGGTCTGTGAGCCGTCCGGCAACCGAAACGGAGGACGGCACGAAGGTGCGTGTCTGCACGGTTTGTCTGACGGTTCAGTCCGGAATTATTCCGAAGGTGGATAAGGATCATGTTCACGATTACAAGGTCACCCGGGTAAAAGAGCCAACCTGTACGGAAACCGGTTATACGGTGTATACCTGTTCCGGATGCGGCGATTCGTATGAAAGCGATTCGAAGCCCATGAAGCCGCATACTTTTGATAAGACCGGAACCGTGGCTCCGACCTGTACCGAGCGCGGCTATGATTACCGTGCTTGTTCGGTCTGCGGTCTGGAGAACCGGAGCAATTATAAAGATGCTGCCGGACATACCTGGGGCGAATGGGTCATTACGGTTGAGCCGACTGCAAACAAAAAAGGAGAGCGAACCCGCACCTGCAAGGTCTGCGACGGGCAACAGAAGGAAGATCTTCCTGCTCTGGTCGGGAAAAAGACAAAGAACGGCTTTGTCATCGGCGGGCGGATTGACAACGATCCTTCTCTTTCCGATTATGAGTTCCCCAATGTTCACGGAAGCGGCGTTATCTACGGCAGGAAGGACAACTGGCTGTTCTGGAGCGGCGAGTGGATTTCCGGACCGCTGCAGAATGCTCTGAACGATTTCTGCGGATACGATTTGTTCTATCCCAGCGAAATGGCGAGCTTTGCCGAGAAACTGAGCCAGCTGGATTCGCTGCTGAAATCAAAAGGAAAGAAACTGATTTTCACCATTACTCCCAACAAGGAAAGCATCTATGGCGAATATATGCCGTCGTACGACCGGGTCTCCGATGTTTCCCGTACGACGCAGATGATGCAATACCTGCAGAGTCATACCAAGGTCTCCGTTGTGTATCCGATTGAGAAAATGCTGGAATACAAAGAAACATATCAGCTGTATTTCAAATACGATACGCACTGGAATTCGGCGGGCGGTTATGTGTATGCCATGGAAATTCTGCGTACGCTCGGATTGCCTGCAACGGATCTCTACGATGTGGAAATGAAAGAGGTTGCCCGTTCTTCGATGCGTGAGCTTTCTTACGGTTCTACGCTGTACAACGGCCATCTGACGGAAAAAGGCGACCTGGGTTCTATGGTGGGAAATTCCCTGCAAAAAGATGAACTCGATTATCAGATCGACTTTATGCCGAAGGTGACGTTCCGGTATGAGAGCATGACCAATCGCCGAGGGGAAAGCCGTATGTTTACCAGCCCGGAATACACCAACGCCGTTACGGTTTCGAATTCTTCCAATAAACAGTCCCTTTGCATCATCGGCGATTCGTTCCGTCGTGCAATCAGTCCGTTTATGTTCAAGAGTTTTGAAAAGGTTTCGACGTATCACCAGGCGGAAATCACAACCGATGAATACTTCTACGGAACAAGCGAGGATGCATCGCATGTGGCAATGAGCGAGGCGTTCCGTAAAAATCTTGCGGAAGCGGATGTGATTCTGGTGCAGGGCGTGGAGCGTTGCTTCCTCGACCTGACACCGACGGATGTGATCCTGGATCGACTGATTGAATTCTTCGAAGAAAACTGAAAAGATCCGGAGGAGAAAACTCCTCCGGATCCCTTTTTTATCGAAATCGGTCTGATTATTTTTTCGCTTCTTCTTTTTCCAGGGTGGTGTAGGCAATCTTGCCTACAAGCGTCTGCGGCAAACTGTCCCGGAACTCAATGTCATACGGCAGCGCGTATTTGGCAATGTGCCGCCGGCAATGCTCAAACAGATTTTCCTTCAGGGCATCCGATGGGGTGTAGCCGTCTTTCAGCACCACAAATGCCTTCACCTTCTGCATCTTGTACGGATCCCGCACGCCGATGACGCAGCTTATCCGCACTGCCTCGTGTGCATCCAGGATGTTTTCAATCTGTGAGGGATAGACGTTGTACCCGCTGGTGACGATCATGCGCTTGATCCGTTGCCGGAAATAGATGAATCCTTCGTCGTCCATCGTGCCGAGATCGCCGGTGTGAAGCCAGATGCGTCCGTCCTCATGGCGGCGAAGTGTGTGTGCGGTTTCTTCGGCATTGTTCAGATATCCCTTCATCACCGAGGGCCCGGACAGACAGATTTCTCCTTCGGTTCCGAACGGAACTTCTTCGGTCGAATCGGGACGACAGATTTTATAATAGGTATCCGGATAGGGGAGACCGATGCTTCCTTCCTTTTCTTTATGGTACGGGGTAAGGCAGCTGGCGGTGACGCATTCCGTTGTGCCATAGCCCTCCCGGATATGAATTGTTGCCCCGTGTGAGGTCAAAAAGGCATCAAACCGTTTTTTCAACTCGACCGGCAAAGAATCTCCTCCGGAAAATACGCCGTACAGGAAGCTCAGATTTACTCCGTCCAGATACGGGTTCCGTGTGATGGCTTCAAACAGTGTCGGAACACCGGCAATATAATTCGGTTTTGTGGTGCGGATCAGGTTGGCATATTCTTTGACGTTGAATCGCGGCACCAGAATCGAGGTCCCGCCGACGGCAAGCATGGTGTGAATGCAGACCCCGAGACCGAATCCGTGAAAGATCGGCATGGCGGCAAGCATACGGGTGTGACAGACGGGTTTGTGCGCCATTTCCGCGGTCTGATATGCCAGTGCGTTGAAGTTCAGGTTGGTCAGTTCGATGCCTTTGGTCTTTCCGGTCGTTCCGCCCGAAAACAAAAGAACCGCGACATCGTCCGCTTTCTTTTCGCAGATGTATTCTCCGGAAAAGGAAGCGCCCTTTTTCAAAAACGCTTTCCATTTCATCTGGTGAGAATCCGTGGGATCCGGTTGCGGATACTTGCGGGAATTCTGTGCATGAGAAATCACGTTGAGCGGGAAGGACAGCTCGTCCGCTGACTCTGTAATAAGCAGAGTGCGGAGCGGGACTTTTTTGCAGACCTCCGTGAATTTTTCGTAAAACTGGTCCAGTGTGATGGCGTATTCGCTTTGTGTTTCGTTCAGATAAAACACAATTTCTTCCACCGCAGACAGGGGATGAATCATGGACGCAACGGCGCCGATGCGGTTGAGCGCATAAAGGCAGTAGACCGCCTGCGGAACATTCGGCAGGCAAACCGTCACACGGGTTCCTTCCTTCACGCCGATGGCTGCAAACGAACGGGCAACTTTCTCTACGGCATCTGTCAGCTCGGAATATGTGATTTTGCGTCCCATGAACTGCAAAGCGGGAAAATTCCGGTTTTCCGGACGCTGTGCCGTGTTCAGAACCACCGTGCTGATGGAATCTTCCGGATAAGAAAGGTGAAAGGAAACATCTCCGTAGCTGGAAAGCCAGGGGGCGTTGGATTCCATAAAAATTCTCCTGTTTCTTCGGCTGTGAATCAGCCATACTTCTCTTTTTATTTTCCTTATACTATAAAGGAAGAACATCAACTCAAACTCAACAAACGCCTCTTTACGAAAAAAAAGAAACATATTTGTACGTCTTTCGCCCTTGACAGCCAGGGACGGTACGTGTTACAATAAAGAAAAAAAGAGGGTGGGGTTTTTATGGAGTTTTTGTCCAAATCCAAACGTTCGCTTTTCCTGGCGGGTTGTTTTGCCGTTGTCATCGGTCTCTGTCTCTTAATCTGGCCGGAGCTTCTGGTTTCCATCCTTTGTTATCTGCTGGGAACCGGGCTTCTGATTCTGGGACTGGTCAAAACGGTTACCTATTTCGTCAAGCATTCCAAAGGCGAAGAGGGGTTCCGTTACGATCTTGCCGTCGGGCTGTTTCTTGCTGTCTGCGGCGTTCTGTTTATCGGACAACCCGGTACGATCATCAACGTAATCCAGACTATTTTCGGGCTTGTCATTCTTGCCGATTCTGCCGTGAAGCTGCAGGCGGCGGTCGATGCCAAGCATCTGTCCGCCTCCAATTGGTGGGTGCTTCTCATTCTTGCTGCCGTGACGGCGGCGGTCGGAATCCTTCTGGTGTGGGATCCGTTCGGTTCCGCTACTTCCATGATGGTTCTTCTTGGTGTGGCGCTTTTGGTGGACGGTTTGCAGAATATCCTGTCTGCCTTGTTCATCAACAAATATCTGCGCATTGAAACGGCACCCGAAACGGTATACTACCGCACGGGAAACCGGATGTAATCGTGTCGGCGGGAGCGTGACTCCCGCCGTTTTTCTGTCCGTTTTCAGCTGGACCGTTGACAAGCGTGAACGAATGGTGTATGATAAAAACAAAAAAAGAAGTGAGGAATAACGATGGAACTGAAAAACCGTTCGGAAATGGATCCGGCATATCTGTGGGATCTCCGGCACATTTTTTCAAGCAATGAACAATGGGAAGAAGCCCTTGCCCGGACCGAGGCGATGATTCCGACAGCCGAGGCCGTGCGGGGAACGCTTGGCAAGAGCGCGGAGGCGCTGAAAAACGGGTTGGATGCCGTGTACGCCGTGATGGAAAAACTGGAGCCGGTGTATCTGTATGCCATGCTGGCAAAATCCGGTGATAACGGGGATGCACAGAATCAGGATCGGATTTCCCGTGCCACGCGTCTTCTGGTGCGCGCCAATGCCGCCGTGGCGTTTCTGGAGCCGGAAATTCTTTCCATTCCCGCCGAAACACTGGATTCTTACCGCAAGGATGCAGGTCTTTCCGGCTATGCGCATATTCTGGACAACATCGTGCGCGGGCGTGCACATACCCTGGACGAATCCCGGGAGACCATTCTTTCCAAACTGACCGAGCCCGCCGAGGCGACCTCCAACGCCTTTGAAATGCTGACCAATGTGGATATGGAGTTTCCGACCATCCGGGACGATGACGGAAACGAAGTGCGCCTGACCAACGGGAACTTCAGCGTATATAAGATGAGCCGCAAGCGGGATGTCCGCCGGCAGGCGTTTGAGCAGTACTTCGGTACTTATAAGAAATACATCAACACCCTTGCCGAGCTGTACGGCGGTTCGGTCAAATTTGATTGCTTCGGGGCAGAGGTGCGCGGCTATGCTTCGGCACGTGAGGCAGCACTGTTTGCCAACAACGTCCCCGTTTCCGTGTACGATGCGCTGATTGAAGCCGTTCACGGCGCTTTCCCCACCATGAAAAAATATCTGCAGCTGCGCAAGCGCACACTGGGGCTAGAGAAACTGGATCTGTACGATCTTTACGTCCCGATGGTTGCCGATGTGGACTATCCCATGCCATATGCCGATGCCAAAACCCTGGTGCGCAACGCGCTGGCTCCGCTCGGTGAAGATTATCAGAAGCTTCTGGATCTTGCTTACGACGGCGGATGGATTGATGTTTATGAAAACAAGGGCAAACGCTCCGGCGCCTTTTCCTGCGGCGTTCACGGAACACACCCCTATGTACTTCTCAACTATACGGATACTCTGGACGATGCTTTCACGCTGGCGCATGAGCTTGGTCATGCCATGCACTCGTATCTGTCTTCGCAAACACAGGATTATGCCAACCACGATTATCGCATTCTGGTAGCAGAGGTCGCTTCTACCTGTAACGAAGTTCTGCTGACCATGTACCTGCTCCGGACGGAGACCGACCCGAAGCGCCGTGCCTATATTCTCAATCATTTCCTGGAGGGCTTCCGTACCACCGTGTTCCGTCAGACGCTGTTTGCGGAATTTGAAATGAAATCTCATGCGATGCAGGAACAGGGCGAGCCGCTGACCGCACACGCTCTGTCGGAGCTGTACCGCAATCTGGCGCAGCAGTATTATCCGGGTGCTGATGTTCCGGAGTTGATGGGGGCGGAATGGTCATACATCCCGCATTTCTACACGGCATTCTATGTGTATCAGTATGCTACGGGCTTCTGCAGCGCCGTGGCAATCGCCGATCACATCCTGTCTACGGGCGATGCGGCCGGATATCGCCGGTTCCTTACGCTGGGCGGCAGCGATTATCCGCTGGAGGAACTCAAGGTTGCCGGTGTGGATCTCACAAATCCCGACACGATCGCCGACGCTTTGCGCGTTTTTGACCGTACGGTGGGGGAACTGGACGACCTGCTGAAACGGATTTCTGAATAAAAAAACTCTTTATTCATAAATTTTGCATAATTATAAGGCGCAAAAAAGTGAAAATGACCTTTTACCTCAACCCAAAGCGTCATTTTTGCTTTCAAAGTGAAAAAAAATGGATTTAAAATGATTTTTTTTCAAATACATCTTGCAAAATCAAAAAAATCGTGCTATAATACAACCACTTTTATAAAGGAGGAGATACATCCATGAAAAACGTGACAAAGTTTCTTTGTTTCGCACTCGCGGTTCTGATGGTTGTTGGTATGCTTGCTTCCTGCAAACCGAATACGGAGAATCCGACGCCGAGCGACGGAACAAAGGAGTCGTTTAAAGATCCTTATGAATCAGTGAAGGACGATCACCTGAAGCTGTCTGATGCGATCTACAACGATGTTCTGGGTGAATTCAACACACTGTATTCGGAAGCGAAAGCCGCCGACTCCAACTCAATGCGTTTTGCTCTGATGGCTCTTGCCGAAGCAAAACTGCTGCAGGCAGGCGTTCTCGTTCCGACAACGGCAAACGGCGGTAACTATGCCATCGGCAACGTTGCCCCGAACACCACAGACTACTCTCTGTGGGGCTCCGACGAGTATCGTTATCCGACGGTTCTGGTCGTGAACGAAAAACTCAAGGCATCCGACCGTGCCGCGATGAAAGCGCACTGGACGGAAGTCAAAGGTACCGGTACGTACCTTGCATGGGCGAAGCAGTACCTGCTGGATCACGGCTATACGCTGAAGGATACGTATTCCAAGGGCTATTCTTCCGAGCCGGATACCTGGGACGTTCTTGCTTCCTCGAAGCAGGTCGTTTCCGAGCCGCTGGTCAACACGTTCTCCGGCCTGATGGAGTATGACTGCGAAGGCGTTCTGCAGCCGGCTCTGGCTGAGAGCTACACGGTGGAAGAGTACAAATACACCGTTCAGGTTCCCGATATCGGTTCCGACGGTGAAGAGCTCGAAACCACGCACGAAGAAGAACGCATCGGTCAGAAGTATATCTTCAAAATCCGTAAAGGCGTTATCTGGGTTGACTCCCAGGGAAGAAAAGTTGCCGATGTGAAAGCGGACGACTTTGTTGCCGGTATGCAGCACTCTCTGGATGCCGGTGCCGGTCTGGAATACCTGGTTGAAGGCATCATCATGGGTATTGCGGATTACAACAACGGTACCAACAAGAACTTTGCGGACACCGGCGTGAAAGCCCTTGACGACTACACGCTGGAATACACGCTGGAAGCTCCCTGCTCCTACTTCACCACGATGCTGGGCTACAGCATCTTTGCTCCGATGAGCCGTTCCTACTATGCTTCTCAGGGCGGTAAATTCGGTACGGAATTCGACGCTTCTGCCGAAACCTACAAGTATGGCATGGATAAGGACCACATCGCATACAACGGTCCGTTCCTGATTTCCAACTACACCGAAAAGAACACCATCGTGTTCACGAAGAACGATTCCTACTGGGATAAAGACAACGTCACCGTGAAGTCCATTACCTGGCTCTTCAACGATGGTCAGGATTCTCTGAAAGGTTACAACGATTACAAAGCAGGCGTTATCGACGCCACCGGTCTGAATGCCAGCGCTGTTGAGCAGGCAAAGAAAGACGGTCTGTTTGACGAGTATCACTACATTGTTCTGCCGGATGCTTCCACCTTCTGCGCGTTCTTCAACCTCTATCGTCAGGGATTTGCCAACGCCAGAGACTCCAAAGAGTGCGTCTCTTCTCAGACGGACGAAATGAAGACCAGAACGAAAGCAGCCATGCTGAATGTTCACTTCCGCAGAGCGATCGGCTATGCCTTCAACCGCAGCGCTTACAACGAGCAGGCGGTTGGTACGGAACTGAAAAACATTTCGCTGCTCAACAGTTTCGTTCCGGGCAACTTCGTTTCTCTGGAAGAGGATATCACCGTTAAGATCAACGGCAAAGACACCATGTTCAAGAAGGGTACGTTCTACGGCGTTATCCTGCAGGCACAGCTGGATGCCGACGGCTCTCACATCAAAGCATGGAATCCGGAAGCCGATGACGGTGCCGGTGCATCGACCGGTTATGACGGTTGGTACAACGTTGATGCCGCTGTGAGTGAGCTGAACCTTGCTATTGAAGATCTTGCAAAACAGGGTGTTGAAGTCTCCAAAGAAAACCCGATCCACCTCGACTGGCCGGTCAACAAGGCAGTGGATATCACTGTCAACCGTTGCAATGTTGTGAAACAGTCCATCGAAAACGCTCTCGGCGGCAAAGTCATCATCGACCTGACCGAGTGCAACGACCGTGCTGCTTACCTGTATGCCGGTTATTATCCGGAAACCGGTAAAGATGAAAACTACAACATCTACGACGTTTCCGGCTGGGGTCCGGACTTCGGTGATCCGAGCACGTATCTGGACAACTTCGCTCCGAACGGCTACATGCTGAAGAGTTTGGGCATTTATTGATGATCTGAACAAATCTTGTATTTGTTCCTGAAAAACAATGCGGACAGGAGGATGGGCGCAAGTTCATCCTCCTCCCCGTATATCGGTTGAGTGTGTGATTATGACGAAATATTTGTTGAAAAGGATTTTACGGGGTCTGCTGTCGATTGTTGCCGTTGTGGCGATCGTCATGGTTCTGATCTATTCGCTGTTGGACCGGAAACTGATCTTTGCTCAGGATCCGCTGTTCACCCGCATGGCAAACAATCAGAAAACAGCGTATATGAACCGTAAATGGCAAGAATATGGATATACCGATTATGTGACGTATGCCGATTGGCTTATTGATCTGACTAAAAACGGGGAGTTAGATGAAGAAACCAGAAGTGCAGCTGTTGCTTTCGGAAAAACGGAAAAGAACGATTCCAAGATTGTTAAAGAATACGTGGAAAAGTTCCGCCAGTATTACGAGTCTCAGGGGTACACCGTTACCCGGCTTGACGCGATTATGCAGACCAAGAACAAATACGCGCCCGGTGGGCAGCAGCAGTTGTTTGCTACCCGGGACAGGCCGCTTTTGAGCCGGATGCTTTCCTATTTCGGCGGTCTCTTTACCGTGGACAGTGTTCACAAGGTGCAGGAGGATGTCGGAGAGCGCGGACTTTCGTTTACGCTGTACGATCCGGTTTACGGCGGTGAAAAATTTTCGCCTGCTATTATCGGAAACGGTACGCATCACAAGTATCTGCTTTACTTCGATTCGCAGTTCCCGTACCTTCACCAGAACATTCTGCAGCTGAATCTCGGTACATCTTATTCCGTCAACCAGGGGCAGGACGTGTTTTATACCATGAACTGCAGCCAGGGCTCCTTTGAGAAAATGACCGTTACATATCCTTCGGGTTTGCGGGAGGAATCGGCGGACGATCTCCATTCTGCTACGTTTTCTGCGGGATCCCGGGAATCCAACCCGGTTCTGGCGGAACGCTATACGGATGACTATACCAGCGTTACTACCATGAAGAACGGGCTTTCTAAGGTTGGATATTCGTTCGTTATCGGCGTTCTTGCTGTTTTGATGGCATACCTGCTCGGAATTCCTCTGGGCATTCTCATGGCAAGACATAAAGATAAATTCCTCGATAAACTGGGCACGATTTACATTGTGTTCATCATCGCGGTTCCGTCTCTTGCCTATATTTTCCTGTTCAAAGCCGTCGGCGGCGAACTCGGTTTGCCCACGACGTTCCAGATTGATTCCGATAACAAGCTGATGTTTGTTCTGCCGATTGTTTCGCTGGCTCTTCCGTCTGTCGCCAATCTGATGAAGTGGCTGCGCCGCTATATGATTGACCAGATGAACTCGGATTACGTCAAATTTGCGCGTTCCGGCGGTCTTTCCGAAGGCGAAATCTTCCGGAAGCACATTCTGAAGAATGCTGCCATCCCGCTGATTCACGGAATTCCGGGAAGCGTTCTCGGTGCATTGACCGGCGCAATCATTACCGAACGTGTCTATGTCGTTCCCGGTGCCGGCAACCTGTTGACGGAAGCCATCAACAAATATGACAACGGCGTTATTGTGGGTGTGACCATGTTCTATGCCGTGTTGTCTGTGATATCCATTATTCTGGGCGATATTCTGATGTCTATGGCAGATCCGAGAATCTCGTTCTCGTCGAAAGGAAGGTGAGCGGAATGAATCCCGAAGAAAGAGTCGATTTGACCGATCTGGAGCTTTCGGAAGAAGAACTGTTTGCTCCTATGGATCACAACGATGCGGAATCCGAAAAGATTACAGCCCCCCGTTACTCTTATTGGCGTTCCGTGTTCCGTGTGTTCTTCCGCAAAAAACTGAACATTGTCATTCTGGCATTGCTGCTTGTCGTTATCATTTTCAGTTACGTCTACCCGATGTTCTCCGGCTATGACCGGTTTGCAAACCTGTTGGATTCTTCCGCCAAGCATCTGCTTCCGGAAGAAGCCATCCGTAAGTTCGGCTTCAGCATTCATTGGATTCTCGGTGCCGGTGCTTCCGGTGAGTCGACGTTCGACTCCATCTGGCACGGCGCACAGATTTCCATTTCGTTGGCGTTCATCTGCGCTGCCATCAACATGACGCTCGGCGTTCTGATCGGCGCACTGTGGGGCTTCTCCAAGAAGATGGATGTCTTCATGACCGAGCTTTACAACATCATCGGCAACGTTCCGTACATTCTGTTCATCTCGGTTATGGTGATGATTTTCTCTGCCAGTTTCTGGACCATGGTCTTTGCCATGACCATAACCGGCTGGCTCGGAATCGCTTACTTTATCCGTACCCAGGTCGTGATTATCCGGGATCGGGAATACAATCTGGCTTCCCGTTGTCTCGGCACGCCGCTTGTCCGGATTGCAACCAAGAACATTCTGCCGTTTATGACGTCCATCATCGTGACGCTGCTGGCAACGGAAATTCCGTCCTACATTTCTTACGAAGTGTTCCTTTCTTATATCGGCATGGGACTTTCCGAGATGTCGCTCGGTAAGCTGATCTATTCCGCTGAAGTTGCCATGGTTACGCCGGGCTGGCAGTTTGAGTTCTGGTCTCCGGTAGCCATTGCCTCGATTATCACGGTCGTTCTGTATGTTGTCGGACAGAATCTCGGCGACGCGTCCGACCCGAGAACGCACATGTAAGGGGGAGCAGACGATGGAAGAGAAAAAAGTATTGCTCTCAATCAAAGATCTGGAAGTGAAATTCCGTGTCCGCGGAAGAATCCTTACCGCAATCCGCGGTATCTCTCTGGACATTTACGAGAATGAATCCATTGCCATTGTGGGCGAGTCTGGCTCCGGAAAATCCGTTTTTACCAAGACGTTTGCCGGCATGCTGGATGAGAACGGTTTCATCAGCAATGGCGAGATTCTGTTCAACGATGACGCGCTGTCCGACACTAAGGTTCGTGTGGGAAAGCGGGAGCGTCGCACCATCGCAAACATTCAGCGGCATCTGAACGCCGATTCTCATTATGAACTCGGCGCCGCCACCTATCGGGAACTGATTGCCCTGAAGGATGAGAAAAAGAACCGTGCTCTGCTGACAGCAGAGGAGGAGGAAGCAACCGGTTCGGAACTGGAAGATCTGAAGTTTCGCCGTGCCGAGGCCTTCAACCTCCGTCAGACGCTGGATTCTTCCAAAGAAAAGGAAAAGATCCGCAAGGTTTCCCAGGAGATTTCGCTTCTGGACAGCAAGATCAAATCTCTGCGCGAAAAGAAAAAGAAGTTGGAAAAAGAGCATCGTGCCGCATTGGCTTCCGATGTTGAGTATCTTCGCCTTTATGCCGAAAAAACAGAGAAGCTGCATGCGCAGTACAACAAGGAAATTGCACAGCCTATCTCTGCGGAATGCATGGCACGCAATGAAATCCTTGCCAAAGAAATTTACCTTTCCGTCGGGCGCTATGGGGTTGTGAAACGTAAGCGTTTTATCTCTGGGCTTCTGAAAGCTCTGAAGCAGGCAATGAGAATCGGCGTGGATCTGAACAACGAGGATTTGCGCAACCGTGTGTTCGACTCGGTAACCTTCCGTGTCCGCTATCTGGATGAAACACCGGATTGTCTGCACGGAACCTGCATCATCAATCTCGCTAAAATCAAGGACGCAGGGGACTGGACACAGGTTCGCGGTGACCGGATCGCTACGGTCTTCCAGGATCCGATGACCTCTCTGAACCCGATTATTACCATCGGCAAGCAGATCACCTCCATTATTCTCAAGCATCAGCATTGCTCTGAAGTGGAAGCCCGCGCCCGTGCACTTGAACTGATGAAGAAGGTCGGTATTCCGAATGCGGAACACCGTTTTGACGATTATCCGTTCCAGTATTCCGGCGGTATGCGTCAGCGTATTGTCATTGCCATCGCACTGTCCTGCCAGCCCAAGATTCTGATTTGCGATGAGCCGACAACGGCACTGGATGTTACCATTCAGGCGCAGATTCTCCGTTTGCTGAAGACGTTGCAGAAAGAGTTCAATTACACCATCGTGTTCATTACGCACGACCTCGGTGTTGTTGCCAACATCGCCGATCGGGTCGCCGTGATGTACGCCGGTCAGATTGTTGAACTCGGTACGGTGGAGGATGTGTTCTATGATCCCCGCCATCCGTATACTTGGGCTCTGATGTCCTCGTTGCCTCAGCTTGCTCAGCGCAATACGGTTCTCTATTCCATTACCGGTACGCCGCCGTCCCTGTATAACAAGATTATCGGCGATCCGTTTGCACCGAGAAACCCGTACTGTCTCAAGATTGATACGTTGCGGGAGCCGCCGATGTTCCGGGTAAGCGAAACGCACTGGGCAAAAACCTGGTTGCTGGATCCCCGTGCTCCCAAGGTGGAGAAGCCGGAGCTTATTCAGAACATTCACGAAAAGCTTATGGAAGCGTTCAATATTTGAGGAGGTGCCGTTGCGATGAAAAACAAAGAAAAAAAGCGTACGGCACATTTGCCGGAGCATGGTCCTGTGGATGAAAACGGCAGAGAGATTCTTCTTTCTCTGAAAAATGTGGACATCACATTCGGAAAGGGCGAAACGCTGAACCGCGCCGTTAAGAACGCATCCTTTGACGTATACAAGGGCGAAACGTTTTCTCTTGTCGGCGAGTCCGGTTCCGGAAAGACCACCATCGGACGTGCCGTGATTCGTGTAAATCCGTGTGCTGCAGGTGAAATTCTGTACAAGGGCGTTCGGATTTCCGGGAAAATTCCCCGTTCTCTTGACCGGGAAGTTATCCGGAACATTCAGATGGTCTTTCAGGATCCTGCCGCATCGCTCAACGAGCGTGCCACGGTGGATTATATCATTTCCGAGGGACTTTACAACTTCCATTTGTTTGAAAACGAAAAAGACCGTGTCCGCAAGGTAGAAACGATGATCGAAGAGGTCGGTCTTCTTCCCGAACATCTGACCCGCTATCCGCACGAATTTTCGGGCGGTCAGCGTCAGCGTATCGGACTTGCCCGCGCCATGGTCATGGAGCCGGAACTTGTCGTTGCCGACGAACCGATTTCTGCGCTGGATGTTTCCATCCGCGCACAGGTGCTGAACCTTCTCAAGAAATTCCAGAAGGAACGCAACGTGACGTACCTGTTCATTGCGCATGACCTTTCCATTGTCCGGTTTATTTCCGACCGGATCGGCGTTATCTACAAGGGTGATATCGTTGAGATTGCCGATGCCGAGGAACTGTTCAATTTCCCGCTGCATCCCTATACGCGTTCGCTGATTTCGGCGATTCCGATTCCGGATCCGCAGCTGGAGAAGAACAAGGTTCTGTTTACCTACGATCCTTCCGTTCACGACTACAGCACGGATAAGCCGGAAATGGTGTGCATCGGGCATAACCACTACGTGTACGGAAACAAAAAGGAAATTGAAGAATATAAAGCCATCCGGGAGACGAATGTCCCGCTGAAGTCGGTTACCGTTCTCGGGCCGGATGCTACGCATGAGGAGAAAAAATTGCTGGAAGCCCAGAACAACTCGGCAGATGAAGCGGCATTTCTGGAAACGCCGATTCACGATACCGGAAGCGTCTGGTATTCCATCGCGTCGTTCTTCCTTCCTGTTCTCGGTCTTCCCGCCGGGTGGATTTTCAAGCATTTCCGTTATCTGCGCAATTATAAGGCGTGCCGGAAGGGTGCCTTGCTCGGCTTCGGTGTCATTGGAGCACTGTTGCTGCTGCTTCTCATTCTGCTGCTTCTCACGCTTTTGTAAGGATTGTTTATGAACCGTACTGCCAAAGAAAAAAGGCCGCCGAACGTCAAACCGGTGGAACACATTGAAGTGAGTGACAAGCACGTTGGGTTGCGGCTTGTTCTGGTTGTTGTGTTTCTTTTGATTGCAGGGCTTGCGTTTGCGTTCAGTTTGAACGCTCTGCTGTCGATGGAGCCGGGCTGGACGGAAATTTCCGTATCTGACTCTGCACAGAGTTGCGCTTCGGATTTTGTCTTTTCTTATTATTTTAGCGGCGGTACGTCTTCCAAAACCCTGATGCGCCGGATCTCGGCTCTGTATTCCGAAAAAGCGTCCGATGCCTATCGGATTTTTGACGTGAATGCCGATGCAAATGCTCCGGGCGGCATTGCTTATCTGAATGCACATATCAACGAAGCGGTCACGGTGGACGAAGCGCTGTATCAGGCGTTTCGTCTGCTGGACGGCAAGCAAAATCGTCTTCTGTTTCTCGCGCCGGTCTATGAGCAGGAAAAAGGTCTGTTTCAGTGTACCTACGATTATGAAGCGGAAAACTTTGATGCTTCCCGCAACGATACGCTTCGTTCTTTTTTTGCGGATGTCGCAACCTTTGCCTCCGATCCGGATGCGGTACGGCTGGAGCTTCTTGCCGATCATACCGTCCGCCTCGTTGTGAGGGAGGATTATGCGGCATTTGCGGAAGAAAACGGAATTGAGACCTTTGTGGATTTCTTCTGGATGCAGAATGCCTTTGTTCTGGACTATCTTGTCGATGCGATGACAAGCGCCGGCTATACGGCAGGAATGCTTGCTTCGTATGATGGGTATTCCCGTATGCTCGGTTCCGCTGTCGGTTCCACATCCCAAACGCTGTTTGTCCGTGACGGAAAACAGGTTCGTGCCATCGGAACGGCAGAATACAAAACGCCGGTCTCTCTTGTGATGTACCGCAATTATCCGCTGTCGTCTTCTTCTATGCTGTATTATACTTACGAGGACGGAACCGTTTGCTTTCCGTACATTTCATTGACGGACGGGCTTCCTAAGGCGGCGGCGAACGAACTGGTTGTTTATGCTCCGGAGTGTTCCTGTGCGGAGGTTTTGTTGGATACGGTTGATCTTTATCTTGCCGAAAGTCTTTCGGAAGACGCTTTGATCGCCCTTGCCGATCAGGGAGTTTATTCCGTATGGTTTGTGCCGGAGACGGTTTGTTATACGGAGAAAGATGCGTCATTTGTTCTTTCGGCGGAGGGATGGTCTGCCAGGTTTCGTTCCGGAACGTGATCTTTTTGGAAAGGACGGTTTCCCATGATGATGTCTATACCTGCCTGGTCGGTTGGTGCTTTGTGCTCAGGCACGGTTCTCGCGGTTCTGTTGGGTGTTTTTTTGCGTAAAAGCCGGACGGAGAGCCGTCGCACAGTGTTGCTTTTGCTGAATCTGCTGGCGCTTGTTGCAGCAGGATTGCGGATTGGGCTGTGGGGTTGTACAGCGGGAACCTTTGTTCCGCAAACCGATCTTCCGCTGTCGGCAGATGTAATCTGCGTCCTGTTGGGGCTTGCCGCTCTTCTGTTCCGGAACCGGTTGCTGTATCATTTTTCTTATTATGTCACACTTCCCGTCGGGTTGTTGGCGTTGCTTTTTCCCATTGGTTCCGAAGGTGACTTGCCACTGTGGGATCCTCAGCGGATCACCTATTTTATTACCTGGACGCTGCTCGTTGTCGGCGGAATTTTGGTTTATGCTCTTGATCTTTTCCGTGCCGATACGGTCCGTTTTTTTGTCAGCGAGGGCATGGCGGTTGCGCTTGCCTGCGTTGCTTACGGGGTGAACCGATTGCTTGCCCCGGCAAATTATCTTTATGTTTCGGCTCCGGAGAATTCTCCGTTGCTTTGCGCATTATGGGCATGGATCCCTGTTCCGGTTTTGTATCTGTTTCCGGTTTTTCTGGCGGTGCTGATATTCGGTGCCCTGCTGAGCGTTCCGGAATGGATTCGCCGTGGGGTGGAGTGCCGTCAGCCGAAATATATCACACTAACCGAATACAAAGAGGAAACAAGAAAAGGCAGACCGTCCTGAACGGTCTGCCTTTTCGGTATGTGGATACGACGTGTTGACAGCAAAGATCTGAGAAAAAATACTTTTCTTTTTTCTGAAAGTATGTTATACTGTATACTCTGAAACAAATTCAAAAGATGTCGGAGGCAGATATGAAAAGAAAAACGGTGCGACGCGCGGGCGTATTATGCGTTCTGCTGTGTGTGATCCTTCTGTTCTGCGGATGTGAGGGAGGGCTTTCTGCATATGCGCCGTCCCTGACGGTTTCCGCCGCGGAGTTTGTATTGCCGGATGATTCTTTCTCGTTTTCTCCGTCTTTTGCGCGTGTGGCATTGTCGCTTTGTTCCGGGCACACCGCCGAGCGGACCCGGACGCTTGCGGAGAAGGCGGGATTTTCGGTGAACATACAGAAAAATTACGAAAAACCCGCCGAGGATGTTTCGCATACGTCCGGCTATACGGTTGCTTCCCGTGTGATGAACGATCGGGGAACGGAGCGGTTGCTTGTTTTGGTCATTTTTCGGGGAACCGAGGGCGGAGAATGGGCATCCAACTTTGATTTTTCTCCGTCGAGAAAGGAAGATGCGGTGTTTTCCGAAAACTTTTTGCTTGCCGCACAGGATGCGCTTCAAGACGTGCAATCCGTTGCCGGACAGTCGGAAAATCCGTTGTTTGTTGTTGCCGGACACAGCCGTGGGGGCGGATGTGCCAATCTTTTCGGAGTGCTTCTGAACGCCTGTTACGGTGCGGAGAATGTGTTTTGCTATACGTTTGCAGCTCCGGTGACGGTGCGGGGAGATCTTCCGGTTGCTTGCGAAAATATCTTCAACATCATCAACCCTGCCGATGTCGTTCCCTATATGCCGTTGGCGTCCTGGGGCTATCGGCGCGTCGGACAGGATATCTTGCTGAATGCCGATATGGAGAACCGTATGACGGTTCAGACCGTTGTGTATACTCTTTCGGAAATTTCGGCAGATGTTCCGTCGTATTACGAAGTCCGCCACTCTCTGACCGACGCCGGAGAAAGTAAGAACGGGCTGACGGCTTTTGAAGTCATGCTTCTGTTTTCTTCGGCACTCACTTCTCTGGAATCCTCCGATGCGCTGCCTTCAGTTGCGCTTCCCGAAATATCTCCGAAAAGTGATTTTGCGTCTTTGGCGAATCTGTGGAAAGCGGCGATGGCAGAAAACGGACGTCTGGGAATGGAATTGCTGAAGCAACATCTTCCCGTTGTGTATGATCGGTTGCTTGCGGTGTATGAAAAGGAGAATGGATAATGGCTTATATTGAATTTGAAAACGTGTATAAAACATACGGAACCGGTGACCACGAGGTTCACGCGCTGGACGGTATGACGTTTTGTGTGGAAAAGGGCGATTTCTGTGTTATGGTCGGCCCCAGCGGAGCCGGTAAGACAACGCTTCTCAACATTCTCGGAGGAATGGATTGCGCTACTTCCGGTACGGTCCGTCTGGACGGGCGTGAGATCAGCCGTCTGAACGAACGGGAGCTGACCGACTTCCGCCGCACGGATGTCGGGTTTGTCTTTCAGTTTTACAACCTGGTTCAGAATCTGACGGCATTGGAAAACGTGGAGCTGGCGGCGGAGATCTGCCGCAACTCACTGAATGCGGCGGAAACTCTGGAAAAAGTAGGGCTGAAGGATCGGATGAATCATTTCCCCGCCCAATTGTCCGGCGGGGAGCAGCAACGGGTGTCCATTGCCCGCGCTCTGGCGAAAAATCCCAAAATCATCCTTTGCGATGAGCCGACCGGGGCCTTGGATTATCGTACCGGAAAAGCCGTTCTGAAGTTGCTTCAGGACACCTGCCGCTCTACCGGGAAAACCGTTCTGATCATCACGCACAACGGTGCTTTGACTGCCCTGGCAGACCGTGTGATCCGTATTCGGAACGGAAAAGCGGTGAGTGTGGAAATCAACCCCGATCCCGTTCCTGTGGAAAGGATTGAGTGGTAACCGTGAAGCGCACCAGAAGAAAAAATATTTTTCGCTCTCTTTTGGGGAGCATGAACCGCTTTTTGTCCATTCTTTTCATTGTTGCTCTCGGTTCCGGCTTTATGGCGGGTCTTGCGGCAACTTCACCGGATATGTATGAAACGGCAGATCAATACATGGACGATTATGCGTTGTACGACGTGGACATCAAATCAATGTTTGGATTTTCACAGCAGGATGCCGATGCTGTTGCGGCGCTGGAAGGCGTTTCCGGTTTCTTCGCCGCCCGTGTCACGGATCTTGTGCTGGAAAGTGAGACCCAGGTTACGTATACTTCCCGTGTGTTCGCTTTTGTGGGAAAAGACGGTTCCATGCCGCTGAATCGTGTGAAGTTGACGGAGGGACGCATGCCGCAGAAGCACGATGAATGTGTCATTCAGAATACAACGGGAAAATATCTGGCAGATTCTCCGAAAATCGGAAGCCGGCTCTCTCTTTCAGACGGGAAGGCCAACACCGAAGTGTTGAAAGCTTCGGTCCGGTCTGATGTTCTGACCGTTGTCGGCGTTGTGGAAGCGCCGATGTGCCTCGGCATTGAAAGTGAACCGACCAATGTCGGCTCCGGCAGCATCACCATGAACGTGTATACAACCGACGATTATTTTACGTATGATTTTTATACCGATCTTTATGTGACGTTTGCCGATGCTGTTGCGTGCAACACCTTTGGGGATGCTTATAAAGACGAAATTCATAAACAGGAGAAGGTCCTTCTTGCGCTTGCCGCGCAGCGGGTTCCCGTCCGTTCCGATGAAGTAAGGCGGGAACTGCAAGAGCAGCTTGGGCTTCTTCGGCCGTCGTTGGCTATGCTGCAGCAACTTGTCGGGACGGAGGAAAATCTGACAAAAGATGCGGCGGAACGAGCCGCACAACTGGAGCAGACTGCGGAAATTCTGAAAGCGTCGGGCAGGGAAGAAGCGGTTGCCCTTGCGGAACTTCTGAAAAAGACCGCAGAGGAGATCCGGGCGGGAACCGAACGGCGAGAGGACCGGAATGCGGATGTCCGGTTCCTTTCGGAGTCCATTGCCGAGGCGGAAGAACGTCTGGCGGCTGCGGAAAGCGGATCGTGGATTGTACGGACCCGGATGGATTCCACGGGATTTTCCAGTTATTCCGACAATGTGGGAAAGGTTGCCGCCCTCTCCAAGGTCTTTCCCGTCTTCTTTTTTGTTGTAGCCCTTCTGGTCGCGTTGACCACGATGACACGTCTGGTGGAAGAACGCCGTGCGCAGAATGGAACCCTTCGGGCGCTCGGGTTTTCTTCCGGACAGATTTTGCGGGAATATCTGGGCTACAGCACGCTTTCTTCGGTTTTGGGGTGCTTGCTTGGTTTTTCGGTGGGATTCCGGTTGTTTCCGCAGGCAATCAGCTCGGCTTACGGAATGCTGTATTTTCTGCCTCAGACGGTTACCCCTATCCGGCTGGATCTTGTGCTCACGGTCGCTCTGGTTACGGTGGGAAGCATTTTGCTGGCAACATGGTTTTCGTGCTATGGAGAGTGCAGGGCGTGTCCGGCGCGTCTGATGCAGCCCAAAGCCCCAGCGGCAGGAAAACGGATCTGGCTTGAGCATATTCCGTTGATCTGGAATCGTTTGTCCTTTACGCATAAAGTAACTTGCCGGAATCTGTTCCGGTATAAAAAACGCTTTATTATGACCATAATCGGCGTTTCCGGCTGCACGGCACTGCTGGTTACGGGGTTCGGTTTGAAGGACTCCATCAACGATATTGTCGACAAACAGTTCGGCGAGATTTATCGGTATGAGCTGATGGTTGCGGCAGATTCGGCGGAGGCGATCCGTTCAGACGAAACGCTTCATGCTTTTCTGACGGATTCCGCGATGATTTCCGATTATCTCGCCTTTGGACAGGAGAGCGGAAAAGTCCGGATCGGAGATGCTTCGGATTCCGTTACGCTGTTGATTCCGGAAGACGTGACGCGACTTTCTTCCTTTGTGACGCTCCGGCATCGGCAGGGAAAACATTCGCTCTCTCTTTCTCAAAACGGCGTAATCCTTACGGAAAAACTGTGCGAAACGTTGCAGATCCGGGAAGGGGATACCGTCACGTTGGAAAACGGGAACGGCATCCGCGCGGAGGTTTGCGTGATCGGAATTGCGGAAAACTATGTTGCTTCCTTTGCCTATCTTTCGGCGGAATCTTACCGCAGCGCCTTCGGAACGGATGCGGATTTCCGGGTTGCTCTTTGCTGTGTGGCGGACGGTGCGGACGGAGAGGTTGTGTCTTCCCGTGCGCTGGAAAGCGATCACGCCCTGTATGCCCGTTCTACCATGAATATCAAAAAAACGTTTAACAACAGCATCAAAAGCATCAATTCCGTGATTCTGGTGCTGATCCTTTCTGCCGGGCTGCTTTCGGTTGTGGTGCTGTACAATCTCACCAACGTCAACATCTGTGAAAGGCGAAAAGAACTGGCGACCATCCGTGTCCTCGGCTTCCATGAGTGGGAAGCGGAACGGTATATTTTCCGTGAGACCAATGTTCTCAGCATCCTCGGTTCGTTGGTCGGACTTCTTGTCGGGGTAGGACTGCATGCCTTTGTGGTGCGGACGGTGGAAGTCAATCAGATTATGTTCGGACGCACGATTTATCCGCAGAGTTTTGTATTTGCCCTTCTGATTTCGCTTTTGTTCACGTTTGCGGTCAACCTTCTGATGCGTCGCTCCATCCGGAAGGTTGATATGGTGGAAGCGATGAAGGCAAACGATTGACGGAATTTTGTCAAAAACATCTTCTTGACAACAAATTTCCGTTATGGTATCATATATATTAATCATAAAGGGAGGTGACGCTATGGAAGATCTGAAGAAAATTGTAGCGAAAAATATTACGGCGTTGCGGGTGTCTGCGGGAATGACACAGTCAGACCTGGGCGAACAGTTGTTATATTCGGATAAATCCATTTCCAAATGGGAGCGCGGGGATGCCCTTCCCGATGTGATTGTTCTGAAAAAGATGAGCACCATTTTCGGCGTTACCGTAGATTATCTTTTGCAGGATCACGGTGACGACAAGGTCGGCGTTCGGGTTCCTTCCCGGATGAAGTACAGCCGCAGTATGGTAACACTTCTTTCCGTTGCCGGCGTGTGGGCGGTCGCTCTTTTTACGTTTGTAGTCATCTGGATCCTCGGCAATTTCTTCTGGCAGATTTTTGTGTATGCCATTCCGGTATCGTTTTTGCTGTGGCTGATCTTCAATTCCGTCTGGAACGGCGGGCATCGGAACTGGCTTCCCATTTCCGGAATGATTATCGGCTTGGTCGCTTCGGTATACCTTTCTTTTTTGGAACAGAACTGGTGGCAACTGTTTTTGCTGATTCCGGTTGCGGAACTGATTATTTTTCTGAGTTTTCGTATTCGGAAAAAGCCCGGAAAATGGAGAAATTCTACGGACAGTAGAGAATAAAATGAATGCGGTAGAGAGCCCGGGCGGTTCTCTACCGCATCTTATTGCCTGAGTAGGGTCTGCAGGATGCGGAATAGGTTGCTTTTCGGACGGTTTTGGGATAAAATAAAAACATCAGGCGGGCTGTTATGCCCGTTCATCTTTTTATCTGCCGGAGGGTATCGACTATGAATCCATATGTTTTGAGTTGCAGTTCAACCGTAGATTTGGATGCCGGACATCTGGAGAAACGGAATATTTCCTATGTGCGTTTTCATTTTTATGTGGACGGGGTTCACCATTATGACGATATGGGGCAAAGCATGTCTTCGCACGACTTTTTCGATTCGATGCGAAAAGGTGCAATGACCAAGACGTCTCAGATCAACGTGTCCGAATTTGCCGAGTATTTTGAAAAGTTCCTGCAGGAGGGGAAGGACGTTGTTCATGTTTCCCTTTCTTCCGGTCTTTCCGGCAGTTGTCAGTCTGCCAAGATCGCGGCTCAGGAGCTGGCGGAGAAATATCCGGAATGTAAAGTTTACGTGGTGGATTCATTGGCGGCATCATCCGGATACGGACTTCTGATTGATACGCTGGCGGATCTTCGTGATGAGGGAATGTCTGCGGAAATGTTGTATCACTGGGCGGAAGAAAACAAGCTGCGTGTACATCATTGGTTTTTCTCGACCGATCTGCAGTATTATTTGCGTGGCGGACGTGTCAGCCGCGGCTCTTATGTTATCGGAACCATTCTCGGCATTTGCCCTCTTCTGCACATGGATGCAGCCGGAAAACTGATTCCGGTTGCCAAGATCCGCACAAAAAAACGTGTGATTGAAGAACTGGTGCACAGAATGGAGGAAAACGCGGACAACGGAACGGATTATGCCGGGCGTTGTTATATTTGCCATTCGGATTGCTTGGAGGATGCCCGGGCAGCAGAGGCACTGGTGGAAGATCGCTTCCCGAATCTGAAGGGAAAAATCCGTATTTTCAATATCGGAACCGTCATCGGAAGCCATTCCGGTCCCGGAACCGTGGCACTGTTCTTTTTCGGTAAGCCGAGGGATGCTGAGGCCTGAGCCGCCTGTGCCGGTTAAAATTTCATAAAAAACAAACGGAGGATCTTTTCGGATCCTCCGTTTTCTGCCGGAAAGGACTTGATATTCCCCGTGTTTTATGCTACAATGTACAATAGAATTCGAATAATTTCCGTTGCTTTTCGGAATGAGAAAAAAGGAGCCCGGGACGTTTATGGTATATGTTTTGCTTGCCGACGGTTTTGAGGAACTGGAGGCGCTTGCGCCGTACGATATTCTTGTGCGCGGCGATGTGGAGGTGCGTTTTGTATCGGTGAACGGTACAGATTTTGTGACGGGGACGCATGGTGTGACCGTTCGTGCCGACATGCGCTTGGACGAAATTCGCCTTCCGGCGGAAATGACGGTTCTTCCCGGTGGGATGCCCGGAATGACCAACCTGAACGCCGTGCCGGGATTGGATGCCCTTCTGGACGGCTCGGACTGGCTTGCCGCCATTTGCGCATCTCCTTCTGTTCTTGGTCTGCACGGGAAGCTGAACGGGAAGAAAGCGACCTGTTTCCCGGGCTTTGAAAAGAATCTGAAGGGTGCGCAGGTTTCGGAGGAACGGGTTGTTCGGGACGGAAATGTGATTACGGCAAAAGGTGCCGGTGTTGCCTGCGAGTTCGGGTTTGCTCTTCTTGCTGCTTTGCGCGGGGAAGAAATTGCCGCCCGCGTGCGTGCTTCCATGCAGTAATCGGCCGGAAATTTTTCGGATTTTCCGGAAAGAGTACGGAGTAATAGAAAGTCACGGGAAGTTCCGGCGTTCCTTCCGGTTTTTTGTAAAAACCGGAGATGCCGTGGTTCTGTTGGACTGAAGGAGAAAACGGTGCGTAAAACAATTTTGGTTGGCATTCTTTGCTTGCTGATGATGGCGGTACTGACGGTGATGGGAGCGTTTACGTTTCCCTATCAATCGCTCATTTACTCGGCAGTCAGCGTGATTCTTTTTTCCGGTGCCGGAATTTTACTGAAGGCGACATCTCCGGACGTGGGAATTCGCCGCTTTTTCCGTTTCCGCCGTCCCCGGCTTCGCAATTTCTTTTTGATTTTCTGGGGGACACTTTCGTTGGTGTTCGGGTCGTTTTTGCTTAATTTTCTGACGTCCCGCATCGGACGGGCACTGGGTTTTTCGCTTTCGTCTTCGCTTACATCCCTTGCCGACGGAGGATGGCTTATCTCTCTTGTTACGGTTGCCATAATTCCCGCTGTTTTTGAAGAGATTTTTTTCCGGGGGGCTGTTATGTCGGTTCTTTCCGAAAGGGGAACGACGTACGCGGTTTTTGTTTCAGCCGCTTTTTTTGTGCTGATGCACGGACTGGATCCGTATTTTCTTTCCACGTTTTTTGCCGGGGTTGTTCTGGCGTGTGTGGTAACGGTGACGGGAAGCGTGTATTCTTCCATGGTCGTTCATTTGGTAAACAACATCATGTCGTATGTGCTGATTCTGTACGCAGAAAAACTTGCCATTGTGCAACTGGATTTTTATATGCTTTATGGTGCGGGGCTTCTGTTGCTGATCAGTTTGATCGGACTTCTCACTTCGGTGATGCACCACTATAAGAAAAGAAAAGACCGGAATCGGATTCCGGAAAGGGAGGAACAGGAAACATGAGCAGAAAAAGACGGAAAAAGAGTTTGGGCGGCACAATCTCAAAATGGATTGTCGTTGCGGTGATTCTCGGACTTCTTGTCTGGGGCGGCATTGCCGTCAAATCCTGTGTGGACGAGTTTAAGGGCAGAAACCTTTCGGAAGAAACCGTAACCGTGACCATCCGGGAGGAAGACGGTCTGGAGACCATTGTGCAAAAGCTGGTGGATGCGGGTGTGATCCGGCACGAAAAAGTATTTCTGTTTTATGCCAACACAAAAAATCTTGCCCGCGGCTTCCGTATTGGGGAGATCCGGCTTTCTGTCGGCATGGGGTACGGTGATCTGCTGACCGCCATTCTCAAACCGGTTGTGGTGCAGAAGCCGAGGAAGACCGTTACCATTCGGTTCAAGGATGCTTCCAATGTTGTGGACGTTGTGGCTCTGTTTGTGAAAAACGGAATCGGAACGCAGGCGGAATTCGATACCCTGCTGGCGACTTCGGATTTCGGCGGCAAGTACGATTGGATTCCGGAGCCGGGAACACCGAACCGTATGGAGGGACTGCTGTTTCCGGATACTTATGAGTTCTTTGCCGATTCCACCCCGGAAGAAGCCATCAACAAGATGCTTGCGAATTTTGACAAAAAGGTCGTTCATAACGAGCGGGTACAGAATGCCCTGAAGAATTCGGACCTCTCTTTGTATGAGGCGCTGATACTCGGCTCCATCATCCAGCGTGAGGCGGCGCTGGTTTCGGAGATGCCGACCATTTCGTCGGTGTTTCACAACCGCCTTGCCATCTCCATGAAGTTGCAGAGCGATGTGACTATTTTGCCGGCGGAACGCTTTGAGAATGCCGAACAATATGATACCTATACCATTCAGGGGTTGCCTCCGACACCGATCTGCACGCCGACGCTGGCAGCTGTTCTGGCAGCACTGGAACCGGAAACGACGCCGTATTATTATTTTTATGCAACCGGTCCGCAGAAACCGTCGGCATTTGCCCGGACCTATGCCGAGCATTTGAAAAACATTGAGAAATACGGAAAAAAATAAGAACGGGAGGAAAAGCTCTTGAAAAAACTTTGCGCACGGTGCGGAGCCGTCAACGAATATGAAGCCACCTCCTGTTCCGGCTGCGGTGCCCCGCTTGACGAATGCGAATCGTATAAGCAATGTCCGTCCTGCGGAAAAATTTATTCGCTTCGGCAGGATGAGTGCCCGGAATGCCGGGAAACGTTGGTGGTGAGGGGAAGCGCTGCCGCTATGGTGTTTGACGAAACGCAGACGGCGGAAGGGCTTTCTGCGGGAATATGGCTTCTTTCGGTTCTGCTTCCTGTTTTCGGCTTTTTCTTCGGGTTGATTTGTGCTGCGGGAAAGCGGAAGACAGGGGCTCTTTCCCCGGAGCAGTTTCATCACTTCCTGCTTGTTACCGCGGCGTGTCAGCTGGTAATCTGCACAGCGCTTGTGCTGCTGGTTTCCATTCTGATCGGGAATCTGGTACAGAACTGAAACGGAAGAGGGGAGAGAAACGCTCATGAAAAAACCGGAACTTCTTGCCCCGGCAGGGGATTTCTCGCGTTTGACGTATGCCATCGCTTACGGCGCAGATGCGGTGTATCTGGGTGGGGAGGCGTTTTCCCTGCGGACGGCGTCGGCGAATTTTTCCTATGCGGAAATGGAAAAAGCCGTTGCCTATGCGCACGAACGTCATGTACGGGTATATGTAGCATGCAATACGTTTTTGCGAAGTGAGGAAACCGAACGGTTTGAGGAATATCTGCGTTTTCTGCGGCAGATCGGCGTGGACGCTGTCATTGTCAGCGATCTTGGTGCGTTCCGTGCGGTACGCCGTGTTGCGCCGGATATGGAGATTCATGTCTCCACACAGGCGAATGTCACCAATTATGAAGCGTGCCTGGGCTGGTATGAGGCGGGGGCAAAGCGTGTGGTTCTTGCCCGGGAACTTTCTTTGGAAGAAATTGCGGAGATCCGGGCGCATTGTCCTCCGGATCTGGAACTGGAAGCATTTGTTCACGGGGCGATGTGCATGGCGTATTCGGGGCGTTGCCTGTTGTCCGGTTTTCTGACCGGACGGGATGCCAACCGGGGAAATTGTGCACAGGCATGCCGCTGGAAGTATGCGGTTCAGGAGGAAACACGCCCGGGGCAGTATTTTGCCGTGGAGGAGGATTCTTCGGGCACTTATATCTTCAATTCCAAAGATCTTTGCATGATCGATCATCTTCCCGAGCTTTGCGAGGCGGGAATCAACAGCTTCAAAATTGAGGGGCGTGCCAAAACGGAATATTACGTCGCCTGTGTGACCGGTGCGTACCGAAAGGCACTTGACGCATGCTTTGAGGATCTCGGCTTGTACACCGAGCAGCTGGACGTATACCGGGATGAGGTGAGGAAAGTGAGTCACCGACCCTATTATACAGGATTTTATTTCGGAGATCCTCGGGAAAAGAGCATTTCTTACGAAGACGCCGGGTACATCCGTGACTGGGAAGTTGTCGGGCTTGTTACCTCGTATGATCCGCTGAAACGGGCTGCCGTTGTGCGCCAGAGAAATAAGTTTTTGGTGGGGGATGAGTGCGAGATCCTGGAGCCCGGGCAGCCGGTATTTTCGTTTACGGTAGATAAGATGTATGATGAGCAGGGCAATGAGATCCTCGCCGCGCCGCACGCCGATCAGACCGTGAAAGTAATTACCAATCACTACGTCGGGCCATACAGTTTTTTACGCAGAAGAAAGGGATAGTCCGTTTATGATGTCGCATTCGGGTCTGAGCCGCCGGGACGTTCTTCAGAAAATTTCGGAAGGAAAACAGAACATCCGCCCCGCATCGTCCTCCAAAAGCGTGTGGGAAATTGTGCGGGACAATGTGTTTACCTATTTCAATTTGCTGCATTTGATTCTGTTTCTTTGTCTATTTTTGGTTGGCGAATATAAAAACAGTTTGTTTTTTGTCATCATCCTTGCCAACGCGGTTATCGGAATCGTGCAGGAGTTGCGGGCGAAGAACGTGGTAGACTCTCTTTCTCTGCTTTCCGCACCGTCGGTGCGTGTGGTGCGGGAGGGAAGAGAAGAAATGCTTCCTCCTCATGAACTGGTGGAAGGGGATACGGTTATTTTTTGCCGTGGCGACCCGATTTGTGCCGATGCCCACGTAATCGACGGAACGGTTGATGTGAATGAATCTCTTCTGACCGGAGAGGCGGATGATATTGTCAAGCGTGCGGGGGATACGGTGTTATCGGGCAGTTATGTGACGGCGGGACAGTGCGTTGCCGTTCTGGATCATGTGGGGCATGACAGTTTTGCGTACCGGCTTGCCGCAGAGGCGAAGAAGACCAAGGCCGTAAACTCCGGCTTGCTGCGGGATCTGAACCGTCTGCTGCGCATGATGGGTGCGGTGCTTCTTCCTCTCGGGATTCTGCTGTTTCTGAAGCAGATGCTTTTTCTGCACAGTCCGCTCAACGATTCCGTCGTCGCAACGGCTGCCGCCATGATTGGTATGATCCCGTCCGGATTATATCTTCTGACAAGTGTTGCCCTTGCGGTAGGCGTTATCCGGCTTGGTCAGAAAAAAACGCTGGTGCAGGAAATGTATGCCATGGAATCCCTGGCTCGCGCGGATGTGCTTTGCCTGGATAAGACCGGAACCCTGACAACCGGAGAATTGCATGTGGCGGACGCCGTTTTTTGGACCGATTCCGAGGAGGCATTGACAGCACTTGCCAACGTTCTTTCCGTGCAGGAGGATTGCGGGGCAACTTCCCGGGCACTGAAGATGTTTGCCGATCGCCCGGCACGGTTTTCCGTTTGCGGTGCGGTTCCGTTTTCTTCCCGCCGCAAGTGGAGCGGAGCGGCATTTCGTGAGGGCGCTTTCGTTTTGGGCGCCTGTGATTTTCTTTGGAAAAAAGGAGAATATCCCGACGTTTTCGATGCGTGTGAGGCGTGGGCAAAAGAAGGAAAACGCGTTCTTGCTCTGGCACGGTGTAAGGAATTGACTTCCAATTCGTTTTCGGAGGCGACCCCGCTTGCTCTTTTTGCACTTCAGGATGAATTGCGTGCAGGAGTGGAAAAGACGGTTCGGTTTTTTGAAGAAAACGGGGTCTCTCTTCGTGTGATTTCCGGCGACAATGCCGCTACGGTTTCGTCCATTGCGATGCGTGCCGGCGTTTCCGGTGCGGAAAAGGCGATTGATCTGACCGATGTGAAAAACGGCGATCTGGCGGAGTTGTCCCGTCGGTATACGGTATTCGGCCGCGCAACGCCGGAGCAGAAGAAATATCTGATTGCCGCTCTCCGTTCCGACGGTCACACGGTTGCGATGACCGGAGACGGTGTAAACGACGTGCTTGCCCTGAAAGAAGCCGACTGCGGCATTGCCGTTGCCGGAGGCAGCGACATCACGTCACAGGTTGCCGGCGTGGTGCTGATGGACGGCGACTGGACGACCATGAAGGATGTGGTGATGGAGGGGCGCCGTGTCATCAACAACATCGAACGTTCCGCTTCTCTTTTTCTTGTGAAAACGATGTATTCGTTCGGACTTTCCGTTCTGCTTCTGTTTCTTCCTTTTGTATATCCGTATGAATCCGTGCAGCTGTCGCTTATCAGTGTGATGACGGTGGGCGTTCCGGCATTCCTGATTGCTCTGGAAGATAACCGGAAACGTGTTTCGTCCGGCTTTTTGCAAAAAGTGCTTTTCCGTGCCGCCCCATCCGGAGTGTCGGTAATTGTTGCGGTGCTGACGCTGATGATTCTCGGATGGAGGGGATTTCTTCCTGTCGCGGAGATTTCGACGGCGGCGGTTCTTGTTACGCTGGCAATCGGCTTTCTGACGTTGGGAAAAACCTGCGTACCGTTCAGCCGCTGGCGTGCTGTTGTATGGATTGGGTGTTTTGTTGCAACGATCCCGTTTCTTCTGCTTTTGCCGGAATTTTTCTCTCTCATTCCGCTTTCGGCGGCGGGAATTCAATCTTCCTGCGGCGCATTTGTGCTTGCAGCCGTGGTAATGTTTCTGCTTGATCGGCTTTGCCGGAAAATTGCACCGAAAATGACAGAAAAAGGAAAGTGAAATTCTACATATTCTTTTTACAATAACAGATAAAAAGGCGGTGTTTTGTATGGAATATCAGGTTCAGGTTTATCAGGAACAGAAACGGAGCCGGAAATATATTGTAATCTCGGCAATTGTTTCTGCTATTCTCGCGGCGCTGATTGCAGGCAGTGCGGTCTATTTTTATATGCGTGCGCAGACGGAAGAGCTGCGGCGGAACATGGAGGAATCTTTGGCGAATTCTCTGGAATCCTCTCTGGAAGATCTGCAGACGGAACTGGACGGAAAACTTGCGGAGATCCGGGATCTTTCGGAAAAGACCGGATCGGGAACAACGGAATCCGGAGGTGTTCTGTCTGTTGCGGATGTGGCACAGAAGGTCAAGCCCTCTGTGGTGCAGGTGAATGTGTACGTGCCGGCTTATCGTTCCGGAAGCGGTTTCCGGGGACAGACCGTGGCGGAATCGAAGAGTTCCGGCTCCGGCATTCTGTACCGGGAGGCGGACGGAAAAACATTTCTTTTGACCAACTATCATGTGGTAGAGTCCGTCAAGCAGTATGACGGGGTGAAGATTACGGTTGTGCTGGCAGACGGAACCACGGAATACAGCGCGACGTTTGTCGGCGGCGATTCCACCAACGATCTTGCCGTTCTTTCCATAGAAGCCACCGGGCTTTCTCTGGCGGAAATGGGAGATTCCGATGCGCTTCGTGTGGGGGATGTTGCCATTGTCATCGGGAATCCTCTTGGTGAGGTATTTGCCGGAAGCGTTACGGTTGGATACATCAGCGCGTTGAACCGGAATATCAGCGGCGAAAACGGTGCGGAGACCCTGATTCAGACAGATGCTGCCATCAATCTCGGCAACAGCGGCGGTGCCCTGGTAAACGGAAACGGGCAGATTGTCGGAATCACATCCAGTAAGATCGCTTCTTCCGATGTGGAGGGGCTCGGTTTTGCCATTCCCATCAACTATGCGCTTCCGCTTGTCAACGATCTGATCTCTTACGGCTATGTCAAGGGCAGAGCATGTACGGGAATTTCCGACGGACAATCCATTACGGAAATGATGAGTTATTTCTACGGCTACCCGGTCGGGCTTTACATTACCGAAGTGGAAGAGGGAAGCGGTGCGGCTCTTGCCGGACTGAAAAAGGGTGATGTGGTGGTGTCTGTGGACGGAAGCACCGTTTCGTCGCTGGCGGATATTCAGACCCTGAACCGTCTGCATCAGGTGGGTGACCATGTTACGGTTCGGTATTATCGCAACGGAACGTATACGGAGGTTTCGCTGATTCTGGGAGAGGACCGGGGAATCTGAAAAAAAAGAATGCGGAGATTGTTATGACACATTCGTTCCCTGTGGTACTTGCGCCGCTTGCCGGTGTGACGGACATGGCGTTCCGACAGATCTGCAAGCGGTTTGGAGCCGATGCGGTGACGACAGAGATGATCAGCTCCAAGGGCTTGTATTATCGGGACAAAAAAACAGAAAAACTGCTTCGCTTTTCGGCGGAAGAACAACCCATCGGCATTCAGCTGTTCGGGTCGGATCCCGAAGTGATGGCGTATGCAGCAGCTAAGGTCGCTGAGCGCGGACCGGCGTTTCTGGATCTGAATATGGGCTGCCCGGTTCCGAAAATCTTTTGCAACGGCGACGGCAGCGCATTGATGAAGAATCCGGTTCTGGCGGGAAAGATCATTGAGGCCGTGGTCCGGAGCGTTTCGGTTCCCGTCACGGTAAAATTCCGTGCCGGAGTGGACGCTTCTCACCGGAATGCCGTAGAGTTTGCCCGCGTCTGTGAATCATCCGGCGCATCGGCTCTTACAATCCACGGCAGAACACGGGATCAGTTTTACTCCGGAAAAGCAGACCGGGGAATCATCCGCGATGTTTGCCGCGCGGTTCATATCTTTGTTTACGGAAACGGGGATGTATTCACTCCGGAGGATGCCGTGGCACTGAAAAACGAGACGGGTTGCGATGGCGTTATGGTTGCCCGGGGTGCACTCGGGAATCCGTTTCTGTTTGAGCAGATCAAAACTTACCGGGAAACGGGAACCTATCGGATTCCGTCCAAACGGGAACGGTTGGAAACGGCGAAAGAACAGGTGTTGCGGATGTGCGAAGAGAAGGGGGAACGGTTGGCGATTCCCGAGGCGCGCAAGCATGTGGCATGGTATCTGAAAGGGATGTACGGGGCGGCAGAATGCAAAAATGCCGTATTCAGTGCGAAAACATACCGGGAACTGACGGAAATTCTGGACAGATTTTCGGAAACGTGGACGGAGGATGAAGACGATGGGAAACAGGGATGCCGGTAAGCAGATCCGGTCGGATTGGGAAGAATATCGGAACCTTGCGGAAGCGTGCCGGGAGGAGATGTTTTCCGTTTGCTACGCCGTGCTGAACCGTCCTGCCGAAGCGCATGAAATTGTTTGCCGTACGGTGGCGGACATGTATGCCTCTCATACGGTTTTCCCTCCGAAGACAAACCCGGCGGATGTCCTTTGCCGGGAAGCATACCGGCGTGCCAGAGAATTCCGGGAAAAGAACCGTCATACACAACCTGTCCTTCCGACGGTTGCAGCGGGGGGCGGAGATGTGGTGAGCAACGATAAAAAAACGTTTATCATTCACATAGAGCAGGATGTTAAACTGGCTTTGACCATTTTGCCGGACGATCAGCGTGAGGCGGTTCTGTTGCGGGATGCCTGCGGTTTTTCGTATGAGCGCATTGAATTTATTACCGGTGCTTCTGCCGGCATGGTTCGTTCCCGTGTCGGGCTGGCACGTACGGGAATCAAAAATATCCTGATGAAGAAGTGGGATGTGTGAGGAGCGGTATGGAAGAAAAACGGTGTGCCGATGCGCTGTCTTATCTGAACGATGTGATGGACGGCTGCGCATCCGAGGAAATCAGCCGCGTTTTTTTTGCGCATCTGGAAACATGTGAGAAATGCCGGACGAAGTACGAGATTCAGGAGAAGATCCGGGAGATTCTGCGCAATCATGTGCCGCATTCCGATGCGAATCTTATGGCGGACATTGACCGTGCCCTGCGGGAACGTGAGCCGGAAGCGGTATCCCGGGAAAGCAGGGGAAAGAATCGCGTGAAAATGTGGATTCTTGTTCTTCTGATTCTGGCGGTCGCTGCGGCGGCACTTTCGTTTGGCCTGCGCAAGGAAAAACCGTCCGAAGAGTTGGAGCATCAGCGTCGTGTGGATGAGAACGGGGCAGTCATCAAGGTCAGGATTCCTGCGGAAAACGGCGAAAAATTCGTGCAGGAGACCTTTTATTCCCCGCTTGGCATTTCCGCTGCGGACGTGTCTTCCGTGGATGCGATTCTGTCCGATCTGCAGGGGGTCGGGAGAGATTACGGGACGGATTTCGGGACGGTGGTGTTCCTGGTCTGCGCTTCGTTTGACGAGATCAACCGGTCTCCGGATGTGACGTATCAGACCGGAAGCGGGACGGGAGATCTTGCCGTGTTTGTTTCCGATTTGCCGTATGCCGTTTTTTCGGAGCGGTTTTCGGGAATTTATGAGGAATATGCCGTAACAGGCGGGCAGGGAATGCGGTTGCTTCTTTTGGTCCGGGTTCTGTAAAGGGGTATCGGAAAGCAAAATTCTGAAGGTTCGACGACAAAAAAAGTCGTCGGACCTTCTCTTTTTGTATAAATGCACCCGGGATGAGATAAAATAAGAAAAAATATCCGGAGGCGATTTTTTTGGATCAGACAACGTATCGGCATCTTTACGAAAAGCATACCAAAAACTCTCCGCTGTTCAAGAATTGCATCTTCGCATTCCTGATCGGCGGTGCGATCTGCACCGTGGGACAGGGGCTTTCCGATCTGTATCAGACGGTGTGCGGATTTGACAAGCAGACGGCAGGCATACTGGTGTCGGTCTCTCTCATTTTTCTGAGCGCTCTGTTTACCGGACTCGGGCTTTACGACGATCTGGCACGTCTGGGTGGTGCGGGTACGCTTGTGCCCATCACCGGTTTTGCCAATGCCATGATCTCTCCTGCGCTGGAGTTCCGTACGGAAGGACTTGTTCTTGGTACGGGCGCCAAACTGTTTACCATTGCCGGACCGGTCATTGCGTACGGAACGGCAGCATCGGTGCTGTACGGCGTTGGGTATTACCTGTGCCGTTTTGTGTTTGCCTGAAGGAGCGTTCTATGAAAAAAATCGGAAAACGGACGTATTGGCTGGGTTCTCCGTGCTATGTCAACGGTTGGTGCGCCGTTGTGGGAAAGAAAGAAAAAGAGGGACCCTTTGCTCCGTATTTTGAACATTGGAGCGAGGATGAATATTTTGGGGAAAAGACATTTGAACAGGCAGAAATCCGGATGCAGAAGGAGGCGATATCCCATGTTATCGGGGAAAGTAAACTATCTGAAAAAGATATTGATATGCTCTTTGCGGGTGATCTCCAGAATCAGTGTGCTGGCGCAAATTACGGCGCTCGGAATCTTACTTTTCCGTATTTCGGAGTGTATGGCGCATGTTCTACCATGGCAGAAACACTGATTCTTTCTTCCATGGCGGTTGACGGCGGCTTTGCGCAGAATACGCTTGCCGTGACCAGTTCCCATTTTTGTTCTGCGGAGCGGCAGTACCGGTTTCCGCTGGCGTACGGTGCTCAGCGTCCGCCCTCGTCCCAATGGACGGTGACGGGAGCCGGCTGTGTGATGCTTGGGGGATCCGGCGAGAAGGATGTTCCCCGCATGGATGCGTTTACCGCCGGAGAAGTTGTGGATTACGGCGTGACGGATATGAACAATATGGGTGCCGCAATGGCTCCCGCCGCCGCTGCAACGCTGGAAGCGTTTTGGGAGGATACCGCTACGGTGCCGGATGATTATGACCTGATTGTCACCGGGGATCTCGGACGGGTGGGCAGCCGGTCTCTTCTGGATCTTCTGCAGGAGCACGGTGTAACGCTGGGAAAAAATTATATGGATTGCGGAATGATGATTTTTGATGAGCATCAGGACGTTCACTCCGGTGGTTCCGGATGCGGATGCAGTGCAAGCATGCTGTGCGCATATCTGTTGCCGATGCTGAAGAAGAATGTGTATCGGAAGCTTCTGTTTGTCGCTACGGGTGCGCTGATGAACCCTACGCTGGCGTTGCAGGGGGAGAGCATTCCCGGAATTGCGCATTTGGTGTCCCTGACGGCTGGAGGTGAAGTGCTGTGACGTATCTGTATGCGTTTCTGGTCGGCGGATTGCTTTGTGTGATTGGCGAAATTCTGATCTGCAAAACATCCCTTACCCCCGCGCGGATTCTGGTTGGTTACGTGGTTATGGGTGTTGTGTTGTCCGTTGGCGGTCTTTATGCAAAGATTGTGGATTTTGCCGGAGCAGGAGCGACGGTTCCTCTTACCGGCTTTGGCTATTCGCTGGCAACCGGTGTGGAAAAAGCCGTGGAAGAGAAAGGCCTTCTCGGTGCCTTGACCGGAGGGTTGACAGCAACCGCGGGCGGAATTGCGGCAGCGATTGTGTTCGGGCTTCTGGTTGCTCTGATCTTCCGTCCCAGAATGAAATGAATACCGGTATGCTTCGTGTATTGATTGACGGTGCGTATGATCGGGCGTTTTCCCGGGTGTTTCTGGATGAATTTTCCGATTTTGGGTATGCCGGTCCGGAAACGGTCTGTTTGCCACAGGATACTCCGCATGTGTTTCTTGTTGATACGCTGAACAGCAAAGAACCGTTTGATCTGATTCTTCTGAAAAAAGGATGCCGGGGCAGAGGCGTACTCCGTCCCGGCGGACTGATGCTGTTTGATGCGGATGAGCCGAATGCCGTTGCTTTGCTTCGGCGGCATCCCGCACCGGCGGTCTCCTGCGGCTTTTCGGAAAAAGATACCCTGACAATCTCTTCCTGTTGTGACGGAAATCTCACGCTGTTTGTACAGCGTCAGATCCCGTTCGGACGTGGGGTTCTCGATGTGGGGGAGGCGCGGATTTCTTCCGCAGAGATGCCGTTGATCTTTCCCCGTGCCTGCGGCTGGTTAATCCGACGGTTGGCGGAACTTGGATAACAGCGTTTCCTGCAACGCTTCCGGTAATGTTTCCGGCATGTTTTTCCGATAACGGCGAGGCAGCCAGCCGTCCTGCAGGCGTTGGTTTTTGCGGGAATTCAGCGTGACATTGCGGTAATATTCACACCAGAGGCGAAGAATCCCGGGGTCTTCTCCGCACGGTTCCGGCAGATTCATCACCCCGTCAAAATCAACGACCGTGCTTTCGGTTCCGTTGTACATTCCTACCTTGCCGTGTCGTTTGTCATGAATCAGAAAGCGGACGGTGTTCATACGTGCCGCAAAGTAGGGGAGAAGAAGGTGTGTGATGTCGTTATCCGGCTCAAACGATGCGTAAAAAAGATCGCCCGGAAGCTTGCGGAACCGAAGGAATCCCTTCATTCGTTCAATCTCATACGAAACCTGCCGGACCGTACGGTCAAATGCCTGGATGTCCGGATCGGCTTTTTTGCGGAGAATTTCGGTTCCATCCCGGAACGCCCGGCACACATAGCGCAGGGCAATCAGGCCGTTTTCCGGATTGCCGGAGGCAAGTACATAGCGCACGTCACGCAGCCCCTGCAAGCCGAGGATGCGCACCAGCGAACGCTTGACCCGGTGTGCCGTTTTTTCATCGTCGGCAATATCCCGCACTTCCGTATCCAGAGCCAGTTGATAGGAGGTGTCCGAAATAAGAGCGTCAGGATGCGTTTTGTTTGTATATACATCAAAAACAATGCAGTAAAAGCCGGTTTCCGTGCCGGAGTAACGGTAGTAAAACATCAGATATCTCCCCGGAATACGGACGGCATCAGAGATTGTGCGGGTAAAACGATGGCCGTATGATATTCTGCCGGTGTCAGTGCCTCCGGCGTGCTGTCAAACAACGTCATCTGCTCGGCATTGCGGTCGGCAAATTGCGGAGTGATGAGGCGGCGGCGCAGCGATGCACTGTCCAGTCCTCCGCCGTAATATTTCCCGTTCACGGTCACAAATTCGGCGGCACGCTTTACGGTTACACGCATCCGGACCAGGTCGTCATAGGTCAGCCTTGTGCTGCGTCTCGCCGCAACAATCCGGTTTGCCGAAGTGACGCCGATTCCCGGAACCCGGAGAAGATGTTCATAAGGGCATGTCATGATTTCTACGGGGAACTGATCCAGATGCCGCAGGGCCCAGGAGGTTTTGGGGTCGGTATCCAGAGCAAGGTTTGTTTCCGGTTCCAGCAATTCATCAGCGCGGAAGCCGTAAAAACGAAGCAACCAGTCTGCCTGATACAGTCGGTTCTCACGAATCAGATTCGGCGGAGTCGTTGGAAGAACGCTTTCGTCACCGGCAGGAATATAGGCGGAATAATACACTCTGCGCATGGACATCCTGCGATAGAAACGCTCCGAAAGCCGCAGAATGCGCCCGTCCGTGTCCGGGGTGGCACCGACAATCATCTGGGTTGTTTGCCCGGCAGGGACGACAGAACCCTTCTGCAGATCGCCGCTTTTCTGCGCAAGATACAAATCGGAAAGCCGCGACATGGGGGAAAGAATGGCATCGGTGTGCTTTTGAGGCGCCAGCATCTTCAACCCGCTTTGGCTGGGAAGTTCTACATTGACGCTCATGCGATCCACCAGTGCCGCCGCTTCGTCCACCAGTTCCGGACTGCATCCGGGAATGGCCTTGAGGTGAATATAGCCGTTGAACTTGTGCTTTTTCCGCAGCAGGCGGACTGTCCGGATGAGTAAAAGCATGGTCTCATCCGGTGTGCGGAATACGGCAGAGGACAGAAAAAGCCCCTCAATGTAGTTGCGGAGATAGAACGCCAGGACAATTTCACACAGTTCTTCCGGCGTGAATCGGGCTCTCGGTACATCGGCGTCACGGCGGTTGACGCAATAACGGCAGTTGTAGATGCAATTGTTGGTCATCAGCACCTTGAGCAGTGAAATGCAACGCCCGTCCGGTGTGAAGGAATGGCAGATCCCTCCCTGTGATGCCAGTCCGGTTCCGCCTTTCTGTGCGCCGCGGGAAGAACCGGAGGACGAGCAGGAGACATCGTATTTTGCGCCTTCGGCAAGGATTTTCAGTTTTTCAAATGCGTCCATCGCATACGGCCCACCTTATAAATATCACATTTCGTAAACTTATTATAGCACATTTTTGAAAAAAGTCAAGGGTTTTTGCGGCGATATATCACAAAACGTGATTTCAAGGTGCAAAAAGGGCACACACGAGAATTTCGTGTGTGCCTAGGAAACGTCCGTTCAGTTTTTGAAGAACAGGGGCAGTTTTTCGAGAAAAATGATGTCTTTGCGCTGGGCGGCATCGCCCTCGGCGAGGACCGCGGCCTGTCCTACGATGTTTCCGCCTGCCTGCCGTACCAATTCGACAACGGCAGCGAGAGAATCTCCCGTGCTGATAACATCGTCTACGATCAGAACCCGTTTTCCCTTCAGTTTTTCCACATCTTCCTGTCCGATGCAGAGCGTCTGCACATTTTTTGTGGTGATGGAGTGGACATTGACGGTCAGCGGATCGGTCATATATACTTTCGGTGCCTTGCGGGCGACGACATAGGTGTTTTCGCCCATCTGGCGCGCCAGTTCATGAATGAGGGGAATTCCCTTTGCTTCGGCGACAATCATGATATCATGCTCCGGAAGCAGGGGGATCATGGCAGCTGCGCATTTTTCGGTCAGTTCAACATCTCCGAAAAGAATAAAGGCGGCAATGTCCAACGATTCGTTGACCGCATATTTTTTCAGGTTGCGTTCCAGTCCCGCAACGCTGAGCTTATAATAACCTTCCATAATGACGTGAAACCTCTTCTATTTCAAATTTATTTTTTCTTGACAAATTGTTTGACAAACCGACGTTCGTGAATGGATTTTTCCGATTTGCGTTTGTAGGTTTTGCGTCCGTTTGTCTGCGGCGCTGCTCCGGGTCGTTCTTTTTTGATCAGTTTCTGTGCGGGATCAATGCCGAGTGATGTGAGCAGTTCCCGGATTTCACTGTGTGACAGGGGACGGTAAGCACCAGGGGTAAGATGACCAAGCCGGATGCTTCCGATCGCAATGCGCTTCAGCAGAAGAATCTCCAATCCGACTTCCTCGCACATCCGTCGGATCTGTCGGTTTTTCCCCTCACGGATGGTAAAATACAGAACCGTTTTTGTGTCTGTACTGCTGTGAATGAGAACTTCGGCGGGCTGTGTCACCGTATTGTCGTCCAGACGGATCCCCTCTCTCAGCCGCTTCAACTGGTCATCGGTCGGATCTCCCTTGACAGTTACCCGATAGGTTTTGGGAAGTTCTGTGGACGGGTGCATCATTTTCTGCGCCGCTTCACCGTCATCGGTGAGAATCAGAAGACCTTCGGAATCCTTGTCCAGACGTCCCACCGGATAAACACGCCCTTCAATGCCTGCGATCAGATCCGCTACAACATTGCGGTCATCCTGTGCCTTCATCGAGGTGATGACTCCGCGGGGTTTGTAAAACATAAAGTACCGTTTATCCGCTTTTTTCAGCCGTACCCGCTTGCCTTCACAGGTTACACGATCATGCTCCGGGTCAATCTCCTGACCGATCTGCGCGGGTTTGCCGTTGACGAGCACTTTGCCCTCTTCCAAGAGTTTTTCCGCCGCACGACGGGAACATACGCCGCAATCGGCAATGAATTTGTGAATTCTCACGCCGCACTCTCCGTTTCTGTAGTTTCCGTAAAGAGAACTTACACCTTATTGTACTACAAAATTCGGTTTATGGCAAGAGGTATTGCAAAAGTTTTGAAAAACAAAAGCGGAATCGTGCAAAAGCATGTTCTTTCTTGTCGCTTACAGCAACCGATTGCGCATAGAACAGCGGAACCTCAGCGGCGATCCGCCCGTTGAAAAACAAAACGGCAGTTCCTGCAGGATCTCCGGCACGGACAGGCGCATGGCAGGCAGGCGGCGTAAGAAAGCAAACGGTGTAATCCGGTTCTTTTCCGTCCACGGCGGCTCCGATCAGATCCTCTGCTGCGAAGGCGCAGATCGAGGAGACATCCGCGCCCAGCAGCGGAATGGAAACTTTCAGTGTTCCGGCTTTTGCCGCGGGATAGGAAGATACCCGCGAAAATGCCCGATCCTGCACAGAGATGTGATCGTTCCAGTCGTTTCCGTCGTTGAGCGTGACACAGAGGATCCGGATTCTGTCCCGTTCGGCAGAAGAAACAAGACAGCGTCCCGCTTTTTTGGTGAATCCTGTTTTCACGCCGGTTACGTCCGGACGCCGCCGAAGAAGACGGTTGGAATTGGAAAGGACAAGTCCGTGGTAATCCAGCCGGATTGTTTTGGTGGATACCAGCTGTCGGAACATCCGGTTTCGCATGGCTTCCGCCGTCAGAACTGCCAGTTCCCGGGCCGTGGTGTAATGATTGTCGTCCGGGAGTCCGTGCGGATTGGCAAAATGGGTGTCGGTCAGCCCCATTTCTTTCGCCCGTTCGTTCATAAGCTCCACGAAAGCGGAGCAGGATCCCGCCACATTTTCCGCCAGTGTTTCTGCGGCATCGTTTGCGCTTTCCAGCATCAGCATGTGCAGAAGATCCCAGACGGAAACACGGTCTTCCGGCAGCAGTCCCATGCGGGATCCGGTCACGGCGGCAGCGGATTCGGACACCGTGAACACATCGGTCAGTGCTGCGTTTTCCAGAACGATCAGTGCGGTCATGATTTTGGTGGTGCTTGCCATCGGGCGACGGGTATCGGCATCTTTTTCAAACAGAACCGTGCATGTTCCTGCCTCCATGCAGATCATGGATGCGGCTGACGTTTCTTCCTCTGCCATTGCGGAGAACGTCACGGAAAACAAAACAGCCAAAACAAACAGGACGGATAAAAACGGTTTCATAGTGCCTCCGAAAAAACGAAAACTCTCTTTTTTCAGTTTATGGCAGATCGCCGCAAAAAAGACGTGTGCCGCAGGAAATGAAAAAGCACCGTGACCTGCACGGTGCCAAGCGGGAAAAAAGAAAATCAGAGCAGAAATCCGCCGTCGATCCCGAGTACCTGTCCGGTCAGAAATGAGGCATCGTCGGAGGCGAGGAAGCCCACGGCTTTTGCCACATCTTCGGGGGTTCCGATTCTGCCGAGGGGAGTATCTTCGACCAGGGACCGGACGGTGTCTTTGCCGAGATTCCGGTTCATATCTGTATCAATCAGCCCCGGGGCAACGGCATTGACCCGGATGCCGGAAGGCCCGAGTTCCGCGGCAAGCGAACGGACAAATCCGATGACAGCCGCTTTGGAGGCGGCATAGACGCTTTCGCAGGAAGCCCCGCTTTGTCCCCACATCGACGAAACCGCAACAATGCTGCCCCTGTGGGCGGAAAGCATCTGCGGCACGGCGGCGCGGATTGCGTGAAAGACCCCTTTCATGTTTACAGAAAAGACCCGGTCATATTCTTCGTCGGTCACGTCCTGGATCTGCCGGAGCAAAGAAACCCCTGCATTGCACACCAGAACGTCGACCGTTCCGAATTGAGCGGCAAAGGCAAGCAATGCGTTTGCCTGGGCGGAATCGGATACATCGGCGCGGAAGGGAACGGCGTTGGACAGCGTTTTTACCAGGGCAAGTGCCTGCGATTCGGAACGATGATAATTGACGATGACGCGATCTCCGCAGGCATCAAAATACCGGGCAATCCCGGCTCCGATTCCGCGGGATGCGCCGGTGATGACGACTGTGCGCATGGAAATCCTCCGTTCGGATGTTTTTTAATTATTATACTACATCAGCAAGGAGTTGTCAACGAAGAACGGGCGGATTCCCGCGTCAAACGGGGCAATTGTTCCGGCAGGATAAAACACACAGACCCCGTCGGTTGTAAGATAAAAATGTTCGGCGTTGAAATGGGAAACGGCACGCTGCTCGGCATCTTCCAGATAGGAAACGGACGGGTCGGATTGGCGGATCTGGCGGCATATCTCCTCGGTGACGGTCCGACGGACATTGGTGCCGCGAAAGATTTCCGGCGGCAGAATCCGGCGGGAGTCCTTTACGGAAAAGGTCATGGCGGAGCGGGTGATGTTTTGCCGGCTTTCTCCGGTAAACACACAGCGATCCATGTATAAACTGATCCGATGCGGGGTTGCCAGTGTTACGGTGAGTGCCTCCGAGCAGATGAAAAAATCAAAGGAAAACCCAAACCGTTCGCAGAAGTTCAGCCGTTGTTTTGCCGCTGCGTAAAAAACACTGCGCGCCCGGTCGTTGAATTCCCGTGCCCGACGCAGAAATCCAGCATTGAACATGGTTTCGAAACGCGGGGGAATATTTCCGGATACAACGGGGTATTCTATTTTTATTTCCAGCACGGGACGCCGTCTGGCAAACAGAAGGTCGTCAATCCGTTCGGTGCGGATTCTCACATCCATAAAAACCTCTCTGTGTTTTTCAAAAAAATTTTTTTTCGCTCTTGACAAATTGTGATGGCTTTGCTATAATATACGAGTCGGTTAAAAACGATATGAATCATTAGCTCAGTTGGTAGAGCACTTGACTTTTAATCAAGGGGTCCGGAGTTCGAGCCTCCGATGGTTCACCAAAGTCCCGGATGCAATTGCGTCCGGGGTCTTTTTTACGGAAACATCCCCGGAACGAAGAACGTCCGGGGATGTTTCCGTTTTTCACTCAGCAGCAGCGAGGTTGGGGTTTGCAGTCGCAGGAGTTCTTGTCGTCGAAGCAACAGAAATACAGAACGACCGCCGCAATGATTACGATCCAGAGTATGTTGTTATCGCTGTTGAACACAGTCATCACCTCATTCCAGCGTATGCGAAACAGAAAAAAAGGTTCGGCGTGCCGATTTTTCCCTTGGGGATCGGGGTTCCCCCTTGTTTTTTTTCGGAAAATATTGTATAATAAATTTATTGTATCAATAAGAACCATATAGAGGGAGGAGAAAACCGCCGTGCTTCGTGTCGCTTTTTATACGCTTGGCTGCAAGGTGAATCAATATGAAAGCAATGCAACCGCACAGGCATTCCGGGAACGGGGCGACTGTATCGTTCCGTACGGAGAACGTGCGGATGTTGTTATCATCAACACCTGTGCGGTAACGGAAGAAAGCGAGCGTAAGGGCAGACAGATCGTCCGGCGTTCCCGAAAACAATATCCGGATGCCGTTCTCGCCGTTATGGGGTGTCTTTCGCAGAAAAACGGGCGATCCGGGCTGGAGGAAGCCGATATTGTCATCGGAAGTGACGGAAAGCAGACGTTGCCCTCTCTTGTAGATGCGTTTCTTGCCGGACGGAATCCGGTGGAGCGTGTGGGAAGGATCCGGGATTGTCATGTATATGAAAATGCATTTTCCGGTCATGGAGAGCGGACACGCGCTACCGTGAAGATCGAAGACGGCTGCAACAATTTCTGTACCTATTGCATCATTCCGTATCTGCGGGGACCGGTGCGCTCCCGCCCCAAAGAAGACGCTCTGGCGGAGATTCGCCGTCTTGCCGCAGACGGGTACCGGGAAATTGTTCTCACCGGCATTCATCTGGACAGTTACGGCAAAGATCTGGAGAAAACATCGCTGGCGGATCTTCTGGAAGAAATTGAGAAGATCGATGGGGTGGAACGCGTCCGTCTCGGGTCGCTGGAGCCGGTGTTCATGAGCGAAGCAAACGTGCAGCGCCTTGCTTCGTGCGAAAAACTGTGTCCACAGTTTCACCTTTCTCTGCAAAGCGGTTGTGCCCGTACGTTGAAGGCAATGAACCGGCACTATACCCCGCAGGAATTTTCCGAATCGGTTGCGTTTATCCGCCGGTACATCCCGCAAGCGGCTCTGACAACGGACGTGATCGTCGGCTTCCCGGGAGAAACCGAGGAAGACTTTCTGGAATCGCTGTCTTTTGTAAAGAAAACGGCGTTTTCCAAGGTTCATGTATTCCCGTATTCCAGCCGTCCGGGAACGCGGGCTGCGGAATTCCCGGATCCGGTTGCGCCGGATATCCGGAAACGTCGCACGGCGGAGATGCTTGCCGTGGCGGAGGAGGCGGAAGCGTCCTTCTTGCGTTCGCTTATCGGCAAAACGGAATCTGTTTTGTTTGAGCGGGGAAAAAACGGGATCTATTCCGGTCACTGCAGAAATTATGCCGAGGTGCGTGTGGCATCGCGCACAGATCTGACCAACCGCATTCTGCCTGTTCTGGTGGACGGTGCGGAGAAAACGTACTGTACGGGAAGAATCCGTCCGGACGGAAAATAAGGAGGAAATATGGCAAAGAAATACGACGACAGCAGCATATCCGTTCTTCGGGGCGCAGAGCGCGTGCGATCCAAGCCGGCGGTTGTGTTCGGCTCGGACGGACTGGATGGGTGCTGTCACGCTTTTTTTGAGATTCTTTCCAACTCGATTGACGAGTTCAAGGGCGGTTACGGTACCAAGATCATCGTAACGCGTTTTTCCGACGGATCTCTGGAGGTGGCGGATTCCGGACGCGGTATTCCGGTGGATTACAACGAAAAAGAGGGACAGTACAATTGGTTTTTGCTGTTCTGTGAGATGTACGCCGGCGGAAAATACAAAAAAGGGCAGGCGGAATCGTACGAATTTTCCCTGGGGCTGAACGGGCTCGGTCTTTGCGCCACTCAATATACCTCGGAGTATATGGAAGCGGAGATTTACAACGGAACGTATCATTATACGCTTTCGTTCCGGAACGGGGAACCCGCGGAACCGGAAGATCAGATGCTTCACAAAGAAGAAAGCCGGCATAAGAACGGAACGCGGATTCGCTGGAAGCCGGACCTCCGTGTTTTCAAAGATGTGATGATTCCCCGGGAGTATTTTACCGAAACGCTTCGCCGTCAGGCAATCTGTAATGCCGGGCTGACCATTTTGTTCCGGTATCAGCCGGACGGAAAAAGTACGTTTGAAGAAGAAACCTTTTACTATGAGCACGGTGTGGAAGACTATGTGCGGGAACTGATCGGGGAAAGCGATGTTCTTTCGCAGCCGCAGACCTGGTCGTGCGAGCGTGTCGGCAGGGACCGTGACGATCTGCCGGAATATAAAGTGACGCTGCGCGTTACGTTCTGTTTTTCCAACAAGGTACAGGGTCTGGAATATTATCATAACTCCAGCTTTCTGGAGCACGGCGGGGCTCCGGATCTTGCCGTCAAGAGTGCATTTGTGTATGCGTTTGACAATTACATCCGTCAAACCGGAAAATACACCAAAAACGAAAGCCGTATTTCGTTTCCAGACATTGCCGATTGTCTGCTTCTGATTTCCAATTCGCAATCTACGGAAACCTCGTATGAGAACCAGACCAAAAAAGCCATCAGCAATAAGTTTATCCGTGAGTGCATGAACGAGTTTCTGCGGCATCAGCTGGAGGTGTTCTTCATTGAGCACAAGCAGGAAGCGGACAAGGTTGTTGAGCAGCTTCTCATCAATAAGCGCAGCCGTGAAAATGCCGAAAAAGCCCGTCTCAGCATTAAGAAAAAACTGACGGGAGATCTGGATATATCCAACCGGGTGGATAAATTTGTGGATTGTCGATCCAAAGATCCTGAGATCCGGGAACTGTATATTGTGGAGGGCGATTCAGCTCTCGGTTCCTGTCAGCAGGCGCGGCAGGCGGAATTTCAGGCGATCATGCCGGTTCGGGGCAAGATTCTCAACTGCCTCAAGGCAGATCTGTCGTCCATTCTCAAAAGCGAGATCATTATGGATCTCATCAAAATTATGGGCTGCGGAATTGAGGTCCACGTCAAAAGCAAGAATGCTACGGAGTTCAACCTCGCCAATCTTCGGTTCGGCAAGATTATCATCTGCACCGATGCCGATGTGGACGGCTATCACATCCGTACGTTGATTCTGACGATGCTTTATCGGCTTGTTCCCACGCTGATCCGGGAAGGCAAGGTGTATATTGCGGTTTCGCCTCTGTATGAAATCACTGCCAAGGACAAAACGCTGTTTGCCTATACCGACAAAGAAAAGAACGACATCGTCGCTTCGTTGAACGGGAAATGCAAGGTTCAGCGCTCCAAAGGGCTCGGCGAAAATGAGCCGGATATGATGTCGCTGACCACAATGCATCCGGACACCCGGCGTCTGATCCGCGTATCCATGGAGGATGCCGAGAAGACCGAACGCGTCTTCACGCTTCTGCTCGGCAAAGACACTCCCGGACGGAGCGAATATATTGCCGAACACGGCAACGAATATCTGGAACTGGCGGATATTTCCTGAGAAAGGGGAGATTGAGCAATGAAACATTCTGCACCGGAACGTCACGACCCGGCTCCGATTGAGGAGCAGAAAATCACACGCACATTAAAAGAAAATTTCATGCCGTATGCCATGAGCGTCATCATCTCCCGCGCCATTCCGGAGATCGACGGCTTTAAGCCCGCTCACCGCAAGCTGCTGTATACCATGTATAAAAAAGGGCTTCTGACCGGCAGTCGCACCAAATCCGCCAACATCGTCGGGGAAACCATGAAGCTGAACCCGCATGGGGATGCTTCCATTTACGATACCATGGTACGTCTGACCCGCGGTCACAATGCTCTTCTGCATCCGTTTGTGGATTCCAAGGGCAATTTCGGCAAGCACTATTCCCGGGATATGGCATATGCCGCTTCCCGTTATACCGAGGCAAAGCTGGATGGGTTCTGTGCCGAGGTTTTTCGTGATATCGATAAGGACGTTGTGGATTTTGTGCCGAACTATGACGGGGAACTGATGGAGCCGACGCTTCTTCCCACCTCGTTTCCCAACATCTTAGTCAGTCCGAACAAGGGCATTGCCGTCGGTATGACCAGTGACATCTGCTCGTTTAACCTCAAGGAAATCTGTGACACCACGGTAGCACTTCTCAATGATCCGGAGCATGATGTGATGCTGACATTGCTCGCACCGGATTTTACAACGGGGGCGCAGATTTTGTATGATGCCGACGCTCTGCGCAAAATTTACAGCACCGGCAACGGCTCTTTCCGGATGCGGAGCAAGTGGACATACCGTAAGGAATTCAATGCCATCGAGGTCACCGAAATTCCGTATTCCACAACCGTGGAAGCCATTCTGGATAAAATTGTGGAAGTGGTCAAAAACGGAAAGGTGCGTGAAGTCGCTTATGTCAAGGATCTTTCGGACAAATCCGGTCTGCGGCTTTCCATTGACCTGAAGCGGGGTACGGATCCGGAAAAACTGATGCAGCGACTGTTCCGGCTTACACCGCTGGAGGATTCCGTTTCCTGCAATTTCAACGTACTGATCGACGGATCCCCGCATACGCTCGGTGTCCGGGATCTTTTGTTTGAGTGGATCGCTTTCCGGGCAGGGTGCATCCGACGGGGTGCCGCCTTTGAGCGGAATCGCAAGCAGGAACGTCTGCACCTGTTACAGGGACTTCAGAAAATCATTCTGGATATCGACAAAGCAATCCGCATCATCCGGGAAACCGAAGAGGACAGTGCCGTCATTCCGAACCTGATGATCGGGTTCGGCGTGGATCAGCCACAGGCGGAATTCATCGCCGAAATCAAGCTGCGTAACCTCAACAAGGAATATCTTCTCAACAAACTGGAAGAAATTGAAAAACTGAAAGAGGATATTGCCGATCTGGAAGAGACCGTCGGAAGTGACCGTAAGATCAAAAAAATCATGGTGGGGCAACTGAAAGAAATTGCCAGAAAGTACGGCAAGCCCCGCCGCACGGAAATCGTTTATGATATTTCCCGCGAGGATGTTGCGGAAGACGAAGGATACGAAGATTATCCGGTCACGCTGTTTGTCACGCATGACGGATATATCAAGAAGATCACGGATGCTTCCCTTCGTATGAGCGGACCGCACAAACTCAAGGAAAACGATACCATTGTTGCGGAGATTCCCACGAACAACCGTGCGGAACTGCTGGTGTTTACGGATAAACAGCAGGTATACAAAGCCAAACTCGGCGCTTTTGCCGACTCTAAAACCAGTCTTCTGGGCGATTATCTGCCGCAGACGCTCGGATTTGATGCCGGAGAAAACGTTGTTCTGGTTACGGCAACCATGGATTTCAAAGGGTATCTGCTGGCATTTTTTGCGAACGGAAAATGTGCGAAGGTTGAGCTTTCGGCATATGCCACCAAGCAGAACCGCAAAAAACTCATCAATGCCTATTCGGGGGCGTCGCCGCTGGTCGCGCTGTTTGCGGTGCGTGAAGACGGAGATTATGTACTCACATCCTCCAATGACCGGGTTCTGATTCTGAATTCCGGTGCCATTGCACCGAAAACGACGAAAAGCACCGCCGGTGTCAATGCGATGACGCTGAAGGGAAAGAACGTTCTGGCATCGGTCGTTCCGTTGTCGGACGGAATGTTCCGGGATCCGAAAAAGTACCGGACGAAAAACATCCCTGCCGCCGGAAGCTTTCTCCGGGAAGAGGATGTGCAACTGACCATTCTGTAAAAAAGTGAGTGAAAGCCGGCGAAAGAGGATTTCTTCCGTTTCCGTCGGCTTTCTTCTGCTGGACAAGAGGAGAATTATGCATCATTTACTTCCGTACTTCAAACAATATAAAAAGGAAGCTGTTCTGGCGCCTCTGTTCAAGATGCTGGAGGCGTGTTTCGATCTGGCTGTTCCTCTGTTGGTGGCAGACATGATCAACATCGGCATCGCGCAGCGGGACAGTACCTATATCCTTGTTCGGTTTGCCGTTTTGCTCGGTATGGCGCTTCTTGGTCTTGGGTGCAGCTTTGTTGCCCAGTATTTCGCGGCAAAGGCAGCGATCGGAACGGCAACGGGGCTTCGCCGTCAGCTGTTTGCGAAAATTCAGCGTTTTGATTTTACTACGCTGGACCGAATCGGTACTTCAACTCTGATTACGCGCATGACCAGCGACGTGAACCAGGTGCAGAACGGAGCGAATCTGTTTCTGCGCCTGTTTCTGCGCAGTCCCTTCATCGTTTTCGGTGCCATGATTCTGGCATTTACCATTGACGCACAGATTGCGTGGATTTTTGTTGCGGTGATTGTGCTTTTGTTTGCCGTTGTGTTCGGCATTTTGCTCTGGACCGCGCCGATGTACCGGAATGTTCAACAGAATCTGGATTCCGTGACCGGAACAACGCGGGAAGGGCTGAACGGTGTGCGGGTTATCCGCGCGTTTGGCAGAGAAGAGGTTCAGCAAAAAAAGTTTATCGATATTGACGCCGCGTTGCTGCGTGCACAATTGGCAGTCGGACGTATTGCCGCATGGATGAACCCGCTGACCTACGTTCTGGTCAACGCCGGGATTGTTCTGATTCTGTGGTTCGGTGCCGGCAAGGTGGACGGCGGCGTGCTTCTGCCCGGTCATGTCATTTCTCTGATCAATTACCTGTCGCAGATTCTGGTGGAACTTGTCAAGCTTGCCAATCTGGTCATTCAGCTCAGCAAATCCGTTTCGGGCATGAAGCGGATCGGACAGATTCTCGATACGGACGGCTCCATGGTTTACGGAACGGAAACACAGGGACAGGAGGGCGCGGCGCTTTTGACGTTTGACGGGGTGTCACTTCTCTATGCGGATGCGGGCGCGGAATCTCTGACGGATCTGACGTTTTCCGTGCAAAAAGGAGAGACGGTCGGCATCATCGGCGGGACGGGAAGCGGAAAATCCTCTCTGGTTCATCTCATTCCGAGGTTTTATGATGCCACATCCGGCGAGATCCGGTTCAAGGGAAAACCGATTTCTTCCTATTCCCGGCAGACCCTGCTTTCCTCCGTGGCTCTTGTCGATCAGAAACCGCGTCTGTTCTCCGGCACCATTCGCTCCAATCTGCTGTGGGGAAAATCGGATGCGACGGAGGAGGACCTGTGGCATGCCCTGGAAATGGCGCAGGCAGCGGATTTTGTGCGCGCAAAACCAAACGGGCTGGATGAAGAGGTCTCTCCGGGCGGGGCGAATTTTTCGGGCGGACAAAAGCAGCGCCTGACCATTGCCCGCGCATTGCTTTCGGACTCGGACATTCTGATTTTGGACGACAGTTCTTCTGCCCTGGATTATGCCACGGATGCGGCTTTGCATCAGGCGCTCCGGCAGTTGCCGGATGATCGTACCGTGATTTCGGTGAGCCAGAGGACCGGCTCTTTGATGCATGCAGACCGCATTCTGGTGCTGGAGGACGGAAAACTGGTTGGAAACGGAAAGCATGAAGAGCTTTTGAAAACATGCCCGGTTTACCGTGAGATTTATGACAGTCAGTTCGGAACGGAGGTGCACGCATGAAAAACCGTACCTTGCGTCGTGTTCTCGCGCTTCTTCGTCCGTATCGGCTTTTGGTTGCGGCGGGACTTTTGTTTGCACTTCTTTCGGCTGCGGCACAGTTGCTTGTTCCGGTTTTCTGCGGCTTTGCCATTGATGCGATGCTCGGTGCCGGAAGTGTGGATTTTTCGGATGTTCTGCAAAAAATTCTTTTAATCGGTGCAACGGCGCTGCTCGGCGCTCTGGCGCAGAAGCTTCTGGCAAACGGAAACAACCGCATCACATTTTCCGTCTGTCGCGATCTGCGGGATCGGATGAGCCGGAAAATCAACCGGCTTCCGCTTTCGTATCTGGATGTTCACCCGGTCGGCGATACGGTGAGCCGGATGGTTGCCGATGTGGATACCTTTGCCGACGGGCTTCTGATGGGATTTACGCAGTTGTTTACCGGCATCATCACCATTGTTACCACCCTGGGCATTATGTTCTATCTCAATGTCGTGATTGCTCTTGCGGTAATGCTGCTGACGCCGCTTTCCATTCTCGTTGCCCGGTTCATTGCGATGAGGACGCAGCGTTTCTTCCGCAAACAGGCGGGGATCCGCGGGACGCAGACTTCACTCATCAACGAACTGGTGGAGGGACAGCGGGTTGTCCGTGCTTTCGGCCACGAAGACGCCGGACAGGCGGATTTTGATGAGGTGAACAACCGTCTTTGCGATGCTTCGCTCCATGCGACGTTTTTCTCCAGCCTGACCAATCCGGGTACCCGGCTGGTCAACAACATTGTGTACGCCATTGTCACGCTGATTAGTGCCCTGTATGCCGTCAGCGGAGGCATCACGGTCGGTCAGCTCAGTGTTTTTCTCAGTTATGCTTCCCAGTATGCAAAACCGTTCAATGAAATCAGCGGTGTGATTACAGAACTGCAGAATGCCATGACCTGCGCAGAGCGTGTGTTTGCGTTTCTGGATGAACAAGAAGAAACCCCGGATTGCGACCCTGCGGCGTGTCCTCCGGCAGAAGGGAGCGTTGTGCTTGAGCGGGTGTCGTTCCGTTATGTGCCGGAGCGTCCGCTGATTGAAAATTTTTCCCTTTCCGTTTGTCCCGGTCAGAGAATTGCCATTGTCGGTCCTACCGGGTGCGGAAAAACCACGCTCATCAATTTGCTGATGCGCTTTTACGATGTGAACAGCGGCTGTATTTCGGTGGATGGCGCGGATCTCCGCACAATGACCCGCCACGACCTGCGTTCCCGTTACGGAATGGTGCTTCAGGATACCTGGCTGGAATCCGGAACCGTGCGGGATAACATTGCTTACGGTCGTCCGGATGCTTCCGACGAGGAGATTGAGGCCGCCGCCAAAGCCGCGCATGCACATTCGTTCATTCTGCGCTTGCCGGACGGCTACCGTACGATGATTCGTGAAAACGGAAGCAATCTTTCGGCGGGACAGCGGCAGCTTCTCTGCATTGCCCGTGCCATGCTGGTTCTTCCTCCCATGCTCATTCTGGACGAAGCCACCTCATCCATCGACACCCGCACCGAACTGAAGATTCAATCCGCCTTCGCCCGTATGATGAAGGGCCGTACTTCGTTTCTTGTTGCGCACCGGTTGTCAACTGTCCGGGAAGCAGATGTGATTCTCGTGATGAAGGACGGGCAGGTCATCGAGCAGGGGAATCATGCGGAACTTCTGGAAAAAAACGGGTTTTACGCCATGCTGTACAACAGCCAGTTCCGTGGGCAGGAACGGTAATTTTTACGGGAAATATTTCCATTCATATTTTTTGATATGCTCCTCATACTACTAATGCGAGCAATCGCAAAACAAAAACAATTTTGTGAAGGAGAATATCACAATGGCTGGTAAAAAGAACGTTGTTCCTCAGGCAAAAGACGCTCTGAACCGTTTCAAAATGGAAGCGGCGAATGAAGTGGGCGTTACGCTGAAGCAGGGTTACAATGGCGATCTCACCTCCAAGCAGGCAGGTTCTGTCGGTGGTCAGATGGTCAAAAAGATGATCGAAAGCTACGAAAACGGCATGAAATAAGGTTGTTGAAAAACATCCTTGCACGGCAGAATCTGCGGAATGCGGATTCTGCCGCGTTGCTTTCTTGCATTTTTTTGCAACATATGGTATACTGAAGAAAAAACAGGGGGAGAAGACGGAAATGCTGCGGGAATATCATCTGACCAAGTTTGCGGACTATGCGGAATATATGGCAGACTGGATTTCTTTTTCCGACATCGGCGGGGTGTTTCACGGACATACGCTGACGCAAGCCGAGTATGAAATAACAGAAAAGCGATTTCTGGATGTTATCGCTTTTGTATTCCGGCATGCAAAGCCCGTTTATGCGGAGGGTCTGGAGGATGCGGAACACCGTTGCCCGTTTGTTTGCGGCGCCGCCCTGTGCGAAGAGCAGGATCTCCGTACGGTTGCCTGCGGCTGTCTGCGCGGGGAATATTGGTGCCGTCTGGAAAGTGACGGTGCGTTCGTCCATTTCGGCGGGGATTACGATCTGTACATCGGGTGCTCCCATGATGCGGATGCTCTGGAGACGTTCGTGACGGATCTGGGACTGAATCTGACCGAAGCCCGCTCCGAATATGTTCCGCAACGCAAAAAGCATTCCGAACCACCGGTTCCGGCGTGGTTCTGACCGAAAAACGTCCCGTCAGGACGTTTTTTCTTTCTTCCGGTGAACTTTTTTTGGATTTCCTCTTTTCTTTTTACACGTTTTGTGGTATAATACATGGATGGCATCCTTCTGAAATTTGATGTTTTCGGAGAAAGAGCATGGACGAGCGGAGATTTGTCATTCACAGCAAATATAAACCCACCGGCGATCAGCCGGAGGCAATAGAACGTCTTTCGCAGGGCATTCTTTCCGGAATGCACGAGCAGACGCTGCTCGGTGTGACCGGGTCCGGCAAGACGTTTACCATGGCGAATATCATCGAGCGGGTTCAGCGCCCGACGCTGGTTCTCGCGCACAACAAAACGTTGGCAGCACAGCTTTGCACCGAACTCCGGGAACTGTTTCCGGACAATGCGGTGGAATATTTTGTTTCTTATTATGATTATTATCAGCCGGAAGCTTATATTGTCCATACAGATACCTACATCGAAAAGGATATGAGCATCAACGATGACATTGACCGGATGCGCCATTCGGCGACGTCGGCGCTGTTTGAACGGAGGGATGTCATTGTTGTGGCGTCCGTTTCCTGTATCTACACGCTGGGAAATCCGGAAGATTATCACGATATGATGGTCGGCGTGCGTGTTGGGCAGAAGCTTGACCGTGATGATTACGCACGCCGTCTGGTGAAGATCCGCTATGACCACAACGATATCGATACCGCCCGCGGCATGTTCCGGGTCAACGGCGATGTGGTGGATGTATATCCTGCCTCGTCCAACGATCGGATTGTGCGTGTGGAGTTCTTTGGTGATGAAGTGGACCGGATCTGTGAGATTGATCCCATTACCGGGCAATTGATTCGCTTTTTGAATTATGCCGTGATTTTTCCGGCGACACATTATGTGACCAGTGACCAGAAACTGGAAAAGGGAATTCAGGCCATTCTGAAGGAAATGGAAGAGCGGGAGGCGTGGTTCCGTTCCGAGGGAAAACTGGTGGAAGCACAGCGAATCCGCGAACGCACAATGTTTGATGTGGAGATGCTGCGGGCGACGGGACATTGCAAGGGTGTGGAGAATTATTCCCGTATTCTGGCAGGGAGGGAACCGGGGGCTACGCCTTATACGCTTCTGGACTATTTCCCCGATGATTATCTGATGTTTATCGATGAAAGCCATGCGTCCGTTCCGCAGATCCGCGGGATGAGCGGCGGGGACCGTTCCCGCAAGCAGGCACTGGTGGATTACGGATTCCGGCTTCCCTCCGCTTATGACAACCGTCCGCTTTTCTTTTCGGAATTCCGGGACAAGATCCGGCAGGTGGTATATATTTCCGCCACGCCCGGTCCCTTTGAGCGTGAGCATTCCTCGCAGATTGTCGAGCAGATCATCCGTCCTACCGGACTGGTCGATCCCGAAGTCGTGGTCAAACCGTCGGCCAATCAGGTAGACGACCTGGTGTCGGAGATCCGTAAGCGCACGGAAAAGAAAGAGCGTACGCTTGTGGTTACGTTGACAAAACGGATGGCGGAATCCCTGACGGAGTACCTTTCCGAACTGGGAATCCGTGTGCGGTATATGCACCATGAAGTGGAAACGATGGACCGGCTGGAGTTGCTGCAGGATCTTCGCAGCGGGGAATTTGATGTTCTGGTGGGCATCAACCTCCTTCGGGAGGGGCTGGACTTACCGGAAGTTTCGCTGATTGCTATTCTGGATGCCGATAAAGCAGGATTTTTGCGAACGGAAACGTCGCTGGTCCAGATTATCGGGCGTGCGGCAAGAAACGTCAACGGCATGGTCATCATGTACGGGGACGAAGTCACGCCTGCGATGGAGAATGCCATCCGTGAGACAGAACGGCGCCGTGCCATTCAGATGAAATACAACGAGGACCATCACATTGTGCCGCAGAGCATTGTCAAACCGGTGAAGGCATCGTCCATCCTTGCGGAATTGGGCAATACCGAAGGTCCGGGTTCTGCCGGACACGGAGGAAAGCCCGAAAAACTGTCGTATGCGGAATCGGAAAAGCAGATTCGCCGGCTGACGGAAGAAATGCGGAAAGCCGCCAAGGCGCTGGATTTTGAACTTGCCGCCCAGTTGCGTGACCGGATCAGGGACTTAAGACTTTCACAGGAGAGTGAAAATTCGTGAGAGATAACATTTTTATCAAAGGCGCAAGAGAAAACAACCTGAAAAGCATTGATCTGGAAATTCCCCGTGACAAACTGGTGGTCTTTACCGGATTGTCCGGCTCCGGGAAATCTTCGCTTGCGTTTGATACCATTTATGCGGAAGGACAGCGGCGGTATGTCGAGTCGCTTTCGTCGTATGCCCGGCAATTTCTCGGTCAGATGGATAAGCCGGATGTGGATTATATCGACGGGCTTTCTCCCGCAATTTCCATCGATCAGAAAACAACCTCCAAAAACCCTCGTTCCACGGTCGGAACCATTACGGAAATTTATGATTATCTGCGTCTTCTGTATGCCCGGGTCGGCATTCCTCACTGCCCGGTTTGCGGTGTGGAGATCCGTCAGCAGGCGCTGGATCAGATTGTGGACAAGATTCTTGCGATGCCGGATGGTACGAAGGTGCAGATTCTTGCGCCGGTTGTGCGCGGACGAAAAGGGGAATATACCAAGCTGTTTGACGATTACCGCCGTAGCGGGTATGCCCGTGTGCGGGTGGACGGAATTCTGTATGACCTCAGTGAGGAAATCCCTCTGGATAAAAACAAAAAACACAACATTGAAGTGGTGGTAGACCGCATCATTCTGCGTCCGGATGTTGACAAACGTCTGGCCGGTTCCTGTGCGATTGCCTCCCGGCTTGCCAACGGGCTGATTATCGCTTCCGTTCCTGACGGAGAAGAGACGATGTACTCCCAGCGGTATTCCTGTCCGGAGCATAACATCGGTATTGACGAACTGACGCCCCGGATGTTCTCGTTCAACAATCCGTCGGGTGCCTGCCGCACCTGTTCCGGTATCGGCTCGTTGATGCGTATTGATCCGGACCTGGTCATCCCCAACAAAAACATCAGTTTGCTGGACGGTGCTATCTGTGCCACGGGCTTTGGAAACATTGCCGGAAATTCGTATTATATGCGGCAGTATGCGCAGATTCTCAAGCGTTACGGCTGCAATCTGTCCACGCCTGTCCGGGAGATGCCCGAAGGTGCCGTAAAAGAACTTCTGTACGGAAGCGACACGGACGAGGGGATCATTCCGTGTCTGGAGCGTCGGTATCGTCAGACATCGAGCGCCGGCGTGAAGGAGGAAATCGAACACCTGATGTCCGATAAGCCCTGTCCCGATTGTCACGGCAACCGTCTGAACCCGCTTGCGCTTGCCGTAACCGTCGGGGGCAAAAACATCATGGAACTGTGCCGGATGTCGATTGCGGATGCGTATGCTTTTGTTTCGGAACTGAAATTGTCCGAGCGGGACAGCAGAATTGCCGCACAGATTCTGAAAGAGATCTGCTCCCGGCTTCGATTCCTGATCAATGTCGGGTTGGAGTACCTGACCCTGATGCGTGCCGCCGCAACGCTTTCGGGCGGTGAAGCGCAGCGCATCCGTCTGGCGACACAGATCGGCTCGTCGCTGATGGGTGTTTTGTATATTCTGGATGAGCCGAGCATCGGACTGCATCAGCGAGACAACGACCGTCTGATCCGCACCCTGAAAGATCTGCGGGATCTGGGGAATACCGTCATTGTGGTAGAGCACGATGAGGACACCATGCGGGCGGCGGATTATCTGGTGGATATCGGCCCCGGAGCCGGAATCCACGGCGGCTATGTGGTGGCGAAGGGAACGGCGGAGGAGATCATGGCGTGTCCGGATTCTCTGACCGGACAGTATCTTTCGGGGAAAAAGAAGATTCCGGTTCCCGCGCAGACGCGCCCTGTTACCGACAGGGCTCTGGTAATCCGCGGCGCACGGGAAAACAATCTCAAAAACATCGATGTTCGCATTCCGCTTGGAGTGCTTACGGTTGTCACCGGTGTGTCCGGCTCCGGAAAATCCAGCTTGATCGACGATATCCTTTACAAGGTTCTGATGGTTCGGCTGAACGGCTCCCGGCTTGTTCCGGGTGCCTGTGACGGTGTGGACGGTGTGGAGCTGGTGGACAAAATTGTCAACATCGATCAGAGCCCGATCGGACGGACTCCGCGTTCTAATCCGGCGACGTATACCGGTATGTTCAACGACATCCGGGATTTGTTTGCCGCGACTCCCGATGCGCAGATGCGTGGGTTCAAAGCCGGACGTTTTTCGTTCAACGTGGAAGGCGGGCGCTGCGAGGCATGCGGCGGCGACGGCATTGTGAAGATTGAAATGCATTTTCTTCCCGATGTATACGTTCCCTGTGAGGTCTGCGGCGGAAAACGCTACAACCGGGAAACGCTGGATGTGCGTTTTAACGGCAAAAACATTTATGAGGTTCTGGAAATGACCGTGGAGGAGGGATTGAAGTTCTTTGAAAACATCCCGAATCTTCGCCGCAAGCTGCAAACGCTGTTTGATGTGGGGTTGGGCTATGTCAAAATCGGACAGCCCTCTACCACGCTTTCGGGCGGTGAGGCACAGCGTGTCAAACTGGCGACGGAACTTTCCAAGCGTTCCACCGGCAAAACGGTATATATCCTGGATGAACCGACCACGGGACTTCACGCTGCCGATGTTCACAAACTGATTGACGTGCTGCAGGCGTTGGTGGATGCCGGGAATACGGTGGTTGTGATTGAACACAATCTGGACGTAATAAAAGTGGCGGATTACATTGTGGACCTCGGACCGGAGGGCGGCGACCGCGGCGGTGAAATTGTATGCGCGGGCACACCGAAGGAAATTATGGCATGTGACCGTTCTTATACCGGGCAATATTTGAAAAAGGTTTACAATCGTTAAGATTTTGTGTCTTTTTTCTTTACCGATGGAAGATTCCGGCGGAAAAACGGAAACTCTGCCGTTTTTTGCAAAATGGATGCGAAGTGTGTCGAACGAAACGTGTTGCAAAACGGCGGATGATGCAGTATAATAAAGAAAAAACGGTGAAAATCGAAAAATATATAGGAGTATATAATGAAATGAAAACCGAATTAAGACCGAACGGAATGACAACGTCATACGTTTATCCCCGGCGCATTCTTTGGACCTCTTCCGCACCGGAAGCCGAAGTTCGGAATGCGGAATGTTTGCTTCGCAACTGCGATGGACAGGCGACTCTGGAGAGTCGGGAACTTTGCAGAATGATCAACCGCGGAGCCCGGGCAGGAATTCTGCTGGATTTCGGGTTTGAGATGCAGGGCGGGGTGCGGATTCTTACGCATCTGCTCAAAGGGAATGTCCGTATTCGCTTTGGCGAAAGCGCCATGGAGGCCATGTCGGAGATCGGCGAAAAAGGCGGTGCGACCAACGATCATGCCATCCGGGATCTGACTTGTCCGCTTCCGTTTCTTGGTTCGGCTACGGTGGGAAATACCGGATTCCGCTTTGTCCGGATTGATTTTCTGGATGAAGACGCAGACCTGGATCTGCGCGAGATTTGTGCGGTGTTTACGTATCGTGATGTGGAATACCAGGGTACCTTTGAATGTGACGATGCTTTGCTCAATGAGATTTTTCACACGGCGGCATACACGGTGCATCTGAATATGCAGACCTATCTCTGGGACGGGATCAAGCGTGACCGTCTGGTGTGGATCGGAGACATGCATCCGGAAATCTCAACGGTGATGAACGTATTCGGTTCTCAGGATTGCGTTACGCGGAGTCTGGATCTGATTCGGGATAACACACCTCTGCCGTCGGTGATGAACGGAATTCCCGCTTATACGCTGTGGTGGATTCTCATCCAGCGGGATCTTTATCTGTACAGCGGAAATTCGGAATACCTTGCCGGTCAGATCGGGTATCTGAGAGATGCGGTTTCATATTTCAGCGGACTGATCGATGCAGACGGAAAAAACAAAATTGAAAACAATTTTCTGGATTGGCCTTCGTCCGTAAACGAAGCAGGGCAGAAGGCGGGTGTACATGCACTGATGATTCTTGCCATGGATGCGGCTTCGGACATTTTCCGGGTTTTGGGAAAATCGGACGATGCCGGCTTCGCAGCCCTTTGTGCCAAGAAGTTGCGTGCAGCCGTATACGATCCCAACGGGCTGAAGCAGGCGGTCGCGCTGCAGGTTCTTGCCGGGCAGCGGGATCCCGATTCCGCTGCGGAGCTTCTGACGGAAAACGGGGTTCACGGATACTCGACCTTCCTCGGTTATTACATTCTCAAAGCACTCGGCGAGGCCGACCGTACGGAAGATGCCCTGGACGCGATCCGGGAATATTGGGGGACGATGCTCGGGCTCGGTGCCACGACGTTCTGGGAAGACTTTGATATCGATTGGGCGGAGAACTGTTCCCGTCTGGACGAGATTCTTCCGCCGGACAGTGACAAGAAAGATATTCACGGCGATTTCGGTGGTTATTGCTACAAGGGCTATCGCCACAGTCTTTGCCATGGTTGGGCAAGCGGTCCGGCACCGTTTCTCATGCAGTATGTGCTCGGAGTCAAGCCCCTGGAGCCCGGTTGCCGCCGATTGCTGGTTTCTCCGTCGCTCGGAAATCTGAAATTTGCGCGGGGAACTTTTCCCACGCCGTTCGGCATTGTGCGGATTGAACACCGCAAAACGGATGACGGCGAAGTGGAGACCTCCGTTGATGCCCCGCATGGTGTGGAGATTGTTCTCGGCTGATGAAAACAAAAAGAGCGATAACCTCATAGGGTTACCGCTCTTTTTTGTTGCGTTTTTACAGCCCCGATTTTTCGACGGCACGGGCAAGTTCAAGAAGAAGTTTCTTCTTTTCGGGGGAGAGACGAAGAAGAATCTCGTTGAATTCCTTGTTGCTTGCTTCCATCTCATCGGACGAAATGCCAAAGAACAGTTCCATTTCCGTCATGCCTGAAACCTTGCAGAATCTGCGCAGAAACGTCATGGACGGGCTGACCGTTCCGGTCTCTACACGGCTCATGTATTCCGGCGAAACATCGAGTTTCTCGGCAAGCATTCTCTGTGTAATGTGCATTTCCTTGCGGCATTTACGGATTCGTCCTCCGATAACCTTATAATCCAGCATGGGTGTACTCCTCCTGTTTTGTGTTTCGTTTTTTATTGGTTTGCGTGCAGAATTGTTCCGAAATCTTCGGATTTCAGGGATGCTCCTCCGATCAGACCTCCGTCCACATTCGGTTTGGACAGAAGTTCTTTTGCATTCTTCGCATTCATGGATCCGCCGTACTGAATGATGACTTCGTCGGCAAGTTCGGCTCCGTACAGACCTGCCAGAACGCTGCGGATGATGCCGCACACTTCGTCTGCCTGATCGGCTGTGGCAGTCTTGCCCGTTCCGATCGCCCAGACCGGCTCGTAGGCAACGATGATGTGTCGGGCATCTTCGGCACGGACACCGGCAAACGCTTTTTTGATCTGAACGGAAACGGTTTCTGTTGTAATGCCGGCTTCACGCTGGGAGAGCAGTTCTCCCACGCAGAGAATCGGTTTCAGACCGGCGGCAAGAGCCGTATGAATCTTTTTGTTGACGGTTTCGTCGGTTTCGGCAAAATACTGGCGACGCTCGCTGTGTCCGATGATAACATATTCCACACCGAGATCCTTGAGCATATCGGCGCTGACTTCTCCGGTGAAGGCACCTTTTGCTTCAAAGTGAAGATTCTGTGCGCCGACGTGAATGTTCGTGTTTTTTGCGGCTTCTACTGCGTTCTGCAGGCAGACAAAGGGGGTGCAGATCACAACGTCGCAGGTTGCGTCCTGAGCAACCGGAATCAGTTCTTTTACAAACGCGGTCGTTTCCGACGGCGTTTTGTTCATTTTCCAGTTCCCGGCAATGACGGTCTTTCTCATAGCGGCTTCTCCTCAATCCTTATCCTGCAGGCAGGCGATTCCCGGCAGTTCCAGACCTTCCAGGAATTCCAGGGAAGCACCGCCGCCGGTGGAGATGTGTGTCATCTTGTCGGCAAAGCCGAGCTTTTCCGCCGCCGCCGCGCTGTCGCCGCCTCCGATGATGGTCACGGCTCCGCTTTCAGCCATCGCTTTGGCAACGGCTCTTGTACCTCCTGCGAAGTGATCCCACTCGCTTACGCCCATCGGACCGTTCCAGACAACCGTGCCGGCTCCCTGAATGGTTTTGGAGAACAGTTCCTGTGTTTTCTCTCCGATATCCAAGCCCATCCACCCATCGGGGATGGAGTCGGAATAAATGCGCATATAAACAGAATCTTCCTTGTATTCCTTTGCAATGATGTTGTCAACCGGAAGCAGAAAGGCAACGTGTTTTTCACGGGCTTTTGCACGCAGTTCTCTTGCGAGTTCCAGCTTGTCTTCTTCGCAGATCGATGTGCCGATGGGGCAGTTCTGTGCGGCAAAAAACGTGTATGCCATACCGCCGCCGATGATGATGGTGTCAACAATGTCCAACAGATGGTTGATAACACCGATCTTGTCGGAAACCTTGGCTCCTCCGATAACAGCAACAAACGGACGCTTCGGATTTGCCAATGCATTTCCCATCACGGTGATTTCCTTCTGAATCAGGAAGCCGCAGACGGAGGGCAGGTAGCGAGAAACGCCTTCTGTGGAAGCGTGAGCGCGGTGCGCTGTACCGAAAGCATCGTTGACATAGATTTCTGCCATGGATGCCAGGGCTTTGGCGAAGTCCGGGTCATTTTTTTCTTCTTCGGCGTGGAAACGGACGTTTTCCAGAAGAAGAATGTCGCCGTCTTTCAGCGCCGCTGCTTTTGCCTTCGCGTCGGCTCCGACAACATCGGCTGCCATGAGAACGGGTTGTCCGAGAATTTCGGAAAGGCGTGCGGCAACCGGGGCAAGGGAGAGCTTTTTACGGTCTGCCTTTGCCTTTTCCAGCGCGGCTGCCGTTGCGGCCTCCCGTTCGGATTCCGGCAAAGCGTCAATTTTGGCTTTTTCTTTTTTATTGAGTTTGATTGTGTCGTTGAAGATGTTGTGCGGACGTCCCATATGCGAGCAGAGGATGATCTTTGCCTGATGCTTCAGCAGATACTGAATGGTGGGCAGGGCTCCCTTGATGCGGGTTTCGTCCGTGATCTGGAGATTTGCATCCAGCGGTACGTTGAAATCGCAGCGAACCAGAACCTTCTTTCCGGCAACATCGATGTCTTCTATGCTTTTTTTATTATAATTCATACGTCAAAAACACCTTTCCTGAACCAAAAATTTATCTTATTATATACTATTTTATGTCAATTTTCAAGAGGAAGTCCTCCGAGTTTGAAAATATTTCACACTTTACAGTCATTTTCTGAAAAACGAAAAAGGCACGGAGCGCATTGTGGGGATGCACTTCGTGTCTTTTTCTGGTTTCGTGCGTATGGAGGACACACAAAACCGGATGGAGTATATTATGTAAAAAGAGTGGGAAAACAAAAAAGACGAACTGTTTTCAAACAGCATAAATAGTATACAATATTTTTTCAGGAAAGTCAAGTATTTTTGGAAAATTTCTTTTTTATTACGCCGCAGCGAAGCAATTTTCCCCCAAACGGCGAAACCAGATCGATAAGCCGATCCGATACGGCGTTGAGCGTTTCGTTTCCGGTACGGACGGTGGATTCCGCTACAAAGTACAGCATGCCGTCCGGGTGATCGGTGCGGAGAATCTTTTTTCCTGCCGGGCGAAGGTAGAAATCCGCATTTTTCACACATTCCGCACATGCTTCTGCCTGAGTGGGATCTTCCACCCCGACGATATATTCCATCGGAACGGTCTGGGATTGCGTGCGTGCGAGGTATTGGGACAGCTGGCGGTTATACAGCCGAAAAACGGTTTTGTCGTCGGGGAGAATCCGGGAGCGGAAAATTTCCCAGGAGATGTCGGGCTCGCTTTCGGTCTCAAATTTCTGGAAACGCCCTTCTGCGTATGTCCGCAAGTCCTGTTCGGTTACGCCCTCGGGCAAATACAGATAAAAATCCATGGATTGCGGTTCTTCCACATGCATCCGCACGGCAGGCATCAGAATTTTACGGGAGCGTGCGAACCGGGTAAAGGCGGAACGCTCTCCGTTCAGACGGGAGAAGCGAACGGGATGGGTGATGTCCACGTGAAGATGGGCATACGTCGGATATCCCTCTACATGGTCGATGTCCGCCAGCGTCATGTCTGCAAAATAGCCGCCGCCGTTTTCGGGAAACGGTGTATAAACGGTCTGCCCGCGCAGTTTTGCTTTGAGCAGAATGGCGAGCACAGCAAGAGCGGCAAGCGCCCCGATCATGGGCAGATATTGTGCCAGAAATATCCGGTCATCCTGCGGGATTTCCGTCCCGGAACGAAAACTTTCCCAAAGAATCTGCAGGGCGGGATAGCAGGAGAATATGAGAAACGAAAGCAGAAATGCCGTGGACGGCTCGGTCGCCATGCAAAGCATGCTGAAAAGAATCATGCTGACCCCGCCGCAGAGAACGGCAAACTGCGCTTCTCCGGCAAAGAACGAGGCAATCAGAAAAAGAATTCCCACAAAGAAAGCAAGCGGCGCCAACGGATTCCGGAACAGTCGCTCGGCTCCCTTTCCTCCGGCTGCCTTTTGCGCTTCCTTTATCACCGATGCCCGGTATTTCCGGACTTCCTGATAAGAAGAAAGAACCGTTTTTTTCATAAAATCTCCTTTACTGATAATCGCAATATGTTGTGCGTTGTATGCGCTCAAAAACACAACATATTGTGCGTTTTCAAAG
>CAKSBH010000002.1 GCA_934438175.1 uncultured Eubacteriales bacterium | reverse complement strand
AACCTGAATCTAGCGCGTCTGCCAATTCCGCCATACCCGCATTTCCTGCGCGCCTGTTTATTATAGCCGATTGCGAAGCGTTTGTCAAGCCCTTCCCACCGATTTTTTTCAATTTTCTGCTTCCGGGGATTTCCGGTCGCTTTTTGTCGGATCCGCCCGACCATCGGCTTGTTTTTTTCGGTTCAAAACGGGTTTCCGGTGCAATGGACTCTTGACAGAACGCGACAAGGAATGTTATAATAATATAAGAGATTCTATTTGGAATTGTCTGTCTTTGATTTTTTTTGCAAAATGGGGGAATTGTCATGAAAACACCGGCTCCGAAGAAAAATCCGCCCGCAAAGCCGAAAATTTCGCCGGTCGCACCGGAAACCGTATCAAAGGATGACCGCAAGCAATCGCTGGAATCGGCACTGATTCTCCTGGCACAGGTGCTGGAGAACGCCGACCGGGACGAGCTGAACAATCTGCTGGATAACTGGGATCTGATCCGCAAAAATCTTTCGTCCCGCCTCACCGATTCCGAAGAGGCCTTCTTCCGTGCCCTGACGGCGCACCTGCCGGAGTTTGCCCATCCGGATTCGCTGCAGATCATCGCCGTGGAGCAGCGGCGCGTCGCCGGCAACATCGGGTATCTTTGCGATATGTCCGAGAAAAACAGCTTCGGCCGCCAGCTTTACAACCGCTATTTCCTTCACAGTTCCTCTTCGACCTACGGGCATCTCACACGGCGCAACGACCTCACCCTGCACCCGTCTCAGGAATTTCGCATTCCGCAGCTCAACGCGGCACTGCGCAGATACCAGGAACAGAAAAACAACGAAAAGAAGGATGCCGAAACATGAGAGAACTCATCAAAAAAATCTATTCCGCCCTCTGCTCGTTCTTCTGTCTGCGGAAGATCCGCCACGGAAAGAACTGCAAATGCAATTTCCCCTGTCATTTTTCCCGCAACATGACAATCGGGGATAACTGCCACTTCAACGGCTTCAGCGTTTCGGGCGAAGGAAAGATCACCATCGGCAACAACTTCCATTCCGGCAAGCACATCCGTGTTCTGACCTCCTTCCACAACTGGAAGGACGGCGATGCCCTTCCCTACGACACCACCTATGTTCACAAGGACGTCGTCATCGGCGACAACGTCTGGCTCGGCGAAAGCGTGATGATTCTCGGCGGCGTGACCATCGGAGAAGGCGCCGTCATCCAGGCGGGAAGCGTGGTGTGCCGCAACGTGCCGTCGCTCGCCATTGCCGGCGGACATCCCGCCACACCGTTCAAATTCCGCGATCCGAAAAAATACGACCGGCTGAAGGCCGAGGGGAAATTCCTCTGATCCGCAAAAAGCATCCGGCGATCCATCAAGGATCGCCGGGATTTTTTTATGCTTTTTCCGTTGCCGCACCGTCATTCCCGCTCTCTGCCGCCGCTGACAATCCGGTAATACGAGCGGGACGTTATGCGGTAGGTCAGCAGGTAAAACAGAGCAAAAACAAGAGAGCAGCCCGCCGTGACGGCGGCAAACAGGCCGGTGTTGGTCAGCCCGGACAGATGCAGCAGCTTCTCCACCATGGGAAACGCGAACACCAGGTGCAGCCCGGCTCCCACCAGCGGCAGGAAGAACACCGTGCGCATCTGCGACCGGATGCTGCGGCGGATCTCCGGCAGGGTCATGCCCACATTCCGCATGATGGCAAACCGCGGCTGATCCTCATATCCCTCCGTAATCTGCTTGTAGTACAGCAGAAGCACCACGGCAGCCAGAAACACCACGCTGAGAATCACGCCGAGATACAGCAGCCCGCCGTACATTCCGTAAAAATCCGCACGGTTCAGCTCCCGGCATTCCCAGGAAATTCCCAGGTTCCGGTCCTCCAGCCACACATCCCGATTCCGGCGGATCGTGGGCTCCAGAGCGGAATCCGACAGCCCGCAATCGAAATCCAGTTCGTATGCCAGGCGGAAATCGGCGCGGTTGACCTCCTCTTCAAACGGCTCCAGAGCGGCTTCCACATCCTGCACAACCAAAACCAGACAGGGGTACACGCTGGCGCTCACATCCCCGCTCACCGTAAACTTCTTTACGGTATCCCGCACGGAATACACAATTCCGTTCAGCGAGATCTCCGCACCCTCCCACGAGGTGCGGTACGCATACACCAAAGCTTCCTCCCCGCCCAGCGTCACGTTCTGCCCGCATAGCGTGTTGTAATCCTCAACCGGAATCAGATACAGCGCACAGAGGGAATCCGGCAGGACTTCCAGCGATTCCTCGGCGGGAAACCGCAGTTCCGTACCGCGTCGGACGGCACTCACCTGCGCAAAGCGCAGTGCACGCACATCCTTCACCGTACCGCCTGCCTCTTCCATGCTTGCCTTCACCCGGGCATACAGCGTCTCCGCCTCCTCCTTCCGGAGAACGGACGTGTCCGTATAGGACGAAAACACCAGGTTGACCTCCCGGGGGTACCGGGCAGCCAGGGAATCCTCCAGCCCGGCATACAGGCTGATGGTGGTGGATACCATCACCAGCACCATCGTGGCAAGAACGCACACCGACGCAAGCCCCGCCCCGTTGCGCTTCATCCGGTATACCATGGAGGAGACCGAAACGAAATGCGACGGACGGTAATAATACCGTTTGTTCTTCTGCAGCGCGCGGCACAGCGTCACCGAGCCGGAGATCAGCAGAAGATAGGTTGCCACGATGACCATCAGCACGGCAACAAAAAACAGCGTCAGCGCCGCCACCGGATTCTGCACCGACACGGCAATGCCGTAGGCGCCGCCGAGAATCAGCACGCCGAGAACCGCAAACACCCAGTTGGCACGGGGAACCTTTTCTCCGGAATTTTCGCTGCGCAGAAGCGACATCGTCCCGGAAAACCGGATCTGCCGCAGTCCGTTGAGAAACTGCAGCAGAAAGATGCAGCCGAACACCGCCACCGTCAGCCACACCGCCCGCATCGACACCGTGATCCGGAACGTCACATCCCCGTGAATCAGGTTCACCAGCCCCAGCTCTGCCAGCTTGGAAAACCCGATGCCGAGCAGAAGCCCGGCGGAAACGGACACGCCGAACACCGTCAGGGTCTCCCACAGCAGCACCCTGCCGATGTTCCGTTTTCCCATTCCCAGCACGTTGTACAGTCCGAACTCCCGTTTGCGCCGCCGCATCAGAAACGAATGGGAATAAAACAGAAACAGCAGGGAAAACAGGGCAAGCACCCAGACGCCCAGCCCCATCATCGCCGTGATGGTCCGCCCGCCCTTCAGCGAGGCAACCGTTCCGCTGCCTGACAGAAACGCCACCAGATAAAACATCATCACCGTGCCGATGCAGGTCAGAAGATACGGCAGGTACAGACGGCGGTTTTTGCGGATGCCGTCCCGCGCCAGCCGCGGATAGAAGCCCGCCTTCATACGGCATCGCCTCCCGTCGCCAGCAGCGTCAGCGTGTGCGCAATTTCCTGATACATCTGTTCCTCCGTGCGCTCCCCACGGTAGATTTGATGAAACACCTCGCCGTCCCGGATAAACAGAACACGACCCGCCATGCTTGCCGCACGCACGGAATGGGTGACCATCACCACGGTATGCCCCGCCCGGTTGATGCTGCCGAACAGGCGCAGAAGCTCGTCGGAAGACCGGGAATCCAGCGCCCCCGTCGGCTCGTCGGCAAGAATCAGCTTCGGCTCCGTGATGACGGCACGGGCAACGGCGGCACGCTGCTTCTGCCCGCCGGAGACCTCATACGGATATTTTTTCAGCAGTTCCGTCAGACCCAGCCGGGAAGCGACCGGCTCCAGCCGCCGCATCATGTCCTCATAGCCGGTTCCCGCCAGAACAAGCGGAAGAAGAATGTTGTCTTCCAGCGTAAACGTGTCCAGCAGATTGAACTCCTGAAACACAAAGCCCAGATTGTCCCGGCGAAACGTCGCCAGATCCGCGTCCCGGATCTGCGCAAGGTCTCTGCCGTCCAGCAGCACGCTGCCCGACGTCGGACGGTCCAGCGCCGCCAGAATGTTGAGCAGGGTGGTTTTTCCGGAGCCGGATTCGCCCATAACGGCAACGAATTCGCCCTTCTCCACCGAAAACGTCACATCCCGCAGCGCCTCCACCCGGTTTCCGCCCAGACGGGTGGAATATACTTTTTTCAGATTTTTTACATCCAGAATGCTCATCGCACGGCCTCCCTCAGAATTTCTGCTCCCATGATAGCACAAAAAAGGCGACCCAGCCATGGAATCGCCTTACATTTTTCCGGCTCCGTCTTACATTCCCGTAAGAAGCCCGGTCTCTCATTCCGCCCGAAGCCCGTACTGCTTCAGCCCGATGCGGGCGTCCGTCCCCACACCGGGGGTCGATTCCAGCGTCAGCGGAAGATTCAGCTTTTCGCAGATACGGCGGCAGAGATACAGCCCCAACCCCGTCGCACGCCGATCCGTTCTGCCGTTGTATCCCGTATAGCCCCGGTCAAACACACGGGGCAGATCCTCGGGAGCGATGCCGATGCCGGAATCCCGGATCACCAGCGTGTCGCCCTCCGCGAAGATGCGGATTCCGCCCTCCCGGGTGTATTTGAGCGCGTTGGACAGAAGCTGCTCCAGCACAAACCCGAACCACTTCTCGTCGGTCACAATCGTTCTGCCCGTCGGAACATCCTCCATTTTCAGCTTCCGCAGAATGAATTCCTGTGAAAACCGCCGCACCGCCCGCCGCACCAGCACATCCACCTCGTATTCCCGGAAGACCCAGTCTCCGTTTTCCGCGTCCAGCCGCTGATACGTCAGCACCATCTCCGCATACCGCTCCACCCGCCGCAGCTCCGAGGAAAGGAGGCGCGCCGTGCCGGAATTTTCGCTTTGCAGCATCAGATCCATGGCGGAAATGGGCGTTTTGATCTGATGCGCCCACACCGTATAATAATCCGTCCGTTCCCGCTCGCGCTGTTCGGCATCCCGCCGCAGCCGATCCGCCTCCCGGCACAGCCGATGCACCAGCTCCGTGTACGCCTCCTCTTCGGGCGTACGGGGCTCGGGCAGCCAGGACTCCACCGTTTCCGACGTCCGCTTCCCGGCATCCTCCAGCCGCTTCCGGCGCGCCTTTGTGCGCAGAAAATCCAGCACCAGCACAACCGCCGAAAGCACAGCCCCGAGCACGGCAGGATATGCCGCGGCGGCAACCGGGAGCCGGTACAGCGCAAACGACACCAGAAACAGCACGCAAAGCAGTCCGAACACCGCAATTTCCAGCCGGTGGGAACGCAGATATTTTGCAAACAGACGCATCGTTTTCCCCCTTCTCATTCCGCCAGCCGGTACCCCTCGCCCACACGGGTCTCAATGAAGCCCGGAAGCCCCGCCGCATCCAGCTTGCGGCGCAGACGGTTGACGTTGACGGACAGCGTGTTCTCGTCCACAAACCGGTCAGTCTCCCACAGACGCTCCATCAGCTTCTCCCGACTGACCGTGCGCCCCCGGCTCTCCATCAGGCACAGCAGGATCCCGGTTTCGTTTTTGGTCAGCGGGATCACCGCATCGCCCAGGCGCAGCTGACCGCGGGCGGCATCCAGAACGGCACCCCGATGCTCCGGAAGCGGGGGCTCCGCCGAAAAATCGTAAGCGCGCCGCAGCAGCGCACGCACCTTTGCCATCAGCACCCCCAGATCAAACGGCTTGGCGAGAAAATCGTCCGCGCCCAGGTTGACCGCCATCACCAGATTGAGATTGTCCGACGCCGACGACAGAAACAGAATGGGAACGGACGAGACCTTGCGGATCTCCGTGCACCAGTAAAACCCGTTGTAAAACGGAAGCCCGATGTCCATCAGCACCAGGTGCGGACGAATCGCCGCAAAGCAATCCGTCACATGGCGCAGATCCCCGGCGATGTGCATCTCAAAATTCCACGCCTCCCCCTCCTTCCGGATGGCTTCGGCGATGCAGGAATCGTCTTCCACGATCAATATCTTATACATGTTCCCGTTTCCCCCGCTCACAGTTCCAGCACCATCTGCACCTCGTCGTGATACGATCCGTCCCGCAGACGGAACGCGCGGGGCAGCGTGCCCCATTCCCGGAAGCCGAACCGGCGGTACAGGGCAATTGCCCGCGTGTTTTCGGCGTAAACCCCCAACTCCGCCTGCGCAAACGGGGCGGCTTTTGCCAGCCCCAGCAGTTCCTCCATCAGAAGCGTTCCCAGCCCCACGTGCCAGAACTCCCGGCACACCGAGATTCCCACCGAGCCGCGGTGACGCAACTTCGCCTGACTTCCCACCCGGGTCAGCCCTGCGACCGCAACGATTCTGCCGTCGCAGAACACCGCCAGCAGAACCTCCTGCGGGTCCCGGTCCTTTGCCGCGAGGAAGCGCCGTTCATCCTCCTCCGCCCGATCGATCTCATCGGGATACCGCACCAGAAAATCCGTTTCCGCCGCCACCTGCCGTCTTTGCGCCAGCACCGCCGCCGCGTCCTCCGGCAGCGCACTGCGCAGCTCCACGCACCGTCCGTCCCGCAGAATCTTCCGTTTTGTCTCCACCCGCATCGCTCTCGTCCTCCGGATCTTTTTTTGTTTTATTGTAGCACATCCCCTTCCGTTCGTCAAGAACATACTTTTTTGCGCAAAAGGGGTTGAATCCGCCGAAACGGTATGCTATAATAAGGTATCTTAACCGGGTACGGAGAAGCGGAGGTCTGGCAATGACACCGGCAGAATTCCTGCAGGCAGCCCATCTGGCGCAGAAACTCAAAGACACCACCCGCCACTGCTACACCGGGGGCGGACGGCACGAAAGCGTTGCCGACCACAGCTGGCGGCTGGCGCTGATGGCGTTTCTGCTCCGCAACGAGTTTCCCGGCGCCGACATGGACCGGGTGCTGCGGATGTGCGTCATCCACGACCTCGGCGAGATCTTCACCGGCGACATCCCGTCGTTTGAGAAAACCGAGGAAAACGAAGTCACCGAAGAAAAACTTCTGTTTGACTGGGTCGCCTCTCTCCCCGCTCCGCTGAACACGGACATGCGCCGGCTTTACGACGAGATGCGGCAGCAGGAAACCGAAGAGGCACGCATCTACAAATGCCTGGACAACCTCGAGGCGGTGATCCAGCACAACGAGTCCGACCTTTCCACCTGGACGCCGAACGAGTTTTCACTCAACCTCACCTATGCGGAAGACCGCGTGCGCTTTTCGCCGTATCTCACCGAGCTGCGCGCGCTGCTGCGCCGGGAAACGGAAGACAAAATCAAAAACGATACCAATGCAAGATAGAAGGGGCAGATTTATGGAAAGAACATACGTCTCGGACGTAAAAAACAAACTGGGAACGGAAGTAAAGGTGCAGGGCTTCCTGGAAAACATCCGCAACGGAAGCGCCATGGCATTCCTGGTTCTCAAGGACATCACGGGAAAACTGCAGATCACGGTGGAAAAAGAAAAGCACCCGCAGCTCATTCCGGTTCTTGACTCCCTGACGGCAGACTCCGTCATCACGGCAACCGGCACCGTCGTGGCAAACGAATACGTCAAGATGGGCGGACTGGAACTGATTCCCTCGTCCCTTCGGGCAGAAAGCATTTCGGACCCGCTTCCCATCGCCCGCAAGGACGTGCCCGCCACCAAAAAGAAGCAGGCCATCGAACGCTCCTCCATCGACCAGCGCATCGACTACCGCTGGATCGACCTCCGCACCGAGGAAAACCAGCTGATGTTCCGGGCACAGACGGCGTTTGTCAACGCCATGCGTCAGTTCCTGCTGCAGCGCAACTTCATCGAAATTCACACGCCCAAACTCATCGGCGCGGCATCCGAAAGCGGCTCCGACGTGTTTGAGGTCAAATACTTCGACCGCAAAGCATACCTCGCCCAGAGCCCGCAGTTCTACAAGCAGATGGCAATGGCAGCCGGCTTTGAACGCATCTTCGAGTGCGGTCCCGTCTTCCGCGCGGAAAAATCCTACACCAACAAGCACACCACGGAATTCACGGGCTTCGACCTGGAATTCAGCTACATCGACTCGTACCGTGATGTGATGAAACTGGAAGAAGAACTGCTGAAAGACGCGCTGGCAAACGTGAAGGCGCAGTACGGCGACAAAATTCTGGAACTGTTCGGCAAGGAAGTGATTGTGCCGGAGACCCCGTTCCCCGTTGTCCGCCTCGCCGACCTCTACAAGGGTCTGGAAGAGGATTTCGGCTACACCGTTCCGGATTCCGAAAAGGGCGACCTCACCACAGACGCCGAACGTCTCTCGTTTGACTGGGTGAAGAAGCACTACAACCACGAGTTTCTGTTTGTCACGGATTATTCCGCCGACAAGCGCGCTTTCTACCATATGCGTGATGAAAACGGCGTTCCGATGGGCTACGATCTGATCTGGAGAGGCACGGAGATCACCACCGGCGCCCAGCGTGAGCATCGGTACGACATTCTCAAAAAGCAGGCGGACGAAAAGGGACTGGGCGAAGATGTCCGGTTCTATCTGGATTTCTTCAAATACGGCTGCCCGCCGCACGGCGGCTTCGGTCTCGGCGTAGACCGTCTGACCATGCTGCTGCTTGGACTGCACATCAAGGAATCCATGTTCATCTTCCGCGGCCCCAACCGGCTCACTCCGTAAAAAAACAGCGACGGCTTCCCGTTTCCGGGGAAGCCGTCGTTTCTGCATTTTCTCGCAATCTCTGTTGACTTACCCCGGATTTTATGATATAATAAGAGGTAAAGATAAAAAGGAGGGCAGCCGCGCTTATGACCTACACGTCACGGTCCGAACAGGACACCAAAGCACTGGCTGCCCGCCTTTTGCCGTTGTTTCACAAGGGTGCCGTCATCTGTCTGGACGGGCAGATGGGCGCAGGGAAAACGGCATTCGTCAAGGGAGCGCTGGAAGCCATGGGCTACACCGGCGAGGTCTCCAGCCCCACGTTCGCGCTCTGTCACCGCTATCCTGCCGCCGTCCCCGTGCTGCACTACGACCTGTACCGGCTCCGGGATGAGGACGACCTGTATTCCATCGGCTTTTTCGACGACGTGGAAAGCGGTGCCTGCGTCTTCATTGAATGGAGCAGGCTTGCGCGGGAATGGCTGCCGGAGAACACGGTTTTTCTCTCCTTCAGCTACGGCGCACAGCCGCAGGAACGCATCATCACCGTAGAGGGAGGCGGCGAAGCATGAACATCCTGGCACTGGACAGCGCATCCAAAACGTGCTCCGCCTGTGCGCTGAACACGGAAACCGGGCAATACGCCCTGTATTTCGGCGATGCGGAATCCAACCATTCCGTCACGCTTCTTCCGGCGGCACGCCGTGCCCTGGAGGATCTGCGTCTCACCGTAGCCGACCTGGACCGGATTGCCGTCACCGTCGGCCCCGGCTCCTTCACGGGCGTGAAGATCGGTGTTTCCGCGGTCAAGGGGCTTGCGTTCCCGCACAACACCCCCTGCGTGGCGGTCTCGCCGCTGGAAGCGCTGGCAGAAGAGGCGCGGCACACGGACGGAACGGTCGCCGCCCTGCTGGACGCACGGAGAAACCAGTTTTACAATGCCATGTTCACGGTCGAAAACGGCGTGCTCCGGCGCTGTACGCCGGACCGGCAGATCCGCGCCAACGAACTGGCAAAGGAAATCCGCGGCACCGTCCGCCTGGTCGGAGACGGCGCCCCGCTCTTCGCACGGTTTTGCGAAGAACAGAATCTTCCTGCCGTCCGGGAAGAAAACGCAGACCGGATCTCGGCTCTCGCCGTGGCCCGTCTTGCACAGAACGCAACCACCGTTAGCGCCGAAGCCCTGGCACCGGTCTACCTCCGTCCCTCGCAGGCGGAACGGATCCGGCTCGGACTTCCGAACTGACACCGAAGGAGGAAACGACTATGATTGTCATCGGCAGTGACCATGCGGGCTATGCCCTCAAGGAAAAACTCAAAGCGCACCTCACGGAAACCGGCGTTCCGTTTGTGGATGTCGGTACCGACAGCACCGCCTCGTGCCATTACCCCGTCTTTGCCAAAAAGGTCTGCGAAAAGATTCAGAGCGGCGAATGCGAAAAAGGCATTCTCGTCTGCGGAACGGGCATCGGCATGAGCATGGCGGCAAACAAGCAGAAAGGCATCCGCGCCGCCGTCTGCGGCGACTGCTTCTCTGCAAAATACACCCGTCTGCACAACAATGCCAACGTGCTGTGCCTCGGCGCACGGGTCGTCGGCGAAGGGCTTGCGGAGGAGATTACCGACCTGTTTCTGCAAACCGGCTTTGAAGGCGGCAAACACCAGATCCGCCTGGATATGTTTGACAACTAATTTTTGTAAGAATCATTAAGATGGAGGATGTATTATGACCGTTAATTTCACCAACCACCCCCTGATCCAGCACAAGGTTTCCATCATGCGCAACATCGACACCGGCTCCAAGGATTTCCGTGAACTGGTAGACGAAGTATCCATGCTGATGTGCTACGAAGTCACACGGGATCTTCCCCTGGACGAGGTGGAGATCGAAACCCCCATTACCAAGGCAAAGGTCAAGATGATTGTGGAAACCAAACTGGCTGTGGTTCCCATCCTGCGCGCCGGACTCGGCATGGTGGACGGCATCGTCAAGCTGATGCCCAACATCAAAATCGGTCACATCGGGCTGTACCGTGACCCGAACACGCTGGAGCCGGTGGAATACTACTGCAAACTGCCGGCAGACATCAGCGAGCGCGAGGTCTTCCTGGTAGACCCGATGCTTGCCACGGGCGGCTCGGCATCCGCCGCCATCACCTTCCTCAAGCAGCACGGCGCAAAGAAAATCCGCAGCGTGCACTTGATTGCCGCTCCGGAAGGCATCGAGCGCCTGAACCGTGACCATCCGGACGTTCCGCTGTACTGTGCCGCCCTGGACGAAAAGCTCAACGATCACGGCTACATCATTCCCGGCCTCGGCGACGCCGGCGACCGCATCTTCGGCACGAAATAACCCAACAAAGAAAAGAAGCAGAACCGGACGGGCTCTGCTTCTTTTCTTTGTTTCACCGTTATCCTTTTTCGTTCAGCCAGAGTTCCACATCGCCGGACTTGGTCTCCACCTGCAGCACGGCGCTTCCGTCGCCCGAGGTGTAGACGCTCCCGTCCCGTTTCAGCGAAATGTCCGAATCAATTCTTCCGCCGAAGGAACGGACCGTGGCGGTAAAGCCGGAGCCCTTCGGAACATACAGCGCAACGCCTCCGGACGTGGAACGGAAATCGCCCTTGCGCGGAACCTCGTCCGCTTCAAGCCGGATGCTTCCGCTCACCGATTTGACCGAAAGCTCCTCCATCGCCCCGGTGTCCAGCTCAATCTTTCCGGAGGTCGATTCAAACGTCCCCTTACCTGCCTCGTCCAGCCGCGCGCGAATCTCTCCGGAGACCGTCGAAACCGACACCGTCTCCGGTGCCGCCGTCGGATCCAGATACACCCCGCCCGACGCACTGCTCAGTCGGATCTCACGGGCATCGCACTCCACGTTCATCCCGCCGGATGCCGTGGAAATGTTCAGCGTATCCGTGCGGAAATACGAGGCGTTCACATCCGCGGAGGTGGTGCAGATGGTCACATTGGCAAGCGGAATTGCGGAAGGCACCAGAAGCGTCAGCTCCTTCTGCCCCTCTTTCACATACGAAAACCGGAAGCCGGAAGCCGCAAATTTGATGCGCAATGTCGTTCCGTCCAGCCACCAATGCACCCGCAGGTTGTCCTTTGCGGAATCGTCCAGGGTCTCCTCCACCGAAACCGTCTCTCCGGCATGTGCGGCAAGATTCACCTTTCCGCTTCCCCAGTCCACATCAATGGCGGTCACCTCACCGGTCACAACCGTGTTCCCCGCGGAATAACGGTCGGCGTTCTCATACAGCATCGAGTCCAGCGTTGTGCACCCCGAAAGCCCGCATGTCAGCAGAAACAACAGAATCCCTGCCAGAACAGCCGCCGCTGTTTTTTTTGTTTTCATGGGTTTCCCCTCCTGTTTTCCGGCACCGTTCCGCCCGGATGCACGGCGTTTCTTTTCTCTTTTTCGCCGGGATTCTTTTGGAATCCCTCTTTTCCTATTATATCCGCCAACGGTCCGCTTGTCAAGAAATTTTTGAAAAACCCGTGCCGCCGTCCCCGTTCAAGCCGGAGGACAGCGGCTCTTTCCGCGTTTTTCTCAAAAAGAATCGGGGCACCCGCCCCCCGCGAATGCCCCGATTCTTTTTTTTACAGCCCGATGCGCGCCACAAACGCATCCAGCGCCGCACGCACACGCGCACGGTCAACCGGATAACTCTGCCCGTGCCCGGCACCCTCCACCAGAAGCAGTTCCTTGTCTGCCGATGCGCACGCCTCAAAATTCCGTTTCCCCATTTCACACGGAACAAACCGGTCGGCGGTTCCGTGCAGAAACAGCATCGGAAGCGTTGCCCGGCGCAGAGCGTCCGGTGCGGAAACCTCCTTCAGCCCGTAATGGGCTTTGAGACGGCACAGCACATCCGCCAACGGCAAAACAGGAAACACCGGAAGATGACGGCTGCGCAGCACGTGCGCAAACTCCTCCCACGGCGATGTGAAGCCGCAATCGGCAACAATGCCCTTTACATGAGGAAGATCGTAGGCGGAAGCCAGCATCACAGTGGTGGCTCCCATCGAAATGCCGCCCAGCAGAATCCGCACATTCTCCCCGCATTCCCGCACCGCATAGTCCGCCCAGGAAACGCAGTCGTGCCGTTCCCAGATGCCGAAGCCGGTATACGGCTCCCGGCTCTGCCCGTGCGCCCGCTGCTCCGCCAGCAGAACATCGGAGTGAAGATCGTCCAGATAATGCTCCAGAATCAGCCCGAAATCCGCATACTGACTGCCGTGCCAGCCGTGAAACAGAATCATCAGCCGCTCCGTCGGTTGTCCGCAGGAAATCCAGTCGCCGTGCAGCTCCGCCCCGTCAAAGCCGCGCGTGGTAACCGTCCGGATGGATCGGGTTGCCCGCACCCGGCGCAGCGTTTCCGCCAGTTCGTCCGCACAAAGCCCCCAGGACGTGCTGCGCAGCGCCTCCTTATCAGTGTAATCCAGCGGCTTCGGATGCCCGATGGCAAACCGCAGAAAATACGCCGTCACCGCAAGCACGGCCACGGCAAGAACCGCAAGCACGCCGAGTAAAATCCAAACTGCCGTCATGGCTGTTTCCTCCTGTCGGAAACGGGAGCGCTTCCGCGCCCCCGTTCTTCTTTGTCAGAAAATTTTATTTTACCAGAGCAAGGGCATCCTTGTCCCGGATGATGATGGTGCTTGCCCGGTCTTTTCTCAGTTTTTCCAGATACGCCTGATAATCCTCGGACTTCAGACTGTTGGTGGAATACTTCTTCCAGTACTGTTCGCCCCGGCTGACGAAGTACAGCAGTTCATAACCGGTCTTCGAGCTGTTTTCCAGAATGGTGTAGTCGCCTTCCTTGCGCTCTTCGTCAAACAGCCACTTGTCGGTATTTTCGCTGTAATAATTCTTGGTCACATCCTCCACCAGACCGTCGTTCGACAGGTTGGAGTTGATTTCCTTCGCCATCTTGGTAAAGCCGTCGGAGGTCTTGTCCCAGGCATCCAGCTTCGCGTCGAGATCCTTTTTCAACTCTTCCAGAAGCTTCTGCTTTTCCTCATCCTCCATGCCGTCTTTGGAGTCGATGTTCTTGATGACGCGCTTGATGGTCACCAACTTGTAATCGTCGCGCACGGCGCTGATAAACTGCACCACATAGAAGGCATCGTCACCCTCCACGATCTCCAGATCGTTTTCCTTGCGATCCTTGTCGGCAAGCCATTCCTTCACCTTCGCGCCATCCTCGATGGAACTGTAGGCAAGATCTTTGCGCTCCGTCTCGCCCTTGGTGTCCTCAGCGGCATCGGCAAAACTCATTCCGTTCTGAATCTTCTCCAGCAGAACCTTTGCCAACTCCTTGGCTTCCTCCTTGGTGTGCGCGCCTTCAATGGGAGCGCCGTCGGAATCCACGGTCTTGTCGGTAAACTCAAACGCCTTGACGTTGAACGTGAAGTTGTCCATATCCGAACGGTGCTTGTTGTAATAGGCCTCCAGTTGCTCGTCGGTGTAGGTCATGCCGTCGATCACTTTCGTGGAGTTCTGCTGGGCAATATGGTAAATGGTCAGCATCCGCTCCAGATCCGCGCGCTTATAGCCCGTAACATACGCAATCGACAGGTATTCGTCCAGCGAATAGTGCTTTTCCTCTGCCGTTTTCGTCAGAGAAGCAATCTGCTCGTTGATCTTCTCACGGCTTTCCTCGCTGAGCGTCATGCCCTTGTCCTTTGCGTCCACATAGAGAAGCAGTTCGTTCTGCAGGCTGGAAATGGTCGTCTCTCCGAGGTATTCCGCCCAGGTCTTGTCCTTATCGTAGGCGCACGGCTTGGTCTTGACATCGGAAAGCGACCGGACGCCGGACAGGTAAGACATATAGAACCAGTAGTTGTTGACCGCGCTCATATACGCATACTGGAAATCCAGACCGGAGATCTTCTCTCCTCCGATTTCCATAACCACCTGGTTTCTCGTTGCCCCGCCGTTCGACGTGTACACGCTGTACGCGATGGAGAAGGCAAGCAAAAGTCCTACAATGATGCAGAATACGGTAAAGACCGGGAAAGACTTCTTTTTCGCGACCGCCATATCCTTTTTTTCTTCACGGTTTCTGTTACGAGATCCTTTACCCATGAAATTCATCCGTCCTAACTTTTTGTAATCTTTGTAATTGCGGAAGCGTGTTCCGTTAAGAAATATTATACATTTTTTTTGCGGCGATGTCAAGTTCTTTTCGTAACATTCCGATGGGAATTCTCCGGAACGGCGGGATTTCCGCGCACCGCACCATTTTTCCGGCACCACATATACTGGATAATAGAAAAAACGGAGCGTGTAAAACCGACATGAACATCAAAGAATTAAGCCGGCTTGCCGAGGGGGAAGCCGGGAGGGTCCGGGAGATCCGGGTCTCCGACCGCGAAAAGCAGCGTCTGCAGGATCTGGGGCTGATCCGGGGCACCCTCATCCGGAGATTGTACCGAAGTTTTTCGGGCGATCCGGTCGCCTACGAATTCCGGGGCGCCGTCTTTGCCCTGCGCAACACAACCGCCGGACAGATCACCGTAGAACCGGAACCAGGGAGGAACACATGGGACTGACCAGACAATCCGCGGGGGCACGGGATCCGTCCCCCCTTTCTTTTCCGTCCGCCGACGTAACCGTCGCCCTGGCGGGCAACCCCAACGTGGGGAAAAGCACGGTCTTCAACGCCCTGACCGGCATGAACCAGCACACCGGCAACTGGCCCGGAAAGACCGTCGCCGGCGCGCGGGGCAGCTATTCCTCGGAGGGCAGAACGTTCGCCGTCATCGACACCCCGGGCACCTACTCCCTTTCCGCCCGATCCGCCGAAGAGGAGGTGGCGCGGGACTACATCTGCTTCGGCGACAGCGACCTGACGGTGCTGGTTCTCGACGCCACCGGGCTGGAACGGAATCTTCCGCTTGCCCTGCAGATTCTCGCCCGCAAGCCCCGTGCCGTGGTGTGTCTGAACCTGATGGACGAGGCACGCAAAAAGAAAATCCGCATCGATACCGACGAGCTTGCCCTCCAGCTGGGGGTTCCCGTCGTTGTCACGGCGGCACGGGCGGGCGAAGGGCTCGCGGAACTGAAGCGCACCGTTGCCGCCGTGGCGGAAGGGACGCTTCCGTGCCGGGAAATCCGGCGGACCTTCGACGAGGAAACGGAGGCGGCGGTGGAAAATCTCGAAGCCGTCTTCCGCGACAAGGACACCCGGGATCTCCCCCCTCGCTGGCTTGCCCTCTGCGCGCTGAAGAACGACGAGGGGCTCAACCGCAGCATTCACGGATACCTGGGCAGAAACCTGCTGGAGGAGCCGGATGTGCGCATGGTCCTGGCACATCTTCTCTCCGACACCGTTCCGAACCGCATCGCCGAGCAGACGGTGCTGGAAGCCGAACGGATCGCCCGGCTCTGCGTCGTGCCGGAAGACCGGGCCTATGCCGAAAAAGACCGGAAGATCGACCGGATTCTGACCTCGAAGAAAACCGGCATTCCGCTGATGCTGCTGCTTCTCGGCTTCGTGTTCTGGCTGACCGTCGTGGGCGCAAACGGCATTTCGGACGTTCTGTCGGCGGCGCTGTTTTCGCTGGAAGAGCCGCTGCATTCGCTTCTTCTGCGGCTCTGCGCTCCGCCGTGGCTCTGCGATGCCGTGGTTTCCGGCGTGTGGCGCACACTGGCATGGGTCGTATCCGTTATGCTTCCGCCGATGGCGATCTTTTTTCCGCTATTCACCCTGCTGGAGGACGTCGGCGTCCTCCCCCGCATCGCCTTCTGCTGTGACGGCACGTTCCGCCGTGTGGGCGCGCACGGAAAACAGGCGCTGACCATGTGCATGGGCTTCGGCTGCAATGCCTGCGGGGTCATCGGATGCCGCATCATCGATTCCCCGCGGGAACGCCTCATCGCCATCCTGACCAACAGCTTCGTCCCCTGCAACGGGCGCTTCCCGGCACTGATTTCGCTGATTTCCCTGTTCTGCGTCTTCCGGATGTCGGGCATCCTGCGCTCGGTCGCAACGGCGGGGATCCTGCTTCTGCTGATTCTGCTTTCCGTTCTGATCACGCTCGGCGTCTCCCGGCTTCTCTCCGCCACCGTTCTGCGGGGCGAGCCCTCCGGCTTCCTGCTGGAGCTGCCGCCCTACCGGATGCCGAAGATCGGGGAAGTGCTGGTCCGCTCCGTCTTTGACCGCACCCTGTTTGTTCTCGGAAGAGCCGCTGCCGTCGCCGCGCCCGCCGGGCTTCTCATCTGGGCGCTGTCCTTTTTCCGGGCGGGAGATGCCACGCTTCTTTCGCATCTCACCGCATTTCTGAACCCCGTGGGACGCTTTTTCGGCATGGACGGCGTGATTCTGACGGCATTCCTCCTGGGACTTCCCGCCAACGAAACCGTCATTCCGCTGATGATGATGGCATATCTCGGCGAAAGCCGTCTGACCGAACTGACCGGAAACGAGGCGCTCGGCAGCATCCTGCTGCAGAACGGATGGACGACGGCGACCGCCATCTGCGTCGTTCTCTTCTTCCTGTTTCACTTTCCCTGCGCCACAACCCTGAAAACCATTTACCGGGAAACGGGCTCCGGCGCAAAAACCCTTCTTTCCGCCGTTCTGCCCACGGCGGTGGGGCTGGTTCTCTGCCTGCTCACCCGTCTTATCTTCTCCGCTTTCGGCTGAAAAAATGCCGGGCGGACGCAAAAAAGATGCCGGAAAAATTCCGGCATCTCCGCAGAATTCCGTGTTCAGTCCAGACGAACCTTGTAAATGGCTTTGGTAATCTTTGCGGGAACGTCGCTGCACATCGGCATATGGGCATCGGACGGGAAGCACACCACAAAGGTTCCCGGCTTGTTGAAAACAACCGCCTCGGGCTTGCCGTCGCAAAGCAGATAATCGCCCTCGGCATCGTATTCCTTCGTGACGTTCATATGGGAGACATCCGCCGTATATACGGTCTCCTCCCCCCGGACATCCACATGGATATCCACGTATGCGCGATGCGCCTCAAAGGTGTTCCGGTCCGGCGTCACGGTCTCGCCGTCTGCCACAAAATTGTAGTAGATGCGGTCGCCGTCCACGTCGTTGCGTCCCGGCTTGGCATGTTTGAAATCGTTCTGCGCCAGATGCACCAACGCGTCGTATACGTTCTTATGAATGCCCCTGTAATTCTCAATGTTTTTGATGCTGTCGTAAATCATGACCCGTTCTCCTTTTTTTACCGTTCGATTTCCGTCACGACGGTTTTGTACTGTCCCTGCTCGGCAAACCAGTGAACCATCAGGATGTTGCCGTTCTTCAGCAGAATGGCACCCGGCTGACCAAATTTGAGGAAGCCGAAGATCTCCGCCATATTCTTGTCGCGGACAATGGGCGTTGCCGGCTCCCAGAGAAGCGCCTCTTCCTCAATCTCCCATTTTCCGTTTGCCAGATTGACAATATAGCCGTACACACCGGGACGGTCAGTATCCCGACGCTTGGCGTGCAGGGCAAGCAGCTTCTCCCCGCCGATGGCACACACCGACGATGCCTGACCGCGTACGCCGGTATCCATCGGCTCCGAGAACGTTTTGCCGTTGTCGTAGGAAATGCTGAAGTGATTGTTCATGCGCTCGCCGGTCCGGGTGTCTTCGTTCCAGCTGATGACCACCAGCGCGCCGCTTTCCAGCTGGCACAGACGCTGCTCATAGCAGGTGACGGTATCGCCCGGAAACTGCATGCAGACCGTGTCGTCGTTCCACGTTTTTCCCTCATCGGAAGAACGGAGCAGCCGCCCGCACAGACGTCCGGACATGTTGCCGTTCCAATCCGGGAAGCCCGTAATCGGAGTTGCCCAGTCGCCGTTTTTCAGCACGGTGATGGGCGCGGATGCCTCGGTATGATGCCCCCAGGCGTTGGGAACCTCCTCATACGGGGTCCACGTCTTTCCGCTGTCGGAAGAGCGGGTGATGTACACAAAATCGTCCAGAAGACCGCCGGTCTGACCGTTACCCTCGGCAAAATCGGGGTTCGGACGCGGGAATGCGTAGCCGATGCCAACCAGTCTTCCGCCGCCCAGATTCGTGATTTTGCAGCAATCCGTAACCGGCACACGCTCCGATGCCTTGTCAAACATATTCACCGGTGCAGACCAGGTTCTGCCGCCGTCGGCGCTTTCCGAAATATAACTGGTGCAGTTGACCGCCTCAAACGCCTCGCCGATGACATGGCTGCACAGAATCTTTCCGTCGTCCGTTTCCGCCACAAACGGAAACATGGACTGACGGCTGCGCAGATGCGGCATCGGGTTGTCGTAGACGACGGATGAAAAAATAACCTTCATGCTTCAATCTCCTTCGTTCGGTTCCGAATTCGCTTTTCTTCGCCGCTCCGCCGCGAAAACCGACGGCATACAGCACGGAAAAGCGGGGGCCCTCCGGCGGATCCGCCGGGACCCGCACGGAAAAATTTCTTATGCGTATTATAGCACGGCACCGCCCAAAAGTCAAGAGAATCCAACCGTTATTTCCGGGTGCGCAGCACCGGCGGATTGAACGGAAAATCCGGAGAAAGATAACGGGAAGGCGCCAGGTCGCAGCAGGACGGAGCCCCGATGGGCTTCCCCGGCTCCGGTCGCGTGCCGGAGACCTCTCCGGCACGCAGCACCGTCTCGGCGGGAACAACGGAATACAGCATCACATCACCTTCTCCGCATCGATCAGCTCGTTCAGCTTCCGCATGGCGTCCTTCAGACCGCCCAGCTCGTCGATGATTCCCTCCCGGACAGCCCCCTCGCCGTCCAGCACCGTTCCCACATCGCTTACCATGTCGCCCGTACCGGTCATCAGCGCACGGAACCGCTCCGGAGAAATGCGGGAATTCTGTGCAACAAAGCGTACAATCCGCTCCTGCATCCGGTCAAAATAGGCAAACGACTGCGGCACGCCGATAATCATTCCGTTCAGCCGCACCGGATGAACGGTCATCGTGGCGGACGGCACCATAAACGAATACCGCGCCGACACCGCCAGCGGAACACCGATGGAATGCCCGCCGCCGAGCACCAGCGACACCGTGGGCTTCTTCATGGAAGCGATCATCTCGGCAATCGCAAGCCCCGCCTCCACATCGCCGCCCACCGTGTTCAGCAGAATCAGAAGTCCCTCAATCTCCTTGCTTTCCTCAATGGCGACCAGCGCCGGCAGAACATGCTCGTACTTGGTGGTCTTGTTCTGGGACGGCAGCAGAAAATGCCCCTCCACCTGCCCGATCACGGTCAGACAGTGAATACGGTCCACCGTCACCGATCCGTCCGGCTCCTCCGCCCGGTCTTCCTCCGGGCGTGTCTTTTCTTCGTTTTCGTCCATAAAAAACGCCTCCCTCAAAAAACATCTCACCCGCATTTTCTGCACAAAAAAAGGATTTATGCGCACGGCATAAACCCTTTTTGTTTTTTTCAGTCAATATCCTGCCGGACCTCTGCGGGCGGCTCATCCAGACACGAGGGATTGGCGATCAGCCCCTTGAAATACTTCAGCGCCGCCGCGTAATAATGCCCGTCGCAGATCCGTTCGTCCGTGGTGGCTTTGTAGTCCAGATACTTGCGCTTCTCCACGGTTCCGTCGGAAAGAACGGTTTTTTTGACGTATTTGGGGCCGAAGGCGCAGAACACGGGGATGTTGCCGAAGTCGTACAGATGATGGTAGATGGGCGGAATGCCGAGCGACCCCATCGACGTAACGGCAAACGAGCCGTGGAACGGGCTGAGCTTGGTCAGCTTGCGGGGCAGCAGCCCGAAATAATCCAGCAGGTTGAGAAACCACACCGTAAACTTGAGCACCAGGCCGGGAATGTGATTGAGAATCTTGGCGGTGTCGTCGAAATCACTTTCGCCGGAGCGGGAGGTCTCCACGGTCTTCTTCACCACGTCGTACACCTGCGGAGCCGTCATATCCGGCGTGAAATCAATCTTCAGCACCGTTTCCTCCGCATTCAGCGTCATCTCCCGTTTGATGGTAATCATCATCTCAATGCCGTTACGGGCGTAAATCGTCTGTCCCCGGATAAAACGGTTGATGCCGGGATACTGCGAGATGGTGCGGATGTATGCGCTCATAAAAACGTGCATCATCCCGAAGCCCTTCAGTCCCTCCGCGCGCTTCCGGGCAATGTACTCGGTGGTGCGGTCGATGTTGACGGTGTCGGCAAGCAGATTGGAGGCGTCGTGCCGTTTTTTCATAATATAAACGGCAACGCGGGTCATGGGAGAAATCGTCCGCAGACGTCTTCCCTCTTTTTGTTTCGCCATAAAATTCGGAACACTCCTTCAATAAAAATGGGTGAGTGACGCCGGCCGCTTTGCGCGGAACAAGCGCCGAAAAAAACGAACAGAGAAAAAAATCTCTGTCCGATTATATCATATTCCGAAAAAATTTGCAAGCGTCACAGCAAATCCTTTGTCTGCTCGTCCAGGGTCTGCGTATACGCCGGCAGGAAATCCCGCAGAAAATCGTCCAGAGCCGGAACGTCGGTTTCAACCAGCCGCTCCCGCAAACTCGCTTCCGCCCCCACGAACTCCTCACTGCCCGCCTTCCGCTCCTTGAGACATTTCAGATAGCCGGACAGCGTGTCCGCCGCCTTGACGTATTTCCATTCCGGCGCACGCTCGGCGTTCATCAGCTGCCAGTAATCGTCCCGCAGGTAATCCGGCAGCTTTTCCGCCAGCGCCTCCACCGCCCGCCGTTCGATGCGGCGATAGGACGTGCGGATCTCCTCGTTGTAATACTTCACCGGCGTCGGCATGTCGCCGGTCAGAATCTCCGAAACGTCATGATACAGTGCCATCACCGCCGCACGGTCGGGATCCACCTCCACGCCGCGCTCATTCCGGTCGATCGTGGCAAGCGCGTGGGCAAGAATGGCAGTCTCATACGAATGCTCCTGCAGATTTTCCGTTTCCGTCCCCCGCATCAACCCCCAGCGGTTGATGTATTTGGTGCGGGAAATCAGCGCAAAAAAGGGGCTTGGACTCATGGCAACCTTCCTTTCACAAAAAAAAGATGCGGAACCCTCGGTCTCCGCATCGGTCGGTTTATCGGTTCCCGTTGCGATAGCGGGCAAGAAGATTGTGAATCTTTTCGTGCGGATCCAGCAATGCCGTAACCGAATGGTTGCGGTGCATGGCAAGCACAAAATAGGCAATGTATTTGGCGAGATCCACCTCGATGTACCAGTCCTTCTTCAGAAGCTCCGGCGTACGGTACGTCAGGTTTGTGGTCAGAATGCCGGAGATCAGCCCCTCATCCACCGCCTTCTGGAACCGGTCCAGTCCCTCGGTGAACATGCCGTAGGTGGCAAACATGAAGATGCGGCGGGCGCCCTCCTTTTTCAGATCCTCGGCAAGCCCCAGCATGGATTCGCCGGAGGCGATGATATCGTCGGCAACCAGAACATCCATGCCCTTGGCGGAGGCACCGAGATACTCATGGGCAACGATGGGGTTTCTGCCGTTGACCACGGTGGAGAAGTCACGGCGCTTGTAGAACATACCCAGGTTGACCCCCATCACGGAGGCATAGTACATATTCCGGCTGATCGCGCCCTCGTCCGGGCTCACCACCATCAGATGCTCCTTGTCAATCTGCAGATCCGGCACGGCGCGGAACAGCGCCTTCAGCACCTGATAATACGGCATAACGTTGTCAAAGCCCATCAGGGGTGCCGCATTCTGAACACGGGGATCGTGCGCGTCAAAGGTGATGATGTTTGCCACGCCCATCCGCTCCAGCTCCTGCAGCGCCATGGCGCAGTCCAGCGACTCACGCGCCGTGCGCTTATGCTGTCTGCCGCCGTAGAGAAGCGGCATAATCACGTTGATGCGCTGGGCTTTTCCGCCGACGGCACAGATGGCGCGCTTCAGATCCTGGAAATGATCGTCCGGCGACATGCAGACCTTCTTGCCGAACATGGAATACTCACAGCTGTAGTTGCCCACATCCACCAGCAGAAACAGGTCCTCGCCACGGACCGACTGGTTCAGCATGCACTTGGCATCTCCGGAGCTGAACCGGGGGCAGTTGACGGTCTGCAGCAGCGTCTGCTTGCGCCCCTCCTCGTTCAGACGTTCGGGAAATGCCTCATAATACCAGGTCATCAGATAATAATCAATTCTCTTTCCCAGTTCGGTGGCACCGTTCATGGCAATCAGCCCAAGAGGAAACGGTTCTTCCACTTCCCGGAACATGGAGGCGGCTTTGGAATCCATAAAAAAAGATCGTCCCTTCCGTGAATTTTTTTCATATTCTCATTATAATACAAGCCGCGACAAAAATCAACAGGAAAACCGAAAATCCGCGCGGTTTTTCTCGGATTTGGAAAAATGCGACAAGAAAAATCCGGATTAAATCCTCAAAATCTACGCATCGGGTGTTGATTTATGAAAAAAGATATGATATAATAAGCGTTGTTTTGAAAATAAAGAATCCAAATAGAGAGAGAATGAATCAAAGTGGTTTGTGAAAACATCCGCAACGTGGCAATCATCGCCCACGTTGACCATGGCAAGACGACGCTTGTCAACGAAATGCTGAAACAGAGCGGTATTTTCCGTGAAAATCAGGTCGTGGCAGACCGTGTGATGGACTCCAACGATCTGGAACGGGAGCGCGGAATCACCATTCTGGCAAAAAACACCGCCGTTCACTACAATGGCGTCAAAATCAACATCATCGACACCCCGGGGCACGCCGACTTCGGCGGCGAGGTGGAGCGCATCCTCAAAATGGTGGACGGCGTTCTTCTTCTGGTCGATGCCTTTGAGGGTCCGATGCCGCAGACCCGTTTTGTTCTGCAGAAGGCACTGGATCTCGGTCACAAGGTCATCATCGTAGTCAACAAAATCGACCGTCCCGACGCCCGCCCCACCGAAGTGGTCGATGAGGTTCTGGAGCTTCTGATGGATCTGAACGCCACGGACGAACAGCTGGATTCCCCCGTCATCTTCGCCTCGGCGCGCACCGGCACGGCGTCGCTGACCCCGGACGGAAACGGCGAAAACCTCAAGCCGCTGTTCGATGCCATTCTGAATTACGTCGATCCGCCGGAGGGCGATCCGGATGCCCCGCTTCAGATTCTGGTCTCCTCCATCGATTATAACGATTATGTCGGACGTATCGCCATCGGACGCGTCGAGCGCGGCACCGTCCGTGCGGGTCAGATAGTCTCCGTTTCCGACTATCACGATCTCCGCGCACCCCGCAAGGCAAAGGCCGTCAACCTCTACCAGTTCGACGGACTCGGCAGAGTTCCGGTCAGCTCCGCCACCGTAGGCGACATCGTTGCCGTTTCTGGCATCGAGGGAGTCACCATCGGCGATACGCTTTCCGCCGAAGATCACCCGGAGCCGCTTCCGTTCGTAAAGATCTCCGAGCCGACGGTGGAAATGACGTTTATGGTCAACGACAGCCCGTTTGCCGGAAGAGAGGGCAAATTCGTCACGTCCCGCAACCTGCGCGAGCGTCTGTTCAAGGAACTTCTCAAGGACGTTTCCCTGCGCGTGGAGGAAACGGAAAGCACCGATTCCTTCCGTGTCTGCGGCAGAGGTGAGATGCATCTGTCCATTCTGATTGAGACCATGCGCCGCGAGAATTACGAGTTCCAGGTCAGTACGCCGAAGGTGCTGTTCAAAACCATCGACGGTGTCAAATGCGAACCGATCGAGCGGCTGGTCACCGACGTTCCGGCGGAATCCGTCGGTTCCGTGATGGAAAAGATGGGAACCCGCAAGGGCGAGCTGCTGCACATGACCAACATCGGGTCCCGCACCCGTCTGGAATTTCTCATTCCGTCCCGCGGTCTGTTCGGCTATCGCAGCGAGTTTATGACCGATACCCGCGGCGAGGGCATCATGACCTCGGTGTTTGACAGCTACAAGCCGTTCCGCGGCGACATTCCCCGCCGTGCCAACGGTTCTCTGGTTGCCTTTGAAACAGGCGAAGCAACCACCTACGGCATCTTCAACTCGCAGGATTCCGGTGCCATGTTCATCGACCCTGCCGACATGGTCTATGCCGGTCAGATCGTCGGCCGCGCCGCCAAAGGCGACGACATCGTGGTCAACGTGTGCAAGAAGAAGCACATGACCGCCATCCGCTCGTCCGGACACGACGATGCCCTGCGTCTTGTTCCTCCCGTCAAGTTCAGTCTGGAGCAGGCGCTTGAGTTCATCGCGGACGACGAACTGGTGGAAGTTACACCGAAATCCATGCGTCTGCGCAAAAAGGAACTGGATCATTCCATCCGTATGAAGCAGATCATGCGGGGGCGCAACGCCAAATAAGAAACGCCGGGGCGGCTTGACAAAACAATCCGGATGTGCTACAATAAACAAAATTGAAATCAGTGAGGGAGTAATCGGCGCCGTGTTCGGTCACGTCGCTTCACCACCCAACAACCGATGGAGCTTTTCCGTCTGGGCTGAATGAAATGATGAGACTCACGAAGAAGCGTCCTGCGTTTTTCTTCGTGAGTCTTTTTCTTAATTTTTAAGGAAGGTGTCGTATGAACTACTATGCAGACAGTGCCGAGCACGCACTGGAAAACACGCAGTCTTCCGCACAGGGGCTGCAACAGCAGGAAGCATCAAGGCGTCTTGCCCAGAACGGGAAGAACCGGCTGAAGGAAGCCAAAAAGGACCCGTGGATCAAACGGTTCTTCGCACAGATGGCAGACCCGATGACCATCATTCTTCTGGTCGCCGCCGCCATCAGCGCCGTGATTGCCATCTGCAACAACGAAAGCTTTGCCGATGTCTTCATCATTCTGTTTGTCGTCATCGTCAACGCCGTGCTGGGCGTATACCAGGAAAGCAAGGCGGAAAAGGCAATTGAGGCATTGCAGAAGATGAACAGTGCCACCTCCCGTGTTCTGCGGGACGGAAAAGTGGTCAGCATCCCCAGCGAGGATCTCGTGGTGGGCGATGTGGTTCTTCTGGAAGCGGGCGATGCGGTTCCCGCAGACGGACGTCTTCTGGAAAACGCCGGGCTCAAAATCGAAGAATCCGCCCTCACCGGCGAAAGTGTGCCCGTCAACAAAATGATTGATGTTCTGCAGCTTTCCGACGGAACCGTACCGCTGGGTGACCGCAAAAACATGGTCTACACCGGCAGCACCGTTGTATACGGACGCGGCAGATTTGTGGTTACGGAAACGGGCATGGATACCGAAATGGGCAAGATCGCCGACGCCATCAGCCGTGCCTCAGACGGTCAGACACCGCTGCAGATCAAGCTGTCGCAGCTGTCCGGCATTCTCACCAAACTGGTTCTCGGCATCTGTGTGGTCATCTTCGCAGTACAGCTGCTTCGATCCGGGCTGGAATTTGAAACCGTTCTCAACTCGTTCATGGTCGCCGTTTCGCTTGCCGTTGCCGCCATTCCGGAAGGTCTTGCCGCCGTTGTGACCGTGGTGCTGTCCATCGGTGTCACCAATATGTCCAGGCGCAGCGCCATCATCCGCAAGCTCACCGCCGTGGAAACGCTGGGCTGCGCACAGATCATCTGCTCCGACAAAACCGGAACGCTGACGCAGAACCGGATGACCGTTGTGGATGCCTTCGGCTCCGATCTCCCCCTGCTTGCCGAAGCCATGTGTCTCTGCTCCGATGCCCGTCTGGAAGAGGACGGCTCGGTCAGCGGCGAACCGACGGAAGCGGCGCTGGTTGCCTATGCGGCGAAGACCGGCATCCGTAAATCCGAAGCAGAAAAGGCATCTCCCCGTGTCGGCGAAATTCCGTTTGACAGCTCCCGCAAGATGATGACCACCTTCCACCGCAAGGGCTCGCAGACCGTCCAGTACACCAAGGGCGCTCCCGACGTGATTCTTGACCGCTGCACCTCCTATTGGAAGGACGGAAAGATTCTGCCGATGACCGATGAGGTCCGTGCCACCATTCTTATCCGGAACAAAGCCATGGCAGACCGTGCCCTGCGTGTGCTGGCAGCAGCCATGCGTCTCTACGACACCATGCCGAAAGAAGATGCCGCCACAGCAGAGCAGGATCTTTGCTTCCTCGGTCTGACCGGCATGATCGACCCGGTGCGCCCGGAGGTCAAAGCCGCCATTGAAGAATGCAACGACGCCGGCGTGCGCGCCATCATGATTACCGGCGACCACATCGACACCGCCATCGCCATCGCCAAAGAACTGGGCATCCTCACAGAGGGACGCCGCGCCATCACCGGCTCCGAGCTTTCCCGCATGAGCGACGAAGAATTTGAAAAATGCTTCCGCGACATCGCCGTATACGCCCGTGTTCAGCCGGAGCACAAAACCCGCATCGTCAATGCCTGGCGGAATGCCGGCTACGTCACCGCCATGACGGGAGACGGCGTCAACGACGCGCCGTCCATCAAATCCGCCGACATCGGGGTCGGCATGGGCATCACCGGAACGGATGTGACCAAGAACGTTGCCGATATGGTTCTGGCAGACGACAACTTCGCCACCATCGTCCACGCCGTCGAAGAAGGACGCCGCATCTACGACAACATCCGCAAAGCCATCCAGTTCCTGCTCGGCTCCAACATGAGCGAGGTTCTCAGCATCTTTGCGGCGACGCTTCTGGGCTTCACCATTCTGGATCCGGTCCATCTGCTGTGGATCAACCTGGTTACCGACTGCTTCCCGGCACTTGCTCTCGGCATGGAAAAGGCGGAGCCGGGCATTATGAAACGCCGTCCCCGCCGCAAAGACGCCGGCATCTTCTCCGACGGCATGGGCATCGATATCGCCTATCAGGGCATTCTGATTGCCGCCCTGACCCTGCTCTCCTTCTTCCTCGGCGATCTGTACACCAACGGAAGAATCGCGCTGGAAAACAGTGCGGACGGAACGACCATGGCGTTTCTGACCATGAGCATGGCGGAGATCTTCCACAGCTTCAACATGCGCTCTCAGCGCGGCTCCATCTTCGGGCTGAAGACGCACAACCGGATGCTGTTCGGCGCGGCAGTCTGCAGTCTGCTGGCAACCACCGCCGTCTGCGAGATTCCGTTCCTTTCCACGCTGTTCGGCTTCACCCCGGTATCGCTCGCGGAATACGGCATCGCCATCGGGCTTGCCGCCATGACAATTCCCATCGTGGAACTGGTCAAATTCTTTCAGCGCAAACTTCGTCCCAACACCTGACAGAAAAAACAGAAACAGCCGCCGGAGAATCCGGCGGCTGTCTTTTTTCTTTTCTCCTCTCATGTTGCGTAAGCCACGCTGGCGTTTCCGTACCGCATCAGGGCAATGACCAGAGCGGCAAGCGTCTCGTCCGCCGCGTTCTGTTTACCGGAGCAATACGATTCCGCGCTGTATGCCAGCGTATGCGAAACCGGCTTTCCGTCCCGGCAAACGGTAAACAGAAGATACGCCGAAAGTTTTGCCGAGGAATATCCGTCGAAGCTTACGGCATATCTTCCGGCTCCGGCTTCCTCAAAATCCGTAATCTCCTCCAGAAGATTCCCCTCCCGGTCCGTCACACGGACGCTCAAGCCATCCGTCTTCTCCGCCGCGAACACCGTGCGGACGGAAATACGGGTCTTCAGCACAAGCGATGCCGATTTCCATACAATCTCCGCACCCTCCAGCGGAATATAGGCAGGATCCGTCACGGAGACCATAGCGGGAATCTTTTCCGTCCCCCATGCCGCCTGCTCCTCCGTCAGAAAGGCGTCGGCAAGCGCATCGGTCCGATACCCGGTGTACTGCTGGGTCGCCGCGCCGTAGCGCAGAAGATCCACCAGCAGCGTGCGTGTTTTCGCATCGGTCGTGCTCTGCGAAAGCTTGCGCATACAGTACGAGCCGATGCCGTACGGCTGCGCCTTGCCCGCTACGGTCTTTCCGTCGCGCACCGCGTAAGGCGTTGCGGTAAAGGTGTCTCCCATGCGGAACGGTGCAATGTTTTCAAAGCGGAACAGCAGCGCCGTTTCCGTCTCCGTATACGCCGTCACAACGGTTTCCTCTTCTCCGTCCCAGGAGAACACCACATACGCCCCCGTATAGCCGCCCGCCTCCAACAGAGAACGATCCAGCGAAAACACCACGGTCAGATCGCTGTGCAGCGCAAGCGAAGCACTGCGGAACGCCAGCGCGGGAAGCTTCGGCAGCGGCTCGGTCTCTTCCTGCCCGCAATCTCCGCAGACATGGCTCCGGACGCCTTCGGCTTCCGTTGTGGGCTCCTGTCTCACAATCCAGTCCCCGAAAGCATGCCCCGTCGCTTCCGTAAACGCGTCCCGGTAAGTATCCCCGCAGACCGAGCAGATGTGTGCGGTAAAGCCCCCCGCCGTGCAGGTGGGAAGCGTTACGGCTTCCTCATACCGATGGTCGTGCCCCCAGACGGCATACAGCGTCCGGTCACAATCCTCCCGGATGCTGTCCCCCGCCCGGTACACCACCACGGAAGAATTCTTTTCCGTTGCCCAGCCCAGGAACTCGCATCCCTCGCGGAACGGCTCCGCCGATGTTACCGTCAGCGCAGCGCCGGCGGCTTTCCAGCGCGGTGCCGGGGCGTTTTCGCCGCCGTTCGCGTCGTATACAACCGAATAGGACGTCCCGTCCGCTACGGCATAATTCGTGGCGCGCACATAATACGTCAGCTCCGAAATCTCATACGTGGGCGTGTCCCAGCGGATCTGACAGCGGTACGCCGCACCCAGTCCGGAAAAATTGCAGGAAACGACCGTGACGGACGTGTCGGTGCGTGACAGAACAATGGCATAATGCGAATTGTTGCGCACGGAAATAAAATCCCCCACCGCCACGTTGGCGACATCGGTATGCTTTGCCGCGCCGTAAACACGCTCTCCGTAAATTTCATAAAACAGCTTCCGCGCAAAGCCGAAGCACTGCATGGCGTTGTCAAACACGTTGCAGTCGTATTTTCCCACGGCGCACGAACCGGAATGCGTGGCACACGGCGTCTGCGAAACCGAATCCGAGAACCGCTCGCCCTGCTTGCGCGAAGAGGACAGCAGAGAACTTGCCCGGTCGGACGAGGAGGAGACCCGGTGATTCCAGAACCACCGGTCCGGATAGACCGAGCGCAGGGAATCCAGTTTCTGCCGGATGCCGTCCGTGGTCGTCGCCGGAATCCACACGGCATACAGCGTCGCGTCCGAAGAGCCCTGATAGGAGGATCCGGTACGGTAAACCACCTCGGTCTGCCCCGGCGCTTCCGCCCAGCCGCAGAACGCATAGCCGTCCCGCACCGGCGTTTTCAGGGGAAGCGAAACCGGGGAAGATGCCGTGATCCGCATGGCAAGCGGAGCCCCCGTTCCGCCGGCGGCATCAAACGAAAGAACAAAGCCGCCCACCGGTTCCTCTCCGGTATAGCGGGTATAGCCGAGAAAAACCCAGCCCGTAACACCGTCCTGGGAAACACGGCCGAAGCCGCTTTCCGAAATTTCCAGCACATCCAGCTTCGTTCCCGCCGAAAACGAGCCGACCCGGTCGTAGGTCTTTGCCGGTCCGCTCCGCGCCAGCAGCTTGACCGACAGATTCGGGGAAATGCGGTATCCGCCCGGAACAATCGGAGAAACACGGCCGGCGTCCAGATACCCGCCGGGCAGATCGTCGTTCAGCCCCTCAAAAGTCCCGATTTTCCGCCAGGTATTCCCGTCCGCCGACGTCCCCGAGGAAACAATCCAGACCAGTTCACCGGCAGAAAGCGTGCGCATTGGTGCCGAAGAAGCGGAGGGCTCGGTGTATACCGTTGTTTCGGCTGCCGTAAAAAACCATCCGGCTTCCGCGGAGATTTCGGTATAGGCATCCGGAAGATCCCCCTGCGCCAGAGCCGGCAGCACGGCAAGCAACATAAAAAAAAGAACCGCGACAAGAACTGCCGCCGGTTTTCGCACCATCCGCTTCATACATCCTCCGCTGATGTCCCCGATCTTTCCAGATTTCGACAGATTTTTTCTTTTATTTTAGCATGGGCTTCCTTTTTTTGTCAAGTGGAAATTTCTGCACACAAAGGCAAGCCCTCCCCGGCGTGCCGCCCGATTCCCGGCTCTGCCGGGAAATTTTTCTCACAAATGCTCCTCAAAAATTCCGTCCGCCTCGTCAAACACCCCGGTCTGCGCGGCGCCGTCTGCGAAACGTCCCGGCTTGAAATCCATATCGCCGGTCACCACCCGGATATCCTCCGCCGCCTCACCGGAGACCGAAAGCGCAGACATCCGCTCCAGACGGAAAAATCCAATGGAATCGTCCAGAGACGTGCTTCCCGCGCAGAGCCACAGACCGCCGGAGCGGATCAGTCCGTACACCGAAAGCAGATATTCCCGCTCCTTTTCGCCCCGGGGCCGGTACGAAAACCGGAGCCGCCGCCCCGTCTCGCACGCCTGACGGATCAGCGCGTATTTCTCTGCGGCGCGGAATTCCGTGCGCACCGTTGTGTACGTCAGCGGCTCCATCCCCCGCTCATCACAGTCGGGAAGCAGCTGTTCCAGCCGGCGAAGAAGCTCCGCACTGCGTCTCCGCGGAAGAAAGTCCGCCGCCGCAACGGCATCGGCAAGCGTACGCAGATCGTCCCCGGTCAGCCAACGGTTCTGCAGATAATACCCCAGCGTTTTCCCCCGTTTTTTCACCACGTCAAAGCCGCAGTCGCGCAAAACGCTCAGATCCCGGTACAGCGCCTTGCGCTCAGCCGAAACTCCGTATTCCGCCAGTTTTTCCGTCAACTCCGAAAGTCCCAGCGGATGCTCCCGGTCGGATTCCCGCATCAGAATTTTCAGCAGATACAGCGTTCTTGCCCCTTGTCCGCTCATCTTCGGCATCTCCTTTTATCCATGTTAAGCCGCTCCTGCCGGAAAAACGTCCTGCCGGAAATTTTCCGTTCCGGACATTTGCGCTCATCCCGTATGACCGCGGCAAAACCGCGGGGTCGGCGTTCTAAGAATAACAAAAAAAGCCCGGTTTGTCAAATCTGTCGAAAAAAATCGGGAACCGTGCTTGACCGATTGTCTTTTTTTTGCTATACTGTAGAGGGAAAAGAAAAAATCAAAAAATCACCGGATAAGGGAGTGTATATTTATGGCATTGGATGCAATTGAACTGCACAAAGTGGATCTCCAAGAATTCATGAAAGCCATCGACCTCTGCAAGGGTGCCGTTTATCTGGTTACGCCCGAGGGAGACCGACTGAATCTGAAAAGCAAGCTGTGCCAGCTGATCGGTCTGACGACGCTCATTGAGGGCGGAATCGTCAGCAAGGCAAGAATCGAATGCGAAAAACCGGAGGACGAAAGTTTTCTGTTCCGCTTCAATCTTTACGGCAAAAACGTATTGAACGAAAAGAAAAACTGAATCTCCGAAACATTAAGATCCCGGCAATACCTGTGGTATTGCCGGGATCTTTCCGTTTGTCCGAAAATCAGTCGCGCCACAGCTCATACCGGTTCAGAACCCAGTCAAATTCGCTTGTGGTAATCACGCTCATGCAATATTCGCACACGCCTGCCGCCGTCAGCTGCAGCGGCGCGCCGCAGTTCGGGCAGGTGGCGGAAGAAAGTTTTTCACCCACCGCGGTCTTCTTTCCCGCCGTGCGGATAAACGTCAGGCAGTAATAGCGGGTCTGCCGGTCGGATTGGCTGCCCGAAAGCAGGTTCCCCGTGGCGTCGTCGGTCACATAGTCAAACAACGTGGCTTTGATCCGCACGGTCAGAACCTCATACCGGTCGTTCGTTTCAAACCCGGTCAGATAGGTGTCAACCACACACGTTCCGTCCAAATGATTGGTTTTTTTCTGCCGGATGAATTCCTCCAGCTGAGCATGGACGGTGTTGAAATACGTGTCGCTGATATACGGGCGGAACGCACGCAAATTCTTTTCTTCCCAGCTTTTCTGCGCCCGCACCAGAACATCCCCGGCAAAGGTCTTGAAATCCTCCACCGCAAAAGCTGGATCAACGGCATGGATCTTGGCAAGAACCGCCGTCTCAATGGCTGCATAGTCGCGGGGCATCACCTTCTGCGTCGGCATCACGGAGGAGCCCCCGTTCTTCCGGTTGCGCAGAATAAAGAACACAATCAGCACGGCAACCACAATCAGAATCACCACCGGATTGCCGTCGGAAAGCAGAAAGAGAACACCGCCGAAATCGCTGTCGCCCCAGTCACTGTCGCCCCAGTCACTGTCTCCCCAGTCGCTGTCCCCGAAATCCCAGTCGCCGCCGCCTTCGGCATTGCCGAAATCCGCCGCTGCCATAACGGAAAAAACAAACACGGCACAGAGAAGCAGACACAAAATCCGAAAAATCTTTTTCTTCATAACGGTTTCCCCTTTTTCGTTTTCCATGTCTGCGGCTCGCCCAGCTCCTCATACATGGCACAATAGTTGCGGTACCGGCTTTCCGGAATTTTTCCGTCCCGCACCGCCTGCGAGACGGCACAGTCCGGTTCCCGGAAGTGATGACAGTCGTCAAACCGGCACTGTCCGAGATACGGACGGAATTCCGGGAAACAGCCGGCAAGCTCCGTCCGGTCCGCAAGATCAAAATATTCAAACAACAGATTGCTGAAGCCCGGCGTATCCATCACCTCGCCGCCGCACATCTCGTACAGCTCCACGCACCGCGTGGTATGACGGCCGCGGCCGAGTTTTTCGCTGACCGCTCCCGTCCGGCGTTCCCGAAAAGGATCCAGCAGATTGACCAGTGTGGATTTTCCCACCCCCGACGCTCCGCTGAACGCAACTGTGCACCCGCAGATCTCACGCCGAAGCGGTTCCGCCTGCGCCGGATCCCCGGAGGATGCCTGCAACTCCAGAACCCGGAGCGGAAGCCCCCGATAAATGCTCCGCAGGTTCTGCACATCGTCCAGATCGCTTTTGTTAAGCACCAGAACCGGCTCGATGTGGTGATAATACGCAATGGTCAGCATTTTGTCCAGCGTATACAAATTGGGATCCGGAGAAGACAGGGCAGCAACCAGAATCAGCTTGTCGATGTTTGCGCACGCGGGGCGGATCAGATGGTTTCTGCGGGGCAGAACGGCGTCGATTACGCCGTCCGACACCGTAACGTAGTCGCCCACCAAAGGGGTCAGCCCCTCCCGGCGGAACGCACCGCGGGCACGGCATTCCCGCACCCCGTCTTCACAGCGCACGGTATACAGCCCGCCCACGCCCCGGACAATCCTTCCGTTTTGACTCATTCGGTTTCTTCCTGCGCGTCGGAACCGGTTTCCTGACCGTCCGAGCCGGTCTCCTCGCCGTCCGAGTTCACAGGGTCCGGAGTCGGGATGGGACCGCGGCTGACATACAGGGTAATCGTGGTATTCGGCGCCACCTTTTCGCCGCCGATCGGCGTCTGCGACATCACCCAGCCCGCCGGGTACGTTTCGCTGTAGCTCTGCTTCACCACATACAGAAGCCCCGCCTCCGTCAGCATACGCATGGCCTCCGTGTTGGTGCGTCCCGTCACATTGGGCACGGAGACGGTGCTCTGCACACTGCGCGTGCTGATAACAATGGAAATCGTCGCCCCGACCGGAACCGTTTCGCCGGGAAGCGGCGAACAGGACAGAACCGTGTTTTCCGGCTTCGTCTTATCCTCACGGAAGCTCAGGTCGTACGTCAGAAAGTTCTGCGTCAGGCGGATCTTCGCATCGGAAAGAAGAAGACCGACAATCTTCGGCACAACGGTCGTCTGCGAACCCTTGCTCACGGAAAGATGCACGGTAACGGTTTCTCCCGCGCCGATCTTCTTTCCGGGCTCCGGCGTCTGCGACAGAATGATTCCGTATGCCGCCGAGTCGTTGTATTCGTATTCATACTCCAGCTTGAAGTTTTTGTCTGCCAGATATTCCGTCTGCACGACGCTGAGATCACTGCCCCGGAAATCCGGCACGGAAACGTATTCCCCCACCAGAGCCCCGATGCCGAAGGTCATCAGCCGATAGCCGAGAACCACCAGAACAACGGCGGCGGCAATCCCGATCGCCAGCGACAGAATCCGGTTGTATCTGCGCCGTGTCCGGGCTCCGGAAACGGCTTTTTTCTTTTTTCCGTTCATCTTTTTTTCTCCGAATAATTCCGGCAAAGGCGCCGCCTTTGTTTCGTCGGAAAAGTCATAGGGAAAAACAATCTCGTGATTTTCGTTGTATTTCTCAATATCCGCAAGCATTTCCGATGCGTGCTGATACCGCTCCTCCGGAATCTTCCGCATGGCTTTCATCACAATCTGGTCAATCGCCTTGGGCAGCGTGGGAACAATCTCCGACGGAACCCGCGCCGTCTGCTGAACCTGCATCAGCGCCACGGAAACGGCGGTGTCGCTGTCAAACGGAAGCTGTCCCGTAACCATCTCATACAGCACCACGCCGGTGGAATACAGGTCGCTCTTCTCGTCGGTCGCATGTCCCTTGGCCTGCTCAGGGCTGATGTAATGCACCGAACCGATCGCCATTTCGGACATTGTGACCGTTTCGTTGGAAGAAACGTGAGCGATCCCGAAGTCCGTCACCTTGATGCGCCCGTTTTCCAGAAGCATGATGTTCTGCGGCTTGATATCCCGATGAACAATCCCGCGCTCGTGGGCATGCTCCAGGGCACGCAGAATCTGCGTTGTATATCCCAACGCCTCATCCACACCCAAAACGCCCTTTTCCGCCATATAATCCTTGAGCGTCTTGCCCTCGATGTATTCCATCACGATATACTGAACCGGGCCCTCAAAGCAGACATCCACCACGTCCACGATGTTTTCATGCGAAAGCATGGCAATGGCACGGGATTCGTTGAGAAAGCGGCGGCGGAACTTGAGATCCGACACAAACTCTTCCTTCAGCACCTTGACGGCGACGTTGCGGTCCTCCAGCACGTCCTCCGCCCGGTATACAATGCTCATGCCTCCGGTGCCAATGATCTCGCGAATGATATAACGTCCGTCCAGAACGGTTCCGATCAATTTATCCATCCTTTTTCTCTCCCGTTTTATTCTTCGTCCGTCTTCAGCACGGCAACGGTGATGTTGTCCGGGCCGCCGTTCCGGTTGGCAAGATCGATCAGCCGGCGGCAGGCACGGGAGCCATCGGCTTTTTCCTCGGCGAGGATTGCCTGCATCTGCGGCAGTTTTACGGTGTTGGACAACCCGTCCGAGCAAAGCAGAACCGTATCGCCGTCATGCCAGTCAAACACCCCGGTATCCACACGCACCTCCGGCTCAATGCCGACGGCGCGGGTAATCAGGTTTTTATACGGGAATTTTTCCGACTGCTCCTGCAGAATCTCCCCCCGATCGATCATTTCCTGCATCAGCGAATGATCCTGCGTCAGCTGCCGGGCGGTTCCGTCCGCACCGAACAGATAGGCACGGCTGTCGCCCACATGCGCAATCAGAAGAACCCTGCCGCAGAGATAGGCGACCACCGCCGTAGAACCCATTCCGCGCAGCTCCTCCCGGCAGAGACCCTCGGCAAAGACCTTGCGGTTTGCTTTTTTCACGGCATCGGTCATCCGCAGCAGAATCTCCTCCGCAGAAGCACCCTCCCGGATGCGGTCCAGTCCTTCCCGGATGCATTCCGACGCCAGTTCACTGGCAACTTCTCCGCCGGCGTGTCCGCCCATTCCGTCACATACAACGGCATAAGCACGTTCTTTTTCCAGAACCCGTACAAAAACCCGGTCCTGATTGGACGTCCGCACCTTTCCGACGTCGGTCTTTCCCACTGCAACCATACTCTCACTCCTCCGAATGTCTTAATTGTCCGCACGAGGCGTTGATGTCGCCGCCGAGTGTCCGGCGCACGGTAACATTCACGCGCTCCCGCTCCAGAATCTGACAGAACCTGCGAACCGTCGCCTTGTCCGACGGATATAGCCCCCGTTCGGGCACATAGTTCACGGGAATCACATTGACATGGCACAGCATCCCGCTTACCAGCACCGCCAGACGGCGTGCGTGCGCGGGGCTGTCGTTGATTCCGCGAACCATCGTATATTCAAACGAAATGCGCCGCCCTGTCGCCTCCAGATACCGATGGCAGGCGGCAATCAGTTCTTCCACCCGATATTTTTTGTTGACCGGCATCAGCCGATCCCGTGTTTCGTTGTCCGGAGCATGCAGCGACACCGACAGCGTAAGCGGAAAATTCTCACGCGCCAGCGCGTCCATCCGGTCCACCAGCCCACAGGTGGAGACCGAAACATGGCGAAGCCCCAGGTTCATTCCGCGCCGGTCGTTGAGATTCCGCAAAAAGATAACCAGATTGTCGTAATTGTCCAGCGGCTCTCCGACCCCCATCACCACAACATGGGAAATCCCGTGCTCCCGCCGCGCAAAGGAAACCTGCGCAAGCATCTCGCCCGCCGTCAGATCCCTTGCCTTGCCCGTCAGCGTGCTGGCACAGAAGCGGCAGCCCATACGGCATCCCGCCTGAGAAGAAATGCAGACACTCTTTCCGTGCTCGTAGGTCATGACCACGGTTTCAATCAGCTGCCCGTCCGCCAGCGCAAACAGATATTTCACCGTTCCGTCCGCCGATTCCAGTTTTTTGCGAACCGTTAGGGAGGCGGCGGTGCAGGTATCTTCCAACTTCTGCCGCAGCGGCTTGGAAAGATCGCTCATCTCCGCAAAGGAAAACACCCCGCGGGCAAACCAGGAAAAAATCTGCCCGGTACGGAATTTCGGTTCTCCGTTTTCGGTCAGAACCCGTTCAAGCTCCTCATAGGTCAGCGAGGAAAGATCCGTTTTCATCGTCATCTCCCGCCGCGGAAAGCGGCACGTCCTTGTTTCAGAATATGCAGATCGGGCAAAAATAATCCGATTTCACACAAAACGGACCGGTTTGTGTCCGTTGAGATAATCCGCCGCAGCCACACGTTTTTTTCCTTCCGGCTGCAGTTCATCCACCGAAAGCACACCGTCTCCCGTCGCCACACAAAGCCCGCGCACAATCTCACCGGGAGCAAGCGAAGTCGTTTCCGCCAGCGCATGGGCACGGAAAATTTTCACGGGCTTCCCGTCCAGCGTACACACGGCACACGGTGCCGGCGAAAGAGCACGGATCCGGTTGACCAGCTGCTGTGCCGGAAGCGAAAAATCCAGCCGGCGTGTTTCGTTGTCAATCATGGAAGCGTAGCAGGTCTCACCCTCCTGCTTTTCCGGAACCAGCGTTCCCGCCTCCAGGGCATCCAGCGTCCGCACCAGCAGTTCTCCGCCCACAGCGGCAAGTTTATCGTGAAGGGTGCCGAAATCGTCGTCCGGAAGAATCGGCACCTCCTGTTTCAGCAGCATATCGCCGGTATCCAGCCCCTCCTCCATCAGCATGGTGGTCACACCCGTCACCGTTTCCCCTGCCATGATGGCGCGCTGGATCGGCGCCGCTCCCCGGTATTTGGGCAGCAGCGAGCCGTGAACATTGATGCACCGGTACTTCGGAAAATCCAGCACATATCGAGGCAGAATTTTCCCGTACGCCGCCACGCAGATTACATCCGGCGCCAGTTCACGCAAAAGCGGAAGCACCGCCCCGTCCTTCAGCGTCTCCGGGGTATAGACCGGAATCCCGCACGTCAACGCATAGGCCTTGACCGGCGTGGGCGTCATAGTATAACCCCTTCCGCGGGGACGGTCGGGCTGGGAAAAGACCGCACAGGGCGTTTTCCCCGCATCGACCAGACTGCGCATGCTCGCCACGGCGAAATCCGAGGTGCCCATAAACAAAATTCTCATCGGACCGCTCCTTTATTCCGCATCCAGATATTCCGTTACGTGTTCCCGAAACAGGATGCCGTTGAGATGATCGTTTTCATGGCAGAGGCACACGGCGGTGATGCCGCGCCGGTCCATCGTCACGTCGTTTCCGTATTCATCCTTGGCACGGACAATCACATGAGCGGGACGGACGGTTTTTCCGAAAACGCCGGGAACAGACAGACACCCCTCCTGGGCTTCCTGCGTTCCTTCGGCAAGAACGATCTCCGGATTGATCATGGTGCGCATCGTTTCATCGTCATCCAGCAAAACGAAAATGCGGCGCAGAACGCCGATCTGCGGGGCGGCAAGACCGAGTCCGTCCGCCTTTTTCAGCGTATCCTTCATATCCTCCACCAGCTCGCGCAGACGGTCGTCAAAGTGTTCCACCGGCCGGCAGACTTTTTTCAGGGTGTCGTCCCCTTCTTTTACAATGTTTCGGATTGCCATGTTTCACCTCATACAATGACCGCGGGATTCATGGTAAGATCCACGGTCACGTCTTTGAATTCTTTGTTTTTCCGATATTCTATATACAGCACGGAAAGCATCCGCCGCATCAGCGTGATATCCCGGCATTTCATCAGCACACGCACCCGGTGTCTGCCCTTTTCCATCGGAACCGCCGTTTCACGGGGGCGGATAATGCAGACCGGAAGCCGGGCATATTCCTCGGTTTTTACGGCCTCGGACACCATGCGGATCCACTCCTCGGCGCCGACAAAGGCACGGGCAACGGTATCCGCCAGAAATACGACCTGACAAAGGTCACAGTACGGAGGATAGCCGAGAATTTTGCGGAGTCCGCTTTCCTGACGGAAGAATCCGCCGTAATCCTGACGGAAGGCAAACCCCAGCACCGTATGGGACGGAGAATACGTCTGCACAACGGCACGGCCCTCTTTTTCCGCCCGTCCGGCACGACCGATGACCTGCGTCAGAACGGAAAACGTTTTTTCGTACGCGCGGAAATCCGAGGAATACAGAAGCGAATCCGCCATCAGCACGCCCACCAGCGTTACATTGGGAAAATCCAGCCCCTTGGTAATCATCTGGGTACCCAGCAGAACATCCGCCTCTCCGCGGCGGAACGCCGTAAGAAGACGGTCGCGCTCGCCTTTGCGGGTCACCGTATCGCCGTCCATGCGGAGAATCCGTGCTTCGGGGAATTTTCTTTGCAGCTCCTCCTCCGCCTTCTGCGTTCCCGCCCCGGCATAGCGGATGGTATGTCCGCCGCATTCGGGGCAGAGATCGGGAACCGGTCTCCGGGCTCCGCAATAATGGCAGACCAACTCGTTTCCGGCACGGTGATACGTCATGGGAATACCGCAGCTTTCACAGCGGAACACATATTTGCAGGAAGGACAGGACACAAACGAGCTGTATCCGCGACGGTTCATAAACAGAACCGTCTGCTCCTTCCGGGCAAGATTTTCACGGATCTGCGTGGAAAGCTCCCGGCTGAAAAGCGAGGAGTTTCCCTCCTGCTGCTCTCTTGTCATATCCACAACAAGCGTTTTGGGAAGCGGGCGGGCATTATAGCGGTGGAGGATTCCGGAGTATCCGATCTTTCCCTCCGTCGCCGCCCGAAAGCGTTCAAACGACGGGGTGGCGGATGCGGTCAGAAGCAAAGCCCCTGCCTCCCGCACACGGAACGATGCCACCTCCACGGCGCTGTATTTTGGGGTCATTTCCGAACGGTAGGTATGTTCCTGCTCTTCGTCAATCAGAATCAGTCCGAGATCCCGAAGCGGAACGAACACCGCCGAACGCGTCCCCACGACGATGCGGCATTCTCCGGAGGCAATCCGGTGCCACTCGTCAAACCGTTCTCCGGCGGAAAGACCGCTGTGCAGAACGGCAAGATCCTTTCCGTACCGGCGGCAGAAGATGTCCACAATCTGCAGCGTCAGAAGAATTTCGGGAACCAGCAGAAGCACACGCTTGCCCTCGGCAAGAATCCGGTCGGTCAGAGCCAGATAAACATGCGTTTTTCCGCTGCCGGTCACCCCGTACAGAAGATGCGTCTTCCCGGAGCCGAACTGTGCCGAGATCTCATCAAACGCTTTCTGCTGCTCTTCGGAAAGAACAATGGGATCGGGACGGACCTCTCCGCGCCGTTCCCCCAGCGGATCCCTCGCCTGCTCCCGCAGACCGAAACGGACCGCTTCTTTTTTTTCCAGGGTTTTCAGCACACCCTCTCCGACGCCGGCAGCACGGCACACCTCCGAAGGAACACTCTCGCCGTGCTCCGTCAGAAAGGCCAGAACCGCCCGATGCTTCTCTGCCGTCGCAGACGTGCTTTGCGCAAGCGTGCGCCGATACGCCTCCGCCTGCGGTCCGACCGATACGGTGCGCTGCGTCCGGGAACGGACCGATTGCGACCGGAACACCTCCCGCGCCTCGCCGTCCCGGACGGCACGCAGCAGCCGGGTATAGCCGGCACGGCCCAGATCGGCCTGCAGCTTCCGGCGCTCCGCCCTGCCGCCGTTTGCGGCAAAATAGGCGTGAAGCTTCTCGTCTTTGCAGCAGATTTCCTCGTAAAATCGCTCGGTCGCCCCGAAAATTCCGGGAGGAAGCACACAGCGGACGGCATCGAAATACGTGCAGAAGTATTTCCCCCGCACATATTCCGCCAACCGGAGGGATTCCGGATTCAGCGCAAAGCCGACGTCCGTCACACCGGCAAGCGGCTTGCGCGCCGATGAACCGGCTTTTCCCACGGAAAACACAACCCCGCGGCGCTTCCGGTCTCCCGCGCCGAACGGGCAAAGAACCACGGCTCCCGGAAAAACGAGAGGGGTAAGATCCTCCGGCACGGCATATTCAAACAGCCGGTCCGCCTCGTAAGGAACCCCTTCGATCGCGACAAAGGCGCTTTCAGTCATTGTAAGAAACGCTGCGATCCTCGGAATAACTGGCTTTTCCGTCGGCAAACGCCTTGACGGCAAGCGAAACCGCGCGGTCTTCCAACCGTTCGCCTTCGGCTTCTTTTTCGTCGGCAATCACCCGGGCTTCCTTCGCCACGGCAATGACCAGCGAGTAGCGGCACTGCTTGGAATGATCGGTAATCAACTGCGGAATACTGGGATAAAGCATTTTTTTCACCTCAAAAATTATTTCATCGATTGTTTTACAATATGAAGAATCTCTTCGACCGTCCGGTCGAGATCATCGTTGACCACAACATGCTTGTATTCGTCCTGGTGGCTCAGTTCGTTCTTCGCCTCGGCAAGACGCTTGCGGATTTTTTCCGGCGAATCGGATTTCCGTCCGGTCAGACGCTCCGTCAGGGCATCCATGGAGGGCGGCGCCAGAAACACGGTCACGGCATCCGGATACACCTGCTTCACCTTTTCCATTCCCACGCGCTCAATCACCAGAAACACCGGTTTCCCCTCCGAAAGCGCCTGTTCCACCGGCGGACGCGGCGTTCCGTACATCGCGGACACATAGTCGCAGTATTCCAGCATATTGCCGGCGGCAACCTCCTGCTCAAACTGCTCGCGGGTGATGTAAAAATAATCCACGCCCTCTTTTTCCCGTCCCCGCGGCTCCCGCGTGGTGTACGACACCGAAAGAAACGCATCGGGAAGCCGCTTGAGCACTTCGCCCACAACGGTATCCTTTCCCACGCCCGAAGGCCCGGAAACAATAAAAAGTCTGCCCTTAGTCATCCTCGTCTTCCTCCCCGACATCTTCGGGATCGACACGTCCGGCAACCGTTTCCGGCTGGACGGCGCTGAGAATGACATGTTCGCTGTCGGTGATGATGACGGCGCGGGTCCGTCTTCCGTACGTGGCATCAATGAGCGTCCCGTTTTCTTTTGCATCGGACACAATGCGCTTGATGGGCGACGAATCCGGGCTGACAATGGCAACGATACGGTTTGCCGCCACCACGTTTCCGAAGCCGATGTTAATCAGTTTCATACAATTCTCCCCGTTTTGCTTCCCTTATTCGATATTCTGAACCTGCTCGCGGATTTTTTCGATACAGGTCTTAACTTCAATCACCCGGCGGGTTACGTCAAGATCCCCGATCTTGGACGAAATGGTGTTGATTTCCCGGTTCATCTCCTGGATGATAAAGTCCATCTTCTTGCCGTTCGACGTTCCGGAACGGAACATCTCCGCCAGAGTGTCGCAATGCGCGTGCAGACGCACAATCTCTTCGTCCACGGCAAGCCGGTCCGCCATGATTGCCGTCTCGGTCAGAAGCCGCTGCTCGTCCACCTTCGTGTCTCCGAGAAGCGCCTCGATGCGCTTGCGCAGCTTCGCAATGTATTCCTCCACCAGCATCCCGGAGCGGGATTCAATGAAATCAACATGAGAAAGGATCTCTCCGCACTTGCCCACAATATCGGAGGCAAGCCGCGCTCCCTCACACTCCCGCTGTGCCACAAAGGCATCCAGCGCCGCTTCCAGAACGGTCCGGACATCCTGCCATACAGCATCGGTATCGGTCTCTTCGGAAGAGGCGGAAAGAACATCCGGCAGACGCAGAGCCAGCGTGGCATCGGGCGAAAACGGAAGCCCGTAAGAAGACGCCACCTCGTTCAGCACCCCGTAATACTGCTCGAAAAGATTGCGGTTGAACCGGATAACACCGGTATCCGTCTGAGAATCGTCAAGGGAAACGGAGATTTCCACCTTGCCCCGCGCAATGCGCTGCTGAACGGCACTGCGAATCGGTTCCTCCAAAAAAGAATAGGTGCGGGGAACCCGGACAAAGGTCTCCAGAAACCGATGATTCACCGATTTGATCTCCACGGAAATGTCCCGCCCGTGCAGAACCTCCCGCGCCCGACCGAATCCGGTCATGCTTCGGATCATAGATTCGTCCTCCTGAATGGATAAAGATACTACTCCATAATAATTCATCTTATATTATAGTTTCTTTCTCAGGGTTTGTCAATGCGGTTGCAAAAAAAATTCCGCAGCCCTCAAAAAGATATTGACAAAGCCGTGCTTTTCTGATATAATAAGTTGCGTTCCAAACCGATATGCGGTCGTGGTGGAATTGGCAGACACGCTACTTTGAGGGGGTAGTGGGAGTTTTCCCGTGGGGGTTCAAGTCCCCCCGTCCGCACCAGAAACCGTCAGACATCCCAGGATGTCTGACGGTTTTATTTTTTCACCGGTTTCCCCGTCCCGCGGCTTTCCGCAGAGGAAAAAGCATCCGAATCTACCGAAGCGCCCGCAGCTTCCGCTTCTTTTCCGCGCCGCATGCCGGACAGAGATCCGCCCGCGGACTCAAAGCCGGAATTTCCCCGAAAATCCGTCCCTTTCCGGGTCCATATTCCGAAAACCGTAATTTTTCCTCCGAAACGGCGTTCCGGACTTGCCTTTTCATAAAAGATATGTTATACTAATAACAATTAATCCGTTGGTTTTGACGGGAAGGATTTTTATGAAAACAACCGAACAGCAGCACAATGAGAAAAAAGAAGAACTCATGGAAAAATGCTTTGCATGCTATGCCGAAAACGGACTGACCGGCACAGGCATCAAAGCCCTTGCGAAGGCATGCAACTGTACAACGGGCAATCTGTATTGCTATTTCCGGAATTTGGATGAGCTGATTCTGGAATCGACGGCATACTGCATGGCAAAGGTGGAGGACGAGTTTATGTCCAAAGCCCCCACCGACCCCAGGGATGTTCCGCGGTTCATCGAAACCGTCCCGTATTGGACGGCGAAGGAGCACGGCAAGAAATACCGTCTGATGTACCAGGTCTACACGCTTCCGAAATACCGGGAATACGGCAAGAAATTCTTTGAGGGCGTCAACACGCGCTATACCGAATACGCGAAACAGCTGGAACCGAAAATCGGCATTCCGTATACGGTCATCACACCGCTGATCTTCATTTTTGTGCGGGCATGCGTACACTACGCCATGTTTGAAGACGAATATTACCTGAAAGCCCAGATGGATCTTCTGAAACAGGGCGTGGCACTGTTTGTGGAACGGTACAAAGCAAACACCCCCGATCAAACCTGATCCCGTCCGCCGATGCTCCTCCGCGGTGTGGGCATCGGCGAAAAACCGCCGCGATGCTATTTTTCAAACGGAGGAAACGCGATGAAAAACAACCGGAATTTAACAACCGGAATTTCTTGATGGGAACTCTTCTGACCGTATGCTGCCTTCTTCTGATTCTTTGCACGGTTCTCCTGTTTACCGGACGGAGCAAGCCGGCAGGCAGCACCGTCGAATTGCCGGAAGTGCGCAACAACGGCACGGCGATTCAATGGAAAACCGGCAGCGGAAACGAATGGCACGACCTGGTATCTCTTGACACGCTCCGGCAGCGACGGAACCGACGGCGTTGACGGGCTTCCCGGCAGGGATGGAGATACGCCCTTCATCGGAGAAAACGGAACCTGGTGGATCGGCACGACCGACACCGGCGTGAAAGCGGCGGCATCCGACGGAGAACCGGGAGACAAAGGCGATCCCGGGGAAAAAGGCGATCCGGGCAACGACGGCATCTGCACGGGCTGGTTCTACGCAACCGGCGGTTTTTCCCCCCCCCCGTATTTTTCTTCAGAGAGAAAAGGCGCGCCCGTATTTTCAGGAAAAACTGAGCTCCGGCGGTCTGGTATCCTGCAATCAGAATACGATCACACTCAAAAAAGGCCATACCTACAGCGTGTGCATCAGCGGGTCGATTGCCGTAAGCACCAACTGCGACGGGCAGTTCTGCGTTGTGATGACCGACGGCTATGACAACGATCTCTGCAAGCGGCGTACACGCACCCAACACCACGAAGGCGCCATGGAAGCACGGAACATTCAGCAATCCTTTGTCTTCAACCGGATTTACAACGCAAAGGATACCCAGGTCAAACTTTCGTTCTCTTTTGAGCAGGAGAACTACAATTTCATTCTGGATTCGTTTGACTGCATGATTACCGTCATCGCGCTGGACTGAACAAAAAACAAAAAACCGGAGACGGTTTCGGAAGAAAACGTCTCCGGCACAAAGGGTCGCATCCGCGTCCTCCCGAAGAGGCGTCGGATCTGCGACCCTTTTTTCAGTTTTTATTTTTTCCCCGCAAGGCATCCTCCAGCCCGGAAAGCCCGGCGGCAAGGGCATCGTAAAAAGCAGCCAGATGCACGCCGTCCACCAGCGCATGATTGGCCAGAACCGCGACGGGCATTGACCAGCGGAGCCCGTTCTGCACATATTTTCCCAGCACAATCCGGGGATTGCTGTCTGCCGGGGTCGGGGTCGGCTGCACCAGCGAGGAAAAAGAAATCCACGGCAGGGAAGATACGAAAAAGCAGCCCAGAAGATCGTCTTCCTCCTTCAGCCCCTCGGAATGTTTCGCCGCTTCATACAGAGGCCGGGCATACAAAAGAAACTCCTCAAACGGAGCATCCTCCCGCAGACGGCAGTAGCCGTACGTTCCGTCCGGACGGAGAACCGTATGAGACGTGTCGCACCGGTCGAACTCAACGGGACGTCCGTTTACAATGCGCTGCCTCAACTGCGGCACGGCGTTCGCCGCGCGGCTCACGGCATACAGAACGGTCAGAAAAAACGGGGTTCCGGTTTCCCTGCACAAACGGGGCAGTTCCCCGATATCCGTTTCCACCGTCACGCCGACATACGGGTTCTGCATGGAAGAAAAATAAGAAAAATGATCCTTCCGGGCAAACGATTCCCAACACAGTTCACGATACTCCATGTTCATTGCTCCTTTCGTTCCGCCGCGGCCTGCGGCTCGCGCAAACGCCGGCGGATGGCTTTCCATTCCGGCAGATACTCGTTCAGAATGGCTTGAAAACGGGGGCCGTGGTTGGCTTCCCGCAAATGGGCAAGCTCGTGCAGAACCACATAGCAGACGGCTTCCTCCGGACGTTCGGCAAGCCGGAGATTCAGTCGCACGGTGCGGGCATGCGGACTGCAGGATCCCCAACGGGTGGTCATCTGCCGGATCTGCCAGGACCGACAGTACAGCCCGGTTTTTTCGCCCCAGAAGGAAAACCACTTCGCTGCCGTTTTCCGCAAATCGTCCCGGTAGGCATCCAGCACGGTGCGTGTCCGCAGTGTCTCATCCTCCGGACGACACACCGTCAGAACGGCACGATTTCCCTCAAGCGTCAATCCGTTTCCTGCACCGGCACGGACCTCCAGCCGGTACGGCACACCCCGGAAAAACAGTTCTTCCCCATCCGCAAACCGGGTCGGACGCTCGGCTGCCAGGCGGAGAATCCGCTCACGGCTGCGAAGAATCCATTCTTTTTTATCCGAAAGAAACGCACGGATCTCCGCATCCGATACGGAGCGGGGAGCCGTCACGGTGACGGAACCGTCCGGAGACCGGACCGAAATACGCAGATTCCGCACCGGCTTCCGCAGAACCGCAACGGGAATCTCTCTGCCAAAAGGAAAACAGTCAGAGCGGCTGCACCCCGCCCTGACTTTTTGTTTTCTGAAAAAAATCATATTGCTTCCTCATCGGCAAAGCCCTCGTTCACCTTATCAAACGTGGTCTTGTCCGCGTGAGGAATCGGTTTCCAGCCGAGGTTTTTGGAAAACAGCGCCTGAATATCCATGGGCAGCTGAATGGCAAGGAACAACGGCCAGAACAAAGAAACCAGAATCTTTTTGCCCAGCGAAACATTCTTGATCCGCTTCCGTTCGGTAACGAAAATGACGGCGGCACTGATCATCAGAATCACCGTGGAAAACAGCGCGTTGCGCAACCAGATCCACAGAAGACCCGCCGGATTCCAGAAACTGTCGCCCATCCGCAGAAAAATTTCCTGGAAGGAAACACCGGGAGAAACAAGCGGTGTGATCAGAAGCAGTACGAGCTGAAGAAGAAACAGCGCAAACCAGATCAAACTGGACGGAATCATGTTGGTGGTCAGGTCGTACAACGAATATTTATGCCGTACTTCACGGGAAAACAGCGAACGGAGCAGATCCTTTGCCCGCGCGCAGAACACCAGAAGATGCCCCCGGGACCAGCGGACACGCTGGCGCCACATAATCCGGAAAGATGTGGGCTGTTCGTCGTAGAAAATCGCGTCATCGCAATAACGGATGCGGTTGTTCATCAGCACCTGATCCGCAGAAAATTCCCAGTCCTCCGTCAGCGAAACATAATCCCAGCCGTTCTTGACCAGATTGGAATTGATGACGTATCCGGTTCCCTGCACACGGGTGGAACAGCCGAGCGCCGTTCTGCCGCAACTTTCCATCCGGCACCCGGTAAGGAAATAAATTCCGTACAGACCCGAAAGAAGATTGCTTCCGAAATTCTTGGAATTGCGGTAGGACGTGATGACATAGCGTTTATCGTAGTATTCAAACGCATCGTTCATGCGGGAAAAATAATTCTGATCCAGCACATTGTCCGCGTTGAACAGGAAAAATCCGTCATAATTCTGGGTTCCGTAATCCCGCTCGATGCACGAGAACAGATGCCGGAACGCATAGCCCATGGTGTTTTCTTCCGGATTGTTGTATTCATACACCGTGGCGCCCATGCTCCGGGCAATCTCGGCGGTACGGTCCGTACAGTTGTGCGCAATCACAAAAATCTGCAGCTTGTCCTGCGGGTAATTGTTTTTCTGCACGCTTTCGATCAGACCGCCGACCACATTCTCTTCGTTCCGGGCAGGTATGATAACGCCGTACCGGTTGATCCGGTCGGTCTTCGGATACCGCTTACGGTGAAACAGCCCGACAATGCCGAACACGATGAAATGAACCATGATCAAGCTGAAAACGATGTAAATGATACCGAAGATCATATTAATCGCTTCATAATATCCCATACTGTTAAAAATCTCCTTGACTTTCCATTCATGCCGGAAATCGTCCGGCGGGCAGTCGGAAACCGCTCCGTCTGCCTCCTGAATTTCTTGTTCCCTGCCCAGCGTGGTTCTTATTATACTCCATTATACTCCATTTTTTTGTTTTCGTCAAGAGAAAAGCGTATTCTTTATGTTTTTTTGCTCATTTTGCTAAAAACGGGACTTTCCGCAAAAAGGATCTCCCCCGTCCGACGGACGGGGGAGATCCCGGAAAAAGTCCCTGTGATTCAGCCAAAACGTCTTTTCCGTATCACTCAGCCGATATGAATATATTCTTCTCTTCCGGCACCGACCGAAACATATTCAATCCGGCAGCCGACTGCCTCTTCCAGATACCGTACATACGCTTTGGCGGCATCGGGCAGATCTTCATAACGACGGCACGAGGACACATCTCCGAAACCGTCCACATACTCAATCACCGGTTTGGCGCGGTTCAGACGGTCGCCCGTGGGGAACACCGTGGTCTTCTCGCCGTCCACCTCGTATGCCGTGCAGACCGGAATCTTATCCAGATAAGAGAGAACGTCCAGTTTGGTCAAGGCAATGGTATCCGCTCCCTGCACACGCACACCGTAACGGGACGCGGGCACATCAAACGGACCCACACGGCGGGGTCTTCCGGTTGCGGCACCGTACTCACCGCCGGCGGCGCGCAGCTTCTCGGCTTCTTCCCCGAACATTTCCGCCGTGAACGGACCCTCGCCCACACAGGTGGAATAGGCCTTCATGATTCCGATGGTCTTATTCAGCTTCACACCGGGGATTCCGGCACCGATGGGGCCGAATGCCGCCAGGGTCTGCGAAGAGGACGTGTAAGGATAGATGCCGAAATCGATATCACGCAAAGCGCCGAGCTGTGCCTCGAACATGATGTTCTTGCCCTCATCCACGGCACGATACAGATATTCGGAAACATCCGTAATAAACGGAGCAACCTGAGCGCCGTACGTTTTCAGCCAGTCCATCACATCGTCTGCACGAAGCGCCTCATGGCCGTAACCGGTAACGGTGATGTTTTTCCATTCCACGATGTCATGCACCTTCTCATACAAAGAATCCGTATGAAGAAGATCGGCGGTACGGATGCCCTTTTTCATATATTTATCGGCATAAACGGGAGCAATGCCGCGGCGGGTAGAGCCGTATTTCTTATCGGCAAGACGCTCCTCCTCCATAATGTCCTGCATCCGGTGATACGGCAGGCAGACAATGGCGCGGTCGCTGATCTTGAGATTTTCCGGCGTGATGCGGATGCCCTGATCCGTCAGTTTCTTGCTTTCGTTTACCAGATGCTCAATGTCAATGACCATGCCGTTGCCCATGACGTTGACCGTGGTCTCGCGCAGAATTCCGGAGGGAAGAAGATTCAGAACGAATTTTCCCCTCTCGTTGACCACCGTGTGGCCTGCATTGTTTCCGCCCTGGTAGCGGCAAATGATGTCATAATCCGAAGAAAGAAGGTCGACCATACGGCCCTTTCCCTCATCGCCCCAGTTGATACCGACAATCGCAGTAAGCATAGTGTTTTACCGTCCTTTATACATTTATTTTGATATTCAGTTGTTCGTTTGCCGCATCCGCATTTTCCGCAAGAACACGCCGGACCTCGGCAAGGTATTCCTCCGTCTGCTCGGCGGCTCTGCCGGTCAGGCGGCTTTCACGAATCACGCCGTCGATCTGCGCCCGGGTCAACCCGAACACGGGGTCGGCGGCAATCCGGTCAAGAAGATCGTTCGGGGCGCCGTCCTGCTTGACGGCTTTGCCCGCCGCCACGGAATGACGACGGATGGCTTCGTGCAGGGTCTGGCGGTCGCCGCCCGCGCGCACACAGTGCATCAGAATATTCTCCGTTGCCATAAACGGAAGTTCCTCCGCCAGATGCTTTTCCATCACACGGGGATAAACGGTCAGCCCGCTGATGACATTGATATACAGCGACAGAATGCCGTCGGCGGCAAGAAACGCCTCCGGAATGCTGATGCGGCGGTTGGCAGAATCGTCCAGCGTACGTTCCAGCCATTGGGTTCCGGCAGTCATTGCCGGATTCAGCGCATCGGCAATGATAAACCGGGCAAGCGAGGAGATGCGCTCGCTGCGCATGGGATTGCGCTTGTACGCCATCGCCGAAGAGCCGACCTGCCCGCTCTCAAACGGCTCGTCCACCTCTTTCAGATGCGAAAGCAGGCGGATGTCGCCGGAGAATTTCTGCGCGCTCTGCGCGATTCCGGACAGCACGGACAGAGTAAAATAATCCACTTTGCGTGTATAGGTCTGCCCGCTGACGGCATACGAGGAAGAAAACCCCATCTTGTGCGCAATTTTCTTTTCCAGGGCAAGAACCTTGGCGGAATCCCCTTCAAACAGCTCCAGAAAACTGGCACCCGTTCCCGTTGTGCCGCGACAGCCCAGCAGACGGAGATTTCCCAAAACAAAATCCAGATGCTCCAGATCCATCATCAGATCCTGCAGCCAGAGTGTGGCGCGCTTCCCCACCGTGGTGGGCTGCGCCGCCTGAAAATGCGTATAGGCAAGCGTTTCCTGATTCTTGTATTTTTCCGCAAAATCCGCCAAGGCGGAAATGGCTGCGAGAAGAAGCGTGCGGATGCGCCGCAGTGCCTCCCGCTGCAGAATGATGTCCGTGTTGTCGCCCACAAAGCAACTGGTCGCACCGAGATGAATGATGGGCTTTGCCGTCGGACAGGCAACGCCGTATGCATAGATATGCGCCATCACGTCGTGACGCACTTCACGCTCCCGCTGATCCGCCACGGCATAGTCGATATCGTCCAGATGCGCCTTCATCTCAGCGATCTGGGCGTCGGTGATGGGAAGCCCCAGCTCCTGTTCGCTCTCTGCCAGCGCGACCCAGAGGCGACGCCAGGTGGAAAACTTCCGGGCATCGGAAAAAATCTCCTGCATCTCCCGGCTCGCATAGCGGCGGCAAAGAGGATTCTGGTAGGTTTCGTTCATGTCGTTTCTCCTTTCTTCCGGCTCTCCGCGCGCTTCAGTCCGGCTTCGATGAAGCCGTGAAACAGCGGATGCGCCCGGTTCGGACGGGATTTGAATTCCGGATGATACTGCACCCCGACGAAGAACGGCAGCTCCGTCAGTTCCACCGCCTCCACCAGACGCCCGTCCGGGGACAACCCCGACAGAGTCAGACCGGCTTCGGTCAGCACAGAACGGAAATCGTTGTTGAATTCATAGCGGTGGCGGTGACGCTCGGAGATTTCGGATACACCGTAGCAGTGCTCCAGAGTCGTTCCCGGCCGGATCTCACACGGATACGCGCCGAGACGCAGCGTTCCGCCCTTGTCGATGTCATGGCTCTGTCCGGGCATGAAGTCAATGACCTTGTAACGGCACAATTCGTCGAATTCGCCGGAATGAGCATCCGGAAGACCGGCAACGTGCCGCGCAAACTCAATCACGGCAATCTGCATTCCCAGACAGATTCCCAGATACGGAATTCGGTTCTCCCGGGCATACTGCGCGGCGAGAATCATGCCCTCAATTCCGCGCGCACCGAACCCGCCCGGAACAAGGATTCCGTCCATTCCGCCGAGGATTTCTCCGACATTCTGCCCGTTCAGCGTTTCGGAATCGATCCAGTGAATGCGGATGTGCGTGTTCAGCGTATACCCGGCATGGCGCATGGCTTCGGCAACAGAAAGATACGCATCGTGCAGCTGCACGTATTTTCCCACCAGCCCGATGTGAACTTCCTTTTCCCGGTTTTTGATGCGGGACACAAGATCCGTCCACTCGGCAAGATCCGGTTCCGGCGCATTGATGCCGAGCTCCCTGCAGACCACCGAGGAGAAGTTCGATTTTTCCAGCATCAGCGGGGCTTCGTACAGATACGGCAGGGTGATGTTCTCAATCACGCAGTCCGGCTTGACGTTGCAGAACAGGGAGATCTTCTGAAAAATGGAATCCTCCAGCGGCTCGTCACAGCGAAGCACAATGATGTTCGGGTTGATTCCCATGCCCTGCAATTCCTTGACGGAATGCTGGGTGGGTTTGGATTTATGCTCGTCCGAACCGCGCAGAAACGGCACCAGCGTAACATGGATGAACAAACTGTTCTCCCGTCCGACCTCCAGCGAGATCTGCCGCACCGCTTCCAGAAACGGCTGCGATTCGATATCCCCGATGGTGCCGCCGATCTCGGTAATCACCACGTCCGCATCGGTCTGTTTCCCCACCCGGTAAACAAATTCCTTGATTTCATTGGTGATATGAGGAATGACCTGCACGGTCGAGCCGAGATATTCGCCGCGGCGTTCCTTGTTCAGAACGTTCCAGTACACCTTGCCGGTGGTCAGATTGGAATACCGGTTCAGATCCTCATCGATAAACCGCTCGTAATGCCCCAGATCCAGGTCGGTTTCCGCACCGTCCTCCGTCACGTAAACTTCTCCGTGCTGATACGGGCTCATCGTGCCCGGATCCACATTGATGTACGGGTCCAGCTTCTGTGCGGCGACCTTCAGCCCCCGCGTTTTGAGCAGACGCCCCAACGACGCCGCCGTAATTCCTTTGCCCAGACCGGACACGACCCCGCCGGTCACGAAAATATATTTTGTCATACGTTCTTTCCTCACGATTGATACAGTTTGATAATGGATTCCGCCACACTGCGTTTGGAAACACAGCGGTCCATCGCCGTCTTCTCCAGATACCGGTGTGCATCCGGCTCCGTCATTTTCAGTTGTTCGATCAGCAGCCATTTGGCACGGTTCACCAGGCGGATCTCCTCCATCTTCTCCTCCAGGGAAGCCGTTTTCCTTTCCATCTGCCGCAGCCGCTCCCGCGTGCCGCACAGAAGCGAAAGCGTCTGCAGAAGCACCGACGACGATGTGGGTCTGGACAACACCAGAACGCCGTAGGGAGACACCCGTGCGTTCACATCCGGATAATGCTCCGCGCGCACCAGAAGCAAGACGCCCGCGCCGCCGCTGCGGCAAAGATCCAACGCCAGCCGGTTTCCGAACTCATCCGGAAGCGGCGTATGGATAACCACGATATCCGCCGGGTTTTCCAGCATGCTCCGCCTCGCCTCCGCGGCATCCGGAACAACCGTCACGGGCGCATACCGGTCGCGCGGAAGCAGGGCAATGAGGGAATCGGCAAATTTCGGAACCGCAGAAACGATCCGTACACTGTAAAGATGTTCGGCCAGATCCACAAAAGCCCCTCCTTCCGCTTGTTTTCCCGGTTCCAGTCAGTTTTCCGTTTCCAGATACGGACGGAGAATGGCCTGCGGCAGAACCGAGCCGATAAAATCACTTTCCGCCGCCGTTTTCCGTGCCTCCGCCAACGTCCGGGGAAGCGCCGGATACATCTTCCGCACCGATTCCGGTGCCGTATACAGATTCAGATCCACTGCGGGCGGAAGTTCCGCTCCGCTCCGGACGCCGTCCAACCCGGCATAGATCAGCAGGGCAAACGCCAGATACGGATTGCACAGCGGGTCGGGAGAACGCAGCTCCGCGCGGCGGTATTCCCCCTCGGCTGCCGGAATGCGGATCAGCTGCGAACGGTTTTCGCTCGACCAGGACACATAGCCCGGCGCCTTGTTGCTTCCGAACCGGCGGTACGAATCTTCGGTTGTGTTCAGAAATACGGTCATTTCCCGGATATGCTTCAGAATGCCCGCCAGAACCTGCGGCATGACCTCCCGTCCGTCCGCGGACCGGACCGACAGGTTGATGTGCATCCCGTTTCCGGGCTGATGCGGAAGCGGCTTCGGCGAAAAATCCGCATAAAGCCCGTTGCGTGCCGCAATCGTATGCACCGCCGAGCGGAACGTCACGGCATGATCCGCCGCCTCCAGCGGGTCGGAATACCGGAAATCAATCTCGTTCTGTCCCGGGCCCTCCTCGTGATGCGAGCTCTCCGGACGGATTCCCATCTGCTCCAGCGTCAGGCAGATTTCCCGGCGCACGTTTTCCCCCTTGTCCTCCGGTGCCATGTCCATATAGCCGGCACGATCGTACGGAATCCGGGTAGGTTCGCCGTTCTCGTCACGGCAAAACAGATAAAATTCCATCTCCGAACCGAACGCAAACGAAAGCCCCTCCTTCTCCGCCTCCGCAACGGCACGGCAAAGCAGCGTGCGCGCATCGGCTTCCATCGGCGTTCCGTCGGGATACGACACACGGCAGAACATCCGCACCACACGCCCGTGCTCCGGTCTCCACGGAAGAAGCGACAGGGACGAGGGATCCGGATGAAGAAGCAGGTCCGAGTGAATCTCTCCGCCGAATCCCGCAATGGCGGACGCATCAATGGCAATGCCGTAGGAGAAGGCACGCTCCAGCTCTTCCGGCATCACGGAGATATTTTTCGGTCTGCCGTATACATCGCAGAACGCCATGCGGATAAACTTGACGTCCTCCTCCGCCACATACTGCCGGATTTCTTCTTTTGAATATCGCATCCGCGCAACCCCGCCTTTCTTAATTTGATACATACATCTGCCGATACGGATTGGCTCCGCCCGGCGTGACCACAGTATAGGAAGAACGAAGCAGAAACTCCGCATCCGCACCGCACCGCTCCGCATACCGCCGCAGATACGGCTCTGCCTCCGCCAAATCCTCCGCCGTCGCCTCCCGGCGGACGGTCTGTTCCGGAAAACGGATCCCGGACACGTCTCCGCGCAGCATCATTTTTCCGCCATGCATCCCCGTTCCCGGAAAATTGCCTACGGAGGGACGTCCGTCCCGGTGCAGGGCAAGAACCAGAATCAGCCCCCCTGCCTGATATTCGCCGAGAAAACTCCCTGTTCTTCCTCCGATGACGAGAACCGGTTTCTTCCCGCGGTATTCCTTCATGTGAATGCCCGCACGATATCCGGCATTGTCCCGAATCAGGATCTCGCCGCCGCGCATGGCATAACCGACGGCATCCCCGACGCTTCCGTACACCGTAATCGAGCCGGCGTTCATGGTGTCTCCCACCGCATCCTGCGCATTGCCGTATACCGTCAGGTCCGCGCCTTCCAGATAAGCGCCGAGCGCATTCCCCGGAATTCCTTCAATCTGTACAGACCCGGATTCCTTCCCTGCGGCAAGAAACCGTTGCCCCAGACAGTTGCGGATCCGGCAGTTGTTTCCGGCATTCCGGATTGCTTCGTTCAAAGCGGAAAAGTCCATTCCGCTTGCGTCAATCCACGACATTGTATTATATCACATCCCCCGACATTTTTCCATAGGATTTTGAATAAAAAACAGGATAAATCTGAAAAAATTTTCCGGCACGCCCAAAGTCCTCCGGCTGCGCTACTCGCCGGCATGGGCAATTCCGAGAATCTCCAGTTCCTTTTCCGTCATGCCCACGCCGCGCAGCATCCGCCGGTTTCCCCGCAGTGCCTCAATGGAATTGATGCCCATTCCGCCCATCATTTCCTTGATTTCATGCCGCCATGCGGTCATCAGATTCACCAACCGCTCCGCTCCCTCTTCAATATCCAGGCGGTCGACCAGTTCCGGCCGCTGGGTGGCAATTCCCCACGCACACTGCCCGTCGGAGCAATTCCGGCACAGATGACAGCCGAGAGCCAGCAGCGCTGCCGTTGCCACATAGCAGCAATCGGCACCGAGCGCGATGGCCTTCACCACATCGGCGGAAGACCGAATGCTTCCTCCCGCCACAAGAGAGATTCTTTCCCGGATTCCTTCCTCCCGCAAACGGGTATCCACGGCGGCAAGTGCCAGCTCCACCGGAATTCCCACATGATCCCGGATCCGGGTCGGTGCCGCTCCCGTTCCGCCCCGGAAGCCGTCAATCACAAGAATGTCAGCCCCGCTCCGCGCAATGCCCGAACCGATGGCGGCGATGTTGTGAACCGCTGCGACCTTGACCAGAACCGGCTTGCGATACTGCGTGGCTTCCTTGATGGAATACACCAGCTGGCGCAGATCCTCAATGGAATAGATATCGTGATGCGGTGCCGGAGAAATGGCATCGGCGCCCTCCGGAATCATCCGCGTCCGGGAAACGTCCCCCACAATCTTTGTTCCCGGCAGATGTCCGCCGATTCCCGGCTTGGCACCCTGCCCCATTTTGATCTCGACCGCCGCACCCGCACGGAGATATCCGGCATGAACGCCGAACCGCCCGGAAGCCACCTGTACCACCGTACAATCCCCGTAAGGGAAGAAATCCTCATGCAGTCCGCCCTCCCCGGTATTGTAGAAGGTTCCAAGCCGTCTTGCCGCGCGGGCAAGACACGCATGAACACGATAACTGACCGATCCATAGCTCATGGCGGAAAACATCACCGGCATGGAAAGCGCAAGCCGCGGCGGCAGCTCCGTCTTCAGCCGCCCGTCCTCACCGCGGCAGACCGAAGCCGGCTTACTGCCCAGAAACACCTTCGTTTCCATCGGTTCCCGCAAGGGGTCGATCGGCGGGTTGGTCACCTGTGAGGAGTTGATCAGCATCCGTTCCCAATATCCGGGAAGAGGTTGCGGATTTCCCATGGAAGAAAGCAACACACCTCCGCTGGCTGCCTGCCGGTAGATTTCCTGCACCGTTGCACCGCTCCAGTTGGCGTTTGGGCGCAGAGCAGCGCCGTTCCGCACAATCTTCAGAGCCCGTGTCGGACAATACACCGCACAGCGCTGGCAGTCCACACAGCGCGCCTCGTCACTGACCATGGTCTTTGTTTTCGGGTCAAACACATGGACACCGTGCGAGCATTGCCGCTCACAGACCCGGCAGTTCACACATCGCTCCGGATTCCGTATCACGTCGAATTCCGGAAGCAAAAACGAACGCTCCATCAGAAGCACCCCTCCTTTACCCGAACCACAACCGGTTCACCGCCCATCGGGGCATACAGATTTTCCGCCGCCGGCTCCATTGCCCGAATCGCGGCCTCTTCACTGGCAAAATATACAAGATCACCCTTTTCCGCCGTTACCATCGAACGCAGCTTCAGCCGGTCGTTCAGTGCCATCAGCCCGCCGGTAAATCCGAAGATGACCGAAAACGGACCGGTAATCAGAAGACCGGGAAACATCTGCCGCAGATAGCACAGTTCCTCCGCCTCCTTCGGAGGACGGGTGCGGATGGTACTCCAGAACGGCGCTGCAATGACCGATGCCATCTCCCGAAGCGTCAACCCCTGCCGGCGCAGAAGGTAATCGGCAATATAAGCAATAACCTCCGTGTCGGTCTGCAGCGTACAGGAATAGCCGAACATCTCCATACAGCGGCGGTTGGCGTCGTAAGAAGAAATCTCACCGTTGTGAACCACCGAGGTGTCCAGCAACGAAAACGGATGGGCTCCGCCCCACCAGCCCGGCGTATTGGTGGGATACCGCCCGTGCGCCGTCCAGAGATATCCCGCATATTCCTCCAGCCGGTAAAACCTTCCCACATCCTCCGGAAAGCCCACCGCCTTGAAGGTTCCCATATTCTTCCCGCTGGAAAACACATACGCCCCCCGGATCTTCGTGTTAATCTCCGTCACCGTCCGCACCACATATTCCTTCTCGTCCAACTGAAGCCGCATCAGCACGGAGGCCAGCGGCGCCACAAAATACCGGCGGATCAACGGAACGTCCGTAATTTCCGGAATACGGCAGATTGGAATCCGCTCATCCTTCACAATTTCAAACCGGTCTTTCAGAAGTTCTTCACAGGTATGCCGCGCTTCCCGGTCGGTAAAAAAGAGATGCAGCGCATAAAAATCCCGATACTCCGGATAGATTCCGTATGCCGCAAAGCCGCCGCCCAATCCATTGGAGCGGTCGTGCATGGGCAACATTCCCCGCATCACCGTCTCCCCCGTCATCCGCCGTCCGTCCCGGGAGATCACCGCCGCAACCGCACATCCGGAGGGGATACGAATTTCGCCTTCCCATTTCATCGTCTGCTTTCCGTCCTTTTCCGAGAATAGAAAAAGACGCCCATTCAAACAGGAAAAAACCCGTCGGAATGAACGTCTTTGCTCATTATGGCAAGCATTATAACACAATCTCCCCGCGCTTGTCAAGAAAAAAGAAAAAGGAAATCCTTTTTTTGCAACAAAAAAATTGCGGAAGAGCCCTTGACAAATCCGTTTCCATCCTGTATAATAGCACTCATAAAGGCAATGGCGTCTTTGAGTTTTGGCTCTCAGACGCCTTTTTTTATGAAAACCGAGGCAATGACGTCCCGCAGGACGCATTGCCTTTTTTATTTTGTAAGGAGGATTTCGGTATGGAAACCATTTCGGATTATTTCGGCTGTCTGGTCTTCGACGATCGGGTGATGCGGGCAAAACTGCCCTCGGATATCTATCTTTCGCTCAAAAAGACCATCGATGAGGGCGAACGCCTGAACAACGATGTGGCAAACGTCGTGGCAGACGCAATGAAGGATTGGGCGATCGAACGCGGCGCCACGCATTTTACGCACTGGTTTCAGCCGCTCAACGGCATTACAGCAGAAAAGCACGACAGCTTCATCACCCCATCGCCGGACGGCGGCGTGATTGCGGAATTTTCCGGCAGGGAGCTGATCAAGGGCGAACCGGATGCCTCCTCGTTTCCGTCCGGAGGTCTGCGCGCCACCTTTGAAGCCCGCGGCTACACGGCATGGGACCCGACCTCCTATGCGTTCATCAAAGATCACACCCTGTGCATTCCCACCGCCTTCTGCTCGTACGGCGGTGAAGCGCTGGACAAAAAAACACCGCTTCTCCGCTCCATGCAGGCGCTCAACAAACAGGCCATGCGCATTCTGCGGCTGTTCGGCAACCGGGACGTGAAGTGCGTCCGTACCTGCGTCGGTCCGGAACAGGAATATTTTCTGGTAGACAAGGCACTGTACGAAAAGCGTCCGGATCTCATCTTCTGCGGGCGCACGCTGTTCGGCGCCAAACCGCCCAAGGGGCAGGAAATGGACGACCATTATTTCGGAGTCATCAAGCCCCGCGCGGCGGCATTCATGGAAGATCTGGACCGGGAGCTGTGGAAGCTCGGCATTCTCGCCAAAACGGAGCACAACGAGGTGGCACCGGCACAGCACGAACTGGCACCGATCTATACCACAACCAACATCGCCACCGATCACAACCAGCTCACCATGGAAATCATGCAGAAGGTTGCCGACCGGCACGGGCTGGTGTGCCTGCTTCACGAAAAGCCGTTTGCCGGCGTAAACGGAAGCGGGAAGCACAACAACTGGTCCATCGCAACCGATACCGGCGTCAACCTGCTGACTCCCGGCGAAACGCCCTACGAAAACGCGCAGTTTCTGCTGTTTCTCTGCGCGGTTCTGATGGCGGTAGACGATTATCAGGATCTTCTCCGCCTTTCCGTTGCCTCGGCAGGCAACGACCACCGGCTCGGAGCCAACGAAGCGCCCCCTGCCGTCGTTTCCGTCTTTCTCGGCGAAGAGCTGACGGCGGTTCTGGATGCGTTGGCAAACGAAACCCCCTACAGCGCCGCGGAAAAGACCGTGATGCGGCTGGGCGTTCATGTGCTGCCCCGGTTCATACGGGATACCACCGACCGTAACCGGACCTCACCGTTTGCCTTTACCGGCAACAAGTTTGAGTTCCGGATGCTCGGATCTTCCAACAGCATCGCCTGCGCCAACATCATGCTCAACGCCGCCGTTGCGGAATCCCTGCGGAAATATGCGGACGCACTGGAAAACGCCGCGGATTTTGACACGGTTCTGCACCGGCTTCTCCGCGACACCGTCCGCGACCACAAGCGCATTATCTTCAACGGCAACGGCTATGACGAGCAGTGGATCCGGGAGGCGACCGAACAGCGCGGACTTCTCAACCTCCGCACAACTCCCGATGTTCTGCCGTGCATTCTGAAACCGAAAAACACGGAAATGCTGACCCGCCACAAAATCTTTACGGAGCCGGAGCTGCGTTCCCGCTATGAGATTTATCTGGAAAATTACGTAAAAACCGTCAACATCGAGGGGCTGACGATGGTGGACATGGCGCGCAGGGAAATCCTTCCCGCCGTGGAAGCGTACACCAAAGATCTTGCCGCTGCGCTCTCCGCAAAAACCGCCGCCGTACCGGGGCTTGCCTGCCGGTATGAAAAGGGGCAGATCTCCCGTCTTTCGGAACTGACCGACGAGATCGACCGTGCCACGCAGGAACTGGAAACGGCGCTGATCCGGCTTCATACCGTTTCCGATCCCGCCGAAGCATCGTTCCGCATCCGTGACGTGATTCTGCGGAAGATGGCGGAGCTTCGTGTGGTATGCGACGAAGCAGAGACCCTGACCGCATCGTCTTACTGGCCGTTCCCCTCCTACAGCAAGCTGCTGTACGGCGTGGGCTGAAAAAAAGGAGATTCCGTTATGAAAACAAAAACCGAGCAAACCACCCGCACCACATATCCGTTTCACTACGATGTGCCCCGCCATCCCATGCGTATGGTCACCGACCCGTCCCAGCCGCTCCGGATCGAAAACACGTCGGAATATCCCTCCCCGTACGGAGCCGATACCTCCGCATGGGATTAAAACACGGAAAGGAAACAAAACGCCATGTGTTCCATTATGGGCTACTGCGGCGCCGGCGCCGACCTCGCATCCTTTGAAGAGGGCTTTGCCGCCACCGTCTCGCGGGGACCGGACAAAAGCCGGATTCTCGATACCGGCAAAGGACTTCTGGGCTTTCACCGCCTGGCAATCATGGGCTTGACCGACGCCGGAATGCAGCCGTTTGAGCTGGACGGAAGCTTTGCGGTCTGCAACGGAGAAATCTACGGTTATGAAAAACTGAAACAGGAACTGCAGACGGAGTACACGTTCCGCAGCGGCTCGGACTGTGAGATCCTTTTGCCGCTGTACCGCAAATACGGCGAAAACATGTTCGGCATGCTGGACGCGGAATTCGCGATGATCCTGTACGACGGAGCAACCGGCAGATACCTTGCCGCGCGGGACCCCATCGGCATCCGTCCGCTGTACTACGGCTATGACCGCCGCGGCGTGATCGTTTTTGCCAGTGAACCCAAAAACCTGGTCGGACTCTGCGGAACCATTCTCCCGTTCCCGCCCGGACATTACTGGAAGGACGGAAAATTCGTCTGCTACCGCGATATCACAAACGTGCAGAACGTGTGCGAAGACAGCGTGGAAACCGTATGCCGGAACATCCGTGAAAAACTGACGGCGGGCGTGGAGAAACGCCTTGTTTCCGATGCCAAGGTCGGATTCCTCCTGTCCGGGGGGCTGGATTCTTCCCTGGTCTGTGCCATTGCCGCAAAAAAAGAGCAAAAGCCCCTGCGGACCTTTGCCATCGGCATGGACACCGATGCCATTGACCTGAAATATGCCCGTCAGGTGGCGGATTACATCGGCAGCGATCACACCGAGGTGACCATGACCCGGCAGGAAGTTCTGGACTCTCTGGAAGAGGTCATCCGGCAGCTGGGCACGTTTGACATCACAACCGTGCGCGCATCCATGGGAATGTATCTGCTCTGCCGCTGGATTCACCGCCATACCGACATCCGCGTGCTGCTCACCGGCGAAATCTCGGACGAACTGTTCGGCTATAAATACACCGATTTTGCCCCGTCCGCCGAGGAATTCCAAAAGGAATCCGAAAAAAGGATCCGGGAACTGCATGAATACGATGTCCTGCGTGCCGACCGGTGCATCTCCTCTCAATCCCTGGAGGCACGGGTTCCGTTCGGCGATCTGGATTTCGTACAATACGTTCTTTCGGTCGATCCGAAGAAAAAGCAAAACACCTACGGAATCGGAAAATATCTGCTTCGTCACGCTTTTGAGGGCGACTATCTGCCGCACGAAATCCTGTACCGGGAAAAAGCGGCATTCTCCGACGCCGTCGGTCATTCCATGGTGGACGATCTCAAGGAATACGCCGAAAGCCGCTACACCGATGCGGAATTCGAAACACGCCGCCGTGAATACGCGCACGCAGTTCCCTTCACCAAAGAATCTCTGCTGTACCGTGAGATCTTTGAAAAATACTATCCCGGGCAGTCGCAGATGATTCCGGACTTCTGGATGCCGAACCGCACCTGGCGCGGCTGCGACGTAAATGACCCCTCCGCCCGCGTGCTGTCCAACTACGGTGCAAGCGGAAAATAAGAAAAATCCCCATAAAATATGACATTTTATTTGATTTGACCCGTGATAAGTCTGAAAAAATGTGCTATACTGAAAACAGAAAAAGACGAGAAAACAGGGCTTTGTCGCGAAGGAGGAAAGATTCCGTGCAGAAACAGACTTATTCTTCTTCGGAACAGACCAAAAAAAAGATGTCGTGCGCGCTGAAGGCGCTGATGCAGCAAAAGCCGCTGGACCGGATCGCAATCCGGGACATCACCGACCGTTGCGGAATCCGCCGTCAGAACTTCTATTATCACTTTGACGATATCTATGCCCTGCTGCGCTGGACGTTTGAGCAGGAAGCGCTTCCGCTTCTGTACGACGCACAGACCGGGCTTGTCCGTAAGGACGGGCTTCTTCAGCTGTTCCGGTATCTGGACGAAAACCGGGAATTCTGCTACATGGCGCTGATTTCGGTGGAGCGCGGACGTCTCCGTCATTTTTTTGAAGAAGACATCTACAACATGGTTTCCAACACCATCCGGCAGATCTGTGCGGAAATCGGTCCGCTTGCCGGAAGCCGGGAAGATTTGCGGATTGCCACAAGGTTCTGCGTGCTCGCGGTCGGAGCCCTGACGGAAAGCTGGCTGCGGGGAGAAATCGACCGTTCGCCGGAAGAATTGGTTCGTTTTCTTCACACGGCGCTGTCGGACCAGATTCAGGGCGCGACCCAGCGCCTTTCCCAGACATCCTCTTCGAATTTTCATTCGTGTAACACGGAGAAAAGATAAAAAAATCATAGGGAAGGAAGATTTTTTATGAGTCAAATCAAAAAAGCCATTACAAAAATGAAATGGAGCGGAATCCTCATTGCCGTTCTCGCCATTGCCATCGGCGTCCTGTTCCTTGTTCTTCCGAAAGAATCGGCGGATGTTCTCTGCACGGTTTCCGGAATCACGTTGCTTTGCGCCGGGGTCGTTGCGGTCGTAACCTTCATTCTTTACGGCTTTGCCTTCAGTGCGCATTCCCTGATCATCGGCATTGCGCTTCTGCTTTCCGGCGCTTTCTGCCTGATCAATCCCTCCATGGTCAAAGAACTGCTGACCGTTATTTTCGGTCTGTTCATTGTCATCGACGGCAGCACCTCTCTGGTAGACAGCATCGACTGTGCCCGTGCGCACATCAAGGGCTGGGGCTTTATGCTTCTCCTTTCCGTACTCACGGTTGCGCTGGGCATCCTGGTGATGTTCGACACCTTTGACACGGTTATGATGTTCGCCGGAATTTCGCTGATTATCGACGGAATCTGCGACATCATCTTCACCTGCGTCTTCAGCCGCCGGATCCGTGAAGCGAAAAAGAGAATCCACGAGCTTTACTTTGAATAATTCCGTAAAAAAACAAGTGCCCTCCGGATATCCGGAGGGCACGCTTTTTATTTTTTCTTTTCCCAGGTCTCCTGTCCGCCGAGCAGGGAAGTCGGGGTGGGAAGAAAGGTTCCCTCTACCCTCATGTTGACCGCCACGGCATAGGAGGTGTAATACAACGGAATCAGCGGCAGCTGCTCCTGAAACACAGTGTTCAGTTCCATGGCAGAACATTCTCCCCGCAGAAACTGCGCGGTTTTCTGCTGCAGCTCCGCAGAAACCGGAACACGGGCATCGGCATAGAGAGCGGACAGATTCATATCCGCGGAAATCTCCACGGTCCCGATCCGAAGATCATAAGTCCCCTGCCGTACCGCTTCGGCATAATCCTTCTGCCCGAGAACGCGTACCGAAGCACGTACGCCGAAGGATTCCAGCCGGGCGGCAAGATTCTGCGCAACCGGTTCCTCAAACGCGTTTTCCGCCGCAACGATGATGGTAAGCGAGATTTCCTTCCCATACCATTCCAGCCGCTGCGTTTCGGAGTTCCGGTACCAGCGCGCCTTGTAAAAAGCGTCCCGCGCACCGTCCTCCGTGCCGGTATCCGGGGCGAAGCCGGCATTCTGCGTCACCGACCAGCCGGGATTGAACGGTGTCCACACGGCTTTTCCGCATCCTCCCAGCAGCGCGTCCACCGACGCGCGGTCCGTCAACTGCTGCAACGCCCGCAGCACCAACGCCCCGTTGGAAAAAATTTCCCGGGAAGGATTGATGGCTGCATACGTCAGGCGATTGGACAGACAGGGAACGGTCTGCGCACTGACACGGTAGGATGCGGTTCCGCCGGCGAGATCCCGGTACAGAACATCCGAGCCGCCGTAATTGAAGGCGTACAGAAGATCTTCATCGGAAGAGACCAACGTCAGTTCCACCGTATCCGCCACAGCGGGCTCTCCCGGAAAATTCTCATTGCGGTACAGACGAAGCCCGTCTTTCCCCGTTTTCTCGGGCGAGCGCTTGAAAAAATACCGTCCCGCACCGACGGGAAGATCCGCCGTTTCCGTACCCGTTCTGAGAATGGGAAGATCCAGCAGATTGACCTGATACGGGTTTCCGGACGAGAATTCCACCTCAAACGTCCGATTGTCCACCGCCCGCCACGCCCGGATGGACGAGAAGCGGTCCCGGTACACCGAACCGTCCGAAGCGGCAAGGTTATACGAAAAAACGCAGTCCTCTGCCGTCAGCGGTGAGCCGTCGGAAAACACCGCCTGCTCTCTCAGCGTCACGGTCAGCGTGTTTCCGCTCCATTCCCCGCGCTCTGCCAGAACCGGCTGCGCCGTATACGAGGCATCCACAGCATACAACCCGCAGAACACCAGCGTCAGCACCTCACGGTTTGTGCGGTGCTGCGCAAAGTACGGCACAAGAGAATCGTTTTCAAAAAAACCAAGCGTCAGATGCGGTGCGTCCGACGTTCCGCCGTCCTCCGGTTTCTTCTCTTCCAGCCCGTCCAGAAGGGAGGACAGCGAACAGGAAGAAAGCAGAAAAGACAGAAGGAGGCAGACCGCACATACGATCCGCCTGAATCCCTTTTGTTTCATCGTTTTTATTTGTTGTATTCCTGTTTTGCCTTCTGCACGGCAGTCAGAGCCGCCTGCAGAGACCGTTCGGAATTCGTCACCACGTCGTCGATGTACGACACCGTCATATTCTTCATCTTCATGGAATCGTTCTTTGCTTTTTCGATGATCTCGGCGGCACGCTCCTTTGCCACAATCAGAACCTCCTGCTCGTTGACCATCGTCTCCGCCTGCGCTTTGGCTCGCTCGATGATGGCATCGGAACTCTTCTTCGCCTTCACCAGCATCTGCTCCGCCGCTTTCTTGGCACGCTCAATCATCAGGTCGGAATCGTCCTTCGCCTGATTCATCATGGTATCTTTGTTTTCCAGAAGCTCTTTGGACTTTTTCATCTCTTCGGGGATGTTCTTTTTGAGATCATCAAGCAGATCAAAGAACTTTTCACTGTCCAGAATGCATTTGGTTTTGGAAAACGGAACCCGCGCCGCTTCCTCCATCATGTCTTCCATTTCTTCCAGGGTCTTGTAAAAATCGTTACTCATTTTCTTTCTCCTTGCTCTCTATCCAAGATATTTTTCTGACAACTTCTTCCCGGATCGCCTCCGGTATCAGAGACACATCCGGCGGGTTCCCGCGAAGCCGGCGTTTCAGTTCGGTGGAACTGACATGCTCCCAACACGGCTCTGCCGGCAAAAACAGCGTTTCCGCGCGGGGATTCCGCGCAACGTTATACCGCGCCATCTCCGTTTCATATGCAAAATCCGTTTCGTTCCGGATCCCCTTCACGATAACCGATGCTCCGAACGCATCCACGGCGTCTGCCGTCATTCCGTCCCAGCGCACCACCCGCACGTTTCGGAGAAACGCCAGTGCCTTCCGGCACAGAATCTCCCGCTCCCCGGCGGAAAAGGTATAAACTTTCACATCGTTCTCCGCAACGCAGACGACAACCTCATCAAAAACGGAAGCCGCCCGTTCAATCAGCCGCACATGGCCGGTCGTGATGGGATCAAAGCTCCCCGGGCAAAGCGCTGTGACTTTCATCGGTTCCGCTCTCCCTCCTGTATACCGCAAACGATACCGTCCCATAGGTATACCGACGGTACAGCGCAAGCACGCCGACGCGTTCCGGCTTTTTTTCGTCCGCCGGACACTCCACCGCAACCACGGCATCCGCGTCCAGGCAAGTCCCCTCCGCCACATACGAAAGCGCTCTGTCCGACAATCCGGTTCCGTAGGGCGGATCGATCAGAACCAGATGAAAACGGCGATGACAGTCGTGCCGGAGATACCGTTTATAATCGGTCAGCCGGATCTCGCTTTGCGCCTCCATATGCACCTTTCCGACATTGAAGGCAATCAGATCGATGCTTCGCTGTTCGTGATCGCAGAATACGGCAAAATCGGCACCCCGGCTCAGCGCCTCAATGCCCAACTGCCCGGAACCGGCAAACAGATCCAGCACCTCACCGCGGATATCAAACTGCACGGCGCTGAACAATGCCTCTTTCACCCGGTCGGACGTCGGACGCACCGGCATGTCCTCCGCCGGCGTCTTCAGCTTGGTTCCCCTGGCTTTTCCCGCAACGACACGCATACAGACACCTATCCATTGTATTTTTACATAATATATTATAACAGAATTCTTCCGCGTTTTCAAGTACTGCCGCAAAAAATGTTGAAAATACGAAAACCAAAAATCCTCAGCCCCGATGCCGGGCTTTTTTGAGCAGATAGGTTTTCAGAAATACAAAAAATTCTTCGGCAACACGGTTCTGCCGGTTCCTGTTCCGGGACACCACCAGTTCCCGCCGGCACTCCACATCCGACACCTCCATCCGCTTCACTTTTTTGTTGTGAAGCTTCCCCCAGCTGAATTCCGGCCAGAACCCGACCCCCATATTCGCCGCAATCATATTCTGCACGGCGGCAGGACTGTCACTCTCAAACACATAGGTCGGACGGATGCCGGCACGGTGGCAGAACTGGTCGCAGATTGTCCGGAACTGCCGGGAACCCATCAGCCCGATAAAGCCCTCGTTTTCCGCCTCTTTCAGACAGAGGATGTTCCGGCCCGCATATTTTCCGCTGTTGGGAACAACCAGAAAGATCTGCTCCGGGCACACAAAATCACTGTCACCCGCACCGTCACCCCGCAGATGCGGAAGCCGCGTGGTCACCTCGATGTCATACAACGGCTCCTCGCTGTTCTGCAACAGTCTTACCATCACATCCTCGTGCGCGGCCTGGAACAGAATGACGGCTTCCGTAATCAGCGTTGATGCCGCCAGAACCTTGAGATAAACGGTGCGCTCTTCCAGTTTCCGCATCTCGGCAAGCTTTCGCGGAATCTCCTCCAGCGTCTGCATAAACGGCATCAGTCGCTCCCGGAGATATTTTCCGTACTCCGTCAGAACGATATTCCTGCCGTCCTTCACAAACAGCGGAACCCCGAGTTCGTTTTCCAGCCGCCGGATGGTTTGCGACAGCGCCGGCTGAGCGATGTGCAGCTTTTCGGCGCTTCGGGTAACATGCCCGCTCTCCGCCACCTCAAGAAAATACCGAATCTGTGTGATCTCCATCTCCGTTGCCCGCCATTCATAAGATATACATTATGCTTTGTATTTATATTATATATTAGACATTATGCTTTGTCAATGCTATAATGGTATTATCCTGAGAAAACGTGTAAAAAGAAGGGCAAAAAAATGAATCCAACCGAATTACTGGAAACTCTCATGCTGGTCTGCTTCGGAATTTCCTGGCCGCTTTCGGTCATCAAGAATTTCAAAGCAAAAACGGCGAAATCCATGAGCATTCAATTCATTCTGCTGATTATCCTCGGTTACATTGCCGGGATCGCGGCAAAGATTCTTGCCGGGCAGATCAATTTTGTTCTGGCGGTCTACATCCTCAATCTGCTGATCGTCTCGGCAAACGTTCCCATTTATTTTATCAACAAACGTCACGACCACCAACAGGCCGAGGGCAAAGAACAAAAAAATCAGGCGTAGCCAAACGGCTGCGCCTGTTGCGTTTTTCAGACAGCGGACGTAATAAACAACGCCGCAAGGAATTCCTCCGTAAACGCCTGTGCCGCATCCACCACACGGGGCGAGGTCGGTCCGTCCTGCCGCAATACCTCCGCCAGAACGGCAATGCGCATAGCGGGAGACGCAGGATTCAGAATGCCGCGCAGTTCGACCGGGGTTCTCCCCCGCATCCGCTGCACCGCTCCCGTTGCCGCCGATGTTGGCAGCTGCGCCATCCGGTCATGCTTGAACAGCCGCAGCCGGGAAACCTCCGTATCGTCAGCACCCAGAAGATTTCCGCAGATCTCACCGGCGGCAAGCAGCTCATTCTCCGGGCGGCTGACCGGAAACAGAGCCAACTGCCGGTTCAGCCGTTCCGAAAGCGGTGCCGGCATATGAATTTTTCCCAATGCGTTTTTCGGTGCCATTTTCGCCTCTGCCCGGCACACCGACAGCGAAAGCTGCTGTGCCGCGCGGCGGCTTCCCAACAGAGAACCGGGTTCAAACGCATACTCTCCGCCGGCATATTTTCCGTAGTTCTTCATGGTATCGTTGTATCCGCGGCGGCGGTTGGAGGAAAGAACCTCCTGCTCAAACAGAAGCACACTGCCGAGATTGCGCGCGGGACAGATATATTTTACGCACGAACGCTGCTTCAGATGAGGGTGCTCCTGTGACGGAAGCAGATCGAAGCAAACCACCTCTTCGGCACCCTGATCAAAGGCAAAATTTGCCGCAACCGTGTCGTAATAGCCGCCGTCGATGTATTCGTTGCCAAACATCTTATAGGTCGGAAAGGCAGGAAACAGCGAGGCGGAGGCGATGACATAATCCACCAGGGAACCCACCGGCATTTTGTCCACCATAATCTCCACCGGCTCAAAGGACGGGAATTTCACCGTAACAACGCCGAGGCGGACCGGCGAACGGCGAACCTTCTCCTCATCAATGTTGCTGCGGACCAGATGAATCAGCGGTGAAATGTCTGCACCGCCGTTCTTCCGGTAGGTCTTGAAGAACTTCCCGATCTCCCCGTTGCGATAGCGGGAAAGATCGTCGTAAAGATTGATGCCGTCTTTCATCACCCGGTCGATGGTGATGCTGTTCCACAGTTTTTCATAAAGATCCATGTCGCCCTGTGCAATGAATACCGCATTGAGAGCCCCGATGGAGGTTCCGATGACCGTATCGTATTCCACGCCAAGCTCTTTCAGGGCAACAACCGCACCGAACTCATAAGAGCCGCGGCTTCCGCCGCCGCCGAGAACCAACGCCCGCTTTGTCATACCTCTTCCTCCGAGAAGCGGGAAATGAGCTCCCTCAGATTCTTCACTTCCCAGGTCAGGATCCGATCCGTTTTCTTTCCGTGCGGATTGACCCAGCACGTCTTCATGCCCGGCACCGTATCCGCCGATGCCATGTCCGATGTCAGAGAATCCCCCACAATCATGGTGCGGGAAGCGTCGGTCTCGCGGATGTGGGCAAACACATAATCCCAATACGCCTTTTTCGGTTTTCCCACGCCGATGCGCTCCGACACAAACACGCCGTCAAAATACGGCTCCAGCCCGCTTTTGGCAATCCGTCGGAACTGCCCGTTCCGATCGCCGTTTGTTACGACATAGACGTCATACCGTTTGTGCAGAAGCCGGCAAAGATCCTCCGCACCGTCAAAGGCGGGAACTTCCTCGGCAAGCTCCGAAAGATACCGGGCATTGAACGCAACGGGATCGTACGGCAGACCATACTCCGCAAACAGAAGCTCATACCGCTCCAGATACACACGGGATTTTTCCATTTCGCCCCGTTCAAAGCGCTTCCAGCACGAAAGATTCAGCTCGCTGTACCGCGCCAGCATTTCTGCCGTCAGCGTTGTGCCGAACGCCGCCATCGTGCGGGTCAGCGCGTTTTTCTCGCTTACGGAAAAATCAATCAGCGTGTCGTCCCAGTCCAGAAACACCGTAGTCAGTCCAAGTCCCATGAGCACGTCTCCTTTGTTCTTATCAAAAAACGGGTGCATTTTTCGCACCCGCTCTTTTATTATATCAAACTTTCGCTGCCTTGTAAAGCCCCTTTTTCAAAGATTGGCACAACTGGCTAAAAAACGTGCCGCATTTTCTCAATTCGTGCCGAAAGAAATTCCTTTCTTTTCCGCTGTTTTTATGGTATAATAAAAGTAGAAAGAGAACACCGCTTCTCTCAAAAAAACGAACAAGGAGTGAACACAAGATGACGTACCAGTATGTATCAAGACGCTGCACGGTTCGGGATGACACCAAGGCCTACACGGAAAAGAAATTCAAAAAACTGGAAAAATTCTTTGAAGGCGACTGCGTTGTCCATGTGGTTTTCACCTACGAAAAAGAAGATCGCTTCACCGTGGAAGTTACGGTGGATTACGGCGGGCTGATCTTCCGTGCCCAGGCAACGGATACGGATTTCAAATATTGCATCGACGACATTGTGGATCTTCTCATCCGCCAGATCCGCAAGCACAAAACCAAGCTTTCCAAACGTCTGAAGGACAGCAGTTTTGTCTTCGATTCTCCTGTCGAAAACGAGCCGGAAGACTCTTACCGCATCGTCCGCAGCAAAACCGTCTCAGCAAAGCCGATGAGCCCGGAGGAAGCCATTCTGCAGATGAATCTGCTGGGGCACGACTTCTTCATTTTCCGCACCGCGGACGAACGGGTTGCCGTTCTGTACCGCCGCCGGAACGGCGACTACGGACTGATTGAAACCGAATAATCCTCCTCTTTTTATACCCCCAATCCTTCCCCTCAAAGAAGCACACCGTTCAGACGGTGTGCTTCTTGCTTTATTTTCGTCTCCGGATCAGAACAACGGCAGAAACCGCCAACAGCAGCAACACTCCCACAACGGCAAGCGTAATCAGCGGCTTATAATAATCGGCAGAAGACGGCGGCTTGGCGACAATGCGCTCCAAAAGAAAAACCGCACTCATATCGATGTCTTCACCACCTGATTTTCCCGCGCCGAAAGGAAGCATGCTTCCATCAGTTTCATCGATCTCCGCAACTGCTCATGCGTCACAAACGGGGTCGCCGTTCCGTTCAGAACATCACGGATGTTGCGCCAATAATCGTGAATATCGGCATGAACTGTCGGAAGCGGCTGCTCGGAAATGGTCTCATCCGTACGGGGAGCCATGGTTTTCGTCAGTCCCGCCGCCGTAACGACCGGCACGGCATCCCGATTCTCCCAATCCCGCACCTTCACGATTCTTCCGTGCAACGCCCAGTCTTCCACCACAGCCGTTCCGTTCTCTCCCTGCACATACCAGCGCGGCAATTCCACAAAATTGGAAGTCCCTACCTCGATGTGCGCGCGCAGTCCGTCCTCAAACCGGAGAAGCGCCTTGAACCCGTCATCCACGGCATCGTTGGTCACATGCGTCAGATCGCAATAAACGCTCACAATTTTCTTCCCGCCGGTAAGCATCAGAATCTGATCAAACAGATGGATGCCCCAGTCGTAGATCATCCCGCCGCCGTGTTCCGGCGTATTGCGCCAGTCTCCGGGAATTCCGCGGGAGCCGTGTACACGGGATTCGACGTTGAACACCTTGCCCAGCAGATTTTCCTCACAGATCCTTCTGACCGTGCGGTAATCCTCATCCCAGCGCCGGTTCTGATGCACCGTAAACAGGCATCCCGTGCGCTCGGAGGCGGCAATCATCTCTTCCAGATCCCCGGAAGAAAGCGTCACGGGTTTTTCGCAGACCGCTGCCTTCCCGTGCTCCAGCGTACCGATCACCAGATCCCGGTGCAGGTCGTTCGGTACGGCAACCAGACAGACCTCCGGACGGGGATCCTGCCACAACGCCTCAATGGACGGATAGGCAGGAATACCGAAATCCTCCTCAAAACGGCGGCAGGCATCCGGGTCAATATCGTAAGCCCCCACCACTTCAAATTCATCGGGCATCGTTTTCAGAAGGCGGCCGTGCCAATGCGCCATGCCTCCGTAGCCGATTAGCGCCACCCGGCATTTTTCCGGTTTCATTTCCAAATCCTCCTCAAAAAGCGCGAATTTCCTGTTCGGTCAGACAACGGACCTCTCCCTCGGCGATGTCCAGAACAACGCTGCCGACGGCAATTCGCTTCAGTTCTTTCACAAAATTTCCGGTAGCAGCAAACATCCGCCGCACCTCATGATATTTTCCCTCGCAGATCGTCACCCGCACCGTATCCGGCAGGTCCGTCCGCTCCAGTTTCGCCGGCATTGTCCGCAAACCGTCCCGCAGCGTCATCCCTGCGGCAAACCGATCCCGGTCACTGTCCGTAATTTCCCGCTCCAATACGGCAACGTACGTCTTTTCCACATGCCGCCGCGGGCTGATTACCCGATGAGCAAACGCACCGTCGTTGGTCAGCAGAATCAAACCCGACGTGTCCTTGTCCAGCCGCCCCGCGCAGGCAAGATCCCGGCGGCGATACCGTTCCGGCACAAGCACGAGCAGACTGTCTGCACCAACCGTTGAGCTGACATACCCCACCGGCTTGTTCATGGCAAGATAAACATAACGTTCCGCCGGAACTTCCTCCCCGTCCAGCGTCAGAACGTCTCCGCTCTCCACACGGGCATCCGGCTTCCGGACCGGGATACCGTTGACGCAGACCCGCCCGGACAAAATCTTTTTCCGCACATCCGCCCGCGAGCCGATCCCGGCATTCGCCAGCGTCTCATCCAGCCGCCGCCCCATCAGAAGCGGAACACCACCCGGCGGAAATAGCGGAGCTTATACTCCAGCAGCCGGAACATCCGACGGTTCTCCACCAGGAAATATTCGCCCGGCATCTCGGAAAGTTCTCCGTCGTACTGCTTTTTGTACTGATACAGATTGTATTCGGAATCCTGCCGGACATCCTCGGAATCCAGCTTCAGCGTCCCCCCCATGTTGAACACCTCGGCGCCCGCATCCACGGTGTCGCAGATCATATCCCAATACGTGGAGGTCAGCTTCAGCTCCCGCATCAGCGGGTCGTTCCCGCCGAACAGAACGTACGTCTGCTTCCCGGCATGCAGAAAGAAATGCGCGGAAATACACACCTGCTCCGGCAGCTTTGCGGCAATATCCCGGTGCTTACGTGCCGCAACCAACTGTTTTTCCGTTTCTCTGCGCTCCTTTTCCACACGGTCCTTTCTGGGCTGCGGCGTTTCCGGAGCATCCAGTTCCCGGCAAAGCTCCGTCATCCGCTTCTCCAGCGCAGCGATTTCCGGTTCCAGCCGCGCCAGATCCGCATCCCGATGATACCAGTACAGGTAAATGGTCACATAGGGCGCCAGATCACGCGCCATCCGGCGGTAATAGTCCCCCGTACGGCGGCCGAACCCCTTCATCTCCGTCGTTACGGTCAGAAGCCGGTAAAACTCCTCCACCGCTTCCGGAAGACGATCTCCCCGGCAGCGCTCTACCGTCACACCCCGTGCCAGCGTTGTGGAAATATTGCCCTGCAGCCGCTTGGAAAAATGCGAATACAGCCGCTTCTTTTCCTCCTCCGCATCCGGAAGAATCCCCACCGGCAGCCGATAGTTGGTGCGGGGGTTCAGCATGGGGCCGTTGTTTCTCTCATACCCAAGCCCCTCCAGAAGCGCCCGGGTATCCGTTTCGCACACTTCGAAATCCACCCGGTAGTCGCACTGAGGATCCGTCACCACATAGGCGACATGGCGTTTTTTCAGATACGCCTTCAGATATTCCGTAAATGCTGTCACCAGCGGACGATTGGTATAATCACACACAAAACCGCGGGGAATGTATCCGACCGACCAGCGTGTTAGATACGTCGGAAGCAAAAGCATCACACAGGACAGAACGGTTTTTCCGTTCTCCGTTCCCACAAATCCGACCGGACGAAACACACTGCGGAACTTTGCCCATTCCGCCGTCTGCCAGAAAATCCCGTTTGCCGCGCCGAATGCGCCGGCTTCCTTCACATCGGCTTCCCGAAATTCAAACATTCTCGGATCTCCCTTCGGTTCTTTTCCCGATTATTATAGCAAAAATCACGTTAAAATGCAAGAGAAGACACCGTATCAAACAAATTTTCCCGGCATCGGCTCTGTGCCGTTTCCCAATCCGTTCCCTCCGGATTGATGCACACCACACGGCTGACGCCGTGATTCAGCAATTCTTCCCAGCCGTCTCCCCGTTTTCCGCACAGGCAGATCACCGGCTTTCCGTATTTTGCGGCAAGTGCCGCCACGCCGAACGGAACCTTTCCCTCCAGCGTCTGCCGATCCACGCAACCCTCTCCGGTCAGAACCGCATCGGCATCCCGCACCCGCTGTTCAAAGCGCACGGTCTTCAGCATCCATTCAATTCCCGGCATCAATTCTCCGCCCAGGAAGCAGCGCACCGCCGCGCCGAGACCGCCTGCGGCACCGGAGCCGTCCGCACGGTTCATTTCTGCGCCAAGATCCCGGAAAACCACCTCCGCCAGACGCCGCAATCCCGCGTCCAGTTCACGGATTTCCCGGGCATCCGCCCCTTTCTGTCCGGCAAACACAAACGCAGCCCCGTTTATGCCGTACAGCGGGTTCTTCACATCGCAGGCAGCCAGAAACCGGCACGTCCGTATCCGGGCATCCAATCCGGAAAAATCGGCATGCGAAACCGAAAGAAGCCCCTTCCCCGTCGGAGAAACGGGGGTTCCGTCCGCATCGGTAAACCGTGCGCCGAGAGCCGTTGCCATGCCGATTCCGCCATCGTTTGTTCCGCTTCCGCCCAGCCCGAGAATCACCGTTTTCGCCCCGTCGTCCAACACATGGCGGATCAGTTCCCCAACCCCCACGGTGGACGCATCGGCGACATCCGGGCGAAGCGGGTCCAGCCCCGCGACGGACGCCGTCTCCAGAATCGCCGTCGTCCCGTCAAAGCAGACCGTCGCCGTGACCGGACGAAAATACAGATCCCTCACTGGATATGACCGCAAAACAGACCCCGGAAGTGCCCGGTGAAAACACGCCACCGTTCCCTCACCGCCGTCGGCGATCGGAATCTCAACGACCTCGGCAAGAGGATCTCTCCGTTTCAGCGCCTCCCGCGCAATGCCGCAAATCTCGGCAGCACTCAAAGTGCCCTTGAACGAATCCGGCGCAACCAGAATCTTCATATCATCGTTTTCCTCTCTCCCTGCCCGGCGGGATTTCTCCTGCCGCCGGGATTTCAAATAAAAACCGCAGGACTTTTCAGTCCTGCGGATGCTTTTATGACAACGATCCGCACACGACCGTCCTCATTCCTCCGTTTCCGGAAAGGGCTTATTCCTGGCTCTTCAGCTTTGCGAAGCAGTCGCTGCAGTACACCGGTTTGTCGCCTTTGGGCTGGAACGGAACCTTGGCTACGCCGCCGCACATCGAGCAAGTCGTTTCAAAATACTCTCTCGTGCCTTTGCCGGCAGCTTTCTTGGCAGCGCGGCACTCTTTGCAGCGCTTCGGCTCGTTCTGGAAACCTTTTTCCGCATAAAATTCCTGCTCTTTCGCCGTGAAAACGAAAGTTTTGCCGCAGTCCTGGCAAACCAGTTCCTTATCTTCAAACATGTTAAGGAGACCTCTCTTTAAGTAAATTTTTCTAAGCCCATGACCGGAATCACACCGGTTCGCCGAAATCCCTTCACCTGTCCGGTTGCATCGGTTTTCCGTGACGTCCGAGCCCCCGACCTGTGCGCGGTCGGAAGGCAAAGGAAGCTTCGCCTGGAAAGAATGTTTCCGCAGAGGAATGAAAACTTGTGGGCGCCTATTTTGCAGGGCATATAAACATCAGAATTCTCCGTACCGGAGACGTATTTTGCGCTTGATCCGGGAAAGCGCATTGTCCACCTGTTTGACGCTGATATGCAGCGTCTCCGCAATCTCGCTGTATTTGCGGTCGGCAAGATATTCATCCAGAACCCGGCGTTCCAGATCCGTCAGAGAGCTGCGCAGCTCATCAAAAAACATGTTCGCGGCTTCGGCATCCCCGGAGGTTGCTCCGGCCGTGATTTCTTCGTTCAATTCTTCGGTGACATCATCTTTTTTCAGCCGGCGGTATGCCGTCAGAATGCGGTTGCGGATGCAGGATTTCGCGTACGCGTCAAACGGAACGCCCTTGGAACGGTCGTATGTTTCACACGCGCGGAACAGTCCGATCCAGCCCTCCTGCTCCAAATCCTCCCGATGATGCGAGGGAAACCGACATACCAGACCACGGAGATACGCAAGATATTCCGGCAGGACTTTGACAAAAGATACGCCTGTGGACACCCCTTACGCCCCCCTTTTTCCGGTTAAAAAGCATACAGAGGAATGACCCAATACCCGATTGGACCATTCCTCTTATCAAATTCAGCTTGTTGTTTTGCGCATCGTAAAAACTTTCCCGGGATCTCAAATACTCAGTTGATAATGGTTTCTTCCGTATCGATGTCAAACAGGTGCAGTTTGGAAAGATCCAACGCAACCTGAATGGTGTCGCCCGGCTTCGCCGTGGTGGTCGGAGCAACGCGGCCGGTCATCTTGCAGCCGTTGACATCCAGGAAGAGATACGTTTCGGAACCCATCATTTCCGTCACTTCGACATTGGCGGTAATCACGGTATCCTTGAACTCCTCAAGCAGGCGGGGCTCATCGTGGATGGCTTCCGGACGAAGACCGACAATGACCATCTTACCACCGTACTTGATGACGTTTTCATAATATTCGGTACGAATCTTCTTACGGGGAATCTTCAGAACATTATCCCCGAAGTTCAGGAAGAAGTCGTCCTCTTTTCTCGTCAGCTTCGCCTCAAAGAAGTTCATCTGCGGCGAGCCGATGAAGCCGGCAACAAACAGGTTGACGGGGAAATCGTAAAGATTCTGCGGGGTATCGACCTGCTGAATGAACCCGTCCTTCATAACAACGATACGGGTCGCCATCGTCATGGCTTCGGTCTGGTCGTGGGTAACATAGATGAAGGTGGTACCCAGACGCAGGTGCAACTTGGAAATCTCCGTACGCATCTGTGCACGCAGCTTTGCATCCAGGTTGGACAACGGCTCGTCAAGCAGGAACACCTTCGGTTCACGCACAATGGCGCGGCCGAGAGCAACACGCTGTCTCTGACCGCCGGACAACGCCTTCGGTCTTCTTTCCAGAAGATGCGAGATGTCCAGAATCCGGGCTGCCTCTTCCACGCGGCGCTTGATTTCCTCTTTGGAGAACTTTCTCAGTTTCAGACCGAATGCCATATTTTCATATACGGTCATATGAGGATACAGGGCGTAGTTCTGAAACACCATGGCAATATCCCGGTCCTTCGGCGGAATATCGTTCACCACACGGTCGTCAATGTAAAGTTCGCCTTCGGAAATTTCTTCCAGACCGGCGATCATACGAAGAGTTGTGGACTTCCCGCAACCGGAAGGGCCGACCAAAACGATGAATTCTTTATCCTTTACCTTCAGGTTAAAATCCGTAACGGCACGGACGCCGCCCGGATAAACCTTTCCGATGCCCTTGAATACTACGCTTGCCACTGCCAAGTACCTCCATACATATTTAACAAATAAAAAAAACAGCCGCAAAAGTCTGCTCTATAACATAAAAATGATACCACAAAATCCCCGATTTGAAAAGAGGGCGTTATCACCAAAAAAAACAATTCTTTTTTGTGCACATCCAACAGAGATGCATACAGGTGTACCAAAGAAGGGACAGGCAATGCGAAAAAGTTCGGATTTCCGTACATTTCGCCATCCGCGCAGAAACCGTCATTCACCGTCACAAAGCGTTTCCCATTCCGCATACCATGCGGCAAGATCCGTTTTTTCCCGCTCCAACTGCCCGGAGATCTCGGTAATCTTTCCGTAATCCGAAGCCACGTCTTCTTCGCACAGGGCATTCTCCAGCGCGCGGATGCGGCTTTCCGCTTCGGCAATGTTTTTCTCCAGCGTTTCCAGCCGCTTTTTCTCTCTGCGGATGCGGGCGTCCTCCTGTTTTTTTGCCCGATACGCCAGAACCCCGGCACCGGGCGTCGTTGCCGCCTTCGGTGCTTCCGCCTCTTCTTCCCGAAGCGTCTGCAGAAGGGAAAGATAATTGCCGTCATGGCACCGGATACCGCCGCGGTCAAAATAATAGATACGGTCGGCAAGACGGTTGACAAAATAGCGGTCGTGGCTCACCACAAGAAGGGTCCCCGGATATTCCTTCAGGGCGGACTCCAGAATTTCCTTCGACGCGAGATCCAGATGGTTGGTCGGCTCGTCCAGAACAAGGAAGTTGGTCTGCGACAGCATCAGCAGTGCCAACGAAACCCGGGCACGCTCGCCGCCGCTCAGATCGCCAACCCGTTTGAACACATCGTCGCCCCGGAACAAAAACGTGCCCAGCGCCGAGCGGATCTCCGTATTCGTCATAGAAGGATAGGTGTCGGACAGCGTATCGAAAATCGTTTTTCCGTCGTCCAGAACCGCGCCGGTCTGTTCAAAATATCCGATCCGGACTCCGACACCAAGCCGGATTGCGGAATCTTCGCCTTTGACAATACGGCGAAGAAGCGTTGTTTTGCCGCAGCCGTTGGCTCCGGTCAGAAAGATCTTCTCCCCCTTGCGGACGTACAGATTCACATCCTGCGCCAGCGTTTTTCCCGGAAAGCCAAGCGTAAGATGCTCCACGTTCAGAATCTCATTGCCCGGATTTCCGGCAGGTCGGAAGCGGAACCGGATCTCCGCCGGCGGCGTTTCCGGCACAACCAGCGTTTCCCGGATGCGGTCGATCTCGTGCTGCTTACTGCGGATGGTAACGAAGTTCCGCTCCTGTCCGAACCGCCGCTGCTGCTCGATCATGGCTTCAATACGGCGGATCTCTTCGGTCTTCTTCTCATAATCCCGGCGAAGCGCTTCCGCGTCGAACGCTTTTTTTTCTTTATAATAAGTATAGTTCCCGTTATACACCGTCAGCCGATGATGCTCAACCTCAAAAATCCGTCCGCAGACCCGATCAAGAAAGAACCGATCGTGGCTCACAACCACAACGGCTCCGGGATAATTGACCAGATAGTCCTCCAGCCACTCCGTTGCCCGGATGTCCAGATGGTTGGTCGGCTCATCCAGCAGAATCAGTGAAGCGCCGGACAGAAGGATCTTCGCCAGCAAAACGCAGGTGCGCTGCCCGCCGCTCAGAGCCGAGACCGGCAATGCCAGTTCTTCCTCCGTCAGTCCAAGCCCCAGAAGCGCCGAACGGGAACGGCCGTGATACGTCAGCCCGCCCATATCCAGAAACCGTTCGTTCCATTCGCATTGCCGCGCAATCAGCTCGGGCGTATGCTCCCGTTCCAACCGCCGGTTCAGCTCTTCCAGCCGCTGCTCAACGGCACGAACCGCCTCAAAAACCTCCTCCACCTCTTCCACCGCCGTTTTTTCGGAGGTATAGGCAGCATTCTGATGCATATAAGAAAGCCGGGTGTTCTTTTCCATGGCAAGCGTTCCCGCATCCGGCTCTTCTTCTCCGGAAATCAGTCGCAGAAGCGTCGTTTTTCCCGTTCCGTTCGTGCCGACAATACCAACCCGGTCCGAAGATCCGATCTTGAAGGAAACACCGTGCAGAATTTCCCTGGACCCGTAGGATTTGGCAAGATTTTCCGCGCAGAGAACCGTCATAAAACCCTTTCCTTTCTTATTTTTGTGTCTTTTTTCAGTATAGCACAGATCCGGACATTTTTCAATCTTTTACGCAATTTTTCATCCCGGAACCAAAACCGAAGTTCTTAAAATCTTCCGAAATCTGCCACATCTTTCAAGAGGGCAAACCGAAACATAGAACAGAATTATTTTATTTAAGTTCGCACTTTTTGTTGGAATGCGACAGAAAATTGCAAGAACGGAGAAAATAACGGTTTTCCTGTCGATAAGTTTGTTGCATATTTGTCAAAATTATTCTTGAAATTTATCGGTCAGTGTTGTATAATATTTCCATAAAATCCACCGGCTCGCAGCCACAGGGAGGTAAAAAATCTTGAAAGGGAACGAAAACAACGAGGGAAAAATCACGGTATTGGTTCTGGACGATTCTTCGGACTTCCGACAAACCACACGGGACATGCTTACGGGAAACGGCTTCCGTATTGTGGAATCGACCGGAGATCCCAAAACCGCTTTGGAATGCATTCGGACCAAGCAACCGGATGTTGTTATCTTCGACATTATCCACGCAAAGACAGACGGAATTGCGTTTCTCAAAGAAGCACTCTCCATCCGCACAACAAAACGGATCCGGTATGTGGTGGCGTCCTCCATCACCAGCGATGTCATCATCAAAGAAATGATGCATCTCGGCGCGTCCTATTACCTGGTCAAACCCGTGAATTATGATATTCTCAGTGAACGTCTGTTCCAATTGTGCGGAAAACCGTCATCGGCAGCCAACGCCGCCGCGCCGCAGTCCATCCTTTCCACACCCATTGCTTCGGATATTGAAGAACAGGTCACGGCAATCATTCTGGAAATCGGAATTCCCGCCCACGTCAAGGGATACCATTACGTCCGGGCAGCCATCATTCTCGCCACCGAAGAGCCGGACACCATCAATGCGGTAACAAAGATTATTTATCCCACCATTGCCAAACAATTCGGAACCTCGGCTTCCCGTGTGGAACGGGCAATCCGACACGCCATCGAAGTGGCATGGGATCGGGGAAACGTAGATACCCTGACCTCCATTTTCGGCTATTCCATCAACAGCAACCGCGGAAAACCGACCAACAGCGAATTCATTGCCATGATTGCAGACCGTTTGCGGCTGAAAAACAAAACTTCCTCCACCATGCCGGCATACCGGTTCTGAAAACTCTCAGAAAAAATCGGGGTTCTGAGCCCGAACCGAAGAAGTTTCGACACCGCCCAAGGGCAGTGCCCCCTTTTCCTGCACAAAAAAACAGAGAAGAACCGGAATCCCCCGTTTTTTCTCTGTTTTCATTTTTTCTTTCAAACAAACGCTTTTTTACCAAAAAGCAGAATAAAATAGTTGTTTTCTACCTAACCTATTTTAATTATAGTATATTTTCAACATTTTGTCAACCCTTTCCGTTAAAAATGCTATAATATACCAAAAAAGAAAATGGGTTCAAGGAGACTGCAGCCATGGAAATCGGAGAAAAGATCCGCAATGCCCGCGAAGACCTTGACCTCTCACAACGCGAGGTCGCAATACAAATTCCGATGAATCAGTCCAATTACTCCAAAATTGAACGGGGGCTGCAGCAACCGAGTCTGGATCAGCTGAAACGCATCTGCGAGATCCTTTTTCTGGACCCGGCAGAGCTGCTTGGACTGAAGCCGAGCACGTATCCGTACGAAAACGCGCGCAAATGCCTCGCCGAAATCCGGGATCTGATAAAGAAATACGGTCTTTGGCAGGAAGACGGCCCGCTTTCACAGCAAAGAGCCAATCCGTCTTCCGAAACGACAAACGAATAAAAAAGGCGACGGGTTTTTCCGTCGCCTCTTTTTGAACCGATTCAATGATTCGCACACAGTGCCGCAGCGGTTTTTGCCGCAAGCCGCGCATTGTTCAGCACCAGCTGAATGTTCGCATCCAGGCTGTCGCCGCCGGTCAGATCCTTGATTTTCGCCAGCAAAAACGGCGTGGTCGCTTTGCCGTGGATTCCCTTTGCACGGGCTTCCGCCACGGCCTCGTCGATTGCCCGGTTGATGACATCGGGATCCATCGAGTAGGGCTCCGGAATGGGGTTGGTCACCAGCATACCGCCCCGCAGACCCATATTGCGCTGTGCGGAAAACGCCGCCGCCAGATCCTCCGGCGTGTCGATGCGGTAATCCACCTTAAACCCGCTTCTGCGCGTATAGAAAGCAGGCAATTCCTCCGTTCCGTAACCGATGACCGGAACCCCCTTTGTTTCCAGGTATTCCAGCGTCAGCCCCAGATCCAGAATGGATTTCGCCCCGGCGCAGATTACCATAACCGGAGTCATGGCGAGCTCTTCCAGGTCTGCGGAAATGTCCATGGTCGTTTCCGCACCGCGGTGAACGCCGCCGATGCCGCCCGTAGCAAAGACGTCAATGCCCGCCATATGTGCAATCATCATCGTTGTCGTCACGGTTGTGGCACCGTCCGCCTTCCGGGCAACAAGAACCGGCAGATCCCGGCGGGATGCCTTGGTAACCGCCTGTCCCTGTTTTCCCAGATATTCGATTTCTTCCGCCGAGCAACCCGCCTTGAGCCGACCGCCGATCACGGCGATGGTTGCGGGAACCGCTCCGTTTTCCCGGATGGTCTTCTCCACAGTCAGCGCCGTCTGCACATTCTGCGGATACGGCATTCCGTGCGAAATGATGGTGGATTCCAACGCCACCACCGGTCGATTCTGCCGGAGCGCTTCCGCGACCTCCGGTGCAACATCCAGATACTGATTCATATTCTCAATTCCTTCCTTCTGTATTCTGAAGCCGATCCCGGCACAGTTCCGTATTTACGGCGCCCGGCGCCGCCAGGGTCACGGTGCTCACCGCCATGCCCCGCATGGCACACACCCTCGCACTCTCCCCGGCACCGTCCGCCACACCGGCAAGAAACGCATCGCCGGCACCCGTAGCACTGACGACCGTCACTTCCGGGGCGGGAAGCACAAACGATTCCTCCGCTGTCGCCACATAAACGCCGTGTTTCCCCGCCGTCAGATAGCATCTTCCGATTCCGGTTTCCTGCAAAACTTCCGCCGCAAGCAGCGCATCTTTGCCGTCCCGGATTCTGCCGCCCGTCAGAACCTGCGCCTCCGCCACGTTGGTCTTCAGCGAATGGATCTTTTTCCCCAGTCCCGCCTGCAGAACGGGAAGCAACTTTTTTGCCTTTTCGCACGAAACCGTATCGACATACAGCGGAGCCGACGCCATGCGCACCAGCGCCCCAACGGAATCCTGCGACAGGTTCGTCTCAAAAACCACGGCATCGGCAGAATCCCAGAACGCACGGTTCCGTTCCAGAAACGACGGTGTGATCTGCCCGGCGATGTCCATATCCGATACGGCGACACGCATCTCGCCCTCGTTGTCGCAAACAAAAACATAAGCCGACGAGGTTCCCTCTCCCCGCCATGCGTGCGAAAGATCCAGCCCGGCTTTGACACAATCGTCATATACCGCCGCGCCGAACGCATCGTTCCCAAAGGCGGCAAGCAGGGACACCTCATGCCCGAGCAGGCGAAGATCCTGCGCAACGTTTCGGGCTACGCCGCCGTAGGTCACGGTAATTTTTCCGATGTTGGAATCGCCGGGGATAAAACCGTGCGCGCAGCGCGCTCCGATGTCCACGTTCGCCGCGCCGATTACAGAAAATCTCATCCGGGTTCCGCCTCTCCGTTTTTTTTCATTATAAAACTTCTGCAAAAAATTGTCAAGAACGATTGGTGGCAGGATTGCATTTTTTCTATGTCTATGGTATACTGATTTCATCAAAAAACAAAGGAGTTTTTTTCCATGAACGACTCATCCGGGGTTGACCGCGAACGCGAAGAGGAAGACCTCCGCCGGACACTCCGCCCCTTTCTTGCCGAAGACGAATCGCTTTTATGGTGCGGCAGACCGTCCCGGAAAGCACGCCCGAAGCCGGGCAACCTGTTTCGCCGCATCTTCGGGCTTTTCTTTTTCGGCTTTGCCGTTTTGTGGGCGGTCGTGGCATCTCAGGCATTTCCTCTCATGGCTCTGTTCGCCATTCCGTTCATGGTTGTGGGACTGTTTGTCACATTCGGAGAAGGCATTTCGGAAAACGAACTGCGCCGCACAACCGTCTATGCCGTCACGAACCGTCGGGTTCTGATTGTCGGAACCGGCAAAAAGACGTGCGTACGGGAATGCCGCTACAGCAGCATCACCTCCGTTCAGATGGATCTTCACGGAGACGGAACCGGAACCCTGCGCTTTCTGCCGGGGGCGTACCGCGATGCCGCGGAATCCATGGCAGCGACCGCTTTTTCGGGAAGACCGGGAACAGGGCTTCCGTCGGAGGTACAGACCGCCTTCGCCGACATTCCGGATCCGCAGCGGGTCTACGACACCGTAAACGTCTTTCTTTCCAAGTAAAATCCGGCTCTTTTGCGGGCACAGCGCAAAAGAGCCGGATTTTTTTTGATTCTTTCTTTTATTTTGCCAGAACCAATTCGTAATGTTCGCCGTCTGCAATGACAGCGGCGTCTACGCCGACCGACATGTATTCGCCGTTTTTATAAAACGCCCAATACGTCTTGTCCGTATCGTAATCTGCCAGCATGCCGTTGACGGTTTTTACATAAAGCCCGTAAGCGGATTCTTCTCCGGCAATCAGGTTTTCCGCCAGAAGAGCTTCTCCCAGCTTCTCCGCATCGGTATGCAGCGTAAACGTTACCGAATGGCTGTCCACCTTCACTTCCACCTGCACCGTTTTGGAGCCGGAACCGAAGGCACGGTCCTCGGTATAGGTTGCATCATCCCAAAGCGTTTTCGTTGCCGACGACTGTGCCGGATCTCCCGTTCCGGAAGACGGAGACGGATTCTCCGGGTTCTTTGCGGGCGTGCAGCTGCAGAAAACTGCCAACGCCAGAACAATCGCGAGCAGTAACGCTGTAATCTTTGCCGATCTCTTCATTTTTCTACCCTCTTTCTCTGAATTCCACGCATACGCCACCTCGTGCCATGGACGGCGGGCAGGGTGTCCCACCGCAACGTATCCGCAGAGAAATTATAACAAAGCCGAAGCAAAAAGTCAAGTGCGGATGTTTCCATCCGCACTCTTTCTCACATCAGCCCCACCACAAGGTCTGCCAGCGCTCCCGGATCCTGAACCGGAAGTCCGCAGATCAAACGTGCCTGATTGTACAGAATCCTCGCATATACAGACGTCCGGTCGCGATCTGTCGCATACAGCGTACGCAGTTTTTCCGCAACCGGATGGTTCATGTTGATTTCCAGCACCAACTGCGCTTTGGCACGGTCGCCGGAGCCCGGCATCCGGTTGAGAACCTTTGCCATTTCGGCGGAAAGTTCGCCCTCGGAAGACAGATTGACCGGATGCGTACCGACGGTATTGGAGAACCGCACAGCGCTCACCTCGTCTCCCAGCGTATCCTTCATAAAAGCCAGAAGATCCTTGCTGTCTTCGTTTTCTTTTTTCAGCGCGTCCTTTTCTTCGGCAGAAGAAACGTCGAGATTCTCCGTGGATACATTGACAAAGTTCTTTTCCGCATAGCTCTGCAGCACACGCAGTACAAATTCGTCGATATCGTCGGTCAGAAGAAGCACCTCATAGCCCTTCGCCCGGACAGCCGCCGTGCGGGGCAATGCTTCTGCCAGCTCGGGCGTCTCGCCCGTGGCATAGTAAATGGATTTCTGCTCCGTCGGCATCCGGGACACGTATTCCTTCAGCGTCACATATTTCTTTTCCGGCGAAGACCGGAACAGAAGAAGATCCTGCAACTCGTCCTTCTTCGCCCCGTAGTCGGCATATGCGCCGTATTTGAGCTGAACGCCGAATTGCTCAAAGAATTCCTCATACTTCTCCCGCTGTTCTTCCTGCAGCTTCATCAACCGCTCCCGGATCTTCTTTTCCAGATTCCGGGCGATTGCGCGCACCTGATGATTCTGCTGCAGCGTCTCGCGGGAAATGTTCAGTGTCAGATCCGAACTGTCCACAACGCCGCGCACGAAGTTGAAGCAGTCCGGCAGAAGGTCGGCGCATTTTTCCATAATCATCACGCCCGAAGCATACAGCTGCAGACCCTTTTCGTACTGCTTGCTGTAATAATCAAACGGTGCCTTCGAGGGGATGAACAGGAGCATCTCGTACGAAACCGTACCCTCCGTGCGGGAATGGATTACATCCACAGGGTCGGCAAAATCGAAGAAATGCGTCTTGTAAAACTCGTTGTATTCTTCCTTTTGAATCTCCGAGGGCTTTTTATGCCACAGCGGAATCCTGCTGTTGAGCGTTTCCGTCTCGGTCACGGATTCATACTCCGGCTCTTTTCCGTCCGTTCCCGTTCCCTCCTTGAGCCGGGAGCGGGTCACGCTCATCCGGATGGGATAACGGATATAATCCGAATATTTGCGCACCAGACCCTCGATGCGGTACGAATCCAGAAATTCGCTGTATTTTTCGTTTTCCGTATCTTCACGCAGATGCAGTTCAATCTCGGAACCGACCTGCCGGTAATCGCACGGTTCAATCGTATAGCCGTCCACGCCCTCCGACTGCCACAGATAGCCCGTATCCGCCCCGTACACATAACTGCGGACGGTGATACGGTCGCTCACCATGAAGGCGGAGTAGAAGCCCACACCGAACTGCCCGATGATGTCGATGTTCTCCGCGCCCTCGTTTTCCTTTTTGAACTGTCCGGAGCCGCTGCGGGCAATGGTACCGAGGTTGTTTTCCAGTTCTTCCCTGGTCATGCCGCAGCCGTTATCCCGGATGGTCAGCGTGCGGGCGGGCTCGTCCCGGACAATCGTAATGGCATAATCCGAACGCTCCAGCCCCGAAGCGCTGTTTGTCAGAGCACCGAACACCCGCTTGTCGATTGCGTCGCTGGCATTGGAGATGAGCTCGCGCAAAAAGATCTCCCGGTTGGTATACACCGAATGGATCATCATATCCAGCATTTTTTTGGATTCTGTCTTAAACTGTTTTTTCATAAAAAACAAACTTCCTTTCTCCGAATATCCGCTTGTTTTTATTATATCACGCTCTTTCCCGGAATTCAAGAACAACCTGTGTTAAAACCTTGACAAACCGCGGCTTTTTGACATTCCGAAAAAAAGCCGCCGGCTTCCCGTTCCGGTTGCCGGCGTGCTTGTTTTACCGCAAAGAATAAACTCCGTCCCGGTGGCAGACCACCGCTGTGTTGAAAAACGCCTCACAGGCACGGATCAGGTGGGACGTATCCGCACAGCCCGCCGTCTCGTAAGCCGAGTGCATGGCAAGCTGCGCCATCCCGATGTCCACGGTATTGACCGGAACGGTCTGATCGGCAATCGTTCCCAACGTCGAGCCGCCGCCGATGTCGCTCCGGTTGGCAAATACCTGAAGCGGGACGCCGGCTTTTGCGCAGATTTCGGAAAACAATGCCGCCGAAACACCGTCCGTGGCATATTTCTGGTTTGCGTTTGTTTTCAGAACCACGCCGCCGTTCATCTTCGGGGCATTCTGCCCGTCACTCAGTTCCGGATGGTTCGGATGCAGAGCATGTCCGTTATCGGCAGACACCATCAGCGAGGATTCCAGCATCCGGTCCGGATCCTTTCCGAGAGCACAGGCGATCCGGTTCAGCACCCCGCGAAGGAACATGCTTTCCGCCCCCTGCTTGGTACCGCTTCCCGTTTCTTCGTTGTCAAAAACGGCAAGAACGCAAACGGCCTTGTCCCGGCCGGCACGACAGAAGCCCTCCAGCATTCCGTATACGCACATCAGGTCGTCGATCCGCGGAGCGGAAAAGAACTCCTCATCCGTTCCCCAGACAGTTCCCGGCATACGGTTATACACAAACAGGTCGCTTCCCACGATCTCCTCCGGCAACACACCGGCCGCCTCGGCAACCAGAAGCCGCAACTCCCCCTTATGCCCCGATGAAGCGGCAAGCGGAGGCAGATCCACCGCCGGGTTATAGGAATACCCGTTGTTGACAGAGCGATTGAAATGGATGCATACGCTGGGAATCAGCAGAAGATCCCGATTCAGCACCACGCTGCGGGTTTCCAGCCCGCCGTTCCGGCGGACGATCACGCGCCCCGCCACAGACAGCGGACGATCCAGCCAGCTGGAAAGATTCATTCCTCCGTACGGCTCCGTATTCAGCCGCACATAGAAACCGTTCTCCGTTTCGTATTCCGGCTTGAGACGGAACATCGGAGAATCCGTATGGGCAGCGGCGATCTGAAAAGAATCGGCATTCTCCGGCACGGAAAACGCCACCAAAGCCGAACGGTTCTTGGTCACATAATAACGTCCCCCGGGCAGAATCTCCTCTGCAAGCGGCACAAAGCCCGCCTGTTTCAGACGTTCCTCCACCTGATCCACCGCCTGAAACGCCGTCGGACTTTTCTCCAGAAACGAAATCAGGTTCCGGGTCACGGCAACATCGTTGCTGTTCATGGTATCCCTCCTTCTTCAGAACTGGCGAATGGGCAGATCGGCATCCTCGCCCTGCCCCACTTCCAGCACAATCACATCATAACTCACCGTATCGCTCACGTGCACCGTTACGGTGTCTCCGGGCTTATGCCCCAGAAGTGCCTGACCGAGCGGAGATTTGACGCTGACAAACCCCTTGTCAATATCCACCCGCAGCGTGGAGACCAGTTGAATATCCTGCTCTTCCTCATCTTCGACAAACAGAATCTTCACCATGCTCAGCATGCCGATCCGGTTGCCTTTTTCAAACGTCGTCACCACATCCGCCGTGTTGATCATTCCGGTCAGATACCGGATCCGGCTTTCGTTTTTACGCTGCGCATCTTTTGCGCATTTATATTCCGCATTTTCGGAAAGATCCCCGAATTCCCGCGTACGCTTCACTTCTTCCAGCAACTCGTGCCGAAGCGTCACCACCCGGTAATTCAGCTCCTCCTTCATCTTTTTTATATCCATTTCCGTCAGTTGGTCGTGCATGTTTTCACCCTCTGCCCTGCAAATTTCTTTCAGTATACCACGGAACCCGCCGTTTGTAAAGAGCAGGACGGAAAGAGATTTTCGGGGAGCCGACCCATCGCCGGCTCCCGCATGCTCTCTTATTTGGTTCCCTCCGGATAAAAGATGCCGAAGTTTGTACGTACAAAGCCGCCCTCCGGTGAAATTTCCCGGATCACCAGTTTTTCCGATTCTCCCTCCCGGTATCCGGTCGTTACCTTCGGCTCGGACGGTGTCAGCACCAGATCCGTTCCGTCAATCAGCGTAAACATCACCGTCTCCGTCATCACGTCCCCCACAAGGTACCGGTACACCTCGGCATATGCCGTTCCGTCCGGCGTAAGAACCGGGCAGGAGATCTCCGCAAGATTCTCCCGGTCCGCACGGGGCAGCGCCGTGTGGACTTCTTCAAAGAAGTACACCTCGCGGCGTCCGGTCAGATTCAACGACCGGTCCGCACGCTGATCCACCGGCACACGCGCCTCCGGAATGCCGGAGACATCGGACAGCACCACAAACCCGTTCGCCAGAGCCAGGGCATCCCGGTTTTTCAGCCAGGTTGCCCTGCCGGTCGACGCCTCGATCAGAACCGAACCGGCGGCATCTCCGCTTGCGCACGGAAAGACCAGGTCTCCCCGGCTGTTTTCATACGTATAGTATTCCATCAGAATACGGTCATTCTCTCCCAGAGAAAGCGTTGCAAGCACAAGGTCAACCCCGAGAGACACCGAGACCCGATGAATTTCTCCGTTTTTCTTGTAATAAAAATAATGATCCAATCCGGCAACCGCTTCATCCGTATACGGATCCCCGGTTTCCAGAAACGACCCTTCGTATGCAAAACAACGCTGCACCGGCTGTGGTTTCCCGGTTTCCGGTTGCGGTTTCAACGGGTTTTCCCGATCCGTCTCCTTGCCGGGTTCTTCCCCTCCGGATGAAGTCTGCTGCCCGGAAGAGGGCGTTGCGTCCGGTTTTTCCGGATCTTTCGGCAAACGGGATGTCACAAGAACCGTGACACAGACAGCAATCGCCAGCACGGCACAGGCAACGCTCACACAAATCCGTACGGTACGGGTCATCGTCAAAACCTCCTTTTTTTTATTTCAGCATACCATATCCGTTGCGAAAAAACAAGCGGCTTTTTTGAAAAAAGAAAAGTTTTCTTTCATAATTCCGCAAAGATGCGGAAAACTAACGACATCCTCACAGAAATAATCAAACAAAAAGGAGTTGCACCGCATTATGTTTTATCGTCCAAGCCCCTCACGCTTTCTCATCGGAATGCTCATCGGGGTTGCCGTCGGCGGCGCTGTCGGCGCCGGAACGCTGATTGTTACGGATAAGAAAAAGATTGCCGCCGTCAAGCGCACGGCAAACCGTATGATCCGCTCGGTCTCCGATACCGTGTCCGGACTGTTTTGACCGTCAGGCAGAAAAGCCCTTGACTTTCCCCCCTTTTCATGATATACTATACAGAAGAAATGATTTCACGGAAAGGGGTTCTTTACATGGAAAACAACGACTTCCTCACATTCCGGGGCAGACCGCTGGTTCGCCAGGGCAACATCATCTTTTTCGGCGATCTGAACGAAAAATATTATGTCATGCTGACCGTTATGGATACACACCCGATGCAGGATCTGCAGATTTCGGGAAAGGTAGAAGCCCAGCTTCTTTTAACGGACAAAAACATTCCCGCCAAACAGGCACTGATCAAAAAAGCCGTCCGGGACGGACTGTATCAGGCAATGGATCTTGCCGCCACATGGCTGGATATGGCAAACGCCGAAGAATAAACCGAAAGCCCGATCCGAACCCCGGATCGGGCATCTTTTTACCCGTACAGCCCTTCGGAAGGGGATTTTTTCCCGGCAGACGTATATAATAAAATAAAACCGAAAAACAGGAGGATTTTTATGAGCCAAATCCACTTACCGGATGTGAACATGGCGGCACGCATCGGAAAGGACTGGATGCTGGTTGCCGCAGGAACCGCGTCGGACTGGAACGCTATGACCGCAAGCTGGGGCGGCGTAGGAACGCTCTGGAACCGCCCGGTCGCCTTTGTTTTTGTGCGCCCTCAGCGTTACACGCATCAACTGCTGGAAGAATACCCCACATTTTCCCTTTCGTTTTTCGATGCGTCCTACCGTCCCATGCTCTCGCTTGCCGGCTCACGCTCCGGCAGAGACCTTGACAAGCGTACCGCGCTTGGTCTCACGGCAACGGAAGAAAACCGGACCGTGCGGTTCGCCGAAGCGTCGCTGACGCTGATCTGCCGCAAACTGTACAAGGCATCGCTGGAGGAAAGCGGCTTCCTGGACCCGTCCCTTCCGGCACAGTTCTATCCGCAGAAAGATTTTCACACCGTCTATGTTGCGGAAATTCTCGATGTTTCCGGCGAGTGACCGGCAAGGAAAACGGAAAAAGCGTGGCAACGCCACGCTTTTTCCGTTATTTCCCCGTTGATTTCCCATGGATTCTGTGTTATAATATTTTATAAATACAATGTTTTTATTCCCCGCATTTCACCGCACACGATGTGCGGTCCTTCCGGGCTCAATCAGAAAGGTTTTTTCCATGAAACGGTTTTTTGTTTTTCTTTTTCTTTGTCTTTTCGTTCTTTCTTCCGGCTGTGCCGCACCGGACACCGACACCTCCCTGGCATCGGTCACGGCAAACGGACAGCTCCTGGACGCGTCTCTTTCCGTCACCGTTTCCGCCGAAACGGAAACGCTGACGCTCACGGTCGTCCCATCCTCCGCCAAAGCGACCTGTGACGTGAAAAGTTCTTATTCGCTGAAAACGGGCGAAAACAAAATCTCCTTCACCGTCACCGCCGAAAGCGGAGCCGCAAAAACCTATGCGGTCACGGCTGTCCGGAAAAATCCGGACAAGGACTCCGACACCTCGCTCGCGTCGGTTCTTCTCAACAACACCGCATACTTCCCAACCGAAAACGGCTTTTTCCTGACCGTTTCCGCCGACGTCACCTCGGCACACCTGGTTCCGAAGCCAACGTCCGAAACCGCATCCGTCGAACCGAAGGAAGCGGACCTGACTCTGAATTTCGGCGAAAATACGCAGATTTTCACCGTCACGGCAGAAGACGGAACAAAGCAGGAGCATCGCATTGTCCTTGTGCGGCAGGGCGATGAAAATGCGGATCTTGCCTCCGTTTCCGTCAACGGAACGACGCTTTTCCCTCCGGATCTGACCATGACCGTGAAAAACTCCGTCACAACGGTCACGATTTCCGCCAAGGCATCCTCGGAAGCCGCCGAAGTATCCTGCCCCGACTCTGCCGAACTGAAAGTGGGCGTCAATGAGATCTCCCTTTCCGTCACCTCCCAGACGGGAGAGGTCCGGACCTATACCCTTCGCATCACACGCAAAGAAAAATCAAAAAGCGGCAACGCCTTTCTCAAAGATCTGACGGTGCGCAACGGCACCCTGGACGAAAAAATCTCCGAAGCCGTCACCGTCTATGTTGCCACCGTACCATATACCGTTCAGGTCGCTGTCATTCAGGCAACGCCTCAGGACAGCAATGCCACCGTTTCCATCCGCGGAAACACCTCGCTTTCCGTGGGCAAAAACACCTTCACCATTGTTGTCACGGCAGAGAACGGAACCCAAAGAGAATACACGCTGAACATTGTGAGACAGAAGCCGTGGTACGAAAATTACGACGGAACGTACGGGCTGGACATCACCAATAAAACCGGGCTGGTCTCCATCTGCTATTCCACCTGGCACGACTATACCACCGGTCTGAATTCGTTCCGCGAAGAAAGTATTTCCGAAATTGCGAAAACCGGAGGATGGTCGGGCGACAGTTCCACCTTCTATTTCTGGGGCAAGCCCGCACTCGGTTATTATCAGAGTTCCGACCGGACGGTCATCCGCACACACATGACCCAGCTTGCCGAAGCCGGGGTGGACTTCATCATCGTGGATAACACCAACCTGACCACTGCGATGCGGAATGCGGGGACCTGCTCCAACCTGAAAGCCCCCTACACCTATCGCACCATGTGGAATGTTCTGGCATCCGACCCGCTCGCCGCCCTGCTGGAGGAATGCGCCGCAATGCGCAAAGAAGGGAAAAAGACGCCGTATATCGTTTTGTGGAACCGGGGCGAAGACGAGGGCTGGAAGGTCACGAACGCCATGTATGACAAGTTCTTCCTCCAGGAAAAATACAAGGATCTTTGGGTATACTGGAACAAAAAACCGCTGTTTCTCACCACAAACATCACGGCATCCCCCGAACGGGACATCACCGTCCGCAAGATGTGGGGACTGCAATCCTCCCTCGGTTCAAAGGAATGGACCTTCCTGCAGAAGAACAACACCCGCAAGGGCTCGTCCAACGAGCAGATGACGGTGGGCGTTGCCATGCAGCGAACGTATATGTCCAACACCGCCACGGCAACCGGACGCAACCATGGCATCACGTTCTACAATCAATGGAAGAACGCCTTTGCCGCGAAGCCGAAGGTCGTCACCATCACCTGGTGGAACGAATGGGCGGCACAGCGCCAGCCCAACGGTGCGTTCACGGATGCGTACAACACGGAATACAGCCGTGATATCGAGCCAATGAGCGGCGGACACGGCGACCAGTATTACCAGTGGATGAAGCAGTATATCGCCGCCTACAAGGCAGGAAAATCCTGCCCCCGTCTGGTGGAGAGCGGCTACTGAGGAGGAAAACACGGTGGCTTATACCCACATTTTCTGGGATTTCAACGGAACCATTCTTGATGATGTACAAATCGGCATTGACAGCATCAACACTGTGCTGACACGCCGGAATCTTCCCCGCATCGGTTCGGCGGAGGAATACCGCGCCTGTTTTGAAATCCCCGTTCTGAACTATTACAAACGCATCGGTCTTTGCGAAGGTCCGGAAGATTTTACCGAACCGGCAAACGAATGGGTCGCCGAATATCTTCGCCGTGTTCCGCAGGCGCCCTTATATCCGGACGTCCGCGCCGTGCTGGAAGCCGTCCGGGCACGCCATATCCCGCAGATCGTTCTTTCCGCCACCGAACAGACCATGCTGGCGCGCCAGTTGAACGACCTCGGCATTGCCGGTTTTTTTGAGGAGATCCTCGGTCAGGGCGATGTTTACGGTCGCGGGAAAGGGGAATGTGCCGCACGCTGGGCGGAAGCGCATCCGCAAGCCCACGCGGTTCTGATCGGAGATACCGCACACGACGCCGAAACGGCACGGTTGCTGCGTGCCGACTGTTTTCTGGTCTCCGCAGGACACCAACCCGCAGAACGCCTGCGGGAATGCGGCTGTCCGGTGTTCGGCTCACTGACCGAACTCCTGCCGCTGTTACAATAACCGAAGCAAACCCGGTCGTCCGGTCAGGATCTCCCGGTTGCCGAAAGTTCTTCCAGAAGTTCATATTTATGTTTGGTCGCCTCTCCGCCGCGCAGATGCCGTTCGGCTTTGTTCTGCTCCAGAACCCCACGCACCTCGGCAAACAAAGACGGACGAATGACCCGAAGCCGTTCGGTCACATCCTTATGAACGGTGGATTTGGAGATTCCGAACACCTTCGCGGCCTGTCGTACCGTCGCACGGGTTTCGGCAAGATATTGTCCAAGAGTCAGCACACGCTCCTCGATATAATCCATATTGTTCACCTCTCTGCTCCCAGTTTATGAACGGGAAAGCAAAGATATGACCTCTTTTTCAGGGAGAAGATCATGATACCGAAAGAAGAATTCATCCCCGCTCTGACCGACGCTTTTTCGGCGTGGGGCTTTTTCCCCTCCCCGGAACAGAACGAGCGGTTCTACGCTTACGCATGCCTCCTTTCCGAGCGCAACCGGGTCATGAATCTGACAGCCGTCGACCATGCGGAGGGCATCATCGAACGCCATTTCCGCGACAGCCTTCTTCCTCTCCGGCTGGGGCTTCTCTCGGCAGGCAAACGGTATGCCGATGTCGGCACCGGTGCCGGCTTCCCGGGGCTTCCGCTTGCCGTTATGATGCCGGAGGCAACGTTTGTTTTAACCGATTCTCTTGCCAAGCGCATCACGTTTCTCAACGAAGTGATTGCAGCACTTGGGCTGAGCAACGTACAGACCTGTTTGTCCCGTGCCGAAACACTGGGGCACAGCAGCCAAAGAGAAACGTTTGACGGCGTTCTTTCCCGTGCCGTATCGCCGCTGCCTGTGCTTTGTGAACTTTGCCTTCCGCTGTGCCGCATCGGCGGGCAGATGCTGGCACTCAAATCCGCTGCGGCAGAAGAAGAAATCCACGGCTCCCTGCCTGCGGCCACCCTGCTCGGAGGTGACACCCCGCAGCTTCTCGGCACGGCGGAACGCAATGTGGTTGTTATCCGCAAAATCGCACCCACCCCATCTTCCTATCCCCGCCGCGACGGGGTTCCCGCAAAAAAGCCGCTGTACTGATTTTTTCCATAAAGCAAAAAAAGAAGAAGCACGCCCGTCGTGCTTCTTCCTGTTTTTACGGCAAACCCTTACAGCTTGCTGATTTTCTCAAACAAAATGCCAAACAGTCTCGAAACTCCCTGCGCGTACTTGGCAGGAACGCCGTACTGCTTCACCACTTCCGGAGAAAGCATTCCGGCAAGAATCTTCGCGGTCTCCGGATTCAGATTTTCCATCAGCCAATCCATACTGCTCTCCAGCTTCTCCATCCGCTCAGCCCCGTCCGACGTCTTCCATTCCGACAGGTTCTCCTTGATCTCAATGGAGCGCTGAAGAACCATAAACAGATTTTCAAAATTTGCATTGGGATTCTGCATGACCTGCTCCGAATCAATGCTCTCCCGTACCGCAAGCGGCAAAAGCCCCTGTATCAACGAGGAATGCAGCACAACGTCCAGCATTTTTTCGCCCTTGCCTTCCAGCATGTGGCTTTCCATTGCAATGTCGATGGCAATACCGAGAGCCCGCAGATCCAGTTCCTCTGCCCGAAGTGAACCCTCTCCGAGCTCCTCCGCGGCACGCTTCGCATTCTGGACGGAAAGCACAAAGCGGGAGATCTGTGCAATGATATCTTCCATACGCAGAAAATCCTGTGCGCGGGCATCCCCGGTCACGGAAGCAACCCGGTCGGGATCAACCAGAAGATCCTCAAACACACTGCGGGTCGTTTCAAAGGTCTGCACCGAACGAAGCCCCTGCACCAGAGACCAATCCACATTGAGCTGACCGCCAAGCCGCAGATCATGCAGCTCAGCCCGAAGCTTCCGCGCGTGAACCGATACCGCACCGGATGCCGTGTCCTCGTTCACCGTTCCTTCCCGGATCTGCTTTTCCCGATCCAAATCGAATGCCTCCGCAAAGAATCCTTCCAGTTCCTCAACCGTCACCTCTTCTCTTTTGGTGAAAGCGGCATCCAGCGCCTTTGAAACCTTCTGCATCAATCCCGCATCGGTTACCACGCCGGCTTCCCAGAACGTACGGCGGATGCTCTCCTGCAAATCCTTTCGCTGTCCGTTCAGAATCCCCACCGTTGTCCGCATCAGTTCATCCCGGACTTCGGCCTTGGTAACAGAAGCTTCAAGATAACGGAACAGCGAGCCCATTCCGGAATCAATAGAGGAAACCACCAACGGTTCCGTCCGGGAATTTTCCGAAAGAAGCGTCAGAAATCTGCGCACAAGCCCTTCCTCACTCAACTTTTCCAGAACCGAGCGCGAGGAATAATCGTTGTCATCCGGCAAGAAGACGCTCTGCGCCGCATATTCCTTCATCAGCTCCACCACATCGTCCAGGGTTTCCAGATCTCCCGGAACAACGGTTGCGGTTGCCGAGGAAAACATCGTCAGCAGCCCCTGATAGGCGGGCTGATACAACGTTCCGATTTCCGGCGGCTGAACACCGAAATACGACTGCCCGCTCTGCCAGGCACGGGCAAATCCCGACGCCGTGTCGGCAAGCAAAAGACACGCCAGCGGATTTTTACGGATATCTTCCGCAATCCTCTGTCCCGCATCCGTCATCTCCGAGGGAGTCCCCTCTTTCCAGAACGGCTGTGCGTGCGCATAAATCTCGGCAAGAGCCGGAATCTGTAAGGCAAAGGAAACCTCTACATCGCAGACACGCATCGTCATCAGACCGTCATACACCCCACAGAACGAAGCGGAAAACCGCAGAATCCGATCGTCCTCCAGATCCGAGACAACCTGCGGCAGCTTCACTTGGCTGCGCTGCTCTTCCGGCAGCGTGCGCAACGCCTCCATACCGGTTCCGAACAGACCGGCGACCGGCATCAGAAACAGGCAAAAGCATACAAGGCCGCACAGAAAACCGAGAGCCGCCCCGACGGCACGATCTCCGGTAAACAGATTTTTCCGTTCTTTTCCAAGAAGCTTGCCGGCTGCGATAGCATACGGAATCTTCAGCAAAAGCAGACAGATCAAAAACAGCAGCGCAAACAGAAAGCAGGAAAATACCGCAACAACAAGAGAGCCCGAAAGCTCCGTAAAAACAGCACTCTGCTCAAGAAGCTCCAGCGTCTGCGCCAGCTGCGGTACCCGGTTCTCGGCAACAGACCGAAGCGGACGGCAAAGAAGCGACGCCAACGGGTGCGCCGTCACAAAAGCCAGAACCGCGGCAAGGACGACCGTTGCGAGATGCAGAAGCTCCCGCGGCGTCCGGCGCGAAAGACCGCACAACAGTCCGATGATTCCCGCCAGAAGAGCGATGCCGATGAGGATGAACGAAATCATACTTTTTACCCCCTCAGAAAAATGGGAAACGTCTTTTATTTATTTTATCATAATTTTACAAAAAATACAAGCACGTGTTTCTCCCCCAGAAGTGCGTCGTTTTTACACAAAATCCCGTCTGCCGCAAAATTTCGCCCACATCCTCCCCTTGACGGCGAAACAGAAATACGATATAATAGAACTCATAAAAAGAGTTTCTTTGCGAAGCATGAAGAAAACAAATCCGCACCCGGAAGGAAGAACCGTCCGTTCCGGGGCATCCGGTTACACCCGCCATGCGAGAACAAAAAAATATTTTGAAACGAGGTTTTTACAATGAAAAAGACTTTTGCCCTGCTTCTTGTGCTTTTGCTGATGGCAGGAATGCTGGCGGCATGTGCCGAAAAAGAAAAAGAGCCCGACACGCCCCCATCTCCTCCCCAGCCCCAATATCAGGATGCCAAGCCGCTTGCCGAAGCGCTGGATCAGGCGGAGGGCTACAATTACACCTACATTCACGAAACCGAATACGGAAAAGCCACCATCTCCCGAAACGGCGATGACGTCTACATCCTTGACGAAAGCGAAGACCGCATCAACAAAACCGCTTATGTCAAAGATACGGAGAAAAACCAATTCCGTCTCTATCGCTTTGATCTTACGGAAAACTGCTGGAAGCAATACGTCGCCACCCCGACGCAGTACCAGATGAATCTCCAGGGTCTGCTGGAAGAAATGGAATTCCAGCGCAAACAGATTCTCCCCGCACTGAAAGATGCCGAAGCCGATTCTTCCGGTGCTTACTCCGTCAAACTTTCCGACGGACGTTCCGTCCGGGTCTTTGCACAGAACGATGTTCTGATTGTTCAGAGCGACTCCGATTCCGTCCGCTTTTCTGCCGTCGGCACCTCGGAAGTTCCGCTGACGGACGAAATGAAAAACGCTCCGGAAGAAAAGTATACCCATTCCCAGTTCTGAAAAATCAACCGGGAAAACCGCGGAACATTTTCGTTCCGCGGTTTTTTGTTTTCACAAAAGCATACCGGGGCGCTTATTCTCCGGCGTTCCCGGAATTTCCGGAAAGCGGAGAGCGCCGGTTTCCCCTCCGCGGCGGAAAACATCCGTCTTCCTTCCGACAGAACCAAGAAACACCGAATCCGCCGGAAAAGGGATCCACCCGCCGCCCTTCGCCTCAGGCAATGCTCCGGATTCCCCGTATCCTGAAGATCCGGGCAAAGATTTTCCCGCCCCGCGAACCGGACAGAATTCTTCCGGTACGGTCTGACGATAAAAAGGTCCCCCGATCTTCGGATCGGGGGACAACTGCATTTGCCGGAATCAGGCAAATTTCTTTTTCAGAACCACAGCGGCAACAGCCACAAGCGCCACCAGGGCAAAGCCGGCAAGCAGGAAGTCTGCCGTGGGCGGGTTCTCGGTCTGGAAAACGACCTTGCCTTTCAGCGTCTCGTTACCAAACTCGAAAACAAGGTTCATCGTTCCGTCCGCCTTAAACTGCTCCAGCGTTTCGGCTTTGATGGTAACGATGCAATCGTCGCCTTCCTGTTCAACCGTATAAGCGTCAGCAGCGAGAAGCTCATCGCCGACACGAATGCCTGTAAGCGCACTCGCCAGACGATCGATCCGGAAGGAAACCGGAGTAATCTCGGCATTCGGAGCGAAGGTGAACACGCTCTTGCCGTCCGTGAATTTCGGACCGTTCGACGGAAGCGTAATTTCACCGGCAAGCTCATCCTCACCAAACTGGAACACCACATCCAGGTTGACCTCGCCGGACTCGAGGCACTTCTCAAGAAATGCCTTGAGAATCGTGACCACCAGTTCGTCACCGTCCGCAACAGCGGCATAATCCTCTGCCGTCAGCGGCGTGCCGTTGACCAGAATACCGGTCAGGGCTTCCGGCGTGCGGTTGATGCGGAAGAACACATCGGTAAGCGAGTTGCCCACTTCCTGCGCACTCTTACCATCCGTGAAAATGGGAGCATTGCTCTGCAGATTCAGAACCGCCCACGCATTGACATCGCTGAAGTCCAGCTGAATCTCATACTTGCCTTTGGCAAGTTTTTCAAGAGCTTCCTTGTAGATGGTGATCGTCACCGTACCGGCGGCTTCATCATCTTCCAGCTTGTAAGCGCCCTTGGCAGGACCTTCGCCGCGAGCATCTTTTTTCAGTTTTTCGCCGTTCAGATACACGCCCTTGAAAGACGTGATATCCTGCTTCACGGTCAGAACCAGATCCGTCAATTCGGAATCCGGAGCAAACGTGAAGATGTTTTTGCCGTCCACAAACTTCAAAGACAGATGCTTCAGAATATCCACAACCTCAAGGCGTTCCTTGATGGGCATGGACAGAGCGCAGTACAGCGCCGTATAATCGGCGGAATCCGCGATTTCACCGGTTGCGGGATTGACCAGTTTGTCAACCGGAACACGCTGATATGCCGCAGACAAAGCATCAATGGCTCTCTGCAGGGAGGATGCCTCAAATTTGAGTTTCGCTTCTTCGCTGGCGACGAATTTACCGTCGTCGTCAACGATTGGGTTGCCGTCTTCATCCAGAGCCAGGATGTTGGCGTTTTCGCGAAGCGTATTGAAATACGTATCTTCCAGATACAGTTCTTTACGGAACGAGTTCCAGAACGTGTACTGCAGGATGGTGTCGTAAGACTGCGGGGTGTTCCATTTGTCGCCGAATTCTTCATAAGCATAGAATTCCGCAACACGCAGACGGGTCTTACCGGCAACCGAATCGTACGCCAATTTGTACAGGGCGAGGAAACCGTTGATCTTTTCGATCTGAGCCGGTTTGCACATGCTGTAATCGTCACCGATCATGGGCAGACGCCACACACGCCAGACATCGATCTGCGTACCCTTTGCGATACGTCTGTCGTTGGCAAGAGCAACGGCTTCGGCATCCTCAAGGTTGACGTAATCGTATCTTGCCGATGCAGGCAGGAAGTCAAGGATCGGGGTCAGTGCCTCAAACGCACCCTTCAGATATCTGGAAGTAACGCGGGCACCGTCTTCTTCGTAATACTTGTTCCAGGCAATGCGATAGGACTCAATGGAGGTTGCGGTGTATTTCGAGGAGTCAACATCCGCCGGGTTCGGCAGACCGGAAACATCCACAGGATCATCGTCGACCACCGGAGGAACATAATCGTCGGGGTCACGCACATCGCCCACGGCTTCACGCAGGTTCATGATGGTTTCTCCGAGGATCTTCGGCATATAATACCATACCGTATAGAACGTGCCTTTGGCAAGCACATCCTCAAGAATTTTGTTGTATTCCTCAATAAGGAAGTTGTAATAGTCGATTTCGACCAATGCCTTGTTGTTGATTTTCGATTCGGACAGAGAGGCAATATAAGCATCGCCGTATGCCTTGACATATGCCCAGGCATCGCTGTGAACGCCCTTGTCTTCCGGAACCTGATAGCCGGTCATCCCTGCCAGTTTTTCGGCGGCTGCGGGAATACCCGTAAGGAAGTTGTACAGCAACTGCTCTTTGGTGAGATCGGTACCGAACGTCGTGCTGAAAATCCGGTCGGCAATCGCCTTCGGAACCGATGTCCAGGTAATCTTTGTGCCGTCAAACTCGGTGGGCAGCACATGATCGCGGTAGATCGGACGGTCATCCGGCACATAGTCACCGACGATCGCGGTGATCTTGGAATACTCGGCTCTCAGAATATCTGCCAGCAGTTCATAGTGATAAACGACCTTGTCGTTGTAAGCCGCAACACGCAGTTCCTGAATGGCGGCGAGGACGGCATTGTAGTCCGCCAGTTCCGCCGTAATCTGCCCCTTCTGTTCCTCGGTCAGTTTGGACAGATGCTCCCGAACAAACGCATCCACCATTGCGGGAGCGTCGCTTTTCAGACCCTCTGTGGGATATTCCAGTTCAATGCCGGCACCGGCAAGAACGCCCTGCAGATACTGTGCGTACTGCTCATAGGTCGTAACCTCCGCGGAAATCGGGGACGGAAGCAGTTCGTTGCAGCCGCCGTAAAGAGCAAGCAGCCAGTAACGCAGATTTTCGCCTTTGTTCTCGTAATATTCGAGGTTCGCTTTTCCGTCGGCGCCGGTGTTCGGATGCAGCGACCAATCCAGATCGGTCTTATCCCCGAACGTCGAGGGGAAGCGATAGGTGTAGGGGCCCACAATGTCCGTAATCTTCTTGTAGGCATCTCTCATGATATCGGCAATCAGATCGTAGTGATAGACGACCCGGTCGTTGTAGGCGGCAACACGCAGATCCTTTACCGCGGCAACGATGGAGTTGTACACATCAATCTGTGCCTGGGCGGATTCTTTTTCTGCCGCCGTCAGTCCGGCAAGATGACGCTGGACGTACTGATCGACCATGGCGGGCGCATCGCTGTCCAGACCGGCCTTCGGATAAGTCATCTCCGTACCGTTGGAAACAAAGTAATTGTACAGATAGGCAGCATACTCCTCAAACGTGGAGCCGATGCTCGCAAGCGGAGCCGGCATGGCGTCGTCGCAGCCCGCGTAGAGCGCGATCAGCCAGTAGCTGAGGTTCTCTCCCTTATCTTCATAATATTTTGCGTTGGCTTTTCCGTCAGCACCGGTATTCGCACGAAGCGTCCAGTCCAGATCGGTTTCTTCACCGAACGTTGTCGGCCACTCGTATGCAGCAAATGCGGGAACGGCAAAAACGGTCAGCAAACCCGCCATCAGCGACAGAACAAGCAGCAGACAGAGTGCTCTTTTCATGTGACTTCCTCCTTAAAAAAATAAATCATTCACTTCGGTCTCCGCTGTCCGCCGACAAATGCGTATAACAACGGATTCTACTCTGGATACAGAATACCACAGTTTCGCGGAAAAGTCAATGTTTTTTTCGTCTTCCGTTACAGGTTTTTAGAGGAAAAAGTCAATTTAACCAAACCTCGGCGGTTGTTTTTGTTCACACCGTCCAAACCGGCATCTTGACAAACAAAAAAAAAGTTGGTAGAATGAAAAAAAACATGAAACTGAGAGGATTTTTCCATGAACGAACGTACTGTTTTGATGAAGCCCCTGCCCGCGACGGAAAAATGTTTTGACGACGAACACATCTCGCAGAAAGCGGCATGGGATCATTTTTCCATGCTGAAGAACCAGCGGCTGACGTTTCAGATCGCTTACCAGAAAAAGACGGCGGATCTGGACGAAGAAACACCCGCCGAGCTTTTCATTTCCTCCCCGCTGAAAAAACATCTCAAACTCTATTCCATCGAGCCGGTTCCGGTATACAAGCCGTGTTATCCGGATGCCGATGACAATTATCTGCGCAAAACGCCCGGTTTCTTTCCGGATCTTCTCATGCCGGTAACCGAGCCGTGGCACCGGGTCTTTTTCCGCCGTCTGCGCGCGTTTTTCGTTGTGATCGAAGACCGGAACGGCATTGAACCCGGAACATACCCCGTCACCTTCACCTTCCGCATGAACGGCAAGCGCATCGGGCGCACGTCCGTAACCGTGGAGGTCCTCGATGCGGAACTTGCGCCGCAGAAGCTGATTTACACCAACTGGTTCCATATGGACTGTCTTTCCAATTATTACGGCTGCCCCGTTTACGGAAAACGGCATTGGGAAATTATTGAAAACTACATCCAGGAAGCCGTCGCCGAGGGCTGCAACATGATGCTCACCCCCATTCTCACCCCGCCGCTCGACACCGGCAAGGGCTGGCACCGCGCCGACGTGGGGCTGGTGGACATCACCCGAACGGAAGACGGCTACACCTTCGGCTATGAAAAACTGGACCGTTTCATGGATCTCTGCGACCGGTGCGGTGTTGCCTGGTTTGAAATGTCGCATCTGTTCACGCAGTGGAGCGCCACACATGCCCCGCAGGTCTTTGCCCGGGTAAACGGCAGAAAGAAACAGATCTTCGGATGGGATACGGATGCGCAGTCCCCGGAATACGTCGCGTTTTTGCGGATGTTCATCCGCGATCTTCTGGATCACCTCCGCAGCCGCGGTCTGGATCGCCGTTGTTTCTTCCACATCTCCGATGAGCCGAACATGGCGGTATTCGATTCCTATGTCGCCGCAAAGAATTCCGTCATAGACCTGTTTGAGGGCTACCCCGTGATCGATGCGCTGTCGGACTACGAGTTTTATGAGCAAGGACAGATCGCCATGCCCATCCCCGCCGTTACCAACGCCGAGCCGTTTCTCAAAAACGACCTGCCCATGCGCTGGACGTACTACTGCTGCGCACAATACAAAGACGTGTCCAACCGCTTCCTCGCCATGCCGGGGCAGCGCACGGAAATTTTAGGGGTGCAGCTGTATAAATACCGCATCGACGGCTTCCTGCAGTGGGGCTTCAATTTCTACAACAGTGCCAGTTCCTGGCATGTCATCAACCCGTTCACGGATCTTTCAGGCGACAACTGGGTTCCGGCGGGCGACACCTTCGCCGTATATCCCGCTCCCGACGGAACGGCGTGGAAAAGTTTGCACGGCATGCTGTTTTCCGAAGCGCTGGAAGATCTGCGCCTGCTGCAGACCTGTGAAGCGAAACTGGGCAGAGACCGCGTGATGGAGCTTGTGATGCAGGACGTCCCGGAAGAGATCACCTTTACCTCTTACCCCAAAGATGCCGCCTACCTGCTTCACCTGAAAGAACGCCTTTTTGACGCTTTGCGAACCAACTGAATTCCGGTTCCCCGTTTTTGCGAAGAAAACGGGGAATTTTTTTGCGGCTCTTGCTTTTGCCCGGGAAATCGTATATAATAAAGAGCAAATACAAAAGCCCTGTATATGGAGTATCTATGGAACCGAAAACCGAATGGGAAGAACTGACCCCGTCCGAGCAGAAACGGAAACTGTACCGGGAGCAAAAGGCGCTTCTGGACACCTTTCTGGCGCATCACGCCATCTCGGAAGCGCAATACCGCAAATCGCTGGAAGATCTGACCGAAAAGATGGATATGCACGAAGAATCCGACACGGACATCCACCGCAGAATGCATGACGGGTCGCTGTACCGGTCGTCCGACCCCGGACTTCTGGACGAGCAGCGGGAAGTTATGGAACGAATGTATGACTACAATGCCACACGTCCCACCGAAGGGGAAAAACGGGCGGAGCTGCTGAAAAAGATGTTTGCGGAAATCGGAGAAAACTGCTGGATCGAGCCGCCGTTCCATGCCTCCTGGGCAGGGAAGTTTGTGCGTTTCGGCAAAAATGTATACGCAAACTTCAATCTTACGCTGGTAGACGACACCGAAATCACCGTGGGCAATAACACCATGTTCGGACCTGGCGTTACGCTGGCGACCGCCGGACATCCCATCCGTGCAGATCTGCGCGCACAGGGATACCAGTTCAACGCACCCATTCACATCGGCAGCGATTGCTGGCTCGGGGCAAACGTCACGGTCCTTCCGGGTGTAAGCATCGGGGACGGAACCGTTGTGGGTGCCGGAAGTGTTGTAACCAAAGATCTTCCTGCCGGCGTGGTTGCCGTGGGCAATCCGTGCCGCGTCCTGCGTGCCGTAAACGAAAAAGACCGGACTGTTTATTTCCGCAACAAAGAAATACCTCAGGAGCTTCGATGATATGCGAACCATTTTACTTTCCCACTACGGTGTTTTATTGAAAGAACTTCCCTACGAAGGATTTTTGCGCTTCATGAAGGAATCCAGACCGACAGCGGACCCGACCCCGTTTCCGGCGCTGTTCCGCCGGGCTGCTCTCGGGGAGATTTCCGCCGAAGAGCTGATGCGTCCGTTCGGCTTCAACTTCCCCAAAGCGGCGGGAGAAGATCTTCTGAAAAACTATCTTGTGTTTGACAAGCAGTTTTACGGGCTTGCCGAACGCGGCATGCGGGAAAACGCACGGCTCGTTCTCTGTGCCGAGGATCTGCCGGAATGGAACCGGTATCTGCGTACGGTTTTCCGGCTGGACCGGTTCTTTTCCGACGTTGTTGTCAGCGGAGAAGAACACCTTCCGCTGTCGGACGGACAATTGCTTCAAAAGGCACTGGAACGCATCGGAGAAACACCGCGGAACTGCACATTTGTTTCCGCGTCCCGAGAAGAACTTGCCGCAGCCGCGCGCATGGGAATGGCGGTCAAACCGTTTTTCCGCCCGGCACAAACAGGACTCCGCGCCCTTCCGCAGCTCACGGAATCCCTGTTCGGCACAGATGTAATCTGGACAAAACTCCCCTATCCCGACCCGGCATGGCGGGTCTTCTGACATGGAAAACGATTTTTTTGAATAAAAAGGAGATTCTGCAATGAAATCTTTCCGCACCTTCGGCGTGATGCTGGACTGTTCCCGCAACGCCGTCATGTCCCCGGACAAGCTCAAACACCTGATCTCTCTCCTGGCAAAAATGGGCTACAACCAGCTGCAGCTCTACATGGAAGACACCTATGAGGTTGAGGGCGAAGAATATTTCGGATACCGCCGCGGCCGCTATTCGGCAGAAGAACTGAAGGAACTGGACGACTACGCCTACGTCATGGGCGTGGAACTGGTTCCCTGCATTCAGACGCTGGCACATCTGAATGCCGCCATCCGTTGGCCAAAATACGCCGAGATCACCGACATCAACGATATTCTTCTGGCGGGGGACGAACGCACCTATGCCCTCATCGACCGGATGTTCTCTTCCTTACGCGCCTGCTTCCGCACCCGGAAGATCCACATCGGCATGGACGAGGCACACCGCATCGGACGCGGAAAATACCAGGATCTTCACGGAGCAACGGAGCCCGGCGAGATCCTGATGACGCACCTGGAACGCGTGTGCGGGATCGCCGCCGCACATGGCTTTGAGCCGATGATGTGGAGCGATATGTTCTACCGCATTGCCTACGGAGATTACTACAACACCAAAGCCAAATTCAATCCTGCCGTCAAAAAGAAGATTCCGGCAAATCTCACCCTGGTATACTGGGATTACTATCACACACAAAAGCAGACATACACCTCGCTTCTGCGCAGCCACAAACAGCTGTGCGACCGGATCGTCTTTGCCGGCGGTGCCTGGAAATGGGCGGGCTTTACCCCGCACAACGATTTCTCGTTCCGGGCCACCAAAGCCGCACTGTCCGCATGCCGGGAAGAAGAGATCCGCGATGTGTTCCTCACCATGTGGGGAGACGACGGTGCCGAAGCGTCGGCATTTTCGCTGTTGCCTGCCCTGTGCTATGCCGCCTGTATCGCGGACGGCATTTCGGACATGGCAAGCATCCGCGCCCGTTTCCGCACAATCACCGGCTGCGACTGGAACGATTTTCTGCTGCTGGACCTTCCGGATCGCACCGTTCCCGCCCACGGCATCATCAATCCGTCCAAATACGAACTGTATAACGACTGCTTCCTCGGCATTGTCGATACCGCCGTACAGCCGGAAGACGGGAAAAAATATGCCTCCTTTGCACGCCGGCTGGCAAACGCCGCCAAGCGGACCGGGGAATATGCTTACCTGTTTGACACCGGCTCAAAACTCTGCAGTGTCCTGGCACTCAAGGCAAACATCGGCAACGTCACCCGTGATGTTTACGCGGCAAAGGATCCCGAACGGCTGAAAGCGCTGATTGCCGATTACAACAAAATGATCCGCAGGACCGAGGCCTTTTACTATGCCTATCGGGAACAGTGGTACCGGGAAAACAAGCCGCACGGCTTTGACGTACAGGACATCCGCCTCGGAGGTCTGCTGTGCCGGATGAAAAGCTGCCGGGACCGTCTGACGGATCTCGCAAACGGGAAGATTGACCGCATTCCGGAACTGGAAGAACCCACCCTGCCGCTTCTGACCAACGCCTGCTGCTACAACAGTTGGCGCCTGACCGCCACGGCAAACGTACTGTAAAAAATCCGTCTCCGGTTTTCGCGGACGGGCTGTTGCCCGGAAAACGCAGAGAAATTCCGAAACAAACGCCTTTCCCTTCCGGTTGGAATTACGGCTGTTCTGCTCGGGAACAACGGATTCGCCCCGGATTTTCGGATTATCACCGAAAATCCGGGGCGAATCTTTTTGCGGTTTTTATGAACAAGTGTCAGGAAGACTATTTTTTATGGCAGGTATCCCGCATGGCACAGTTTTCACAACCGCATCCACAGGATGTTTTTCCCTTCTTTTTATCTTTTCTCATTTTGACAACGATCAGAACCACGATCGCAACGAGTACCAGGGAAATCAGAATGGATCCCCAATTCGAGGCAAGCCATGCAAGCACGATACGCCACTCCCTTCTGTCAGACCTTTTCGGTCAGTTTGGTTGCTTCTTTGTATTTCTTGAAGAACAGCATATAAACCATCAGACCGAGAATCGCAATGGCGAAAATCAGACCGACAATGTGAACATTTCCCGTAAACACGCTACCGAACTGATAGATCATCAAAGAAATGGCATATGCGAAGAGGCACTGGTACAGAATGGCAAACCAGGTCCATTTTGCGCTGTTCATCTCACGCTTGATAGCACCCATCGCGGCGAAGCACGGCGCGCACAGGAGGTTGAACGTGAGGAAGGAGTAGCCGGAGAGAGGCGTAAAGGCCTTGCCGAGCGCCTGCCAGACCGTCAGATCGCCGCCGCCGTAAAGAACACCCATCGTACCGACGATGTTCTCTTTTGCGACCAGACCCGTAATCGAAGCGACAGCCGCCTGCCAGTTGCCCCAACCGAGAGGAGCGAAGATCCAGGCAATCGCGTTGCCGATCTTGGCAAGGATCGACAGATTCAGTTCTTCTTCGGAAAGCATACGGAATCCCTCGGAGGTGAATCCGAAATAGGAAGTGAACCACACGGCAATTGTAGAAAGAAGAATGATGGTACCGGCCTTTTTGATGAAGGACCAGCCGCGCTCCCACATGGAACGAAGCACGTTTCTCAGGGTCGGCCAGTGATAAGCGGGAAGCTCCATAACGAACGGAGCAGGATCCCCGGCAAACATTTTTGTCTTTTTCAGCATAATGCCCGACACAACAATTGCCGCCATGCCAATGAAGTAAGCACTGGTTGCCACCCACGGAGATCCGCCGAAGATTGCACCCGCGATCATGGAGATAAACGGAACCTTGGCGCCGCAGGGGATAAAGGTGGTGGTCATAATCGTCATACGACGATCCCGTTCGTTTTCAATGGTACGGCTTGCCATAATGCCAGGAACGCCGCAGCCGGTGCCGATCAGCATCGGGATGAACGATTTACCCGAAAGTCCGAATTTCCGGAACACACGGTCAAGAACAAAGGCGATACGTGCCATATAGCCGCACGCTTCAAGGAAGGCAAGCATCAGGAACAGAACCAGCATCTGCGGAACAAAACCGAGCACCGCACCGACACCGGCAACAATGCCGTCCAGCACAAGCCCTTTGATTTCGGGAGCCGCATTCAGGGCGTCCAGACCGTTTTCAACCAGAACCGGAATACCGGGAACCCACTTTCCGTAATCGGCGGGATCGGGTTCGTCACCGATTCTTTCAAGCGTCGCTTTCGCTTCTTCATAATCGGCGATGGTCGCCTCTTCCACGGTCTCTTCCAGAGTTTCCTCATCCGTTACCGTATAGGTAAATTTATCGGTCGGAGCTTCGCCGTGTTCTTCCACATAGGCATCGTATCCGTCCACGATGGCAGAAGCGTTCTGATACTCTTCCGCGATCTCGGCATATCCGCCGTCATCAAAGAAATGGAAGCCGTCTCCGAAAATGCAGTCGTTTGTAAAATCCGTAAGGGGAGCACCGACGCCGATCATGGAGACCCAGTAAACAAGGAACATGACCACGGCAAAGATCGGAAGTCCCAGCCAACGGTTGGTGACAACCTTGTCAATCCGGTCCGAGGTGGAAAGGTTACCCACTTTTTTCTTTTTATAACTGGACTTCAGAATCTCGGCAATATATACATACCGTTCGTTGGTGATAATGCTTTCGGCATCGTCATCCAGTTCGGCTTCGGCAGCGGCAATGTCTTTTTCGATATGAGAAAGTTTTTCTGCCGGAATGTTCAGTTTCGCCAGAACCTTGTCGTCACGCTCAAACACCTTGATGGCGTACCATCTCTGCTGTTCTTCGGGAAGATCGTGCAGAGCCGCTTCCTCAATGTGTGCGATGGCATGCTCAACGGGGCCGGAGAACGTGTGCATCGGAACGGTTTTTCCGTTCTTTGCCGCATCAATCGCGGCTTCTGCCGCTTCCTTGATACCGGTTTCTTTCAGTGCGGAAATTTCCACAACCTTGCAGCCAAGCTGACGGGAAAGTTCCGCCGTGTTGATGCTGTCACCGTTTTTACGGACAACATCCATCATGTTGATGGCGATAACCACGGGAATTCCGAGTTCGGTAAGTTGTGTGGTCAGATAAAGGTTCCGCTCCAGGTTCGTACCGTCCACGATGTTGAGGATGGCGTTGGGACGCTCGGTGACCAGATAATTTCTTGCCACGACCTCTTCCAGGGTGTACGGCGAAAGAGAGTAGATACCGGGAAGGTCGGTGACGATTACGTCCTCGTGCTTTTTCAACTTTCCTTCCTTTTTCTCAACCGTAACTCCGGGCCAGTTTCCCACGAACTGATTGGAACCCGTCAGGGCATTGAAGAGAGTTGTCTTTCCGCAGTTCGGGTTGCCCGCAAGTGCAATCTTAATACTCATATTCGTTCCTTTCTTTGACGGTTGCCCGAAGGTAACCGCTGCTCAAAAAAATAAAAATTATTCGACCTCAATCTGTTCCGCGTCGGCTTTGCGCAGAGAAAGCTCATATCCCCGGACACTGACCTCAATCGGATCACCGAGCGGCGCAACTTTGCGCACAAAAACCACGGTGCCCTTTGTAATTCCCATATCCATGATTCTGCGCTTCAGCGCTCCCTCGCCGCCGATTTTCTTGACGGTCGCGGTCTCGCCTACTTTGACTTCTCTCAGTGTTTTCATCTCATTTCTCCTTCTATACCATAATTTTTCTTGCCATTTCTTCGCTGATCGCTACCCGTGCCTGCTTAACATTGACAATGACGTTTCCGCCGAAAGAGGCAATCACGGTCACGCGCCCACCCACAACGAAGCCAAGATCTTCAAGATGCTTCTTAACTTCCGGACTTCCTCCGATTCTTTTGACAGTGTTCTCTTCGCCGATATCGGCAAGTGACAAAGGCATTCTGATTCCTCCCTTTCGGTTACCGCACGTTAACTTTCGTCTAATATTATAGTTACCTTCGGGCAACTTGTCAAGAGGAATTTGAAAAAAATTTTTGAAAATCCGAAAAAGTTACCCTCGGGTAACTTGATTTTCCGCAAAATCTGTGCTATACTTGGCATAAACTTGTGCCATATTTGGCATAACTTGTGCCATACTTGGCACAAGAACGCGGGAGGGATCCATATGAAATTGTTGGAATCCGGCGAAATGTATCTGGAAACGATTCTCGTGCTTTCCAAAAAGCACAGCACCGTGCGTTCCGTAGACATCGCCGAAGAGATGGGGGTTTCAAAGCCCGCCGTCAGCCGTGCCATGGCAAAGCTGAAAGCGGACCGGTACCTGTCGATGGATGCGAACGGTCATATTACGCTCACAGAATCCGGCAGGGAAATTGCCGAAAAGATCTACGAGCGACACACCATGCTTACACGTTTTCTGACGCAGATCGGCGTAGACGAAGAAACCGCCGCCGCCGATGCCTGCAAGATTGAGCACGATATCAGCGACAAGACCTTTGAGGCAATGAAAGAGCACGGACTCAAAAACAAAAACTGAATGCGGTTCCGCCACCGGCGGATCGCCGACAAAGGCCGGAGGGCATGGGAACGGTTTTGTTCCCATGCCCTCCGGCAGTTTTCCGGGTTATCCGAAAATCTTCCTCTTCGCCCGATTCAACTCGGTCAGAAACGCCCGGTCGAACTCGGTCAGCTTATAATCTCCGCGGTACAGCAAAACATCCCGGTGCTGCTTCGGCGGCTCTGCAAGCGTCCGGGAAATCAACCCATACCTGCGGCGAAGACCCTCCGACACAGGTGATGTGCACACAAAGGTGTCCGGGTTATGGGAGAGAAGCTCCAGCAGACTGCTGCGATCAAACAGAACAATGCGGCGAAGCCGCTCCGGCAGTTCTTTCTTTTTGATCTCTCCGGCAGGGACGGACGGCACATAGGGATCGGCATACGCCAGTTCGATCTTTTCTGCCAGATTGGAGAGTGACACCGTTTCCTTCCGGGCAAGCGAGCTGTCTGCCCCAAACAGAAGAACCGGACGGAATTCGGTAATCAGTTCATAAAGAAAGCCCTTGCTCTCAAAAAAATCCTTATATTTCCGGTCGTATTCCGCCGCATAGCGCACAATCCCGAGCCGGCATTCATCCTGCAGCAGGTTTTTGATGGTGCGCATGGAATTCGTTTCCCGGTAATAGGCGTCCACCTCGCCGCCTTGTGCAAACTGCAGGGAAAACGCCGAAAACGCTTCGGAGATGTAATCGGCGCGGGGAGCCGAAAGAGAAAAATATTTTTTCTGCTGCCCGTCCCGACGAAACAGTTTTTCCATTTCGTCGACCTCACTCAGCACCGTCTGGGCATGGCGGAGAAACACTTCCCCGTCCTCCGTCAGTTTCATGCCGCGGGCAGATCGCTCAAAGATGGTGACACCGAGCGATGCCTCAAGATCCCGGATGGACCGGCTGAGATTCGGCTGATCGATATACAGTTTTTCCGCCGCCTTGTTGATGGAGCCGCAGGCGGCAACCTCAACGGCATATTTCAAAGAAAGCAGGTTCACAAAAGCACCTCCGCCCGATAATACGTTCAGTATAGCACAGATCCGAAAAAAAATCTACAGGTTTCCCGATTTTTACGCCCCAAATTTCAGATTCCGACCCGAATTTCCGCACATCCTCCCGCATGCCGGCAGGAATCGGAAGCGGGCACAACAAGTTGCGGAAAAAATCATTGACTTTTTGGCAAAAAAATGATACCATAAAGATATTAAGGAAACAACTCTTATTTTGTGCTGTAAAAAAAGAGGATGAACATGAATCATAAACATCTCCGCCTGACCGCCGTTCTTCTGCTTGCCGTTCTGACGGCAGGACTGCTGTGCGGATGCGGCAAAGAAGGAATCTTCACATTCTTAAAAGGAAAGACAAACCCATCCCTGCATCTGCAGCTGAACACCGAATTTGTCACGGTCATGAAAGACGAAACGTACACGCTTTCCGTTACGGCAAGCGGGGAAGGAAAAACGCCCGCGTGGAGTACGGTCTGGACCTCCGACAACCCCGCCATTGTCATTGTAGATAACGGCGTTATCTACGGCGTTGCCACCGGAACGACCAACATCCGTGCGAGGGTAACGGTAGAGGGAAACGCCGACGACGTGCGTGAACTGGTGTGCACCGTCACTGTCTCGGAAAACGAAGTGCCGTTGACGGCTTTGGGGCTGAACAGCGCCTCACTGACTCTGGCGGTCGGAGATCCCGCTTCCCTGATTCCGTCGTACGAGCCGGCAAACTCGACACAGACATCCCTGACCTGGGAATCGTCCGATCCGGAGATCCTCACGGTCGGAAACGACGGAACCGTGGTTGCCAACAAAAAAGGCAAAGCAACCGTAACCGTCACTTCGGTACAGAATCCGGATCTTCACGCATCCTGCACCATCACCGTAACAGAAAATACCACCAACGCCGTCAAGCGTATTTCGCTGGACCGCACAACGCTCACCCTGCTTATGGGAGCCGCAAAACAGTTGACCGCCTCCGTTCTGCCGGAGACCTACCAAGGCACCCTGACCTGGAAAACGGACAATCCCGCCGTCGCAACGGTTTCCGAAAACGGACTGGTAGAGGCGGTTGCGCCGGGAACCACCTACATCACCGTTTCCGCCGGCAGTGCCTCCGCCCTTTGCCGTGTTACGGTCAGTGAAAGCGGCGGTGTCCGGCTTCCCGCCGAGCGGGTGGAGCTGGACCAGACGTATCTCCGGGTCGTCACCGGTCCGTACACCTTCCGGCTGACCGCGGTTCTTTACCCCATCCTGACCACGGAAACCGGACGATGGAGTTCGTCCGACACCTCCGTTGCCACCGTATCGGACAGTGGGCTCGTTACCGTCAAGGCACTGACCAAAAAGAAGCCGAGCGCTTCTGTGGATATCATCTACGCCGTCAACAGCAACGTCCGGGGCGTTTGCCACATCGATGTGGTTTCTCCGGAAATGGTTGCCACCGGAATTTCGTTCTCTGCCGAAAAATATGAGCTTTTTACCGGCGAAACGCTTCCGCTTGCCGCATCGTGGCTTCCCGCCACAGCAACCGACCCCTGGGTCTGGACATCGTCCGAACCCGATGTTCTTGCGGTTTCGGAAACCGGCGTACTGACGGCGCAGTCCCCCGGGACGGCTGTCATCACGGTCTCTTCCAAAGCAAATCCCCGTGTCTATGCCTCCCGGACCTTTACCGTCGTTTCCAAAGAAGTGGACGTACGGCTGGTTACGAAAAGCGGAGAAACGACCTTCCCGCTCTCGGAGCCCATCGACATCGGAATTGTTTTTGACGATCCGCAGCGCATCCCCGCTTCTGCCGTATATACCCTGACTCCGGACGATCCGGATTCGGCAGAGCTTCTTCTTTCCGAACTGCGGGATCCCACGACACAGTTCCGCATCCGTCCGCTCCGCACCGGAGAACTTCGCTTTACGCTGACCGTAAAAGAGGAGGAAGTTGAGGGCGTCCCCGTTTCGCAGGCAGAATACCGTTGCTATCCGCTGATTCTGACCGTTTCTGCGCCGCAGCAACTGTCCCTGACCCTTCCGCAAACCGAACAGACGCTGAACAAGGGAGAATCCCTTGTCCTGACACCCCGTATCCTTCCGGAAGGAAGTACGGGATATTCGATTGCCGCAACATCCGAGAATCCCGACATCGTCTCGGTTTCAGCCCCGCTTACCATCACGGCGCTTACACCGGGAACGGCGATTGTCCGGATCTACCTGCAGGAAGAACCGACCGTTTCGGTTTTCCTGACCGTTATCGTCCCCTCTCCGGTGACCTCCGGAGGAGGAGATACCTGACAACCAACAGAACATCTGTCGTTAACAGAAAAAGCCCGCAAAACGGGCTTTTTCTGTTTGCATAACCGGAAAGATTGCTGTAAAAAACCGGAGCCGATAGGACCTTTCTGCCCGTTCAGACCGTATACGATCCAAACTCGTTTTCAATCAGAAGAAGAATCCGTTCTTCCCGTCCGTTTTCGGCGTTGACATACACAAGAACCGTCCCGTCCTCCGCGCGGACGGTAAATTCATAGCAGCACATTTCCGTGTTTCCCATCCCGTTAAGAACCACCTTGCGTACGCTTTCCGGTTTCAGCTCCGGCACGGATTCCGCCGCCTTCTCCGCCGAAAGAGAAAAGGTCATGGTCCGTCCGGAATTGCGGTTCCGATAATATTCCGAAGCATTCAGAAACACGATCTGCCCCGTCTGCACCGAAACACCCACCGTCATCTGCTCCGGATAGATCCGCACCCCGTCTTCCGTCCGGCAAACGCTTACCGAAACAACACCGTCCTCACGACGGCAATAAACCGGCTCCCACGTTTCGTTTCCCACCCGGCGGATCCACAGAAGAGCCCGCTTGATTGCCTGCTCCTCGGTCAAATCTCCGTCCGTCTCGGCATTCTCCCGCCAATACGACAGAATCTTGCCGCCGTGAACCGTCACCAGAACCCCACAGCCCGTTCCCTCAAAAGCATAACAGCAGAGATCATCGCTGCCGGTCTTTCCCAGACGCGTCAGGCGACGTTCTCCCAGAAACCCAACCGCTACCTGTTCTGCCGTTTCCTCATCCACCGGCTTCAGCGCCGACAGATATCGGGACGAAGCCGAAGTCCTATCATCCGAGTAGATTCCGTCGTAAACAAGAAACGCCGCATTCAGCGCCGCATCGTCCGCTTCCCGGAAAAACGGCATCACACCGGCACCGGTATCGTCCGTTTGCCACAGCGCGTCGAACTCCTCCTTGCCGGTATTCGGGTCGGAAAGCATCAACTGCATCTGCTCCACCTGCAGGCAGAGCGCACGCGCACGTTTTTCGAAATCTGCCATGGTCGCAAGTTCCTGCTCAGAGATTTCCTGCCCGTTCAATGCTTTTTTCGCCAGCATAAACGAAAAATCCGATACCTGTGAAAACAGCTTCGGGATGTTGTTCAGCCCCTGTTCCACCGGCAGATGCTCCAGGGCGGTTTTTGCGGCACCCGCCTCGCGCTGAATATCCGCGGCAAGAACGACCCGTCCGTAGGGACTGGACACATACCGGGTTTTCTGCAGCGCATATCCCAGATTCTTCAACGACACGGCAAGATCCGAAAACGACGATGCATAGCCGTCGCTCTGATCGGCACGGATCCGTGCGGCATCCGGATCTCTGCCCACCGCAAACACCGTGGCGACCAGGACGGCAGCCATCAGATATGTCACAAAACGAATCAGGGTTCTTTTGGAAATTCTCATTCTGTTTCTTCCTTTCTTTTCGCTTGGTTTCGCATGACAGAAGCAACCCGGACCCTTCCGGGAAACCGGGCCGGAGCACTTCTGTCACGCGAACGGAATCCGCCCGCAAAACCGGAGGGATCGCTACGGCTATTTTTCCCGATGCCGGAAAGAATATGCGACAAAGGAAATTTTTTGTTTCTCTTTACACCTGCGCTTTTTTTTGCTATAATAAGAGATACCGAAGAAACAAAAACGGAGGCGTTTATGGAAAACACGGTTGTTTTTGAATCCACGGCGACCTTTGACGTCCCCGTGCGGATCGTCGATTATTATCTCAAAGCCCCGGACGTGGAGTTGCGTCTGATTCTCTTTCTGCTTCGCCACCGCAATTCTTCCTTTACCAAAGAAGACCTTTGCCGGGCACTGGAAGCCGATGAGGAACGGCTGGACAAGGCCTTCCGGTATTGGTGCGCGGCGGGAATCCTGTTCAAAGCCGGCAACAAATACATTGCCGAACGTCCCCGGCTGAATGCCTCGGAGATTGCCCGCTACACCGCCGATGAAATTGCCTCCCGCATTGAGGGCGATGCCGAACTTCGCTTCCTCTACCGCCACGCGGAAGAAGCACTGAAAAAACCACTGTCCGCTTCGGACGCTTCCACCATCTTTTCCCTGGTGGAATGGAACGGGCTTCCGCCGGAAGTCGCCGCGATGCTGATTCAGTATTGCACTTCGCTGGGCAAGGGACTTTCCCGCATCCAGAAGATGGGCATCGATTGGGCGGAAAAAGGCATCGACACCTACGAAAAAGCCGAGGAATACATCCGTTCCGAGCAGGAAAAGGCATCCGTCATTTCCAAGACCGCAGCCCGCCTCGGCATGACACACCGCGCCTTGACCGCATCGGAAGAAGTACGCTTCCTTGCCTGGAACAAAGAATACGGATTCGGGCTGGATGTTGTCAAGAAGGCCTACGACCGGACGGTGGAAACGACCGGAAAATACGCGCTGCGCTACATGGACCAGATTCTGACCCGGTGGGCGGAAAGCGGCTATCATACCGTAGCGGAGATTGATGCAAACGACGATGGTGCACATAAAAAACGACAGACCAGAAAGCGGTATCAGTCTGCCATTGACAAAAAGGACCTGGATCGCTCGCGCAAAGAAGACTGGGCAATTCTGGAAGCGGAACTGAACGAATCCGATTCGAAGGGAGAGGGCACGCATGAATAAAAACGACTGCCTGCGCAAAACGGACGAAATCCTTTCCGCACGGCGGGCAAAAGCCAAGGAGCGGCTTGCTGCCCACGAAGCGGAGATTGCCGCAACGGTACCCCAGATCGGGATTCTGCAAAAAAAACTGCGTGCGGTCACTTCGGAATTTTTCCGGGCAGCACTGGAAGACGATTTTCCCGAAGAAAAATTCCGTGACATCAAGTCCCGTTCCTTGGATCTGCAATGCCAGATTGCCGAAGCCCTGCACGAAAACGGGTACGCACCGGAATATCTGGACCTTCAATATACATGCCCGGAGTGTGAAGACACCGGCTTCATCGGCAGAGAGATGTGCAAATGCTACAAAAAAGCGCTGTCCGAAGTATACCTGGAAAATTCTCATCTCAAAACCGTCTGTAAAAACCAATCGTTCCGCAACTACGACCTCACATTTTTTGAGGGCGACGACCGGGAACGGATGAAAAAACTGCTGAACTTTTGCCGGAAATACGCCGCCGGCTTTTCCGAAAAATCGCCGAATCTTCTGTTTGTCGGAACGCCCGGATGCGGAAAAACATATCTTTCCTGCGCCATCGGCACCGAAGTGATCCGAAACGGCTGGTTTGTTCTGTACGCACCGGTACAGGAACTGATCGATACCTTTGAAGCCGCCAAGTTCGGCAGAGATGATGCGGCGGACACTGCCGTGTACACCGACTGCGACCTGCTGATCATTGACGACCTCGGCACGGAAATGACCACATCGTTTTCCGAAAGCGTGCTTTACAACGTAGTCAACACCCGCCTGAATCTCGGTAAGCCGATGATCATCAGCACCAACTGCACCCCGGAGGATATGCAGGGAATTTACCACGACCGGCTGATTTCCCGCCTGGTGTACGATTTTGTCACGCTTCCGTTCTGCAACCGCGACATCCGACACGAGAAGAAAAGCCGCAAGGCAAAAAAATAAGATTCCGGCTTACCGTCCGGAAATCTGCGGATATTCCGATCCGATGGGAAACACCCCATCGGATCCTTCTTTTTTCGGAAAAGAGAAAAGACCGGAAGTTCTGAACATTCCGGTCTTATTTGCTTCTCTGTAAAAATCAGTTGCACTCTGCCGTCAACGGACCGGCAAGTTCCTTCAGATAGAACAGTTTGCCGGGCAGCGTGGGAATGAATGTCGAGGTGATGTTCTTGTCCGGGCCGTAATGCAGCGTCGTCAGGAAACTCATACCCTGCCAGCCCATCCCGCGGCTGAGCGCACCGTCGCATCCGCCAATGGCATAATCCGCCTGCAGGAAGAGGCCGGGACCAATGGTGTTGGCACGGCACGGAACCAATGTGGTGCGGGATTTGAACGACGTGATGGCATTCTGCTCAATGGTCAGCGGATGCAGCTTGGCAGCGATGCGGTACGGCTGCTGCTTCCACTCTTCCACCGTGCTGAATTCCTTGCCGAAGTGCGGCTCCCAGAAAGCAATGTGGCACATTCTGCCGATGCCGTAGATCAGGCACAGCTTCGCACCCTGCGCTTTCAGGTCTGCAATCTTCTTGGGATACGTCGGCAAATTGTCCTTCGTCGCAAAATTCCGCTGGGATTCCGGAATGGTGAGCTTGCCCAACTTGTTGAAGAACGCCTGCTTCATGGAATATTCAAACGAAGCGGGGTTGGAGGACGGAAGTGTATTGCCGTCGGCATCCGCCCACTCGTCCATGTTGAAGGTATACACATGGTCGCACTTCACGTTCCATTCTTTGAGGAAGTAAACCGCCCACTTGTACATGCCCATCGGGCCGACAGGCAGAATCATAATCAGTTTTTCCTTGCGTTCTCTGGCTTTCCGGATCTGCATGGCAATTTCGTGACCCATCAACGTATCGAATTCCGCGACGTTTTCGCAGGCGATGGGCTTGAAATTCTTGTTCCAGAACGCTTCTTTTTTCACGCCTTTTTCGCAGCAGGCGTCAATTTTTGCCATATCCCAGCCATCGGGATAGAAGCCCTCCAGCAGAGAGCCCTTTACGGTAGACATGAAATCCATCTTACATTACCTCCGTTATTTTTTACAGATTGTCATCGTTGAGATGATCCAAAGCCGCCAGGATGCCCGCTTTAATGGCACCGGTCGGCTTTCCGTGCTTCTGACACAGCTTCAGAGCACCGAGAAGACGGTCGTTCGGCGCCAGTTTACGCTCAACATCCCGTCCCACACGCCGCGTGGTATCGCCGAGATACCGGTTGCGGAACCGGAACATCAGATCGTCCGCATATGCGAGAACCTCTGCTTTGGGTTTTCCGTGCTCTTCGGCAAGTGCCTCGGCGGATGCGTGCATGGCTTCACGGACCAACTGCGAGATCTCCTCATCTTCCATTGCCTGCCAGATATACTCATACCCCTTGTTCATACCCACATAGGCGGCAATTGCGTGACCCATGTTGTGCAAAAACAGTTTGGACTGAATATAATAGGCAAACGGTTCGCTCGGCACCATCCCCTTGATATCGGGGATGGGATTGCGGAATGCCGCACGGTCGACCGGCAGGATGCAGAACGGCTCCACCCACACACGGGTGATGCTGCCCTCCCGCATCTCATCTGTCATCACCGGAACCATCCGACCGACGCTGGCTTCCACATAACCGATGTCGTCACGGTTCAGAGCAAGCAGATCTTTCAGATACTGATCGGCGTTCATCAGATTTTCGCAGATGATAATATCCAGACCCTTTGTCCGTTTTTCAATGCCGGCACGGATTACCGGGGCAGCATACGGAAGAACCCGCACCCCGGCAGACGTAAACAGAATATCTGCCGTAGCAATCTCCTCGGCCGCGGCATTGGCATGAACCGCGCGGACATTGCGGATGAGGATTTCCTCCTGTTTTTCGTTGGAAACGATGCGGATCGGATAACTCCGATCTTCGTTCAGTTTGTCGATCAGCGCCTGGTTGACATCGACGAACACCGTCTCAAAGCCGCTCTGATACAAAAGCTGACCGAGAAAGCCCCTGCCGATATTTCCGCCGCCGTATACAACTGCTTTCATTGTTTTTCCCTCTTGATTTCCAGAAATTTTTCAGCCCGGCTCATGCGTGCGCATGAATTCCCGGATTTCCTCATACGGACGGATCCCCGTCGTTGCCCCCTTGGCACCGACGCAGAAGGTTCCCACCGCATTGGCGAATTTTCCGCATTCCTCAAACGAAAGCCCCTTGGCAAGTCCGGTCAGGAAGCCCGCGCAGAAACTGTCGCCGGCACCGGTGGTGTCGACACGGGGCGCCTTGGTATACGTCGGAAGCAGAAGCGGTTTGGAATCCCGGGTTTCCCGGAGATAACAGCCGTGCTTACCGTTTTTGATGGCAACGTGCTTCACGCCGTGATCAAAAAAGCATTCCGCGATCTCATCAAGATCTTCTTTGCCGGAAAGTGCCTTTGCCTCGTCAATGGACGGCAGAAACACATCCACATACGGCAGACAGGGACCGAGAACGCTCATCCAGCGGCCTTTGCTGTCCCAGGCGGTGTCCAGCACCGTTATCTTGCCCATCTCCTTGGCTTTTTTCAGAACACGGGCACACGGCTCCCCGTCAAAGGCGTCCATCAGCATGGTACCGGCAACAAATACAATGCGGGAATCGGCCAGAACATCCCAGTTCACGTCCTCATAGCCAAACGTTCCGTTTGCACCGACGCAGTGCAGAAACGAACGCTCACCCGAAGAGGAGGAAAGAACAATGGATGCCGACGTCTGCACGGAGGGATCCACCGCGACGCCGTCCACCGACACGTCATGCTCCTTCAGCGCGTCCCGGAGAAACTCTCCGAAACTGTCGTTTCCGACCTTGCCGAGAACGGCTGTTTTCAGCCCGATCTTGCTCATGTCGATTCCGGCGCTCATCGCACAGCCGCCCGTAAACGTTTCAATGCTGCCGATCCGTTCCAGCAGTCCCGGTTCGGGAATCCGGTCAACCGGCTTGGCAATGACATCCGCCACCAGAATTCCGATACAGGCAACGTCGTATTTCACGGCAGAATCCTCCTCGGCTGAACCTTGGCGTAATTGAGCGACTGCACAAAGCCCTCCGCATACGGAACGCCGCACTGCAGACCGCGGTATTTGGCAGTTGTCCGCACAAAGTCTGCAAAATCGATATGGTCGTGCTCACGCATCCACACCAACTGGCTCTTGTGGCATTCCAGCATCTGCATTTTCAGTTCAAAAGTGTCGGTAATATCCACATATTCAGTCGGAATAAAATTATGTCCGCCCAGATTATCCATGTAATACAACGGCACCACACGGGACGGCTTCCCATGTCCGTAATGCGGGCAGGATGCGGCAAAGCTGGCATCAAACACCAGTTTGCTCACCGCCACATGATCGCACATATAGTCGTTGGGTGCGTGCGTAATGATGAGATCCGGATTGGCATAACGGATGATGTCAATCATCTTGTCACGCTGTGCCATATCGCCGCCGTTGGCAAGAAGGTCGCCGATATCCGCCGTGATGACCTCGATGCCCGCCAGGGCACCCGCATCCCGCGCTTCCTGCGCGCGGATCAGGCGGAGTTCGTCCGGCATAATCACCTCATGCCCCATATTCCCGTTGCAGGCATGGCAGACAATGACCTTATCGCCACGTTTGACGCATTTGGCAAGGGTTCCGGCACAGTTGATCTCTACATCGTCCGGATGACAACCAATTGCAAGAATGTTCATGTTTGTTTCCTCCGGATGTTATTTCTTAGCGTTCCAGAGCCACGGCTTCAGAACGTCGGGGTTGATATCAGCAAACATATCCAGAATCTTTCCGCGCGCACGGTCGGAAAGGCGGGGAGAGTTGGCAAGAGCCAGATTCTCGCGAACCTGCTCCGGCGTTTCGGAACCGAGGACCAACGACGATACGCCGTCCAGATCGCGCATAAAGGTAATGGCGACCTGAGCCACGCTCATGTTTTCCTCCTCAGCCAGACGGCGGAGACGGCGAAGCGGCTCCTTGGCATCCTGCAGCAGACCGTCCGGAAGCGTTTCCGGATCCCGGAAAATCAACCCCTGCAGATAGACACTGCGGATAAAGACAATCACGCCCTTGTCATGCAGCCGATCGATGCCGCCGTGCAGCACATTTTTTGTATCCAGCATGTTCAGAGGAATCTGAACCGCCTCATACAGATCGTTTTCCAGAACGTCCTTGACATAGGTGCAGCCGTTGAGCGAAACGCCCACCTTATCCACCAATCCCTCCCGCTGCAGTTTCTTCAACGCATTGGGAAGAACATCGCCGTAATCAAACAGTTCGCTTTCCCGATGAAGCATGAGGAGCGGCAGTTTGTTATAACCGAGGCGCTCCAGAGAGGTCTCCACCTGCGCGCGCAGGTTCTTTTCCACATCCTCCACCGGCGCAACCTTGGTATGATCGGCTTCGATTTTGAACTTGGTAACGATCAGCGGCTTCTTGCCCTTGTATTTCTTTTTAAAGAAGTCGCCCACCACCTGCTCGGACGTGCCGTAGTCGGACGAGGTGTCAAACACGGTAATCCCACCGTCGCACGCCGTCTGCAGAATGCTGTCGGCAAGTTCCTCGGACGGCTTTCCTCCGGCATTGTTGATGCCGTAATTCATTCCGAGCTGAACCGTACCGAGAGACAGTTTGGAAATTTCCATTCCCTTCAAGATCTTCGTCTCCATCAGAATGTGCCTCCGACGTCCTTGGATTCAATGTCATTGATGATGTTCATCAGCTTCTGGTCGTCTTCAAACGTATACACCGGCTTGACACCCTTGCAAACGTAATCAAAGAACGCCTTTACCTCGTTCATGTAGGCATTTTCCACAACAAACGAAGCGTAGTTGTTCAGATTCGTGCCTCCGTTGGCATAAACATTCACTTCCCGGAGCGGAACTTTGTTGGGGTTGACATCGGGATCTGTGCTGGGAACAAATTCACGCACGCCCGTTGCGGAGCCGTCCCACGACATGAAGAAGTTCTCGCCGTACACTTCAAAACTGCGTTCCGTCTTGGGCGAAACGACATCGGCGACAAACACGCCCTTATTGCCGTTTTCATGCTCAAAGAGAATGTAGCAGTTGTCACGGTAAGCAGGATCCAGATCCAGCGTCGTGTTCTCGCTGCGCATGAACTTGTAATTCTTCACGGCACCGAAGATGTCGAGAATCCACGGCAGGTCGATTGCCATGATCTCGCGCACACCGTTCGTGCGGGGATTGGCATAGAACACCTTGCGGTAATCCTCCCACGGATGCCAGTTGGGGAGGTACTGACCGATATGATAAATATAGTTCAGCTTACCCTGCGGTGCCTGGTTGCACTTTTCTTTGATGTATTTCACCTCGTCCCGATACAGGAACGTGGAAGACAGGAACAGGCAAAGATTTTTTTCTTTTGCCGTGCGGATATTTTCGGCATAGCCGTCATCCACCAGATTGATTTCCGTAAAAACATGCAGATTATTCTCCAGCGCCGTCTTGATGATGGCGTTGTGCGAAAGAGGACCGGTGGAGATGAACACGCAGGAAACATCCGGATGTGCCTGTTTCAGTTCCGGAATGGAAGCATACGACCGGACGCCGTATTTTTCTTCCGCTTCCTTGCAGCGTTCCGGCATGGTATCAATGCCGAAGATTTCGATGGACGGATCATATTCCCGGATCAGACGGGTACGTCTCTGACCCATGGAGCCGAGTCCAACAACTGCAACTTTCATATTCTGCTTCCTCCGTTTATTTCAGATTTTCGGCGGCAACCTTTTCCAGAAGCGCCTTTTCGTCCGCCGTCAGCTCACGGAACGGGGCACGGCAACAACCCACATCAATGCCGGTAGCAACCGTCGTCATGTACTTCATAGCGGGCAGACCGCGGGTTTCGATGATGGCCTGGACGCAGTTGTTGATCTTGACCTGCTCCTTCTGTGCCGTGGCAATGTCACCGGCATGGAAAGCGTTGAAGATCTTGTTATAAATCTCAATGGCATAGTTGCAGGACGTGCCGATGGCACCGTCTGCTCCCGCCATCAGAGCATAAGCGAAACACTCGTCCGCACCGGAATAAATAAAGGCGCCGGTGTGATGCTTGATACGGTCCATCGTGTAATAGTTGACATCCGTATATTTGACGGCTACAATGCGTTTGTCTGCCAGAATATCCTTGAACATGGCAAGGGACAGCCCGACACCCGTTGTGCCCGGAACGTTGTAAACGATTACCGGCAGGTTGGAAGCGTCGGCAAGATCGGTGTAATACTTCTTGATCTCACCCGGCTGGAACCCGTGATAGAACGGAGGCACGGATGCAATCGCGTCTGCGCCTGCCTTGGCGGCATGACGTGCCAGATCGCAGGCAATCCCCGTACCGATGGCGCCGACATGGGCAACCACGTACTTGTCGCCGCATTTCTTGGAAATTTTGACCGCATGCTCCAGATACTCCTTGCGCTCCTCCTGTGTCAAAGAGAAGCATTCCGCCGAGGAGCCGCCCACATAAAGGCCATCGGCACCACGGGTCAGAACGTTTTCGCAAAGTTTCTCAAAGGTTTCATAGTCCGCGGAGCCGTCCTTTTTGAACGTAGAAAACACCGGGACAAGAATGTTGTGCTTTTTCATTTTCGGATTCCTCTTTATACTTAATATTTTTATTTCTTGGTAATGGTCAGACAGCATTGCGCATGATCCGTACCGGACATGTCGTAATCGTAGCGGAAGCCCAGCGGCTCCAGCACACGGCGATACAGCAGGTCGCAATGACCGCAGTAATTGTGATACGGCTGCAGCGTTTTGCAGTCCAGAAGCCGTCCCTTTGAGGGACAATGGTGCATATCGATAACAAACGTGTCGCCGTCCAGCGTCATGGTAAAGTCGGCTGCCTCTTCGGAAAGAGATTTTGCCCAGTAGTTGTAGCAGCCCTGAATCCCGGCTTCTTCCACACATTTGCCCAGACGGTCTTTGACGTAATGATCCGATACAAACTCCCAGTACCGGGTTACGCCCTCTTTGCCGTCCTTTTCCTCGATGAACTTAAAAAGCTCGCTGTAGGAATAAATAAATTCTGTACAGGAAATCATTGGTCCTCGCCTCCGAATTTCAGGATTGCCGCGCCGGTCTTTTCATCGAACCGCACCAGCTCAAACGTCATACCGCAGATCCGGGCGATCTCGGCATACAGAACGGATGTGGTATATTTGTACCACTCGCTCGGCTCATGCCCGATGCTCCGCATGAAGCTCATGGCGGGACATTCGGAAATTTCCACGGTCAGAACCCCGTTTTCCCGGCTCGTCTTCAGAACCTCCGGACGTTCTTCCTCTGCATAAATGTGAAGGAAATACGCCTCCAGTTCCGACAGCGACATCGGGCGGTAATAGGCGTCGGCAAACCGGATAAGATATTCCTTTACCGCATCCTCGCCGTAGTGCTTTCCGATGTAATCAATGCCGATATCCAGCGTTACGTGAAAATCCTTGTGCAGATATTTGTTGTCACTTGCCTTCCGATCCATGACCTGTTTTGCCACGGGAAAACGCCTCCTTTGCCATCTCCAGAGCGGCATCCGTCACGCGGTAGCCAGCTTCGGGGTCCAGATAACTCGTACAACCGAGTTTGGATTCATAAACGGTCGGCATGAACAGTTCACGCAACGGCAGATAGCCGTAAAGACCGTTGGAATTTGTAAGAATGAAATTGTGCCGGAACGGGGATTCGCGTTTGATTTTCTGCCCGAACTGCACAAAGACCTCGCCCGGCAATTCATAAAACGCATTGTCGCCCAGCCGCACAAACTGAACCGGAACTTCCTTGTCTTCGTCCTGCGTTTTGATGTAATTCAGCAGATCATACGCAAAAACCGCCTTCAGCTGATCCGGATCCGACTGCGACCCGATCACCTCATGCTCATGCAGCGTCACCGTTTCGGTAATCCGCTTCAGTTCCGGAATCTCACTTTCCGGAACCCTCCGCTTCGGAATGGTAAGAACCGTACGGAAGGTGTCCGCCGTGTCGTCCTGCGAATATTCACACGAATCAAACACCCGCTTCACCTCGTCGCCAAGCCGCTTGCCCATGTACCGGTAATAATCCGGTGCGGTATGCTTGCCGCCGAATACGTCAAAGTGGTTGATATTCCCGCACGTTCCCACAAAAAACACCGAAACAAACCGATGCCCGTAAGCATCCTTGAGCTCATCCGACAAGGCAGCGGCATAGTCTCCGCTGTACGCCATGCGGTCCACGCAGTCCAGGTGGCAGGCAAAGTTCGTTACCGCGCCAAGCGGCTTTCCGGTTTCCGCGTCATCCACACGAAGCACCGTCACGTCCGGATCGATCGGCCCCGCAGGCCGGACAACGTCCGGATTGTGCACGCCCGGATTCGTCTGCAGAGTCCCGTTTTTCATTTCGTAGATGCGGTGGAACGAAATATCGTCCACCCTGCCGCATCCGTACCCGATCCGGGCAGGACGCAGATGCCGGTTCGCCACAATCACAGCGTCCGCCGCTTTATCCGCAACAAACGCCATATAAGAATCCTCCTGCCGAACCAGCTTTCCCCACGAAACCGTAGGGCCGCCGTTGTGGTTGTGCGTGGCGGAAACGGAAATGTTTTCCGTCGGGATGTCCGTATGGTCGGCAATCCGTTTTTTTGCGGCAACAACAATCTCTTCCGGAATCATGTTGGCATCGATGGCAACCATCGCCGTCTTGACGCCGTTTGAACCGCAGCAGACAAACGCCTTGGCGTAGAGTTTGTCGAGAACATCCTCCGCCAGCCGTTCACTGAAATAGCCGGGCATGTTGTGATACAGCGGCGGGGTGATATCGCTTTCAAAAAATGCACATCGGAACATAAAAACAAACGACCTCTTATTGCTTGAAGAATTCGTTGAGACGAACCACTTTTTCGTTCTCAGCGGCATAGTACGCGGCCTCAACGATCTGCTGCACCTGCAAGCCGTCCTTCAGGGGAACCTGCACCGGCGTACCGTTCAGAACGGAATCCGAGAACGATTCGATCTCACGGGTGTACATGTTGCCGAAATCTGCCGCCACGTTCAGCACGGAGCCGTCTTCCAGCGTCACTTCGACCGAACCGGTATCCAGCTGATGAATGGTATCGTGGGCAATCATGCATCCCTTCGTTCCGTAAAATTCCAGACGCCATTTGGCGGCTTTGTCCGGAATGTTGAAGTTGGCTTCCACATACGCGTTCGCGCCGTTTTCCAGATGCATCAACACGCCGGCAGAATCGTCCACTTCGTATTGAAACGTTTTGGTATCGATAAGCGCAGAAACCTTATCAACCTTGGTATTCAGAATATGCTGAATCAGGTCGATGCAATGCACGCCCATATCCACAAACGCGCCACCGCCGCCCTGAACCTTCTTCTGGCGCCAGCAGTTGGGCATATCCGGATACCAACAGGTGAACTGCGCTTTGGAAGAAACGACCTGCCCGAGGATGCCTTTGTCCATCAGCTCTTTCATCTTCATGTTGAGCGCACCGAACCGCATCATAAAACCACAGGCAGACAAAACGCCCGCAGCATCCACTTTTTCAATGACCTCACGGCACTGTTCCACCGTCATGGCAATCGGCTTCTCCATCAGGATGTGCTTGCCCGCCTGCGCCGCCTTCACGGACTGCTCGGCATGGCAGAACACGGGGGTCGCGATATAAACGGCTTCGATCTCCGGATTGGCAATCAGTTCATCCGCATTGGTATAAGCATATTTGGCATGATATTTTTCTTTCAGCCCGCCGATGATCTTCTCATTGACGTCCATCACGGCGATCAGCTCGGCATTCTTCGCCAGCATCATCCCGGGCATGGTGCGGCGGTCGGCAATGCCGCCGGCGCCGATAACGCCCCATTTTACTTTTCTGTCAGACATGGTCTTGACCTCCGAAATATTCTTTCTGTATGCTCTTGTAGAGGGAAGGTTTTCCCCTCCCTCTACGGCGAAAATTCTGTCTTATTTCAGGTTTTCGGACAGGATCCGTTTGAAGACGTCGATGCATCTCTGAATGTGTTCCGGCTCCCAGGACGGATGCAGGAACAGCGAAACGGTAACGTCACGCAGAGAGGCGGCAACCGGGCACTTCTGGTTCTTGTAATCTACGCTTGCCGGATTGGTGTATTCTTTGGACTCGAACGGGAACTTTGCCGTGCCGAATCCGACATGATGCGCATAGGCATTCTCCAGATATGCTTCCGGCCACAGAATGCCGGAGCACGGAATCTTCGCATCGGCAAGTTTCTCCAGGAACTTGTCGGCAGTGATGGCGCACTTGTTCAGATCCAGGTTGATGGGGTACCACCAGTATGCGCACTGACGGTCCGGTGTGTTGAGCGGCAGTCTTTCAATGCCGGGCAGATCTTTGAACGCCTCGTCGTACATCTTGGCATACTTTTTGCGGCGCGCCATGTTCCAGTCGTCGAATCTTTCCAGCTCGTGGATGCCGATTACGGACTGCATTTCGGTCATACGGTAGTTGAAGCCGACGCGGTTGTGGATATAGGGCAGTTTCTGCTCCAGAGCAAGCATGTTCATTCTCTCACGGACATCATAGCCGTGGTCACGGAACGAACGGCATTCCCAGGCAAGATCCTCGTTGTTGGTCACAACCATACCGCCCTCGCCGCCGGTGGTGAAGTGCTTGGACTGGCAGAAGCTGAAGCAGCCGACATCGCCCAGCGTACCGGACTTCTTGCCCTTATAGATGCCGCCGAAGCACTGTGCGCAGTCTTCAATTACTTTGAGGTTGTGTTTCTTGGCAATGGCATTGATCGCATCCATATCGCACATAATGCCGTACAGATGAACGCAAACGATTCCTTTCGTCCGGGGCGTAATCAACGCCTCGATCTTTTCGGGATCAATCACATGATCTCTCGTGGTGTCGCAGAAGACCGGAATCGCGCCCGCCTGTGCGATGGAGAAGGAGGAGGCGATAAAACTGTAGGAAGGAACGATGACTTCATCACCGGGACCGATGTTCAGAGACGCGATGGCAATATGAAGTGCCGCCGTGCCGTTGGTGCAGGAGATTGCGAATTTCGCACCGCACCACTCTGCCCACTTTTCTTCGAATTCCATGCCCCGCTTGCCGGTCCAGTAGCTGACTTTACCGCTGCGCAGGGTCTGCTCGACATCCGCATACATTGCCTCGTTGAACTGCGGCCACATCGGGAAGCCGAGCTTCGCCACGCCGTCGCCGTTCATGATGATTTCGTCTTTGTTAGCCATGTCTTTTTTCTCCTTTGAGATATAATAATATATTTGATTTCATTCTATCATACCGGGGGCGAAAAGTCAAGAGCCGCACGGCAAATATCAAAGATTTTCAGGCATCTTCCGCAAGGATCCGAAGCGATTCACACAGGGCGGCATCCCAATATCGCCACTCGTGTGCGTAGCCGTCGCCCCATTGCGCAGTATGCGGAACGCCTCTTTCCGAAAGCAAGGCATCAAACCGTTGATTCTCCGCAAAAAACGAATCCTGCTTCCCGCAAAAAAGGTGCAGCGTCGGCAATGTTTTTTTTGCCGCAAGATCCCGTTCCAGAATCCGGAGAAGATCTTCCTCCTCCCGGGTCTCTTCCGAAAACGGAATCCCGGGCGCCACACAGAACCGGAGAAGGTTCTGTTCATAATCCAGAGCGGACGAAAACGCAAACACACGCCGATAAGATTCCGGATTCCGCAAGCCGATCTTCAGAGCCCCGTACCCGCCCATCGACAGTCCGCCGATATAGGTATCTTCCCGTCGGGAAGAAATGTTGAAATTCCGGGCGATCTGTTCCGGCAATTCCCGTTCCAGATAAGTACGATAATTCCCCAGCGGGGAATCCGTATAAAAGCTGCGATCCCCCTCCGGCATAACCACTACAACATTCCGCCCGTCTGCATACTGCTCCACACGCGAGCGGCGGTCCCAGCAGGAGGCATCATCCGTCAGCCCGTGCAGCAGAAACAGAACCTTGGCAGGATGTTCCGGCTCGGCATTCTCCGGCACAATCACCAGCGTCTGCCGGTTCATCCCCAGAACCTCGGAATACGCTTCCATATGAATCAGAGCCACAGGAAAATCCCCCTCTCATTTTGTTTTCTTGCAGCGGGAACACGGGGTCAACCCCTGCGCCGCGGCTGCCTCCTCCGTCGTTTCCAGCACGGTTTCCGAACGGGCAAGCGAAGGGCAGTCCTGCGAGGTGTGATAACGGGATCCGGATGGTGTAACATAGACCGTCTCCGGCTCTGCTCCCGAGGAGTTCACGGGAGGATCCGCGGTGTCCGGTGAACCGGAAAGCACGGGCAGAGAGCGGAAATACGCCAGCCCGACCAAAGCGGCAACGGAAAGAACCACAATGCCGCAGCAAAGAATCCATTCCGTTTTCTTCCGCATGCCGACAATCTCCCCTTTCCCCGCTATCATTATACTGCATTCCCGTGCTTTTTTCAAGGGCTTTATTTTGAAATTTCTGTTTACAACCGCCGGAGAATGTGGTAAAATGAAACCGTCTCAAAAGAACGGAAAGTGAGGGAAACGGGATGTCCGAAAAGCCAATCCTGCGTCAGTTTCATCCGTTTCCGCAATTGGAAACCAGGCGTCTGCTTCTGCGTCGTCCGTATCTGACCGATACCGACGATCTTTACCTTTGCATGAAAAACAAAAACGTGTGCCGCTATGAAATGTGGTATCCGCACGCATCCCCTGCCGAGACCTTCGGCTTTGTCAACGATCTGATTGACCGGCTTGACAACCGCTGCGGAACAACGTGGATTCTTCAGAGGAAAAACGACGGGAAGGTTCTCGGCGTTATCAACCTGCACGACATTTCCGAAACGAACCGGGAGGCGGAAATGGGCTTCTGGCTGGGAGAGGAATACTGGCACAACGGCTACGCTTCGGAAGCGGCGCGGAGAGTCCTCGGCTTTTCGTTTGAAACGCTTGGGCTGAATCGCATCACTTGCCTGTGCGCCGAAGAGAACGAGACATCGGAGGCCCTGATTCGTCGGCTGGGCATGGTTTACGAGGGAACAATGCGGGAGCATCTGCGCATCCGGGGAATCTACACCAACATCCGGGTCTTTTCCCTTTTGGCAAAAGAATATCGCAAGAACCCCGAAAATCTGCCGTAAGTACGTCAAACGAAATACAAACAAAACGGGTATACTTTTTTTATATTGATCCATTGATTCCTGAAGGAGGGATTTCATTTTATGGAAATTCAGACACGTATCCGCAACGCACGCGTGGCGTGCGGCATGACGCAGGCACAGCTTGCCCGGACCGTCGGCTGTTCCGAGCAGGAGATCCGGGACATCGAAGACGGTTTTGTTCCCCTTACACGCCCTCAGATCCAAGCACTTGCCGACGCACTGCATGTCACGGAAGCATCGCTTCTGGGTCTTCCCGAAAAAGCGCAGGAGAATACCCCGCAAGAGGTGCGGGAGGATGTTCCGGACGAAGCAACGGCAGAAAATGCACATACCCGGCAGAACGCACAGCCCCCGGCAGAGGAACCGGCTGTTCCGAAAAGAGATTCCGCGGAAGCGCATCCGAATCGCAAAAAACTTCAGCCGCTTTCGGTTGTCAACCTTGTATTGTGCTGTGTTCTGATGCTGGCGGTTTTCGTCAGTTTGGCAAACATCTCGGTTCTAAGATCGGAGATCGCACGGCTCAAGACGTCCGGTGCCGGCGTATCCGTTGTCATTCAGCAGGGTGAAACCCCGGATTATTCCTACACAAACAAAGAAGACGGCTCGCTGGACGCGGCTGCCCTGATTGAAGCGGTTCTGCCCTCGGTTGTTTATGTGCAGGCGGAAAGCAGCTCCGGCAGCGGGGTCATCATCTCCGAAGACGGCTGGCTCATCACCTGCGCGCACGTCGTCCAGACCCGGGGAGAAGACGGATTGGCAAAAACGGCGCAAAACGTCACCATCGTCACCAACGACGGCGTCCGCCATACGTCAACCGAAGTGTACGCCGATTCCTCTTCCGACATCGCCGTCATCAAAATTTCCGGCACATTCACCGCCGCTACCATCGGAGATTCTTCCAAGGTCGTTCCGGGTGAAGAAGTCGTGGCAGTCGGAACGCCGCTGAGTGAAAGCTATTTCCAGACCGCAACAAAAGGAATTGTCAGCGCCGTGCGGAATCAGTTCAATTTCTCCCAGCTGGGACGGACGCTGAACGTTATTCAGCACGATGCCGCCATCAACAGCGGCAACTCCGGAGGACCGCTGTTCAACCGGTTCGGACAGCTTATCGGCATCAACTCCATCAAGACCTCCACGGCCGGCGGTTATGAGAACATGGGCTTTGCCATTGTTTCCAACGATGCGATGCGGTACGCCGCAGATCTGATTGCGCATCATAAGGTAAACCGTCCGATGATCGGCATTACCGGGCAGACGGTTCAGACCCCGATTGCCGGGATTTACGTTGCGGGGTTGACGCAGGGCGGTTCCGCAGAATCCTCCGGCGTACAGGTAGGAGACATCATCACCTACGCGGACGGAACCCGTATGACCTCCATCAATCAGATGATTGCCTACCTGTCTTCCAAAAATGCCGGCGACTCCGTTGATCTCACCATCATCCGCGACGGCAAAGAAATTCCTCTGAAACTTACCCTGAAGTCCTCCCTGGATCTGGACTATTGAGTAAAAGAGAGACCCGCGTATGCGCGGGTCTCTCTTTTACTGTTTTTCGGTTGAAGCCAACCGGCGGGTTGTTAAAACGTAAACGATTCCGGTAAGGAAAACGGCGGAAATTCCGAGATACGGGCCGGCGCATCGGTTGCCGAAGCGTCCGTACGACTCAAAGCGGGAAACATACAGCGCAAACAGCATGGAAAGCGAGGACAGTCCGAGACAAAACATCGTTTTCGGTGCTTTTTCAAAGAAAAGAACGCCGATGCCGTACAGTCCGCAAATCAGAACGGAGAGAAAAAGATTTTTGGTAAGAATATTCAGCCCGTCTATCGTTTGAACGCCGGAAGCGTCAAACCATGTAAGAAACAGCGTGGAAAGGCATCCGAGAAACAAAGCCAGTAAAAGACCTTTTTGCAAAAGTTTCTTCATCTTATTTTTTCCTTTCTTTACAAAAGCGCGCCCGATTTTTTCGGGCGCACTTTTTGGCTTATTCAACAAGACCGCTGCGTTCAATGGACTGCACGAAATACCGCTGCATCACAAGGAAGATAATCAGCAACGGCAAAACCACCAAAAGGGACGCCGTATCCAACAACGCCTGCGCCTGTTCCACGTCTTCAATTCCTCCGGAAACGGTCGGAAGAACCGTTGCCAGAAGCTTGACGTTGGGCATCAGCATGTTGTTGTAGGTGGTATCGGTCCACTGCCAGGTAAACGAGAACAGGAAGATGGTGATAATCATGTTCGTCGCGTTGGGCAGGGCGATGGTCAGAAACGTACGGAACGGACCGGCACCGTCAATGTATGCGGATTCTTCAAGAGATTTCGGGAATCCACGGAAGAACTGACGCATCATATAAATGTACATACCGCTTTTCAGACCAAGACCGCACGCGGTGATGATAATGACCGGCCACAGGGTGTTGATCATGCCGAGGGACGAGAACGAGAAGTACAACGGCAAAATGATGGTCTGCGCCGGAACAATCAGCGAAAGAATGACCATGAAGAACAGAAAGTTCTTCCCCACAAACTTAAACCGGGCGAATCCGTAGCCGACAACCGCCGAAATGAAAACCTGCAGAAGCGCAACACAGACCGAAAGCAGTGCCGTGTTTCCCAAAGATTTCCAGTAGTTCAAGCTGTAAAACGCCTTGGAGAAGAAGTAGGTGGATCCCTCACGGGGAATGAACATAACCGTACTGTCCGTCAGGTCGTTCAGACTCATGAACGAAACGATGGCTTTCACCACAAACGGATACAGAATGAGGAAGCAAAGCCCCACCAGAAGCACCGTCCGGCAGACGATCCACAGGAATTTTCCGACGCCACGCCAGTTCAGATTCCGCCGTGCCCAGGACTTCCAGTCCATGGTGCGCAGTTTCTTAAACGTGACAGCGTCAACAAACCGCTGAAAAATCGTATTTTTCTTGGGCTGTTTGATCTCCGATTCATACTGAGGAGTTTTCACGTTCATTCCCTCCTTAATCCTGATATACAATCAGTTTGCGAACCAGGAGGAAGACAATGCCCACAAACAGAAGGATAACAATGGTATACATCCACGAAAGCGCAGACGCCTTGGTATAGTTTTCAAAAGAGCCCAGCGCATCGTTGATGTACTGAATGGCTTCGTTGTTGGTGCCGAGGAACAGGTCGATTACCGTATAGATCAGGTTGACAAGAATCAGCGGGCTGATCATCGGGAACGAGATCTTCCAGAAGGTCTCCCAACCGGTTGCGCCTTCCACCTTGGCTGCCTCGTACATATTGGTGGAAATGGACTGCAGTCCGGACAGGAACACCAGCATCTGCACACCTGCCGATGTAATCACACCGTAGATGCCGGTGATGGCGTCCATAATCAGGGAGGACAACTCCTCATTATCCAGCGCGTTGGTCAGAAGCGATCCCAGCATGGTAAATTTGAACCCGTTGTCGTTTCCGACATCCAGTTTGCTTTGCGAGGTGTAGGAATCCACCATGGAAGACAGCTTCTCAACGTATGCCATGATACCGGTAGACATAATGACCGGCAGGAAGAAGATGACACGGACAACCGTTCTTCCCCGGAACTGCTGGTTCAGCAGATTCGCCATAAAGAACGCAAACAGAAGCACAATGATGATCTGCGGAAGAAGCGCAACGGTGGATTTCAGCAGAACACGGAGGAATTCCCCCCGGTCTTCCGAAATCGCCGTCAGAAAGTTCTGAAAACCGACCGGCGCCAGTTGCAGCGAAGCATTTTCATAACTGAGCGAACTGAATGCATAGATAACGGATTGAACCAGAACCGGGATGTACAGGCAGGCAAACCCGATGATGATAGGCGCGACAAAGAAATAGCCGTAAAAACTGAGTTTGCGCTCCAGCGAATGCTTCGGCTTCGGCATTTTCTTTTCAATCACTACTTTTGCCATGTGCCTTCCTCCCCCTCTCTGTAAATGTAAGAATAGGCGGCAACCGTCGTGCGTGCCTCATCTTCCAATTCAATGTCGTAAGGATTGTAGTTGACAATGATCTGCAATCCGTTTTCATAAGTGGTCTGATAGACCCCGTCGGTCGCAACAAGCGAGAACTGCGGATATTCCTCAATATCTCCGATGTAGGAGCTGCGGACATTCGCCTTCAGCTTTTCGTGACCCACGATCTCGGAAGAGGCAACCCGGTTCAGGATGGACGCCGCTTCCTTGTACAACCGCACCGCATTTTCCAGCGAGTTGTTGTAGTTGAGAGAATAGTAGAATCCGTTGAAATCCGTATCCTGATATATGCTGTCTTCGGCATAATCCCATCGGAAGTGAACACCGCTTCCGGTTTCCAGAAGCGTCAGCAACGCCGTTGTATAATCGGCGCTTTCGTTCAGCGGAGCCGTGCAATAATCAATGTAGCCGTGCAGAACCATCTGAATAAACGGAACCGGATACGACGTGCTGAGGTTTCCGCTTCCGCCAACCGGAACGTCCGTGATATAGGAAGCGTATTTCCAGACATAGTCGTTGCCGACCTGTGCCATAATCTTGTAGCCGTTTTCCCAGTACGTTTTGAGAATCTGCTCCTGAACTTCCTGAGCCCGGACACGGGTATACACGTCGGTGTTCCGGTAATCGGAGTTCAACAGTTCCCCGAACCCGGCAAGCGCAATGTTTTTGATGCCAACCGTTTTTTCATAGCTGGCGCGGTAAGATTCCGAGTACCGCAGCGAAGCGGCAGGAGAAAGCAGCTTCTGGTAACTCCACATATACGTGCCGTCAGCCGGATCGCGGAAGCCAATGCGGGCGATGGACATATCCAAACGCCGGGCAGCATCCTCGGTGGCATTGAACGCATCGTTCAGGGCATCGGCACCGACCGTCAGAAAATCGGCGGACGGGAAGAAGCCGATCTGCTCCGCGTCCAGTTTGGCAATCAACGCTTTCAGCTGATCCTGTGAACCCATTTCACGCATCAACCGCACACTGTCGGAAACGGAATTGTACAGCCCGTCGTTTGACCAGGACAGATACCGCAAAACCATCGAGCTGCCGTCCATGCCTTCTGCCAGAAGTTCATCCACGATCTTGCCCGCCTGCTCATACGAGGTCAGCGCCTTCTTGCGCGTGACCGGGAAGCCGGCGATGTTTTCGGTCACATCCACAGCTCCGAGAAGGTCCAGATAAAACATCAGCGAATCGCTTTGCAGTTTTTCCGTGGGGAATTTCCCGGCATTCTGGAGATGCTTCCGGTACTGCTTTGCGTATTCGGCATAGGTCTTCTGCACAAAGTCCTCGCCGGTCTGCTCCGAGATCACATCAAAAACATAGCGGGTCCGGAACACCGTATCCAGACGGTATTTCGAGGTGATAACGCCCGACGCTTTGACCTTATCCGATTTGGCTTTGGAAGAATCGGCATCGACATCCCCTTCCAGATTCTCCGCCTGACCTTTTTCCTTTTCGTAGGTGCGGAAGTCCCGCTCAATGTAAATCAACTCAAAACATGCGGTCGAACAGGTTTCGAGCTTGCCGAGCTGTCCGTTCGTTGCGCGGACAAACGCATGTCCGGCACCGTTGTCCAGCGTGGCAAGGAAGCCGCCGTCCTCTCCGCGGTTGTATACGAAATAACCGGACAGGGCGGGAGCCGTTATCTCGGAAAGGATTCGTTCGGAAAACGTGCTGTCGGTTCCGTAAATTCTCTGCCGCTGTGTCGCGGGATAAAGAGAACCGGTCTGCGCCATATACGAACCGGAGCCGTCCGGGAAAATTACGTATTCATTGCTGTCATCGGCATTTTCTGCCCCGAAATACGGAAACAGCGAAATGCGGTACAGCTTCTGCTCTTTCGGACCGAGAATCAGCGAAGAATCCACTTCAAACGAAACGCCGTCTTCGTTGATTTTGATGTCCACGGGAATGACGTAAAGAACTGCGCGGGCAGGTCCGCTGTATTCAACGGCGTCCAACTCCTTCTTCAGGTCATCCACCGTAAATCCGACCGCTTCCATCGCCGCCTTGATGTTGCTCTTCTGAACCATGGTGGTTCCGGAACGCAGAACATACATGGGGCGAACGGTAACCAGCGGATAGGTCCGGGCATACAATTCCGACATATCGCGGGAAAGTTCGTAAATCGTCCACTTCATGCCGGACGTTTCTTCACTGGCATCCAGACGATATTCTTCCTTCTCCGGACCGAGACCCTGATAGTTGGTGGCAAGGTCGGAAATCATCTGCTTGTATTTATAAGCCATCTGAGAATCGCCTTCCGCCGTGGCCTGCGCCATCAGCGAATACAGCTTGGTAACAAAGCCGTCAAACGTTTCTTTGCGCAACGCAGGCGGAGCCAGCTGCTTATCGGCATCGTTGCCGATGGTGTAAACAATGCGGAACCAGCCGTCCCCCATCTTTACAAACTTGCGATAACGGCCCTCTTCGTCGCCGTCCACACAGTTGGCAAGAGACGCAAACTCATACTTCTTGTTGGAAGCGTCGTATGCCTCAACCACGATGTTGGAGAAATAGTCGTCCACGCCCGTCGCACGGTTTGTCGTAAAACCGCTGACGCCGGAATGATAGAACGTCGGCGTAGCGCCGCGTTTATCCTTGACGGAGATGGAGGTGTCCTTGAAGCTGTAATACAAAGCGAAATTGTTGTCTTCATACACCAGACATTTTCCGTCAATGTGGTCGGCTTCGCCTTCGGCTTTGGTAAGCGCCTGATAGTCCGTGCTGGAAAGAATACTGCCGGAGCCGACAATCTTCTCCAGAATGTATGCCTCACGCTCTTCCTCCGACAGTTTGGCACCGTCGATGATTTCCTGATCCGTGTTCTTTGCAGAACATCCGGCAAACAGAGCAACGGCAAGGCAGAGAAGCAGGAGAAGCGTTGTGATTTTCTGTTTCATGATATCTTCTCCTTTCTCACTCATTCAACCGGAACGCAATCTCGCTGTAAAGCGAATCGCCGAATCCGTACATCTGCTGCACAAGATAGATCATCAGCAGCACGATAAACACGATCATCGCCATGCCGACAATGGTCAGCACGGTTGTGATGATGCTCTTGCCCACGGAATACTGATGCGTCGTCATCATACCGGCAAACAGCATCAGATACGTATACACCAACGCAAAAGCGCCGAGGAAGTCGTAAATGGTGCTTTCGGAAAGCGTTACCATATAGCTCAGCGGAATCTGCAGGAAGTTGACGATCGTCAGCGGGATCAGAGCGACACCGGTGGCACAGTAGATGTCACGGAAACTTCCGTCTCCGTCCATCAGCGAGGTGAAGCACCAGTTGGAAATGACCCACAGAAGATACGGCAGAACCGTAACAAGAAAATCCAGAAACGGATCCCAGTATCCCTCCACGGAGTTCTGGAACATAAAGCTCAGCATCCGGTTGCGCATCACCGCAGAAAGACCGCAAAGAACAAAGAGCAACGTGGAACAGGGAACGCTGACATGGCGGGGGTCCGCTTTCAGACGGAAGAACCCGTCAAAGGGGTGAATCTGAACGTAGAACGCATAGGGCAGATGCTGAAACGCATCCACGAAGAAATGACCGATTGCCTTGACAAACGCAAGCAATTTGGCACCGATCTTCGCCCAGACGTTTGTTTTTGTTTCCGTCATACGCCTAACCTCCTTTTGCGTTCTGCTTTCTTCTGCCGCGCCTTTCGGACCTGCGTCAGAACAAACAGTCCCACGCCCACAACAATCACGGTTCCGAACAACAGGTTGAAGTATTTGGAAACCTGCGCGTCACGAAGTTCTCCGTAGGCGTCGGAATATCCGGAAGGATCCTGCGCCGTGGTAAAATACCGGAGTGCACGGGTAAAATACTGAACCTTCATCGGGTCGTCGTCCGCGAGGTCACGCCCGGTAATCAGGTCAATGTTGCCGAGAGACTGGAACGAAAGATACAGCAGCGAGTTGTACTGCGATACCGTCTTCCAGCAATCGGCTGCGGTTTCATAATCTCTTTTCTTATAAGAAGCAAATGCCTGGTTGATGCTCTTGGCGTAATCCGTCTGCTCATACACCGTAATGGTGCAGGAGGTCGTGTCACCCACGATCAGATAATCCCCCCACGCAGCAATGCTGGCAGGTGCAACCAGACGCCCGTACTGAGAGCCCTCACCGCCGCCGACAAACAACAGAATGCCGCTTTCACTGTAGGTGTAGAACCGCGCCGATGCGGCGTCCAGAAGCGTATAGGTTCCGGCGTCCTCATTCAAGGCCACATCAACCATACGGGATTCCGAATCCTGATACACATCTCCGAACCCGTTTTCCGTAATAAATTCGCTTTTTGTCAAAACATTTTTTCCCGCCGAGTTGAGTTTTTGCAGCTCGATGGCGGCAGAATCCGAGTCCTCAAACGCCGTCACATAAATAAACCCGGCAGAATCCCGCACAAGCGAAGAATATTCATACGCTGCCTGCTTGACATCGGCAGTCAGCCCGCTGATCTCAGAGGCAAAATTGCCAATAAGGTCAACGCCGCCGTCCTTTACGGTGGGCTGTGCGAAGAAGGAGTCGAACGAGCCGTCTGTGTTCAGACGCATCAGACCCTTGTTGACACCGTAAGCCGTCACGTTGATAAAACCGGTATTGTCCACCAGGATCTTCAACGGTTTGAATACAAAGGTGTTGCCCAGAACCGAAACCCGCACCGACTGATAAACGCGGCTGCAGTTGCCTTCCATATCCATAACAACGATCCGGCGGTTGTCGGTATCGGCGACATAGATTTTTCCGACATCGTCCACATAAATGCCCTGCGGACGGTTGAAGCTGTATTTATCCGCCTTTTTCAGTTTGGCATCTTCCGATGTCGTTCCGTCTTCATTATAAGAGATATAATCAATCGCGGGCACTTCGTAGTCCGGGGTGTCCACAATTTTGGAGATAACCTTAATGGCATGGAACGTAGAGTCCAGCACCACCACCCGGTTTCCTTTGCGGTCCAGAATATAAAGATTGTCTCCGCGCACACAAAGATCGATCGGCTCAAACGCCGTGCTGATGCCGAGATCTACGCCGCCCTTCACCGCAACGGTCCGGTAAGCGACCGGAGCCGGCATCGTCCATCCGTACTTGCTGTAGGTATATCCGTCCGTCACGCCGGAATTGATGGGAAGCGCGAAAGCAGACAGAGAAAGCGACAGCACGGTCAGAACGGCAAGCGTCAGCGAAAGAAGGATTTTGGTTTGAAGTTTCATCGTCCCGCCTCCTTAATCTTTCATGCCGGACGTCGCAAGCGAGTCCATAACGTTGCTTTGCGTAATGATAAAGGTAATCAGCGGTACCAGCAGCAGCACAACACCGCTCGCCGACTGAACGCCGTAACGAAGCTGGCTGACCGTGGTAATCGCGTTGAAGCCCGCCTTGATTCCCTTCATCTCTTCTTTATAGACAAAGTAGCCGGTGTCCATGCCCCAGTATGCCTGTACGCAGAACAGAACCACGGTAACCCAGGACGACTTACAGGCAGGCATCAGAATCTGCAGGAAAACACGCCATTCCCGCGCACCGTCAATCCGCGCCGCCTCCAGAACGGAGTTGGGAAATGTGTCCATGAAGTTTTTGATCATGTACATATACAACGCGTTTGCCACGCATTGCAGAATCAACGGGAAGTAGCTGTCCACCGCCCACGGAAGTTTTGCAACGATGATGTAGTTGACAATGCTGGATGCCGGAGCGGCAAACATCAGCGAAATCTGAATCAACTCAAAAATCGGGCCCTTGGCTTTGAATTCCCGTTTGGAAACCGCATATGCCGCAGCCGAGCAGGAAACGACCGTCACCAGCGTACACGCCGCGCAAAGGAAAATGGAGTTAGCAATGTAGCGCATCATCGGCACGGAGGTGTTGCCGGCATAGTTGAACAGCATCTCATAGTTGGAGAACGTGGGATTCTGCACAATCAGTGTCGGCGGGAACAGAAACAGCTCGTACAACGGTTTGAGCGAGTTGGAAACCATGTACACCAGAGGGAAGGTCATAAACAGACCGCCGATCAGCAGGAAAAGCGTCAGAACCAGGTCTCCGGCAAACGTACGGTTTACCCGATAGGTTTCAAACATCTTTTTCTTTTTGACGTAGATCGGGTTTCCGTCAGCATCCACCTTGGGCTTGCGGCGGAACAATCCCTTCTTCTGCGGAGCGGGAGGAGTTTGTTTTTTATCGTCTGTCATTGTTCTTTCCTCCTTCCGTCAAGTACCGATCTTCGAAATCAGGAACTGAATCATTTTATTCAACAGAACCGAGATCAGAAGAAGCAGGGACGAGATGGCGGTAACATAACCCATTTCCAAACGGGTGGAATAGTCGGTCGCCAGCATCGTAACCGTATACAGTTTGTAGTTGTTTGTCGGGAAGCCGAACAGCGCCGGAGCGGAGATGTTGACGGCCGAAGTGATGGACAGGATGGCGTTGAGCATCAGCTGCCCCTTGATGGAAGGAAGCGTGATGTAATAAAGCTCCTGCCACCGGTTGCTGATACCGTCCACCGCAGCGGCTTCATACAGCGATTTGTCAACACTCTGCAGAGACGACAGGAAGATCAGGAACTGCGTACCCAATGCGCTCCACAGCATGATGATAATGGCAACCGGCAACATATAGTTCTCATCTTTTGCCCAGATGACCGGCTCATCAATGAGGTTGAGCTGCAACAGCCACGCGTTCAGGAATCCGTAACGGTCGCCGCTGAACAAAAGGTCAATGATGAAGGTAAAACCGCCGGACAGCGCAGGCAGATAGAAAAACATGGTGAGAAGGGTTCTCGGCTTGGACGGAATTTCATTCAGCGCCCAGGAGAACGCAAACGCAACCAGATAGTTGACCGGACCGGAGATTGCCGCCAACACAAACGAGTTGGACAACGCCAGCCCGAAATATTCCTCTTCCAGGAACAGGCGGCGGAAGTTCTCCAGACCGACCCATTCCGGGAATTCCATCGTATTGAACTGACAGAATGCGATGAAGTAGGAAACGATAACAGGAAGAATGGTGAAAATGAAGAATACTACCAGATACGGACCGAGATAGATCAGCAGATCCAGATTCTGCAGTTTCTTCTTCATCTTCGGGCTTAACTGAACCATAAATCTTTTCCTCCTTTCCGTTATTCGGGCAATTCAAGTTCCAGGCGCTTGTTGGCAATGCACCGGTTGATTTCGTTGATATGCTCCAGAATGGTATCAATGCCGTCACCCGTACCGTCAACGATGACTTCGTTGCGGGCAAATTCGAGGTAACGGGCCGACAGATAGTCGCCGATAGCAACCTCGGCACCGCGCAGGGCATTGAGCTGCTCGCTCAGGATGCTCATTTCCGCAGCGGACCAGGGAGCCGACAGGAACGCCTGCGTATTCGCGGAAGTGTAACGGGCGGTCTGACCGGTAATGCTTTCATACTCACGGCCATACTCTTCCTGGGCGACGTCATCCGTCCACCACTGCATAAACTTCCAGCCGCTTTCCTTATTGGCGGCATCCGCCATCATCACGCAGTAAGTAACCGTGGGAACCAACACGTTGTTGATCGAGCCGTCAGCCTGACGGACACCGGGATGAGAAGCCATGCTCCACAGACCGCTGATTTCCGGGCAGTAAACCGTCAGCGTCGTCCACATCGCCATCGTGCCGTACAGGAACGGCATCTCGCCGCTCTTGAAACGGTTCTGCGCATTGAATTCAATGGGGCAATTATATAAGGTATAGAACTCGTTGATTTTGGTAAACAGATCCAGATACGTATCCGACCCGATGTTGACCCTGCGGCCGCCGTCCAGATATTTGGTGCTGTCGTACTGATAGATCAGAACGTCCAGCGTCGGAGCGGCAATTTCCATGCTGTATTTCTGCAAAAGAGGAATCAGGTCGTAATAGTCGTCCCACGTTTCCGGAATGGGGATGTTATACTCCTCGATGATATCCGTACGGTAGAACAAAACCGGGAAATCAATCGTTTCCGGCAGACCGTAGGTGTAATACAGATCCTTTTCACGTTCCAGCGAAACTCCGGGCCACACGGCGTCCGGGAACCGGGACTTCATCTCCTTGAAGCCGTCCACCGTCGCGGTTCCGGTCACGGTTCCGTCTTTTTTCGTAACATCGTACGAATATTTCTGATAGAAGTTCAGCGGCTGAAGAATGTTGCGGGCACCATAGTCCTGCACGTTCGCCACCGGCATATTCAGATACACATCACAGATGTCTCCGGCAAGAACCGAGTTGGTCAGAACACCCGGATACAGCTGCAGTTCCAGGTCAACACCGTACTGGTTGATAAAGTTGCGGTCAATCACCTGGCGCAGCAGGATGGCATAGTCACGGTTGGTCACCGTCCAGACACGGGCATAGTCGGAATATTCCGTATGACGGTCTCCGGAAATGGAGTTCAGATCCGAAGAGAAGGAAGACAGGAACAACTGAATCTGATGCCACAGTGAGGGGAAGAATCCCGTCTCGGCAGCAGGCGCCTCAAAATCGGCCTGGGCGATGAGGAAGTAATCCAGTTCCAACGCCTGAGAACGGCAGGTGGAAACAAAGTCGCCCAAGGTGGAAACGTCGCTGTTGATCTGGTCCACCGACCGGGGAATCTTATCGGGGTCCGCATTCCAGGAATACAGATCGCTGATAACGGAATTGAGCTGCGCGGTCTGCGAGCCCTCTTTGCCGAGGATTTTAAGAAGTTTATTGCTGATTGTGTAAAGAAGATCGCCCTGGGCTTTGAAATCGGAAACCACTTCGGGAAGAACGGAATCCAGTTCGTAATCCTGGTTGACGTCCGGAGAAGAACCGGTCACAACAAGAATCTTGCGGTAGTCGCTTTGCAGCTGACGGACGATGCTGTCCACCGCGTTGATGATCTCTTCCATATCTCCGGGAACCGCCTCGAAACGGACGGTATTCTTACCCTTGCGGAAATGGAACAGCAGCGGCTCACCGTACTCGTCGCTCGGAGTCAGCGTCTGCCAGGCGGAATCATAAACAAATTTCACACCCGAATTTTCTTCAAAAGGATATTCTCCGTTAACCGTAATGGCGCGGGAGGAAAACAGCCCGGAGTTGACGTTTTGGCGATACCGGATTACCAGCTTGTACAAGCCCTCTTCGGCAACATCCACGTCGTATTCAATCCAATCTCCGATGGTTGCCCATGTTTCACCGCCGATGGTATTCAGCTTCTTGAGGTTTGCGCTCGACGGTTCCGTTGCCGCGGAAGAGCGGTCGGTTCCGGCAAACAGCTGCGTGCTGCTCTTACGGGTCGGATATTCTGCCTGAACCTTGGAGATCAGACGGTCACCCGCAGAGGAAAGCCCGTCGCTCTGTTTCTCCAGCAGCCACTCGCTGTAGGAGCGGTTGGAGCTGATGGTATAGAAATACAGAGAAGAAATGGCAACATTCTCACGCACGGATTCCAGACGAAGCGTATTTTCTCCCTTATGAAGATAAAACTTCAACGCACCGAAATACGAACCGGACGAGTCCTTGAAATATGCATTGTCCACCCAGGTGTGAACTTCTTCCTGACGGGGACGTGTTTCGTTGCCCTGTTTGTCCGCCTCAAAAAGGCCGGAATAAATTCCGTTTTCGTCTTTCTGAGCCGAGGAATAATCCACATCGTCCCGGTAGATGCGGTCCAAAGACGCATTTCCCGCCTCGGTATACGGAACCTCACCGTTGATGCGGATCTTCCGTTCGATGGAACCGCCTTTTCCCACAGACGTATAGTAGTCAATGCCGAGAACATAAAGTCCTGCGGTTTCCACGTTGAACTTGAATTCCACAAAACCCGTTTCATACGTCACAACGACGTTTTCTCTTCCACTGACGGTTTCAACCTTCACGTTGTCCGAACGGGAAGTCGGAGAAGAAACGTCAAGAACGATCTTGCCGGCAATGTCGTCGAGCGTCCGTGCATGATTCTGAAGAAACTCACCGTAGGAGCCCGCAATATACGTCGGAACGAACGGGGATTCGGAAAGAAACTCGTCGTCGTAGGATGCGGCACAGATCAGCACAGCAAACACTTGCACCAGAAGAATGGCTACAAGCGCTACCGCTAACGCCTTTGTCTTTCGCACAGCTGAACACCTTCCTTTGTACCTTTACACAATCTGAAAATGACCGATCCGGATGCGTTCCGCGCACTGTTCGGGCACTTCCACGCATACTTATCAGAATATAGTGATATTATATTCTTTTTTTTGCCGCATGTCAAGGTTTCCTTTTGCGTGTCCGTCTTTTTGCCGCTGAAAAAAATTTCCGGAAGAAATGTGAATTTGCACAAAAAAAGCTTGGGCACCGTCATCATATAAGACATTTTCAACAAATCGATTTTCCCGTTTGTAAAGCACGCTTTACAAACGGATTTTTCAGCACACCGGATTTTCCCGGATTTCATCGCATTTTTTCAACTTTTTCACAGGCGTTTTTTCTTCAAAAAAAGCCCGGATTTGTGCAGTTTTACCGAAAATTCGGAATTTCCCGTTACAAAGCCAAAAAACCGTGCAGAATACACGGTTTTTTCCAAATAAAGAAGGAAACAGGGATGCCGGAAAGCACCCCTGTTTTTTTACTTTTTCAAATCGTCCAACCGTGCATACGCCACCAGAACGGCATGGACTGCCACACGGTTCCGGGTGTTGATTCCTTTGCAGGTAGACAGCGTCATGATTGCGTCGTCCTTCTGAAACTCGTAGGATTTCAGCCCGGGAATCGCATTGAGTTTCTGAAGATCCGTGCAGTACTGAATAAACGCTTCATCATCGGCAAACTCGGTCTGACGATAGTTTTCATCCTCATCGATGATATGCCAGGAGAAAATCCTCCAGATGGACGTTTCCGTCTCGGTCTGATAATAAATAAAGTGATTGCGTTCATCCGCCGCCCATTCCGGGCTGTCGTTCAAGCTCTTCACCGCACCGAATTTCTCATAGCTGCGGGCATGCGCATACAAAACCATATTCCGGTTGTTCAGCACCGATTGCCGGTCGTTGCGGCAATCCATATACACAGAACCGTTGACATCTGCCTGAAGTTTTACGTTATAGTTCAGATAGTAATAATTGTCCTTCGCCTGAACCACCGGTTGATTGCACGCGGTCAGACGGTCTGCGGTGTCGTTGTAGCCAAGCACGTAGAACCATCCGCAGATCTCGGGGTTTTTGTAAGCGGAGGCGAGGCGGGCAAGATCTTTGTCTACCAAATACCGCAGCGTATCCAGCGTAAAATCCTCCCGGTATGGGGGTAAAACCGGGTTACGCTCCGCACCGTCGGACGGAAGGGACGGATCCTGACCTCCGGAATTGGTCGGGTCACGATTCACGGTGGAATCATACTCGCCATCGCTCCGGGTTGCAATCTCCGAACTTTCACCGGAAAGCTTCTTGTCCTGTTCCTGCTCCACATAATACCGGACAAGCGAAAACGCCGCAACGGCAAAAACGGCAAGACAAACGATTTCCACACACGTAAAAATCGCGACACGCAGTTTGTTTTTTTTCTTTTTCTTCCGAACGGGCGCTTCCGGAGCCGGAGCGGCTTCCTCAGCCGTCGGAATGCGGGCTTCACCGGATTCTTCCGGCAAGCGGTCTTTATCTTCCATCATAAAAGTCCTTTCCCGGCAAGTCGGTCGCTTGCCGCATAAGCCGATCAGTAGGTCAGATCAAACGAAGGAACATAGCTTCCGTCGGCGTTTCCCAGCGCCTGACAATAACCGTCAAAGCCGACGGTCTCAACAAAATCCAGAACCCGCCGATATTCCCTTCGTGTCAGACGGCGGTTGATTTCCGGCATTTTTTCCGCATCCCCGGCAGGGAAATACTGTCCCATCAAACTGAGAGAAACCTCCGGCAGATGTTCGTGCAGCCAGCCGAGAACCTGCAGGGAATCGTGCGTATGCGCGGGTAAAACAAGATGACGCACCAGCGTCCCCCGCAACATCTGCCCCTCCGGAGAAAACACCGCCTTCCCGGTTTGCCGGAACATCTCCGTCACCGCGGCGGAAGCGAACAAAAAATAGTCCGGAGCCGCCGAATACCGCAGAGAAACGGAAGAATCGCAGTATTTGAAATCCGGAAGATATACGTCCACAAGCCCTTCCAGCGTGCGCAGCGTTTCCGGCTTTTCATAGCCGCTGCTGTTCCACACCACCGGGATCTCCGGTTTATACTGCACAAGCGCCTCACGGATGCGGGACGTAAAATGCGTGGGATTGACAAGATCAATACATGCCGCGCCCTGCGCTTCCAGTTTTTTCATCACCCGCACAAGATCCTCCGGCGAAGCATCCTTGCCCACGGAGGAACGGCTGATGGAGACATTCTGGCAGAACACACAGCGCAACGCGCAACCGCTGAAAAAGACCGTTCCCGCACCGGAGAGACCTCCGATGCACGGCTCTTCCCCGAAATGCAGTCCGACGTGAGCGATGTTCATCTCATCGGAAAGCCCGCAAAATCCGGGGTTTTTGCGGCGGTCAACCCCGCAGGAGCGAGGGCATTGAGAACAGATCATGCTTCGTCTTCCTTCCGGTAAATGCGAAGCCGGACAAAGAATTCCGTCCCTTTCCCTTCCTCACTTGCCACATCGATTTCTCCGCCCAGCTGTTCCACAATTTTTGCGGCAATGGAAAGCCCGAGTCCGGAGCCGGAATTTTCGGTCTGCCGCCTGGATTTATCTGCCTTGTAGAACCGTTCAAACACAAACGGAAGGTCTTTTTTGCTGATGCCGACACCGGTATCCCGCACACGGATCAGCACATATTCGTCTTCTTTTTCGGTCAGAACCGTAATCGTCCCGTGCTTCGGCGTGAATTTGATAGCGTTGTCAATCAGGATGATAAACAACTGCCGCAGACGGTCGTGATTTCCGAAGACCGTCGGAATGTTCTGCCGCTGATAGAGAATTTCAATCTCCTTTTTGGCGGAAATGGTGCGCATATTGTCACAGATTGTTTCTACAATCTCGCTCACATCGGTTTCCGAAATTTCCGTTTCGACCGTTCCGGAGCGCAACCGTGACAGATCCAGCATATCTCTCACCAGATTTTCCAGTGCTACGGTCTCTTTTTCCATCTGGGCATAGGTTCGTTTTACATCCTCCGGATCGCTGATGGTTCCGTCGCACAGAAGCTCCAGATACCCCTTGACCACCGTCAGCGGCGTGCGGAATTCATGCGAAACATCGGAAACAAAATCCCGGCGGGTTTTCTCCAGCCGCTCGCTCAGACTGATATCCTGAACAATCAGAACACACCCTGTCACGCGGTCCTCTTCAAGGGTGGGGGTGGCAATAAATTTCAGAATCTCCTCGCCGGACACCACCTTTGTCTTGGCGCGTTTGGTCTCCATCACCTGCTGCATCATATCGGCAACGCCGTTTTGCCGCAGCATTTCCTCCGAGCACATTTTCATGTAAGCAAGGTTGTACTGCGTGGCGTGAAGATTCGGGTCAAACGCGCAGAGCCCGTCGGAGACATTGTCAATGATATCGTTGAGCTTTTTCTTTTCTGCCTGCAGGTTGGCAATCGTTTCCGAAAGAGTCTGTGCCAGATTGTCCAACGACTGCGACAGGGTTTCGATCTCGCCGCCTTCATGAATTGCTGTCCGGACGGAATAGTCGCCCTGCGACATCTGCTGAGCGGCACGGTTCATCTTTTTCAGGGGTTCGGTATACCTTTCCGCAAGGAAAAAGGCGACAATAACCGAAAAAACCGCCGAAACAAAAACCGCGACAAACAAGAAATTCCGTGCCAGATCCGGCGTCCGGCTCACGTTCTTGTTCGGGCAGTGAACCAGCACGGCACCGACGATCTGCACTTCTTCTCCGTCAGCAAACGTCGTTGAATGAACGGGAACAAGCACCGATAAAGTATTTTCTCCGAAATACTCCGAAAAATCCGACGTCAAAAAAGATTCGCCCCTCAACGTCCGGCGGATCGCCGCTTCTGCCGTGGCGTCCAGCTCCTTCAGATGCAGGGGCAGATTGTCGTCTTTATAGTATGTGCGAAACGTCCCGTCCTGATCCAGAACCCAAACGGAAGCATGCAAAACGGTTTTGATAAACAGCGAGTAGTCGGAAATGGTTCGCTTGTTGTATTCGTAACTGCCCGCCTGATCCTCGGAAACCAACCGGGCAATTTCCTCAGCACAAACGGTCAGGGTTCCTTCCGTATCGGAAACGGCGTAGCGCTTAAACAAAGCCGTGAACACCACGCTGGTAATCAGAACCACCAGCACCGTCACAACAAGCATACTCAGCATCAGCCGGAAGGAAAGCCCTTTGCGCATCGTTATTTTCTGACCTCAAATTTATAGCCGACACCCCAGACTGTCTGGATGTCAAAGCCGGAATTTTCACTCATTGCCAGTTTGGTGCGAATGCGCTTGATATGCGTATCCACGGTGCGGGTATCCCCGAAATATTCGTATCCCCAGATGTTTTCCAGCAGACGGTCCCGGGTAAAGACACGTCCGGGATTCGTGGCAAACAGCCACAGGATCTCAATTTCTTTTTTGGTAAGAACAACCGGATTGTCGTTGACAAAACATTCATAACTGTTCATATCAATGCGAAGACCGGCAATCTCGACCCGTTTTCCTTTTTCATCCGATGCCTCATCCTGCACACGGCGGAGAACCGCCTTGACGCGGGTCATGACCTCACGGGGACTGAACGGCTTGACCACGTAGTCGTCGGCACCGATATCCAGCCCGAAAATCCGGTCCGCTTCCTCCGTTTTTGCCGTCACCATAATGATGGGAACATTGGACGTCTGACGGATCTGCTTGCAGACATCAAACCCATTGATTTTAGGAATCATCACATCCAGAAGAATCAGGGCAGGGGGGTCTTCCTTCACCATCTGCAAAACCTGTTCGCCGTCGTAAGCACACAGGGTACGAAACCCCTCTTTCTGTGCATACAAGTTCAGAATTTCCACAATATCACGGTTGTCATCCGCAATCAGAATTGTTTTGTCCATTTGCAAGACCTCCTGTCCGAATCGCTTTTTTCTGTTTTCAGTATAGCATAAACATTGTTCAAAGTCAACAAGAGTAAAAACCGTCAAAGGAAAGTTCGTTTTCTTGTCGAATTTCCGCCACGGGCGGGAAAAGAGCGTGCAGCGTTTACTCCGCGTCCGTGCCTGCCTCCGCCGCGATATCCGAAGTTGCCGCAGAATCGCCGGAGGGCGGTTCTTTCAGCCCTTTTGCCTTCATTTCTTCCCAAACCTCAACGGTCACAAGCACTTCTCTCGGCTTGCTTCCCTGGTACGGACCGACGATATGACGGCGCTCCATCACATCAATCAGACGTGCCGCACGGGCATAGCCAAGACCGAGACGACTCTGCAGCATGGTCGTAGATGCCTTATTGCTTTCCACCACCGTCTGAATGGCACGCTCCAGCATCTCGTCGTCGGCACCGTCGCCGGCATCTTCCTCCTCCTCGGAAGAAGCCCCGCCTTTGCCCTTGTTCTGCTGGGCAAGCAGAACCTTATCGATCTTCTTTTCAATATCGGTGTCAAAATCGCCGCCGCTGCTGTTTTTCTTAACAAATTCCACGATGTTTTCCACTTCTTTGTCGGAAACAAAGCACCCCTGTACACGCTGTGTTTTCGTCGCGCCGATGGGGTCAAACAGCATATCTCCCTTGCCCAGAAGCTTTTCCGCCCCACGCTCGTCCAGAATGATATTGGAGTTGATGCCGCTGGTGACGGCAAGAGCAATGCGCGAGGGGATGTTTGCCTTGATCTGTCCGGTAACAACCTCTGCGGAAGGTCTCTGCGTGGCAATAATCAGATGCATCCCGGCAGCACGGGCTTTCTGCGAAAGACGGGCGACGGATTCCTCCACGACCTTGGGCGCAGAAATCATCAGATCCGCAAGTTCGTCAATCACAATAACGATGTGCGGCATCTTCTTTTCGCCTTCTGCCAGATTCCGGTTATAGCCGTGAATATCCCGCACATTCTTCATGGCAAGTTTCTCATAACGGGCATCCATTTCCATGCATGCCCAGGCAAGAACGCCCGCTGCCTTTTTGGGGTTGGTCACAACCTGAACCAGCAGGTGAGGAATGCCGCGGTAAACGTTGAATTCCACCATTTTCGGATCGACCAGAATAAGCCGGACGTCTTCCGGCGTTGCTTTGTACAGAAGACTGATGAGAATGGAATTGATGCAAACGGATTTTCCGGTACCGGTAGCTCCTCCGATCAGAAGATGAACGAGTTTGTCAATATCGGCGATTACATTTTCGCCGGCAATATCCTTGCCGATCGCCGCCGTAATCTTGCTTTCCGCGTTCCGGAAAGCGGGCGTATCGATCACCTCACGCAGATAGACCGTCTGCGTCTTGTCGTTGGAAACCTCAATGCCGACCGTGGATTTTCCGGGAATCGGCGCCTCGATGCGGACGCTCTTGGCGGCAAGTTTCATTGCGATTTCGTCAGACAGATTGGTAATACGGTTGATGCGGACGCCGGTTGCGGGAATCAGTTCGTACCGGGTGGCATTCGGACCCTTGGTGGCGTTGGCAATGGTGGTTTCCACGGAATATTCCTTCAGGGTGTTGACCAGAAGTTCGCCGCGGGCACGCAGTTCGGACTCCTCATCCCCGTCAGACAGACGCGGCGGCTTGGTCAGAAGATCCAGCGGGGGGAAGACATACGGTGTCCCCGTCGCTTCCTGCTGTTCCTGCTGCGAAATCTGTGTCGCCACTTCCTGTTTTGCGTTGAGAACATCTTCTTTTGTGATCTCTTCGGGATCCCGGACTGTCTCTTTCGGAGCCGGCGCCTCTTTTTCCTGCCCGGCAACCGGCGCATCCTTCCGGGGCTCGTCCCCATCGGTCCGGTATTTTCTGCCGATCTTGTCCAACCGCTTCTCCAGAGAATCGTCTTCATCGTCGGCAAACGCCTGCAGAATTCCGGATTTCTTTTTCGTCTCCGGTTCGGTTTTTTGCGCAGATTGCGCATTTTTACGGGCTTCTTCCTCTTTCTGACGAACCCGTTCCGCCTCACGCTCCGCCTCCAGAGCGGCAAGCTCCCGCTCGGCACGGGCCTGCTGGCGTTCTTCCGGTGTACCGACAAAATCCACAAAGGTAATTCCGGTCACATAAGCCAGAACCCCCAGCATAACCACGCACAGAAGAATCCCGGCAATGACGTTTCCGGCAAACTTCATCAGCCAGACAGCCAGAATACTCACCACGCCGCCGGAACGCACGTCAAACAGTCGACCCGCCTTGCCGGTCTCCCACAGATCCCCCACAGGGAACCAGTCGCCGCCGGTTCCGGTTTCGGGAAGCTGATAAACGCACACGTTGATGAACGAGGCGAAAAAAACAAGGAACAAAAACAGAAAAACCACCTTGCGTCCGCGCTTCTCATGCTGCAAAACACGCATAACGCCGGCAAGAATGGGAATAACGGGAACCAAAAAGCCGGCAACGCCGAACAGCCCGAATACCACGTCGGAAACCAGCCGGCAAAGCGGAGCTTCCGTATAACAGAAGCACACGATCATGCAGGCGGCAATTCCGAACAGAAGCAGCGCAAACAACGTGTCGCGCAGAAACGGATTCGACTCGGTTTCCGGCTTCCGGCGCTGCGGCACCGCGGCAACCTTCTTTTTTTGTTTTGATTTTCCCGTTGTTTTTTTTGTCATGGTTCAGATCCTTTCTCGGCAGAACGGGATTATCCCCGGATCAGCCCGAAAATCACAGCCGCCAGTCCGACCGAGATTGTATAAACGGCAAACACAAAGAATTTGCAGGATTTCATTAGATATTCCAACAGCCGGATGGCAAAAAATCCGACAACAGCGGAAACGACCATTCCGGTCAGATAAGCCGGCAGTGCCGAGGCAACAATCTGCCCGCCCTTGAGCGCGTCATAAAAACTGACGGCGGCGCCAGCCAAAATGGTGGGGATGGACAGAATGAACGAATACTGTGCCGCGAATTTGCGGTCAAATCCGCAGAAAAGTCCGGCCGTAATGGTTGACCCGGAACGGGAAATGCCCGGCGTGACCGCGATGGTCTGCACAACGCCTACAACCAGCGCGTCTTTCCACGTCATGGTTCCGGCATCCTTCTTTCCGCTCTTCACGGAATCCGACAAAAACAGAACAATGCCGTTGACAATCAGTGCAATTCCAATGACCCAGATGTACGAGGAAAGTTTCTCAATGCTGTCCTTCAACGGAAGAATCAAAAACAGGGGAAGACAGGACAAAATGAGAAAGACCAGCATTTTCTCCTCTTTTTCCGCCGTTTTCCAACGGAACTTTCCGCGGAAGATTTTTCCGATCATGCCGAACAGAGCGCGGATCAGGGAAAGAATCAGTTTCCGGAAGGCAATGAAAACGGCGATCAGCGTTCCGAGATGAAGCAAAGCGTCCAGAAAAAGAGGACTTTCTTCCAGCCCGAACAGCGAACTCGCCAGGGCAAGATGTCCGGAGCTGGATACCGGAAGAAATTCGGTCAGCCCCTGAATCAGGCCGAGAAGAATGGCTTTCCATACGTTCATGACAAAGATCTCCTTTCGTCTCCGGCACCGCCGGCAGGCAAGTCGTTCTGTTTTTCCGCAACCGCGAGCTTGGCACAGAGGCAAATGGCTTCGGATGCCAGCCGGATATCCTCCAGAGAAGGATACGACGGTGCAATACGGATGTTCCGGTCCCGCGGATCGTCATGATAAGGGAACGTCGCCCCGGCAGGGGTCATTTTCACACCCAGTTCCGCCAGAAGACGAACCGTGCGCCGGGCACAGCCGTCGGGAACGTTGAGAGAAATGAAATAACCGCCGCGGGGAACATGCCAGGAGCAAATCCCCGTCAGTTCCCTCTCCAACGCGGACAGAACCGCATCAAAACGGGGCTTGAGAATGGCGGCATGTTTGCGCATATATTCCCGCATATTCGTCGCGTTCCGGAAATACGCCACGTGACGCATCTGGTTGATTTTATCCGGGCCGATGGTTTCGTAGAACAGATTTTTTTCCATGGCGTGCACATTCTCTTCCGAACATGCCATCATCGCAACGCCGGAACCGGGAAAGGTAATTTTGGACGTAGAGCAGAACATGTAGATCCGATCCTGCGTGCCGTACGTTTCTGCTTCCGCAAAGATGTTGAGAAGCTCGTCGCGGTTGTCGCCGAGATCGTGGAACGCATAGGCATTGTCCCAAAAAATACGGAAATCCTGCGCGGCGGTCTTCATCCGGGCAAGACGGCGTACCGTTTCATCGCTGTACGTGATGCCGTCGGGATTGCTGTACTTCGGCACGCACCACATGCCTTTGACAGAAGGATCTTCCGCCACCAGTTTTTCCACCAGATCCATGTCCGGACCGGTTTCCAGAAGCGGAACCGTGATCATCCGGATTCCCAGTTTTTCCGTAATGGCAAAATGACGGTCATATCCGGGAACGACACAGAGAAACGAAAGATTCTTCTGCTTTGACCACGGTTCACCACCCGCCACACCGTACAGCATGGCGTCAACCAGCGTATCATACATCATGGTAAGACTGCTGTTCCCGCCCAGAATAATCTGTGTCGGACGAATCTGCAGCATCTCCGCAAAGATGCACTTCAACTCCGGAATTCCGGTCAGAAGCCCGTAATTCCGATAATCCACGCCGTTTTCCCCGATGCAGTCTTTTCCCGTTTCCACGGCGGAAAGAAGACCCTCGGACAAATCCAGCTGGTCGGCGCCCGGCTTCCCGCGGGACATATCCAGGTGCAGATCCCGACGCTTCATTTCTTCGTATTTTTCCCACAACCGCTGCTTTTCTTTCTCACTGAACTCCACCATAAATACTCCTCCAATGCAAGATCGTGCTTCAATATTCCGCCGAACCGAACGTCCGGGGGAAGGGAAGGACATCCCGGATGTTTCCAATGCCCGTAAGATACATGATCAGCCGCTCAAAGCCAAGCCCGAAGCCGGCATGACGGCAGCCGCCGTAACGACGAAGATCCAGATACCAGTCATAATCCTCCGGCTCCAGCCCGAAATGACGGATGGCATCCTCCAACAGATCCATTCTCTCTTCACGCTGGCTTCCGCCGATGATTTCTCCGATGCCGGGAACCAGCAGATCCATTGCGGCAACGGTCTTTCCGTCGTCGTTCAGCCGCATATAGAACGCCTTGATTTCTCTCGGATAATCCGTCACAAACACGGGACGGCGGAAAACCTGCTCGGTCAGATATCTCTCATGCTCGGTCTGCAGATCGCAGCCCCAGGATACCGGATACTCAAATTTATCATTATTCTTTTCCAACAGTTCGATTGCTTCCGTATACGTCACATGAGCAAAATCCGACTCCACCACACCAGTCAGACGCGCTTTCAACTCCTTATCAACGAAGCTGTTGAAAAAGTCCATCTCGGAAGGACAGGTTTCCATGACATACGAAATCACATATTTAATCATATCTCTTGAGAGTTCCATGTCATCGGCAAGATCCGCAAACGCGATTTCCGGCTCGATCATCCAGAACTCCGCAGCATGACGCGTAGTCAGGGATTTTTCCGCGCGGAATGTCGGACCAAAGGTATACACGCTTCCGAACGCCATCGCAAACGACTCCGCCTCCAGCTGCCCGGAAACCGTCAGTTTCGCGGATTTCCGGAAGAAATCCTGTGAATAATCCACGGCGCCGTCTTCGGTGCGGGGCGGATTTTCGGGATCCAGCGTCGTCACCCGGAACATTTCGCCGGCACCCTCGCAATCGCTCGCCGTAATGATGGGGGTATGAACATAAACAAAGCCGCGCTCCTGAAAGAATTTGTGAATGGCATACGCCGCTGCGGAGCGGACACGGAAAACCGCGGAAAAGGTATTCGTCCGGGGGCGCAGATACGAAATCTGACGCAGAAACTCAAACGAATGACGCTTTTTCTGCAACGGATAATCCGGCGTGGATGCTCCTTCAACCGTAATTTCCGCCGCCTTGATCTCAAACGGCTGCTTCATTTCAGGCGTCAAAACAAACGTTCCTCTGACGCAAACGGAAGCCCCGACGTTCAGTTTGACGATCTCCTTGAAATTATCGACCGTCCCGTCTTCAAAAACAACCTGGCAGGTGCGGAAAGCGCTGCCGTCGTTCAATTCCATAAAACCGAAGACCTTTGAATCCCGTATGGTTCTGACCCAGCCGTACACCGTTACCGTCTTGCCGGCAAACGATTCGGGGGCAAGAAACAATTCTTTGATTTTGGTTCTTTCCATAATCCAGAAACCTCCACATCCCGGGGAAACCCCAGCATTATTTTATAACCTTCATTATAACATATTTTCTTCTTAATATCAAGCCCTGATTTTCAAAAAATCGCACACGGAGGATGCCGACAAAAAAGAAACCGTCTGCCCGCAAAAGCCGCGCAGAGCAGACGGAAAAGCAGAAAAAGAAAAACCTTCTTCAAAGACGGTCTTTGTCCTGCTCCGAACAAAAAGCAGAAAAATCCGGAATTATACATCCTCGTCCAAAGAATCGTTTTGCAAAGAAAGAACGGTGGGGTACATTTCGGCAAGCAGCTCACACGCGCGAATGTCCGCCTCCGAAAAATTCCGCGTACACACAACAATTTCCGTCGGGCACCCGAAATCTTCCACGCGGAGGATCCACCCCCGCAGAACCCCCTCGACAGCGCCGGTCCCCGGCCGGTCAAAGGATAACTGCACCCGACATCTCACACCGAAAAGATCCGCGCGGCGGAGACGAACCAGGAGCCGCACACAGAAACAGATTCCGATAACAACAAAGATCGCGGCAAGAATCCGCAAAAGAATTTCCACGATAAACCCTCCTTCTGTTCGTTCCAATATATTCGGCGTTTCTGTTTTTGACACAAAACCTGTTTTTCCGCCTTATGTTTCACGTGAAACACCGCCAAACCGGGACGCCTGTTTCCGGACATTGTTTCACGTGAAACATTTTTGTTTTTTCGCTCTTGATTTCGCAATGCCGTTGTGCTATAATAAAACAAAAAAACGGAAAGGGGCAAATGCCGTGGCAAAAGTGATTGCCGTCGCCAACCAGAAGGGAGGCGTCGGAAAGACCACGACGGTCGTAAACCTGGCGGCATGTACGGCAGAGAAAGGAAAACGGGTTCTGCTGATTGACCTGGATCCGCAGGGGAACGCAACCAGCGGATGCGGCATCCGAAAAAAAGAACTGACCCGATCGACATACGACGTTCTGCTGAATCCCGAGGAACCCGCAGCGAACGCGGTCATAAGGACGCCTTTTGCAAACCTCTCCGTCCTTCCTGCAACCATGGATCTTGCAGGAGCGGAACTGGAACTCGCCGACACAAAAGGACGGGCACTGAAACTGGGAGACGCCCTGACCCCGGAATTTCTTCAGGACTATGACTTTGTTTTCATTGATTGCCCGCCGTCTCTCGGGCTTCTGACCATCAACGCGTTGTCGGCTGCCGACTCAGTACTGATTCCCATTCAATGTGAATTTTACGCACTGGAGGGGCTTTCCCAACTGATGAACACCGTACGCGTGGTTAAGAAAATGTACAATGCGTCGCTGGAAATTGAAGGAGTTCTGATCACCATGTACGACGGGCGGCTGAACCTGACGGCACAGGTTCTGTCCGACGTCAAGAAGTATTTTGCAGATAAAATCTTCCGGACGGTCATTCCCAGAAACGTCCGGCTGTCCGAAGCACCCAGTTACGGTAAGCCGATCAACTACTACGACCGCTTTGCCAAAGGCACCGATGCATACCGCTCCTTGGCAGAAGAACTGATCCGGAACAATTCATAAGAAAGGAAGAACGTCATGGCAAGAGGACTCGGAAAAGGGCTGGAAGGTCTCTTTGAAGACAATCTCCGCACCGAAGAAGAGGAACTGGGCGCGGGCATTCTGAAGATTGTCCGCATTTCCTCGGTTGAGCCGAACCGCTCACAGCCCAGAAAAACCTTTGAAAAAGAAAAAATTGACGAACTGGCGCAATCCATTCGCGAAAACGGAGTTCTGCAACCGCTGATCGTCCGGGAAAACGGACGGAACCGCTATCAGATTATCTCCGGAGAACGCCGTTGGCGGGCATCCAAACTGGCGGGACTGGAGGAGGTTCCCGTCATCGTGCGCGACCTGGACGAGCAGAAGGTGCTGGAGGTTGCACTGATCGAAAATCTGCAACGGGAGGACCTCAACGCCGTTGAAGAAGCCCGCGGCTATAAAAACCTGATGGAAAACTTCGGGCTGACACAGGAGCAGATAGCCGAACGCGTAAGCAAATCCCGCCCGGCCGTGGCAAACGCCATGCGCATTCTGGCACTTCCGGACGAAATTCTGGACATGGTGGAATCCGGGGAACTGACCTCCGGGCACGCACGCGCGCTGCTGGCACTGGCAGACCGCGTAAAAAACCGCGAAGAGCTGATTCGCACCGCAAAAACCGTTGCGGGAAAAAAACTCTCCGTCCGCGCCGTAGAGGACATGGTCAAAAAGCCCCGCAAACTCACCCGCAAAAAGCCGGCAACGGACGACGCCGTGTATTACCGGAAGATCTCGGAGCAACTGACCCGTGCCTGGGGACGTCGCATCACGGTAAAACCCGGAGAAGAAAAAAACGGCAAAAAAGAGGGGACGGTCGTGCTGGAATATTACAGCATGGACGATCTGAACGACCTGATTGAAAAATTAACCGACAAAAAAGAGGTATAAAATTATGTTGGACATCAAATTTGTGCGGGAAAATCCCGAAATTGTCAAGCAAAACATCCGCAACAAATTCCAGGACGCAAAGCTTCCGCTTGTGGACGAGGTGCTGGAAAAAGACCGCCTTCTGCGCGAAACGAAAGGAGAAGTCGAAGCCCTGCGTGCCGAGCGGAACCGGGCTTCCAAGCAGATCGGCGCGCTGATGGCACAGGGCAAAAAGGAGGAAGCCGAAGCCGCAAAGGCAGAGATTGCAAAATCCGGAGCCCGCATTGAAGAACTGACGACACGGGAAACCGAACTGGAAGAGCAGATCCGCAAAAACATGATGACGATTCCCAACATCATCGACCCTTCCGTTCCCATCGGCAAGGATGACAGCGAGAATGTGGAGATCGAGCGTTTCGGAGAGCCGATCGTTCCGGACTTCGAAATCCCGTATCACACGGAGATTATGGAATCGTTCCGGGGCATTGACATGGACAGCGCACGCCGGGTCGCAGGAAACGGCTTCTATTATCTAATGGGCGATATTGCCCGCCTTCACTCCGCCGTTCTTGCCTATGCCCGCGACTTTATGATCGACCGCGGCTTCACGTACTGCATCCCGCCGTTCATGATCCGCAGTGATGTTGTTACAGGCGTTATGAGTTTTGCGGAAATGGATGCCATGATGTACAAAATCGAGGGGGAAGATCTGTACCTCATCGGAACCAGCGAACATTCCATGATCGGAAAATTCATTGACACCATTCTGCCGGAAAGCAGTTTGCCGCAGACGCTGACCAGCTATTCTCCGTGCTTCCGCAAAGAAAAGGGCGCGCACGGCATTGAAGAGCGCGGCGTTTACCGCATCCACCAGTTTGAAAAACAGGAAATGATTGTTATCTGCAAACCGGAAGACAGCAAAATGTGGTTTGACCGTCTGTGGAAGAACACCGTAGACATGTTCCGTTCACTCGACATTCCGGTGCGCACTTTGGAATGCTGCTCCGGAGATCTGGCGGACCTCAAAGTAAAATCCCTGGACGTGGAGGCGTGGTCGCCCCGTCAGAAAAAATACTTTGAAGTGGGCAGCTGCTCCAACCTCGGCGATGCACAGGCACGCCGCCTGAAAATCCGCGTCGCAGGGGAGGACGGCAAGAAGTATCTGGCACACACACTGAACAACACCGTTGTGGCTCCGCCGCGCATGCTGATTGCCTTTCTGGAAAACAACCTCCAACCGGACGGATCGGTCCGCATCCCGGAAGCCCTCCGGCCCTACATGGGCGGCAAGGACAAGATTGTCCGGAAATAAAAAACCTAAAAAAAGAGGAGACCCGTCCGGATCTCCTCTTTTTGTTTGACTGAAATCAGAAAAACCCCCAAAAGCTGCATTTCCCTAGCGGTTCCAGTATTTGCGATCCAAAGACCGGAAGAAAACCGCTTCGGCAATATGCGCCTTCGTAACGGTGCTGCAATCCGCCAAATCCGCGATGGTTAAGCCAATTTTAAGGATTTTGTCATAAGCGCGCATCGAAAGCAGTCCTTTTTCAAAAACCGTGTTCAGATATGCTCCCGCCTCTTCTGTAAGGCGCGTCTTACAGACCTCCTTCAACTGAGAAGGCGACAGGGCGGCATTACAGGAACAGCCACTTCCGGCATACCGTTCCGCCTGACGACGGCGCGCGGAATTGACCCGCTTGCGGATGGAGGCGCTGGTTTCGGAAGGAACCGCCGAGCGAATCTCCGTTACGGCAACCGGCGGAAGCTCCACCTGCAGATCCATGCGATCCAGCAGAGGACCGGAAATGTGCCCGAGATATTTCTCAATCTGCGTGCGCGTACAGGTACAGCGACGCGTCGGATGACCGAAGTTCCCGCATGGGCACGGATTCATCGCGCACACCAGCGTAAAGGAAGCCGGAAATGTAACCGTTCCTCTCACGCGGCTGATGGTCACGCAGCGATCCTCCAGCGGCTGACGCAGACTGTCCAGAACCTTGGGAGAAAATTCCGCAATTTCATCCAAAAACAGAACCCCGTTATGAGCAAGGGAAATGATGCCGGGACCGGGAACGGAACCGCCGCCTGTCATGCCGGGAACCGAGATACTCTGATTGGTGCGCACAAACGGACGCCGGGAAATCAGCGGATGCTCTGCCGACAGTTTCCCCGCCACGGAATAGATCTTGCTGCATTCCAGCATCTCCGCAAACGACATTTCCGGCAAAATCGAGGGAAGTGCCTTGGCAAGCATGCTTTTCCCGGCACCGGGAGAACCGATCAGAAGCAGATTGTGCCCGCCGGCAGCGGCAATTTCACACGCCCTTTTGGCGGCTTGCTGCCCCACCACATCGGCAAAATCCACCTCCGACTGCCTGGACTCTGCCGTCAGAGAGGCACGATCCACCCGAAACGGGGTCAGTTCCGCGCTTCCGCGCAGATGCTCCGTCACCTCCCGCAGCGTTTTCACGCCGAAGACCCGGATTCCCTCTGCCACCGAACCCTCCGGTGCATTGGCGTGCGTAAGGAACAAAAACTTCTTCAAACCCCAACTGTCGTGCCGAAATCACCGCCGCCAGCACACCGGGACAGGGGCGGATCTCTCCGGTAAGAGAAAGCTCACCCACAAAAGCGGCTTTTTCCAAAACCGCCGGAATCTGCTCGGTTGCCGACAACAGCCCGAGAGCCATCGCCAGATCAAAGCCGGCGCCCTCCTTCCGGACCCCGGCAGGGGCAAGGTTGCTTACGGCGTGCAGATCCAGAAGACGGAACCCCGAATTGACAATGGCCGTACGAACCCGGTCTTTTGCCTCCTTGACCGAGGCATCCGGAAGTCCGATGATGTCAAACGCAAATTCCGCCGAGCGTGTAACATCCGTTTCCACCTGCACCGCATATCCGTCAAGCCCGAAGAGCCCCACAGAAAACACCTTGGTTACCATGACAATCGCCGCCTTTCCCGTTCTTTCTTCTTTATTTTACAGGATAACAAGAAATTTTTCAAGTCATATTACAAAAATGCTATAGATTTTTATTTCTATCTATGGTATAATAAAGAAAATTGCTTCCGTCGGAATGTCCGGACGGAACGATTCCCGGAAACCCGGGAGCTTCGGCTTCCGCCCGCAAGAAACGGCGGAACCCATCAACAGATAAAAACGGAGGACCCTCATGGGATTGTTCACAAAACTGTTCGGCACACAAAGCGAACGGGAAATCAAAAAAATTCTCCCGCTTGCCAACCGTGTTTTCGCTTTGGAAGAACCGTATCAAGCGCTTTCCGACGATGAACTCAAGGCAAAAACCGCAGAACTGCGGACCCGCCTTGCCAACGGCGAAACGGAGGACGATATCCTGCCGGAAGCGTTCGCAACGGTGCGGGAAGCATCCGCCCGCGTTCTGGGGATGCGGCATTTCGACTGTCAGATCCTTGGCGGCATCATTCTGCACCAGGGACGAATCGCCGAAATGAAAACCGGCGAAGGGAAAACGCTTGTCGCCACGCTTCCCTGTTATCTCAACGCCCTGTCCGGCAAAGGCGTCCACGTTGTAACGGTCAACGATTATCTGGCACAGCGTGACAGTGAATGGATGGGGAAGATCTACCGTTTTCTCGGGCTGACCGTCGGACTGGTCATTCACGGCGGAACGGACGAAGAAAAACGCGCCGCCTATGCCGCCGACATCACCTACGGAACAAACAACGAATTCGGTTTTGACTATCTGCGCGACAACATGGTCGTTCACAAAGAACGCATGACCCAGCGCGGACATCATTATGCAATCATAGACGAGGTGGACTCCATTCTCATTGACGAGGCGCGCACCCCGCTCATCATTTCCGGTCAGGGAGAAAAATCCGATGAAATGTATGAGCGCGCCAACCGGTTCGTCCGCAGTCTGACCGTTCTCAAAGTAAAAGAAATGGAATCCAAAGAAGAATACGGCGAAGCCGACGCAGACTATGTCGTGGAGGAAAAAGACAAAAACGCCATTCTCACCGCACGGGGAATCGAAAAAGCACAGAAGTTCTTCGGAGTGGAGAACCTGGCAGATCCCGAAAATGTGGCACTCCAGCATTATATCAACCAGGCGATGAAGGCAATCGGCACCATGCGCCGCGATATCGATTATGTGGTCAAGGACGGGCAGGTCATCATCGTGGATGAGTTTACCGGACGTCTGATGTTCGGCCGCCGGTATTCCAACGGACTGCACCAGGCCATTGAAGCCAAAGAAGGCGTAAAAATCGAGAACGAAAACAAAACGCTGGCGACCATTACCTTCCAGAATCTGTTCCGCATTTATGAAAAACTTGCCGGCATGACCGGAACCGCCCTGACGGAAGAAAAAGAGTTTGAAGAAATCTACGGGCTTGACGTTGTGGAGATTCCCACAAACAAGCCGATGGTCCGCAAAGACCTGAACGACGTTGTTTATAAAACAGAAGCCGGGAAGTTCAATGCCGTTGTGCAGAAAATCACAGAAAAGCACGCCAAGGGGCAACCGCTTCTGGTGGGAACCATCACCATTGAAAAATCCGAACTTCTCAGCCGGATGCTCAAACGAGCCGGCATTCCGCACAACGTGCTCAACGCCAAAAATCACGAACGGGAAGCTGCCATCATTGCCCAGGCAGGCAAAAAAGGCGCCGTAACCATCGCCACCAACATGGCAGGACGGGGAACCGACATTATCCTTGGCGGCAATGCGGAATATATGGCAAAGGCGCAGATGGAAAAAGAGGGTATTGAGCACGAATATATCGTGCAGGCAACCGGCTTCGCCGACACCGAAGACGAAAACATTCTGGCGGCACGGGCACGGTTCAAGGAACTGTATGCCGCCTATAAAGAGGAATATGCAAAAGAGGCAGAAGAGGTCAAAGCCGCGGGAGGTCTTTGTATCCTCGGTACCGAACGTCACGAAAGCCGACGCATCGATAACCAGTTGCGCGGACGTGCCGGACGTCAGGGAGATGTGGGCGAGACCCGCTTCTATCTGTCGCTGGAAGACGATCTGATGCGGCTGTTCGGCGGCGAGCGTGTTTCCGCCATCGCCGAAATGTTCAACCTGCCGGAAGATCAGGCAATCGATGCCCGCATCCTCTCCAACACCATCGAATCGGCACAGAAGCGCGTGGAAAGCGCAAACTTCGCACGCCGCAAGCGTGTTTTGGAATACGACGATGTCATCAACGAACAGCGCAAGCTGATTTACGGCGAACGCAGCCGCGTCCTCAACGGAGAAAACATCAAGGAGCACCTCATCAAAATGGCCCGCTCCGTTTGCGACGATGCCTGTGACGCCGTTCTGACGGGAGACGACCCCCAGCATTGGGATCTTACGATGCTTGCCGCTTCGTTCCCCGGCAATCTTCTTACCAAAGAAGAACAGAACCCTTCCGACGAACAGCGGAAGCACCTGAAACGGGAATCTGTCGCCGATCTTCTTTTTGACCGGATCCAGACGCTTTACGAATTGAGCGAAAAGGAAAACACCCCCGATATCATGCGGGAAGTAGAGCGCGTAGTTCTTCTTCGCACGGTAGACCGCTACTGGATGGATCATATCGACGCCATGGAAGAACTGAAGCGCGGCGTGTCACTGCGTGCTTACGGAAACCGGGATCCGGTTGTGGAATACAAATTTGAAGGCGCGGAAATGTTTGACGCCATGATTTCCGACATCAAACGGGATACCGTTCAGCAGGTTCTGTTCGTGCGGGTACGCCAGGATGAAAACGCCCTGCAGCGCCGTGCGGTCGCCCGGATCTCTTCGGAAGGAACCGAAGAACAGATGTCCTCACCCGGAAAGCGCAAACCCGTTGTCAAATCCGCCGCTCAGAAAGTGGGACCCAACGATCCCTGCCCCTGCGGAAGCGGAAAAAAATATAAAAAGTGTTGCGGCAACCCCGCAAACAAGTCATAACGCGAAAGGAAAAAAAGATGGGACTTATCAAAGCAGCTGTCGGCGCAATCGGAGGAACGCTTGCCGACCAATGGAAAGAATTTTTCTACTGCGAGGCGCTGGATAAAACCGTTCTGGTCACCAAAGGTCAGAAACGCATCACCGGTCGCTCTTCCAACACCAAGGGGAACGACAACATCATCTCCAACGGCTCCGGCATCGCCGTTGCCGACGGACAGTGCATGATGATTGTAGAACAGGGTAAGGTCGTAGAAGTTTGCGCCGAGCCGGGCGAATACACCTACGATACGTCCTCCGAACCGAGCATTTTTGCTGGATCTCTCGGAAAATCCATCGGTGACACCTTCCGCACAATCGGACGCCGGATTTCCTATGGCGGAGACACCGCAAAGGATCAGCGTGTCTACTATTTCAACACCAAGGAACTTATGGACAACAAATTCGGTACGCCGAATCCGGTTCCGTTCCGGGTCGTAGACCACAAAATCGGTCTGGACGTCGATGTTTCTCTTCGCTGCAGCGGGGTATATTCCTATAAAATTGCCAACCCGCTTCTGTTCTACACCAACGTTTGCGGAAACGTCGAACGGGAATATACCCGGGATGAAATCGACACACAGCTGCGCACGGAATTCATCAGTGCCCTTCAGCCCGCAATCGGAAACCTGTCCGCTCTGGAGATGCGCCCGAACCAGATTGTTCAGCACACCGCCGAGCTGGAAAAAGAAATGAACGCCGTTCTTTCGGAAAAATGGAAAGAACTGCGCGGACTCGTGGTCGTCACCATCGCCCTCGGCTCGGTGACCCTGCCCGAAGAAGATGCCGAGATGATCAAACAGGCACAGCGCACCGCCATGCTCCGCAATCCCGGAATGGCAGGCGCAACGCTTGTAGGCGCACAGGCAGACGCAATGAAGGCAGCAGCATCCAACAACGCCGGAGCCATGACCGGATTCCTCGGTATGGGGATGGCAATGAACGCCGGCGGTGTAAACGCGCAAAATCTGTTTGCCATGGAACAGCAACAGCAGGCGGCGCAGAAAGAGTCCTCCGGCTGGAAATGCGCATGCGGCGCAACCGCAACCGGAAAATTCTGCCCCGAATGCGGCTCTCCGAAGCCGGCGACCGAGGGCTGGACGTGCAGCTGCGGCACCGTCAACAAAGGCAACTTCTGCTCGGAATGCGGCGCAAAGCGTCCGGAGGGAGCCCCGCTGTACCGTTGTGATAAGTGCGGCTGGCAGCCGGAAGATCCGGCACACCCGCCGAAATTCTGCCCCGAATGCGGCGACCGCTTTGACGAAAACGATTTGCAGAAATAACCATTCAAAACAACAATTCCCGGCATCGTACGATGCCGGGAATTCTTCATTTCAGTAAAAACGGATGGATTTCCTGTTTCCAGATTCCGGTCAGCCGATCGAGCGAGCAACGGGCATTGGCAGGACTGGTTGAGGGGAGACAGACCGCCGGGATGCCGGTCTGCGACAGAAGAAAACGGTCATACAGCGTTGCCGCCGTCCTGCCGTTGACAAAGATCTTCCGCACCGACGAGCCGTTCAGCAACGAAGAAAGATCGTTGGGCACGGCATTCCGGATGCTCGCGTCCGAAGATCCGGTCACATCGCAGGCGGCAAGAACATCCCAAAGAGCGATCCGATTCCGCAACAGAAACACGCGGCGGGCTTCCTTTCCGTCCGGCACATCTTCTCCGGTCACCGCACCCATCACCCGCCAGAACCGGTTCTGCGGGTGCGCATAATAGAATCCCTGTTCCCGGGATTTCACCGACGGAAACGAACCGAGAATCAAAACAAGAGAAGACGCATCGTATACGGCGCCGAACGAATGCTCAAACATGGCAAAGCAGGCACACGGCATACACCTTGATGCCGTCTCCTGTCCCCGTAAAGCCAAGCCCTTCTTCGGTTTTTCCCTTGACACTGACGCACGAAACATCCACGCCGAGAAGATCGGCAAGAGATTTCCGGATGGATACAAGATAAGGGGCAAGCTTCGGGGCCTGACAAACCACAGTCATATCTGCATTCTGCACGGCATAGCCGGCATCCCGAACCTTCTGCACCGCATGACGCAGAAGCAGGCGGCTGTCTACACCCTTGTACGCGGCATCCGTGTCCGGAAAATGCGTTCCGATATCTCCCAGAGCGGCTGCGCCGAACAGAGCATCAATCAACGCATGAATCAGAACATCCGCATCCGAATGGCCGAGAAGCCCTTTTTCATAGGGAATCTCCACCCCGCCAAGCCGCAAAGCACGCCCCTCGACAAAGCGGTGAACGTCATAACCGAATCCGATTCTCATGGCTTTTCCTCCGAATAAAAAAGGAATGATGCTCCGCAGGAACACCATTCCACTGTTGTTTTTTGCCGGCTCAGTCGCTGGTGTACGGAAGGATGGCGATCTGTCTCGCTCTCTTGATTGCTTCCGTCAGTTCACGCTGATGCATTGCGCAGGTGCAGGTCACACGGCGGGGGAGGATCTTTCCTCTCTCGCTGATAAACTTGCGCAGTTTGTTGACATCCTTGTAATCAATGGAGGTCGTCTTATCGGCGCAGAACTGGCAAACCTTTTTTCTCGGTCTTCTTTTCACAAAACCCTCAGACCGGTCGGATCTTTCCGGACGGTCGGGTCTTTCGGTTCTCTCGTTATTTTCCATGACAATTATCCTTTCTGAAAATTTGATGTTCCGTTTTCAGAACGGCAGGTCATCATCCGAAATTTCTTTGATGTCGTCAAATACGTCGCTGTTGGAGGCGGGGGCGTTGGAAAACGCAACCGGCTCACGGCGGGAATCATCGGCAGGAACAGCGCCCCGATCGGAGTCGCCTCTCTTTTCACCGAACTGAACCTCGTCCACAACAACCCGCGCGGAACGCTGCTTTTTGCCGTCACGGTCTGTCCAGTTTTCAATCTGCAACGAACCGAACGCAATGATGGCAGAGCCCTTGCGGAAGAATTTGGAGATGAATTCCGCAGTCTGGCGGAACGCTACACAGTCGATAAAGTCCGTTTCCTCACGCCGGATACGGCGGCTGACCGCAATGGTGAAACGAAGAACCGGCACGTTGCTCTGGCTGACTTTCAGCTCAGGGTCAGCGGTCAGTCTTCCCATAAGAATAACCTTGTTGATGTTCATGATGCGGACTCCTTTCTTTTTTCGCCTGTGCGTGTGGCGTTTACGCTTCTTTTCTTACAATGATGGAACGAAGCACGCCGTTGGTGATGTGGTAGATACGGTCGAGTTCAGCCGGGAACGTGGTGTCTGCCTCAAAATTGATGAGAACATAGTATCCTTCGCTCTCGTAGTTGATGTCGTACGCAAGTCTTCTCTTGCCCCAGACGTCAACACTCTCGATCGTTCCGCCGTTTTCCGTAATCAGCGTTTTGAACTTTTCGGTTGCGGCGGCAAGTGCCTCTTCCGTATCGAACGTCTTCACGCTCAGTACAAAAATCGTCTCGTACTTGTTGGTCATGATATTACCCTCCTTCTGGACATGATGGGAGATATAAATCTCCAAGGCGGCAGTGCAAAAAAACGCACCGATTTGCCTGTGACACAAACAGACGTAATGCCACATATCTGTAATTATATACCATTTTTCAATTCTTGTCAAGCGATTTTTTTCAAAAACCGCATGGGGGTCTCTTGATTTTACCGAAAAAATACAGTATAATGAAAGAACCTGTCCCGTCAACCCGAAAAAAGACGGGATTCTCTGAAAAACTACGGAAATCCGAAAGGGGATCAAACATATGAAACTCGGTATCGTGGGATTGCCCAACGTGGGAAAAAGCACCCTGTTCAATGCCATCACCAATTCCCGCGCGGCGGAAGCCGCCAACTATGCGTTCTGCACCATTGAGCCGAACGTCGGAGTCGTTGCCGTGCCGGACGAGAGACTGGACGTTCTGGCAAAAATGTATGACCCCAAGAAATATACGCCCGCTACCGTGGAATTCGTGGACATTGCCGGACTGGTCAAAGGTGCCTCCAAAGGCGAAGGGCTGGGCAACAAGTTCCTGTCTCACATCCGCGAGGTAGACGCCATTTTACACGTTGTGCGCTGTTTTGATGATGACAACGTCATTCACGTGGAAAACTCCATCGACCCCATCCGGGACATCGACGTGGTCAATATGGAACTCATTTTTGCCGACATGGAAACGGCAGAAAAGCGGATGGAAAAGGCAAAGAAAGACAGCAAGGGTGACAAACGGGCCGCTGCCGATGTGGAAGTGTTTGAACGGATTCTCCACACACTGGAGGACGGGAAATGCATCCGCACCATGACCTTCACCGAAGAAGAGGCAAAAACGGTCGCCGCCGCCAATCTGCTTACGGACAAGCCGGTGATCTATGCCGCAAACATGAGCGAAGCGGGAATCGCCGACCCGGAAGCCAACCCCTATCTGCAAAAAGTCCGCGCCTTTGCCGCAGCCGAGGGCTCGGAAGTTGTACCGGTCTGCGCAAAAACCGAAGAGGACCTCACCGAACTGGACGAGGACGAAAAGAAACTGTTTCTGGAAGATCTCGGGCTGAAGGAAAGCGGGCTGATCCGGCTGATCAAGGCCTCGTACACGCTTCTCGGTCTCATCAGCTTCCTCACGGCAGGCCCCGAAGAGGTCCGTGCCTGGACCATCCGCCGGGGGACCAGAGCTCCGCAGGCAGCCGGAAAGATTCACTCGGATTTCGAACGGGGTTTCATCCGTGCCGAGGTGGTGGCGTTTGAAGATCTTGTCGCCTGCGGTACTTACACCGCAGCCAAAGAAAAAGGATTGGTCCGCTCCGAAGGGAAGGATTATGTAATGAAAGACGGCGACATCGTCGTGTTCCGATTCAACGTCTGATTTTGTTTTATCTCAGCATCCGCTTGCGGATGCTGTTTTTTTCTGCGTTCCGATTGACAAGTTCCCTTCTTTATAATATAATATAAGATGAGATTTTATCTTATAGGAGTTTTGCCGCAGAAGTACGGCAGGGACGGAGTATATTATGGGACTGAATTTAACACAAAAACTGATTCGGGATCACCTTGTTGAGGGAACCATGGAGCCCGGAAAAGAAATTGCCATCCGCATCGATCAGACGCTGACACAGGACGCGACCGGAACGGTGGCGTATCTGCAGTTTGAAACCATGGGCGTTGATCGGGTAAAAACCGAACTTTCCGTTGCGTACGTTGACCACAACACGTTGCAAAGCGGCTTTGAAAATGCCGATGACCACCGCTATCTGCAAAGCATTGCGCGCCGTTACGGGCTGAAATACTCCCGCCCCGGCAACGGCATCTGCCATCAGGTACATCTGGAACGGTTCGGAATTCCCGGCAAAACGCTTCTCGGCTCGGATTCACACACCCCCACGGGCGGCGGTCTCGGTATGCTTGCCATTGGTGCGGGAGGGCTTGATGTTGCCGTCGCTCTCGGCGGAGGCGCCTTTCATCTCACCATGCCCCGCGTCCTTCGCGTCAATCTGACCGGACGTCTTTCGCCGATGGTCGGCGCCAAAGACGTAATCCTCAGGATTCTGGAGATTCTCTCGGTCAAAGGCGGGGTCGGTTTCGTCATCGAATATGCCGGCGAGGGCGTGAAAACGCTGTCCATCCCGGAACGGGCGACCATTACCAACATGGGTGCCGAACTGGGCGCAACGACCAGCGTCTTTCCTTCGGACGAAAACACACGGGAATTTCTGCGCGCACAGGGAAGAGAGGCGGATTACCGCGAAGAAAAGGCCGATGCCGATGCCGTCTACGACCGCACCATTGACCTTGACCTTTCCTCCATTGAGCCGCTTTGTGCCTGCCCGCACAGCCCGGATGCGGTAAAGACCGTGGAATCCCTTGCCGGGATGACCGTCGATCAGGTCTGCATCGGCTCCTGTACGAACTCGTCGTATACGGATCTGATGAAGGTCGCTGCCATTCTCAAGGGAAGAACCGTTGCCCCGAACGTATCGCTTGCGGTCGCTCCGGGTTCCAAACAGGTTCTGACCATGCTTGCCGAAAACGGCGCCCTGGCAGATATCATCGGAGCCGGCGCCCGGATCCTGGAATGCGCATGCGGTCCCTGCATCGGCATGGGACAATCGCCCAACAGCAAGGGCGTTTCCCTGCGCACGTTCAACCGAAATTTTGAAGGCAGAAGCGGAACGAAAGACGCGCTCCTCTATCTTGTCAGCCCGGAAACGGCGGCATGCAGTGCCATCACCGGCGTTCTAACCGATCCCCGGGAACTGTTTCCGGACGGCATTGCGGTCTCCATGCCGAAGCATTTTGCCGTGGATGACAACATGATTCTGGATCCCGCGCCCGAGGGCACGGACGTGGAGATTCTGCGCGGACCCAACATCAAGCCGTTCCCCATCGGCTCGGCACTTGCCGAAACGCTGGAAAAGCGGGTACTTCTCAAAGTCGGCGACAACATCACAACCGATCACATCATGCCCGCCGGATCCAAGATCCTTCCGTTCCGGTCCAACATTCCCAAAATGTCCGAATTCTGCTTCACCCGCTGCGATGAGCAGTTTCCTTCCCGTGCAAAGGCGTGGGACGGCGGCATCATCGTTGGCGGACAGAACTACGGGCAGGGCTCCAGCCGGGAGCATGCCGCACTGGTTCCGCTGTATCTCGGCGTAAAAGCGGTCATCGCAAAATCCTTTGCCCGGATTCATGCGGCAAATCTCATCAATTCCGGCATTCTTCCGTTCACGTTTGAAAACGATGCGGATTACGACGCTCTTTCGCTGGGGGACGAATTGGAATTCACAAACCTCCGCACGGAGGTTCTCTCCGGCAAAGAAACCGTTTTTCTCAAAAATAAAACGACCGGCACCGAGATTCCGCTGCGCCTGACCCTGTCCGAACGTCAGCGTCGGATTCTTGCAGCGGGCGGATTGCTGAATGCGACCAAAGAGGAAGTAAAATCATGAACAAGACCCTTGCCCAGAACCGGAAGGCCTATCACGATTATTTTGTGCTCGAAAAGCTGGAAGCGGGCATTTCGCTTGCCGGAACCGAGGTCAAATCCGTGCGGCTCGGTCAGATCAATCTCAAGGACAGCTACTGTACTGTCAGCAACGGCGAACTCATCGCGCGCGGAATGCACATCAGCCCCTACGAAAAGGGAAATCTTTTCAATCGGGATCCGATGCGCCCCAAACGGCTGCTGATGCACAAAAAGGAGATTCTCCGGCTGTTCAACGAAACAAAAAAAACCGGCGTAGCACTCATTCCCCTCTCGGTCTATCTCAAAGGACCGCTGGTCAAGGTAGAAGTCGGCATATGCAAGGGCAAAAAACTGTACGATAAACGGGAATCCCTCGCACACGCGGATGCCGAGCGGGAAATGCGCCGTGCCGACGCCCGAAAGGACTGGGACTGAAATGCGGGTTCTCGGCATTGACCCCGGATACGGAACGATTGGCTGGGGAATTCTGGACTGCACACGCGGCAAACTCACGTTTGTGGATTACGGTGCCATACGCACCGCACCACAGACCCCGATGGAAGACCGTTTGGTGCAGATTTACGGGGATCTGGAACAAATCATCCGGAATTACCGGGTAGAGACCGCCGCCTTTGAGGAGTTGTTTTTCAACACCAACATCACCACCGCCATCAAAGTGGCAGAGGCGCGGGGGGTTTTGCTGTTCGGGGCACGGAAACTCGGACTTTCCTGCTATGAATACACGCCGTCGGAAGTAAAACAGGCGGTTGTCGGCTACGGAAAAGCCGAAAAAATGCAGGTGATGAAAATGGTCAAGCTGTTGCTCGGGCTCCGTGAGATTCCCCGTCCGGATGATGCGGCGGATGCCCTGGCAGTCGCACTGTGCCACGCACAGGTTATGAATTACTGAAGGAGGACAGCCCGTGTACGATTATCTTCGGGGGAAACTGGCATATGCCGATCTCCGGACAGCCGTGGTGGACTGCGGAGGTGTTGGATACCGTTGCTCCATTTCCGAAAACACCTATCAATCCATCTTTGCACAGAATGAAGTGAAGCTGTACACCCATCTTTCCGTTCGGGAAGACGCGATGGAGCTTTACGGCTTTGCCGATGAAGACGAACGGGAAGCGTTTCTTCTCCTCATCGGCATCAGCGGTGTCGGACCGAAGGCTGCACTTGCTGTTCTGTCGGTTCTCACAAGCAACGAACTGGGTGCAGCCGTGGAGAAAGGCGATCATAAAGCCGTTTCCCGGGCAAACGGGATAGGGCCGAAGATCGCACAGAGAATCTGCCTGGAACTGAAGGGAAAACTGGCATTTTCGCCGGATGTGCTGAACCGCCCGGAAGAAACACAGCCCCTGTTTCTTCCCAACGAAAAAGACGATGCTGTGGAGATCCTGGTCTCTCTCGGCTATATCCGCAACGATGCGAAGCACGCCGTAGACCGGTGCAGTGCCGACAATGCACAGGATCTGGTCAAGCAGGCACTCCGTCTGCTCAACACCCTGAGATGAGGAGAAAGATATGGAAGGATTTGACGAACGGATTCTGTCTTCTCAGACCCTGCGGAACGAAGAAGACACCGAAACCTCCCTGCGTCCCCGCAAACTGACCGAATATGTCGGACAAGAACCGGTAAAAGAAAATCTGAGCGTGTTCATCGAGGCGGCAAAAAAACGCAGCGATGCTTTGGATCACACGCTTCTTTGCGGACCTCCGGGACTCGGAAAAACAACGCTTGCCAACATCATTGCCGCCGAAATGGGCGTTTCCATCCGCATCACCAGCGGACCCGCCCTGGAAAAGACCGGCGACATTGTTGCCCTGCTGACCAATCTGCAGGAAGGCGACATTCTGTTTATCGACGAAATTCATCGCCTGTCCCACACCGTGGAGGAGGTTCTGTACCCCGCCATGGAAGATTTTGAATTTGACATTATCCTCGGAAAAGGACCGTCGGCACGTTCCATCCGGTTTGACCTGCCCAAATTCACGCTTATCGGCGCAACCACACGCTCCGGACAGCTGTCCGCCCCGTTCCGGGATCGGTTCGGCGTGATCTTCCGTCTGGAGATGTATACGCCCGAAGAGTTGGCGGATATTGTCCGGCGTTCGGCAGGCATCCTCGGAATCGGCATCACCGAAGACGGGGCAAGGGAAATTGCCTCCCGCTCCCGGGGTACACCCCGGATTGCAAACCGGCTTCTGAAACGTGTGCGGGATTTCGCCGACGTCGTAGGAAACGGAACGATCGACCGCGAAACCGCAGATCTGGCGCTTGGGCGGCTGAATGTAGATAAAATCGGATTGGACAGCATCGACCATCGGCTGCTGGAAGCCGTTATCCGCAAATTCGGCGGCGGACCCGTCGGGCTGGAAACGCTGGCTGCCGTTGTGGGAGAAGAAGCCGTCACCATTGAAGATGTTTACGAACCGTATCTGATGCAGATCGGATTCCTCAAACGCACACCCCGCGGACGCTGTGTCACGCCTGCCGCATACCACCACCTCGGAATTGCCGTTCCGGACAACGGAACGGCCTGAAGAAGGAGAGTCCATGTTCCGAAAACTGCTTTCTTTTGTTTTTCTTCTCTGTTTTTCTGTTCTTATACTGGGCGGCTGCGTTGCCTCGCAAACAAATCAAAAGCCGAAGATCGTCTGCTCCGTCTTTGCTGCCTACGATTTTGTGCGGGAGATCCTGGGCGAAGAAGCCGAACGGTTTTCCATTGTTTATCTGCCGGAAAACGGTGAAGATATCCACAGTTATAAAAACGCTTTTACCGCCCGGGACAAGCGGGACATTCTCACCTGCGACCTGTTTCTGTACGTCGGCGGCTCTTCCGATGCATGGCTGAAAGACATGCTGAACGATCCGGATTCCTCGCCCGCACGCCATACGCTCACATTTTTTGATACCGCCGTTGAAAAACGGGAAGAACAGGAAACCGAGGGCATGAAGGAAGAATCCGAACACGGACACGGGCACGAAGAAGAATACGACGAACACCTTTGGCTTTCGCTCAAAAACGCCATGGCGTTCTGTCGGGCGCTTGTGCCGGAACTGGAGCGGCTGGACGCATCCCATGCAGACATCTTCCGCAAAAACGCGGAACAATATCTCCGACAGCTGGAAGCACTGGACACCCGTTATGCAGAGGTCGCGGAAACCGCAGGCAAGAAAGCGGTAATCTTTGCCGACCGTTTTCCGTTTCAATATCTTTTGGGAGCATACCGCATTCCGTATTTTGCGGCTTTCCCGGGTTGCTCTACCGAAACCTCCACGTCTTACGAAAATCTCCGCACCCTGGCGGATAAAATAAACGAATACGATGTTACCTCCCTGCTTGTTCTGGAGCATTCCGCCGTGCGGATTTCCGACACCCTGTGCTCTCTTTGCGGAAGAAGCAACCTTACGCTGCGAACCATGAATTCGCTGCAATCCGTCACCCGAAAGGAAATCGAAAACGGGCTGACCTACCGTTCTGTCATGGAACGGAATCTGACCGAACTGAAAGGAGCGTTGGAATCCTCATGTCCCTGATTCGCTGCGAATCGCTTTCTCTTTCTTATGAGGGGCATTCTGTTGTGTCCGATCTGAACTTTTCGGTGGAAGAGGGCAATTATCTTTGTATCCTGGGCGAAAACGGCTCCGGAAAGACCACCCTGATGAAAGCGTTGCTCGGGCTGAAGGCGCCGGCAAAGGGAAAAATTCTCTATGACGAGGGGCTGACCCGTAAGGATATCGGCTATTTGCCGCAACGGACAGCCGTTTCCAAGGATTTCCCGGCATCCGTGCGGGAGATCGTTCTGTCCGGCTGTGCGGGGCATGCGGGATTGCGCCCGTTTTACACCAAAGAAGAAAAAAAATGTGCGGAACGCAACATGGAGCGTCTTTCCGTACGGGATCTTGAAAACCGTTGTTTCCGGGAGCTTTCCGGCGGGCAGCAGCAACGGGTCCTTTTGGCAAGAGCCCTTTGCGCCGCCCGCAGAATGCTGTTTCTGGACGAGCCCGCCGCATCGCTGGATTCTGCCGTCACCAAAGAACTGTATAAGGTAACAGAAACCCTGAACAGGGACGAAAACATGACGGTTGTAATGATCTCCCACGATCTTTCCTCCGCCATGACGTGCGCCTCACACATTCTGCACATCGGCTCGTTTGTGTTTTTCGGGACGCGGGAAGAATACCGCAGACGGCTGGAAGAAACGGGGGAGGATTCTCATGTTTGAAAAACTCGGAGAATATCTTTCTCTCACCTTTGTACAGAATTCGCTGATTGTCGGAATTGCCGTTACGGTCTGCGCTTCGCTTCTGGGCGTTTCCCTGGTGCTGAAGCGATTTTCGATGATCGGCGACGGACTCTCCCACGTAGCATTCGGAGCAATGGCGGTTGCCGGCGTTGTCGGATTGACCGACAATCTTTACCTGGTTCTGCCCGTTACGGTACTCGCCGCCATTCTGTTGCTCAAAACCAATTCCGCATCCCGTGTCAAAGGCGACGCTGCGGTTGCCATGATCTCCGTAGGCATGCTGGCAGCGGGATATCTTCTGATGAGCCTGTTTCCCGTTTCCGGAAACATGAGCGGAGATGTATGCGGAACGCTGTTCGGAGGAACGGAATTTCTTTCGTTGACAACACAGGAGGTCTGGATCTCCGTCGGAATTTCCGTTGCGGTCCTTCTGGTGTTTGTGTTTTTCTATCAAAAGCTGTTCGCCGTCACGTTTGACGAAACGTTTGCCACCGCAACCGGGACGAATGCGGAATCCTACAACCTCCTTCTTGCTGTTATCACGGGCGTTGTCATCGTGCTGGCAATGAAGCTTGTCGGTGCGCTGCTGGTTTCCGCACTTATCATTTTCCCGGCGCTTTCCGCCATGCGGCTGTTCAAAAGCTTTTTCTCCGTCACGGTCTGTGCGGTTCTCCTTTCTGTATTCGGCACGGTCGTGGGAATTCTTGCCGCCATTCTGCTGGACACACCGGTCGGTTCCACCGTGGTTCTGACGGATCTTTCCGTCTTCGGCATCTGTTGCGGCATCGGTGCCCTGCGGAGGGGCTGACCGCGAAAAAATCTTTCCGGGAGGAGACATCGATGAAAGAACGAGAGCTTTACCGGGACATTCCCCGTTCCCGCTGTAAGGACGGTTGCTTTGCCTGCTGCACGTTTGTCATTCAGGCAACGCCGGAAGAGCAAAAAGCAATGGGCGGGTATGAATACCGGGACGGTGCCTGCTGCCATCTGATAGACAGAAAATGTGCCGTGTACGAAAACCGGCCTTTGGTCTGCCGCATCTACGGCACCAGCGAGATTCTGCGTTGCGAAGACTGCGTGCCGGAACGGTTTTTATCCGAAGAGGAGACCCGGGCGTTGATTCATACCTACGTTACCATTAAAAATGAAGAAGAAAACGAGGCGACCTGATCAGTCGCCTCGTTCTTTTTTCTTTTTTCAATACGGATTCTTTACCGTCAGAACCCAGGGAACATTTGCCGAAATACGAATCTCCGCAGCATTTGCCGGAAGTCCGGATTCGGAAGGAATTGTCTCGGAAGCAAACGTAACCTTGAAATTGCGGGTAAGCGCAATCTCTTCACCGGCGCCGGCAAGAACCGTTCCGACAAAAACGTAAGTTCCCTCATAAACAATGACATCGGCATTGGAGGTATCCACGGCACGCATCTCCGCGCTCTTGGCGGCATTTATCCCCAGAGATGTAAAAAACGTCTCCACCTTGGGAGAAAGATATTCCGTGTATTTTTCATAGTTGCGGCAATCGATGCAGTCGCATTTCTGCGTAGTGGTCGGTGCCGTTTCGTAAAACGCTTTGGTTGCTTCCGTATCCACATCGACACGGCAAGCGCCGAATTCCAGAATCATGTTGTTTTCTCCTTTATGGCTTTCGCCAATTTCATAAAATCCGCAACGGATGCTTTTTCCGCCCGCATATCCGCAGAAAAGCCCTCCGCAATAAGAAGCTGTGCAAATTCTGCCCGGGTCATTCCGAATTCCGAAGATGCCGCATTGGCAAACGTTTTACGGCGTTGAGAGAATCCGGAACGGACCAATCGGAAAAACACCCGTTCTTCCTCCGGACTCAGACGCGGAGGAACCGGAGAAAGCCGGATCACGGCAGAATCCACCTTCGGTGCGGGGTAAAAGCACCCGGAAGGAACACCGAACAGCGTCCTGGGCTGCGTGTAATATTGCACGGACGCCGTAATGGCACCGTATTCCGGCGTACCCGCCGAGGCACAGAGCCGTGCCGCAACCTCCTTCTGCACCATTACGGTAACAGACCGGACCGGAAGGCGATTTTCCAGCAACCGCATCAGAATCGGCGTGGTAATGTAGTACGGAAGATTGGCACAAACCACAACATCCGCATATCCCTCGCACAGAGCGGCAAAATCCACCTTCATAGCATCTCCGTGAATCACGGTCACATTGTCAAACTCTTCCAGCGTTTCGCCCAAAAGCGGAAGCAGGCGTTGGTCCAGTTCAACAGCGCGTACCGCTCCCGCCCGAAGAGCCAACTCCCGGGTCAGACATCCCACGCCGGGACCGATTTCCAGAGCCAGAGAATCCTTGGTAAGAGCCGCACTTTCGGCGATCCGGACGGGAATCTCACGGGAGATCAGAAAATTCTGTCCCAATGCTTTGGAAAAGGAAAATCCGTACCGTTCCATCAGCGGACGAATATCCGAAAGTTTTGTCAGTTCCATTATTTTTTGATGTGCCGCAGATAAGCGTCAATAAAGCCCTCGATGTCGCCGTCCATTACAGCATTGACATTGCCCATTTCAAAATCGGTGCGATGATCTTTCACCAGTGTGTAGGGCATAAAAACATAAGAACGGATCTGCGAGCCCCATTCAATCTTCATCTGTACGCCCTTGATATCTTCGATTTTTTCAAGATGTTCTTTTTCTTTGATCTCCACCAACTTGGACTTCAGCATCCGAAGCGCCGTTTCCTTATTCTGCTTCTGCGAACGCTCGGTCTGACAGCCAACCACGATTCCGGTGGGCTTGTGCAGAATGCGGATGGCGGAATCGGTTTTGTTGATGTGCTGACCGCCCGCGCCGGAGGACCGGTGCGCCGTAACCTCGATGTCTTCCTCACGGATGACGATGTTGTTGGATTCATCGTCAATTTCCGGCATCACTTCCACGGAGGCAAACGAGGTCTGCCGTCTTCCCGCCGCATCAAACGGAGACACCCGGACCAAACGATGAACACCGTTTTCGGATTTGAGATACCCGTAAGCGTTTTCGCCCTCCAGAACCAGCGTACCGCTTTTGATCCCGGCACCGTCGCCGTCCAGCATATCCACAACTTTTACCTTGAATCCGGCACGTTCCCCGTACCGGGTATACATCCGGAACAGCATCAGCGCCCAGTCCTGCGCCTCCGTTCCGCCGGCGCCGGCATGAATGGAAATAATGGCGTTGTTGGCATCAAATTCCCCGGTCAGCAGCGTTTCCAGACGCTGCTTCTCCAGTTCGTTTTCCACAGCGGAGACCGCCGCGCGGATGTCGTTATCCAAAGCCCCTTCCGCTTCATCTGCCGCCAATGCCACCAGAGTTTCCGCATCATCGCAGAGGGTCAAAAGCTTTTCGTATTCCGTAATCTTCGCCTTTATTTTTTTCTGCTCGGTCAAAATCTTGCGGGATTCTTCCGCATCGTTCCAGAAATTCGGGTCTGCCGAAATTTCCTCAATTTCCTTCTGCCGGCTCTTCAGTTTCTCAATGTCGATAACCTTGCCGAGTTCTTCGGCATCCCGGCGAAGGGCTTCCGTCTTCAGACGGTATTCGTCCAAAATAATCATGAATCATTCCTCTTTCTGTCTGTCTGTTATTAAGATTTTTTCTGAAAACAACAGACAAACGTCAGAATTCGGTCTTTTCGGCGATATATACCTCCAGTTGATCGATGGGCATACGAACCTGCTGCATCGTATCACGGTCGCGGACGGTTACGCAGTGATCTTCCAGAGAATCAAAGTCGAACGTCACGCAAAGCGGCGTGCCGATCTCGTCGTAACGGCGATACCGTTTTCCGATCGAGCCCGCGTCGTCAAAATCCACGTTGAACTTTTTACGCAGGGTGTGGAACACTTCTTCCGCCTGTTCATTCAGTTTTTTGGACAGAGGCAGAACCGCCGCCTTGATGGGAGCCAATGCCGGATGCAAATGCAGAACCACACGTTTATCGTTCTTTTCGGGGTCTACGATTTCTTCGTCGTAAGCATCGCAGAGAACGGACAGGAAAGTGCGCTCCACGCCGAGTGACGGCTCAATAACGTACGGAATATAATGTTCGTTTGTTTCCGTATCAAAATACGTCATATCCTGACCGGAGGTTTTCTGATGCTGCGAAAGGTCATAATCGGTACGATCCGCCACACCCCAGAGTTCGCCCCATCCGAACGGGAACAGAAACTCAAAATCGGTCGTTGCTTTGGAATAAAAGCACAGTTCTTCCGGCGAATGATCCCGCAGGCGCAGGTTCTCCTCTTTCAGCCCCAGCGAAAGCAGAAAATTGTGGCAGAACGTGCGCCAGTAGTCAAACCATTCCAGGTCTGTTCCCGGCTTGCAGAAGAACTCCAGCTCCATCTGCTCAAACTCACGCACACGGAAAATGAAGTTGCCCGGCGTGATCTCATTGCGGAAGCTTTTTCCGATCTGACCGATGCCGAACGGAAGCTTCTTGCGGGTGGTGCGCTGAACGCTTTTGAAATCCACAAAAATGCCCTGTGCCGTTTCCGGACGCAGATACAGTTCGCTCTTGGAATCCTCCGTAACCCCCTGGAAGGTTTTGAACATCAGGTTGAATTTGCGGATATCGGTAAAATTGGTGCTTCCGCAAACCGGACATTTGACATGGTTTTCTTTTATATATTCCGTCAGCTGCTCATTCGTCCATCCGTTGCAGTCCACACCGAGATCTTCCAGCAATTTGTCGGCGCGGTGACGGGTCTTACAATCCTTGCAGTCCATCAGCGGATCCGAAAAACCGCCGATATGACCGGAAGCGACCCAGACCTGCGGGTTCATCAGAATGGCGGCATCAAGCCCGACGTTGTACTCGCTTTCCTGAACAAACTTCTTCCACCAGCAGCGTTTGATGTTGTTTTTCAGTTCCACACCGAGCGGACCGTAGTCCCAGGTGTTGGAAAGCCCTCCGTAAATCTCCGAGCCCGGATAGACAAAGCCGCGGGCTTTGCAGAGATTTACGATATCGTCCATCTTCTTTTCCGTATTATTCATTGTTTTGTTCAACCTCTCTCGTTCCATCTTCTTCGGCTTCTTCCGTCTCCGGCTCTTCGTCGACGGCTACGGGAACCGATGCAATATTCACAACACAAAGACCCTCCGAAAGCCGCATCACGCGAACGCCGGAAGAACTTCTTCCGTAAGTCGGAATTTCCGAAACCTTCATACGGATCAGCACTCCGTCAGACGAAATGATCAGCAGGTCTTCATCATCCGAAACGGAACGGATGCCGATCATTTCACCGGTCTTATCGGAAATTTTCTGGCAACGCACACCCATACCGCCGCGGTTCTGCGTGGAGAATTCTCCGAATTCCGAGCGTTTGCCGAAGCCGTTTGCCGTTACGGTCAACAACTTGCGGGTGTCGTCCACCACAACCGAACCGACAACAAAGTCGCCCTTGTTCAGCCGGATGGCTTTCACGCCTCTTGCCGTTCTGCCGACGACCGACACCTGCCCCTCGTCATATTCGATCGCCATTCCGGCGTTAGTTGCCACCAGAATCCGGTCGTTTCCGTAAGTAAGGCACACCGAAACCAGTTCATCGCCCTCGTCCAGATTAATGGCAATCAGTCCGGACCGGCGGATGTTTTTGTATTCGCTTACCGGCGTACGTTTGGTAATGCCGTTGCGGGTAACCATATTGAAATAGACGCCTTCTTCGGTCAGATCGTTTACCACAACCATAGCGGTTACTTTTTCGCCCGTTTCCAACTGCAGCAGATTGACCAGGTTCGTACCCTTTGCCTGACGGGAGGTTTCGGGAATTTCAAAGCCGCGCAGGCGCTGAACTTTCCCTTTGTTGGTAAACAGCATAAGATAATCGTGCGTGGAACCGATGAACAGCTCTTCCGCAAAATCCTCTTCCTTGGTCGTCATGGCAGAAATGCCGCGACCGCCACGGCGCTGCACCCGATAAACATCTTCCGGCTGGCGTTTGATATAGCCGCAATGCGTCAGCGTATACACGCAGGTTTTGCGTTCAATCAGATCCTCATCCAGAAGATCGCTTTCGGAATCCTGAATCTCGGTCAGACGGTCGTCTCCGTATTTATCCCGGATCTCCGTCAGTTCCTGCTTGAGAATTTCCACAACCAAAGAATCTTCGGCAAGAATCCGGTTGTAATACGCAATCTTTTCTTCCAGTTCCTGATATTCCGCACGGAGTTTTTCTTCTTCCAGTCCCTGCAACGCTTTCAGGCGCATTTCCAGAATCGCCGATGCCTGCACATCGGACAGTCCGAACCGGTTCATCAGGTTCTCTTTGGCATCATCGTAAGAATTGCGGATGATGCGGATAACCTCATCGATGTTTTCCTGCGCAATGAGAAGACCTTCCAGCAAATGCGCACGCTCCTGCGCTTTTTTCAGAAGAAAGCGCGTACGGCGAAGAATCAGATCTTTCTGAAAGGTGATGTACTCTTCCAGAATCTTTTTCAGAGAAAGAATTCTCGGCTGAGACTGATTGTCAACCAGTGCCAGCATGTTGATGGCAAAGGTAACCTGCATCTGCGTTTGCGCATACAGTTTGTTCAGCATGACCTGCGGGTTGACATCCCGGCGCAGCTCAATAACAATCCGCATGCCCGTCCGGTCGGATTCTTCCCGGATATCCACAATGCCGTCCAGTTTCTTTTCATGAACCTGATCCGCCATGTTTTTGATCAGCATCCGCTTGTTTACCTGGTACGGAAGTTCGTGAACAACAATGCGGACCCGGTCGTTTCCGTATTCTTCCAGTTCTGCGCGGGCACGGACAAGGATCTTCCCGCGTCCGGTCTCATACGCTTCCCGGATACCGCGTCTGCCCAGAATGATGCCGCGTGTCGGGAAATCCGGACCGTGCAGAATCTGCATCAGATCGTCCACGGTGGCATCACTGTGATCGATCACATAAACGGCAGCATCGATAACCTCCCGCAGATTGTGCGGAGGAATGTTGGTTGCCATACCAACGGCAATTCCGGAAGACCCGTTGACCAACAGGTTGGGAAACCGCGAAGGAAGAACACGGGGTTCTTTCCGTGTTTCGTCAAAGTTCGGGTCCCAGTCAACGGTATCTTTTTCGATATCCCGCAGCATTTCATCGGAAATTCTCGCCATTCTCGCTTCTGTATACCGATAAGCAGCGGGGGGGTCTCCATCCACAGAACCGAAGTTTCCGTGACCGTCGATCAGCGGATACCTCATGGAAAAATCCTGTGCCAGACGTACCAGGGCATCGTACACGGACGCATCGCCGTGCGGATGATACCGACCCAGAACGTCACCGACAGCGGTAGCACATTTGCGGAACGGCTTATCCCGTGTCAGTCCGTCTTCGTACATCGCATACAGAATGCGCCGATGCACCGGCTTCAGACCGTCCCGGACATCCGGAAGCGCACGTCCCACGATGACAGACATTGCGTATTCAATATAACTTGTTTTCATTTCCTGAACAAGTTCGCTTGTGGTGATGACCTGATCCGGAAAACGGATTTCCTCCGGATTATAGTCTGTCTTCTTTGGCTTCGCCATATTCCGTCACCTCCTCAATAATCCAGATTTACGGCATACTGCGCGTTTTCTTCAATATATTCCCGGCGCGGTTCCACATCTTCACCCATCAGAATGCTGAAGATCCGGTCCGCAGCGACCGCGTCCTGCAGCTCAATGCGGCGAAGCGTCCGCTTTTCAGGATCCATGGTCGTTTCCCACAACTCATGAGGATTCATTTCACCAAGGCCCTTGAAGCGGGAAATATCGATCTTGACATTTGGATTTCCTTCCCGCATTTCCGCGCTGATGCGGTCACGCTCTTCATCGCTGTATGCCACACGGGTGGTTTTGCCGCGGGTAAGCTTATACAGCGGGGGAACGGCAGAATAAACATATCCGTTCTCAATCAACGGACGCATAAAACGGAAGAAAAACGTCAGAAGCAGGGTGCGGATATGCGCACCGTCCACATCGGCATCCGCCATAATTACAATTTTATGATACCGCAATTTGGAAATGTCAAATTCCGTTCCGATTCCGGCACCGAGAGCCACAATGACGGGAGACAGTTTTTCATTGCCGTAAATCTTATCGGCACGGGCTTTCTCCACGTTCAGCATTTTACCCCAGAGCGGAAGGATCGCCTGAAAACGGGAATCCCGTCCCTGCGTAGCAGAACCGCCTGCCGAGTCGCCCTCTACGATATAGAGTTCTGTCAGCGACGGGTCACGTTCGTTGCAATCGCGCAGTTTATCCGGCATCTGCCCGGAATCCAGACCGGATTTCCGCCGAGTCTGTTCCCGCGCTTTCCGCGCCGCCTCACGGGCACGCTGTGCGTTGATGGCTTTTTCCATAATGGAACGGACGACTGACGGGTTTTCCTCAAAGAATTCCGCCAGCTTATCCGAAACCAGCTTGGAAACAAACGTGCGCATCTCGGAATTTCCCAGTTTGGTCTTGGTCTGACCTTCAAACTGCGCCTCCGTCAGTTTCACGCTGATAACCGCCGTCAGGCCTTCCCGCACATCTTCGCCCGAAAGATCCGGATCTTTATCCTTATCCTTCAAAAATTTATATTTCCGGGCGTAATCGTTGACAACCTTGGTCAAAGCATTTTTGAAACCGGTTTCATGCGTACCGCCTTCAGCGGTGTGGATGTCATTGGCAAACGAAAGAATGATCTCATCATAATTCGATGTGTACTGCAACGCAATCTCCGCCGAATACGTACCGTTATCGTTGCTCACATAGATAACATCGTGCAGCGGCATTTTGTTTTCGTTGATGTATTCCACAAAGCTGCGGATGCCACCCTCATAACACAGTTCGTTGACTACGGGCTCCTCGCCGCGGGCATCCGTAAATACAATGCGGATTCCGGCATTCAGAAATGCCTGTTCGCGCAACCGTTTCAGCAACACATCGTATTCGTAATTCAGCGTTTCGAAGATGGTTCCGTCCGCCAGAAAAGTAACCGTCGTACCGGTTTTATCCGTCGGGCCGATTTCCTGAACCGGAGCCACCGGTTTTCCGCGCCGGTATTCCTGTCGGTATTCCTTATGCGTACGGGAATCGTAAACAGTGACCTCCAGATAATCGGACAGCGCATTCACAACCGAAGCACCGACACCGTGCAGACCTCCGGACACCTTATATCCGCCGCCGCCGAATTTTCCGCCCGCATGCAGAATGGTATAAACGACCTCCAACGTGGAAATTCCCATTTTCGGATGTTTTCCCGTCGGAATTCCGCGACCGTCGTCCGAGACCGTCACACTCTTGTCCTTATTCAGCGTTACCGTAATGTTTTTGCAATATCCGGCAAGAGCTTCGTCAATGGCGTTGTCTACAATTTCATAAACCAGATGATTCAGACCACGAACCGAGGTGGAACCGATGTACATTCCCGGACGTTTCCGGACAGCTTCCAGACCCTCAAGAACCTGAATCTGACTTTCGTCATAGTGAGATTCCCTGATGTTGTCAGACATAGTGTTTTCCTTTCATTTCCAGTCTATCTTTCCCGTGACACTTCGCTTCTGAAGCGTCGCCGTAGAAAATTGCGATAAATAAACCGTCGTTTTTTTCTTTTCTTTATAAACCACAAAGGATTTCGGAATTTCCTGCGTTGCGCTGACCACTTCTCCGAACTTTTCCGCATCTGCCAGAAATCGTTTGGTAATTGAACTTGTGGTGGTGTTTTCCATATCAAAAATTCCGACAATGTATTTGGTTTTAATCAGATAATTCAGACCGATGTGAAGATACATGCCGTTCCTCCGCCTTTCCGTTCCGAACATCAAATACTTTTGCTTTGCCGAAATCGCTCATTTCCTCGCAGGAAGTCACAATCACCTGTTTGTCCCGTATCCGGGATACGATATATTCCTTCCGGAAACGGTCAAGCTCCGAAAACACATCGTCAAACAGAAGAACGGGAGCTTCTCCGTATACATCACGGATAATTTCCGTTTCTGCCAGCTTCAATGCCATAACGGCAGAGCGTTGCTGTCCCTGTGACCCGAACGAACGCGCCAGCCGCCCGTTCAGAAGAATTTCCAGATTGTCTTTATGCGGACCGACGCCGGTAAAACCGGAAAGAAAATCACGGTCTCTCTGTTCGGCAAGTTGTTTTTTCAGTTCTGCTTTTGCTTCGTTTTCTTCATCCGCATCCGCAAAGCTTCGGTATACAAGAGAAAGCTTCTCATGACCTCCGGAAATTTCTTCCGTAACCGGCATGGCATTTTCTTCCAGAAGACGAATGTATTTCCGCCGTGTTCCGTAAATTCTGGCACCGAGCGCGGCAAGCTTTTCGTCCCAGACATCCAGCGTTTTCCGCATGGAAGAATCTTCGCTTTTCAGCACATGATTGCGCTGAAACAGTGTTTTATTATAAGAAGAAAGCAAAGTAAAATAATGCGGATACAACTGACAAACCGCGAAATCAATGAATCTCCGGCGTTCTTCCGGGCCCTCTTTTATCAGATTGAGATGCTCCGGAAAAAACATCACATGCAAAACCGTTCCCATCATTTCACTCGGTTTGCGCCGGATTCCGTTCAGAAAAATTTCCCGACGTTTTTCCGTATAATATTTAAGAAGTCCCTCCGACAGCCGCCCGTCTTTTTCAAATGTCAGATCCAGCCGGGCAAATTCACTTCCGTATCGGATAAAATCTTTTTCGTTGGTGGTACGGAACGATTTGAAAGCGGAAAACAGCCAAAGCGCTTCGATGATGTTTGTTTTTCCCTGGGCATTATCTCCCGTAAGAATATTTACCCCGTCGGAAAAACAGAGTTCCTGCTGCTCGATGTTTCGGAAATTCTTCAGAATCAGTTTCCGGATAATCATATCAGTCTTTCAGCTTCATCGGAGAAAGAAGGAAGATGAATTTCTCGGAATCCTTCGGTTTGATGCAAAGAGACGCTACCGGAGAATTGAGGTTCAGCACAATCTCCGGAACTTCACAGGCATTCAATGCATCCATAATGAATTTGTCATTGAAGCCGATTTCAAAATTATCTCCTTCAATATGCGCTTTGATCTCATCCGTCATACTCGATCCGTCCGGCGTTTTATAGGAAACAACAACTGTATCAAACTCAAACCGGACACGAACCGGATTCTTGACCTTATCGTTGATCAGAACCGAGGCGCGTTCGATGGATTTTTTCAATTCTTCCGTATGAATAAGAATGGAAGTTTTGAACGTTTTGGGAATCATCGTCTGATAACGCAGAAAATCCCCGGCGATCAGACGGGATACAATGCGCGTATTATCAAACTCAAACACCACATGGGTGCTTGCCACACCGATATAAACATTTTCTTCATCGTTTTTCATAATCTTGGCAACTTCGCCGAGAGCTTTGCCGGGAACAATGAAAGAAAATTCCTTTTCTCTTTCTTCTTCAAAGAATTCCGTTCTTACTGCCATACGGAAGGTATCGCTCGATACAATGGAGATGCTGTTTTTGCGGATATCAAACAACTCTCCGCGCAAAACAGGACGAGTCTCCTTCACGGCAACGGAATACAGCGTCTGCCGCAGCATGCTTGCCAGAACACTTTTCTTCATGCAAAGACTTTCCGACCGCTCGATTTCCGGAACAACCGGATACAAAGACGCATCCATCGTAGGAAGCTTGTATTTGATTACACCGCTGAAAATGTTCAGAATGCCTTTGTCATCCAGATCAAAGAAAACCGAGCCGTTTTCCAGTTTGGTAAGCATATCGAAAAACAGTTTTGCCGAAACCACAAAGGAAACATTCACAACGGACTCCACGTCAATTTTTGTTTCAATAAACATTTCGGCGTCGGAACCGATAATCCGCAGACTTCCGTCGTCGCAGACGTGCAGAAGCAATCCTTCCAGAACCGGAAGAGAGGATTTGGAAGGAACGGTACGGATGGCATTGTTGACTGCTTCGAGAATCAGATTTTTGTCACAGGAAAATGTCATGTTTTTTTCTCCTTTATAACAGAGTAAAAGAAAAAGAATCGTTGTAGTAATAGGGGGTGTTCAAAATGTGTAAAAAGCGTTTTTTCGGCTTGAAATCCGCAGATTTTTTCTGAGAATAACGATGTTGACAAAAAGTGGAAACGGAGGAAAACTTTCGGGCTTCCGTATTTTTTTGGTTTCCGGTGAAAAATACGTTCAGAAAATGTGGAAAACCCTGTGGATTCTGTGAAGAACTTCAGTGGAAAAATCAATAGTTTTTAATGTTTCTTTTCACTTCTTCAATTCTTGCCTTGAGCATCGGTTCGGTTTCTACGCGGTCTTCGATCTTTTTGATGGAATGGAAGACAGTGGCATGATCTTTTCCGCCGAAATATTTTCCGATTTCCGGAAGGGAAAGATCGGTGATATCCCGCAGAATATACATGGCGACCTGGCGGGCAGTGACGATGTTCTGCAACCGTTTCGTTCCCCGGATGTCTTCGGAGGGAACTTCCCATTCCCGGGAAATTTCGGAAATGACCTTGTCCACAATCACGGGATTTGGTTCGTTTTCGTTTGTAATATCCCGGATAGCGCTCTGCGCAATGGCAATGTTCGGGGGAGAGTTGGAAATCAACTGGAATGCCGTCAGTTTTTTCATAACACCTTCCAGTTGACGGATGTTGTTTTTGATGCGCTGAGCGATGAAGTCAACCACTTCGTCGGGAATGTAGAGATTGTATGCCTGTGCCTTTTGCTTGATAAACGCAACCTTGAGTTCATATTCCGGCATATAGATATCGGTGATCAGACCGGATTCAAACCGGGATTTCAGCCGGCTTTCCAGAAGTTGAATGTCACGGGGAGGACGATCGGATGTGAGGATGATCTGTTTGTTTGCCTGAATCAACGATTCAAATGTATGGAAAAATTCGTTCTGAATCTGATCCTTTCCGGCGATGAACTGAATATCGTCCACCAGAAGAACATCCACGGTACGATATTTGTTTTTGAATTCTTCCATGTTTCCTTTGCCGAGATAGGAAATGAATTCGTTGATGAAGTTTTCACTCCGGATATAAAGCAGATTGGCATCCGGGTGATTTTTTTCAATCTCGTTTTTGATGGCAAACAAAAGATGCGTTTTGCCAAGCCCCGTATTACCGTAAATGAACAACGGGTTGTAGGGATGTGCGGGGAAGCTGCGCGCAACGGCAAGGCAGGCGGCATGCGCATGCTTATTGGAGTCACCGACAAGAAAGGTGTCAAATGTCTGTTCCGAAGAAGGATCTTTCGGAACAACATCGGTAATCTCCGGAGAGGCAATGGGAGCAATATGAACTTTTTTGTCTTCTTCTGCCGTAATCACACGCACATCCATTTCAAAGCCGACAATTCCGGTCAGTACATCCCGGATCATATTGCGGTATTTGGACATGATGATGTCACGATGAAACGGAGAATCCACCAGGAGCACGGCGCAATCGTTTTCATATTTGACGGGACGGATCGGACGGATCCACAGATCCATGGCGGTCTCCGTAACGGAATGGGAAAGTTCTTCCTCTGCTTTTTCCCAGATGTGTCTGAATTCCTGCATTTTGATTCCTCCTCGGCTTTACAGGGATATTAATAATAATAGAATGTATATATACTCATTATAATATAAATTATAACACATATTGTATCAATAAGCAAGAGAATTTTTTCAAATTTCACGACTTTTCCTTAAAAAAAATCGGAATTCGGTACTTGACAAGCCGTCCGGTGTGATATATAATGATAAATGCGAATCAATAGGACAAGGAGGCAAGCTTTACCATGGTAAGAACGTATCAACCGAAAAAAATCCAGCGTAGCAAGGTTCACGGCTTTCGCAAGAGAATGAGAACGGCAAACGGTAGAAAAGTGCTGGCGAGAAGACGTGCAAAAGGAAGAAAGCAGCTTTCTCTGTAATGAAAAAATAACAGAACTGATGGGAATGCTTTTGCAAATCGGACTTCGGCATACCATCAGTTCAAATGTTTTTACAAGAAAAGGGCTTTATTTCCATGGAGAAAACCGTTTCACTGAAAGAGAACCGGATTTTCCGGCAACTTTATGCAAAGGGGAAAACGTATTATTCTTCTTTGTTTATTCTGTATTTCCGGGAAAATCGTCTGGGAACAAACCGGATGGGCATTACGGTCAGCAAAAAGATCGGGAATGCCGTTGTACGGAACCGCTGCAAACGACTTCTCCGGGAGGCCTACCGGCTTTCCGAAGCGGATATCCGGACGGGTTATGATTTTGTTTTCGTCGTACGGACGAAAATGACAGAAGCTTCCCTGTCGGATGTGCTGGAAAATATGAAACGGGCAATGAAAAAAACAGAGCTGTCATCTCACGGGTCACAAGAATGATTCCGTATATTCGTGCTTATTTGTGAAAGATTCATTTTGAATGGATGTCGGACAGTTCTGCATAAGGGTAACATGAACAGAATGATGATTCGGCTTGTCCGGTTTTATCAGAAACATATTTCGCCTTATAAGCGTGGCGCGCGTTGTAAATTTACCCCCACGTGTTCGCAGTATGCGCTGGAAGCATACAAAAAATTCGGATTTTTCAGGGCGACGTTTCTGACCGTAGGCAGACTTTTGAGATGCAACCCTTTCTCAAAAGGAGGGTACGATCCCGTACCGGATCCTCAACAAAAATAACCACAAGGAGAATCCGATGGGAAATATCTTTGAAGGGATTATGAATTTTATCTATATCCCTTTCGGTCTTATTTTTCGGCTTCTTTATTCGCTTGTAAACAACTACGGAATTGCCATTCTGCTGTTTGCGGTTCTTTCCAAGGTCTGTATGCTGCCGCTCAGCATCAAAACGGAAAAAAGCCGTATCCGCATGCAAGCAATTCAGCCGAAAGCAGAAGAACTTAAGAAAAAATACAAAGGCGACACGACCAATCCCAAATATACGGAAGAAATGCAGAAGCTCTACGCGGCAAACGGAACCAGTATGACCGGCGGCTGCGGATGGCAATTTCTTCAGTTCCCCATCATCTGGGCAATCTGGAACGCGATCCGGAACCCGATTACCTATCTTTGGGATATTTCATCCAACGAACGTATTCTTTCCATCGCCACGCGTCTTTTCAACAACGGCGTAGATCTCGGCGTTACCGTAAAATCCGGGTCAACCGTGGCAAATACGCTTTCGTCGTGGATCGGATCTCATCAGATTTCTTTGATGAGCCTGATTGAAAGCAACCGGGAAATGGTTTCCGATCTTCTTCCTTCAAACTGCCCCAACATCAACATCCGGTTCCTCGGACTGGATCTCGGTGTTCTTCCTTCCTGGACAAGTTGGACGCTTCTGATTCCGGTCATTTCCGGTGTTACGTCCTTCCTGGTCGGTTTTCTGAGCCAGCGGCTGATGACCAAAAAGAACAAGACAGCCAGTGTGGACGGTGCTACACGCAACAGCATGAATCTGTTGTTGTATATCATGCCGGTTGTTTCCGTTGTCATCGGTTTTTCGTTTAACGTTGCCATCGGTCTTTACTGGATTCTGTCCAACCTGCTGAGCATCGCCCAGACATACTTTGTCCATTGGTATGTTGACCGGAAAGAAGAAAAACTTGAGGCAGAGCGGGCTTTGCAGAAGAAAAACCGCAACAAAAAGAAAAAGAATCATACGCAGACGGAAGATTCTTCTTCCGGAACGTGAGAGGAGTTCACCCATCATGGAAAAGGATATTACCGGAAAAACCATTGATGAAGCCGTAGAAAAAGCGTGCCGGGAACTGAATGCGGAACGTGGCACGTTCTCTTACGAAATCGTGGATTATCCGAAACAGGGCTTTTTGGGAATCGGCGGAAGACCCGCTGTGATCCGGATCTCTTACCGGACTCCGGAGGAGATTGAAGCCGAAAAGAAAGCAGAAGAAGCCGAGCGTGCGGCGCGGGCGGAATGGGATGCGCAGAATCCCCGCAGCGACCGCGGTCCGAGAGCCCCGAGAGGGGATCGCGGTCCGAAAAAAGACCGGGGACCGAGAATGAACCGTGCCCCCCGTCCGGAACCGGAGGAACCCGTTGAAGAGCCGATTCCGGAACCGGAAGCGGAAAAAGAGCTTGTTTTCTGCGAAAATACCAAAATCGAAAAATTCCTGGTCGGAATGTTTGAGACCATGGGCGTAGCGGAATACGAAATTCATGTTACCGATGAAGACCAGAAAGAAATTACCGTAGAAATTCAGAGTGAGCAGTTGTCCTTCCTCGGTCGTCGTCAGGGCGAAGCGGTTGACGGATTGCAGACGTTGGTATCGTTGTATATCAACAAGGAAAAAGAAGATTTCCACAAAGTGATGCTGGATGTCAACGGCATAAAGAAGAAAACGGCGCATCGTCTGGAAGCCCTTGCGGTTCGTGTGGCAAAGCAGGTTCTGAAAACGCGCCGTAAGGTCACACTCAATCCGATGAGTGCTTATCAGAGACGTGTGATTCATGCCCGTCTTCAGGGTTTCCGCAACATTCAGACGTATTCCGTAGGCACAGAGCCGAACCGTCGTGTTGTTGTTGCTTATGTGTTCCCCGGAGAGAAAAAAGCCGAGGAAAGAAAAGCCGAAAAGCCGGAAAAAGCAGAAAATGAAGTTGCCGGCAAACCGGAAACGCAGGAATAAAAACAACCGCAAAAGACAGCGACGGTATAAAGCCCCGCTGTCTTTTTTTGTTTGATCAAACGGGAGATCTTTATGGAAAACAGAAATACGATTGTTGCCCTTTCCACGCCCGCTCTGATGGCGGCTCTTGCCGTTGTGCGGATGTCCGGTCCGGATGCCATCGGAATTGCGGAAGCGATGTTTTCCCGGCGCCTTGGAGATGTTGCGGGAGGAACGGCATTGCACGGTATTCTTTCGGACGGAACGGAACCGGTGGATGAGGTAATCCTTACCGTATTCCGTGCTCCGGCAAGTTATACGGGGGAAGATACCGTGGAAATTTCCTGTCACGGCAGTATGGTGATTGTTCGCAGAATTCTGGAACTGGCGCAGAAACACGGTGCCCGCCAGGCACGGGCAGGCGAATTCACCAAGCGCGCGTTTGTCAACGGAAAACTGGATCTTGTGGAGGCGGAAGCGGTGATTGATCTCATCGAAGCCGAAACGGGAGCCGAGGCGGAAGCCGCATTTTCTTCGGTCCGGGGCACACTTTCCAAAGAGGTGGAGCAGGTAAGGGACAATCTTCTCAATCTGGCGGCACAGCTGCTGGCGTATGTGGATTATCCGGATGACGGAATTGAGGATCTTTCGTCGGAGCAGCTGCGGGAGATTCTGCAAGCCGCATTCCGCAAATGCTGCGTTCTGCGGGATTCCTATGAGAAAGGCAGAATTCTGAAAAACGGAATCCGCACTGCAATCTGCGGTCGCCCGAACGCAGGAAAATCGACCCTGATGAACCGGATTCTCGGTTATGATCGCAGCATTGTTACCTCCCATGCGGGAACAACGCGGGACGTTGTGGAGGGAACGGCAGAGTTTGCGGGGCTGAAACTGATCCTGGACGATACGGCGGGAATCCGTGAAAGCGGGGATGAGGTGGAGAAACTCGGCATTGAGCGGGCCCTGCAGGAGGTGCGGAATGCGGATCTTCTTTTTTATGTGCAGGATCGTTGCGAGCGTGCCGATGTTCCCGAAGATGTTCTGCACAGTACGGCAAAAAAGATTGCCGTGCTCAATAAAAGCGACGTTTTGTCGGAGGATGTGTGTACGGAAAGCGATTTTTCCGGCTTTGATGCGGTCTGCCGCATCAGTGCCGCAACCGGTGACGGGATGGACGAACTGGAAAAGAAAACCGCAGCGCTGTACGAAAACCTGAAGCTTCACGGAGGCGTGGTCATGAACGTGCGCCAGCATGAATGTCTGGTACAGGCGGCGGATGCCCTTCGGCAGGCACTGGACAATCTGCGTATGACGCCGGATGTGTTGCTCATCGATGTGGAAGATGCGGTGTCCGCATTGGGCGAAATGACGGGGAAGACCGTTCATGCAGAAATTACAGACCGGATTTTTTCCCGGTTTTGTGTGGGAAAATAGGAGAAATCATGAGATATCAAGCGGAAGCGTATGATGTTGCCGTCATCGGTGCCGGGCATGCCGGAATTGAAGCGGCGCTTGCCTGTGCGCGGTTGGGTGTAAGCGTTATTTTGTTTACCATGAACCTGGATGCCGTCGGCAATATGCCGTGCAACCCATCCATCGGCGGTTCGGCAAAGGGGCATCTGGTACGGGAAGTTGATGCGCTGGGCGGAGAGATGGCGAAAGCTGCGGACGAAGTGTTTCTGCAAAGCCGGATGCTGAATCTCGGCAAGGGTCCGGCGGTTCATTCGCCCCGTGTTCAGGCAGATCGTCGGAAATATCAGATGCGGATGAAGCATACACTGGAAAAGCAGGAAAATCTGACGCTCAAACAGGCAGAAGTGGTGGAAATTCTGTTTGACGGAAACTGCGTCCGCAGCGTGGTAACCCGGCTCGGTGCGGAATATCCCGTTCGTGCCGCCATTCTCTGTACGGGAACGTATCTGGAAGGCAGAATTTTTGTCGGAGACGTTTTTTATGACGGAGGTCCCGACGGAATGTTTGCCGCAAAAGGGCTTTCAGACTGCCTGAAAGAACAGGGCGTGGAAATGTTGCGTTTCAAAACGGGAACCCCGGCACGGATTCTGAAATCTTCGGTGGATCTTTCCCGTTTGGAACCGCAATACGGGGACGAAAAAATTGTTCCCATGAGTTTTGAAAATAAAACAATCGGGAAAAATAAATTGCCCTGCTATCTTTGCTATACCAACGAAAGAACACATGAGATCATCCGGGAGAATCTGCACCGTTCGCCGCTTTATTCCGGAAATATCCGTGGAATCGGCCCCCGGTACTGTCCCAGCATCGAGGACAAGATCGTGCGTTTTGCCGAGAAACCGCGGCACCAGCTGTTTCTGGAGCCGCTGGGGGAAGATACGGAGGAAATGTATCTTCAGGGGTTTTCCACTTCCTTGCCGGAAGATGTGCAGATCCGGATGATCCGGTCTCTGGACGGCTTTGAGCATGCCCAGATGATGCGGACGGCGTATGCCATTGAATACGATTGCGTCGACCCGTTGGAGTTGGAAGCTACGTTGGAATTCAAGAAAATTCACGGGCTGTTCGGCGCCGGGCAGTTCAACGGTACGTCCGGTTATGAAGAGGCGGCGGCGCAGGGACTTGTTGCGGGAATCAATGCCGCTCTGCAGCTTCTCGGAAAAAAGCCCTTGATTCTGGATCGCTCCACGTCGTACATCGGAACCCTGATTGACGATTTGGTCACCAAAGGCACGCGGGAGCCGTATCGCATGATGACGTCCCGTTCGGAATACCGGTTGGTTCTCCGTCAGGACAACGCCGATTTCCGCCTGACTCCCCTCGGGTATGAGATCGGGCTGATCTCCGAGGAACGGTACGAGAATTTCTGCCGGAAACGGGAGCACATTGAAGCAGAGATCCGACGGTTGTCTGTCACGTATATCGCTCCGTCGCCGGAGCTGGATGCCTGTCTGGCAAAAAAAGGATCTTCGCCCGTATCCTGCGGAATTTCGCTCGCGGAACTTCTGCGTCGTCCGGAACTGACATACGGGGATCTTGCTTCGGTGGATCCGTCGCGTCCGGATCTGACCGACCCGGAAAAGGAAGAAGCGGAAATTTCCGTCAAATACGAGGGGTATATCAAGCGGGAACAGGCACAGATCGCGCAGTTCCGGAAATTGGAAAACAAGCGTCTTCCTCAGAACACGGATTACTCCAAAATCCGGGGTCTTCGTCTGGAAGCGGCGCAAAAACTCAACAAACAGCAGCCCTCCAGCATCGGGCAGGCAAGCCGGATTTCCGGCGTCAATCCCGCCGATGTTTCGGTGCTTCTCATCCATTTCGGAATGGTCTGATCTGATTTTTATACGGAGGAAGAAACTATGAATCTCAACGGTGTTCAATCGGTTTATTTTATCGGGATCGGCGGCTCGTCCATGAGCAGTCTTGCCGAAATCCTGCATCGCCGCGGTTTTCGGGTCGCCGGATCCGATATGCAGGAAAGCGCCACGACGGCGCATCTCCGTCAGACGGGCATCCGGGTGTATCTCGGTCACAACGCCGAAAATCTGAAAGCCGAAAAGCCGGATGCGGTTGTGAAAACCGAGGCCATTATGCCCGGAAATCCGGAATGGCTGTATGCGCAGCAGGCGGGGCTTCCCGTCTATCGTCGTGCAGAGCTTCTCGGTTTTCTTCTGGACGGATACCGCCATACCGTTGGTGTTGCCGGGACAAACGGGAAAACAACAACGACCTCGATGATCACTTCGGTATATCTGGCATCCGGCCGGGATTTTTCTTCCATTATCGGAGGGCATATGAAGCAGATCGATGCCTCGTATTGCATCGGAAAGACGGATGAGGTCTGCATTTTTGAAAGCTGCGAATTCCGGGATTCTTTTTTGCAGTTCCGGCCTTCGGTCAGCGTAATCCTCAACATCGACGAAGATCATATGGAATATTTCAAAACACGGGAAAATCTGATTGCCTCTTTCCGGCGGTATCTGAACAATACCCGGGAAGGGGGCGTTGTGATCTACAACGCAGAAGACGAAAACTCCCTGCAGATGATCCGCACTTACCCCGGAAAGACCGTTTCGTTCGGTCTGCAGACGGGTGAGTTTACGGCACGGAATGTTATCCTGACGGCAGGATTGCCGGGTTTTGAGATTCTGCATAACGGGGCGTTTTTCTGCAAGGTTCAGCTGTCGGTTCCCGGCAGGCATAACGTAGGGAATGCGCTCGCCGCAGCGGCGGCATGCTTTGCCGACGGGATCCCGCCGGAGATCATTGGCAGGGGGCTTTCGGAATATGCCGGTGCCAAGCGGCGGTTTGAATATCATTGTACCGTGAACGGTGCCGTTGTGGCGGATGATTACGGACATCATCCCGATGCCTATGCCGTAACCTTCCGCACCGCGCGGGATCTCGGCTTCCGCCGGATCATCGCCATTCATCAGCCGCACACCTTCTCGCGTACCAAACTGCTGATGGACGATTTTGTTAAAATTCTGTCTACGGTGGATAAGGTTCTTATTCCTCCGATTTATGCGGCGCGGGAGACCAACGACGAATATCAGGTCTCTTCACAGGATCTGGTCGCCCGTTTGCCCAACGCCGAATTCGTTCCGGATTTTGAAGCCATTGCCGACCGGATCAAGGAACTGGCACAACCCGGAGACCTGTTTATCACCCTCGGTTGCGGTGATATTTATAAGGCGGCGGAGAGAACGGCGGAAAAATACGGCGAAAAACGGTTTTGATCCCTCTTGCGCAGAACCGAAATCTTTGCTATAATGAAAAAAAGTTTCCGAAAGGATCCTCTCCGATGAGAATTGACAAAACAAACTATTATCTTGACATCGCCAATACCGTAGCAGAACGGGGAACGTGTATCCGCCGCAAATTCGGTGCCGTTATTGTAAAAGACGACGGAATTGTCAGCACCGGTTATGCGGGTGCTCCCCGGGGACGTGTCAACTGTTGCGATCTCGGCATCTGCCTGCGCCAGAAGCTGGGTATTCCCGCCGGAGAACGGTATGAACTTTGCCGCTCGGTACATGCAGAAGCGAATGCCATCATTGCCGCATCCCGGGAAGAGATGATTGGCGCGACACTGTATCTCGCCTGCATTGACAACGACGGCAATCTTGTTTCCGGGACAAGCTGTTGCTCCATGTGCCGGCGGCTGATTATCAATGCCGGTATCCGCGAGGTGATTGTGCGGGATACCAGGACGGAATTCCGGCGCGTGGATGTGCAGAAGGAGTGGGTCGAAACGGACGATTCCCTGGAGGATAAGCGGGGGTATTGAGCCGGGTGTTCCGCCCCGCAAAAACCGGGTTCGGATTAACCTCACGTTTTGTGGAACGGCAAAAAAAAGAGCAGAAAATTTTTGAAAAAACTCTTGACACAAGATGTGCGGAGCCGTGTGTTTTTTCGGTGTACGAATGTTCTCCTGTCCGGCAGAAAGAAGGGGTGTAAAATCTCTGTTTTTGCCGAAAATGAACCGTCAGAATCGGCGAAAAATTGGACAACATTGTTTCAACAGAAAACCGGGAAAACTGTGGAAAACCCTGTGTATAACGTTGAAAACCCTGATAAACTCAAGGGTTTTGTCCGGTTTTCCACGTCAGGAGGGGCATTTCAGCCACGATTTTGTCACAAAACACAACATATAGGAGTACGTATGCAGGTCGAAAAAATTTTGTCGGAATGGGAAGCCCGGGGACTTCTGTCGGATGCGCCGGAAAACGTCCGGAAAACGGATATTTCCTCCGTTTGCTGCGATTCACGTCTTGTGATTCCGGGTGCCATGTTCTTTGTGAAGGGCGTAAATTTCCGGGAATCGTATCTGAAAGACGCGTTTGCCGCAGGGGCGTCGGTATGCGTGGCAGAACGGAAACAGGAGGGGGTTCCCTGCATTACGGTCTCAGACGTTCGCGCGGCGATGCCGGTTGCTGCAGATGTGTTTTACGGTCACCCTTCGGGGAAATATTTTACGGTGGGCGTGACCGGAACAAAGGGGAAGACAACGGTTTCCACCATGCTGAAAAACATTTTTGACCGGGAATATGCAGGCAAAGCCGGACTTTTGTGTACGAACGGGGCTTGGTTCGGAGCCGAGTCGTTGCCGAAATCCGGAGGATCAACGCCGGAGGCGCTTGAATTTTACGGACTGATGGATGCGTTTGCCCGGCGCGGCGCCAGGGCTGTCTGTGCGGAAATTTCTTCGCAGGCTCTTCAGTATAACCGTGTAACGGGAACGGAATTTGCCGTGGGCGTTTTTCTGAATCTCGGTTCGGATCACATCAGCGCCACCGAGCATGCTTCGTTTGAAGAATATCGGGATGCCAAAAAGAAGCTGTTTTCCATGTGTCGGGTCGGAGTTTTCAACAACGATGACCCTTATGCCGAAGAATTCATGCGGGATTCTTCCTGCAAAAAGAAAATTACCGTGGGAATGAAAAAAAATGCGGATCTGCAGGCCACCGATGTTTTGCTTACCCGTGGAGGAGAGGGCTTCCGGCTTTGCGGCGGGATCTGGGATGGCGAATGGTTTGAGATTCGGATTCCGGGAGAATTTAACGTGTACAACGCTTTGTGTGCCATTGCCGTGGCACAGGAGGCGGGCTGTTCGCTGGAAAACGTACGGGAAGCGATCCGGCAGACCGAAGTGGAAGGCAGAATGGAGATCTTTACCAAAAACGGGATTACGGTTCTGGTGGATTATGCGCACAACGAAATCAGTTTTGAAGCCGTATTCTCCTACATCCGCCGGGCTTATCCGGGGGCAAGGATTCTGTGCCTGTTTGGCTGTCAGGGCAACAAGGCGCTCGGAAGGCGGACAGAGCTTCCCGCTGTTGTGGAAAAATATGCGGATTATGCCATTCTGACATCGGATGATCCGGAAAACGAGGAACCGAAAGAGATTCTTGATGAAGTAGAACTTGCCATGAAAAAAACCGGTGTGCCCTACCGCAGGTTTGTGGATCGGGAAGAGGCCGTCCGGTTTGCGGTTTCGATGGCGAAGCCGGGTGATGTTCTGTTTTTGGCGGGCAAGGGCAAGGAAACCACACAGAAGGTGCATGGGAAAACCGAATTTTATAAAGGAGATATGCTTCTGGCAAAAGAAGCGCTCGGAGTATGAAGCGAAAAGAATTGGTTGTTCTGATTGATGGTATGGCAGACTTTCCCTTGGCGGAGCTGGACGGAAAAACTCCGTTGGAGGCGGCAAAGAAGCCCTGCATGGACGGGCTTGCGGAAAAAAGCACGCTTGGCATGCTTCATGTAACGCCGGACGGATGCAAGGGCGGAAGCGAAGTGGGGAATTTGAGCATTCTTGGGTACGATCCCCGCCGGTATCTGACCGGACGTTCTCCCATCGAGGCGTCAGCCATCGGCATTGAAATGAAAGACGACGATCTTGCTGTCCGGTGTAATCTGGTGTGTCTGTCGGACGACGAGCCGTATGAACGGAAAACGATGGAGGATTACAGTGCCGGCGAAATCACAACCGCAGAGGCAGATACGCTTCTGCAGTTTTTGCAGAAAAACCTGGGCAGTGATTTTGCTACCTTTTATACGGGAATCAGTTATCGGCACTGCCTGATCCTGCATGGTGCAGACGCGGATATGACCTTAACTCCGCCGCACAACATCAGCGGACAATGCATTTCGGCGTATCTGCCGCAGGGAGACCATTCCGAATATCTTCTTTCGCTGATGAAAAAGAGTTATGAGCTTCTCAAGAATCATCCCCTGAATGTCAGCCGTCGTGAGCGCGGGCTGAATCCCGCCAATTCCATATGGCTCTGGGGGCAGGGCAGACGGATGAGCTTGCCTTCGTTCTCGGAGAAATACGGGGTTTCCGGGGCGATGATTACCGCCGTGGATCTGTTGAGGGGAATCGCGCGGTGCGCCGGGATGAATCTTTGTGATGTGGAGGGTGCGACCGGTACGCTGGAAACCAATTTCGAGGGAAAAGCTGCGGCTGCGATCCGTGCGTTTGAAAGCGGCTGTGATTTTGTTTACGTTCATCTGGAAGCGCCGGACGAGTGCGGGCATCACGGCGATGCCGCCGGGAAGGTGAAGGCGGGCGAATGGATCGATCAAAAAATTGTGACTCCGCTTGTTGCTTATCTTCGCCGCACGGGAGGTCCGTTCCGGATCCTCATCACCCCGGATCATCCTACGCCGGTCTCTACCCGCGGACATTCATCGGAGGATGTTCCGTATCTGTTGTATGACAGTGAGAAGGAAGTTGTGAGCGGGAAGACCTGTTATTGCGAAAAAACCTGTGCGGAAACCGGCATTTATACCGACGATGTCTTAACCCTGATGGATACGCTAATCTGTAAATAAAAGACAAGGGACGTGACGTTGTGAAAAACCGCGTGTTTTTGGATTATTCCCGGATGGTTGTCGGCGTCTTTCTGATGACGGCAGGTGTGTATTTTTTCAAAATTCCCAACGGCTTTTCTACCGGCGGTTCCAGCGGTATCGGCACACTTCTCGGCAAGATCACCCCGCTTTCGCCGGGGACCTGGATTCTGTTGCTGAATGTGGCGCTGCTTTTGGTCGGATTCCTGTTTCTGGGCAAGACCATGGGGATTCGCACGGTGGTCTGCAGCTTGCTGTTTTCCGGGCTGACGCAGATTCTGGAATGGATTGTTCCGATTTCTCATCCGTTGACGGATCAGCCGCTGCTGGAACTGATTTATGCCATGCTTCTGACAGGCATCGGGTCGGCAATGATTTTTTATTCCGGCTCTTCTTCCGGCGGAACGGATATTGTGGCTTTGATTCTGCAGAAATATACCCGGCTGGATGTCGGCAAAGCATTGCTTTGCTCAGATTTTCTGATTGCTGCCTGTGCGTTTGTTGTGTTTGATGTGAAAACCGGGCTGTTTTCCGTGGCGGGTCTGTTTGCCAAGGCCTTTCTGGTGGACGGGATAATCGAAAACCTGAACACCTGCAAATATTTTGTCATCATTACAACGCAGCCCGACGAAATCTGCCGGTTTGTTCTGGAAGGGCTTCATCACGGGGCGACCGTGGAACGTGGTGAAGGCGCCTTTACGCATGAAAACAAAACCATTCTTCATACGGTCTGTCGCCGGGCCGAAGCCGTCCGGTTGCAGAAAAAAGTGCGGGAAGTGGATCCGTCTGCCTTTATCATCATCACCACAAGCAGTGAGATCATCGGGCGGGGGTTCCGCGGCGTATAATTTTTCGGAAATGAAACAAAAAACCCGGAAGAACCGATCTTCCGGGTTTGTGTTTTGACTGTTTACAGCTTGATGTGGAGGGGCATGCCGTTTTTTTTCGGCACGGAGACATCGCCCTGGATCAGCGGCAGGATCTCCCGGAGCAGTTCATCCGTCACGTTGTTTCCCCGCGCGTTGATGCCTTCACGGGGAACGGCTTTGATCTTGTTTGCTACCTCGCAGACCTGGGCGGGGCGAACTTCAACACGGTAATCCGTGCCCGGCTGACGCTCAAAAATCATAATGGCGCCCGTAACGCCGGCGGCGGCGGCACGGACCGCGCCTTTTCCCACGCGAACAGATTCTTCAAGGTCGCATGCCGATGCCAGATGCGATGCGCAGCGTTGGGGAAGGTTCAGTTCAACCGAGCGTACCTTGCAGCCGATTTTTTCTTTTACCAGCCGCTCCAGCTCCTTGGCGGTTCCTGCCAGATATTTGTGCCCGAAGGTGTCTACGGCTCCGCTCTGTGTGCCTTCGCCTACATACCGTCCGTCTGCTGTGCGTGCGCCTTCGGATACGGCAACGACCACGTTGGGCTTCTTTTCCAGCTCGGCGCGGACATCGTCCAGAAATGCGTTGTAATCAAACGGAACTTCCGGCAAATAGATGAGGTCTGCCGTGCGCTCGCCGATCAGGCGTGGAAGTCCGGCAGCGGCAGTCAGCCAGCCGGCGTCCCGTCCCATGATTTCTACGATTGTTACCGCTTTTACCGTATATACGGCGCAGTCACAGGCAATTTCTTCCATCTCGGTCGCAATAAACTTGGCGGCAGAGCCGAAGCCGGGGGTATGGTCGGTCAGAAACAAATCGTTATCAATGGTTTTGGGAACTCCCATAAACCGCATTTCCCAGTTTTCCTTCACCGCATAGCGGGAGAGCTTGTCTACGGTGTCCATGGAATCGTTTCCACCGATGTAGAAGAAATATCGGATGTCGTACTTGCGGAACAGCGAAAAAAGTTTTTCGTAAATTTCCGTTTCCTTTTCGGGATCCGGCAGTTTTTTACGGCAGGAGCCGAGTGCCGCAGACGGTGTGCATTCCAGTTCAAACAGACGCTCGTCCTGCGTAAATGCTTCGGTCAGATCAATCAGCCGCTCGTCCAGAAAGCCCTCGATTCCGTTCCGCATTCCGTACAGGGTCCGGATGGCGTCACATTCTTTTGCGCCGCGGATCACGCCCGAAAGCGTGGCGTTGATGGCGGCGGTGGGACCGCCGGATTGCCCGACGACCGCGTTTCCCTTCAGCATAACAAAAATACCTCCGAAAGTATAGTTTTATCAAAAAAAGGTCTGTTCCTCAAAAAAGAAGTTATTTTTCTTTGCGGAAATTTGCCTTGAGTGTTGAATTTTGGGACAGAGTGTGGTATACTGAATCCACTTCGGATACAGAATGATTATAACATATTTTCCGTATGAATGCAATCGGAAACTGTGGCTTTTGAAAGGAATTTTCACGGCATGAGAGCAAGGAAAAAGAAAAATACCGTTCCCCGGCTGGAGCGCAACGCCTCGTACCTGACGGATTGCATTGTTCCGGAAGCGGGTCATCCGCTTCTGATTGAGATCGGGTGCGGCAAGGGCAGTTTTGCCGTGGGAATGACGGAGGATGAGAATGTCCGCTTTTACGCGCTGGAAAAGGTTCCGGACGTCATGGTGATGGCGGTGGAAAAGGCGGCCGCGGCAGAGCGGAAGAATCTGCGGTTTCTTCTGGCTGATGCGCAAACGCTTTCCGAGGCATGCCCCGCCGGATGTGCCGATACCGTATATCTGAACTTTTCCGACCCATGGCCCCGCCGCAGGGATGCCAAGAGGCGGCTGACCAACCGCTCGTTTTTGCGCCTGTATGCGCGTATTCTGAAGCCGGACGGCGTTCTGAGCATCAAAACCGACAATCAAAAGCTGTTTGAGTATACCTTGGGGGAGTTGTGGGGCGATGGCTGGACCCTTTACGATCTGACTCGGGACCTGCATCACAGCGACATTCCCAACACTTGTATGACCGAATACGAAACCCGTTTTTCGGAACTGGGACAACCGATATTTCATGTAAAAGCAAAGAAAGGCAAGGAGAAAGTTATGGAACCGTTTGTTTTGAAAAATGCAACCGTTTACGGTGCGACCTTTGAGCCGGAGAAAAAGGATGTTCTGATTCATGGCGAAACCATTGAGCGTGTGGCGGAAAATCTTTCGGCGGAAACGGTATACGATCTGGAGGGGCTGACGGTTCTGCCCGGTCTGATCGATATGCACATCCACGGCTGTGCCGGTGCGGATACCGGAGACGCGACGCCGGAGGCACTGGAGGCAATGAGCCGCTGCCTGGTGGAAAAGGGCATTACATCCTTCTGTCCCACTTCCATGACGCTGCCGTTTGAAGAGTTGGAAAAGATTTTTGCCAACATTGACAACATGAAAGATAACGTTACGGGCGCGTATATTCACGGTGCCAACATGGAGGGACCCTACATTGCCATGTCCAAGCGGGGTGCGCAGAATCCCGCATACGTCCGCAATCCGGATAAAGAAGAGTTCAAAAAACTTTATGAGGGCTGTCGCGGTGCAATCCGTGTGGTGGATATTGCTCCCGAATGCGAGGGCTCCGAGCCGTTTATCAAAGAAATTCAACCCATTTGTCCGGTTTCCATCGCGCATACGGCAGCCGGTTACGACGAAGCGGTAAAAGCAATGGAATGGGGCGTGCGGCATATTACGCACCTGTATAATGCCCAGAGCGGGCTGGCGCACCGTTCGCCCGGTGTTGTCGGTGCCGTCTTTGACAAGGCACAGGAATACGGTGTGCGTGCCGAACTGATCTGTGACGGTTTTCACATTCACCCCGCAGCCCTTCGGATCGCTTTCCGGATGCTGGGGGAGGACGGCAGTGTGATCATCAGCGATTCCATGCGGGCTGCCGGACATCATGACGGAGAATACGATCTCGGCGGCCAGACCGTTTATGTGAGGGACGGAAAGGCGTTGCTGGCAGACGGAACCATCGCCGCATCCACCTCCAACGTATATGAAGAGCTGAAAAATGTTCTTTCGTTTGGCATTCCGATGAAGCAAGCCATCAAATCCGCGACGATCAATCCCGCCCGCGCTATCCGTGTGGACGATAAAACCGGATCGGTCGAGGAAGGAAAGAATGCGGATATTCTTGTGGTTGACAAGGATATGAACATCAAACTGGTTGTTGTCCGGGGCGAAATCAAGGTGAATCACCTGAACTGAACCGAAAAAACAAACGGGGCTGTGCCGGTCGGCACAGCCCCGTATTTTCTTGTTCGTTTATTTTGTAACGGTAAGGAAGATTGCCATTCCCGGAGCGATTGCCATCCGGTACAGACCCTCGGAATCCGGCAGCAGACGCACGGAGGTGTTTCCGATATGCGCCGTCAGGGTTGCGGCGTCCGGAACCCGGAAGGTCACGTTCGAGGTGATGTTTTCCGAGACCTCGGAGGCGTTCATGACCATAAAGGCAAAGCCGTCGCCGTCCGTTTCGTCAAAAGATCCGACGGCAAGCCCGGTGTTCGTCTGTTCAACGACAATCCGGTTTTCGGTGTAGGCGGGAATTCCTTTGAGAAATTCTTCATTTTTGCCGTTGCAGAAAACGGCTTCGGTGTGCTTCCAGGAGTAGCGGGAGTACACATCGGACAGCGCATGCAGGCGATCCGCCAGCTCTTTGCCGTAGCCGTACAGTTCCGTTACTCCGCGGGCATAATCCCGCATCCCGTACGGAGCGCCCGGAATTTCCTTGGGAACGCCGTGATAACCGGTGATGTCAAACACGAAATACAGAATCTTGCAGGCGCCGAACGTTAAGCCGGAATAGGCCTGGAAGTACAGGTCTTCACGGGAGTGAACCCGGTAGCCGCGCTCCGAAACACGGCTGAACGTATCGATGTAAAGCCAGTGCTCTCTGCCAAATGCGCTGGCAATCTGAGCGGAGGTGTTGAGCCCGGTGTAATAACTGGCATTTGTCGTCAGAGAGCCGTCTTCCTGCTGCCACAGCGGATAGTCATCGGTAGAGATGTGGTTGATTTCCACGGTTTCCGCAAATTTGCGGAGATGCGAACGGAACACGTCCGTATCGTTGAATGCGTACCACGGAAGAAGATTGATGTGGAACAGGGCATCCGGAATGGCATGGCGGATGGCACGGACTTCGGCGCCGAGGTGGGGAAAAATCTCTTCTGCCGGCTCGTCAATGATTCCGAATCCCAGGAACGAGGGAGAATGACGGTACGGCGAGGACAGTTTCAGCACGGTTTCATCCGTCAGGGTTGCAGGGTCGGACGTGTTGAGCGTGACGTCATAGATAAAGGCCTTGATGCCGTACTTCTCCAGCATGGAAAGGTTGTAGTCGCTTTTTTCGTCGTGCAGATATGCCATCAAAATAAAATCCACACCGCTTGCGGCAATGATCTGGAAGTCCTTTTCTTCCGTGTAATATTCGTTGAGGGCGTTGAAGGCACCCACAAGAATTTCGTTTTTCTTTCTGCCCATGGTACTCATTGAAAAAATTCCTCCGTTGTGTTGTTTTTGATATAAGAGATCCGCAGTTGAATGGCGGATTGCAGGGTTTCTAACGGTAAGTTCACATCCCGTTGGCGGATGCGGACCGTGCGTCCGTCCCGGACGGAAACGGTCAGTGTTTTGGGAAGGGTGTCTTGCGGAAGCAGGGTGACGGCTTCGATGTCTTCCACGCGGACCGGAGCCAGGTTATAGACCTGAAGCGTGTCGTTGGTAAGGACGATGGTTCTTCGCCGTGCCAGGCACAGAACGGCATCCAGGAATGCGCAGAAAAAACAGGCAGCTGCCAGCGTGACCACGCCGAACAGAAGACAAAGCAGAAAGGCGTTCTGTCCTTCTTCATGAGAGATTCTGTCCAGATATCCGTCGGCAATCAGGCATCCGGCGGAGAGGACGGAAAACAGAAGCGTTCGTACAACGGCAGCAATCCGCGGTGCCGCCAGCGTCAGGGGAATGTTGTTCATGCGGCGTCTCCTTTAGTTGAGCAGCAGATAGAATCCGGCGACTGCCGTGACCAGTTGATTGCGGAGAATTTCTTTGATCTCCGGATCTTCTTTCATCGAAAGGGCGGTTTCAAGCATATTGTTGAGAAGCTGTGATACAAAGTGCCGGAGCGGGTATCGGTCGGGAAGTCTTCCCGCGCGGTCCCGTGCGGCAAGTTTCAGAAGCACTTCGGTCATGGAATCTGTGAGATACATACGGGTTTCCTGTGAAAGAGCCCCGGTTTTTTCCGTAAGAAGCAAAAGTGTTTCCCGGTTGTACAGAATGTCGAACCGGGTTGTCCAGCGACGCAGGTTGTACAACAGCGCACGGTGTTCCGTAATGGTCTGGAAGGATGCGGTGTAATCTTCGGCAAGAAGACGGTCAAACAGCGTGTGGATGGCTTTTGCGCGATCCTCTACCAAGAAGGCAAACAAATCTTCCTTGCTGCGGAAGTAGTTGTAAAAATTACTCATGCCGGTTCCGGCATTCTGTGCCATGCGGCGCATCGAGGAGCCGGCAAAGCCGTACGTCAGGAATTCCTCTGTGGCGGCGCGGACAATGGCGTTTTGTATATATTCTTTTTTTGTCTGCATTTTCAGTCCTCCCCGGAGATCCGTGTCTCCCTGCGCGTCTGCGCGCAGATGTTGACGGCGGTGTTGGCATAACAGAGATACAAAACGTGAACCGGAATGAGAAACGCCCAAAGACCGAATTCAAAATCGAAGAAGGAAATGCTCAGCCCAAGTGCTTTTCCGGTGGTCTTCCATTGAATCAGCGCAAAAATAAAGTTTGCCGCATACAGAACGGCGATGCCGGCATAAACAAATCCCATCGCACGGGACAGCAATGCAAACCGGTCCAGAAGTCCGCCGGAGAAAACCGGGTCTCCGTACGCGTCTTTTTTCTGCCCGTTGAACGAGCGGTCTGCCGTTGCGGTGCGGCGTTGGATTTCTCCGGCAATGGAAAAGGTGAGATATGCCACAAAAACCATATATATCGCCGTAAAAGCGTGTTCACAAACCGCATAAAAGCCCCCGACCGCAGAAAGTCCTGCCGCAAGAACCCGCCAGCCGGAGCCGACCGGAGTCTGCGCGCTTGCGCGGGTGAAAATGGGGCTGAACTGTGAGATCAGCGTGACAAAGGAGACCAGCGAGAGCCCTGCCGCCAGCCGTCCCGCGTCTGTAAGACGGCGGTTTGCGTAAGGGAGATTGTCCAGCCCTGCGGCAATCAGCAAAAAGCCAAGAAAGGTGGGAATAAGATCCACACGGATGGGATATGTGACGTTTCTCACGGTCATATACAGCGGAAAAATCAGCGAGAAACAGACAAAAAACAGTCCGACAAAAACGCTTTTCTTCATGCTTGGTACTCCTTTTCTGAAAATCAGGAAATTCCCATCAGCGCCAATGCCTGGTGCGCGGCATCCTGTTCCGCCGCTTTTTTTGTTTTTCCGGTTCCCTTTGCGAGGGCGTTGGAGTTGATGAACACGCCGCAGACAAAGGTGCGGTTGTGCGGCGGTCCGTTTTCGGAAAGAATTTCGTAAGAAAGCAGATCCCCCGGATTTTTCTGCACAATTTCCTGCAAAACGGTTTTATAATCGTGCGAGTGGCGGGTCTCGTCGAAATGTTCTTCGATGTACGGCAGCACGAATGCCTTTGCGGGGGAAAAGCCGCCGTCCAGATACAGGGCGGCAATAACGGCTTCAAAGGCGTCGGCAAGTGTGGACGGGCGACTTCTTCCGGTTTCGGATTCGCCTTTTCCCAGCCGCAGATACTTGCCCAGATTGATCTCCCGTGCGTAGCGGCAAAGTGCTTCTTCGCTTACCAGTGCCGACCGTGTGCGGGACAGCTCTCCCTCGTCTCCGGATTCACGCCGATACAGAAATTCCGCGGAAATTGCCGATAAAACAGCGTCTCCGAGAAATTCCAGACGTTCGTTGCAGGGAAGTCCGTTTTTGTTTTCGTTGTAATAAGAAGAGTGGGTCAGCGCCATTAGAAGCAGGTCTCGGTTTTGAAACGTGTATCCGATTTCCTGTTCTAAGGCGGCGGGATCCGCTCCGGAATTTCTGGTCATTTTAATCCCTTTCGTTTGATATAGTCCCGCAGATCCCGCACGGTGTGTACGGTGCGGATGTCTTTGAGCGGGGCGGAGATGCGGTACATCTCTTCCAGGTTAAAAAAGATTTCCTGCAAATCCTGTTCGTCTGCGCCGAGGTCCTCGGCAAGATCCGTTTCTTCCGTAATGCCTTCGGCATCGGTGTCGAAAATATCTGTCAGCAGCTCCGTCAGCATGTCAGCCATCGGTCTTTTCCTCTTTCTTTGCGGCAAACACGGCAGTCAGTTCCTCAATCACGCCGCTCTTTGCCGTGAGATACGCCTGACGGATGGAATTTTTGAACGCCTTGGCGTCGCTGGACCCGTGTGCCTTGACGACCGGACGGGTCAGTCCCAGCAGAATGGCGCCGCCGGTTTCCCGGTAATCGGCCTTCTTCTTGAAAGCAGTCAGCTGTTTTTTCAACAGGAGGTATGCCAGTTTTGTGGAAAATCCCGCGGTAAACATTCCTTTCATTTCCGAAAGCAGGAAAGCCCCCATGCCTTCGCAGGATTTCAGAATCATGTTGCCCGTAAAGCCGTCGGCAACCAGAACGTCACAGCCGCCGAGAAGAAAATCACGGCACTCTACATTGCCCACAAAATGGATGTCCGGGTTGGCTTTCAGCCGTGCGTGCGCTTCCCGGTAAAGTTCGGGTCCTTTGCATTCTTCGGCTCCGTTGTTGGCAAGCCCGACGCGGGGCTTTTCAATGCCGCAAACGGCTTTCATATAGGCGGAACCGAGTATTCCGTACTGTTCCAGGAATTCCGGACGTCCGTCTACTGTGGCTCCGCTGTCCAGAAGCAGAACGCGCCCGGTCCGGGTGGGAAAAAGCGGGGCAAACGCCGCACGTTTGACGCCTTTGATGCGCCGCACGATCAGACTTCCGCCAAACAGAAGCGCTCCGGAGTTCCCTGCGGAAACCAGGGCATCGGCTTGTCCTTCGCCCAGCATTTTCAGCGCGGTTCCCAGGGAGGATGTTTTCTTTTCACGCACAACACTTTCCGGCGAGTCTTCCATTGTCAGCGGTTCTTCCGCAGGAACAACGGTAAGACGGTCCGAAGAAATCTGCGCGTCGGCAAGTGCGGCTTTCAGCTCGTCTTCCCGTCCGGTTACAAGCAGTTCGAGATCGGAAAATTCCTGCAGTGCCAGGGAACATCCTTTGAGAATTTCGGAAGGAGCTTTGTCTCCTCCTTCTCCGTCAATCAGAATTTTCATATCATTTCTCCTGTTCTTTCCATTGGTCGATAACTTCCAACGCGCGGTCGGAAATGAGTTGTTTTTTGTCTGTCTTTTTTATTTTCCGGGTGGTTTCCAGCGGTTCGATCAGCCCGAAGCTGATGTTCATCGGCTGAAACGATTCGGGGCTGGCATGCGAGATGTAGTGTGCCAGAGCACCGATGGCGGTCTTTGTTCCGAAAACGACCGGTTCCGTGCGGTTCGGGTCGGCATTGATTCCTGCCACAAAGCCGGAAGATGCCGATTCGATATAGCCCTCCACGCCGGTCATCTGTCCGGCAAAGAAAAGGCCTTTCTTTTTGCGTGTTTCGTACGTTTCCGTCAGAACCTCCGGGGAATTGAGGAACGTATTGCGGTGCATTACACCGAAGCGCGCAAACTCTGCCTGCTCCAGTCCGGGAATCTTGCCGAAGACGCGCCTTTGTTCGCCAAACGTCAGATGGGTTTGGAACCCCACCATGTTGTACAGCGAGCCGGCGGCGTTGTCTTTTCGCAGCTGAACCACGGCAAAGGGTCGGATTCCGGTTCGTTCATCGATCAGCCCCACCGGCTTCAGCGGTCCGTACAGAAGCGTTTCATAACCGCGGCGTGCCATAACCTCCACAGGCATGCAGCCCTCAAAGACCTTGCTGTCCTCAAAATCGTGCAGGGTTACTTCTTCGGCATGAATCAGTGCTTCATAAAAAGCATCGTATTCTTCTCTTGTCATGGGGCAGTTGATGTAATCGGCATCGCCTTTTCCGTAGCGGGAAGCAAAAAATGCTTTGGACAGATCAATGCTTTCCGCGGTGACGATCGGTGCCGCCGCGTCAAAGAAATGCAGGGCATCCACACCGAAAAACTCCCGGATGCTTTCCGACAATCCGTCGGAGGTCAGCGGTCCGGAAGCGATGACCGCATTTTCTTCAAAAAGGGGAGAAAGAATCTCTTTTTCTACAATTTCAATGTTGGGATGCGAGCGGATGCAATCCGTTACCATACGGGAAAATGCCTCCCGGTCTACCGCCAGCGCACCTCCCGCGGGAACACGGGTAGCATCGGCACACCGCATAACAAGCGAACCGAGGTGCCGCAATTCTTCTTTAAGCAGTCCGATGGCGTTTTTCAGACCTTCGGCGCGAAATGAATTGGAGCAGCACAGCTCGCAAAAATCGGAGGTGGTGTGTGCGGGGATCTTTTTTCCCGGCTTCATTTCGTAAAGCCGTACGTGAACCCCCCGTTCCGCAAGCTGATAGGCGGCTTCGCAGCCCGCCAACCCGGCACCGACAACGTGAACAAGGTTTCTCATTTGTCTTCTTCCGTCTTTTCTGCTTTTGCGGTATAGCCGCAGCTCTCGTTCAGACAGACCAGCTGTCTTCCCACATGGCGGAACAGCGTTTTTCCGCACTGAGGGCATGTTTTTTTGGTGGGAGTATCCCAGGTCATGAAGTTACATCCGTCTTTGTCTTCGCATGCGTAGAATGTTTTGCCTTTGCGTGTTTTGCGGGCGATCAGCGGTTTTCCGCATTTGGGGCAGGAACCGTCCGCATAGGTGAGAATGGACTTGGTGTTTTTGCATTGCGGGAAGTTGGGGCAGGCAAGGAATTTTCCGTACGCGCCGTTGCGATAGACCATGCGTGCGCCGCATTTTTCGCAGATGACATCACTTTCTTCTTCCGGAATGCGGATGTGCATGCCTTCGGTCTTTTTTTCCGCTTCTTCCAGCGTATGCTCAAAACCGCCGTAGAAATTCTGCATCGTTTCGAGATACGTTTTTTCCGCATGGGCAATGCGGTCAAGCTGGTGCTCCATGTCGGCGGTGAATTCCATGTCGACAATATCCGGGAAATATTCAATCATCAGGTCGGTGGTGACTTCGCCGGTCTGGGTGGGAGACAGGACTTTGCCGCTGCGATCCACATAACCGCGTTCAATGATGGTGCTGACGATGGTCGCAAACGTGGACGGACGTCCGATTCCGTTTTCTTCCAACGCCTTGATGAGCGACGCTTCGGTGTAGCGGGACGGGGGCTGGGTGAATTTCTGCTCTTTTTCCAGCGAACGGAAATCCAGAACATCCCCTTCCCGGATGTTTGCCGGAAGCGCCGAGGGTTCGCCCTCGTCCTCCTCCGCGTAATTGTACAGAACGGTAAAGCCCTTTTTTACCAGTTTGGCATGTGTGGCTTTGAAGATATATTTCCCGGCACCGATGTCGACGTTGCGTACCTCGTATTGTGCATTTGCCATCTGGCTTGCCATAAAGCGGTCCCAGATCAGCTTATACAGCCGGTACTGTTCGTTTGTCAGGCTTTCCTTCACCCGCTCCGGCGTCAGTTCCGCATTGGTGGGACGGATGGCTTCGTGTGCGTCCTGCGCGTTGCTTTTTGCTTTGTAGACGCGGGGCTTTTCGGGGTAGGCGTCGGCGCCGAACAGCGAGAGAATGACTTCTTTTGCCATGGCAGATGCTTCCGGAGAAATGCGCAGCGAATCGGTTCTCATATAGGTAATCAGACCGGTCAGCCCGATCCCCTTGATGCTGACGCCTTCGTACAGTGCTTGTGCCACGCTCATGGTCTTGCTGGGGCGCATGTTCAGTCGTGCCGAGGCGTCCTGCTGAAGCGAACTGGTGGTAAACGGCGGCTTCGGGGCTTTGGTGCGGGGCTGATTTTTGAGCGATACCACGGTATATTGGGCACCGTCGATATCCGACAGAATTCCGTTCAGCTGTTCTTCGTTGCGGATGGCAATCTTTTTCGCTGCGGTTCCGTAAAAGGCCGCCCGATAAGTTTTTGCTCCGTTGGCAAAGACGGCGTTCAGTGTCCAGTATTCTTCCGGAACAAAGGCGCGGATCTCCCGTTCCCGGTCAACCACCATCCGGGTGGCAACCGACTGAACACGTCCTGCGGAAAGGCCGTGCTTTACTTTTTTCCACAAAAACGGGCTGAGTTTATAGCCCACCAGCCGGTCCAGTACACGGCGCGCCTGTTGGGCGTTGACCGTGTTCATGTCGATTTTTCGGGGTTCCTGAATTTTTTTCGTAACCACGTTTTTGGTGATGGCGTCAAACGCAACGCGGATGTCTCCGTTCATGTCCAGTCCGAGCAGCCGTGCCAGATGCCAGGCAATGGCTTCTCCCTCACGGTCAGGGTCCGTTGCAAGATAGACGTGCTCGCTTTCGGAAGCCGCTTTTTTGAGGGCATGAAGAAGAGCGGGCTTTCCGTCCTTGCGGGGAATCGTGTATTCGGGGGTAAAATCGTTTTGGATGTCTACCCCCAGTTTGGATTGCGGAAGATCGGCAATATGCCCTTTGGAGGACAAAACCCGGTAGTTCTTTCCGAATTTGTCGTTCAGATATTTCTGAATGGTTTTTGCTTTGGACGGAGATTCCACAATGACAAGATTTTTTGCGTCGGAAGCGGAGGTCGCTTCAACGGCTTTCTTTTTTGTTGCGCGTGCTGTACCTGTTGCGGTTTTCTTTTTCTGGGGCATTGCGTATAATTCTCCTTAAATCTGTTTTTGTATATAGATGCCACCCGGGATCTGTTCGACCAGATCCTTGAACTCCATATCCTGGAGACGGGAGATGATCTCAAAAAGAGGAAGCGCCGTAATCTCACACAGTCCATCGGCGGTCTGTCCGTCCGGAGCAAGCGCCTCATAGATCCGCTTGCCGTCCTCATCCAGAAGCCGAAGCCGCTCCTGCAGGTCCTTCTGCCGTGCGGCGCGGGAATTTGCCGCGCGTCTGCGCATGGCGGCAACATCAACGGTGTCGATCGTTTCGTGGAACATCAGCCGGTATTCGTTGAGAATGTCGTTGAGGTCGCTGCACAGCATGGCACCGCTTTTGATCAGCAGATTGGTTCCTTCGCTCTTCTGTGCCGACGGGGCGCCGGGAACGGCAAAGACCGTGCGATTCTGTTCCAGAGCATGGTGAGCCGTAATCATGCTGCCGCCCCGGATCCCGGATTCCACCACGACCGTGGCGAACGTCAGACCGCTGAGAACCCGGTTTCTCTGATGAAACGCCCATTTTCCGATGCGGGAACCGGGAGGGACTTCACTGACAACGGCACCGTTCTGACAAATCAATTCATAAAGCTGCCGGTTTTCTGCCGGATAAACATCCTCGACCGAGCCGGCAAGTACGGCAACGGTAGGAGACCGGTTTGCCATCAGGCAGCCCTTGTGGGCATAGGTATCAATGCCGCGAGCCATCCCGCTTACGACCGTAAAACCAAGCCGGGAAAGATCATAGGCAAGGCGTGCCGTCAGCCGTTTTCCGATATCCGAGCAGTTCCGTGTGCCGACAATGGTGATGGATGGGCTGCCGAAGGTGTCCGGAACCGTGCCTTTGGCAAACAAAAGAACCGGAGGATCTGCAATTTCACGCAAAAAGACGGGATAGTCCGGATCTCCGTAGGCAATCAGATTGATGTTCCGGTTGCGGCAAGCGGTCTGCTGTTCTTTTGCGGCAAACAGATCCGGATCGCAGAAGCGGGCAATTTCTTCGGCGGAAAAGCATGTCGGATCTAGCGCTTTCCGGACAGCGGCTGCATAAACCTCCTCCGGAGATCCGTAACGGGAAAGCAATCGGGTGTGAACCCTGCTCCAGAGAGGGGCCCGCGACAGCATCCATAAAGAGCAAAGAGCGTTTTGTCCGTTCATTCTGCCTGTTCCTCCTTAACGGAACCGTTCCATCAGAATGCCTGCGGCAACGGCGGCGTTCAGAGAGTTGGTGTTGCGGATGGGAATGTAGACCTTACCGTCCGCCTGTGCGGAAAGAAGGGGAGAAACTCCGTTTCCCTCGTTTCCGATGATGAGGGCAAGAGGCGGGCAGTTGGAATGTTCCGCGGGTGTTTTGGCGGTTTCGTCCAGTTCGGCGGACAGAACCGTAAAGCCGTTTTCTTTCAGTTTCCGGACGGCCTTTTGCGGGTCTTCACGGCGAAGCGGGACGGAAAGAACGGCTCCTGCGGAGCTCTGAATGACTTTGGAAGAATACGGATTGGCGCAGCCCGGAGACAGAATGCATCCGTAGTCAAAGGCAAGCGCCGTCCGCAGAATGGTTCCTACGTTGCCGGGATCCTGCACATCGTCCAGCAGAACAAGCCGCTGCGGAAGCGGACATTCCTGTGCCGAAACAACGGCGAGAAGATCCGTTCCGGTGACGCAGAGTTTTTCCGCCACCGGCTGACTGACGGCGAAAACGGGGATGTCCCGTGCCGAAAGCCGGTCGATCAGTGGGCGGTATTTGTCGGGTGTGGAGGTGTAGAGTTCCCGGATGGATGCTTCCGCATCGCAGACAAACTTCTGTCCTTCCAGCAAAAACGCATCGGCAGACGGGTTTTTGCGAAGCGCACAGACGGCGGCGACACGGGGATTCTGACGACTGGTCAGAGAACGTACGGGACTCATGCGCAACCTCCTTTCCGGAAACCAAATTTTCATACCTTATAATATATCACGAAATTCCGCAGCGGTCAATAGGCATCGCAGAATTTTTTGTGTTCGTTTTTCGACGCCGTTTGCGGCGCAAAACGGAAATTCCTCCGTGACGCTTGAAAATCCGGGGGATCTGTGTTATACTGAAAAAAAGCCGAAAAAAGGAGAGCCCTTTTATGAAAAAAGCAATCGGAGTGTTTTTGATGCTGGTGCTGGTACTGGGGCTTTGTTCGTGCATGCCCCGTGTGACAGAGTCCGGTTTTATGCAGTTGGGCAACTGGGAATGGACAGCTGCCCGGGATTTTTCCGATGGTATGGCGGCTGTGAAAAAAGACGGAAAATGGGGTTTTATCAACACAAACGGCGAGCTTGTCGTGGATTATTCCTTTTCCGATGCCGGGAACTTTTCGGAAGGGCTCTGTGCGGTTCAGTACAACGGAAAATATGGGTATATTGACAGAACCGGCAACGTGGTTGTGAGGAACCTCTACGATGTTGCATATCCGTTCCGGGAGGGGCGCGCCGCGGTTCGGAAGGGAAATTTTTACGGATTTATCGATACGACCGGCAAGGAGATTACGGCGTTTGAATATGAAGATGCCGGCTCATACTCCTGCGGACTTGCCGCCGTGAAAAAGGATGGACTTTACGGGTATCTGAATGCGGACGGAACGCCGGTGACGGATTTCATCTATCATGAGGGCTGTGCCTTTTCTGAGAATTACGCGGAATTTTTCGGATCCGGAACAAACGGGAAAAGCGGCTTCCTTGCCACGGACGGTACGGTGGCAATCCCGGCGGAATATACCGATCTTCTTCCGTTTTCCGAGGGACTTGCCGCCTTCCGGGAAAAGGTTGACGATACCACGTACCTGTGGGGATATCTGGATACCTCCGGCAAGCGGGTGATTGAGCCGACTTACTATCGCGTATACGGTTTTTCATGCGGACTGGCAAGGACCGAGTTGCCGGTTGCCGCCGAGAAAAGCAAATTCGGTTATATCCGAAGTGACGGTTCGGTTCTGGTTCAGCAGGTCTATCCCTATGCGTATGATTTTTCCGAAAATCTGGCACGGGTGGCAAAGGAAAACGAAGACGGAAAAACGGTCTGGGGCTTTCTGAACACATCCGGCAGGGAGGCAATCGCGTTGACCTATGACGGCGCCCGGGATTTTTCCGGCGGCTATGCGGCGGTTCAGATTGGTTCCCGCTGGGGGTACATCAACACCGACGGGACCTTGGTTCTGAATGCAAAATGGGACAAGGCGGGACCGTTCTCCGACGGATGTGCTCTGGTTTGCAGCCGCGGAAAATATTCTTACGTCAAAGCGACGGGTAATTGAAAGGGGCAGACGGGTATGGATGACATTTATCGCACGAATATCTGTGGGGTTGAGCTTTCGTTCCGCACAACGGAAAGTACATCGTATACGGACGGCATGGTTGAAGATCTGCGGGAGCGTATGCGCACGGTGATGGGTGCCGGAAACATCCCGGTTCACAAGGCGGCTCTTCTTGTCGGTCTTGGGCTTTGCGACGAACTGAAAAAAGTGCGGGAAGAACGGGAATCCTTCCGCTCGGAAAACGACCGTCTTGCGGAGGAATATGCACGGCTGAATGCCGAATGCCATGCTCTTTCCGAAGAGGTCTCTTCGCTGAAGCGGCAGATTCTGGATTTGAAAATCGACCGGGCAACGGAGAACCGATGATGCAGATTCTTTCTCCCGCCGGGTCGTTTCCTGCCCTGCAGGCGGCGGTTGCCGGAGGTGCGGATGCCGTCTATTTCGGTGCACCGGCCTTCAACGCCCGCATGGGTGCCGCCAATTTTACGGAAGAAGAAATGCGGGAAGGGATCCGGCTTTGTCACGAACGCGGGGTGTCGGTGCATGCAACGCTGAACACGCTGGTCTCCGACCGGGAACTGGACGGGGCGCTGCGTACGGCGCAACAACTGGTTGAAGCCGGGGCGGATGCTCTGATTGTACAGGATCTCGGTCTGGCACGGGAACTCTCCCGCTGTACCGATGTACCGCTGCACGCTTCCACGCAGCTGACCATCCATTCTCTGGAAGGTGCGGAGCGAATGGCGGATCTCGGCTTTTCCCGCGTTGTTCTTTCCCGGGAACTTTCCCGCAGCAACATTGCTTATATTACGGCGCATTCTCCCATTGAAACAGAGATTTTTGTTCATGGCGCTCTGTGCATGTGCTACAGCGGGCAATGCTATATGAGCAGTGTCATCGGTGCGCGAAGCGGAAACCGCGGACGGTGCGCCCAGCCGTGCCGGTTGCCGTATGCGGGTGGATATGCGCTTTCGCTGAAAGATCTTTGCCTGCTGAAAGACCTGGACGACATTGCCTCTCTCGGCGTGTCCTGCGTGAAGATTGAGGGACGGATGAAATCTCCGTCGTATGTATATGCCGTGACCAGGGCGTATGCCGATCGCAAACACGGCAAGCCGTATGGGGAAGAAACGGAACGGTATCTTGCCGGCGTGTTCAGCCGGGGAGGGTTTACCGACGGGTATTATCGGGATCGGAAAGGTCCGGAAATGTTCGGCGTACGCTCGGAAACGACCGAAACTCCACGCGTGGAGAAAAAAGAGTATAAAAGATTCTTTTTGGATCTTTCGCTGACGGCGACGCCCGCCGGAACAATTACGGTCCGTGCGGAGACGGAGGATGGCTATGCGGCGGAGGACGAGCTTCCGGCTCAGGAAGCACAGTCCCACCCTCTGACCGAGGACGATGCAAAGAACTGCTTCGGACGGCTGGGCGATACGGTCTATACGTTGCGGAATCTGACTCTGAACGGAACGGACCTGCTGTTTTTGCCTGCCGCGCAGATGAATGCGTCCCGCCGCCGGTTGCTGGAGCATCTGACACAGATGCGGTTGGTGCGGCCGTATACCTTTTCGGATTCTTCTCCGGTGTGTTTTCCTCAAAACATGAAGAACACGGCTTTGCCCCGGATGGAGGGTTGGTTTTTGTCGGTTTCACAGATTCCGCCAAAAGCGGAGACGCTTTCCCGCATCTGGGTCCCTTTGACCGAAGTTCACAAAAAATCGTTCGGACCGCTTTGCGGCAGGTTCGGGAACCGGGTGGGAGTTGCGCTTTCTCCGGTTGTTACGGATGATGAACGCCTGCAGCTTCGCCGGGATCTTGCCGAAGCTGCGGAGCATGGTGTGCAGGATGTTCTGGTGGGAAATCTCGGGCAGATTTCCGCTGTCCGGGAAGCCGGACTGCGGGCGCACGGCGATTACGGGCTGAATGTTTTCAACCGCCTTTCGGCAGAGCAGTGCAAAACGCTCGGACTTTCCTCCTGCACACTTTCGTTTGAGATGAATCTTGCACAGCTGCGGGATGCCGCCGACGCCTTCTGCACGGCAATCGTATACGGACGGCTGCCGTTTATGGTGACGGAAAACTGCGTCAAACAAAAGACGTGCGGGAAGCCGTTTTACCTGGCAGATCGGACCGGGCGGAAATTTCTGGTTACCTGCCTGCCCAAATGCCGCAACCGGCTGTGGAACAGTGATCGGCTGTATATGGCAGACCGGGATTTTTCCGGGTGCGGAGCCGTGCGGCTTCTGTTCACGGACGAGCCCATGGCGGAATGCGATGAGGTGCTCCGGCGTTTTGAAGCGGGGGAACCGATGCCGGAAGTCGGATTTACCCGCGGCTTGTACAACAAAAAGGTGTAAAAAACAAAAAACTTTGAAAAAGGGCTTGATTTTTTTCGTGTTTTCTGTTATAATATTTTTCCGGATGTGCTTTGCATTCGAAAATACTGCGGTAATGGAGGTGTTGGTTTATGGCAAAGTGTGATTTTTGCGGAAAAGGTGTTTCCTTCGGAATAAAAGTCTCTCACTCCCACAGACGTTCCAACAGAACATGGAAGGCAAACGTAAGAAGAGTTAAGGCGGTTGTAAACGGCTCTGTTACGCACGTTTATGCTTGCACAGACTGTCTGCGTTCCGGTAAAGTTCAGAGAACTGTCTGAGTCGGACCGAAAGAAAAGAAAAAAACAGGAGCCCGGGATTCCCGGGCTCTTTCCGCATTTATTTCACTTCATAATCCGTCGAAACGGCCTGTTCGGTTACGCTGTGCACAAACGGCATCACGAATTGCCTGTGATAGGGGTGATCCTTGTAGGCGAGATAATCTTCCCGGTTGCGGAAGGTCATCACCAGCGATACATCAAAAGACCGGGGCGAATGCAGGTCGTCCAGCCCGCTTTCCAGCGTGACGATCTGCGGAATCTTTTCGGGCATGGTTTCAAACCGGCGTTTCATTTCGGCGGCGTCGGCAGGGTTCGGAACCCGATACAGAACAAGATGTCGGAACATAAAAAACTCCTTTTTTTGTTTATTGTACCACAGGAATAAAACTTTGTCCATCCCCGCTCTTGTCAACCGGAAAGTTTTTTGTTATACTGAAAAAAAGGAGGGTCTGCGATGGAATGTTATACCGTAAGCCGGGACGGACGGTTTGAGTTTACCGAGAAAAAATCGGTTTTCATCGGCCGGTCGTTTTTTGTGACCTCGCCCGAAGAAGCAGCGGAACGGCTGGAAACCGTACGGCAGGCAGAACCGGAGGCGCGCCATCACGTGTGGGCATATTCTTTGCGGGAAGGCGGAGCCAAACGGTTTTCCGACGCGGGGGAACCGTCCGGAACCGCGGGCATGCCGACCCTTAAGGTGTTGGAACTGAGCGGGCTTACCGACGTTCTGATCACAGTCACCCGTTATTTTGGAGGAATCCTTCTCGGTGCCGGCGGTCTGGCGCGGGCGTATACCCGTGCGGCGGCGGGTGCTGTTGAGGCGAGCGGCAGGGCGCAGATTGTACGGGCGGTGACGTTTCAGGCGGTCTGCGGCTACGATCTGTACCGCAGTTTGTCCCGTGTTTTAGCCGATGCGGGAGCGGATATTTCGGATACGTCTTTTTCGGATTCCGTCATGGTAACGGCGTCTTTGCCCGAAGCGGAATTTTTCCCTCTCCGGACCCGTCTGGAAGAGACCTTTTACACCAACCTGCGGCTGACCGTACTCTCCACGGCTTTTGTGCGGAGAAGCGGCGTCTGAGATGTTTTTAGAATGCGGCAGAAAGACTTGCGATGCCTTTCTGCCGTCGGAGGTCTTCTACTGTCCGTCCGCGTAGTCTTTCTTTCGTGTTTTCACGTGATCTTCCCCGCTTTATTTTTTCTCATTCTGCCATACGGGGACTTGACAAAATTCTATTTTAGGACTACTATAAAAATATTCCGATTTAAAATTAAAAACGACCGGACGTTGTTTGTACCAATTTGCTGAGATGTCCGGCGGGAAATACGGACGGGTTCGGGATTGTTATTCCTTTGTGACCAAGTATTGCCATTGCCACACTCCGTTGGGTTTCCCCTTTTATGACCGGGATGTCGACAAGATGCCGTGCTCTTTCGGGAAGCATGACCGTTTTGCGGATTCCCGGAAAAAAGATCTGAAAGATTCCCGGCGGCTCAAAGAAATTCTGGAAAAGTTCTGTGCTGATTACGGTTTGGATTCGTAATGCGCCGGAAAATCCGGATAAATATCTTTGGCTGCCCGGAAAAGAATATTTGCCCAAAATTTCGAACAGAAAGGGAGAAAAAAAATGAAAAAAATCGGAAACGTTCTGATTGCGATTGCTGTTCTTCTCTTTGTGGTTGTTTTTGCCGCAAAGACAGATCCTTCACTGGCAAGTGGAACAGAGAAGATTCCCGGGGATTGTACCTGGAGCTTGGACGGTACCGTGTTGACCATCTCGGGCAACGGGGCGACCGGGAACATTCGGCCGGATGGAACAATTACAAAAGTTATCATTGAACCCGGCGTGACAAGCATCACCGAGCATGCGTTCGACCGCTGTTACGACTTGACGAGCATCACCCTTCCGGAGAGTCTGACCAGCATTGGGGATTCTGCGTTCTACGGATGTTACAACTTGACGAGTATTGCCCTTCCGAAGGGGCTGACCAGTATTGGGGATTCTGCGTTCGACCGCTGCACCGGCCTGACGAGCATCACCCTTCCGGAGAGCTTGATCAGCATTGGGAATTCTGCGTTCGACCGCTGCACCGGCTTGACGAGCATCACCATTCCGGACAGTGTGACCGGCATTGGGATGGATGCGTTCAGCGACTGTACCGGCTTGAAGAGCATTACCCTCCCGGACAACATAACAAGCATTGGGAGTTTTACGTTCCGCGGCTGCACCGGCCTGACGAGCATCACGATTCCGGATAGCGTAACAAGCATTGGAGATTATGCGTTCCGCGGCTGCACCGGCCTGACGAGCATCACGATTCCGGACAGAGTAACAAGCATTGGGAGTTATGCGTTCTACGACTGTAGCGGCTTGACGAGCATCACCCTTCCGGAGAATTTGACCAGCATGGGGGAATCTGCGTTCGGCGACTGCACCGGTTTGACAAGCATCACCCTTCCGGAGAGTTTGACCATCCTGGGGGATTCTGCGTTCCGCGGCTGTACCGGTTTGACGAGCATCACCCTTTCGGAGAGTCTGACCAGCATAGGGGATGATGCGTTCGGCGACTGTGTCGGCTTGACGAGCATCACCCTTCCGGAGAGTTTGACCAGCATTGGAGATTCTGCGTTCTACGGATGTTACAACTTGACGAGCATCACCCTTCCGAAGAGTTTAACCAGCATTGGGCTTGCTGCGTTCAGCGACTGCACCGGCTTGACAAGCATCACCCTTCCGGACAGCGTAACAAGCATTGGGAATTATGCGTTCAGCAAATGTACCGGCTTGACGAGCATCACCATTCCGGACAGTGTGACCAGCATTGATGATTCTGCGTTCGAGGGATGTTCCGGCTTGATGCTTCGGATTGTATGGGGTTCCGCCGCGCATACCTATGCAGAAAAAAAAGGAATTCCGTGTGAGTTTTATTGGACGGATAAAGAAGAGGAGTACATTCAGTCCCATCCTTTAAACTTCAGCGGCGCGTCCCTGCGGCTGAGCGACAATCTTGCCCTCACGTTCTCGGTGCGCAAGGCGCTTCTGGACGAATACGGCTATACCGAGCCGTTTGTGGTCTTTACGTTCAACGGCAAAGAAACCGTGGTGACGGCATACACGTTCAACGAATCGGCGCAGACGTACGAGTTCCGTTTTTCGGACATCGCCCCGCATCAGATGGGAGATTCCGTTACGGCGGTTCCGTACGCCAAGTATCACGGGCTGTCGTTTGCCGGCAAGGCACAGGAATACAGCGTGATGGCGTATGCGTATAAGCAGCTGAAGAAGTTCGATACCCGCAACCTGACCACGACGATGCTGGTGGATATGCTGCGGTACGGCGCTGCCGCCCAGGCATATGTGGGTTATCGTACGGACGAACCGGTGGATGCCGCTTTGACCGACGCGCAGAGTTCCTGGGGCACGGAGGAGGTTCCTGCCATGACGACGGTGACCGATCCGAAGTGGGAAACAATTTCTTCTCCGACTGCTTTGTGGAAATCTGCCACGATTTTGCTGAAGGAATCCGTTTCCGTTAAAGCTGTTTTCGCATGGAACGGCGGATCGACCGACGGGCTGACCGTCTCCGTTACCGATGAGGACGGCTTTGAGGTGGATGTTTTGTCCGAATTGACCGTGGAGGAGGACGGACGGATCTCCGTTGTTTTCTGCGACATACAGGCATACGGCTTCGGCGACCGGCTGTTCTTTACGGTGTGCCGCGACGGCGTTGCCGTCAGTCCGACGCTGTGCTACAGCGTGGAATCGTACTGTGCGGCGGCAATGAACCGCGCCGACGAAACGCTCTCTGCCCTTGCCGTAGCGCTGATGAAATACGGAAAATCCTGCCTGGCTTATGTCGGGAAATAAATAAAGAAACAAATAAAAAAGAAGAAGCGGAAGCCCTGCGGCTTCCGCTTCTTCTTTTGCGCGACAGGGTTCGGATTTCATCGGTTATGCTATACGCAACAGTTATTCTTCCGAGGCAAGAACCGGTTCGGAAACATATTCCGAAAACAACCGTTCCAGCGGAACTTCCAGAATCTTGGCAATATGATACACTTCCCGGTCGGTTGCCTGCCGCAGCTGCCCTTCCAGTTTAGAATAACTGGACGGATGGATGTCCAGCCCGGATGCCTGTAGCTGTGCTACAAACACCAGTTGACCGATGCCTTTCTGCCGTCGGAGTTCTTCCACTGTTCGTCCAATTACATTTGCCGTTCCGTAGTCTTTCTCTCGTGTTTTCACGTTATCTTCCCCGCTTTATTTTTTCTCATTCTACCATACCGGGGACTTGACAAAATTCCGTTTTGGAATTATAATAAAAATAATTCCGATTTGGAATTAAAAAATGACCAAAAGTTGTTTGTACAAATTTGCAGAGATGTCAGGAGGGAAATTATGAATACTTTTGGAAAGAAAGTTTTAGTCATCGTGCTGACGCTTGTTCTTGCTGTCGGTGCTTCGGTGGCAACAACAATGATTGTCAACAACGATATTCTTCAAGCGTCGGCAACGGTTAAAGACGGACTGTCCGCGTACGCAATTGCCGTATCAGAGGGATATCAGGGGAGTGTGCAGGAATGGCTCGCTTCTTTAAAAGGGAAATCTGCTTATCAGATTGCCAAGGAATCCGGATTCAGCGGAACAGAAGAAGAATACGGCGCCCTGTTGAATAAGTTGGCGACAAGCAATCCTGTTGGTTTGAAAGCGGCTTCGTTTAACAGAGACGGGGAATTGATTCTTACGCTTTCCGACAACACGACCATCAATGCCGGAAAATCGGTTGGAGTGAGCGGCAAAGACGGAGCGGATGGTGTTGGTATTACAAGTGCCAATGTTAATGATGCCGGAGAACTCGTGTTGACGTTTTCAAACAAGAAATCGGTGAACGTCGGAAAAATTGTCGGTACAGCGGGGGTTGCCGGAAAAGACGGTCTTTCTGCGTATCAAATTGCTGTGATAACCGGGGCTACGACTGCAAAATCCGAAGCAGAATGGATTGAGACGCTGAAGGGCGAAAAGGGAGACAAAGGTGAAACGGGTGCTCCGGGAATGCAGGGTGAAAAGGGTGACAGGGGAGAATCCGGTGCTCAAGGTGAAAAAGGAGATCAGGGTGATAAGGGAGAAAAAGGAGACCGGGGTGAAGCAGGTGCTTCCGGAGCGGATGGAATCAACGGAAAATCTGCTTATGAAATTGCTAAAGAGAACGGCTGTGCTTTGTCCGAGGCTGAATGGCTGGATTCGTTAAAGGGATTAAACGGTTCAAACGGTTTGTCTGCGTACGAAATTGCCAAGAGAGCGGGCCTCACTTCGGCAACTTCTGAGTCGGAGTGGATTAAGAGTTTGAAAGGCGAAACCGGGGCTCAGGGTTCTTCCGGTGAAAAGGGAGATCCGGGTGAAAAGGGAGATAAAGGTGATAAGGGAGACAAGGGAGACAAAGGAGATCGGGGAGAAACTGGTGCTTTCGGCGCGGACGGGAAGTCTGCGTATGAGATTGCTCTTGAAAACGGGATGATTCCTCCGACGGTTTCTGAAATGCAATGGCTTTATTCTCTGAAAGGTGATAAGGGTGAAGACGGCGCTGCAGGGGCAAACGGTGAAAACGGAGTCGGAATCCGGAATATTTCGCTTGTGGATGGGACGATGACGGTTACTCTTACCGATTCCTCAACATATACTTTTGAAAACATAAAAGGGAAAGACGGAATTACGCCTCAAATTCGCATCAATGCGCAGACAAATTTGTGGGAGATTTCTTCCGATAACGGAAATACCTGGACATCAACTTCTGTAAAAGCTACGGGCGACAAAGGTGAGACCGGCGCTCAGGGAACGCCGGGTGAAAAGGGTGACCGGGGTGAGGCAGGTGCTCCGGGTGAAAAAGGAGACAAAGGTGAAACCGGTGCCCAGGGTGAAAAGGGCGATAAAGGAGACAAAGGCGATTCGGGCGTCAGTGTTACGGGAGTTTTCCTGAATGAAGAGAATAAACTTGTGATTGTTCTTTCAGAAGGCGCCCCGATTGTTCTGAATCAGTCCCTTATGGGTGCAAAGGGTGACAAGGGCGAAAAAGGGGACAAGGGTGACAATGGGTTGAACGGCAGCAACGGTGTTGATGGAATCGGCGTGTCTTCGGTTACGTTTACGCCGGATTTCTGCCTGGTATTTCATTATTCAGACGGTACCTTTTCCGAAAAAATCGGTCCGATTAAAGGGGAAGCTGGAGCAAAAGGAGATAAAGGTGAAACTGGCGCACAGGGTGCTCCTGGTGAAAAGGGCGACAAGGGTGAATCCGGGGCCCAGGGTGAAAAGGGCGATAAAGGAGACAAGGGCGACGACGGAGTCGGTGTTTCCGTGATTTCTTTGGATGCGGATGGAAATCTTTTTGTTACATACAGCAACTCGGCGGTTCCGACATGCTTGGGTAATGTCAGAGGTCCAAAAGGCGATAAAGGAGACAAAGGCGATAAAGGGGATCCGGGTGTTCCCGGCATTCCGGGCGAAAAAGGAGAAAAAGGAGATAAGGGTGATAAGGGGGATCCTGGTGAAAAAGGAGATGCCGGACAGAACGGTGTTGACGGAAAATCCGCATATGAGCTTTATCGGCAGGCATATCCCGATTATACCGGCACCTATACCGAATGGCTTGCTTCTTTAAGGGGCGATAAAGGGGACAAAGGGGATGCCGGCAGGGGCATTGAAAGCGTCTGCTATGAAAACGGTTTTTTGACAATCAATTATACAGATGGAACGCAGGATGTTTTCAGTGTTGATGCTTCTTCGGAGGGGACAGAAGGGTTGGCATATTATCCACTATCCGATGGTTCTTATGGTGTAACGGTAGGTATGGCAAAGTATCTTGAGACCATCATTATACCTTCAACTTACAAGGGTAAGAAAGTAACGCAAATATTAGAGAACGCTTTTGAAAACATGACAAATCTAAAAAGCATAAAAATTCCTGACAGCATTATCGCAATCAATTCATATGCCTTTAGTGGGTGCTCTTCATTAGAAACGGCGGACATTCCCTCGTCCGTAACAAGGATAGGAGCATATGCTTTCAACAATTGTATAAATCTGAAAAAGATTGTACTTCCTGAAAATCTTTTAACTATAGAGCAGTATTGCTTTTACAACTGTAGATTGGTTAGTAATACTATTGTTATTCCGAAAATGGTTACAAAAATCAATCCGCATGCTTTAGATATATCGTCAGATAAAGATATACGCTTTGAAGAAAAATGCGTATGGAATGTAACTTGTAGTACAGCATATCTTGTCCAGACGAATGACTTTGGCTCTACGGACTACATAAGGGAAAGCAATTATTATAGTTCTTTAGGGGGGAGAAAAGTATTTACAATACAAACAGGAACTACTGAAAATTATTCGGATTATTTTGATGGAAAAAATTTGAGCTTCTTTGTGTCTGAAAGGTCCGGACAAAGATGTCTTAAAACAAATGAATGCACATGGACAAAACAATAGCGGCTAATCAAAAGAAACAATCAATGGATAATCAATGGATATTTCATCCTTTGATTTGCAGCGGTGCCGTTTTTGTGTATGATTTTTAAAACCCATAAAAAACACGACTCGGCAAGTTCCATTAAGCTTGGCAGAAAAATTTTTTGAAAATTCCTGGCACAGTAAAAAATGAAAGGAGAGGGTGAAGACATGAACAAAACAACATCCGGCGCTTCGGAGAGTTTCATTCCGAGACCGGATCCGGAGCAATTGTGCAAATACCGGAACCAATGGGAGCATTTGGAAAAATACCCTCCGCAGGAAAAAGCTATCCGGCGTCTGTTTCGGCAGATTGCACCGGAAAATGAGGAAATAACCGATGTTCTTCTGAAGGTGGCAGTACTCAATGCCTTTTACAGCACAAATCTTTACGATGCCTTTTCGGTTGCTCTGCACATTCAGAACCTTCATATCGACAAACTGTTGAAGCAGGGGGATGTCGCTTTGGTGGAAAAGCTGCGGTACATCCATCTTAACGGACGGGTTCGGGATTGTTATTCCTTTGCGACCAAGTATTGCCATTGCCACAGCCCGTTGGTTTTTCCCATTTATGACCGGTATGTCGACAAGATGCTGTGCTATTTCGGAAAGCATGACCGGTTTGCGGATTTCCGGGAAAAAGATCTGAAAGATTACCGGCGGCTCAAAGAAATTCTGGAAAAATTCCGTGCTTATTACGGCTTGGATTCGTATACGTTGGAAGACCTGGATAAATATCTTTGGCTGCTTGGAAAAGAATATTTGCCAAAAAATCCGAACAGATAAGAAAGAAGAAGCGGAAGCCGCAGGGCTTCCGCTTCTTTATGCGCATTCGGGTTTGTTCTTTTTCTTCCGGAGACGGGGGATGAGCGTAATCAGCCCTTGGGTGACGGCGGAGAGGGAGACGGTGGCGGTGAAGAGAAGAAGGATCTGTTGGGCGACGGTCCATGCCCGCAGCGGGTAGACGTAGCGGCGCAGCAGTTCGATGACCAGCGCGTGGTTGAGGTATACGGCGTAGGAAAGCCCGGTTCCCCACCGGACGGGGCGACTGGTGCCGATGCGGTTCAACAGGGATTGCGGACTTGCTGCGCAAAGCAACAGCGGCACAAGAAGCAATAAGAACAGCGCATCATACCAAAGCTTCCGCGGGGCAAACAGCAAGGCAACGGTCGCTGCCGTCAAAAGGATCTCTGCAATCGTAATCGGCAAGACTGCTTTTTGGTAAAAGCCGCTTTCCCGCAGCGTTTCCCGGCACCGGCACAGCAGGACACCGACGGCAAGCGCGGTGATTCCCCGCCACAGCGGGATGTAGATGCCGTAAACCGTCCCGAAATTTTCAAACGAGCCGGAGCAAAAGGCAAACGTAAAATAGCCGGCGGCGTTCAGAACGGCAAGTGCGGCAAAAATCTTCTTCGGCAGGTGCAGGGCAGCCCGGACAAGCAGTCCGCCCCAGACCAGCACGGAAAGATACCAGCACGGGTAGTTCAGCCCTCCGTCAAAGATGCCGACATTTTGCAGAAACAACGCTTCCGGGATGGCATGGAGCAAGGGCTTGTGCCCGGGATTCATCACGCCCAGCGTCAGCTGGGCAAGCAGGATGAGGGCAAGCGAGAGCCACGCGTGCGGAGCGAGCCGGAGCACCCGTTTGCCGAGCCAGCGAAGGGTGGGGGGATTGTTTTTTTCGATATCCCGGCACAGAAGCCAGCCGGAAACGAAAAAAAAGAATTCCACGCAAAGATACCCGCGGATCAGCACGCCGTCCTTCAGCGAGGAATGGTGCAGAACCACGATTCCGGTAAACAGAATCTTCAGAGTGTCCAAGGCGGAAATGAGGGAAGCGTTCAAAAAAACACATCCTTTTTTGTTTGTGGTAAAAAAACGGGTACCGCAGCGGCGATACCCGTAAGCCGTTATCGGTGTTGGGCAATGTAATCGTAAATTTCTTCTGCCGAGCGGTGACGGAATCTCTGCTTCAGATTTTCACGCATCTTCTGCAGCTTTTCCGGGTTTTCCAGAAGATCGGTCACGACAGAGGAAAGATCGGCGGCACTGTCGCAATAACGGGCGCAGCCGTTGGCAGCAAAGAAATCCCGGTTTTTGGTTTCCTGTCCGGGGATGGCGTTAATGAACACGATGGGGAGATGCTTGGTTCCTGCTTCGGTCGAGCTGAGCCCGCCCGCCTTTGTGATGATCATTTCCGCGGCGTCCATATACAGCGGAACCTGCTTGGTAAAGCCGACGGGAAACAGATTCGCGGGCGTATCTTTTTGCAGTGTTTGCAGCAGTTCTTCATTCCTTCCGCAGACGGCGACCAGAACGGTGTCTTCCGCCAGGGATTTCGTAACCGTGCGGACAATCTGCTCCATCGGGCCGCAGCCCATGCTTCCGCACATCAGAAGAACCATGCGCCGGTCTTCCGGCAAACCGAGCTGACGCTTGGCTTCGATGGGATCGGTGTGTTCGTAAAACGCTTCGGCAACCGGAATGCCGGTGGCGACCAGTCGTTTGCGGTCAACGTGGTAGGAAGCAAAGTCGTCCTGAAGGCGGGAGGACGGGATGAAGATGGCATCGGCGTCGGAGGTGTTGATGCCGCAGTGACAGGTGTAGTCCGTTTCCACAAAATAGAACGGCGGGCAGTTTTCCGGATGCTTCTTGCGGATCTCCGTCATCATCAGCGACGCCAGAATGTGCACGCAGATAACGGCATCGTAATGCCCGTTGCAAAGGTCCTGGTACAGTTTGCCGCAGGAGACCAGCCCGGTCAGGGGAAGCCCCAGAACGGGCTTTTTTCCCTTCCGGATGCGGGCCTGGTTCTGGTTGCCCTTCTGTACAGACGAGGTTGCGGAGATCCGATAGCCCGTTCCGTACAGCCCCGGCATTTTTTTGTACAGAAAGACCATTCCTCCGCAGATGATTTTGTCGGTTCCCGCCGGCCAGTAGGAAAGCGCGTTTTTCGTTTCGCAGGAGGATCCCTGCCCAACGGCGTACTGTGTGATGGCTCGCGCGGCGGAGTTGTGTCCTTCGCCGGTGTTGCAGGATAAAATCAAAAGATTCACGGAAAAATCTCCTTTCGCAAAAAAGGAATTATAAATTCAACTGCGGAAAGATTCCCAACGCGTTGTTGCGCAGAATCCGCAATTTGTCTTCTTCGGAAATGACGGCATACTCAATCCGCCCGCGCTGAAAGCCCACATCGTAAGTGTCGGAGCCGTACAGAATCCGATCGGAGCAGCCGCATTCGCATGCCGCCTCGATGATGTGGTTGAACCGGCTGGCACTGCCTGAGGTGTCGCTGTAGATGTTTCGGTGTTTCGCTTCCCGGATTGCCCGCAGAAAACCGGCACCGCCGAGATGGGCAACGTCCAGAATCATATGCGGATAACGGTCGGCAAACGGCAGGTAAATGTCCGGTTCGGCTTCCGGATGGATCTGCACGAAGGCACGGTGTTCTTCGGCAAAACCAAACAGAAGATCTCCGTATTCCGCCGTACGGTATCCGTGCAACGGCGGGTGCAGTTTGATGCCAAGGCATTTGCGTTTGCCCAGCATTTCTTCCGCCTGCTCAAACGTGTGCGGCTCCCGCGGGTCGATTACGACCCATTGGTACAGTGACGGAATCTGAAGACAGAGGTCAAACAGCAGGCCGTTTTCTTCGGCTGCACTCGGGCTGTGCAGAACCGAGGCAAACGTGGAACATACGGTAATCTGCACGTTGGCAAGACGGTTCGCCTGCAGAATAAACTCCAGGTCACAGGCATACCGTTCGTCCGTTGTGCTGTCGTGCGGGTGCCCGTGGTTGAAATGCGAATGCATATCCAGTGCCGGAACGGCACGGAGTTCCGCGTGTGTCATGGGTTCACCTCCTTTTCGGCTGAGGGAAAGAGCCGGCGCGCATTGCTTTGAAGAATCCGAATCTTGTCTTCGTCCGGAATCCGGGCATATTCCACGCGTCCCCGCAGGTATCCGGGGGCGACGGTTCCGCCGGAGCCGAGCAAAAGATGTGAACTTCCGAAGCGCCCGACCAGACGCTCCAGTACAAGGTTCAGAATGGGTTCGTCACCGCCGAACAGAAGATACAGGTTGCCGTGAGCGGAACGACGCAGCGCTTCACACCCGTTGCGAACGTCGGTGCTGAGAAGAACGGGAACGGACGGATGCCGGTTGGCAAGGTCTCCGATGCGGGTACCTCTTCCGTCTGCCGAAAGGCAGAGTACGGCTCCGGTTTCTTCGGCAAAGCCGAAAAGGGTCTCGGATTTTCGGGAAGGTACAAACGAAGCGACCTCTATGCCGACGGCTTTCGGATGACGCAGCTGTTCTGCGGCTTCCGGAAAGGTCTTCGGGCAATCCGGATTGACGGAGATCCAGCCGAACATGCTTTTGTGTTGTTCGGCAACGTGCAGAAGCTCCCGGTTTTCCGCTTCATAAGAAGCGCAGAACGATACGGAGATGCCGGCTTCCCGGCACATTTTCAACCACCATTCCGCCGAATTGTCCGTGCGGGGAAGATCCCTGCCGGATTCATGAACAGACAGCCGGGTATGAAGATCCCATGCCGGGATGGTTGAGAGATCCATTTCCGGATGCCTCCTGTAAACATTTTCGATTAAAGTATAGCACATTTTTGCGGGATTGTAAACAGGGAGAGGGGGAGGAAGCGGATTTTTACGGAAATGCTTGAAAAAAACGACAAAACATGGTATAGTAGAGCCAGAAAAAAACAAAAGCGGAGGCACTTATGACGCAGTTGGAATTTTCGCTGTATTCGGAATCACTCGGTACGTGGACACCCGTTGTTGTTCTTTTGCCGGAACGGAAAAATGAAGAGACGGGCGTTCTGTATCTTCTGCACGGGTTGGGGTGCGACCAGCGCAAATGGTTTACCCGGATGCGCGCGGAACCGGCGATCGGCTCCCGGAATCTTGCGGCAGTGCTTCCGTATGGCGGACGCGGCTTTTATTGCGATATGAAAAACGGAGCCCGGTATGCTTCCTATCTTGCCGAAGAACTTCCTCGGAAACTGCGGGGAATGTTCCGGCTGGATCCGCCGAGAGAAAAAACGTGGATTGCCGGTTATTCCATGGGCGGCTACGGAGCGGCGCGTCTCGGCTTTTCCCGTCCGGAGCAGTATGCCGGGGTGGGAATCCTTTCTGGCGTGGTGGATGTCCGCCGCCTGAACGGGGAATGGTGGGATACGGATGCCCGAAGAATCTGGGGAGAGGATTATCGCCATACACTGCCCGGCTCGGAGGACGATCCGTTTGCCTTGGTTGATCGGTTGGCGGCGCAGAGCGTCCGTCCCCGCGTGTTTCATGCCTGCGGAACCGAAGATTTTCTGTACGCGGACAATCTCGCCTTCCGCCGCCATATGGAAGACAAGGGATTTTCTTATGAATACCGGGAGTCCTCCGGCGGGCACGATTACGATTTCTGGGAGAGTCAGTTTACGGGGATGATCGATTTTCTGACAGAAGAAAACGGGGGAACGTAACGCGTGAATCTTCTCCGGAAAAACACAGGCATCGGAACAGAACAAAAAAGATCCCGTCGTAGGTCGTTCTACGACGGGATCTTTTTGGAGGGCGCACCGTCTGCGAACGCGGAATCAAAACGGACGTGCAGGACTTTTTCAAATGTTTCCGCAGGCGGCTTGACCGTTTCGCCACCCGCGGCATGGAAATTCTTCGTGATGGAATCACTCTGTTTCGGCATTGGGATAAGCCCATTCTCCGAAGACGGACAAAACCCGGAAGACAGGATTCTTCCGGGTAAGTGCTCAACCGGTTTTTCGCGGAGAACACGTGTGAACATTCTCTTGTTTTTGTCGGACAAGTTCTTGTCCGGTTATTTTTTTTGCTGCCTGCACCAGATTTTCATCACGGTACGGTGTGGAAGCAGCTTGACCAGCAGCCGCTGTCCGCGCACGGCGGCGCCGCAGACCGACACATCCTTCCCCCGGGCAAGATCCTCCAGCGCACGGGTCACGACTTCTTCGGCGGTGTAGTAGTGTGAATAATACGAGATGGTATCGTCATCGCGCGCGCGGTCGAAAAATTCCGTTTTTGTCCAGAACGGGCAGACGGCGAGGACGCTGATGCCGCGATCCTGCAATTCCACGTTGAGCGCACGGGAGAACGAAAGAACAAACGCCTTGGTCGCCGCGTACACATTGATGTACGGAACCGGCTGGAACGCCGATGCCGAAGCCAGATTGATGATGCGGCCGCCTGCCCGCATATACGGCAGGGAGGTGTAGGTCATGCCGACCAGTGCCTTGTCGTTCAGGTCGATCATACCGTAGATGTCTTCCGGCTTGCAGTCGGTAAATTTGTGGAAGATCCCGAACCCGGCGGCATTGACCAGAACCGCAACCTCCGGTTTGGCGGCATCCAGAAGAATGCCGTATTTGCGGATGCTGTTGCTGTCGGTCAGATCCAGCGGAATGACGCGGGCTTTGGTGTGAAGTTCTCCGGCAAGTTCTTCCATGCGGTCCTTGCGGCGGGCGATCAGCCAGATTTCGTCGAAACGTTCTGCCTCCTCCAGCTGGCGTACAAATTCTTTTCCCATCCCGGATGACGCACCGGTGATTACTGCGATTTTCATAAGAGTCCTCCCGTTTCAATACGAAATCAGTTCGTTGAAAATTTTGATGGCATAGCCGTCGGTCATTCCGGAGATATAATCCAGAATGGCACGTGCGTAAATTTTATCCGTTTCCAGTGTTCCGTAAATTTTGCGGTTCCCGTATTCCTTTCTGCGTGCAAAGGAACAGTACCGCATCAGCCAACCGCCGAACGATCCGGCAAGTTCCGGATAGATATGTGCCATTTTGGCAAGTTCGTCAATCGTTTTTGCGCCGCAATACGCTTCGTAAAGCGTTTCAAACAGCTTGGTCAGCACAAGCCGTGCGTATTCATGAAAAACCAGAAGCCGCTTATTGCGGTAGATGTGCTCGTAGTTGAACGCCTTGATCTGTTTGAGCTGTTCCTGTCCCGGGTCGGACAGACAGATGCCGGTATCCGGCGTGCTGTTGCGGCAAATGTCGCTGATCATATTGTAGATGATGATGGTGGTGTTCAGGGCGTCCTCATCGTTGGCACGGGCAATCCGCATCAGTGTGCGGATATCTTCGCGGGAAAGGAACCCCAGTTTCTTTGCGTCTTCAATATCCCTGCCCACATAGGCGATCTTGTCGGAAATTTTGACCACACACGCCTCCCAGGTGATCGGTTGATATTCGCCCGGTGCCGTAAAATCTTTCTGCAGGTCAATGAATTCGCCGCGGGGACGAAGCCCGTTGTCGTCAATTTCTCCGCAATGGGAAATAATCCCGTCTCTCACGGCATAGGTGAGGTCGAGATTCCGCATGACGTTGGTGTTGTCCTCCAGAAGTTCCACGTCATCCACGAAGTGAAGCCCGTTTCGTTCGTGCCAGAAGGTTTCCCCGGTGTATTTCAGCGAAAGATCGTTCAGAATTCTCTCTCCCTGATGGGCGAACGGGGCATGCCCGAGATCGTGTGCCGTGGCAATCGCCTGCGTCAGTTCCGGATTCAGCCCCAGTGTTTTTGCAATCGTTCCGCTGACGGATTCCACGTGAAGAACGTGTTCCATGCGGGTGCAGATGTGGTCGTTGTCGATGTTGAAGAACACCTGCGTTTTCTGTTTCAGACGGCGATAGGCACGGCAGTGCAGCACACGGGTGTAGTCCCGCGCGAAATCGCTACGGATGTCGTCCTCTCTCCGGTACAGCGGGGTCCGGCGTTCGGTCAGCCGTTCCCAGTCCGGATGCTCCGGTCGCGCGGCAACCGTTGCGAAAGCGTTGTGTTGAATCATTCGGGTCATCCCTCCAGAAGATGAAGTGCGGAAATTTCCGGGTTCTGAATCTGTGCGGCAACGGCATGGGCGTGGGGCTCCAGATAATCGGCGGTGCTGTTGCTCAGGTTTTGCCTGCGAAGCTCGTCAATGACGACGGCGGAAATAAATTCAATGTCCCTTGCATTCTGCGTGTGTCGGTCTTCGCCCGAGACCAGAAGCGTTTCCAGCCGCAGAACGGCATCGGTGCAGAGGGGAAGTTGCCGGGCTGCCCGGAACATCCATTTATAAAACGGTGAAAAACGTCGGTTCAGCAAAAAGATCAGTTCGCAGCCGTTCTGTGCAAACTCCTGTTTTGCCAGAACCGCTGCGGCATCTTCTCCGTGCGCATGACAGCGGGTATAATTGTATTGTCCTGCCTGTGCCATGCGAAACGCCCGGGTGGCAATTTTCTTGCGGCGCACATCCTCCGGCATCCCTGTCCGGATCCGCGTCCGGATGGCTTCTGCCGTTCCGTCTCCTGTCGCAAAAATTTCTCCGTTTGTCGCCGCCGCGAAAAAGGAATCCGGCGTATAGAGGTAATCCTGCCAGGTTTCCGGTCCGCGCGGTTTGCCTGTAAAGCGGACAAAGAATTCCCCTACGCTGTGTACGCCGTGACGGTCCGCTGCCTGAGGGGTTCTCAAAGCATAGCCGATGCCTGCAAATTCGGAGGGGAGATGCCGGTAAGCGTCTTCCAGTTGCCGGCGGAGATCCGGATCAAAGGTATCCGGAACCAGCAGGTCGAAGGCGGGACCGAAGTCGTGATCCCGCGAAACGGAATCATCAAAGCCGAAACATTCGGACCCCTCCCCGCAAAGGCCCGCCGCAACGGAATCTCCTCCGGGAATCTGCTGCAGCAACGGTTTGCCGAATTCTTCAAAAAAGCGGCGGGAAAGTTCAAGCCCTTTCATACAGCGCATCCGCCCTTTCGTGGAGTTCCTTTTCTGCGACAAAATAACCGAAATATCCAAAGGCGCCGGCACATTTCCGTGCCGTTTCCGCATAGGCGGCATCCCTTGGAATTTCTGCCGATTCCAACACATCCCACGCACGGTCCATGGCATCAAAGATGCGCGCGTCCGTGGGGTCTTTCTGCGCGTATGCCTGCGCCAGATTGACATAAATGACCGCGGTTTCCGCCCGGATTCCGTTGCGCTGTGAAATGACAAGGGCTCGGTTCAGAACGTCAACGGCTTCCTCGCATCGCCCCTGCTCCAGATAAAGAGAAGATATGTTGTTGAGAAGCCCTGCCCGGAGCGGATGATCGTCCGGCAGGGAGGCATAGCACGAATCCGCATTCCGGTAGGCGGCTTCCGCTTCGTCCGGCTTGCCGAACGCGCAGAGCGCCGTTCCTCCGTTGAGCCACACGGTCCCGCCGCTTATCGTCCGGGAAAGTCCGGTTTCCTCCAGCAGGCGGAAGCCGGTTTCTACGGCTTCCAGCCCGCGTTCCCGCTCTCCTGTACGGCGGTAATAGCCCATCATTTCGCTTAAAATCGTAAGCAATGCTCCGCGGTCTTTTGCTTTTTCGGCAAGATCGCGTCCCTGTCGCAGATAGTCGCCCGCTGCTGTAAAATCCTCTTTGGCAAACAGGGCGTCCAGTCCCTGCAGAAAGTCCCGGATGTCCGGAAATGATTTCTTCACGGATGCGGGCTCAATCGGAATAGGCGATCAGAACGCAACCCGCAACGCTGCGCGGATAGCCGAACGTTCCGTCGGGGTTCTTATCGCTGGGGGTATTGATCAGTTTATGAGAGCCGTCCGGCTGAAGCTCAACCAGTGTGGAGGAGCCGCCGCCGTCGGAAACAAAGGCCGTCACGATGCCGAGTTCGGCGCAGAGCATGTCCAGATCGCTGATGCGGAAGCCCTGGCTGTAGCCGGACTGTCTGCCGTCGTTGATGAGAAATACAACATTTCCGTTTTCTTTCAGCCCAAGCAGGGTGGTGGGAATACGGCTCTCATCTCCGACGCTCTGGGATTCTCCGTTGAGAACAATGGGGTAATGGCCGCCGTCCGCCTGCAGCATATTCTGCCACGCCTCGTCGTTGCCCATAGCATCCGAAACGGAGAACGTCAGGGAAACGGAATCTCCGATGCTGAGGTTCTGCAACCGGGCGATCTGTGAGCCGCGTGCGCAAAGAACCGCCTGCGTTTTTCCGACGGTCACCTGCTCCTCTCCGCCGGGGGCATAGATGGCACTGACGGTTCCGGTTACGGTCTTTCCGTGCTGAACGGTATAGTCGCCGCACTCCAGAACGACCTCATACGCATCGTCCAGAGAACGGATGGTTCCGACGCGGTGCGAATACAGAATCAGGGCATCGTCAACGGGGAGGCGGTTCAGGCCGTCCGCCGCAAAGGAATTGCCGGAACCGTCCCGGATCTGAATATCCAACTGCGGACAGCCGAGGTAGAATTTGCCGTCGGCAGAAAGTCCGAACGAGTAGAACGGATCTTCATACGGGGTTTCTTTGCGGATATGTGCCGAGGAAACAATTTCCCCGTCGTACACGTCAAAACTGCGCAGAACGTTGAACATCTTGGTAACAACGGCATCGGAATAGCCGCCGTAGGATGTGCCGCTGCCGAGAACACGGGCGTGGGCGAAGTTCATCCACAGATCCCCGTTGATGGCATCGATCACCTTTATTCCGGGCGTCCGTTCTTCAAATGCGGAAACAATCTCCGAGACCGGAGCCAGACGGGTGATATCTTCAGGGTCATAGCAGGTGACGAAAAACTGAAGCTTTTTGTCTGCCGGATTGAATTCCACGAGATGAAAGTCCTGCTGTCCGTAGAGGGAGTCGGCCGACAATTTGTAATGAATGCGGGTGACTCCGGGGTATGGCTCGCTGCGTTCGGCGGATTCTTCCCCGCGGACGTGATAGACCATTTCCTCCGCCGTTGCCTTGCCGCGGAACACTTCCCCCTCGTAGCGGTATGGTGCGCGGAACAGGTTTTCGGAAAAATAGTTCAGTGCTGCCAGCGTTGCCGCATCGCATCCGCCGGTAATCACCAGTTTTTCGTTTACGACGGCGATGACATACTCATCGTAAGCAAGCGTGGAAAGAATCTGCTGGGTTTCGGTTCGGTTCACGTTGCCGATCAGAATTTCGTGGGCGGGCAGATCTTCTTCCTTCCCAACAAAATAGTCGCTCTTTTCTTTCGGCTTTGTGCCGCTTACCACGTTGCTGAGCATGGTACGGAATGCCTCCACCTGTTTCTGCAGGGAGGCGGTTGCTTTCTGACCGCGGATCAGCAGATAATCGGTGGCATTCTGCTCATCGAGGATCGTTATGGTGGGCGTATCCTGCTTTTCCACGGAGGGATTCCTGTTGCAGGATGCCAGCGAGAACAAAAGGACCAGGATCAGAAATAGTGCCGGAAAACGAAGGGTGCGTTTCATCGGATAAGTTCCTCCTGAAAAATCTTCTTATACTATTATTATAACAACTTCTTTTCCGTATTGCAAGAGGCGATGGAAAATTCCCGGAATGTGTATTGAAAAAATCCGAACAATATGCTATACTGTTTCTAATACGTCATCATCAAAAAGGGAGTTTTTTATGAAGATCTTCGCTTCGGACTTTGACGGAACGTTTTCGCACGATTTGCCGGAAAATCTTCGCGCCGTGCGCGCGTGGCGGCGGGAGGGGAACCGGTTCGGCATTGTTACGGGCAGAGATTTCGTTATGGCGGCAGAATGTCTTTCGCTCTGCGAGGGAGAATGTGATTTTCTGCTGGTGTGTAACGGCGCGGTTCTTCTGGACGGTTCCGGCTCGGTCCTTTCGGCAAGAACGGTTCATCCGTCGGCGGCAGGGCCGGCGTTTCGGCTGGCAGAGCAGTTCGGAGCATTGGTGTTTCTTGTCGAACGTCCGGACAGTCACGATGTGCTGATTTCGGAGGATCCGGTCATTCCGACCGTTCCGCTTTGTCAAAGTTTGAAGAAAGGGCGGATTTGTCAGTTTACGGCGAAATTGCCGGACCGCGAGCGTCTTCTCGGCTTTACGGCGGCGATGCGGCGGGAACTGGGCGATCGGATGAATCCGCAATGCAACGGGCTGAATTGCGATGTCCCGGCAGGCGGGGATACGACAAAGGCATTGGGCATCCGGGAATACGCGAAGCAGGTGGGATGTGCCGCCTGCGATGTTTATACGGCGGGCGATCAGCCAAACGACAATGCCATGCTGCAGATGTTTACCGGGTTTGCCATGGCAGACGGGGCAGAGGAAACAAGGCGGGCGGCAGGGAGGATTGTCGCCTCGGTCGCGGAAGCGATTTCCGCAGTCCGAAACGTAAAATAAAGGAGTATAAAAATGAGAATCGTAGTCAAAGTGGGAACGTCTACGCTCATGCACCTCACGGGGAAACTGAACATCCGACGGATCGGTGCGCTGTGCGAAACGCTGTCGGATCTCAAGAATTCCGGGCATGAGATTGTTTTGGTCTCATCCGGTGCCATCAGCATGGGCGTATCCAAGCTGGCTTTGGAAAAACGGCCGTCGGACATGCCGACCAAACAGGCGGCGGCAGCGGTGGGACAGTGTGAGTTGATGTATGCCTACGACAAGTTGTTTTCGGAATATCGTCATACCGTTGCCCAGATTCTGCTGACGGAGAGCGACGTTGACAACGAGGAGCATTGCCGGAACTTCCGGGCAACGCTTTCGCGGCTTCTGGAACTCGGCGTCCTTCCCATCATCAACGAGAACGACACGGTTGCTACGCAGGAGATTTCCATCGGTGACAACGATACGCTCGGTGCGATCGTTGCCGTAAATGCAGGGGCAGATCTGTTGGTGCTGCTTTCCGATATTGACGGTTTCTATACGGCGGACCCAAAAAAAGATCCTCAGGCAACGCTTGTGCGCGATGTGCGGGAAATCACGGATGAAATCCGGGAACTTGCAACGGGGAGCCGCTCATCGTTCGGAACCGGCGGCATGGTAACCAAACTGCGTGCTGCCGAAATTGCGGGGCGCGCCGGAATCGAAACGGTGCTGGTCAACGGAGAAGATCCGAAAATTCTGTACCGTGTTGTTTCGGGGGATCCTGTGGGCACTCGTTTTTACGGGAGGGGATGCGTATGACAACGGCGGAGATTCTGCAGCGTGCCCGGGCGGTGAAAGCCGCCGTTGGTGTGGCTTCGGATGAAGAAAAAAGACGCGCTTTGTTTGCAATGGCGGATGCTCTGGAAGAGGATCTTCGTGAGATTCTTGTTGCCAATGCGCAGGATGTGCAGGCGGCGCGGGAGACGATCAGCCCGGTGATGATAGATCGTCTGACGCTGACGGAAGAGCGTGTCCGCGGTATGGCGGACGGTGTGCGTGCCGTGGCGGATCTGCCGGATCCTGTAGGAAGAGTTTTGAAAAAAACCGAACGTCCCAACGGACTTTGCATCCAGAAAACAGCGGTTCCGTTCGGCGTAATTGCCATTATTTATGAAAGCCGTCCCAATGTTACTTCGGACGCGGCGGCACTGGCGCTTCGTTCCGGCAATGTATGTGTGCTGCGAGGAGGGAAAGAAGCATACCGATCCTCCCGTGCGGTGACGGAGGCGTTGCGAAAAGGGCTGAGAGCCGTAAATTTTCCGGAAGACGCCGTTCAGTTGGTGGAGGATATATCCCGGGCAAGTGCAACGGAGCTGATGACGGCAAGCGGATTTGTGGATTTGTTGATTCCCCGTGGCGGGGCAGGTCTGATCCGTGCCTGTGTAGAGAATGCGAAAGTTCCGTGTTTGCAGACAGGAACCGGAATCTGCCATATTTACGTGGATAAGGATGCGGATATGGAAAAGGCACTGAGCATTGTGGAAAACGCAAAAATGTCCCGTCCTTCGGTCTGTAATGCTGCCGAAGTGTGCCTGGTTCACCGGAAGATTGCTCCGGTTTTTCTGCCCCGTTTGTATGAGCGATTGGTTTCCGGGCGTGTACAGGAGGGGAAAACACCGGTAGAATTCCGCGCAGATGCGGAACTTCTCCCGTTGTTTGCGGCAAAGCCGGCAGGCAGACAGGATTTTGATACGGAGTTTCTGGATTATATTCTTGCCGTCGGCGCGGTGGATGGTGTGGAAGATGCGGTGCGGCATATCGAGCAGCATTCCACGCATCACAGCGATGCCATTGTGACGGAAAATACACAGACCGCCGCCTTTTTTACCGCAGCGGTGGACAGTGCGGCGGTTTATGTCAATGCGTCCACACGGTTTACGGACGGCGGAGAGTTCGGGCTGGGGTGCGAGATGGGAATTTCTACGCAGAAGCTTCACGCAAGAGGTCCGGTGGGTCTGGAAGAACTGACTACCTATAAATATATTGTTCGCGGAAACGGACAGATTCGCTGAAAGGGGACAGGCGTATGATTCTCGGATTTATCGGATGCGGACATATGGGCGGTGCTCTTGTTCGTGCTGCCGCGCCTTCGGGTGCGGAGATTCTTGTGTCGGAGCATCACCCCGAAAAGATCGCCGCCCTGCTTCAGCAGGGGCTTATCCGATCTGTCGGCGCGGAGGAGCTGGTTCGTGCAAGCGATTTTCTGTTCCTCGGGGTGAAGCCGCAGGCATTCCCCTCTTTGTTTGAAACGCTTGTTCCGCTTTTGGCAAAGCGGGAGCGGCCTCCGGTTCTGGTCTCCATGGCGGCGGGAATCCGGCTGGATGCCATCCTTGCCCGCGTGGGTGAAACTGTTCCGGTTCTGCGCATTCTGCCCAATCTGGCAGTTGCGGCAGGGAAAGGACTGATTCTGTACACCCCCTCCAAAGCGGTGACCGAGGAACAGGAGAGGCAGTTCCTCTCAATTCTGAAGGCAGGCGGGCTGTTTGATCGCATCCGGGAGGAGCAGATGGATGCCGGCTGTGCCGTATCCGGTTGCGGCCCGGCGTTTGTGTATGAATTTCTGCGTGCCGTCGTGGCCGGAGGGGAAGCGTGCGGACTTTCCCGGGAGCAGGCGTCCCGGTACGCAATCCAAATGCTGAAGGGTGCTGCCGAAAAGATCCCGTGCGGCGAAGATGCCCTGGAAGAGGAGATCCGGGCAATCTGCAGCCCGGGAGGAAGTACGGTGGAAGGCGTGAAGGTTCTGCGGGCAAGCGATCTGCAGGAAGTGGTCTGTCGTGCGGTCCGTGCTTCTTGTGAGCGGAACCGGGAACTGGGCAAATAGATCCGATGCGGCATCGTGACGGCAAAGCGATTTTTTGCCGTCACGAAAAATTCCGGGCATAAATTGCAAAAAAATCTCTTGACAAGTGGCGTACAATATGGTATAGTATGTAGGCAACTTGGGTTGCAATGGGGTGTTAGCGCAGTTGGGAGCGCACAACACTGGCAGTGTTGGGGTCACGGGTTCGAATCCCGTACGCTCCACCATAGGTCCACCGTAATTTTGATAGAATTACGGTGGACTTTTATGCTATAATGAGTTAGACAAATCGGAATTTAGGATGTTGATTATGAATATGGAATTTGAGGAATTAACACACCGGAATTTTTCGGATGCTTGTAATATTGATAGAGACGACATACCAGAGGATTTTGTTGATACCGCTCCAACTATAATGGATATTACGGAATACGGTGTTGATCATCATTGCATTGGGCATACCTTCGTTGTAAAGTATCATGAAAAGCCGATTGGGCTCATTCTTTTGGGCGAGGCAATTCCCTGGAAAACTGATCCGCCGGAAATGAGTAAAGAGCCTTTCTATCGTTTGATGGGATTTGTAGTTGATAAAGAATATCGTGGTTGTGGGATTGGCGGAGAAATATTGGAAAAGACTATACAGCTTGTTTACCGCGACTTCGGCAAGCGTCCCATTGCCTTAGGGTGTCATAAGGATAATATTCGAGCAGAACGTTTTTATTTACGGCATGGGTTTAAGAAAACGGATGTCACGGAAGGAAACGATTACTACTATTTAAGGTTTACTAATTGACAACTTCCAGGCTGGCTGCGGGGGGCGCATGGGACGACGAGGAAATCTATTTTGTCGCCGAAGAACTGAGAAAAGATTTACCGGGACTTTCATTTATGCAAGTATCCGATTGCGCAGGTATTCTGATATTAGGCCGATAACCTCCAGTTTGACGTGGAGTGGCAGTGGAGTTGTCAAAAACAATGCACCCCCTTAAATGGAGAACTGCACCCCCCTCTGAACCGAAGCTGCACCCCCTTTAATGGTTTCTATCAAAATTACGGTTCTTTGCCAAAGAGTCCGCCGTAATTACGGCGGACTCTTTTCTGTGCCGTTTTTGTTCCGGGGCTTTCAATAGAAACGGCTTTTTCGGATAGCGGCTCGTTGTTCCCTGATCACGGTCATTCCTGGCCTTGTTAGCCGGAAGCCCGCCGTAATGTTTACGGCGGGCTCCCTTTTTAAATTTTGAAGCATGTGTGCGTTCGGTACGGTGTCCGTCCGGTTACGGAAGCAGGTTTCCCGATTCAAAGTAGTCAATACGCATGGCATGACGTACGTCGTGCAGAGTGGAGGCGGCTTTCTTCCGTGCGGTCTCGCTTCCTGCCTTCAGAATTTCGTAAACCTCCGGCAGACGGGTCTGCCAATCTTTGCGGCGTTCGCGGATGGGCTGCAATTCGGACTGCATGACGTTGTTGAGAAACTTCTTTACCGTTACGTCTCCCAATCCGCCGCGGCGGTAGTGCGCCTTCAATTCTTCCAGATCGGAATATTCCGGCAAAAATGCCGCAAAGTGTTCCGGCTTGCAGAACGCATCCAGATAGGTGAACACCGGGTTTCCTTCGGTGTGTCCCGGATCGTCACGGCGCAGATGTGTGGGATCGGTGAACATTGACATGATCTTGGTTTTGATCTCGTCCGGCTCATCCGAAAGATAGATGCAGTTGCCCAGCGATTTGCTCATTTTGGCTTTTCCGTCAATGCCGGGCAGGCGCAGGCATGCCTGATTGCTTGGCAGAATGATCTGCGGTTCGGTAAGAGTTTCGCCGTATACGGTGTTGAATTTGTGGACAATTTCTTTGCATTGCTCCAGCATCGGCAGCTGATCTTCCCCGACCGGAACCGCCGTTGCCCGGAACGCCGTAATATCTGCCGCCTGGCTGATGGGGTAGCAGAAAAATCCGACCGGAATGCTTGCCTCAAAGTTCCGCATCTGAATTTCCGATTTGACCGTGGGATTTCGCTGTACGCGGGATACGGTGACAAGATTCATATAATAGAAGGTGAGTTCGGTCAGTTCCGGAACCATGGATTGAATGAAAATGGTGGATTTTGCAGGGTCCAGACCGCATGCCAAGTAATCCAGCGCCACTTCGGTAATGTTTTGCCGCACTTTTTCCGGGTGTTCGGCATTGTCGGTCAATGCCTGTGCATCGGCAATCATGATATAGATTTCGTCAAACTTTCCGGAATTCTGGAGCCGGACACGTTCTTTGAGTGATCCGACATAATGCCCGACATGAAGCCGCCCGGTCGGCCGGTCTCCGGTTAAAATAATCTGTTTCAACGCTTGTTTCCCTCCGATGCCCGATCTCCGGACGGAAATCGGTCGTTGCTTTTTTCTTATTGTAACACAAAACCGTGCGTCCGTCAATATCGCAACAGGGGAATTGTCCGGCTCCGGTTTTAAGTACGGTTTTCTGCCCAACTTCCGCAGTAATCCCGGAAACACGAAGAGATTTTTTGGATTTTTGCTGTGGAGCCGGAAACTCGTCCCGCAGAAATTCCGGGTTCCGGAGTCGGTCCCGTCCGGTGCGATTTCGTTTTCGGCATAATCCTGTGCCGGGACAATCGTTTTGCTGTATGGGTGAGTTGGTTTTTGATTTGTTATCGCTTTATATATAGGAAGCATTTTTGTTTTTGCGAGAAAGAGAAAAAACTTAAAAAAATCCTCTTGACAAACGGGATTGTATGCTGTATAATAGCGGAGCACTCTTGAAGAGCGGAAG
>CAKSBH010000001.1 GCA_934438175.1 uncultured Eubacteriales bacterium | reverse complement strand
TAGGAGGATTTTTTTCTTCATCGGTTAACCTTTTTTTGAACCACGCGACTATCGCGTGGTTTTCTTGGGACAAAAAGCGGGCTTCGCGAAGAAGCCCGTCTTTTGTCACATCCGTGTCTGCATGGATTTGAGAATGACCATTTCCTGAAAATTCCTGCCCAACGTATTGAATCTCGCCGACCAGCCGGAAACACGGACGGCAAGCGTCGGATACTTCTCCGGGTGCAGCTGGGCATCCCGAAGCGTTTTGTTATCCACAATGTCGATGTGCAGAAAAATCCCGCCCACATCCACAAACGTCTTATACAAGGCAACCAGCACATCAATGCCCTCTTCCCCGCTGACAGCGGACGGCTGAATTTTCATATCCAGTGCCGTGCCTCCCACCAGCGAGGTCAGATCCAGCGCTCCCAGAGATTTGAGAATCGCTGTCGGTCCCTCCTTATCCGTTCCCGGTGTGGGAGTCATGTTGGCGGCAAGAATTTCATGGGCGTGATGCCCGGAGGCCTGTGCCATCCGAACCTCAGCAGCAGCGATCTCTCTTCCGAAGGTGGAAGCACCCGCCGGAAACAGAACCCCGTTCAACTGCTTGATCTCACGCTGGAACCAGGAAAAATCATACAGAAGCCGCCGCCCCAGGGCATCCGCCTCCTCCTCATCGTTTCCGTAGCCCGCGTAATCCTTCCGGATGCGCGCCCGCAGATCCTCGTGTCCCTTCCAGTCCTCACGCAGATAAGAGATCAGTGTTTTATAATCGATCTTTTTTTGTTCGTAAACCAGTTTTTTCAACACAAAAAGCGAGTTGATGACGTCTGGCAATCCGCTTGCGTGCGGGCTCAGCACATTGTACCGGGCTCCCCGGTCAAAATAGCCGTGCGCCCGTTCCACACAATCCTGCGTCCACAGCGAGAACAGCACGTTCGGTGCGCCGCTGGCAGCCCAATGAATGCCGTCCAGGCGCACAATGTCGTTTGCCCGCGACTTCATGGCGGAAATGTAAGCGCCATACAGATCCTCAAACGTGGGATAATCCGGAATGACGTCTCCCTTCACGCCGAGAACCCGATCCAGAATCTCCACCAGGTCATACGGATAATAGGTAAAACAGGTCTTTCCGGGAATCTGAATTTCCCAGCACCCGTCGTTGGCAAAATCCCGCGCCTCTCTCACATCGTATCCGAATTCCACCAGGTTGGAAACAATGAAATCGTTGTTGTAAACGGCAACCGTACCCGTTCCCAGCCGCTGCACCTCCGCGATGCGGCGCAGCAACCGTTCCGAAGAACGGCGGCTGATGCGGACGGCAATGGGGAAATCCGAGATTCCGGTTTCTTCCACCACGTCCAGAACCAGAAACGTCACTTCGTTTTCCACATCGTTTCCGTCAGTGTCCACACCGGAAAGAAGGATGTTCTGATAATGCTGCCCGTCGCCCGTTCCCTCAAAAACGCCGCTTTCTCCGATCCATTCGCACCCTTTTATCCAGAAATGTGCCAGATACTCCCGTGCCTCATCCAAAGTGATTCTTCCGTCCGCCAGATCTTTTCGCAGATATTCTCCCAGCATCACGTCAATCCGCCCGATTCCCGGCCAGTTGCCGCACTGACGCTGAAACGCAAACTGAAACATCAGCGACTGCAGCGCCTCACGGAAATTCCGGGGCGGCTGTTCCGGCACACGTTCGGCATAGCGGTAAACGGTCCGGTAATGCTCCCGCTGCTCCCCGTCGCTTCCGGCAATCCGCTCGGCAAGCAACGCAAGATACCGGTCATGCCACGTCTTCATCGCGTCGCAGACAATCAGACACGCCTGCAGGAATTTCAGCGAAGATTCCTCCATGATGTCTCCGCGGGCAAGCCGCTCCTCCACATGACGGCGCAGGCCGGAGATTCCGGTCTTCAGCACGCTCGGAAATCCGAGCGTCACATGGGAGCCGGCACGGAACGCCGGTTTTCCGTCACTGCGCAAAACCGGAACAAAGTTCCACGGCGCTTCTTTGTAAGTACAGGCGCCGATCAGCAGTTCATCCGCGTCGATGCGGATGCTCCCCTCCTCGGCAATGCGCTTCAGACAGTATGCCTCCTGCAGATTGCCGTCCGGCTCGAACTCCTCCTCCGGGGTCATATGCAGATCCGTCGCCGTCAACAGCTTTCCCCATTTTCCCAGAAGCGCTTCCCGTGCCGCCGACCGTGTTTTTTCACAAAGACGGTATTTCATACAAACTCCTCCGAATGATTATTTTTCGGTTTTTCGTTTTCTTTCTTTGATGTTTGAGGCAAAAGCAAACAGTTTCTCACGCTCGATCTCCGAAAATCCGCGGCATGTTTCCCGAAGCCGGCGGAAATAAATTTCCTCCGCAGGGTCTACCGGTGACGTTTCCCCGGTCAGAACCGATGGACTGGAACGATAAACGGACGCCAACGCCTCCACGACGGAGGACGGAATCTTCGCAATGTCCCCGGATTCGTAACGGTACAGTGTGGCACGGGAAATTCCCACCGCAGCTGCCGCCTCCGCAACGGAAACACCGGAAGAAAGGCGTGCCCGCCGCATGCTGTCGTGAAGTTTCATAATTGCTTTTTCTCCTCTCCGTTTCTTCTCAGCCGCTCCGCCAATGCCGCATCCGGAGACACGACCGCGGTCTCATACGTTTCGTAAATCACTTTTCCCGGCTTGGCTCCCGTCGGTTTTTTTACATAGCGGACCTCGGTGTAATCCACATCCACCTTGCTCGCCTCCGAAGCGCCGCTGAATGTCGCCGCCAGCACCGCCGCCTCCGTCATCGTCTGCACGGGCGGTTTTGCACCGTCGCAAAGAATCACAACATGACTGCCCGGATAGTTCTTGATGTGGAACCACCAATCCCGCTTCTGTGCGGTTTTCAGGGTCAGCGCATCGTTCTGCAGATTGTTGCGTCCCACCAGAATGGGAAATCCGTCGGAAGACACAAACGAAAGCGGACGGGACGCGTTCTGCGGCTGTTTTCCCCGGGGCGGCAACTTCTTTTTCAGATACCCCTGCGCAGCAAGTTCCTGCCGGATCTCCGCAAGATCCGCATACGAATCGGCACGCTGTACCGCATCCAGAACGGACTGCAGATATTCCGTCTCTTCCAGCGAAAGCGGAATGCGCTCGGCAAGCACACGTTTCGCCGTCTGTGCTTTTTTATACAGTTTATAATATCTCTGCGCGTTCTGCGTCGGAGAAAGCCGCACATCCAGACGGACGGAAACGGGCTCACCCGTAAGATAATCCGTCACCCGGACCGCTTCATCCCCGCGCTTCACCTCCCCCAGGTGAGCAATCAGAAGATCGCCGTAATGCCGGTATTCCTCGGCTTTTCCGTACTGCTCCAATTCGATTCGCTGCGCCTCCACCTTGCGGGAAAGACGGGCGATGTTGGTCTGCAGCAGTTTTGTGATGTCCGACGAAGCACGCCGCCGGTTCTCGGCAGATGCCTTTTGCCGGAAATACGCCTCCGCCGCCTCCGAACAGGTGACATAGCGACGGGACAGAAACCCCTCCCCGTACTGAACAAGCGGCTGGAAGAAGAATTCTACCGGACCGTCTGCCGAAAAGACGGCAGTCGGTTCAAATTTCCCGGTTGCAAGACGACTCCGGAGTCCATCCAGAAAGTCGTTCAGCTTCTTTTTCTGCACGTCCGAAAATTCTCCCGCAACGGCATCACATCCTCCGGTCGCCGCAAACACCGCTTCCCGCGCAAGAACGGGCGAAAAGCCCAGAATCAACGCGCAAAGCTTCCGATCCGCCCGCTCGTCCCCGGAAAAGAAATCGTCCGCCAGAACCGCATCATCCAGATAGGATTTTTTCTGAGCCGGCGGCATTTCATAAATCAGACCGGGCAACAGTCCCCGTTTGGATCCGGCCGAAATGTCGCAGGAATGCAGGCAGTCAAAAATCCGCCCGTCCCCTGCCGTCAGAATCAGATTGCTTCCCCTGCCCATCAATTCCAGAATCAGCCACCGCTCCGTCGTTTCGTACAATTCGGTCCGTCCCTCAAACACGAACGTCAGCACCCGCTCGGTTCCCACCTGCCGGATATCGGTCAGACGCGCGCCGAGAAGATGCTTGCGCAGCAGCATGCACAGATTCGGAGGAACCTGCGGATTTTCTCTTGCCTCTTCCGTCAGATGTACACGGGGAAACGACGGGTTGGCAGAAAGGAGAAGCCGGTACGAAGCACTGTGCCTCGTTGCCGGATCAAACGTGCGTAAAAACAAAATGACCTCGTCCTTTTCCGGCTGTGTCACCTTTTCCACACGGGCACCGACAAGCCGCTCCAGCAATTCCCGCCGCATTGCCCGCATAAAAACACCGTCAAACGCCATACCGCACCTCAAAAAATCTTCAGAAAATCCCGGTGCACGGCAGAGACCGAGCACACCGTTCCGGGGAATTTTTCCGCCAGCGTGTCGCAAAGCGCAAACACCGCCGGGTTTTCCGTTTCAAAATGCCCGGCTTCCACCACGTTCAGCCCCCGTTTCCGAGCCAGAAGAATCTCATGATATTTCAACTCGCCGGTCACATAGGTATCCGCGCCGGCGTCAACCACCGTTTCCACTTCGCTTCCGCCGGCTCCGCCGCAAACAGCAACCCGGCAGACCGGACGCCCCGCATCGAGAACCCGAACCGCAGAACAGCCGAGGACCTGCTTCACATGCATGGCAAATCCGTTCAGGGAACACGGCTCCGTATCCCCCATCCGCACATAAGCGTGCCCGTCCTCTCCGCGGACCGGTACGCACGCCCGGGAAGGATTCCCGATCTTCTTCCACAGAATCTCGCTCACGCCATGTTCCGCAACATCGTAATTGGTGTGCGCACAAATGGCGGCAATTCCCGCCCGGGCAAGCTGCCAGATTTCATCCTGCGGCAAAACGCGCTTCAGCGGCTGAAAAATAACGGGATGATGCGCCACAATCAGATCGGCACCGATCTCCGCCGCCTCACGGACGACTTCCGGCGTAATGTCCAGCGAAAACAGCATCCGCGTCACCGGCATCTCACGGTTTCCCGCCAGAAGACCGGCATTGTCAAAGCCCGCCTGCTCACAGAACGGTGCCAGGGTGTTCACCGCATCGTAAACGTCACCCACCGAAATATTCATCCCGAATCCTCCTCAATTTCATACAAATACGCTGCTCGTTTTCCGTACTCCGGGGTTCCTGTGCCTGTTGCTTTCCCCGGATTACGGTCTGCAGCCGATCGATCTGCCGGTTCAGATACCGCAACGTGAGTTCGTCCCGTTTTTCGCGCAGCGGCGGCGAAAAATAGGCATCCTCCTCCGCATACTCCCGCCCGGTTCCGGGGCGGACCCGCATAACCGTATACAGATATTTTCCATCCTCAACCACCGTCTCATCCTCGGTCTCCCAGCCATTCCCGTTGAGATACCGGCGCACGTCTTCCGCCGAGGTCATCACCTGCAAAACAAAACGCTGATCCGGCGTCGGATCGGCTTTTTGCAGAATTCCCACCACCGTATCGCCGCCCATGCCGGCAATCACCACAACGTCGCAACGCTCCGGAATGTTTTCCAGCCCATCCCCCAGAACCGGAATGACCTGCGTTTGCCCGGCGCCGAGATATCGGTTCAGATACGTCTTTGCCCGAAGGAGCGGACCCTGCCGGATATCCGAGGCGTATACCCGCTCGCAACGGCCGTTCTGCACCAGAAAAATGGGAAGAAAGGCATGATCCGTGCCGATGTCCGCAACCGTGCGGCAAGGCGGGATCTCTGCTGCCACAGCGGCAAGCCGCGGGGAAAGTATCCGATCCATACAAACTCCTTCCGACAAAAACGGGGACGAAATTTCGCTCGTCCCCGCTCTGTTTACCCGATTTATTCGCCTACGGCGATGTTCAGGTCTTCCACCAATTCGTCTGCGTCGATTCCGTGAACGGCGCACGCTTCTTCAATGGATTCGGCTCTGGCGCAGGGACAGGACAGGCAGTGCATTCCGTGCGAGGTAAACACATCCGCCAGCTCCGGGTGCATATCCAGAACTTTGCCGATTACATCATTCTTTTGAATGGCCATCTTTTTTCTCCTTATTTCTTGATAACCGGAAGACTTGCCGCGGCAACCGACTGACCGACACGGCGGCTTGATTCATCCGGAATGTGCAGCTGAATGGATGCGGCAAGCTCGGGGAAATCGGTTTTCAGCACCTCGTTTGCCTTTTCCAGAATACGGTTTCCGCCCTCACCGGAGGTCACACGACCCAGAATCAGAACGTGGCGGATATCGAAGAACATGGCATAATACGCAACAGCATAACCGAAGTACACACCGATGGTATCAAAGATTTTTGCAGCCCGTTCATCGCCTTCGGCATGCAGCTTCTGCACAACCTTGAGTTTCTCTGCCGGAGAAAGCGTCTCGTCCAGCTCGATTCCCGCAGCCGGTGCCAGTTTGATAACGCCGTCCTGCGAAAAATACTTGACGCCGCAGCCGTAGTCTCCCGACCACTCATCCACCATGGCGTTCTCGCAGTAATCCACCGGAACAAACGCCAGCTCGTTCAGCCAGCCCGTAATGTTGCCGTGCTTGTCCACATAACCGCCGGCCTCACTTGTGCCCATGGCAATTCCGAGAACCTCATTGTCGTTGAGATCCATCGCCCCGGCAAGCGCGGTAACGTCTCCGTCGTTGGCAACCTCCACCGGAACATCCCCGATCTCTTTTGCCACGTCAAGATACATATTCTTTACTTTGCTGTCGAACTGATCCTGCGGAACCTTCAGAAACAGCGAAGCCACCATGATGCGGTTGTCCACATACACGCCGGCGCTGCTCACGCCGATTGCATCCACTCTCGGCATATGCGCAGCAGCCGATTTCATTGCCTCCAGAATGCCGTTGTAATGATACATCGGGTCGGCGTTTGTCTTCGGAAACCACACCACCTCTTCGGAATACACAGCTTCGCCATCAATCACGGCAGAGACCTTGCGGTCGCTTCCGCCTGCGTCAAAACCGATGCGGCAACCGTCCAGATGACGTCCGACCGGCTCGGTCGTTTCGTACGTTTCCGGAGCGTCGGCGAAAGAAACACTCTCCACCTCAAACGGACGCTCGTACACCCGGCTCATAAAGTCGGCGTCGAATTCCCGGGCGCCGCCCTTACGGTACGCCGCCTTCAGCCGTCCGGCAATCTTCTCGGAACCGCCGATGACGATCTTCCAACCGCCGCGGATCCACAGCATCGTTTTCGCAATGCGTTCCACAAACTTGTAGTTTTCCTCGTCCCTGCCGGTATTTTCCCGGAAGATGCGGGTCTTATAAGTGGAAATATAGCCCTTGTTCCGCACGATGGAGACCGACACATCCTGTGCGCCCGCCTTTTCCGCCGCCGCGACAAAATCCCGCGCGACAAGGCTCATCGGCTGGAACTGAGGATCCAGAACTGGTTTTACCATGATTTTCTCCCCTTACTTCGTGATGGTAACTTTTTTCAGACCGCGGGGAGCGTCGGGGTTACGTCCCTTCGCCGCAGCGAGGTTGCAGGCAAACAACTGGGCAAAAACGGCAAACGAGAAGGCGGCAATCATATCGAGATGATGGCAATCCGGAATCCGGAATCCGAGCGTACCCTCCTGCAGCAGTTCATCGTCATCGGAAATCACCAGAACATCTGCGCCGACGTCCTGCAGCTTCTTCAGCATCGACAGAGAATCCTCCTTGACCGGGCCGTTGGGCATATAGAACAGAACCGGCGTTCCCTCTTCCACCATGGCAAACGGACCGTGATGGAAATCCGAAATCGGGTATGCCTTGGCACGGACATAGTTGGTCTCCTGAACCTTCAGGCAGGATTCCAGCGCCAGCGGGTAGTTGATACCGCGGGACAGCATGAAGCAATCGGTCATAAAGCGGTAACGGGTCGCCAGGGCGGCAACTTCGGCGTTGCGGCTCAGAACCTCTTCCATCTGCTTCGGAACCTTGGCAAGTTCGGCAAGCAGATCGGCACGCTCTGCCCACATACAGGCAAGATGCGCCATCAGATACAACTGGGTTCCGAACGTTTTGGTAGCGGCAACCGAGCTCTCAAGACCGGCATCGCAGTACAGATGATAATCCGCACAGTCGGCAAGCGGAGAACCGAGCGTGTTGGTGATGGTCACCGTCACGGCGCCGGATTCCTTTGCCTGTTTCATCACTTCAAGAACGTCTGCGGCTTTTCCGGACTGGGAAATGCCGATAACCAGCATGTTTTTATAGTTGATCTTTCCGCCGTACAGCGTAACGACCGAGCAGGCAGCAAGCCCAACCGGAATGCCGAGAAGCGATTCGATCAGATATTTGCCGTAGGTGCCGGCATGGTCGGAGGTACCGCGGGCGGCAACCACCACATTGGTAATGTTGGATTCACGAAGTTTTTTCGTCAGATCCTCCAGCGTTTTCTTGTTGTAGGAAAGACATTCCCGCAGTGCCTTCGGCTGCTCGAAAATCTCCTGCTGCATCAGTGTCATGTTTCATACCCTCTTTAATAATATTTAATATTTTTGATAACAAATTTTATTCCGTCGCGTCGGACGGTGTGGGATCCCGCCGCACATCCGAACCGAAGATATGCGGGTCGTCATACGGCGTGTGCGAAGAGCACAGACAGTTGGGGTATCGCTTCTTGGCGGAAGCCCCGACCGGAATACTCGGATACTGACCTTCGGGATACATAAAGAAGTAAACCGGCCAGATCGGGTCGTTGGTCAGCACCATATCCTCGGTGAGACGCGGGCAGAGATACTGCGAATCGTCCACCTGCACCTTGGTTGCAAACGAGCGCCGGTAATCCACAAACACCTGCAGATGCGCGCTGGGACAGTTGTCGTGCGCGATCTGACCGGACACGTCACAGACGTAAAGCGCATGGTGACGGTCACAGGTCTCCGTGGGCTGCGTCCCCTCCTTGAAATAGGTGGTCGTCAGGCGGCTTCCCCGGGGATCCAGGGCACAATATTCGCACGGCAGCTTGCCGCTGTCGATGCAGTAGGTCACCTTCACCAACCCCTCCGGCTGCTCAAACGAACCGGACGTGTGTCCCTTCTGTGCATGGATGGCATTCATCACGCTGCCCCACATATAGGTCTGCCAGGTCACAGCGTCGTTCGTCGGCTCGTTCTCGTCGTAACCCCACCAGATGCCGGCAACGTAATACGGCGTATAGCCGATAAACCAGCGATCATAGAAGTTACTTGTCGTACCTGTTTTGCCCGCGGTCTCCACGCCGGTAACCAGAGCGGCTCTGCCGTTTCTGGAAATCTGCGTAACACGAAGCAGAATGGACGTCATCAGATAAGCGGTCTGTTCGGAGAACACAACGCGGGACTCAATGTCCTTTTCCAGCACCGTGTTTCCGAGATAGTCCTCCACTTTGGTATAGCAACGGGGGCTGGTATAAACGCCCTTGTTGGCATATACCGTATAGGCAGCCGTCATTTCCTGCAGGGTAACACCGTACGTCAGAGCACCGACCGAAAGCGGCGCGCGGTCACGGTCACGGTCCACCAGACTGTGCAGACCCAGCATCGTTTTGGCAAATTCATAGGAACGTGCCACACCGACCTGATCCAGCGTCCGCACGGACGGCGTATTGTAGGAAAACGAAAGCGCCTTATGAATGTTGATTAACCCGTTGTAAACATTGCTGAAGTTTACGGGCCATGTGACCCCGACCGGCATCTGCACGGTTTTTGTCGTATTTTTTCCCGTCACCGGGTCGAAATACGGAATGATCTCTTCCACAAACTTCTTTTGCCCGGTTGTCCGGTCAAACGCCTGGTTGAAATCCGTAGGAGAATCGTCAACCGTAGAGCCGGGAGCGATGAGGTTGTTTTCCAGCGCATAGCCGTACACGGTAAGCGGCTTGATGGAAGATCCCGGCTGACGAACCGAATCCGTAGCCCGGTTCAGCCCCAGCTTTCCGGTTTTCATGCCGCGTCCGCCGATGATGCCAAGAACGTTTCCGGTCCGGGAATCCAGCACCTCCATGGCAACCTGCGGATAGATGTAATACCCGTTGGCAACCACGTTTCCGTCCTTGTCCAGAATCTCCTTTTCCATCCATACTTTTTCCTTTTCGTACTTCAGCCCTTCCATGCCCTCATAGTTGGCTTCGTCGGAAAAGAAATTCTCCATAATGGTCTGAATTTCCAGATCGATGGTGGAATAAATCTTCAGCCCGCTGGTATACAGTTTGTTGATTGCCAGCGGACGGGTCAACTCGTACTTCTGCATCAGCGCCTCGATGACGCTTTCAAACACGGCATCCGTAGCGTAGGACCAGTTGACGGTCTCTTCCGTCTTTGCTGTCCGGTCCCGCAGAACCAGATCGGAGTTGCGGGCCTCCTGATACTCTTCTTCCGTCAGATACCCCTGTGTATACATCTCATACAGAATATGGATGCGGCGCTCCCGGTTGTTATCCGGATATTTGTACGGGTCGTAATACGACGGGCTTTTGGTGATGGCAATGATTGCCGCCGCCTCAACCGGGGTCAGATCGCTTGCCGATTTATCAAAATAATACTGGGCAGCGGTTGCGATTCCGTAACAGTTGTTGTTGAAATAAACCGTATTGAGATAATATTCCAGAATCTGCTCTTTGGAATAAATTCTCTCCAGATACAGCGCACGCAGCGCTTCCCGGATCTTCCGTTCCACATTGGACTGGTTGTCACCGGTGATGTTCTTGACCAGCTGCTGCGTCACCGTGGAACCGCCGGCAATGTTCGCCGTGCTGGAATGGGTCACCTTGGCGATGCCGTACGTCAGAACCGCCCGAAGCGTCGTGATCGGGTCAACGCCGGGATGGGTATAAAACCGTTTGTCCTCCACGGCGATCAACGCTTTTTTCACACAGTCCGGAATATCGTAAGTGCTCACCCATTGACGGTACTCATTGCTGTACAGCGTTACATATTCCACATACTCGCCGTTGCCGTTCTGCACATAAATGGTAGACGACAGCGCAATCTCCTGATCGCCCAATTTATCCAGAAGTTCGGGATCGGTATAAGAATAAATCACCGTAACCATCGCACCCAGTGCCACAACACCGAGAATTCCGGCGCAGACCGCCCCGAAGCACAGCACATTCAGGAATCCGCGCAGAAACCGCAGAATCCACGGCGATTTTTTCTTATAAAAATCCGGATCCGTTTTCCAGAGCCGCTCGCCGGAATCCTCAATCCGGCGAATCTCGCCGCGGGACAGGTTGCCGTTGCGGCGACGGCGAAGAAGACGGCTCTCCCGGTCGGATGCCGAATATGCCTTGTATTCCGGCGTTCCCTTTTCGGGTACGGAAAGGCGACGCCGACGCACCGGTTCCGCCGAGGTTTTCTCCCCCGCTTCCCCGGAGGAAGCCGGTCGCTTCCTGCTCAGACCGAGAAAACGACGTACTTTCTTTTTCAGGCGTTTCCAAAACGAACGCTTCTTTTTCTTTTTTTCTTCAGCCAAAATCGCATCTCCTCCGCCGGAATGCTTCCGGTTTTTATGAAAATGAAATTTGAATTCTGTCCCAGTCTATGTATGATATTATACACCATTTCTTTCCTTTTTTCAAGAGCCGTTCCGTTTTTTTTGCGCCCTGCCGTACACTTTTCGGAGATTTGACAAAGAAAATCCCCCGGAAGAACGACACGGCAACGATGCCATACCGTCCCGCACCGGGGAAAAACACAGATGCCGGAGGATTTCCGCTCGGTCACATCTCCAGCTGACGCACAAACAGCTGCGCGGAAGACGATACCACCTTCACGTCCGCTTCGGAAGGAACAGCGCCGCTTTCGGGTAAAAGAACCAGAAACGATCCGATCAGATCGCCGGAACAGATCAGCGGAACCAGAATCCCAGCAAAGCATGCTTCCGCCCCATTCACGGCGCGGAGACGCCCGCCGCCGACCCGGTAAACATACGGCCTGCGCTGCTGCATCTGCTCCTCCGCTTCCTGCGAAAGGTGATGCTCCTCCAGCTCCCGCCGCCGGGGACCGGAAACCGTAATCACGCTGTCTTTATCCGTAACGGCAACCGTATTCCCCAGCACGCGGCAAAGCGTATCCGCAAAAATGCCTGCGCTTTCCGTCAGTTCTCCCACCGGCGAATATTTTTTGAAGATAACCTCTCCGTTTTTTTCCGTAAAAATTTCCAGCGGGTCGCCTTCCCGGATGCGCATCACCCGCCGGATCTCCTTTGGAATGACAACCCGTCCGAGATCGTCAATCCGTCTTACGATTCCTGTTGCTTTCATCATTCTGCAAAAATCTCCTCTGTAGTCGGATTGCTGTTAGTATTTTCCGAATTTGCCGAATTATGCACTTGACAAATGTTTCGAAATTCCGTATACTGAAAGCATCAAAGATTTTGAGGAGGAAACATTTTTATGGAAGAAACCACCTACACAGAACCTTCCGTCCCGGCAAACGAGCCCCGTTCTTTCCGCGTCCGGGCAGCGGAAGCGTTCCGGAGTCCGCTGTTTTTGACAGCAGCCATTCTCGCCTCGGTCGCCCTGCTGTTCTCCAGCTTTTCTGCAGATCCGCTCAACGGAACCGTCCAGTTCCAATTCAACATCATCGGCATTCTCATGGTCATCGGCTTCTGGGTCGCTTACGGAAACGCCGGCAAGAATTTTGAAAAATCCACCGGTACAAGCATTCTGAGCGGAACCGTCAAAACAACCTGGATTCTTCTGTTTGTCAGTACGGCTCTGGTTCTGCTGATCGGCGTTGCCTTCAGCGCCAGCTCAGACCTCATCGCCCAGGCAATCGAAGAAGCCATGAAAGATCCTCAGTTCAGTGAATCCTTTGCGCAGATCAACGCGATGGTCGGCGGCTCCATCATGGACATTCTCGGCATTTTCTTTTATGCTGTCGCCGTTGTCATCGCAGGAAGCGCCGTTCTTGTTCTCCTGTTCTGGAAATTCACCAAAAGCATCTGCGTTTCGCTGGAATCGGATTCTCACCGGCTCGGCTTTGTCCGGTATGCCCAGGTCATGCTGCTGATCGTTGCCATTTTCAGCACATTCGGACTGATCGGTATGACCGACGATCCGATGGCCATGGTTTCTTCTGCCGGCTATGCAGCCATGTGCTACGTTCTGTTCGCATGGGTTCGCAGATTTTCTCTTCAGGTTGCGGAATAACAAAAAACAAAGCAAAGGAGCGGCTCGTGTGAGCCGCTCCTTTTTTTACATATCCGGCATTTCGTTTGCCGGTTTTTCCAGTTCTTCGGGATGTTCCAGCAGGTATTTCAGCAGCTTGACCGTACGGGAATAGTAATATCCGTCGGCAAGACGCTCGTCAATGGTCAGACCGAGATCCACACTGCGCCGCATCTCGCACACGCCGTTTTCGTCAAAAACCGGACGCTTTTTGATTTCGCCCACAGCCACAAAGACCGAGTTCGTTCCCCAGTTTGTCAGATGATGATATCCGCATTTCAGCCCGATGGAGCCCAGATTGGTCAGAACCACCGACGAATAGTAGGGATCGGTGTCAATCAACGACTGCGGAACCCATCCGTGCTTATCCAGTTTTGTGATGATCCACACCAGAAACTTGGAAAGGAACCGCGGCATCCGGTTGAACATCTCCATGCTGTCGGAGGATGCATCCCCCTTTCCGCTGCGGCAATCCAGAATCTGCCGACGCAGATCTTCATGGATGGAATCCAGCGTGGAATCCGGCTTTGCGTGAACAAACGCCAGCCCCTCATGCGCCTCATCGGCAAACTGTTTTTTCACCACAAACGAGGCGCTCACCTCATTGCGCTGATACATGTTCTTGTTGGCGATGAAGCGGTTCATCTTGGGACGCAGCGTCACCGTTTTAATCAGAGCCGCCACCACAAGATGAAACAGCGTAAACGGAAAATCCGGGTTCTCCGCGTTCCGTTTCCGCAGGTATTCATCCGCCGCTGCCAGATCGATGCGCTCGGAAATAAACGCCTCGTTATCGCAGCGGTTCGGGTACAGAAGCGGCACAATAAAGTGCATTCCGTCCAGATTTCGCAACAGAACCCCGTCCTTGCGGTCTCCGAAACGACGTTTTGTCTGTTTCATAAAACATCCCCCTCTGTTTCTCTTTTTTATCGGCCGGCCTCCGGCGTCGGCAAGGTAATCCCAAGTTCGTCTGCCGCCTCCGAAAGCCGGTCAAGCGCCACGGAGATTTCCTCCGGCGTATGTTCGCTGGTTACGCAGAAGCGCAGAATGGCTTTTCCCTTCGGCACAGCGGGCCACACTGCCGGCGGAACAAAGACGCCGCGTTCGGAAAGACGGTTCGACAGCGCCCACGCGTCCTCGTCCCTGCCGATCCGAACCGGAAGGATTGCAGTCTTTCCCGCGCGCCCGATGTCCAGATTCCGTTTTTTCGCTTCTTCGGCAAAGGCGTTGATGTTGCGATGAAGAGTTTCCATAATGGTCGGATCCTCCCGCAAAAGCCGCACTGCCTCCAAAGATGCCGCAGCCAGAACCGGCGAAAGCCCCACGGAGAACACAAAGCCCGGCAAGCTGTACCGAAGATATTCCACCACACACCGCTTCCCAGCAAGATACCCGCCGCAGGTTCCCAGCCCTTTGGACAGCGTGCCCATTTTGATATCGATATCCTCCGGAGCCAGACCGAAATATTCATCCACCCCGCCGCCGGTCTTTCCCAGCACGCACGCGGAATGCGCCTCATCCACCATCAGGAAGCAGCCGTATTCTTTTTTGATGCGCACATATTCCGGAATCGGGGCAATATCGCCGTCCATGCTGTATACGCCTTCCACGGCAATCAGAACCTTCTCATAGCGGCTGCGGACGTTTTTCAGAATCTTCTCCAGAGATTCCGGATCGTTGTGCGGAAACGGACGGGATTCGGCATCCGAAAGGCGGCAGCCCTCCGCAATGGAATTGTGATCCAACACATCGTACAGAATCAGATCCCGGCTTCCGCAGAAGTTTCCCACAAACGTGACATTGGTGGAATGACCTCCCACCAGAACCACGGCATCCTCGGCATGCTTCCATGCGGCGATCGCGTGTTCCAGCTCCCGGTGAACCGGCTTTTCTCCGCCAAGCAGACGACTGCCCGAAGCGGATGTTCCGTAATGCTCGGCAGCACGCTGGGCGGCTTCCGTCACTTCCCGCCGTCCGGACATTCCCGCATAGTTGTAAGAACCGAAATTCAGCACCGTATGGCCATCCATGACTGAGGTGTCGCGCAACGGAGAATCATGACAGATAAAGTACGGATTCCGCTCTCCCTCCAGAAGACGAAGACGTTCGGCAAACTGCCGATACTCCGCACTGTCTTCAAACCTTGTAACCGGGACGACCGCTTCCGGAACTTCCTCCGGAGATCCGTCGTCCGTCTGCTCCTCCCCCTGCAGAAGCTGCTCAATCCGTCGGGCAAACTCCCGTGCGGTTGTACATCCTTCATACCGGTCTTCGGGAATGCGGACCCCGAACCGGTCTTCCGCAAAAACACAGAGTTGTAGCCCCTGCACACTGTCTCCGCCCAACTCCGTAAAGAAATCGGCATCGGCACCGATGCTGTCAAGGTCTTCTTCCAGCACATCGGCAAACAATGCCCGGACCGCATCCACGGTCACCGGATTTTTCTGTGAGGTCTCATCCTCGAGGTTCTCACAGCGAATGGTTTCACTCATTCTGTTTTCTCCTTTTGAGTTTTTTCTTTGACGTACATTTTCCCGATGATGAAATTGACGGCGGCTGCCGGCAGAATTCTCTGAAGGAAAACGAGCATCTGATAAAAAAGCCCCACGGTATACCGGGGGCCCGCCTTGGGCCTGGACGCAATACGGAAGACCGTCCGCGCCACTTCACGGGGATCCATCCCCTTGCGTTCATCCTGTTCCATGACGGCGACGGAACGGGAAATCCGTCCTTCATACACATCGTCGCCTGTCTGGATTTTTTGCCGTGCGGAAGTAAAGCCGGTACGGATATCTCCCGGCATCACAACCGATACGGAAATTCCGAACGCCCGCACCTCATTGGCAAGTGCGGCTGCATACGCCTGAACGGCTGCTTTGGTGGCGGAATAATACGCCTGAAACGGAATGGGATAAACCCCGGCAACCGATCCGACGCAGAGAATATGACCGCCGCCCGCTTTTCGCAGGACAGGCAGAACCGCCCGCACCGTGTTGTCCGTACCGAAAAAATTGACATCAAACTGGCGCCGGACATCCGTCTGAGGCGTAAATTCCGCCGCACCCGAAATTCCCATGCCAGCACAACAAACCAGCACATCGATCCGTCCGCATTCCCGAACCACCTGCGCCACGGCATCCCGCACCGTCTGTTCATCTGTCACGTCGCAGAAACGATGAATCACACCCTCCGTGCATCCGTTGTGCCGGCTGAAATCATAAACCGTACAGCCGTCCTGCACAAACCGTTCCGCACATGCTTTTCCGATGCCGGAACTGGCTCCGGTCAGTACAACCACCCGTTTCTGTGCCATTTTCGTTTTCCGCCTTTCCGCAAAAATCCTTTTTTGAGGGAACAACCTTATTTTACCGTTTCAACATCAACAGAAACTCAACAAAAAAGCGGAGCCGTCCTCAGACAGCTCCGTTTCTGTTTTTCCGAACTCAGCCGGCAATCAGTTTTTCCACATAAGAAGCATACCGGTCGGCATAGGTCTGGATGGACGGATACTTCTTCGCCCATTCGTTATAGACATCCCGCACCATCTTCAGCGATTCGTTTACATCCGCTTTGTCGCACTTCATGTACTGGCTGTCCTGATCGATGGCATAGGCGTTGCCATTGTCCGAAAGATCCTTTTCAACACCGCTTCCGGACATATCATAAAACAACTGCTCAAACGCACGGGTCTCGGCGTCGGTCGTAACGGTCTGGTACCGGCAGCACGGGGTATCCTGATGCGGCGTGCGATAATCCGCGCGGAAATATTCCGCAATGATCTTGCGCAGAATCTCCTTATCGGCATCGGAAATATCGGTATTTTCATCCAGAAGATCCGTTTCCGTGTTCTGATTTTCTCTCAGATACATTCCAAGCATGTTGATGTTCTGCGTATACCAGCCCCCCTGGTTCTCCTGACCCCAGCCGCGGGCAACACCAACCTTGGCACGGTAAATCCCGTAATTGAACTCCAGCTTCAGCGCAGAGCCGTCAACCGTGGCATAATATTCGGAACGATACAGAGTGTCGTCCTCCACGGCTTCTTTCATCACAGCCAGAGCATTCAGAATTTTTTTACCCTCTCTGTACTTGGCATTGATGGGCATCGAAATCTGCGGAACGCGGGTTTCCATCCAGATATAATATTCTTTCGTCAGATTCTTCTTTGCTTCCACCGCCGCGGCGAAGGCATCCTGATCGGCCGTATTAACGGGAGTTTTGAGATTTTCGGGATCTTCCTGCCCATCGGACGGTTTCGGATCTTCCTGTCCGTCGGACGGCTTCGGATTCTCCTGTCCGTCAGACGGTTTCGGGTCCTCCTGCCCGTCGGACGGCTTCTGCTCTTCCTGCCCCTGCGACGGCGTGGGCTGACCGTCAGACGGCGTCTCCTCCGAATTCTGCTTGCAGCCGGCGAAGATTGCCAGAACCATCAAAACCGCAAGAAGAAGCGCAAACATTTTTCTCATCATGAGAGTATCCTCCTACTATAATACCGGAGAATCTCCGGTTGCTTTTCGTCAACAGTATAGATGATTTTGTCGAAAAAGTCAAGAGGAATTTACTATATTTCATATAGAATTTTCTTCCTCCGCGAAAAACTGTAAAATTTTTTTGTTCTCCGCATAAATTCCCGCAAACTCCTCCGGCGGAAGAGGAGAGACCCCGAGCCCGGCTTCCACCGTAAATCCCGGGCGGCGGAAGACCCGGAGAAACCAGTCCTTATACCCCGCATACGCCGCATCCTCCGGAGTCCGCATCGCCGTATAGCCGGAGCGGCGTGCCAGTTCTTCGGCAAGACGCTCACTCTCCGGTGGCTCATAACCCGCATAATTCCAATAAATTTCCCGTCCCTGCGTATGGTATGCCAGCACACAATCCGGATTTGTCCGGTAGGTCAGTGCCGCAAGCGCCTGCGTTTCCGGTTCGGAAAACGGATGCGGCCCCACATAATCCCGCGGCGCAGGCGCCGTCACGCCCCGCGCCGCCTTGTTTTTCCGCGCCTGTTCCCATCCCGCCGGGTAATTCAGATTCAGGTCCACACCGTTCCGGTTCGCCTTCCACCCGTGCGGAAACGGAACGCGCCCCTCGCAAAGCGCCCTTGCTTCCCGGTAAAAATCGCCCGAAGTCACAGCACCCGTCACCAGATCCACCCCGTCGGGATTGACCATCGGCACCGTCACCAGCGATACCTGCTCCGGCTCGCCCCCTGCGCAAAGCTCCTCCAAATATTTCATCAGAATCCAGACTGTGATCCACTCGTTGGCATGATGAGCGGCATGATACAGAACACGCCGTTTTCCCGTTCCCACCCGGGCAAACAGAATCTCTTTGCCCAGAACGCTTTTTCCCGCTGAGCCGATTTCCAGAAACGGATACCGTTTTGCCAATGTCTCCAGATCCTCCCGCATCTGCGCATATCCGTAAGCCCCGTCCGTCCGCACCAAACCGTTTTGCATCCCTGCATCCTCCCGCATTTTTCTGTTTGCTTCATTTTATGAAAAAAAGAAAAAAGCGTGAAAAAAAGCAGTCCCTACGACTGCTTTTCGTTCAATCCGGCAATGTAATCGCCAAGCCCCTGCTCAAAATTCACCCCATAGCGACGGTCACGCCCTTCCTCCGCCGTGCGGCGGATGCTTTCCGACGTAAACCGAACGGAAAGCCGCAGAGCATCGGCGTCGCTCCTGCCCCGCAGAATCGCACCGAGAAGCGCGGATGCCAACAGATCGCCCGTTCCGTAATAAAACCCGTCCGCCCGGTTTGAAAACGCCGACACGGTCTCCCCCGTGCGGGAATCGTACAGAACGGCGCCGAGATGCGAGGGATCCGGCGAGACACCGGTCAGAATCACACGGGACGGACCGAGTGCCGCAAGACGATGCAGGAGAACTTCGGTCTCCGGTTCCTCCCGGCACGCCTTCTGCGGGTCTTCCCCCAAAAGAAGATACGCTTCCGTCCGATTGGGAATCAGAAGATCCGCGTCTTCGCACAGCCGTCGCATCCGATCGGGAAAAGACGGCGAAAACTTATCATACAGCCGCCCGTTGTCGCCCATCACAGGGTCTACCATCACCAGAGAATCCGCATCCCGCAGATCCCGGATCAGTGCCCGCACCGTATCCACCTGCTCTTCGGAAGCGAGATATCCCGTATAAAAAGCATCCGTATGAAGTCCCAGCGTCTTCCAATGCGCCGCAATGGCGGGAATATCCTCCGAAAGGTCCCGGTAGGTATAGCCGGTAAAATCACCGGTATGCGTTGACAGAACCGCCGTCGGAAGAACGCTGGTCTCCAGCCCTGCGGCAGAAAGCACCGGCAATGCCACCGTCAGCGAGCAGCGTCCCACACAGGAGATGTCGTGAATTGCCACAACCCGTTTCTGTTTCATACCTTCCTCACAATCTCGCCGCCGCCCACCACCGTGTCGCCGTCGTACAGAACCATGGCCTGTCCCGGCGTAACGGCACGCACCGGCTCGTCAAATTCCGCCAGAATTTCGTTTGCGGAAAACGGAACAATCCGGGCGGACGTTTCCTTCTGGGAATACCGTGTTTTGACCGCAGCCCGGAAATCGTGCGTCGGCGGCTCGCAGGCAATCCAGTTCATCTTCACGGCACGGGCTTCCGAAACAAACAGGGCATCTTCACCTGCCAGCGTCACGGTGTTTTTCTGCATATCCTTATCGGTCACATAGACACGTTTCCCGAATCCCATACCGAACCCGCGCCGCTGCCCCAGGGTATAGCGCAGTGCACCGTTGTGATGCCCGATCACGTTTCCCTCCGCGTCGAGAAAATCGCCCGGCGTCCCGGTCAGCCCGTAGCGGGCGGTCAGAAACGAAACAAAATCGCCGTCCGGTACAAAGCAGATATCCTGACTGTCTTTCTGCGAAGCCACGGAAAGTCCGTGCGCGGCCGCAATTTCGCGCACTTCGCGTTTGTGCAGTCCGCCGATCGGGAAGAGAGCACGGGAAAGAATCTCCTGCGTCAGCCCGCACAGCATATACGTCTGATCCTTTGCGGGATCCGCCGCGCGGCAAAGCAGATACCGTCCGCTGCCGGAATCATAAGAAACCCGCGCATAATGTCCGGTCGCAATCTTTCCCCCGCCATGAGCATCGGCAGCAGAGAGAAGAAGCGGAAATTTTGAGGTCCGGTTGCAGATTACACAGGGATTCGGTGTCCGTCCCTGCCGGTATGCTTCGCAGAACACGTCGGTCACGTTTTTGCGAAACGTTTTTCCGCCGTCCACGGTTTCAAATGCCACGCCCAGCGCTTCGCACATGGCCCGCGCCCGTTCCGTATCCGCCGCGTTTGACATTCCCTCAAAAGAAGTCAGCATCCGCAGCATAACGCCCCGTGCGGTATAGCCCTGCTCACGCAGAAGAACCAGCGAGACCGTGCTGTCCACACCGCCGCTGACACCCACCGTAACCTGCCTGTCCATTCCGGAACTCCTCCTGCAATTTTTCAACAGTATACCGCAGATCCCGGCATTTGTCAAGCATCGGTGCGACGGGACATTCCGCCGCACCGGATATGTTTTTCATGCTACCGGCAAAGAAGCGGCTGAAGCTGCCGTCCTGCCAGCGCCGACTCCAGAGCGGCGGGAATCTTTTCCCGGCAGGCAATCAGAGACGTCGGCTTCTTTTCCGGGTCATCCTGACGGAACGGGACAAAGAAGATGTGCTTGGTGTTGAGCAGAACTCCCAGATTTTTCGCATTTCCGCTCAGGGCATCGTTGGAAGACAGGGCGACAAGAACCGGACGCTCGTTGCGGAGATGTGCCTTGGCGGCAAGTGACACGCACGAATCCGAAAGCCCGTTTGCCAGTTTGGAAAGCGTGTTTCCGGTGCAGGGAGCAATCAGCAGAAGATCCAGCAGCTTTTTCGGACCGATCGGTTCCACATCCGCCTTGGTGTGAAGAATCGGCTTTCCCGTAATCTCAGACACTTCCCGGATAAAATCCGCCGCTTCACCGAAGCGTGTGGAGGTATTGTACACGGTTTCCGACATGATGGGTGTAACATCGTAACCGAACGATGTCAGAATCCGGATTTCTTCAATAAAATGCTTCAGCGTGCAAAACGATCCGCACAGGGCAAATCCGATGCGCACCGAAGACGTGGTATTTTGTTCCATATTGTTTGGTTTCCTTTCTCTTACAGATTCTCAAAAAGACGGCAGACCGTATCGGCAACCGCCTCTCCGGCAGAGCGTGGCGTAAATTTTCCGGGAAGACCGAGTGCATGAACCACTCGGATTCCCGCCTCCGCTGCCGCTTCCGCATCCGCACCTCCGGCTCCGGATGCCAGATCGATGATCGGGGTCTGTTTTCTCATATTTCCAACGACCTCACGGGTCACGACCGGTGCGGGAACGGTGTTGAACACAACATCCGCCTGCCCGACAATCCCGGCAATCGCATCGGTCCGGATTGCATGCAGGCCAAGGGCTTCGGTCTTCGCCAAATCCTCCTCCTTCCGGGAAGACAGAAAAACCTCCGCCCCGAACGCTCGCAGCAAAACGGCGAGATGCCGCCCGATGCGTCCGGCACCCACAACCAGGCACACAGCCCCGCACAGCGTCCGGTCCATCTGCTCCATTGCCACCCGGATCGCACCCTCCGCCGAAGGAACGGCATTGCGGATCTGGAATGCTTCCTCAGCGTTGTAATCCATCACCCCGGCGGGAAGACGGTCATCCGCTTTCCCCGCAAAAACAGGGATTCCGTCCGGCAGAATGCGGATCAGATCGTCCACCCGCATCGGCACCGGAGAAAACGGCATATTCAGCACGTCTCCCTTCCGGTACGGAAGCGGAAGAAGTACCGCATCCGCATCCCGCAACGCCTCTTCGGGAGTTTCTGCCGACGCAGGCAGCCGGAAAGATTCCGTTTCCGCAAAGCCGTACAGAGCCACGGAAAAGCCCTTTTGTCTCAGCACTTCTGCGGCGAACAGCTGGCGGGTGTCTCCCCCCAGAATGGCAATTTTTTGTTCGGTTCTCATTCCGTCGCCTCCGTTTCACTGCTCCGTTCTTTTCCAGTATATGACGGGATCAAAAAACGGACACGGGCGACCCTGTGCATGGTCGCCCGTGTCTCTGGTTTTTTTCAGTTTCCGTTCTTGCCCGCAGAAAGTTCCTGCGGATGACTCTTGATATAGTTTGACCACTTGATATAGCCGTACGTGGTGTTGGTGAGATAGCCCGCTTTCAGAACCAGCAGAATCCACTGTCCCGCCAGGATGTTGATGATCGTTTCCAGAATGGCAACGATGTACCAGGCAATCCACTGTTCCCGGTAACGGAGCAGAATAAACACCCCGTTGGCAATTCCGACGGCAGAAGCGCACGCATCAAGATAGCAAACGATGTTTTTCAGCATCACGTTGTTGGCATTGGCAAAAATTCCGCCCGGGACATCGATAAACGTCAGGGCATAGCCCACGACCGCTGTCCACACCAGAATTCCCGCCACCAAAACAATATCCTGCCACGGCTTCAGCTTTTTTACCACCGTCACTTCCTTATTCTTCCGGTCGGGATGCCGCTGCCATACGATGAAGCTGATAATATCGCACGGAATCCAGAACAGGAAGGTCGTGGCAAGCGTGGCAAAGCGATACATACACAGAATGCAGATCAGAATCTCCACCACCTCAACCACGAGAGAAACGATGAAGTTCCACTTGCTCTGTTTGGAAATCAGCAGCTCACAGGCGACGTTGGTAATCACGTCCAGCAGATACAACCCGGTGATAACGGCAACGGGCACCATATATTGCGGCGGATTTTCCGTCACGGAAAATCCGGTGCCTCCCTCGGTCAGAAGGTCCACACTTCCCGCAAAAAGCCGTCGGCCCTGCCCGTCAAACAAAGCCACGGAAAAAGCCGTTCCGTCCCCGTCGGGCAGGCACTCCAAGGTAATCACGTCATCCGCGCTCACGGTATCCGGCAAGCGGAAGATCAGCGTTTCCTCATGCTCGGGAGATACGGTATATTCCTCGTAGCCCAGGTCAATCTCTTCGCCGTTCACGGTAATTCCGGTAATGACAAAAGCGCTTTCCGTTCCGGTGAAATCCATCCGCGCGCCCCCGCCCTCCGACTGTTCGATGTGATACGCTTCCTTATCAAACGTCACGGTATAAGTCGGGTCATCGGTCTCCGGAAAAAGAAACGTAAACACGATGGCAAGAATCAGGATGGAAAAAAACCAGATTTTCTCATAAAGCGAGAAATAGTTCCACAGATCCCGGCATTTGCTGCCGAAGGATTTTTTCATAGGGAAAGCCCTTCCTTTCGTAGTATAAAATTTTGCGTTTTCCGTCTGCATCTCTTGTAAACACCGGAACATTGTGCTATACTGAATACGACAGACTTCCCTATTATACATCGGAAACCGGGGTTTGTCTACTGCATTTTGAATTTTTTTTATCAAAGGAGTTTCTCCGCATGAACCGTCCGTCCACCGAAAAGCCGCACATCGGCATCATGTTCAACGAAGACGTCAACCATCACTTCGGAGAGTCCGCTGCCCATAAGGGTCCGGATTTCGCACTCACCGAAGAAACCGAGGCGCGTTTTGTCGATCAGTACCGCGGCACACAACTGACCGATTTTCTGATCAACGTCAATTTTCTGCGCTCGGTCTATCCTTCGAAGATCCGGGAAAGTTACTGCGACAATCCCGCTGCCGAAGGCGAATGCAATCCCTATTACAACACATTTATCCGTGACGGATTTGACCCGTTTTCGTTCTGGATCCGCCGGTTCCGTGAGATCGGCGTACGCCCGTGGCTCTCGTTTCGCATGAATGACGTACACGGAATTGCAGAACACAACGATTCCATGCTCATAAGTTTCTGGAAGGAGCATCCCGAACTGTACCGCATCCGCCATCATGCACCAGACGGTTATTTCGCCCGTACACTGGACTACGGTGAGAAGGCAGTCCGCGACGAAATGCTTGCCTACATGAACGAAGCCCTGGAACGTTACGATGCCGACGGCGTGGAAATGGACTTCATGCGGGAAATGTTCTGTTTCAAGCCCGGCTGGGAATACAAGAACATGGGCATCATGACCGACTTTGTACGGGAGGTCCGCGCCCTGTGCGACCGGTTTGAGAAGAAGCGCGGACACCGCATTCTGCTTGGCATGAAGCTCGGTCCTCTCCCCCATCAGATGTATTACCAGGGATTCGATCTCTTCACCTACGCAAAAGAACATCTTTTGGACACACTTGCCGTAGGAGCCCGCTGGGAGACCACCGACAACGACGTTCCCATTGAAGTGTGGAAACAGATTCTGGAGCCGTACGGGGTTCAGGTCGCCGCCGTACAGGAACTGATTCTGCGTGTGCATCCGCACGGCAGATGGTATTATCTCAACACCCACGAAACCGACCTGGGCGCCGCCGCTGCCTATCGCTCTGCCGGCGCGGATTTCACCTATTTCTACAACCATATGCGTCCCACCGAGGTGGACTACAGCCGCGACTGGGTCTTCCCGCTGTACCAGGAAGAAAACTATCAGCTGCTGATGAAAAATGCCGGAGAGCCGGAAACCGCAATCCATGCCCCCCGCCGTCACGTCATCACCTGGCATGACATTGAAAACGAATGGGAAACACCGAAGCTCTCTCAGCTTCCGTGGCATGCCGAAAACAACTTCACCTACCGTCAGATCCGCCTTCGCTGCGGCAGAATCCCGGAGGGAAGCAAAGCGTATCTCATTCTCGGAGCAAAGAGCGACACCAAACAACAGGTTGACGCGTCCGACTTCGACATCTACTTCAATTCCGTCCGGCTGACCTGCAGAGGAACCTGCGATGTCACCCCGTACACCAAGTGGACGGGCTATTGGTTCCCCATCGAGGATCTCACGCTTGCCGACAACATCAACACCGTGGAACTCGCCTGCGTCGGCGATGCCTTTACCGTGGAATACGCCGAGATCCGTGTCAACGCTTCCCTGGAAAAAACACAATGGGAAAAAGACACGCTCGTTTGGCAGGACTGGGATAAGGACAACTGATATGATCAAAAAGAAAAACCCGTCGTCCCACTGCGAAAATTGCCTGCATTTTGAGTGGGACGACGAAGCGGACTGCTACGTCTGCAACGTAAACCTGGACGAGGATGACGCGGAACGGTATCTGCGGTTTCACACGGATGCCTGCCCGTACTTCACGTTTTACGACGAATACAAAGCCGTGAGGAAACAAATTTGAGGGCGTCGGTCGGCGGACAGGCACAACCAAACGGTGTGATGATGCGTTGCGGCAGCCTGGTTGCGCTGGCAACGCGGAAAAAAGACGGAACCGTTTGTGTACAGACCTGGCAGATCCGCGCAAAAAAAGGAGGAAAGCTGTCCCGCTTTCCCCTTCTCCGTGGCATCCGGTCGCTGTTTGCTTCGTTGATTGTTCTGTGGGGCGTATTCCGCCGCTCTCTGAACACACTGTGTTTTACGTTTCTGACGCTGGGTGCATTCTTCGGCATCAATCTCGCGGGCTATTGGGCAACCGAAACGTTTTTGCCCCCGTTGCTTCAGCAGTCGTTACACCATCCGCACACCGAAACGTGGGTGACGGTCACGAAACTGATCCTTCTTCTGTTTTCTCTGCTTTTCTTTTCGCTTCTGCCCCCCATCCGGCGGCTTTTACGGTATCACGGAGCCGAGCATCAGGCCATTCATACCTACGAAAGCGGCAAAGAACTCACCATTGCCAATGCCCGCACACAATCCCGCATCCATCCCCGGTGCGGAACAACGATTGCCGTTTCCGTTCTTTTTGTGTCCCTTGCGGTTCTGCTGCTTACCCCGGATTCCTGGGAAGCATGGCTTCAGGAAACCGTCTTCGTTGCCGCACTGCTTCTGACCGTCGGGCTGACCTATGAATCCATGCGCTACACGGAAACACACCGCAACCAAACCGCCCGCATTCTGCTCCTTCCCTCGGCGGTCGCACAAAGATTCACAACAAAAGAGCCGACCGATGCAGAACTGGAATGCGCCGTCGCCGCCCTGCGTGCGGTAACGGAAAGCCCGATCGCAGATCTGTCCGTCAAGACAGAAAGGAAGGACTGCTGTTAAACAAAAAAGATGGCAGAGCGAACGCTCTGCCATCCGATCCTTGTTTTTTCAGCAGGGGATATAACCGAAGCCCTTGACAAGAACCAGAACCGCGACGACCACCAGCGCGGTATAAATTGCCGCAGGAATGATATTCACACGGATGATTTTTCCTTCTTTTCCGTTTGTGCCGACGGTTGCGCAGGCAGCTACCACATTGTTGACGCAGATCATATTGCCGATCGCGCCGCCGATGGTCTGCAGCGCCACCGTAATCACACCGCCAAGACCGAGATTCATACCGGACTGGTACTGCAGGTTGGTAAACAGGGTATTGGATACGGTGTTTGAGCCGGAAACGAAAGCTCCGAGATTTCCGATGATCGGAGAAATCACCAGATACACGGTCTGACCGGCATTGGAAAGTGCCTCGGCAATGTAAAAGATCATGCTTTTGATTCCTTCGGCATTCACATCGTTGGAGCCGGAATATCGCATGATGTTGACCAGCGCCAGCCCGAAGATCACGGCAACGGCGGCTCCGGCAACCTGCTCAAGCGTATCCTTCCACGCTAAGCGAACCTCTTTCCATTCCATCTTGTGAAGGAAAACAGTGAGCAGCGCAACCAGAATAAACACGGTTCCCGGCAGCCATGCCCATTTCAGCGTATACGCCGTGTTCTCCACGCCGAAGATGGCGGGGAACTGAATGGCAAAAACGGCGGAAGCCGCGCCCTTCCCCTGCAGAGTATTCTTGATGGCGGGAATGGGCAGCCGCGTAATCACAAGCGTCAGGGCAATGATGGCATACGGCATCCAGGCACGGATCAGAGACATCTTGGACGGCTTCATCGGAGCCGGCACGTGATTCGCCTTCCATGTCAGATCCCACTCACTTTCCGGCGGGAAGTTCCAGGTATTTTTCGGCACAAGGAACCCTTTCCTTGCGGCAAGGACCGTCACAACCAGACCGATCAGCGACCCGAAAACGGTCGGAAACTCGTGTCCGAGAAAAATGGCGACCAGCGTATACGGCAGTGTGAAGCAGATTCCGGAGAACAGCGCAAACGGCAGAATCTCCCAAACGGGCTTCCACGATTTTTCTTTGGTAAAGAACCGACACATCACCGCAACGGCAATCAACGGAATCAGCGTACCGCCGGCAGCGTGCAGAAGGGCGGTCCACGCAGAAAACGCCTGATTGAACTCGGCGGTGGCGATTTCCGGACCCAGGCAGGCAATGGACTGTGAAACCGGCGTGCCGATGGCACCGAACGAAACCGCCGTACTGTCGCAAATCAACGCAACCGCGGCAGCGGCAACCGGCGGAAAGCCGAGACTGACCAGCAGCGGACCGGCAAGAGCGGCAGGACTGCCGAAGCCGGCGGCACCCTCCAGAAACGAAACAAACAGCCATCCCACAATGCATGCCTGCACACGGGCATCCCCGCTTACGGAACGGAATCCGTTGTTGATGGAAGACATGGCACCGGATCGTTTCAGCGTGTTCATAACGATGATGGCACCCACGATCGTGACCAACACGTCAATGGAGTTCAGAATGCCGGAAATGGAATAAGCGGCAAGAGAACGGAAATCCATCTCCCAGAAGAAAAAGCCGAACAGACAGGCAAGAAACCAGGAAATCGGCAATGCGTACTTGGCAGGCCAGTTGAAGACCGCCATCATCACAACGCACAGCAAAATAGGAATACAGGCAAGCAACGCGTACATTCCAAAATACGACCTTTCGTTAAAAATCTGCTTTCTGAATTATATTTTTTAGTATAACAGAATCTTTCGGTACATAGCAAGTCGGATCTGCACTTTTTCCAGTCAAAAATTGTCATAAAGGAGAAAAAAGTCATGGCAAACGGCGAAGCTCGGGGGTTGGACAGTCTTCTCTACCGCATCATTACCGCGTCGGATATGCGCTATCCTTATCACATTCACCGCACCTATGAGATTCTGCGGGTTCTGCGGGGAACCGTATCGGTACGGGTAGACGAAAAAGACGGAATTGCACAAGAAGGACAGGTTGTTGTCATCTTTCCGTTTCAATACCACCAGTTCACGGTTGACTCCCGCTCACAGGTACAGATCTATCTCTGCTCCCCGGAATTCATTCCGGAATTTCATACGGCCATGAACGGAAAGATTCCGGAACACCCCATTGCCGAACTGGATCCGGAAATAGACAAACTTTGTCATTCCGACCGTCTTCTTTCCGTCAAGGCGTTTTTCTATGCGGCTTTCGATCAGCTGCAGCAAACGCTTTCGCTCCGGGATGTTCCCATTCAGGGCGGAAAACAACGCATTGAAGACATTCTTCTTTACATCGATGCTCACTACGCCGACGAATGCTCGCTGCACGATGCGGCCAGACAGTTCGGATGCAGTTACACCTACCTTTCCCGCTATTTCAAAAAACAGACCGGGGTCGGCTTCCACACCTATCTCGCGGATTACCGCGTCGGAAAGGCGTGCTACCTTCTCACCAACACCGATCTCCCCATTACCATCATTTCCGAGGCCGTCGGGTTCGACTCCATCCGCACCTTCAATCGGGACTTCATGCGAAACATGAAGGTTTCCCCCACCAATTACCGCAATCAGATCCTTCTGTAATTTTTGCAAAGAAAGAGCCGGAAGACTTCATTCTCTTCCGGCTCTTTTGTTCATCCGTTTCCGCGCAGCTGCGCATTATACAGGGTTCGATACGCCCCATTCTCCTTTTTCATCAGTTCGTCATGCGTGCCTTTTTCCAGAATCAGACCTTCCGAAACCACGGCAATCTCATCCGCCGAACGCACCGTAGAAAGACGATGAGCCACCACCACAGTCGTCCTGCCCCTGGCAAGACGGTCCAGAGCACCCTGAATCAATGCCTCGGTCGTATTATCCAGGGCGCTGGTCGCCTCGTCCAGAATCAGCACCGGCGGATTTTTCAGAAACACCCGCGCAATGGAAATTCTCTGTTTCTGCCCGCCGGACAGCTTTACCCCCCGTTCTCCCACATGCGTATCCAGACCGTCGGGAAGCGTGCCGATGAAATCGTACAGATTTGCCGCCTTCGCCGCCTCGATAATCTCCTCTTCCGTAGCACCCAGCCGTCCGTAAGCAATGTTTTCCCGGATGGTGCCGTTGAACAGAAACACATCCTGCTGCACAATGCCCACGGCCTGCCGCAGGGCATCCAGCGAAAGATGGTTGATGTCCACGCCGTCCAGCAGAATTTTTCCGGCTTCCGCCCGATAAAAACGGGGAATCAGATGGCAGATCGTCGTTTTTCCGCCGCCGGACGGACCGACCAGCGCCAACGTCGTCCCCGCCGGGATATGCAGATCTACCCCGCGCAGAACGTCGCCGCCCCCGCCGTATCCGAACGAAACGTCCTCAAAATCAATCTCGCCCCGCACCGAACTCAGCGTAACCGGTGCCGCATCTTCCTCTTCTTCCGCCACGTCCATCAGTTCCGTATACCTCCGGAATCCCGCCATGCCGTCCTGATATTGCTCCATAAAATTCACCAGAACACGAATGGGAGAAATGAACAGGTTGACAAACAGCATAAACGCAATCAGATCCGGATACAGAATTTCACCGTTCATCGTCAGAATCCCGCCGGCAGTCAGCACCAGGACATTCAGCGCCCCTACAATAAAATCCGATCCCGCCTGAAACTGCGCCATCGTCTTGTAAGCCCTGCCGCGGGCTTTCACAAACCCGGCGTTGTTCCGCTCGAATTTCTGTTTTTCATACGCCTCATTTGTAAATGCCTTGGCAACCCGGATGCCGGAAACACTGTTTTCCAGCGTCGCGTTGATCTCCCCCACCTCTTTTTTTGTTTCCATAAACGCCGCTTCCATACGCCGGCGCATTTTCATAGAGAAGAACACAAGAATCGGTACGGCGGCAAAAATAATCAGCGTCAACTTGAGATTCACAGAAGACAGATATGCAAATGCGCCCACAAAGGTCACGGCAGAAGTAAACAGATTCTCCGGACCGTGATGCGCCAGCTCGGAAATGTCAAACAGATCGTTGATCATGCGGGACATGATGTTGCCCGTTTCGTTGTTGTCGTAAAACGAAAACGGAAGCCGCTGCAGATGCGAAAACAGCTCCCGCCGCATATCCGCCTGAATCCGCACACCCACCAGATGCCCGTAATATACCATAAAATATTGCAGACCGAGGCGCACAAGATATACGGCAAGCAACACGGCTGTATACGTCAGCAGCCCCTGCAGTGCCCGCTGCGGAACCAGCGTATACAGCATTGTCCGGGTGAAAATCGGGTATAAAAATTCGCAAAAACTTGCCAGAAGCGCCGCCGCAAGATCCAAAATCACCAGTTTGCGGTGCGGCCGGAAATAGCGAAAAAACCGTCGAAGCATTTCTTTTCTCCCCCACAGCACAACCGAAACAATGCGGTTGTGTCAAGATTTCATAAGTCCGTTTATTATACATCATCGTGCCGCAAAAATCAAGAGCCCATCCGCAAAACCTGAACATTCAGCCAGCCGAGATACGTCAGCCACAGCACGCACGGAATCAGAAGAACACCCGCCGTCTCCCTTACGGTAAAGGAAAGAACCGTCCAGACAAACACCGCGACCCACAACACGATCAACCACACGAACGCCACCCCGTACGCATGAAAAAGAAAAAAGATCGGGCACCACAAAATGCTCATAAATGTTTGAAATACGCCGAAAACAAGAGCAGATCTTCGATTCGGAGACGGCGTTGCAAAGGTAAGGGAAATGCTGGTTCCCATCATCACATACAAAACCGCCCAGACCGCCGCAAACACCCATGCCGCCGGCACCGCATCCGGGCGGGGCAAAACACCGACGGACTCCCGGAACGGCAACCCCATCAGGGCGGAAATTCCTCCGGCACACAAAAAGGCACCGATGCAGGTAAAAAACACACGGCGCGTCGGCACCGGTTTTGTTTTTCTCATCCGAAATCCCTTCCTTCCCCCATCAATCTATGCACGGACGGCATAAAAAAGACGGCTTTCGGCAAAACTCAATCCGAAAGGAAGTGAAACGTATGCTCGGTATTCTTTTTGCCGTTCTCGCGGGCGTGGTCATGAGCGTTCAGAGCGTGTTCAACACCCGGCTTTCGGAAAAGACAGGGCTGTTGGAAAGCAATGTTCTGGTGCAAGGAACGGCATTCGCCGTTTCTCTGCTGGCGGCGCTGTTTTTCGGAAAAGGCAATTTTGCCGCCGTCACACAGGTGAACCGTCTGTATCTGCTGGGCGGAGTCCTCGGCGTAATCATCACCGTCACCGTTATGCTCGCCGTCGGCTCGCTGTCCCCGACCGTTGCGGTTTCCGTCATTCTGGTGTCCCAGCTCGCCGCTGCCGCACTGATTGATCTTCTCGGTCTGTTCGGAACGGAAAAAAAGACGTTCTGCTGGAATCAGGCGGTCGGACTGGCGTTGCTTGTCGCGGGCATTCTGCTTTTCCGGGCGGAATTTGCAAAAAAATAGCATCCGCCCTCTTGCAATCTGTGCGAAAATTGATTATAATGTAAAAAACATACGCAAATTACAGGAGGGAATTTCATGTTTTGTCTGAAATGCGGCGCATGGCTGCCGGATGACGCAAGCTATTGCTCGTATTGCGGGAACCCGACCGGCCCGAAAACCGAAGTGCCGGCGCCCGAACCGACCTCGGGAAGCACCCCCCAGGAAGTTTCCTCCCCGTCACATCCTTTGACCGGAACGGAAGAAGCCGACACGGGCTCCCTTCCGGATTCCCGGATTCCGTTTTTGTTTTTTGAAGAAGAAAACGAAGAATTTCAGCCGAAACACTCCCGCATCCGGTTTGTCATTCCCAAAAGTGAAGAGCCGCTGCGCTTTGCCGGTCTGTTCGGCTCACTTCTGTTGCTTGTCCTGCCGGGGTTCGGCTTTCTGGCAGCCGTTATCTGGGCGCTCGGCGGCTCCCGCAACCGCAACCGAATCACACTCGGCAAAGCCGCTCTGGCCGTCCGGGTTCTTCTTCTCGTTCTTCTTGCCGCCGCTGTCGGAGTTCTGTATTTTTTCTTTCCCGCTATTTTCGGAAATCTGCTTGCGTGGATCCGGAACTTTCCCGTATAGGAGATCTTCATGACGTTTCATGTTCTTACGAAGTCTTCTCCCCTATGGCGGGAACTGGCCGCGTTTGCCGCCGGTTGCGGATGGGTGGGCGGCGAAGAGCTTGGTGAAAAAATGCGGAACGGAGAATGGCTTGACTGGGAGCGCGTCTTCTTTGCCCTGCAGGACGGGAAGCCCGCCGGCTTCTGTGCACTGACCGATCAGGACGGCTACCCGCAACTTCCCTACTCCCCCTATATCAGCGAGCTGTTCGTAGCCCCTGCCTTCCGGGGAAACCGCATCGGCAAAGACCTTCTCACCGCTGCCGAACAATATGCGTCCGAAGCCGGTTTTGCCCAGGTATTCCTGATGACGGATCTCATCGGCTTCTACGAAAAATACGGCTATACCGCCTTTGATTCCGCACCCAGTCCTCTTGATGCAGCGGTAACCGAAGTTTTCTACCGGAAAACCGTATCCGGCAAGTAAAAAACACCCGAAACCATTTTTCTATCGGATTTTTTCAACAAAAAAGGAGCGGACTCCTCACGGAATCCGCTCGTATTTTTTTGTTTACAGAAGCGAGATGTCACGCATCAGCAACTTGTCGGGACCTTCATAGCTGCCGTCCACCGTCACGGTATCCGACAGACGCAGAGTGGCAAGAACTTCCGACAATTTGGCACTCATCGTCACACCGGTAACCGGTTCAACTTTGCCGTTTTTATGCAGGTATGCCAGACGGATCTCACCGCCGATATAATCGCTGTAAAGATCAAACTGCAGCCCGGACAGAGACACACATTCCAGATATGCACCCTTGGCAAGCTCGTCCGCCGTCAAAGTTCCCGGCTCCAGCTTTCTGCAGCGAAGGTCACCGGTCTCCGGTTCTCCGAGATACGAGGCAAAGCGATGAGAGCCGTAATACCCGGTCACCTTTCCGTCCCGGATCAGTGTTGTATCCTTCAGTTCCACACCATCGGCGTCAAAGAACGAGGAATTGTCGCTTCCGAGAATCTGTCCCACCATGGTCAGCGTCATGCGGTCGCCGTCTCCGTTCTGAAGGACGTCCCCTTTATGATGCAGGTTCGACTGAGAATACACGCTTGCGTATGTCAGATCGCCCGTGAATCCGGAAAGCAGTTCGGAAATTTCTTTCGCCCGAAGCACCACGTCCATTTTCAGCGGGGTTTCCGGCTTCACTGCCTTGCGGCGGAGAGAGACCTCCTTCATCTTATCCGCAATTTCCGCCGTGATCTTTTCGGCATCCCATTGCGTGAACGTATAAGCTTCATACAGTTCCACCGATTCCCCGCCCTCGGTAAAGGTAGGAATCGCTTCGATCATGGCACGGTATTTCACCTGCGTTTTGTCCACACCGCGGCTGTTGATGACCCGCACGACATCCCGATACAGGAAGATTTCCGTGGCGTTGATCGAGCCGCCCTCCACGCAATCGGCAGCAAACACCGCATCCGAAATCTTCGCGGCAAGCTCCCGCATATCCGCATCCCGCAAATTCGACGGCAGTTCTTTTTGTTCCTTACCGCCCTCCGGCAACGAATACGGCTCGTTGAACACCAGCCCCGCACGGCGGACTGCCTGTGAAATCTTCTCACGCACGCCGTCTTCTGTCATGGATTCCGGCACGGAGAAGGTGGAATCTCCGGTTTTTCCGTCGTGATCCGCATACACGGTCACGCTCACGGATTTTGTATTTCTTGCGCGCACCGTCTCCAGTTTACGGTGCACAAAGAACAATTCATACGACTCGGTCTGGGTCTCTGCCACGCGGAAGCCGCTCAGCTCCCGGTTTTCTTTCAAAAGAGCAACGATGTCTTTCATCCCAGTTTCACCCTCACTTTCAAATTCGGACCGCCGTCAGAAACACGCACCCATTCCTTGTAGCCCTTTCCGCAATATCCTGCGCCGATGACCTCAAACCCATCGGAAATCATCGAAATGGATTTCAGAAGATCCGGCACAAAGCCGCTCATCACAACCGGCGATACATAATGGTCGGTCAGCTTCCCGTCCACAATCTCAATGCCGTACTCCGCCGTGCATTGGATCTGCCAGTTTTTCGGATCCTCCATGCCGTTGTTTGTCTCAAACAGCATATATCCGTGTTTGACCGAGCGGATCATATCCTCCAGTTTATCCGTCCCCGGTTCAAAAAACGTGTTGGTCATACGGGAATAGGCCTTGCGCCGGTACGATTCCCGCCGTCCGTTTCCGGTCGGTTCCGTGCCGAGCTGTGCCGCCGATGCCAGATCCGACAAGCCCGCAACCAGCACACCGTTGCGGATGATCTGGGTATCCTGTGCCAACACGCCGTCATCATCAAAGAAATACGAAGCCGCACTCAGAGTTGCCGCCGCACCGTCGTGCATGTTGGTAATGGGCGATGCTACATACTGCCCCACACAATGCTTTGCCAGCGCACGATCCTTCACAAACTGATCCATCTCCACGCCGTGACCGAACGCCTCATGGGCAATCAGACCCGTGATGGAGCTGTCGGTAATCACATCGTAAATGCCGGGTTCAATGGGTGTGGCATGCGTCAGGCAAATGGCTTTTTGGGCAAGCTTGTCCACCAGAAGCGGCAGGCCCGTAAACAGATCGGCAAGCCGATGAGAGTTCACACCCTCCCGCGCCTGCACCATCCGTCCGTCCTTGCACACCAGCACAAGATATCCGTTCGCCCAGCCGTAATGCTGCGAAAGCTCACGGTTCCGGGATACAAACAGTTTGGACACCGTATACGGTGAGATCATCACCATGGCGTTGAGGAACCGCTCGTCCTTCTTGAGCAGCTCATCTTTCAGTCCGGTACAGAAATCCAGAATTTTATCATCGGAATACTCCTCAAAATCAGATTCCCGCACAAAATCCTTTTTCAGCGGCGCATCTTTGACCACCACATCCCGGATCATTCGCGCTTCCAGAGTCGGATCCACCCGCACGGCATCACAGATTTTCTTTGCCAGCGCCACAGGATCCTCTCCCAGTTCGTCCAGCGAATATTCAAAAAACGAGCGGCCGTTGCACAATTTCACCACGAATCCGCATTCACAGTCCCCATCGCGGACAGAAGCCGTACGGCGATCGGTACCGTAAAACGTCGTATGCACATCGGTGCCGAGAATACTGACGTAAGAAAACGTCTTGCCAAGCTCTGCCACCAAGGCACGGCAAGCTTCCCGTTTGCCGTTCAGATATGCAGAAAACATCAAAAAACCTCCTCCTTGTCCGGCAAATGCCGAACGTTTTTCTTTCTGTTATCATATCACAGTTTTCCGTTTTTTACAAGACCTTCCAAAAGAAAAAGAGCGACAAAAATCGCTCTTTTCGTCTTATGGTTCATCCTTCATCCCCTGGCGGATCTCGTTTTTCCGCTTGCCGTCCGTGACAAACAGAATCACCCGAACCACCCAGAATACCGGCAGAAGAACCGGAACCTTCCGCAAAACAGGAAACCGTTCTTTCATTTTTGCATACGGCAGAAAGATGCGGCGAAGCGCATAGCGCAGTTTTCCCTCTGAGGCGACCTCGTTGGCAATCGTATGCTCTTCAATGCCGTACAGTCCGCTGCTGTACATATAATGGGCAACCTTACGGTCGGAAATCTCCCCGTTTCCGCTGCCGAACACATCATCGCAAAGCCGGCAAAGAAACGCATAAAAGTCCGTCAATCCCGCCCGCTTCAGCAGTGCATCCACATAAGCGTTGTCCAGATTCTCAAAATGCGTCTGCATCTGATACAGATCCGCCAGTCCGCGCAGCCCGGTTCCTCCGTTGCGGTAATGCTTGCAGAAGTGTGCCACCTCGTAAACCAGCATATCCTCGTTTGTCATCTTCCACCCGTACCCGGTGCCCTCAATGCGGATCACCCGGTTCCAGATGTCCCGGAACTCGGCGTACCCCACCTGGTTTTCATAAAACAGGCCCTTGTGAATCTCAAAATTGAAAAATGGATCCTTGTGATATTCATCGTGCAGGTCCGATTGCTTGAGCGTATAGCCGCGCTGCTCCAAAAAGCTGCGCACTTCATCGGAGCACTCCGGATGAATCAGGATGTCGTTATCCGAAAATTCCCGGGCGCCCAACGGATACAGTTTGTTTGTCCACACGCCCTTCAACGGCATATACGCAATGCCGCGCTTTTCCAGTTCGGCAAGGATTGCCTGACGTTCGGCATCAAACAGCAGGGTTTTCCGCACCGAAAAATCCCGCTGCCGCTTCCATTTTGCATACAGCTCCTCCGGCATCCGCTCACGCGGCAGCTTCGGAAACACCATCGCGGCAAGTTTCTGCGTGCGGGCAACATAAACCAGTTTTTTCCAATCCGTATCCTCCGGAAAAACCGGGGAATCCGTATCCAGAACCGCCGCACGGAGAAGCCGGGAAAACAGGTCAAACTCTTTGGGAAACACATCAATGACCCGCTGTTTTTCTTTTTTCTTCTTTTGCAGTCTGCGCACTTCCAGCCGGAATCTCATCCGGCGCCATGGCAACGTCAGATGCTGACGGATTCCGTACCAACGCACCAAAGGTCTGCTGACGGGAAGATACACACCGTCCCGATAGATGCCCTCGGCGATGCAAAGAATCTGTTCTGCCTGCACCAGTTCACACCCGATGCAGTTATCGCCCCGGATGTAATATTCGCCGTTGCGGATGCGGATAATGCGGTGAAGCACCAACTGTCCGTCCGGCCGCTCAAACAAAACGATATCCATTTTTTTCAGCGGTCGCTGCGGCTTCACCAGCCGCACGGCGTCCCGTCCCTGCCGCAGAAGAGGCATCATACTTACGCCGTGGAACGGCTGCACCAGAAATCCCTGTTTTTCCAGGTTCTCCCGAAACGCTTCCGTCCTGCTCATTGTTCCAGAAGTCCAACCGATTCCAACTGTGCGACCATCCGCTTCACGTTTTCCCGCGCCTCGGCTTCGGAAACATCGTAATGCTCACAGAGAGCCGCTGTCAGACGGTCCTCATCGGTTTCCTGCTGAAGCAGACCGGCAAGAAAGCCCGCCGTTCCGTTCATTTTAATCATACCGGAAAAGGCATCCCCCGCCTCGCCCGACGTCACCAGAATGTTTTCCTCCCCGTTCCGGGTCAGAATCACACCGTCTTTGAATTTCATGTTGTCCCTCCGTCTTCGGAACCCCCGAATTTTTTCTGATAATCTTCAATGCTCTTCTGCACAACGGCAAGCGCCGCTTCCGCATTCTGAACTTCCTCCACAGCGGTCTGCTTCCCCTCCAACTGTTTATAGACCGAGAAGAAATGCCGCATCTCCTCAAAGACATGCGCCGGAAGCTCGCGGATATCCCGATAAGAACAGTAAGTAGGATCATTATACGGAATGGCAATGATTTTTTCATCGTTCCGTCCGTTGTCAATCATGTTGATCAGCCCGATGGGATAACAGCGGATCAGCACCAGCGGATCCAGCGGTTCACTGGTCAGAACCAGCACATCCAGCGGGTCGCCGTCATCGGCAAAGGTCCGGGGAATGAAGCCGTAATTGGCGGGATAGTGCGTAGACGTATACAGAATTCTGTCCAGGATAATCATCCCGGTTTCTTTGTCCAGTTCGTACTTTTTCTTGCTTCCCTTTGTGATTTCAATCACAGAGATAAAATCGTTCGCACGGATCCGTTCCGCACGGATGTCATGCCAGATATTCATCAAGAATTCCTCCTTACCCGCATCTTGTAAAAAAAGAGAGTTGGGACGCAACTCTCTTTTCTGGAGCAGGCGACGGGAATCGAACCCGCATGGCCAGCTTGGGAAGCTGGAGTTCTGCCACTGAACTACGCCTGCGTACTATATAGTATAGCACAAAAGACAAAACTTGTCAAGAAGATTTCCTTCTCTGCCGTTCGTCTTTTTCAGATCAGCTGCTGCTCGTTGATCATCAGCTTGAACTGCATCCCCAGTTTCTCCGCCGCCTTGCGACAAAGAATCATCCGCTGCATGAAAATCTCAAAATAATCCATCACCGAACCGTAATGGGTGTCAACCGAGAGCTTGAGTTTGATCAGTGTATGCGCCTCGTTGATTTTCAGTTCCGCTTTGGTTACCGAGTAGTTCACCCGGTCGTGAATATCAAACGTGGAGGCATCGGTATTCCGCACGCGGTTCCGGCGGACATCGCTTTTGTCGGCAAGAATCAGTGCCGCCGCAACCGGACTGACCGGAACACCATTGCCCTCATCGTGGTTGCCGATGGCGGAAACAATCGTCCCGATCTCCTCCGGCGGGAACCCGAAATGATCCAGCAGCCGGAACGCCATCACGGCACCGCTCTGGCTGTGATCCACACGGTTCACCAGATTGCCGATATCGTGCAGATATCCCGCAATCTGTGCCAATTCCACCGTACGTGCCGGATATCCCAACGTGCGCAGAATATATCCGGCTTTCTCCGCCACAGCCGTTACATGGGCAAAGCTGTGTTCGGTATAACCGAGAGCCGCAAGAGATTCGTCCGCCTGACGGATATAGGACTGAACCGCACTGTTTTCACGAATTTCCTCATAAGTCATAAAAAGGATCTCCTTCCTCTTTTCTCAAAAAAGCCCTTCTGTCCGAAGGGCTTTTGCATCAACGTTATAAATGCAGAAACGCTTCCGCCACATTGAAATAGACCAGAAGCGAAATGGCATCCACCACCGTCGTAATAAACGGACTTGCCATCACGGCAGGGTCGAATCCTACTTTTTTTGCCAGCAGCGGCAGGATACAGCCCACCATCTTGGCAAAAATCACCGTAATGAGAAGCGTTATGCTGACCACGGCGGCAACCGCAACACTGCCCCCGGATTCTCCGAACAGCAGAATCTTGCCGAAGTTGACGCCGGACAGAACCACGCCGCAAAGAACGGCAACCCGGATCTCTTTCCAAATAACGCGGAAGATATCCCGGAATTCCACGTCGCCCAGAGACAGGGCACGGATCATCGTAACGGACGACTGCCCGCCGGCGTTTCCGCCGGTGTCCATCAGCATGGGAATAAAAGCGGTCAGAACCACCATGTGAGACAGGGCGCTTTCAAAGGTGTTGATGATGCCGCTGGTAAACGTTGCCGATACCATCAGCAGCAGCAGCCACGGGATGCGCTTTCCGAAGGTCTCCCATACGCCCGTTTTCAGATACGGCTTATCGGTCGGCGTAATGGCAGCCATCTTTTCGATGTCTTCCGTCGCCTCGTCTTCCATAACGTCGATGGCATCGTCAAACGTAACGATACCGACAAGACGATCCTCGTTGTCGACAACCGGAAGGGCAAGAAAGTTGTAACGGCTGATCTTCTCGGCAACACTTTCCTTGTCTTCCAGCGTTCTGACTGCCACGACGTGCTCGGTCATAATGTCACGGATCCGGCTTTCCGGAGCCGCAAGCAACAGTTCCCGCACCGTAACCACACCGCAAAGATGCTTATCACGGTCCGTTACGTAGCAGGTATAAATGGTTTCTTTATCCACGCCCGTTTTGCGGATGCGGTCAAACGCCTCCTCCACGGTCATGTCGCCCAGCAACGCAACAAACTCCGTTGTCATAATGCTGCCGGCACTGTCGTCCGGATATTTGAGAAGTTCGTTGATGGATTTGCGCATATCCAGGCTTGCCTGTTTCAGAATACGCTTCACCACATTGGTCGGCATCTCGTCAACCAGGTCGGCGGCATCGTCCACAAACAGTTCGTTGATAACGGCCTTCAGTTCGTTGTCGCTGAATGCGGTTACCAGTGCTTCCTGCTTGTCGGGCTCCATCTCCGCAAAAACCTCGGCGGCGTTATCCTTGGACAGCAGGCGGAACAGCAGGATCATTTCCTCAATGGGAAAATCATCCAGCAGAATTGCCAGATCGGCAGGATACATTTCGTTGAGCGTCCTGCGCAATTCGGGGAACTTCTTTTCGGCAAGAAGTTCGGTGATGGTTTCTTTCATGTGTCTTTCTCCTCCTAAAATAAGCGTTACCCTTTAGGTAGGAAGAAGGTTGTCACGTCAGATCCCGTCAGATTCCGTTCCGGGCAAACGTAAGACATTCCGGTTCGGGTTTGCCCGTCAAACTTCGCCCGACAGGGTCGGGGCAGCAACTACTTCCCGGTTCCATTCTGTCTCACCTCTCCGTTTTTTCAAGTTCATCCGCCTTGGACGGAATCTTCTTTTATTATATGCCATTCAGCCGGATTTGTCAACAAAAAAGTTTCCGGACAGGATCTTTTTCTCCTGCCCGGAAAACAATTTTTTTTTCCAAATCAGACCGTTTCCACCTTGATGGTATTGACCGGAGTGCGGGTCTGAAGCGGAAGCCCCGCCACAATCACCACTTTATCACCCGCAGCCACCATATCCAGCTGCTTTGCGCAGTCCACAGCATGACGGAACAAACTCTCGGTCGTCTCCTGCGTCAGTGCAAGAACCGGCTCCACGCCCCACGACAGGGAAAGCTGATAAAACGACTTCTTGCTCGGCGTCGCAGCAACAATGGCCTCCACGGGACGGAACTTGGACAGTCCCCGTGCCGTATCGCCAGACATTGTTACGGCGATGATTGCCCTGGCACCCATATCCCGCGCCGTCGTACAGGCGGCATCGCACACCGCATTGACGATGCTGTCAGACCGGTCATACCGGATCCGGTCAAACGAGCCGATCTCAAAGGCGTCGCTCTCGGCGCGCCGGACAATCCGGTCCATCACCCGCACCACTTCGGCCGGATGATCGCCCACTGTTGTTTCGCCGGAAAGCATAACCGCGGACGTTCCGTCAAACACGGCGTTCGCCACATCGGTAATTTCCGCACGGGTGGGCATCAGGTTATGCGTCATGGATTCCAGCATCTGCGTTGCCGTAATCACCATCTTGCCGGACTGATAACATTTGCGGATGAATTTTTTCTGAATGCCGGGCAGCTGTTCAAACGGAACTTCCACCCCCATGTCGCCACGGGCTACCATGATTCCATCGGAATAAAGAAGAATCTCATCAAAATTCTCCACACCCTCGATGTTTTCGATCTTGGAAATGATTTTGATGGAATGTCCGCCGTGATAATCCAGGAATTTACGAAGCCGGATCACATCGTCCTTGCGCCGCACAAACGAAGCGGCAACAAAATCCACATCCTGCTCAATGCCGAACAGAAGATCCTGCTCATCCTTTTCGCTCAGATACGGCATTTCCAGCCGCACGTTGGGTACGTTGACGCTTTTTTTAGAATGCAGTTCCCCGCCGTCCGTCACGATACACACAATATCCGTTTCCCGCACTTCCCGCACACTCAGTTTGATTTTGCCGTCATCAATCAGCAAAACACTTCCGGGCTTCAGCTGATGCGGCAGCTCCTTGTAAGAAACGGTCACTTCGCGTGCCGTTCCCATCACTTCCCGCGTGGTCAGCGTGAACGGATCGCCCTCCCGCAGCATCACGGCTCCGTTCTCCACATCCCGGATGCGGATTTCGGGACCGCGGGTATCCAGCATAATCGCAACCGGCAGTTCGTATTTTTCCCGCACGGCTTTCACGTTGTCCATCAGTTTTTTGTGAGATTCGTGCGTCCCGTGCGAAAAGTTGAACCGGGCAATGTTCATCCCGCAGCGCATCAGTTCCTCAATCTGCTCCTGCGTGCTGCTCGCCGGACCGAGCGTGCATATGATCTTTGTTTTTCTCATCTATCGTAAATCCCCTTTATCTGCGTTTATTCATGGGTATTGTATCACCTTTTGGGCACAGAATCAAGTCCTTTTCCAAAAGTGTACGAAAAAAAATCGTTGACTTTTCGTCAAAAATCATATATAATAAAATATCTTTACAGAAAGGAGCATTTTTCATGCGTAAAGACGGAAGACGGCTGAAACATACCAATCCGATGTACACTGTCGCCGCACACATTATGAGCGAGAGAAGCGACGCCATGAACATGATCGAACTCAACATCCCGGTCGTGCCCATGCAGAACTATCTCGGCGCAAAGCGCAAAGAAGGAAAATCCATCAGTCACCTGGCGCTCGTAATTGCCGCGTATGTGCGCACCGTAGCGGAGTTTCCGGCCCTGAATCGCTTCATCGTCAACAAGAAAATCTATGCGCGAAACGAACTTGCCATCGGCATGGTTGTCTTGAAACCCGGCGAAACAGACGGGACGATGAACAAAATGTATTTTGACCCGGAGGACGACATCTTCACGGTCAACGAAAAAATCAACACCTACATCGAACAGAACCGGGAGGTCGGCGACACCAACAAAACCGACGACATCATCAAAACGCTGCTGGGAATTCCCGGACTGCTCAACATCGGCGTCAAACTGTTCAAACTCATGGACCGTTACGGCTGGCTGCCGCGGAAACTCATCGAGGCAAGCCCGTTTCATGTTTCCATGACCATCACCAACCTCGCTTCCATCAAAACCAACCATATCTATCACCATGTGTACAATTTCGGTACCACCAGCATGATCGTCTCCATGGGCAATCTGCGTGAGGTTCCCCGCCGCAGCAAAGGCGAAATCGTTTTTGACCGCTGCCTGCCGCTCGGCGTTGTTATGGACGAACGGATTGCTTCGGGCAGTTATTTCGCCAAAGCGTTCATCACCATGAAGAATTATCTGGCAGACCCGACGCTTCTGGAAGGCGCCCCCAGGGTTTGTATCCGTGAATGGGAAGACAAAACCATCTGAAAAACGCATCTTTTTTCGGGCGAGCCGTCGATTGGCTCGCCTTTTTTCCGGTTTCTGCGGTTGACAAACATCCGGGGGTATTGTATAATAAAAAGAAAAAATCAATTTCTGTGGGAGTGAAAATACCAACCATGAAAATTTACGAAGAGCTTCAGGCCCGTGGACTGATTGCGCAGACCACGGATGAAGAAAAGATCCGTGATGTCATCAACAACGGAGAAGCCATATTCTACATCGGCTTCGACTGTACGGCAGACAGTCTGACGGCAGGGCATTTCATGGCTCTGACCATGATGAAGCGTCTGCAGATGGCTGGCAACCGTCCGGTCGCCCTGATTGGCGGTGGCACCACGATGATCGGAGATCCCTCCGGTCGGACGGATATGCGAAAAATGCTTACCAAAGAAGACATCGACCACAACGCGGAATGTTTCAAGCGCCAGATGGAAAAATTCATCGAATTCGGAGAAGACAAAGCCATCATGGTCAACAACGCCGACTGGCTGCTGAATCTCAACTACATCGAGCTTCTGCGTGATGTGGGTGCCTGCTTCTCCGTCAACAACATGCTGCGCGCGGAATGCTACAAGCAGCGTATGGAAAAGGGGCTTTCCTTCCTGGAATTCAACTACATGATTATGCAGAGCTACGACTTCTACTACCTGTTCCAGCATTACGGCTGCAACATGCAGTTCGGAGGCGACGATCAGTGGTCAAACATGCTGGGAGGCACGGAACTGATCCGCCGCAAACTGGGCAAGGATGCCCATGCCATGACCATTACGCTCCTGACCGACTCACAGGGCAAAAAGATGGGAAAAACCGCCGGCAATGCCGTCTGGCTGGATCCCAACAAAACCTCGCCGTTTGAGTTTTATCAGTACTGGCGCAATGTGGACGACGCCGATGTGATGAAGTGCATCAAGATGCTCACCTTTCTGCCCATCGAAGAGATTCTGGAAATGGAATCCTGGGAAGATCGCCGCATCAACGAAAAGAAAGAGATCCTCGCTTATGAACTGACCAAAATGGTTCACGGCGAAGAGGAAGCAGTCAAAGCCCGGGATACTGCCCGCTCTCTGTTCTCCGGCGGAGCCGGAGCCAATGCCCCGGAAACCGTCCTGACCGATGCGGACTTCACCGATGGCAGCATTGACCTGATTTCACTTCTGGTCAAAGCCGGACTGGTTTCTTCCCGTGCGGAGGGACGCCGTGCCATCGAACAGGGCGGCGTCGTGTTTGACGATGTGAAGATGACCGACATCCGTGCGACATTTACCAAAGAAGCTCTGTCCGGGGAAGGCAAACTGCTTCGTCGCGGCAAAAAGAACTTCATGAAAATTACAGTTCGGTAAACACCCGTTTTCCGTGCGGAGCAGTACGCTCCGCACGGTTTTTCCGTTCACACGCCTTGCCGCTTTTTCCGTATGTCCCACCGGGTTCTCTTTCTCCCCTGCCCGCAACGACGTTGTCTCACCACACTTTGCATCGCCGCGGCACGGTCGTGCCGTCATTTCCGGGATTCCGACACACCGAAGAATAGAACAGGAATATCATAAGACGTTTTTACACTTTAAGAAGTCGAAAAAATTATTCCAAAAAATATTTTTTTTCCAAAAGGGGCTTGCTTTTTTCCGAAATCTGTAATAAAATAGATAAGCACTGTTCGGAGGCGTAGCTCAGCTGGTCAGAGCGCACGGTTCACATCCGTGAGGTCATGGGTTCGAGCCCCCTCGTCTCCACCATGAGTCTACCGTAATTTCATCAAATTACGGTAGATTTTTTATACCGTTTTTTTTCACGCGGTCCGACCTCGTATAAATCCCGCTTCGGTCAACCGGATCTTACGAAAGGAAACACGAATTGCTGCATTTTATTTTGCCTACCGTGCAGAACCGGGAAGATGTTTTGGCATTCTATGACGAAATCGAAAAAAGCGGCGGCGAGTGCATCGGCATCCGCAATGCGAAAAATTACAGCCAATGGCTGTCCGAGATGCAGAACCGTCATACCGGAAACAATCTTCCGGAAGGGTACGTGCGCGAGAATTTTTACCTCTGCTATGAGGAAAAACGTCTGGTCGGGGTCTTCAGCATAAAGTTTGAATTAACGGAATTTCTGCTGAATTACGGCGGTCACATCGGTTACGCCACCCGCCCTTCCGACCGGAATCGCGGACTCGCAACGCAGATGCTGAAGCAAGGGCTGGAACTCGCGCGGAAGTTTGGTTTTGACCGCATTCTCTGTGTCTGTGACAGCGACAACCACGCATCCGAAAAAGTCATCCTGAAAAACGGAGGAGTTCTTGAGGATGAACGGTTCGACCCCAACGAGCATATTACCGTCAAACGGTTCTGGATTCAACTGTAACCGGCTTACCGCAACCATTTTTTTCTTACACGACACATTTTTCCATCCCGAAAACAGAAAGAAGAATCTCCATGTCACGAACACTTGCCTGGACACTTCGGATCCTCGGCACCGCACTTGTGTTGCTCTCCCTGTTGCCCGCCTGCCTGTACGGCGTTTTTCACATCGGCGTCTGGGCACCTGCCCTGGTCGGGGTACTGTTATCGCTCTTTCCCTCCGGATACGACCTCCTTGCCCCACATGCTTCCCGGGTTGGAAAAATTGTATTCCGTGTTGTTCTGTCGGTGATCGGTTGCGGATTTCTGTTCGTTTTTATTCTGCTGGGCGTTCTTTTCTTCCGTTCTTCGTACGGAGAGCCGGCAGAAGATGCTGTTGTTGTCGTTTTGGGATGCACCGTGCAGCAGGACGACCCCGGACAGCTTCTGGAAGGACGGCTGAGCACGGCACTGTCATATCTGCAGCGTCATCCGGAAGCGCTGTGTATCGTCTCCGGCGGTCAGGGAGAAAACGAGCCCACCTCCGAGGCGTTCTGTATGAAGACCTGGCTGACCGAACGAGGCATTGACGAATCCCGCATTCTGGAAGAAGACCGTTCTGCAAACACCGACGAAAATCTGCGGTTCATCGCCGCCCTGCTCAAAGAAAACGGACTTCCCAACCGCATTGTCATCGTCACCGACGTGTTTCACCAATACCGGGCACACGTTCATGCCGACCGCTACGGACTGGAAGCCGCCGCGGAATCCGCACATGCTCCCTGGTTTCTGCAGCAGCCCTACTGGATCCGGGAAATTTTCGGGATGCTGAAATGCTGGTTTTTGGAATAAAAAAGAGACCCGAAGGGCGGACTCAGATAAGGATAAGCCGCCCTGTAAAAAGTCTTTTGCCCTGTGGCTTCGTTAAAAATGCTCGAAATATATCTCCATTATTCCTGCGCTTTTTGCCTTGCCACAGAACAAAATCCAATTTTACAGGGTGCATGGCAGTTTTGAGCGAGATATTTTTCGTTCAGACAAAATAACAAAATCTCGGCAATACTTTGTGTATTACCGAGATTTTTTATGAAGTATGGGCGGAAAAGAGCCGCTCAAAACCGACTTATCCTTATCTGAGTCCGCCCCAACCGATTGGGTCTTTCTTTTTTTCGTTGTTCTTAAAGGATTCCCCCTTCGTCCGCGGGATAACGCACGCCGAGCCGGCTGCGGACAGCGTCCAGCACCGCCATTGCGTTCCGCGAACAGGACAGCGGAAGTTTTTTTGAAGAGGTCGCTCCTGCCTGCAGCAGCGCAAGAAATTCATCCGCCTCATACCGCATCACCGGCAACGGCTGCGGCGGCGTCCGGTCTTCCGTTCTTCCGTCCGGCATGCAGATTTTCACAAACGTCGGCTCGCTGATGCGGTCGGTCAGAATCGTTCCCTTTTCGCCTCGGATCTCACAGAAAAACGGTCGGTCTTCGGTTTTGGAAACATGAATTTCAGCGGAAAAACCGGGATAAATCAGTGTCGCGTCCGAAGAAAGGTCCACCCCGTCCGGACCGATTGTGCCCTCCGCAAAAACATCCTGCGGCATTCCGAACCAATCCACATACGGGTGAACGGCATAGACCCCCAGATCCATCATCGCGCCGTTGGCATACTGTGCCGAAAACGTGCGCACCGGTTCCCCCCTCCGATATGCGTCGTAGCGTGACGAGCGCTTGGCAAACGTCACCGAGGCGCTCCGGATTGCGCCGATGTCGCGGATCGCCTGCGAAAGGGTCTCATACACCGGAAGGAACCGTGTCATATACGCTTCCATCAGCAGCTGCCCGTGCGTCTGTGCCGCCCGGATCATCCGCTCGGCTTCCCGCACATTGGAGGCAAACGGTTTCTCACACAGAACCGCCTTTCCGTGCGAAAGAAACTTTACGGCAAGGTCGGCATGACAGCTGTTGGGAACGGCAAGATACACCGCATCCACACCGTCATCCGCTGCCAGGACATCGGTATCCGAGCAGAACCGTTCTGCACCGTGAGCCTGCGCGAAAGCAGCTGCCCGCCGCGGATCACGGGAATGAACGGAAACCAGCCGGAACAAAGGGTTCCCGCCCGCTTCCAGCAAGAACCGCTCCGTGACAAAATTGGTACCGACCACTGCAAACCGTATCATATTCTCTCCCGCAAAAAGGACGGAGATCCCACAGATCTCCGTCCTTATTTTCTTTTCTCAATACACGCCCTGTGCAAGCATCGCGTCGGCGACCTTGACAAATCCCGCAACGTTCGCACCGGCAACCAGGTTGTAACCCATTCCATACTTCTCTGCCGCAGCAACGGAATTGGCATAGATATTCTTCATAATGTGATGCAGTTTTTCGTCCACTTCCTCCGCTGTCCAGGAAAGCCGCTCACTGTTCTGGCTCATTTCCAGACCGGATACGGACACACCGCCCGCGTTGACGGCTTTGGACGGAGCCACAATCACACCGGCATCCATCAGCATCTTGATCGCCTCGTTCCGGGACGGCATGTTGGCGACCTCGATGTAATATTTCACACCGTTGGCAAGAATCTTCTTTGCTTCTTCCACACCCACTTCATTCTGGGTGGCGCACGGCATCAGAATGTCTGCCTTCACGCCCCACGGCTTTTCGCCGGGATGAAATTCCGCACCGAACTTATCGGCATAATCCTGCGCACGGTCTCTGCCGGATGCCCGCATCTCCAGAAGATAGTTGATCTTCTCATTCGTTACGATGCCGTCCTTATCGTACACATAGCCGTCCGGACCGGAGATTGTAACCGGAATCGCACCCAGCTCGGCAAGCTTCTTGCAGGCACCCCAGCACACATTGCCAAAGCCGGAAAGCGTAACCGTCTTGCCTTTGATATCGTCCTGCTCGTGCTTCAGCACCTCGCAGGTATAATAAACCGCACCGTAACCCGTGGCTTCCGGACGGATCAGCGAACCGCCGTAAGTAATTCCCTTGCCGGTGAGAACGCCGTTTTCAAAGTTGCCGCGAATGCGTTTGTATTGTCCGAACAGATATCCGATCTCCCGTGCGCCCACGCCGATATCGCCGGCGGGAACGTCGGTATCCGGACCGATATAACGATAAAGTTCCGTCATAAACGCCTGACAGAACCGCATGATTTCGCCGTCGCTCTTGCCGCGGGGATCAAAATCAGAGCCGCCCTTGGCACCGCCCATGGGAAGTCCCGTCAAAGAGTTTTTGAACGTCTGCTCAAAGCCGAGGAAGAACATAATGCTTGGCGTAACGGACGGGTGGAAACGAAGACCGCCCTTGTACGGTCCGATGGCGCTGTTGAACTGCACACGGTAACCGCGGTTGACCTGAACCCTTCCCGCGTCATCCGTCCACGAAACACGGAACGAGACGAAACGATCCGGCTCGATCATTCTGCCGAGAATGTCGGCCTTGACATAATCGGGACGCTGCTCGATGACGTTTTCAAGAGAACCGAAAACCTCCTCAACGGTCTGCAGATATTCGGTTTTCTCCGGGTCCTTTTTCTTGGCCCGTTCGATTACGCTGCGGATATACTCATTCATAGTAAGACAATCCCCTTTCGGTTTGCATTATCATAAAATTTCTTTGGGTTTTATTATACTAGAGAAACGGGAGAAAGTCAAGCCGTCTTGCCGTTTTCCCCATCGTTTTGCATAAGTTTCCGAAAAAACACAATCTGAAACGGCACCGAGACCGCACAGGTCAGAAGATCGGCAATCGGCTGCACCGTCTGGATCCCGGTCAGCCCGAACAGACGGGGCAAAACCGCCAGAAGCGGCAGATACAGAATTCCGTTGCGGCAAAGCGCCAGAAACGAAGCGCTCTTCACCTGTCCCAAACTCTGCAGCGTCTGATTGACATAGGACGAATAGGCAAGAAACGGCAGCGAAAAACAATACGCGGCCAACGCAAACGCTCCGTATTCCACCACTTCGGCATCCTCCGCCCGGAAGACCCGCATGATCTGCGGCGCAAAGCCGGCAAGAATCCCGGTAAACAGCACGGCAACCACCGTGCCGTACATCACCGTAATCCAGAAACCGCGGCGCACCCGCGCATACTGTCCGGCACCGTAGTTGTATCCGGCAACAGACTGATACCCCTGTCCGATACCGAGCAGAAGCCCACGGATGAACAGATACAGTTTGTTGGCAATGGTCAGAGCGGCAAGAGCGGCTGTTCCGAACGGCTTGATTGCCCGATTCAGAAACAGCGAGGATACGCATGCCATACCCTGACGGAAAATGGTGGGGGCACCGGTCCGCACAATATCCCAATAATCCGAAAAGCGGCGGCTGACATTGCGGAATGAAAACGGAACCACGCTTTTTCCCGTAGCATAAAACACCGCAAAAACAGCAAAACCGAACATCTGCCCGATGATGGTCGCGATGGCGGCACCCGCCATGCCGAGATTCAGATATTTTTCAGAAATAAAAAACGGATCCAGCAACAGATTCACCACGGCGCCGACGCCGATGCCTGCCATGGACAGACCCGTTTTCCCGCAGGAACGCATCACAATGTTCAACACAAACGTGGATGCCATCAACGGCGCCCCGAGCAAAATCCAGAATGCGTACTCCCTCGCATAACCGATGCAATCGTCGTTTGCCCCGAAAAGGCGCATCACAGCATCCAGATTCGGCACACAGAAAACGGCAAGAAGAACACCGAACACAAACGCAATGCAAAAAGCGCTTGCCGTACAGACAGCGGCGCGCTTTTCGTTTTTTTCTCCGAGAGACCGGGCGGCAATCGCCCCTGCCCCCATGCCGAACCCATATCCGAACGCCTGAATCAGCGATTGCAGCGAAAACACCACGCCGACCGCCGCGGAAGCCGCCGTACCGAGCTGCGAAACAAAGTAGGTATCCGTCAGGTTGTACACCGAAGAAATGACGGAACTGACAACCGTCGGCACCGACAGCGACGCAATCAGCCGAGGCAGCGGTGCCCCGGTCATACGCCGGTATTGTTGTTCTGCGTCCGCACGCATAAAAGCTTCCTCCTTCTTCCCGTTTTCAGCCGCAATTCCCCGCCTTTCAGCGGGGAATTGCTCAGGTTTCTTTTTTCTTTTGCGACTCCAGTTGCGCCTGCAGACGGGGTGGGATGGGTTTTTCCGGAATCTCTCCGGCTTTGTCCAGCGCAATTTTCGTCAACAGCGGACCAACCAGTTCATAAATCAACACGGCAAACAGGGCAATGTTGCGGATAATCGGCCCGGAAGCACCGAGAGACATCGCCGTCAGCGACATTCCCAACGAAACCCCGGCCTGCGGCAACAGCGTAATCCCGAGATATTTCCGCACCTGCGGGGGGCAGCCCATAAATCCGGAAGAAATCCGGGCTCCTTCTATTTTTCCGACCGAGCGCGCAAGAATAAACACCACGCCGATCAGAACGATGTGCCAGTCGCCGAACACATCCAGCTGCAATCCGGCACCGCTGATAACAAAGAACAACACCATGATCGGTCCGGTCCAACGGTCCATCCGGTCCATCAGTTCTTCCGAAAAATCGCAGAGATTGCAAAAAACCGTTCCCAGCATCATACAAACAAGCAGCGACGAGAAGCCCACAGTGACCGGTCCGATGTGAAATTCCAGATGAGACAACGCCACGGCAAGAAAGACAAAAGCAACCGAGATGCTCATGCGCTTGCTGCGGGAATGAAAGAACCGCTCACTGAAATGGAACAGCACCCCAAGCAACGCGCCAAGCAGAAGAGAAACAAACACTTCCACCAACGGATTGAGGATGATGGAAAAGAAGTCCGGCGTTCCATGCTCCAGCGCCCGCGCAATGCCGAACGAAACGGCAAACACAATCAGCCCCACCACGTCGTCCAGCGCAACCACCGGCAAAAGCAGACGGGTCAACGGACCGTCTGCCTTATACTGCTTTACAACCATCAGCGTAGCGGCGGGAGCCGTCGCCGTGGCAATGGCACCGAGCGTCAGAACAACGGAAAGCGGCAGCCGTTCCGGCATCAGCAAATGCAGACCATACAACGCAAGGTCCACAAGGAGCGTAGCGGTCAATGCCTGAAAAACAGCAATCACAACCGCCTGTTTCCCGGTTTTGCGAAGATCCGACAGCCGGAATTCGTTTCCCATGGCAATGGCGATAAAGCCAAGTGCCGCATCGGAAATAACAGAATATCCCGCCACATCTTCGGCAGACACGAAACCGATCCCCGGAATACCGAGCCGTCCGAGACAATACGGACCGATGAGGATACCGGCTACCAGATACGCCGTAACAGCGGGAAGATTCCAGATCTTTGTCAGGCGGGACATCAACAGCCCTGCCAGCATGGCAATGGAAAGAGAAAGAAGAACCTGCATACATATGCCTCTTTATTCTTTTTTACAAACATTGTTTATTATAGCAAAAAAGACCGGATTTGTCAAGTCCGGTCTTTTTCTCCGCAAGTCCTGCTTCTCTCCCATTCAAACCACGATCTTTTTTTTCTTAAAAATCGTGGTTTTACGAACAATTTAACCGCAATGAACTTTTTTCTTTCGCGTGTCACATCAACGTTTTCAGCACAGCTTTATGAGCATCCGGCACACGAAAACTCTCACACGCCTTACGGATGGTGCGTCCGTGAGTCCACACATCCAGCCGCCGTTCGGTCAGAAACGGCAGCACCGCATCGTACTGTTTGGCAAGAGCCGTGGCAAAATACCAGGCACGCATCATATTCACATAATACTCCTCCGACCGCACTGCCGCCACCCATTCCGGATATTCCGGACGGAACCGTCCGTCCAGAAAATGACACATCAGCATACCGATGCCGAACCGGACAGAGTAGGTTCTTCCGGAAACCATCCAACGCCGGATGGGTTCCACCAGTTTTTCCGGCTCCCGGGCAAACGCACGGGGGCGCAGCTGATCGCAGGTTGCCCAATTGTCCACAAAGGGAAGAAACCGTTCCGTTTCTTCCAGCACACGGGAAAAATCCCGCTGCTCCGCAATCAGGAAGGCGTGCAGATTGTTTTCCTCAAAGGTCTCATGCGGAAGAGCAAGCAGAAACGCCTCTGCCTCCGGCGTATTCTTCACCTGCTTTGCCAGAGCCCTCACCGCCGGGGTCCGCACCCCGAGAACGGCAGATTCCGGCACGCCGGGAAGCAACCGCCGCTGAAACGCCGCATAGGGTTCTTCCTTCTGTTTTCCCAGTTCCTGCCGAAGATCCATAGAGAATTCCCCTTTCAAAAAACCGGGGACCCCGCACAGGCAGAGTCCACGGTTGCGTTTGGTCGTTTACTTGTCTTCCGTCAGGGATTTTACCGAAGCGGCAAGACCGGCAAGCCCCTGAATCTCCGAAGGAATGATGATCTTGGTGGCTTTTCCGTCCGCCACCTTCGCAAACGCCTCCAGAGAACGGAGCTTGATTACCGCATCAGACGGAGCCGCCTCGTTGATACGACGGATTCCTTCCGCCGTGGCTTCCTGAACCTTGAGAATGGCGGCGGCTTCACCCTCCGCCTCCTTGATGCGGGATTCCTTCACGGCTTCCGCGTGCAGAATCGCCGCCTGCTTTTCGGCTTCGGCAGAAAGGATCATGGATTCTTTCTGTCCTTCGGCAACCAGAACCGCGCTCTTCTTTTCGCCTTCGGCTCGGAGAATGGCTTCCCGGCGTTCGCGTTCCGCCTTCATCTGTTTTTCCATAGCATCCCGGATTGCGGGAGGAGGCATGATGTTTTTCAGTTCCACACGGTTGATCTTGATGCCCCACGGGTCGGTGGCAATGTCCAGAATTGAGCGCATCTTGGTGTTGATGATGTCGCGGGATGTCAGCGTCGAGTCCAGTTCCAGTTCGCCGATGATGTTGCGCAGCGTGGTTGCGGTCAGATTCTCAATGGCGTTCATCGGACGATCGACACCATAGGTAAACAATTTCGGATCGGTAATCTGAAAATACACCACCGTGTCAATCTGCATGGTAACATTATCTTTGGTAATAACGGGCTGGGGCGGGAAATCCGCCACCTGCTCCTTCAGGATGACCACCTTTGCAATCCGCTCGATAAACGGAATTTTCATATGCATGCCGGTTGTCCAGGTTTTGGAATACGAGCCGAGATGCTCAATAACCACCGCCTGCGCCTGCGTAACGATTTTGATGTTTTTCGCAATCAGCGTAATGATGACAATCGCCACAACGGCGATCAGGATGCCGACCAATACAGGATCCATTTTACAGCCCTCTCTCTTTCAGTTTTTTTTCTGTCGTATTTGTTTTTTCCGGCTCCACAAAAATCTTGGCGCCTTCAATGCAAAGAACTTTTACCCGTGTTCCGGGCTCCACAATCCGGTCTTCCTTCCCCGTGCGAGCCATCCATTCCTTTCCGTCCACGGAGACATAACCGGTCCCGCCGAGATCATCGATCCGCTCGGTCACCACACCGGTCATCCCGATGATCCGGTCAAAATTCGTCTTGACATCCCGATGCTTTTTCTGCCATTTCCGAACCATCGGGCGTGTCAGAAGCAGACACACCAGAGAAACGACAAGGGCAAGCAGAATCTGAATCCACAGCGTGTCGTCCCCCATAAACAAAGAAGCAATCAGAGCAACAAGACTTCCGCCGGCAAACCAGACGGAAATGAGATCCACCGTCACCGCTTCGGCTATGAGAAACACAAGAAAAAGTCCCAGCCACAGCAACGTATCCACAGCGATTCCTCCCCTCTTTATTTTATAATTTTATTATACCATACACATCCCGGCTCCGTCAAGCGATTTTGACGGAAATTCTGCGAAGGAACATGCAGAATTCCGTAAAACCGCACGTCCCGCTTTCCCATCAGCCGCATATACTGAATCAGGGGGAACCTTTCCCCCGGAAAGGATTGAGAAAAGGATGGATTCGTGCATCGTTGTTCCATCGGTCACCTATGCACAAAAAGCACGCTCTGTTCTGCGAAGCCGTAGCATTCCCGCGTCCATCGGCAAACAGGCGGGACTTTCCCGTCACGGCTGCGCCTGGTGCGTTCGGGTACGCAACGAAGACATCACCCGGACTCTCGCGCTCTTTGCCGAAACCGGCGTGCGGACAACGGGAGAAATTCATGATGTATCCTACCGTTTATCTTGACAATGCCGCCTCCACCTTCCCCAAACCGCGTGCCGTGCGGAGGGCTGTACAGCGTCAACTTGCCCGCAACACGTCAAACCCGGGAAGGAGCGGGCATTTTCTCTCACGCCTCGCGGCAGAAGCTCTTTATGAAAGCCGTGAGGAAATTGCCGCTTTTTTCGGATGCGAAGCAGAAAACGTGATCTTCACGCAAAACGCAACACATGCTCTGAACCTGTTGCTGTGCGGCATACTCCGCCCCGGGGATCACGCCGTGATCTCCGACATGGAGCACAACGCCGTTCTGCGTCCGCTGGTCCGGCTTGCCGAAACGGCGGGAATCACCTTTGACATTGCCGACACCGACGGCGGACGGTGTGACCGCCCCGAGGAGCGTTTCGCATGTAAGATACGCAGAAACACGCGCCTTCTTGTCTGCACACACGCCTCCAATGTCACGGGACGGATCTTTAACCCTGTTCCTCTCGCCGGTCTGGCGCACGAAAACGGGGCTCTGTTCTGCCTTGACGCATCGCAAACGGCAGGATTTCTTCCCATCAGCATGAAAAGGGACGGAATTGATGCCGTCTGCACCTCGGGGCATAAAGGGCTTTTGGGCATTCAGGGCTCCGGACTGCTGTTGCTTCGCCGGGATTTCGGAGTATTGCCGCTGACGGTAGGAGGAAACGGCGTGCAATCACTGGAAGAGCACCAGGAAGGTCCGCTTCCGGAACGTCTGGAAGCGGGAACGCTTTCGTCCCCCGCCATTGTCAGTATGGCGGAAGGAATCCGGTTTCTGAAGCGGCACCCGGAACGGCTTCGCCGGGAAGAATCCCTGCACCGCAATCTTCTTTCCCGTCTGCAGTCCCTTCCCTTTGTCACGCTGTATTCCGGCACGGAACTGCATGTTCCCACCGTTGCCTTCTCTCTGGCGGGTATCCCATCGGAAGAAGTTACCGAACGGCTGAGCGACAGAGGCATCTGCGTCCGCGGCGGCTGGCACTGCTCACGGCTGGCGCACAGAGCACTGCATACGGAAGAAGAAGGGCTGGTCCGGGCGTCGCTGTCCCCGCTCTCCGGGGCTCACGACGCCGAACGGATTGCGGAAGAGCTGGAAAACCTTTACAAAAACAAAATTTTTTAGCGTTTCCTATTGATTTTACTTCAAAATCTTGATAGAATAGTATGTGTATTTTTTTATTACATGCTATTCTATCTTTTTATGCGGACGGGGACAGGATTATGACGGAATTTTTTGAAAATATCGCTGCCTATTTTGCGGAACTGAGTTCAACCCCCCTGCTGATTGTGCAGGATATGCTGGACATCTTTCTGCTGGCGCTCATGATCTATGCGGTTCTGCGGTTTATCCGCGACAGCCGCGCCTCACAGCTTCTGCGGGGAATCATCCTGCTGGTTCTGATTCTGGAAGTAACCAAACTCCTCAACCTCACCGGCTCGCATTACATTCTGAGCAGGATGCTGGAATACGGAGTTCTGGCGCTGCTGATTGTGTTCCAGCCGGAGCTGCGGTCCGTTCTGGAGAGGGTCGGACGGAAAAGCTTCAGCTTAAACACGCTCTTTTCGGGAAGCGCCGCCAAACAGGAGGAAGAAAAACTTCAGCAGATCGACAGCATCTGCAACGCCGTCGCCAACCTTTCCGCAACCAAGACCGGTGCTCTGATTGTTCTGGAGCGGGAAACAAAACTGGGAGAACTCGCGGCGACCGGCATCTGCCTTGATGCCGATATCTCGGCAGAACTCATTCAGAATATTTTCTTTCCCAACGCATCCCTGCACGATGGCGCCATGCTGATCAAAAACGGACGGATCCACTGTGCCGGATGTTTTCTGCCGCTGTCTTCGCGTGAAGTTTCGTCGGATCTCGGCACGAGGCACCGGGCAGCCATCGGCGTCAGCGAAATCTCAGACGCTACCGTTCTGGTCGTATCGGAGGAAACCGGCATCATCTCCGTCGCGGAAAACGGCACACTGACCCGCCGCCTGACACCGGATGCTCTGCGCGCAAAGCTCATCCGCATTTTCCTCCCCAAGAAACCAGAAAAGAAGAAAAAAGACTTTCTGTCCGGTCTTTGGAAAGGGAAAAAACAATGAACAAGATTCTCGCCGTATGGAAGCGGCTGGTGGAAAATGACCGCTTTCTCAAAATCATTTCCCTGGTTATCGCCCTGGTCGTCTGGATTATCATCATCAATGTGGCGGCTCCGGTCAACGAAAAAACCTTCTTCCGCATTCCGGTCAACGTAAATTACACCGATTCCGTCCCCGAACGCAACGGGCTGATGATGCTGACGACCGACGATTCTCTGTATGTCGGCATAACCGTCAGCGGACAGCGTTCCCGCCTGATCGGGTTAAAAGAAGACGAAATCACCGCGTCGCTCAACTTCGACAACATCCTTTCCGAAGGCGTTCATCAAGTTCCCATTTCCGTTTCCGTCAAGGGCTCCGGTGTAACCGTCACGGATATTTCGCCAAGCCGTGTGTTTGTCATTCAGTTTGCCGAGGTTCTGCAGCGCGATATCCCGGTCGAACTGGTCTACACCGGCTCTTATCCCGACGGTTACAAAGAAGTCTCCCACCGGCTCTCTCCGGAGACCATCCGCATTTCCGGTCCGCGCGACACCGTAGAATCCATTCAGACCGTACGGATTGAACTGGATCCCTCCGGCAAAGAATCGTCTTACGAATCCACTCTGCCTATCCGCATTCTGGATTCCAAGGGCGAGGCGGTGGACCGCAAATATCTCACCATCGACACCACGCAGGTTCTTGCAAACATAGAACTCACTTACGAAAAAGAGCTTCCCCTGACGTTCCGTCTTGTCAACGGCTTCGGCGGAAACGAAACGTATGCTTCGGCAACGCTTTCGCAAACATCGGTCATTCTGCGCGGCAACGCAAAGACCATCCGTGGGCTCTCCTCCATCGATCTCGGTGAAATTCATCTGGAAAACCTGAAAAACGGTTCACAGGTCTCGCTGAATCTTCCCACCTGGGAAGGCGTGGAATACACCAACGCACCGGAAGACGAAAAGATTACACTCACCGTCCGTTTTTCCGACACAGCAATCCGGTCGATTACCCTGACCAAAGACCTTCTCAATGCACGGAATCTGTTGCCGGACGGGCTCATGTTCCTCAGCGGATGTGTCATCCGCATCCGTACGGACGCCTCCGCCCACATCACCGCAGCAGACCTGACCCTGAGCGCAACGGAAGCGGAAGACGGAAAATACCGTCTGCAGATCTCATTGACAGATGGAACTCCTTACGGAATTCTCGGAGAATATTATGTCTCAGTGTCCTGAAACCGTACAGATCCTTCATAATCTCGTCCTGCCTCTTGACGCTACACGTCAGGAGGCATGCTTCCATGCAAAAAAACTTCTGGGGCTTCCCCCGGACACCCCCGCCGAAGTCTGCCGGCAATCCCTGGATGCCCGCCGGAAAGGATCCATCCGCAGGGTATTCTCCGTCGCGCTTACCACCGACCTTGCAGATCCGCGCCTGGTTCCCCGCAAACACCATACGTTCAATCCGGGCAACGTCACCGCCCCAAAGCATCCGTTTGTTGTGGGAATGGGCCCCGCAGGACTTTTCTGCGGATACCTGCTCTCGCTTTACGGGCTTTGTCCCATCCTCATTGACCGGGGGCAATGCGTAGAAGTCCGCACCGACGATGTGCAGCGCTTCCGGGAAGGAGGAGAACTCGATGAGGATTCCAACGTATCGTTCGGAGAAGGCGGTGCCGGCACGTTTTCCGACGGAAAACTGGTCACACGCATCAACGATCCGCGCACGGAAGAGGTTCTGCGGATTCTTACGGAATGCGGTGCGCCCGAGGAAATCCGCATCGAAGCCAAGCCGCATGTCGGCACCGATGAACTGAAAAAAGTCATTGTTTCCCTGCGCCGGAAAATTGAACAGAACGGCGGGACGTTCCGCTACGGAACCCGTCTGGAGGCGTTGGAAGTCACAAACGGGAAACTGACCGGAGCCGTGCTCAACGGCGTCCGGGAAAAGGTGCACACCCTGGTTCTTGCCACCGGCAATGCCGCACGGGACGTTTACCGGATGCTGATGGCATCCCCCGCCCGGCTTGTTGCCAAGCCGTTCTCCGTCGGCTTCCGCATGGAACATCTTCAGCAGGACATCAACCACGTGCTGTACGGAAACGATGCCGACCGGCTCCCTCCGGCAGATTATGCGTTCTCCGCCCATTATCCGGACGGAGATGCCTACACGTTCTGCATGTGCCCCGGCGGTGAAGTCATCAACGCATCCTGCGAACGGGGCGGACTGGTGACCAACGGTATGAGCAATCACGCACGGGCAGGCAGAAACGCAAATGCCGCCCTGCTGGCAGGAGTCTCGTTTGCCTCCCCGCAGGAGGGCATCGACTTTCAGAGAGCCCTGGAGCAGGCATCCTTCCGGCTTGCCGGAGGTCCCGTTCCGGTCACTCTGCAGAAGCATCTGCAGAACGGAACCGTTCCCCACGCATTCGGGAAGATCCGTCCCACCGTTTGCCCGGACACGGTCTTTGCGGATTTTCAGGACATTTTTCCCTCCCGCATTCTTGCCGTGCTCCGACATGGACTTTCCGATTTCTCCCGCAGAATCCTCAACGATGACGATGCTGTTCTTTCTGCGCCGGAAACCCATACCTCCGCGCCGCTCCGGGTGTTGCGGGATGCCGAAACCCTGCAGGCAACCGGCATTGCGGGCTTGTATCCCTGCGGCGAAGGTGCCGGATATGCCGGAGGAATTACCAGTTCCGCGGCAGACGGGCTGCGGGTCGCGGAAAAAATTCTGACAAACCCTTGACATTTCCGGCAGGTTATCTTATAATACAGTTTATATTTTTCTTGATACAAAGGGGGCTTTTCCGTGAGCAACACCGTTATTCCGAAGGGCTATCGTTCCAACCTGAATCTTTACGAAACACAAACGGCCATCGGCTGGTTGAACCGCACCTTTGAGGATGCGCTTGCACAGGCCCTCAACCTCAAACGGGTCTCCGCTCCGCTGTTCGTCGATCCGGCAACCGGTCTGAACGACGATCTGAACGGCGTAGAGCGTGCCGTCGCGTTTGATATCCGGGAAACGGGAACCCGGGCGCACGTTGTTCATTCCCTCGCCAAATGGAAGCGTATGGCGCTCTGGAAATACGATTTTCATCCCGGCAACGGTCTGTACACCAACATGAACGCCATCCGTCGTGACGAAGAAATGGACAACCTTCACTCCATCTATGTGGATCAGTGGGACTGGGAAAAAGTCATCGACGAAGGCACCCGCAACCTGGATTATCTCAAAACCGTGGTCAAGGTCATCGTTCTGACCGTGTGCGAAACACTGGATAAGCTGAAGGTGCGTTATCCGCAGATTAAAACCCGGCTGGAAAAAGAAGTCAACTTCATCACCACGCAGGAACTGGAAGATCTGTACCCGGACAAAACGCCGAAAGAACGGGAAAACGCCTACCTGCGCCGGCACCATACCGCATTCATCATGCAGATCGGCGATAAGCTCCGGTCCGGCGAACGTCACGATGGCCGCGCTCCGGACTATGACGACTGGAAACTGAACGGCGACCTTCTGTTTTACAACGACGTGCTGGACTGTGCCTTTGAATTGTCCTCAATGGGCATACGGGTCGATCCCGCATCGCTGGACGAGCAGCTGACCAAATCGTACTGCGACGACCGCCGCGAACTGGAATTTCACCGGATGCTTCTGGAAGGAAAACTTCCGCTTACAATGGGCGGAGGAATCGGTCAGTCCCGGCTCTGTATGCTGATGCTGGGCAAAGCACACATCGGCGAGGTTCAGGTATCGCTGTGGGATGAAGACACCGTGAGAATCTGCCGTGAAAACGGCATACAGTTGCTGTAAAGAGAGGGTTCTTTTATGAGTATATCGCAAACGTTCGGCTGCCGTGTTTTCAACGACACCGTCATGTGCAAGCGTCTGTCCCGGGATGTTTATACGGCCTTGCAGCAAACCATTTCCGAAGGAAGAACGCTTGATGCCTCCCTTGCCGCACCCATTGCCGCAGCCATGAAGGATTGGGCCATCGAAAACGGCTGCACCCATTTTACCCATTGGTTCCAGCCGCTTACCGGAATCACGGCAGAGAAGCACGAAAGTTTTCTGTCGCTGTCCTCCGAAGGGCATGTCATGATGGAATTTTCCGCCAAGGAACTGATCCGGGGCGAATCCGATGCCTCCTCGTTCCCGTCCGGCGGTCTGCGTGAAACATTTGAAGCCCGTGGCTACACCGCCTGGGATCCCACATCCTATGCGTTTATCAAAGACAATACACTTTGCATCCCCACGGTCTTCTGCTCGTTTTCCGGCGAATCTCTGGACAAGAAGACCCCTCTTCTGCGCTCGATGGATGCCATTGACCGGGAAGCCCGCCGTGTTCTGTCGGCACTTGGCGACCATACCACCCGCCGCGTAACGCCCTGCGTCGGTGCCGAACAGGAATATTTCCTGATTCCGCACAATCTTTATGAGCAAAGAGAAGATCTGCTTTTCACCGGCAGAACGCTGTTTGGCGCAAAGCCGTCCAAAGGGCAGTCTCTGGAATATCACTACTCCGGCAGCATTGCGCCCGCCGTCAAAGCGTTCATGTCCGATCTGGACGAGGAACTCTGGAAACTGGGCGTATTTGCCAAAACGGAACACAACGAAGCGGCCCCCTCCCAGCACGAACTTGCCCCCATCTATTCCTCCGCCAATACGGCAACCGATCAGAACCAGCTGATTATGGAGCTGATGAAGAAAACCGCGGAAAAACACGGCTTCACCTGTCTGCTTCACGAGAAACCCTTTGCCTATATCAACGGTAGCGGCAAGCACAACAACTGGTCGCTCTGCACCGATCAGGGCAGAAATCTGTTTGCCCCGTCCGGCGAACCGGAGAACGACCGTCATTTTCTGCTGTTCATTGCCGCCGTTATCAAAGCCGTTGATGAATATCAGGATCTTCTGCGCGCCTCCACGGCAAGCATCTCCAACGACTGCCGCCTCGGTGCAAACGAAGCCCCGACCGCGATTCTTTCCCTGTATCTCGGCAGCGCGCTGGAGGAGATTTTCGAAACACGTCTCGCACACGGAACATACGGAAAAAAGAAAAAAGACTATATGCAGACCGGCGTCAATGCTGTTCCGCTTTTTGCCAAAGATACCGAGGACCGGAACCGGACTTCCCCGATCGCCTTTACCGGCAACAAGTTTGAATTCCGTATGCCGGGTGCCTCCCAGTCCATTGCCGGGCCGAACGTCATGCTCAACACCGTTGTTGCGGAAGAACTGGCGGGCTTTGCAGACGTTCTGGAACAGGCAGAGGATATGGATGCCGCAACGGACCGTCTCATTAACGATACCTACCGCGCACACCGCCGCATTGTGTTCAACGGCAACAATTATTCCGAGGAATGGGTCACGGAAGCCGGAAAGCGCGGCTTACCGAACCTTCGCACAACGCCCGACGCACTCCCCGCCCTGGTTGCGGAAAAGAACGTGCGCCTGTTTGAAAAGCACCGGATCTACACCCGGGCAGAGTTGCAGTCCCGCTGTGAAATCTCGCTGATGACCTACCAAAAATCCGTAGGCATCGAAGCCCGCACCATGGTTGATATGGCGCAGCGCCAGATTCTTCCGGCAGTTATGCGTTATGCAAGAGAACTTGCCGACACCGCCGCAGCCAAGCACCTCGCCCTTTCTTTGTTGCGTACTCCCGTACCGGAAGAAAAAATTCTTCGCAATCTCTGTACCCTGCAGCAGACTCTGTATAACGAAACCGAATCGCTCAAGGACAAACTGGACCGCCGCAAATGCAGTACCCAACAGGAAAAAGCCGACTATGCCCGCGATGTGCTTCTTCCCGCCATGGCGAAGGTTCGCTCTGCCGCCGACGCACTGGAGCAGATCACCGATGCCTCTCTTTGGCCGATTCCTTCGTATACGCAGTTGCTGTTTCATTGAGAATCGCGGCATTTCTGCCGCATCGGGACATTCATTCCAGACTTTCCGAATAAAAGAAGAAAAACAAAAAAACAGAACGTCTTTTCTTCCGTCCGAATACCACATTCCCCCAAAGCACAAAAAGATCCATCCCTGATCGGATGGATCTTTTCTGCTTTTTCTGTTTTATTCCGACCGCAAAGCCACAACCGGATCCTTCTTTGCCGCCGAGGATGCGGGAATCAGTCCCGCAATCAGCGTCAGCACCATGCTGATCAGCACCAGAATCAATGCTGCCTGCCACGGCAGATAGGCACGCAAGGCGCTCAATCCTGTCAGCGCACGCAAAACGGCATTGATGGGGAAGATCAGAAGCACGCTTACGCCAACCCCCAGTACGCCTGCCGCAAAGCCAACGATCAGCGTTTCTGCGTCAAAGACCCTGGAGACATCCCGACGGGATGCGCCGATGGCGCGCAGAACACCGATTTCCTTCGTCCGTTCCAGCACGGAAATGTGTGTGATAATGCCGATCATCAGGGACGATACCACAAGCGAGACCGCGACAAACGCAATCAACCCGTACGAAACCGCATCAATGATGGTGGTGACCGAACTGAGAATCAATCCGAGATAATCGGTATACGAAATCCGGTCTTCTTCCGTTGAAGCCGCATTGTATGCCGCAATCGCATCCATAACGCTTTGCTTATCCTCAAACGTCACCATATAGATATGAATGGCGGACGGATGGTCGGGATCCGCCACACCGAGAATCCGGAGATTTTCTTCCAACGTGGACGAGGAAGCGGCGGACGGCATATAGCCCTCGTACAACGATGCCAGCGTTTCTTCGGAAAGCGACTCCACATACGCGTCAAATGCCCGTGCTACCTTTGCCGTGCCCCCGGCAGACGAAGCCCCCGCAAATTCCGCGTAATGTTCCCGCGCATACGACAGGGCCAGCTCGTGCAGCCGCCCGTCCAGCTCGGCGTCGGAAAGGGAGGACAGATAGGAAAGAACGGTGGAATCCGGAAGCGATACCAACTCCCGATACTGCGCATACACATACATCAGTTTCGCCTGTCGGTCGGCAAACTGCGCTTCAAAACGGGCGGCGAGAACTGCCAGTTCCTCATCGCTTGCCGCCGATGCGATCTGCTCGATGGTTTTCTCCGCATCGGATTTTTGCTTTTCCGTCAGCATGTTCCGCATGGCATCCGCCACATAACGGCGAAGCTCTTCATCGGAATATTCTTTCAGATAATTCCGAATCGTTTCTTCCGAAACCGATGTTCCCGCATACGAAGACACCACGGCATCTTCCAATTCTTGGCGCGTGGAGAATTCTTCCAAATACCGTTCAACGGTACGGTTCAGTTCTTCTTCATCCGGCTCGGACAGGATGCTTTGATACATCGTGCGCTTTTCGGCGTCCGATAAGGAGCGGAAATACGAACGCAATGCTTCCGCTTTTTCCGCATCGCTCCGCTCTCCCTGCTCCGGCGCGACAAACGGAAGACCGGTAAAAATATCAAAATTCCGGTTCTCCTCCCGGCGTTGCGCAAGAACCGCCGGACGGGACGCCGTTTCTTCCATAACATACTGCACCAGCAGGCTGGTATATCCCAACACGGTGCGGGAAGACAAAGAAGATTCCGCATCCTCATTCGGTTTGACCACAGCGGAGATCCGGACCGGAAGCCCGGCACCGACCAGAAGACGGAATGCCTCACTGTCCGTCTCCGTTTTTTCGTAAATGCCGTCCGCATTCCGGTCGGTGTAAAGATCCGCACGGAGAACCAGCCGGAACTCTCTGCCCAGAATTTCTTCAAATTCATACGTCTTGCGGGCAAGCTCCACTTTTTTTCCGCTCTGCGCCGCAAGAAGATTCGCCGTCATTTCCTCCCCGGTCATCAGCCCCAGAGCGTACAGCGTAAAGTCGGAGATTTCGTTGTTGGAATCCAGAAACAGAACCACTTCCTCTTTTTTCGTCGGCCATTCGCCTGCCAGAAGCGTATACTGCTGTTTCACAGAAGAGTCAATGACCTCGCCGTTTTCGCCCGCCAGAAGCTCCGTCCACATTTCATACGACATCATCCCTGCCATGCCCGAAGACATTCCGCCGGCAAGATTTCCGAACACCTCGGAGAGATCGGCACGGACATAACGGTCCGATGTATCCCGCATATAAAAATCCATCGGCACATCGTAGGAATAGCGGATCAGGGAAGCGTATTTCCGGATTGCATCCGGATTGTTTTCCAAATATTCCCGGAATTTCTTCAGATTGTTTTTCCGTGAAGCCGGCTCGTTGTAAGCATTCACAAGATCATACAGCACCGAACTGACATAGATCTGGTCGTCGCCGTTGTTCCCGCTCTCTTTCTTTGACCCCATAATCGTGCTGAGAAGCTCCGAGAAATCCGACTCCTCCTCCAGAATGGAAAGCGGGTAATTCGTCAGGGCTTTTTCCTGGGTATCGTTGATGTAAGACCGGATGCCGCTGGACATCGAAAGAATCAGCGCAATTCCGATGATGCCGATGCTTCCGGCAAATGCCGTGAGGATCGTCCGGCCTTTCTTGGTCAGAAGATTGCGCAGAGAAAGCGAAAGTGCCGTCAGAAATGACATCGATGTATGTTTTTCCGAAGCGGTTTTTACCGCTGTCTCTTCCGAATCGTCATACGGCGCGGAATCCGAAACAATCCGCCCGTCGGAAAGACAAACCGTCCGCGTGGCATAGCGCGCGGCAAGCTCCGGATTGTGCGTCACCATGATTACCAACCGATCCTCCGCAACTTTCTTCAGAAGATCCATAATCTGCACGCTGGTCTCGCTGTCCAGAGCGCCGGTCGGTTCATCGGCAAGCACGATTTCCGGGTTGTTCACCAACGCGCGGGCAATGGTGACCCGCTGCATCTGCCCTCCCGACAACTGGTTCGGCTTTTTGTCTCCCTGGTCGCCGAGTCCCACCTGTTCCAGCGCCTTCTGCGCACGCTCCCGCCGCTCTTTCCGGGAAACACCGGATAGCGTAAGCGCCAGCTCCACATTTCCCCGCACACTCTGATGCGGGATGAGGTTGTAGGACTGAAAAACAAAACCGACCGAATGATTGCGATAGGCATCCCAATCCGAGTCCCGGAAATGCTCGGTACTGCGTCCGTTTACAAAAATTTTTCCGCCATCGCAACGGTCCAGTCCGCCGATCAGGTTGAGCAGCGTCGTCTTTCCGCATCCGGACGGTCCCAGAACCGCAACAAATTCATGTTTCCGGAACGAGATGCTCACCCCGCGCAGCGCTTCCACGGTGCCGGAGCCGACCCGATACCGACGGACCACATCTTGCAGCTTCAACATAACGGTTGAATTCCTTTCCGAAGAATTTCTCTGTCCAGACTCCCCGTCTGAAATCAGAATCTTATATTTTTATCATTATAACATGAAAGTCGCTGTTTTTTCCGTCAAAAAAGCAAACTTTTTCCGCCGGTTTCCACGTCCTCCGTTCCGGACTCCGATCCGTCCGGATCATCTTCTCCGAAATCTCCGTCCTCCTGCCGGACACCGCCGTACATTCCGTTGCAGAACGCCCCGTTGAGTGCCGCCGCGCAAATCTGCGTCAGAGTTACACGCTTTTTTTTCCGTTTCATAAACCGATTCCTCCCCGAAGAGTTGTTTTCTCCCCTATTCTTGCCGTTTCCGTGGGATTTCATCCCGAGTTTTGTTATTTTCTTGTAAGGAATCCGTTTTTTTTAAGAAAATCTCTTGACAAGAAAAAAACAGTATTCTATAATATAATCTCAATAGAGAATTATGATATTGGAGGAAAAGAACATGACCATTCTTGCAACAGGCGGATTGGGGTATATCGGCTCCCATACGGTTGCGGAGCTTATCCGTTGCGGACATGAGGTCGTCATTGTTGACAACTTGAGCAACACCGATCTTTCGGTACTGGACGCCCTGAAAAAAATCACAGGAAAAGACATCTGTTTTTATCCGGTCGACGTTTTGGACGAAGCGGCTCTCGACAAAGTTTTTGCCGAAAATTCCATAGACGCCGTCATCCATTTCGCAGCGCTGAAAAGCGTACCGGAATCTGTCAGCCACCCCTTGGAATATTACACCAACAACATTTACGGCACCGTTTGTCTGTGCCGAAGCATGCAGAAAGCCGGCGTGAAGAACATCGTGTTTTCTTCCTCCGCCACTGTATACGGCACCAGTGAGAAAGTTCCGTTCACGGAAGATGCCCCGCTCGGAACAACGAATCCTTATGGCACCTCCAAGTTGGTTATCGAAGGTCTGCTGCACGATATGTGGGTATCGGACAACGACTGGAGCGTTGTGCTGCTGCGTTATTTCAATCCCGTCGGAGCGCATGAAAGCGGACTGATCGGCGAAAATCCGCGCGGCATTCCGGGCAATCTGGTTCCCCGTCTGATCAAAACGGCGAAAGGCGAATTTCCGGCACTGACAGTCTGCGGCACCGATTTTCCCACCCCGGACGGAACCGGTGTGCGGGACTACATTCATGTCACCGATCTTGCCCGCGGACATATCTGCGCCCTGAAGGATATTTCCCAAAAGCACGGCGTCCGCATCTACAACCTCGGCACAGGACGCGGCTACAGCGTGATGGAATTGATCCGCACCTTTGAAAAAGTCAACGGCATCCACATCCCCTACACCATTGAGCCGCGCCGTCCCGGCGACATTGCCATCGCTCTGGCAGACCCCTCCAAAGCACAGCGTGAGCTTGGCTGGAAGGCGGAACTGACGCTGGAAGACATGCTGCGGTCGGCATGGAATTTTGCCAAAAACAAATCCTGAATCCGACAAGGGCGGAACGGTTGTGTACCGTCCCGCTTTTTTTCCCGGAAACCCGTAATCCCCTTGACTTTTTATATTCTTTGCGTTATAATGGAATTATAATAGGATGCGGTTTTATACCGCACGAAAATCAGGAGGTTTTTTATGCCCTATTGCAAAAAATGCGGCTGCTATGTCGAAGACAACGCCGAGGCCTGCCCCTCTTGCGGAGAAAAGGTCCGGAGCAATTCCGCACAGGATAAAGTAAACGGTTTTCTCAACACGCCGGATCACGCGTCCGAATTCAATGAATCCGACATGAAATCCAACAAGGTTGTCAACACACTGGCATATCTCGGCATTACATTCTGGCTTCCGCTTCTCGGCGAACAGACGCCGGACAAGCGCTTCCACGCAAATCAGGGACTTCTGATTCTGATTCTCAGCATCGTTCTCGGCATCCTGTCTCCGGTCGCAGGGCTGATCTTCTCGCTGATTCCCTTCCTCGGACCCGTTCTCGCAGGACTGCTCAATGCGTGCATCTCGTTAGCCATGCTGTTCTATGTGCTGTTCGGCATCATCAACACTGTCAACGACAAAGCCAAGGAACTCCCGCTCATCGGAAAAATCACGCTTTTGAAATAACAGCGCTTTGAAAGCCCCCTTTCAGGGGCTTTTTGCGTTTTTTCGGAGGAAACAGACATGAAACTGAACTACAGGCGTACCATTCTCGTCGGCTTCGCTTTTTTTCTCATCTGCACCTTCTGGCAGGCATACGATACCATCATTCCCAAAATCCTGACCGACCGGTTTGGACTTCCGCAGGCATGGAGCGGCATTATCATGGCACTGGACAACATCCTCGCTCTGTTTCTGCTGCCGCTGTTCGGGTCGCTTTCGGACAAGTCCCGTTCCCAAAAGGGCAGACGCACCCCCTTTATTTTTGTCGGAACAATCGTTGCCGTCGCAGCATTTCTGTTTCTGACGGTTGCCGATGCGGCGCAGTTGAAGAATCTCGGAGACGTTGCCAGAATTGACGACCCTGCCGCTCTCGGCATCGTCTACGACCGGGTAGGAAACGAAACGCTCACCACGCCGGAAGGTCAGACCTTTGTTCTTTCCGACCGTTGGTCGAAAAACAGTTTTACCTCCATCCGTTCGGAAATGCAGGAAACAAAGATTTCGGTGGATTATCTCACCTATACACCAGTGGGAGGTACGCCGCAAACCGTCAACTCCCGCTATAAGACCCACATCGTTACCTACGACGGATCCTCCTTCTTTATCCGGGAGAGAGAAACGCTGATCGATACCCCGATCGAAGACAGCATCGTCATCAACAACCGAACCCTGTCGCTGTCCTACATCTTCCGGGACGGGCTTTCGTATGAGGACCTCGGGGTGCACGCGTTCACTCCGGTCACAAACGCCGTCTACACCAATTTTGTGGTTCCCGCCCGTCAGGCATACATCCACACCCTGACGCTGCAGAATCCCGCACCGCTGATCTGGTTCATGGCAATTCTTCTCATCGTACTGCTTGCCATGTCCTCGTTCCGTTCGCCCGCCGTCGCCCTGATGCCGGACGTAACCCCGAAGCCGCTTCGTTCCAAGGCAAACGCCGTCATCAATCTGATGGGAACATTGGGCGGAATGCTTGTGCTGATTCTCGGAACCGGGATGTTCTTTGCCAACAGCGCAACAGAAAACACCTTTCGTCCGTATTTCGGATTCTTTGCCGCTGTCGGAGGAATTATGCTGGCAGCACTCGTTGTCTTCCTTCTTACCGTAAAAGAACCGAAATGGGCGGAAGAAGCGGAAAAGGAAAACGAACTTCTGCAGCCGGAGCCCGACGCTCCGCAGGAACCCGCCGTCCGGCACAAACTGTCCCGTGCAGAAAAACTTTCGCTGATGTTCCTGCTTGCTTCCGTCGCGCTGTGGTTCTTCGGCTATAACGCCGTCACGTCCAAATATTCCGTTTATGCCACAAACGTGCTGGATCTGGACTACAGCACCACACTGCTGGTCGCCAACGCTGCGGCGGTCATTGCCTATCTCCCGGTCGGAATCATCGCAACGAAGGTCGGACGCAAGAAGACCATCCTCGCCGGAATCGTTCTGCTTACCGTCGCTTTCGGATGCGCATGCTTTCTCCGGGTCGGCTCTTCCCCGCTTTTGATGAATGTGTTGTTCGCACTTGCCGGAATCGGCTGGGCAACCATCAACGTCAATTCGTTCCCAATGGTGGTTGAACTGGCACAGGGCGGAGAGGTCGGACGCTATACCGGCTTTTACTACGCCGCAAGTATGGCGGCTCAGGCACTTACCCCGTTCCTGTCGGGGTTGCTGATGGATCGCTTCGGTATGACCGTTCTTTTCCCGTACGCCGCCGTTTTTGTGGCACTGGCGTTCGGCACCATGCTTCTGGTCAAGCACGGCGACTCCAAGCCCGTACCCAAGAAGGACCTGCTGGAACACTACAACATCGAGGACGACTGATATGACCGTTTTATATCTTCTCTGCGCACTTCTCGCACTGGCAGCACTGTATCTCTTTCTGATTGCGCCGGCACGAAAACATCCCTCCCTAAGATCCATGAGGAATACGTTTTTTGCGCATCGTGGTCTTTACGACAACCAGGCAGGCGTTCCCGAAAATTCCCTGGCGGCTTTCCGTCTCGCTGTCCGTGCCGGATACGGTGTGGAATTTGACATTCACCTTTCCAAAGACGGAATTCCCATCGTATTCCATGATGACACGCTTCTGCGGATGTGCGGCGTTGACGTCCGCCCGGAAGATAAGACGGCGGAAGAACTGCAAAAACTCCGTCTGCTCAATACGGAAGAAACCATTCCCACGCTTGCCGAAGTGCTTGCCGTGCTGGACGGACGGGTTCCCGTCATTGCCGAGATCAAGACCCTGACGCTGGACAGTGCCGTATGCGAAGAAGCCGACAAGCTGCTTGGCGGATACCGTGGATGGTATTGTGTGGAATCGTTCAACCCGTTTGCCATGCGCTGGTACAAGAAAAACCGTCCCAACATTGTTCGCGGGCAATTGTCCGGTCCGTTCTGGAAGGAAAAGAAACTCCGCACCGCCAAGATGTTCGTCCTTCAACACATGCTGCTCAATGTTCTCAGCCGCCCGCATTTCATAGCATACGACCTGCACGGAGCAAACAGCATTTCGTTTGGTCTTTCCACCCGTTTCTTCCATGCCCTCCCCGTCGCATGGACGGTGCGGACAGAAGAGGAACTGGCAGAAGCAAAAAAGAACTTCCGCACGTATATCTTCGAAAACATACGCCCTGACGAATCCCTTCGCACCGACAACGACCGAAAATAAAGATTTTTTCAAAAAGGGATTGACTTTCGCCCGGAAAACGTGTATAATAAATACCGTTCACGGGCTTGTAGCTCAGTTGGGAGAGCGCTGCGTTCGCAACGCAGAGGTCATGGGTTCGAATCCCACCAGGTCCACCAGAAGTCCACCGTAATTTTGATCGAATTACGGTGGACTTTTTATTGTGTCCCGCTCCGCGCTTTTTTGAAAATCAGATTCTCCGGCAACGCATAACCGCAACCGGAACACCGGGCAAAAACGGATATTCTCTTCTACGGGGCAACCGGGCAGAAAATTCCGATTGCCTGTTATGTCTTCGTTCCTGCAAAAATCCCTCCCGGATCCTTTCCGGGAGGGATTATGGTTTTATCGATTAATCAGGCAAACGTCCCGGTGCGGACGATTCAGCCATTTTCCGTTTGTAAAATCCGGAAACGGCACCGGAGCCCCGCCAAGCCGGATGGACTGCTCGCTGAGCACCGAAACGATCATCCACGTTGCCGCATCGTATACATCCAGCGGCATGGCACGGTTTTCCTTCAGACAGGTAAAAAACTCGTCAAATTCAAAATAGTCCATCCCGCCGTGTCCGGCATTTCTCGTTTCCGGCGTGATGCTGCGCCATTGCTCCGGCAGATATTCCGCATACCGCTCTCCGCTTCCGAACAGTTCCCGATATGCCTTTTTCGTATCAAACTCTTCTCCGATGTCCCCGTCAAAAAAGACGATGTCGCAGTTTGCGGAATAGAACCCCCTGGTGCCCCGCACGGTAAAGTCCCGCTCATAAAAACGGGGCAACGTCGTATCCAGCCGCAGCAGAACCGTTTCTCCTCCGGCACAGGTCAGAAGCGTATGCACCAGGTCGCCCTGCGCGAATTTCTTGCCCACAAGATTCGGATATTTTTCCGCATTCTGCAAAACATATTGCTCCATACCGACGGCTTTGGAAGCAACGGAGACCAGCGATGTAAAGCGGTTTCCTGCGTTGATCTTCAACAGTTTGGCGATGGGGCCCAGTTCATGTGTCGCGTAATTTTCGCAGTTGCGATATCGATAATTGCGCAGCCGGTAATGCCGGTTCTCCTCGCCGCCCGCGATCTCCGAACGAAGATCGTGTGCGTACGCCCCCGCACAATGCACAATCTCGCCGAACCTTCCTGCCCGTGTCAGATTCGTTGCCAGCGTTTCGGCTTTGTCGTAGCAGCAGTTTTCCATAAACATAAACGGTGTATGCGTCTTTTCCTGCACTCGGACAAGATTCCGCATTTCATCCTCGGAATAGCATCCGCCCACCTCCATGGCAACCGCCACACCGCGCTCCAGTGCCTCCACGGCAATCTCCGTATGATATTCCCATGCCGCGGAAACCAGAACCGCATCGGGACGCTCCTTTTCCAGCATCTCACGATAATCGGTATAACCGACCGCTGTTTTTCCGGTCGCTTCGCGAATGGCGACAAGCGACTGCTCCACACGATCAGAATAGACATCACAAACCGCAACGACCTCCGCGTCGTCCCGTTTCACCAGAACGCCCCGTAACAGCCCCAGACCGCGTTGTCCCAGTCCAATTACGGACATCCGAATCTTCTCTTTCATAAAACCTTCTCCGAATTTCCGTTATTCTTCGGGTTTCTTTTCCGGCTCCGGCGACTGAATTCCGACCACATCATCGGCAGGCACGGAGAAAGCAATTCCCTGTCCGGGCGTGTTCAGCCCCACGGCATGATAAAGCGCACGCAGAATATCGTCCCGAATGGTTTTGGAAACAAGAATCATCACAACCTCTTTTTCCGGAGATACGGGTACGGAAAACCGCTTCTCCGCCTCCGCATTGGCTGTACCGCGGGCGCGCAGAACCGTACCGCCACGGGCACCATACTGGCGTGCGGCATCCATCACGGCATCGCTGAATCCGGCATTGACGATACAAAAAATAACCTCATAATCAAATTTCATGTTCCGATCTCCTCTCACATACTGCTGTTGCTCAAAAAGCGATAAATCAGCACGCCGATTGTCCCGGTAACCGGAATCGTACAGGCAATTCCCTTGCCGTTGCGCACCGTACGGAATTTCTCATCCAGCAAAGCCAGCGCCTTCGGAGCGTTGTCTTCCCGGATAACGGCGGCAATCACGGCTTTGTCGGCATCGGAAAGTCCCAGCATACGCTTCATTTCCGTGCTTGCCGTGCCTTCAGCAGAAAAAATCATCTGAAGATTGACTTCAAACCCCTGCAGAAGATCGGCATAAAAATCTGCCTTTCCCCGGTTCACGATCACAAGCAGAACCTTCAGTTTTTTGAGGGCATCCGTATCCAAACGTTTCTTTTCGTCTCTCATTCGTCATCCCCCCACGCAAATCCGATGATCTGTTCGTCATCCGCATTCAGGATATGCCTCATCGCCAATTTCTCCCGGATTCTGCCGGAAACGACCGCGCGGAACCCAAGTAGCTGGATGGTGATGAGCGGCGTCATGGCAACCATGGCAACCACACCGAAAGCATCGGTCATAACATTGGCTTCTCCCTGCAGCACACAGCACGCCCCCACCGCAAACGGCAGAATAAAGCTGGAGGTCAGCGGACCGCTGGCAACACCGCCGGAGTCAAAGGCAATCGCGGTATAGATTCCCGGCACAAAAAACGAAAGCGCAAACGAAATAAGATAACCGGGAATGAGATAATACAAAAGGTTGAATCCGAAACAGGTGCGCAGAAGCGAAAGCCCGATGGAAACGCCCACACCGACGGAAAGCGCAATCATCATCGAACGTCGGCTGACCGCACCGCCCGTAATTTCGGCAACCTGGTGATTCAGCACATAAACCGCCGGCTCTGCCAGAACCACGACAGCACCCAGCACAAACGCGAACCCGATCAGAACCGGCGGACTGCCGCCTGCCAGCTCCGTGCCGAGTTTGAATCCGATGGGCATAAATCCGACCGTGACCGCCGCCAGAAAAACGACCAGTCCCACAAAGGTATACAGAATTCCGATTACAATGCGGCACAGCTTCTTACGGGGCAACTTCAGACAGAAAATCTGCAGAACAAAGAAAAACAGCACAATCATACCGAGAGCCAGCGCAACCTCTTTCGCCACGGAAAGAATGGTTGCGGGAAGTGCCTGCCCCAGATGCGATTCCAGCGAATAGTCCGGCAGCACATACGGCACATCTCCCTTCGCAAAGATGCCGATTGCCATTACGGCAAGAACCGGACCGATCGAGCACATGGCAATGGTGCCGAAGCTGTTCTCCCCTGCCCGCTTTCCGCCGAGCGTAGAAGCGATTCCGACGCCGAGAGCCATCAGAAACGGAACGGTGATGGGACCGGTGGTCACACCTCCGGAGTCAAACGCAAGCGCGAGAAACGCCTTGTTTTCCCGCATCGCAACCAAAGCAACCAGGGCAAACAGCACCATGTAAAAATACATCAGGATGGAAGACAGATCCTTCTGAAACACGATTTTGGAAACCGAGACCACCACAAAAATTCCCACGCCAACGCCAATCAAAACAATCAGAACCGTCCCGTCAATCAGTCCACTCACCTGAGACGCCAGAACCGAAAGATCCGGCTCTGCCACCGTTACCGCAATGCCCATCAACAGACATACGGCAAACAGCGGAAGAAGCCGCCCGGAACGGGACAGTCCGGCACCGACATGCTCACCCATCGGCGTCATCGCCATATCAGCACCGAGGTTGAACAACGCAATGCCGAGAATCAGAAACACGGACGAAAGCAGGAACACCGTAATTTCCCGCGCGGAAAAATCTACCAGCGGCGTAAAGTTGATGAGAACGACCAGAAGCGCAACCGGTAAAACCGAAACGAAAGCTTCCCGCAGTTTTCCGAACAAGGTACGAAGCAATGCCGTTTCTCCTCCTTTTCCTCTTTTTCGTTTACCGAAAAAAATCTTTCTTTCAGTATACCATACGGCAACATTTTCTGTCAAGCAGATCTGCTTGCAAAACAGAAAAAATCAATCCGTTTTTGCAGTCGGTTGACTTTTTATAAAAATATGCTATAATGGAGAAGAATTGGAAAAAATCCGTTTTTCATCCAACCTTTTTTTCAGGAGGTAACGTCATGCAAAAACTCGAATATCAATTTCACATTCGCTGTTCCGAAGGAGATGTCGGACATTATGTCATTCTTCCGGGTGATCCGGGGCGGTGCGAAGCCATTGCCTCCCGCTTTGAGAACGCCCGCCACATCGGTCAAAACCGGGAGTTCAACATTTATACCGGAACGCTGGAAGGCGAACCCGTCAGCGTTTGCTCCACAGGCATCGGAGGTCCTTCCGCCGCCATTGCCCTGGAAGAACTTCACAACATCGGAGCACACACCTTCATCCGCGTGGGAACCTGCGGCGGCATCGACACCGAGGTTTGTGCCGGAGACGTTGTCATTGCGTCGGGCGCCATCCGGTTTGAGCACACCTCACGGGAATATGCCCCGCTGGAATTTCCTGCAGTTTCCGACCCCGATGTTCTGTTTGCATTGAAAGAAGCGTCGCAGTCGCTCGGCTATCCCACCCATCTTGGCGTTGTGCAGTGCAAGGATTCCTTCTACGGACAGCACTTTCCCGGCAGAATGCCCGTTTCCTATGAGCTGGAAAACAAATGGGAAGCGTGGAAGCGGCTTGGTGTCAAAGCATCCGAAATGGAATCCGCTGCCCTGTTTGTCGTAGCAAGCGCACTGCATTGCCGCTGCGGCTCCTGCTTCCATACGGTCTGGAATCAGGAAAGAGAAAAGGCAGGGCTGTTCCAGACCATGCAAGAAGATACCTCCCGCGCCATTGATGTAGGCGTAGAAGCACTTCGTATTCTGATCCGGCAGGACCGAAAAAAATAAAGACAGAAGAACGATTATGAAAAATTTTCTGCAAAGAATGTCTGCCCCGCAGATCATCGCACTTGGTTTTGCGCTTACCATTCTCCTGGGCTCGGGGCTTCTGATGTTGCCCTGCTGTGTGCGGGACGATGTTACCCTGCACTACATCGACGCTCTTTACACCTCCACCAGTGCAGTCTGCGTCACCGGATTGGTCGCCGTAGATTCCGCCGATACGTTTACCGGTATCGGACAGGCGCTTCTGGCAGTTCTCATCCAGATTGGCGGACTCGGCGTAACCACGGTCGGTGCCGGCGTCATCCTCGCTGCGGGGAAAAAGATGGATCTGAAAAGCCGCAACGTCATCCGGGAAGCCGTCAATATGAATTCCGGAAAGGGCATCGTTTCCCTACTGCGGCACATTTTTTTTACCACGCTTTTATTTGAATTTTTGGGAGCGGCACTGTGTTTTCCTGTTTTCCTACAGGATTATCCGGCGGGAAAAGCCATCGGCATCAGTGTTTTTCACTCCATCGCCGCTTTCAACAATTCCGGCTTTGATATCCTCGGCGGCATGCGGAATCTTGCGCCCTACGCCGAAAACGTTCCGCTGAATCTCCTGACCTGTCTGCTGATTTTTCTCGGCGGAATCGGCTTTCTGGTGATACGGGAAGTATGGGTCAAAAAATTCCGTTGGAAATCGCTTTCCATGCATACCCGCGTGGTTCTGACCATGAGTGCCCTGCTGATTGCTGCCGGTACGGTTCTTCTGAAATGGACCGAGCCCATCTCGTGGCTCTCTGCCCTGTTCCACAGCGTTTCGGCACGAACAGCGGGTTTTTCCACCGTTTCGCTCGGCACATTCTCCTCGGCGGGACGACTGGTTATGATTGTTCTGATGTTCATCGGCGCATCCCCCGGCTCAACGGGCGGCGGCATCAAGACCAGCACGGTGTTTGCCCTGTTTCAGGGCATCAAATCGGCGGCAACCAACAAAGAAGAAAAAGCGTTCCGCTATGCTGTCCCCCGTGACGCGTTCCGCAAAGCCGCCGTTATTCTGGTGCTTGCCCTTTCCGTTGTTCTGGCAGGGACGTTCGCACTTCTGTTGCTGGAGCCGTCTGTCCCGTTTTCCGACGCGCTGTTTGAAATAACCAGTGCCTTCGGAACGGTCGGGCTCTCCACGGGAATTACGCCGGGACTCGGAATCGGAGCAAAGCTGCTGTCGGTTCTGATTATGTACATCGGGCGTCTCGGTCCGCTGACCGTTGCATCCATGTGGTATTTCTCCCGCGGAGAGCGTGTACGCTTTGCCGAGGGGAATCTGGTAATTGGCTGAAGGAGATCAAAATGAAACAAAAAAATCAGAAACTTGCCTACGGCATTGTCGGCGTTGGACGGTTCGGACGTGCACTCGCGCTGGAACTTTCCCGTTCCGGCTGCGAAATCATTGTTCTGGACCGTGACGAAGAAAAAATCCGTGAGATGCGTGAGATTACCGAAAATGCCTATGTTGTACGGAACCTGGAAAAGAATACCATGCTGGAAACCGGCATTCAGAACTGCGACGTGGCGATTGTGTGCATCGGAGAGCATCTGGACACGTCCATTCTCACCACACTGAATCTGGTATCCATGAAGATCCCCACCGTCATTGCAAAAGCGCAGAGTGCCGAGCACGGCGAGATTCTGGAAAAACTGGGAGCAGAAGTGGTCTATCCGGAACGGGATATGGCGATCCGGCTTGCCAGCCGACTTGAGAATTCCCGGATGCTGGACTTTGTACAATTGAGCGAAACCATCAACGTCACAAAAATGAAGGTGCCGGACAGCTTGGTCGGCAAGACCGTTGCCGAAGTCAATCTTCGTTCCCGGTTTGGGCTGAACATTCTTGCGGTAGAAAAAAAAGGCATGGTTTCCGATGCCATTCGCCCGGATTATGTCTTCTGCGCCGAAGATATCCTGTACCTTTGCGGACACCGTGACGGGCTGAAGCACATGACCGAATGGTCGGGGAAATAGAAAGGAAAAGCCATCATGAAAACAGAAAAACGAAAAAGACCTCCGGTCTTATTCATTCCTCTTTGGATTCTGGAAGGCATTGTCGTCGGGCTCGGGGCCATTCTTCCGGGAGTCAGCGGGGGGACCCTGTGTGTCGCCTTCGGCATGTACCGACCGCTGATTGAAACTCTGTCAAACTTCAAAAAAGGTCTGAAGAAAAACGGCTTTATGCTCAGCATGTTCCTGGTGGGTGTTATCATCGGCTTTGCGGGGCTGGCAAAGCTGGTATCGGTTCTGTTGGAAACCTACACCGTCACCTCCACCTGTGTGTTTGTCGGTCTGATTCTGGGAACCTTCCCGGAAATGTGGAGAGATGCCGGCAAAAAAGGCAGAACCACCTCATCCTGGGTGTCCATGATCGTCGCCTTTCTGTTGATGCTGGGAGCGCTGTTCCTGCTGCACAACACTCTTTCCATCACAATCAAACCGAGCATTCCCGCCTATCTGCTCGGCGGCGTTTTGTGGGGATTGAGTTTTATTGTTCCGGGGCTCAGTTCCTCTTCCCTGCTTCTTTTCTTCGGGCTGTACACCCCCATGATGGCAGGGATTTCCGGGTTTGACCTGTCGTGCATTCTTCCTCTCGCCGTGGGCTATGCCGGAAGCATCCTTGCTCTTTCCAAGGTGATGGCAAACGCCTATAAAAAACACGATTCCGTCATTTCTCACGGTGTTTTCGGCATTGTCGTCGCCACGACCGTCATGATTCTTTACACCCTGGAGGGATGGACGGCAAACCTGGGCATCAATTTGTTGTGGATTGCCGCAGGCGCCGCCGTGTCTTACCTTCTTACCCGTCTTTGCGACCGGATCGGCAACTGACTGCCGCAAAAAATCAAGAGAGAAGATTCATCGTAATCTTCTCTCTTTTTTACGTTTTCCTACGTCGCAGATAATCCTCCAGCAACACCGCAGCAGCGGCGGCATCAATCACCGATCTCTGCTCCCGGGCACGCCGGTCGTTTTCATGCAGACGTTGCGAAGCAATCACCGTGGTATACCGCTCATCCACCAGTTCCGGACAAAGCCCGGTACACTCGTGCAGAAGCCCGGCAAAACGGACGGCCTTTTCCTCCATCTCGCTTACCGCGCCGTCGGTCCGTCTGGGACAGCCGAGAATGATTTTTTCAATCTGACGCTCTTTCACAACCCAGGCAATCTCTGCCAGCAGTTTTTCTTCGTTGCGGGACGGAACGGAAACAAGAGGTGTCGCAATGGTCTCCAGTACATCGCACACGGCAAGACCGGTGCGTGCCGTTCCGTAATCAACGGCAAGGATTCTCATGCGGTTTTTTCTTCAATAAAGTTTACCAGATCCTGAACCGTTTTCAGCTCGGAAATCTTTTCCTCGGGAACCGTAATGGAGAACTCGTCTTCAATCACAAGCAGAAGCTCGGCAACATCCAAAGAATCCACACCCAGATCTTCGATGATATTCGTCTCCGGCGTGATGGTGCCCTCCTCAATGTCAAAACGCTCTGCAATCATTTTGCGGATTTTTTCAAACAACATCATTGTTTCCTCCCAAAAAAGCAATACTTTCTTTTCTCTTTCGTGTACAACACGAATTGAAACGGATATAAAATCCACGGATATTATAACGTCAATCCCTGTCTTTGTCAAGTGTTTTTTATCAAAACGAACCCGGCAGCCGGAAACGGCTGCCGGGTTTCAACAGAGACGCGTCCGGAATTATTCTTCTTCCAGCCAATCGCTCCCCGCTGTGATACGAACCTCCAAATCCTTTTCGGAATAAAAGTGCCACTTCTGCTCCGCCGTACCCTTCCATTCGCCGAGCGAAAGCTCAAACGTCACTTCAATGGCATCGTTGATGTCTGTGATATAACGGTAATCCCTCTCGGTCTTGGAAAGGAATCCGCGAACCGCTCTGGTCTGAAGCACCAGACCGCAACCGACGTTGGTCACGCGATAATATCCGCCGAGATCTTCTACCTTCCATTCATTGCTGATGTCGGAGAAATCGGACAACGGGTCGGTCTCCACAATTTCATACACCGTCTTCTGCGTAAGCGGGTTGAACGTACCCTCCACACCCAGCAGATATCCGGTTTTCTTGTTGGCAATGCGGTAGTTGCCGTCGCTTGTGGCAACAAATGTCCACTGCTGGGACTCGCCGGGCAGCGCATCGTACATCACCGCTCTGCCAAGCAGCTCTACCCAAGAAGAATAATCGTACGAGATGGAACCGGGAGCATGGAAAACGCCCCAATCCGTAGAAAGCGGATACTGCATCCGTCGCGTGTCATATTCCTGAACAATGGGGTTGGCATACACCAACTGATCCACAGCCGTGACATACAGATTGTTCATATTGCTGCGGACACGGACAAGTTCGTTGTCGGACGCATCAACAATCACGGAGAATGCCGTAAAGTCTTCTTTCTCCGACTGCACAACACCAAGACGTGCGCCGAGCCGCTCATTTCTCGCCAGGATCGCCAGAACATATTCGGTATTCACACCGGTCAGCTCCGTCTTGTTCTGGTACCAGGACTGCCATCTCAAACTGGTATCCCGTGCCGCAAAGCCAAGTTCGATTGCCGACTGCGTCAGTCCGACTTCGGACGGCGTAAGATACAATCCGTTGCGCAGATTCTGCAAAACAAAATTCTTTTCGCCGGACACCGTAACGATGTTGGTAAAGATCCGTTTGTAGAACTGTGATGCGCTTCCGGTTGCCGCGGAAACCGAAAGATCTCCGGAACTTCCGGTAAGATATTTCTTGAGATCCGCAAGATTTTCAAGGGCGAAGGTTTTTCCGCCAAGCCGTTCGGAGGAAGAAACCGATGCCTTGCCTGCCGTCGAAACAACCGCAGATGCCTTCGCTTCCATTGCAGACGAATCCGCACCCTTCAGAGGGGAAATACGGAACGAATAACGGTACACGGAACCCGGATCGATTGCATAGGACTGATCCAGATAGCATTCGTTTTCCGAGGAAACCGCGGAAACACCACGCTGCGCGCCAACCACACGAACAAGATTGTACGGACGGTTCCGCAGATTGCTTCCGTAGGCATTGTTCTCCCACGCATATTCTTTGGAAACATTGAACGCAAACAGATTGTCGTCGCTGGTAATCAGCAACCCATCGCCGTCTTCGTTTGTAAATGCCACCCAACGGGTTTCGCTGCGATCTCCACCGGACAAATACAGATCATCAATCAGATCTTCCGCAGAAATGTTTTCAAACACCGAAACACGGGAGTTGTATTTCTTGTCGGCATACGTTTCGCCGGGACCTCTGCCATACCACGTCACGTTGCTCAGCGAAGAATCCAACGCAAGGATGTTGGCAATCTCCGTCGGAGTTCCCGTTGCCATATTAAGCCGGATTGCGGCACTGACGCAGATGGTTCCGTCCGCATAAATGTCGTATACGACCTGATACGAGGAAACCGTATTATCCACCTTGACGTGCGAAGCGTCGCGGTTCAGAACATCATAAGAAAGTGTCAAACGATAATGTCCGTCGGAAATCCGGACCGGCTTCAATGCATCCTTCAGCTGTTTGCCATCATACGAAGAAGCATATCGCAGCGATTCCAGATTCTCGGCATCCGATACATCGGAGCAATAATCCCCGCCCGTCATCTTTCTCATCAGAGACAGAAGCAACGAGGGATATACCGTTTCCTGATCGGATTCGGCAAGCATTTCCTTCCCGTTCACCTTGTAGGAAAGCAACAGTCCGGAAGCGGGATCCAGAGAGATCTCAACATTCGCATTTTTCAGAATCAGGAACGATTCCGGAGCAACACCGTAGCCCTCCGGTTTTTCCGTATACACACGGTCGGCATCGTCAAACGGACCGCCGATCCACATCGGATGACCGTCGGCATCCTTTTCCTGTGTCTGCTTTTCTTTGCCGTTGGCATCAACGACCGTAACCATCTTCGGCGCCGGCGTTCTCGAAGCATCCACTTCAAACGGAAGGGAATCCAGACCGAATCTGGAAGCGTTGAACTCATACACGATTTCCGTACCGGCTTTCACCGTTCCGATATCCTGTTTCACCGTTACGGTAAAGATCACACGGTACTGGGCACCCTCCAGGGCACGAACGTGGTAACCCGCCGAGACCGGAACATACGAAGAGCCGGCACCCACGGAAGACGTGTTGACCGTTCCGGACGTATACACATACCACCGGGGCTCATTCCAGTAACGGTTGTATTCCAGAACCTGATACGACAGGCGGAACATCTCGTCAAAGGCCTTGGAAGAACGGTTGGTCACATAAATTCTGCCGGCGGCAAGCCCTGTGTCTGTCGCATCCACGACCGGGGCAATGAATTCCAGAATATCAAAGCCGCCTTTTTCCGAAACCGCCTCCGTGTTGTTTTTCACCGGCTTGGTATTGCCTGTCAGATCATACTGAACAGACGAGACAACGCCGTCATATCCGTCATCCGCCCAGGTCGGCTTTTCTTTATAAGAAACCGTTACGGTCACAAAATAGTCGGCATCCTTGCCATAGGTTCCGTAATCCAGAGTGATGGTCTTTGTCTCACCCGGCTGAAGCGTCAGCCCGTCCACAGTACCGCTCCTGACCACGGTTTTTCCGTTGCGGACCACTTCGTACGAAAGCGTATAGACATCCTCAAACGCCGTAAACGCATTCCGGTTGATCACACGGAAGGTACCTGCCTTGAGATCCAACGGCGAAACGCCGATGGCGGCATATGCCTGTTGCAGTTCATACGCATCGCTCTGCCAGGTTCCGTCACTTCCGATCAGACCGGACAACGCCATAACAACAGCATCCGAAAGGGTCTTGTCCTGGATCCACGACGCCGGATACTGCAGATCCCCCTGCAGCTTCAGCGAGCGATCCTTGAAAAACGAAAGGAAAACACCCTGGACCTTGCTTTGCTTATCCAGCAGATCCATGTAATACCGGGTCAGTCCGCCGCCGGACAGAAGACCGCTTTCCAGATCCGTGATGAAAATCGGAGCGGTCACATCATCGTCCGAAGCGATGGCATTCAGCATTCCGACATCCCAGCCGGAGGTGGAAATGATATCGCCGATCACATTGAAATCCACATTGCCGTAGCCGTCTTCCGAATAATAAGCATTGTAAACAATCAGACGGCTGTCGTTGGAAATCAGCCAGTTGCGGACCGTCGAGAGGTTGGAACCGATGCCCGCCTGGTTGCCCAAAGACCAGATGACGACCGAGGCACTGTTTTTATCCCGTTCCAGAACATTGTTCAGACGGTCAATCAGAGCATTCTGCCAGATCGCCTGGTTTCCGGGAAGAGACTGTCCCTCCCGGAACGCCCACGGCTCGGTTTCGATGTTCAGTTCCGAAATCACATAAAGCCCGTATTCGTCACACAGCGAAATGAATTCCGGGCTGAGCGGCGTACCGGCAGAACGAACAGCGTTGCAGTTCATCTTCTTCAGCGTAAGAATATCTTCAATCATTTCTTCGCGGGTAATGGCTTTTCCGTTCACGGAGCTGTGCTCGTTGTAGTTCACCCCGAAGAATTCGGCATGCTTGCCGTTCACGGAAAGGACCTTGCTGCCGTCCTCGGCGACCGAGAACGACACATCCCGGAAGCCGATGCGGGTGCTGATCATGTCCAGCAGGTTGCCGGAGCCGTCATACACACCGATAACAGCCGTGTACAGATACGGATCTTCTGCGCTCCACAACCTCATACCGGAAACGGACGTGCGTGCCGTGGCGGAAGCCAGATAGGCGCCGCCGCTTTTTTCAGAGCCGTACTGAAGAGCGCCTCCGATTTTCGTGGGGGCAAGGAATTCCTTCCCATCGGCGTCATACAGAGAAACCTGAACATAACTGCCGTTCACCGGAGAATCGTAAGCACCGATATCCACAGTGGAATACAGAATGGCAGAAGAGAAATCCGAGGTAAATTTATACGTAAAGGTTGCGTCTTTGATTTCCGTCTTCGGCGTGGCATACAGATACACGTCACGGAAAATGCCACCCAGCTTCAGAGAATCCTGCGCCTCCAGCCAGGAGCCGTCGGAATACTTGAAGACCTTAACGGCAATCGTATTCTTTTCACCGTAGTCCAGATAAGACGTAATGCGAAAATCCTTTGAGGTATACGAATCCTCGCCGTAGCCGACCATCTTGCCGTTGACATAGACATAGCAGGCGGATTCCACGCCGTCAAAAGAAATGAAAATCTCTTTTCCTTTCCAATCGGCAGGGACATCGATTTCACGGCGATACAGCCCGATCTCATTTTTTTCGGGCACGGCAGCCGGCGTGTACAGACCGGTGTTCCAGGGATACGACGCATAGGTATAGGTCGGAGCGGAAAAACCCTGCAGTTCCCAGTTGCCGGGGACCTGGATGTCCTTCCAGCCGGACACATCAAAACTCGGCGTCATAAACCCGCCGGGAATCTCTTTGGTTTCCGTCACCAGGTTAAAACTCCAGGTGCCGTTCAGCGAAAGATAGTTCGCGGCATTTTTATAATCGTTCGCCAGCGCTTCTTCCAAAGACGCATACGACATACGCCGGATGTGCGCCAACTCCCGGTTGCGGGAAATCACGCTCGGATTGTTGTTCCACTCGTCGTTTTCCTGCAAGCCATCGGTCTGTTTGCAGCCGTACAGGCAACCAAGCAGAAGCGCGATGAGCAGAACGAACAAAGGAACCCTCAGCCATTTTTTCATCGATACAACCTCCATCGGCACCGGAACTCCGGATGCCGTTTTGTAACAAAGATCTTCCGTCGCAGAGAAGCCGCCGTGGAGCATACCTTCCCTATACAACGGTGTACTTATGTATTATAACAAATTCTTTCGGCGATTGCAAGACGGAATCCGTATTTTTTTCCAAAGCAACACAGATTTAATAGAATTTTCAAAAATGATTTTTCTAAATTCTTGACAGAGAAGAAAATCTATATTATAATAAAAAACATATCGTATAAGAGTGGAAAGGTTTGTGAAAACATGGCTGAAAAATTGGTTCGGGAAATCACGTCCATGGACGAGGATTTTGCCAAATGGTATACCGACATCGTTCTGAAGGCAGAACTTGTCGATTATTCTTCCGTAAAAGGATGCGTCGTGTTCCGTCCGTACAGTTATGCAATCTGGGAAAATATCCAGAAACGGATGGATGCCGAATTCAAGCGCACGGGTCATGAAAACGTCTACATGCCGATGTTCATCACGGAATCCCTGCTGCAGAAAGAAAAAGACCACGTTGAGGGCTTTGCCCCGGAAGTTGCCTGGGTAACACAGGGCGGCTCGGAGCCGTTGCAGGAAAAACTCTGTGTGCGCCCCACTTCGGAAACGCTTTTCTGCGAGCATTTTTCGCATATTATTCATTCGCACCGGGATCTTCCCAAGCTCTACAACCAGTGGTGCTCCGTCGTACGCTGGGAAAAGACCACGCGTCCGTTTCTGCGTTCCCGTGAATTTCTGTGGCAGGAAGGACACACCGTCCATGCCACGCCGGAAGAAGCAATCGCCGAAACCGAGCGGATGCTGAACGTGTATGCCGATTTTATCGAAAACGACCTCGCAATTCCGGTCGTCAAGGGAAGAAAAACCGAAAGCGACAAATTTGCCGGCGCGGAAGCCACCTATTGCATCGAAACCCTAATGCACGACGGGGTTGCCCTTCAGGCGGCAACTTCGCACTATTTCGGTGACGGGTTCGCACGCAGTTTCAACATTCAGTTTACCGACAAAAACAACAAATTGCAGTACGCATACGGAACCTCCTGGGGAAGCACGACCCGTCTGATCGGCGCCATCATTATGGTGCACGGTGACAACAACGGTCTGAAACTGCCTCCGAGAGTCGCTCCCGTGCAGGCGGTCATCATTCCGGTTGCCCAGCATAAGCCCGGTGTTCTGGATGCGGCAACCCAACTGAAAGCCCGTTTGGAAAAAACCGGCGTACGCGTAAAGCTGGACGATTCCGAACAGTCGCCCGGATGGAAATTTGCCGAATATGAGATGAAGGGCGTGCCGCTCCGCATCGAGATCGGTCCCCGGGATCTGGAAAACGGCTGCTGCGTGATTGCCCGCCGCGATAACGGCGAAAAGACGGTTGTTTCCCTGGAGACGCTGGAAGAAACCGTGGACGGATTGCTGGAAACGGTACAGCATGCCATGTACGAAGCGGCAAAGCAGCGTCGGGATGCCATGACCTTTACGGCAACCTCCCTTGAAGAACTCCGGAAAATCACCTCGGAAAAACAGGGCTTTATCCGCATGATGTGGTGCGGAGATGAGCACTGTGAAAAAGCCATCAAGGACGAATACGGCGTCGGCTCCCGCTGCATTCCGCTGGAACAGGAACACCTCGGAGATACCTGCCCGTATTGCGGAAAGCCCGCAAAATATATGGTTTACTGGGGAAAGGCGTATTAAAAGATTATGACCCGAACACTTATTCAGAAAATCCTTCTCGGAATTCTGGCAGTCACGGTTCTCTGTTCCTTTGTCTTCTTCCTTTACAGTTCATCGGAAAAAAACCGGCTGGCGGAAGAAGCAAAGCAGGTATCCAAAGAGGTCCGCGACCTGAACAAACAACTGCCCGAAGAAACGGACCTTGCCGAAATCTGTGAAGAATACGCCCAGCTGTCCGAACAGCTGGCAGAAAAAATCAGCACGCTCCAACGCATCGAAAACACAAACATCAACTACAACGCCCGCAAGGCTGCCGCGGAAGAAGATCTGCGCGCTTTGCAGGAAAAAGTCGACCGTTTCGGCAAAGAACGGCTTGACGCCCTCGGCAAGGAGTACGACGAACTGCTTGCGGAATACAACACGCTGAACGAAAGGTATCTTGCCTTGCGCGGAGAAGCGGAAAGGGGCGACAACGAATGAGAGAAAAATCAAAAAAACCCGATCGTTCTCTTATATTCACCGTTCTCACCGTGGTCCTCGCCGTTTTCTCCCTGGTAATGCTGAAGCTCGCCATCGACAACACGACGAAACAGGCGTCTTACAATTCCGTTATCGCGCGGCAACGCGCTCTCCTTCGCAAAACCGAACAACTTCTCAAAACCGAGCAGCTGGACAGCGTGGATGGCATCCCGTCTAAAGTGCAGGAGAAACGCACACAGGTGGAAGAAGCCGAAGAAGAGATCATCACCGCTCAGGCAAAAAATGACGATCTGAAAGCCGAAATTCTCCGTCTGTACGACATCCGGGATGAGATGAAAGCGTCCCTGAGCGAAGAGGAAGTTCTTGCGAAGGAACAGGATCTTGCCGATTTGAAAGCCGAATACGAAGCACTGACCAAGAAATACAACAAACTGCAGGAAAGTCATAAGCCGGAAACAAACGCAAACCGCATTGAAGACTCCGTTGCCGGTTACACCAAAGACGATCTTCCTGCCCTGCTTGCCGCCTACCGTGCTGCGCAAAACGCCTATCTTCAGGCACTGGATGACGAGGAAAGCGTTACGGCTCTTTCCGTGTACAAAGAAGATATGTGCAAAAAGCGCGCCCTTTATCTGCGTGCCAATGCGCTTTACGGAGTATCGACAGAGCCCGAAGACAAAAAGATATGCTATCTGACGTTTGATGATGGCGTGTCTGCCAACACCGACCGGATTCTTGACATTCTCAAAAAATACGGCATTCACGCCACATTTTTCCCCAACTGGCATTCCGGTGAAACGGCAGCGGCACGATATAAGCGCATCGTTGCCGAAGGTCATACGCTGGGCAATCACACCAAATCGCATGACTGGGATTCCGTGTACGGAAATCCTGCCGGGTTTGCGGATGAAGTGATCGGACTTTCGGAAAAGCTTTATAATATCACCGGTGTATATCCCAACGTCTTCCGGTTTCCCGGCGGTTCCAGCAACACCAAATACAATTATCGCGCCGACGCGGCATGGAAAGACACCTACAAGGGCGAACGAAAACTGATTCAGGCGGACATCAACACCCTGTACGCCGCCGGATTCCAGTACTTCGACTGGAACGTCAACAGCACGGATGCCGACAACAGTCTGACTCCGAAATCCGCCATTGTCAAAGCGGTTCTCAACGGCTGCAGAAACAAAACCCGCGCCGTTGTTCTGATGCACGATCTCGGTTCCAAAACCACCACCGTGGAGGCACTTCCGGAGATTATCGACGGGCTGACCGAAATGGGCTTTACCTTTGAAATTCTCACCGACACGACGGTTCCCGTCCATTCGGTTCAACCCAACGAATAATCCCGGCAGAATCCGTCCGTAAAAACGGAGCATTCCCATCCGTTCAAGCACGCTTTTGACCTCCCGTCATAATATGATAATATCATATCTTGTCGGGAGGATTCTTCATTTATGTGCCAAAAGAAAGCCCTTCGCACCTTCCTTGCCTCAAACTCTGCCGACGGTTTCGTTTCGCTGTTTCCCTCCGTTACAACGATGTATGATACTACCGTCATCAAGGGAGGACCCGGAACCGGGAAAAGTTCACTGATGAAGCAGGTGGCACGGCGGCTGGAGGCGGAAGTTCCGTTTACGGAATACATCTTCTGTTCTTCCGACAGCGATTCGCTGGACGGTATCTGCTTTCCCTCCCTTTCTGCTTTTGTCTGCGACGGAACCATGCCGCACACAGTCGAGCCGATGTACCCAGGCGCCAAAGATGCCATTCTCAACCTTGCCCCCTATTGGGACGAGGAAAAACTGCGGATGAACCGGGAAGAAATCGTCTCCCTCACCAATGAGGTATCCGCCCGCTACCGGCTTGCCTATTCCTTTCTCCGAACAGCGGGCGAAGCCGAACGCGCCGCACGGAGCATCCTGAGCCCCTATGCGGATTTTATCCGCATGAAACGTTACGCGGACGGCTGGATCCGCCGGCATATTCCCAAGAAAAAACACACCGGAACGCCGCTTCTTCACACCCGTTTTCTCTCGGCATATTCGCACAAGGGCTTTGTCACCTTCCGTGACACCCTGTATGAACTGGCAGACCATGTTCACGTCCTCCGGGACACACACGGAATCTTTGCGCCGGTGCTTCTCGGACGCATTCGCGACGAGGCACAGAAACAGGGATACGAAGTTTGGGAATTCCGTGACCCGCTTCTTCCGGAATCCGTTTCACATCTTGCCGTTCCGGAACTTTCCCTCGCCGTTGCCACAGCGGGACGCGGGCTTTGGTTTGAGCCGCAAAACGGAACGGTGGTCTCCTTGAGCCGCTTCCTTTCGCCGGACGCATTTTTGGTGAAAAACCGGCTGCGGTTCCTGCATCGCATCCGGAATCTCGGGACAGAAGGCGCGAAAAAAGCCATAGCCCAGGCAAAAGCCATTCACGATGACCTGGAAGAATTGTATCTGACCGCAATGAATTTTGACGGAGTCCGGTATGAAGCCGACGTGCTGACCGAACGGCTCCGCAGTCGAAAGAGGGAATAATCCGTGCTGTCCGAAGAAGAGATCATTGACTATGCCCTTTCGCTGGAAGGTGCCAATGTACGCTACCCGTACGGCGACTCGCCTATGGTTCTTTCCACCCCGACGGTTCACGAATTTGCCGAACTGTACGAGGGCACAAAGCCGCTCCACATCGTCCTGAAATGCCAGCCGGATCATGCGATCCGGCTTCGGGAGCAATATCCGGACGCCGTCCGTCCCGGGTATCGGTGCTGCAAGCGCACGTGGAATTCCGTGTTTGTAAACGGAACCATTCCCGACGATGAAATCAAAGAGATGATCCGGACCTCCTATACGCTTGCCATGAAACTCCGGCAAAAGAAAAAGAAATCCGTTCCGCTGGAGGATGCTCCGCTTGCGGACTACGATTTTTAAGAAAGAAGAACATTCATGCTTTACGGAACCAGTGAAAAAGACCTCGACCGTGTTGCCGCCTTGTTGCGGGACGGACAGGTTGTTGCCATTCCGACCGAAACCGTCTACGGGCTTGCCGCCAATGCCATGGACGAACAGGCAGTCGCCGCCATTTTCCGTGCCAAAGGCCGTCCGGCGGACAACCCTCTCATCGTCCACATTTCGGATCTGGATCAATTGGACAAGATCGCCGATCCGACTCCGCTCGCTTACCGGCTGGCGGAAGCGTTCTGGCCAGGTCCCCTGACCATAATCCTTCCCAAAAAGCCCGCGATTCCTTCTCTTGTCAGTGCAGGGCTCTCCACGGTTGCCGTACGTTTTCCCTCTCACCCCGTCGCAAGAGCAATCATCCGCAAGGCAGGAGTTCCGCTTGCGGCGCCAAGCGCCAACAAATCCGGAAAACCGAGTTCCACACGGGCAGAACATATCGAAAAGGATTATGACGGAAAAATTGCCGTTGTGGATGCCGGAGGATGTGCCTGCGGCGTAGAATCCACCGTTCTTTCTTTGGTCAACGATCCGCCCGTGCTGCTGCGTCCCGGCTTCATCACCCCCTCCATGCTGCGGCAGTATATTCCGAATCTTCGCATTGCGGATGCGGTTCTGCACGCCTTGCCGGAAAACGAAAAGGCACTCTCCCCCGGTCTGAAGCATCGCCACTATGCACCGGAAGCCGATACGGTCTGTGTTACCGGGTCTTCCCGGAGTGCAGCAAAATACATCGGGCTTGCCACACCGCACACCATACGCGCCTGTGTCATTTGCTATACGGGGGAAGAACCGTTGTATCCGGGCATTGCGACAATTCCGTACGGAAAGGAAAGCGACGAAGCCGAACAGGCAGCCAATGTCTTTGACCGGCTGAGGGAAGCCGATGCCGGGAAGTTTGATCGCATCTACGTGCGTACCCATCTGTCGGACGGCGTCGGGCTCGCCGTTTACAACCGCCTGCTCCGCGCTTGCAGCTTTCATGTAATCAATGCCGATGAAACACCGTTTGTCGCCGGGGTCACCGGACCAACGGGAAGCGGGAAAAGCGTATTCGGCTCGCTTGCCGAGGCACACGGTTATACCCTGCTGGATGCCGATAAGATCTACGCAGAGCTTCTTCCATCGCTGATGCCATCTCTAAAAGAAGCATTCGGACCGGAAATCGAAAATCCGGACGGAACCTTGAACCGCCCGCTTCTGGCAAAGACCGTATTCGGCGATGAGTCCGCCCGACAAAAACTCAACGCGCTTACACACCCTGCTGTTCTGGATGAGATCGGAAAACGCATTCTGACCGGTACGGCAAAACGGGTTCTGGTAGAAGCCATTGCGCTGATTGAATCCGGTTTTTCCCGCCTTTGCGATGTCACCGTCGCCATCTGGTCAACCCGGGAACAGAGCCGCGCACGCATCTGTCTGCGGGACAATCTGTCCCCCGAAGATGCCGACCGACGGCTGAACGCACAGAAGGAGCCGTCGTTTTACCGGGAACACACGGATTACGGAATTCAGAACGACGATCTGGATAAACTGAAACAGGATACCGAAACTTTATTAAAATTATGGGAGGAAATCCAATGAGCAATCTCACCTACGAAAGAAAAAATGCATACGAAACAATGAATCCGTCCGAGCTTGACGCCATGAATGCCTTCGGTGAAACCTACAAGACGTTTCTCAACGAGGGAAAGACCGAAAAATTTGCCGTCCGTTATGCGGTGAATGAGGCGAAAAAGCATGGCTACCGCCCGTTTGAGTATGGCAAAAACTACAAACCCGGCGACCGGATCTATCTCACACGCCGGGACAAATCGGCAATCTTCGCCCAGATCGGAACCGATCCGCTGGAAAACGGATTCCTGCTTGCCGCTGCTCACGCCGACAATCCCCGTCTGGATATCAAGGCAAATCCACTGTATGAGGATAACTCGCTTGTCTACTTCAAAACTCATTACTACGGAGGGATTCTCAAATATCAGTGGCTGACCATTCCGCTTGCGCTGTACGGCTCCGTTTACCTCCGGGACGGACGGGAAGTGGAAGTGCGCATCGGGGACGAAGAAAGCGATCCGGTATTTTGCATTTCAGACCTTCTGCCGCATCTCGGCAAGGATATCCAGGCAAAGAACGTTTCCTCGGCTTTCCCCGCCGAGAATCTCAACATCCTGTGCGGTTCCGCCCCGGACACCTCTGCTGATTCCGACAAAACAAAGGAAGCGGTTCTCAAGCTTCTCAACCAAAAATACGGCATCACCGAAACGGACCTTCTCACTGCAGAGCTTTCTGCCGTTCCTGCCGGAAAATCCAGAGATCTCGGCTTTGACCGCAGCATGATTCTCGCTTTCGGCCACGATGACCGCTCCAGCTGCTGGCCCGCTTTCCGTGCCCTGATGGACACTCCGACCTGTCAGAAGACCTGCGTGGTCGCTTTTGCCGACAAGGAAGAAATCGGCAGCGTCGGCATCACGGGCATGCGCAGCAACTTCCTCACAGATCTGATGACGGACCTTTGCGAATCGGCAGGACAGAACCCCCGCAAAGCGCTGGCAAACACGGCGGCAGTCTCTGCGGACGTTGCCGCAGCATTTGATCCCAATTACGCCGAAGTGTTTGAGAAAAGAAACACCGCCTATGTAAACGGCGGCGTCTGCATCTGCAAGTTCACGGGAGCGCGTGGCAAATCCGGTTCTTCCGAGGCGGATGGCGGCTTTATCGCCGGGCTTTGCGCCAAATTTGACCGTGACGGTGTCCTGTACCAGTTCGGCGAACTGGGCAAAGTGGATCAGGGCGGCGGCGGTACGGTTGCCCAGTACCTGGCAGACAAGAACATCGAAGTCGTCGACATCGGCATTCCCATGCTGTCCATGCATGCGCCGTACGAAATTGCCGGCAAAGCCGATGTGTATATGCTTTACAAACTCTGCAAGAGTTTCTTCAACTGAAAAACGCAAAAAAAGGATGCCTCCGACCGGAGGCATCCTTTTTGTTTTTTTACTCCACTTCAACGGTTCCGTCTTCATGAACCGTCACCTGATATCCGTCCTTTACAAAAGCAAGAAATTCTTCTCCCAAACTGTCAACAACCGGCATCGGGTTTCCCTCCAGCCACACATCCGACAAAATAGCACCTGCCGCAGCCAGCGAGTCAATGGGTTCCGAAAACAGCATACATGCGGGCTGGCGTTGCATGGAACAGGCACAATACAAAACAAGTCCTCCCGTGGTCGAGCCGATGGTACGGGGCAGACAAAGGGCTTTTCCCTTCATCTCTTTTCCGTACAGGTCGGGATTGTTCTGGTCACCGCATGTGGCTTTTTTATCGCCGAATTGCAAGGCTTTCTGAAACGAAGCCAGCGTGTTCAGTCCTCCGTGCGATACCAGTGCCTCCGCTGTTACTTTTCCGGCGGCAACCGGTCTTCCCTTAAAAGTTCTCACGTCAGTTTCCCCCTTTCGTAATCTGCTGCAGAATCTCATCATCGGTGTAGTACCGGGCACTGGTATACGTACGCAGCTTGTTGCTGGACGTAATCACCGGCATCTTCGTACTGAGAGGGTTGTTCATATACATCAGCGGGCAGATATAGCTGGTCAGAACGCCGGTACGACGCAGCCGCTCCGCATACGGAGTCTGTTCAAATTTTTTCAGAACCCCGGGAGCCGCTGTAAAGACCGTAGGAACGACCACACGGCTGTTTCCCGCCTTTTTCAACCCGTCTTCCACACGTTCTGTCCAGGAGATCAACTGCTCCAGCCCCATGTGCGGGCAACCCATGAAGCAGAGTTTCGGTCTGGCGTCCGGATTTTTCCAGATCACCGGATAACTGTCGTACACGCGCTGAAGTTCCGCGTCGTCAACCACATACACCCGGGCATCTTCACAGATAAGCGTCTCTCCGTACCGGACGGCTTCCGGGGTGAGATTCTCAACGTGATACAGCCCGACGGCACCGTTGGAAGCCGTCGCCGCCCCGAAATCCTTCAAATAGGTTTTCGCTTCCTCGTTCAGCACATTTCCCAGCCACTTGTCCAGGCCGCGGATAAACGGAACATCCTCCATGACTTTCATGCCGATGGCAGATCCGAGCAACTGCGGCTCCGGTTTCCCGGTTGTACGGATCTCCACGATCCAGCGGGCTTTCCGCCCCTCATCCTTGAGAAATCCAAAAGACGGAACGTATCCGACAACAGAACCCATCAGGTCAATGATGCCCGAATTCCGGTTGCAGCGTGCACCGAGCACGGAATTTGCGTACACGACGGCAGAAGATTCCGACCAGGACAGAATATCACCGAATGCCGGCGTATTGCCCACCTCGTCCATATAGCAGGTGCAGGTGAACGCATCTTCGCTCATCAGTCCCAGTTTCCTCAGTTGCTCCTCATAGAATTCCTGCCTGGAATACATAAAATTCTTAAACACAAAATTCTGCAGAAAGCTGCTGGGCACGTTGGGATCCAGCGGACGGGGATCAACGGAAAACGGTTGTTTCGAAACCGCTCCCGCTTCGATCAGCTGATCCATCAACGCATACACCGGAGTCAGCGCCTTCAGCCCGAACGACGTAACCAGATGGTTGTACTTGCTTGTAACCGGAACCATTTCGTCCGCCCCGAACAATTCGCCGTAACGAACCAGGGTCTCCATCACCTTTGCCAGTGTTTCGCCCTTGCTTCCGTCAAGGATCGCCTGTTGCTCCTCGGTCAGTTTCATGGAATTGATCATAGAATTTCTCTCCTTCCTTTTTATCCGATATCCATAGCGGCTTCGTACGCACCCCAGATCACAGAACGGAGATTTCCCACCCGATGACAATCGCCGATGGCAACAACGCCTCTTCCGCCCTCCGTCACGGGATCCGGCACATAGCCGGCGCAGCTGATTACGGAATCGCACGGGATTTCCCACGTTTTTCCGTTTTTATCGGCACAGACGATTCCGCCGTCCTTCACTTCCTTCAATGTGGTTTCCAGATAAACCGGAACCTGCTTCCACGCAAACCATTCACGCAGATACGACGAGTTTGCAAGGCAAACGCCCTTCTGACTGATCAGATCGTCCTTCATCTCCACAAGAATGGGCTTCTTGCCCTGCAGCGCCAACTCGTACGCGATTTCACAGCCCGTCAGTCCGCCGCCGATCACGGCAACGGTCTCACCCACCGGCGTTCCGTTGAGATAATCACACGCCTCCACCATTTTTTCATAGCCGGCAACCTGCTTCAGCAGACGCGGCTTCGCTCCGGTGGCAACCAGAACCGGCTCGTCGCCAAACACGGAAAGATCCCGGATTTCCTCATTCAGCCGAACGGTCACACCCAGCTTTTCCATCTGACGGCGGTACCAGGCCAGAAGATCCCTCAGTTTCCCCTTGTACGATTCAGCACTGGCAGGAATAAACGTTCCGCCGAGAACGCCGCTCTTTTCGTGAATCACCGGATGATGTCCGCGCAGGGCAAGCACACGGGCAGCCTCCATGCCGCCGATGCCGCCGCCCACAATATGCACGGTTTTCGGGTGTTCGGTCTTACGGATAAAATGCTTGCTGAATTGCATCATCTCCGCATTGACCGCGCAACGCGCCAGATGCAGACTGTCCGAAAGATCCTGATCGTTCGGAACACCCTTATAATGGCACATGTTGAAGCAGCCGTTATGACAAAGAATGCAGGGACGGATATCGTCTTCCCGGTCTTCCATCAGTTTGGTCACCCAGGCGGGATCCGCCAGGAACGGGCGGGCAAAGCCGGCACCGTCCAATTTTCCGGCAGCCACGGATTCCGCCGCGGTACGGGGGTCCAGACGTCCCGCACAGATCACGGGGATATCCACAAACTGCTTGATATGTTCCACATCGGCAAGGTTGCAGTTCTCCGGCATATACACCGGAGGATGCGCCCAATACCAGGCGTCGTATGTGCCGTTGTCGCAGTTCAGGCAGTCATAGCCGGCATCCTGCAGATATTTTGCCGCCTTTTCGGATTCCTCCATGTCGCGTCCCACTTCGGTATAATCCTCTCCGGGAAGCGCGCCCTGCCGGAATCCCTTGGTCTTCGACACAACACTGTAGCGCAGAGATACCGGGAAACTGTCCCCGCAGGCGCGTTTGATTGCCTGCACAATCTCCACAGCAAAACGGTAACGATTTTCAAACGAGCCGCCGTAGTCATCGGTACGTTTGTTGACATACGGCAGAGTAAACTGATCCAGAAGATACCCCTCATGCACGGCGTGCACTTCCACGCCGTCCACACCGGCATCCCGAAGCATCCGGGCACTCTCGGCAAAAGCATGAACAAATTCGTGAATCTCCTCCACCGTCATGGCACGGGACGGAACCTTATCCGACCAGCGGTTGGGAGAAGGGCTTGCCGATGCCGTGATCTTGTCCAGATCCATAAACGGTTTGCTCAGCACGCGCAGAACCGGATTCGTATACAGCGTCTCCATCATTTCGCTGATGGTAAAAGAGCGGCCGAACCCGGCCGTCAGCTGCACAAACAGCTTGGCACCGGTCTTGTGAAATTCCGGCATCCATTTACGGAGATCCTCGTACATCTTTTTGTTTTTGTGCAGCCACTGCCCGAACATCGGGTTGTACACCGGCTGACAGCCGGGCAGAACCAAACCGGCATTGTTTTTTGCCACCTCCAGAATGAAACGTGCGCCGTCCCGGTCGAAATGGTTCTTTTCCATCCAACCAAACAGATCGGTGCCGCCCATGCTGGTGAGAACAATACGGTTTTTGATCTCACACGCACCGATCTTCCATGGGGTAAACAGGGGATTCAGTTTCGGATCCATGATAAATGCCTCCAATTTTTCTTATTTTTTCCCGGCACGCTCATTCCGGGCTTTCAGTAGCGAACATCATAATAAAGCATCGTACCGAGATAATCCAGCTGATCGGAAATTTTTTTACGGCTGGCGGCATTGTCCTTTGCATAATATTCCATCTCGGCATGATGCCGGCGTTCTTCCTCTGCCTGCCGAACCCGATCGGCGTGTGCCTGTTCCGCCTGAAGAAGCTCGGCTTTCAGTTTTTTCTGTTCCAGTTCCATCAGCTGACGGTTCGCCATCAACTTGTCGTATTCCTGCAACGCTTCCTTGACGGAATCCGCACGGCGCGTTTCCAGGAAATGGATCAGCATCTCAATCGTCTGCAGATTTTTGTCATTCTCCGCCAGGATGTCCATGGACTGAAGCCGTTCCGCTCTTCCGTCGATCTCCTTTCGGATTTCGGCAAACTCCCGGCGCAGCTCCTCCATCTCACCGTCCAGTTCTTTCTCCCGGATCGAGCAATGTTCCTTCCACACCCGCTCTGCCTCCGCACGGTTTTTGGCGTTTTCCTCGGTTGCCGCCGCATCGTTCTGCCGGGCGACCTCGACGGCACGTTCCTGCTCCGCAGTCAGAACAGGGTTCTCCGCCTTTTTCTTCCGCACCGCCCGCTCCGCAGCCAGGATTCCCGCCACCAGCAACGCGCTTCCGATTATCAGAACCGGATACATAAACGCCGAGCAAAGAAGCATCCAGGCCAGATAAATCAGCCCGAGAACAACCGTTGCCGCGGTCAACAGCAGAACTTTTCGCTTTTTCCCCTTCAGATTTCCCGCGGACCACACCACGGAAAGAGCGGAAAGAGCGGCATGAACCGCCACCAGAAAGAAAACGGAAGGATCTCCTGCCGTAAAATCCGGAACCTGATCCAGCAGAAAGCGAACATCGACAAAAAAGTTCCGCACCAGCAGGCAATCCAAGGCAAACATCACCGTAACAACGGCAAGAAACACGGCCTGCACAAGGTGTACCGTACGCTCAAAAACATGGGAATTCAGCATTCTCTGCCGGTTTTCTGCCAGAAATTTTGCCCGCAAGGCATCTGCCGTATGCTCCGGCATAGCAGAAAAAGCATACGGTGCCGGGTTTTTCTTTTCCGTCATCCGCTTTTCCACTTCACCCTGAAGCGTTTTGCAGCGATCCAGTCCGGCGTAAATTTCCACAATCTCATCGCGCATATCCCGTAATTGCCGTAAAGCGTTTTCTCTCTCCATAACAGAACTCCCCCTGTCCGATGATCCTTATCAGAATAAGTATACATCATTTTTGCAAAATTTGCAAGAGGTTTGCGACAGAATGTCAAAACTCACCGTCCTTGCGATGAAGCGCTGCAAAGTCCGTCAAAACATGCGTTGCAGCCATTGCTTTCGCAAACCGGCAGCCCGTATTCCGGGACTTCCGCGAACATATCAACCGTGTAATCTCCGGCACCCAATCCGGTCCCGTTGCCGGAAGATCCGGAACCCTTCGGCCCTGCCGGGATAACCGGAGCCCTCCCGGCAGAAATCTTTTCCTTTTTCACAAATTTTTCTGAGGAATATCGCCGATTACTCTTGCTTCTTTTTTGGCAGTGTGGTATACTATACCTGAACAATCAATCAGTGAACAATTCATCGGCTGTCCGTATTCGCGGAAAGCCGGAAGTATGTTGAAAAAACATCTGCTCTTACAAAAACTTATGGAACAAAGGAGTGTAAACACGTTATGAACATCAAAAAAATCCGCGACGGCGAGAAACTGTCCGTTATCCTGTCCGGTCGTCTTGACACGACCTCCTCCCCTTCACTGGAAGCGGAACTCAAGCAGTCCGTAAACGGAATCAAAGAACTTGTTTTCGATTTTTCCGGGGTGGAATACATTTCTTCCGCGGGACTCCGTGTCCTGCTTGCGGCTCAGAAGGTCATGAACCGTCAGGGAAGCATGAAGCTGACCGGTGTAAGCACGGATGTGATGGAAGTCTTTGACATCACGGGCTTTTCGGATATTCTGACGATAGAATGATGGAAGACATATGAAAACGTTCTTTCTGCTTTTTCTGGTATCGCTTCTGCCCGTTCTTTTATCGGCCCTGATCTATCTTGCAGAACGGACAAAGGTCGTAAGCAAAATTCCTTACATCGTCCGGCAGATTCTCATCGGAATCCTGTTCGGAGGACTTGCGGTTCTCGGAACGGAATTCGGAGTCAAGACAGACGGTGCCATCATAAACGCCCGGGATGCCTCCCCAATCTGTGCAGGGCTTCTTTTCGGCGCTCCCGCAGGAATCATCGCCGGTATCATCGGCGGTGTAGAGCGCTGGTTTGCCGTTCTCTGGGGAGCCGGCGAATATACGCGTCTCGCCTGCAGTGTTTCCACGGTGCTTGCCGGCATCTTCGCGGCAGTTCTGCGAAAATACATGTTTGACAACAAAAAACCGAAGTGGTACTACTGTCTTGCTGCCGCAACCATCACCGAGGTCATCCATATGCTGATGATCTTCCTCACCAATATGACGGACGCAAGAACCGCTTTTTCGTTTGTACGCACCTGCTCGCTTCCCATGATTGCCGTGAACAGCATCGCCGTCATGCTTGCGGGCATTCTGCTTTCCGTGCTGTCCGGAGCCGACCGGAAAGGAACACGACACAATCTGAAAAACATTTCGCAGTCGTTCCAGCGCTTCCTCCTCATCTGCGTTACCGCGGGCTTTTTGATGACGACGCTGTTTACATGGGCTCTGCAGACGGAACTTGCGGAAAACGAAGCAAACGATCTTGCGCAGCTGAACATTGAAGATGTCCGGGAAGATATCCTCGATGCGTCCAACAAAAATCTGCTTGAAATTACCCGGGATGTCGCCGCACGCATCAACGCAGCCGAAAAGATTGACAACGAACTGCTTTGCACGTTGGGGCAGGAATTCGACATTGCGGAGATCAACATCATCGACCAACACGGCATCATTGTGGAATCCACTTATGACGCATTTCTGAATTACGATATGCGCGGCGGAAGCCAGTCGGCGGAGTTTCTGGTTCTGCTCGACGGAAATACCGAGGAATATGTTCAGAACTATCAGCCCACCTCGTCAAACCCGTTGATTTCCCGGAAATATGCGGGAATCGTTCTTGACAAAGGCGGCTTTGTACAGGTGGCATACGACGCGGAACGCTTCCAGAGGGATATTGATGACGTTGTCGTCGGCGCTACGCGCAACCGGCACATCGGAGAAAACGGCTGCATCATCATTGCCGGAGAGGATTGGAACATCGTAAGCGACCGGCACGGAAACGAGGGAAAAAACCTGGATGTTTCCGGAATTTATATTGAACGGGCAACCATGCCTGAGGGCAAGCCGTTTGATGCCGTAGTCTACGGTGAAAACTCACTTTGCCGGTATGTCGTTTCCGAAGGATACTACATTGTGGCTGCCATGCCCTATACGGAAGCGATGTTTTCACGCGATGTATCGGTATACGTTACGGTCTTCATGGAATTTGTCGTTTTCGGCATGCTGTTCATCGTTGTGTACTTCCTCATCAAAAAACTGATCGTTGACAATATGGCAAAGATCAACCAATCTCTCGCCAAAATCACAAGCGGAAACCTTGACACGGTGATTGACGTCCGCACAAACGAGGAATTTGCCTCTCTTTCCGACGATATCAATTCAACCGTTCTGACGCTGAGACGTTATATTGCGGAAGCCGCAGCACGCCTCGACCAGGAACTGGAATTCGCAAAAGCCATTCAGCATTCCGCCATCCCGACGGTCTTTCCGCCGTATCCGGGACATAAGGAATTTGACCTGTATGCCACCATGGATACCGCCAAGGAAGTGGGCGGCGACTTTTACGATTTCTACTTCGTCGGCGAAAACCAGCTCGGATTCCTGATCGCCGATGTTTCCGGCAAGGGAATTCCCGCCGCCATGTTTATGATGACGGCAAAAACCATCATAAAGGGATACGCCGAATCCGGCAAGCCGGTGGATGAGGTGTTCACCATAGCAAACGAAAAGCTGTGTGAATCCAACGAAGCCGGCATGTTTGTCACCGCGTGGATGGGTGTGATGGATATCACCACCGGCAAAATCGGATTTGCGAACGCAGGACACAACCCTCCCCTCGTACGGCATGCCGACGGGTCCTTTGAATATCTGAAATCAAAATCGGGCTTTGTTCTTGCCGGCATGGAAGGGCTGAAGTACCGTCAGAACGAACTGATCCTTTCTCCGGGCGACGAAATTTATCTTTATACCGACGGCGTGACGGAAGCGACCGATTCCGACGGCAAACTTTACGGAGAGGAAAGACTTCTCTCGCTTCTCAACACCCTGCATGGACTTACAGGAGAAGAACTCTGCCGCGCGGTCAAAGCAGATATCGACCGTTTTGCAGGAGACGCCCCGCAGTCTGACGACATCACCATGCTGTATCTGAAATACAACGGAGGAGCCGGAAAATGAAAGAAATGACCATTCCCGCAACGGTTGAAAACATTGAAAAAGTAACGGATTTCGTAAACAGTCAGCTGAAAGAGATCAACTGCCCGATGAAGGCACAGTTGCAGATCGATGTTGCCATCGACGAACTTTTCGGCAACATTGCGCATTATGCCTACAACCCGGAAACCGGCCCCGCCACCGTGCGTGTCGAGGTTCTGAACCCGCCGATCTCCGTTGTGGTCACCTTTATCGATCACGGCATGCCGTATGACCCGCTGAAAAAAGACGACCCCGACATCACCCTGTCCGCAGAGGACCGTGAAATCGGAGGGCTCGGAATTTTTATGGTCAAAAAAACCATGGACGAAATCACATATGAATACAAGGACGGTCAGAACATTCTGCGCATCCGGAAGGATATATAAAGAATTCTGATTTGAATTTCTGAATGAGGTGAACGTATGATCGATTCGGTATTCCGCAGGAAAAGCATGGAAAAGATTACTTCTCCGGAGCAGATAAACGACTATATCCGCGTTTCAAATCCCAGCGTATGGATGATTCTCGCGGCAGTCATCGTGCTGCTGGCAGGCGTGTGCGTATGGGGAATGTTCGGACGCCTGGATACTTCCGTAGAGACAGGCGGAATCTGCGCCGACGGACACCTGACGGTCTATGTCGCCGAAAAGGATTTTGCCAAAATCAGCAAAGAAACCATTCTCTCGGTTGACGGAGCCGAATATGCAATCACCGGGATTGCCGATGCACCCATACAGCTTGACAGCAGCACGGATTCCTATCTCATTCATCTGATCGGTCTTTCCGAAGGCGATTGGGTGTATGCGTTGAGCGTTGACATTCCGGGGATCCGGGATGGGGTCTACACCGTGTCGGTCATCACCGAACGTGTCCGGCCTCTCGATTTTGTTCTGAACTGAGGTGCGGCAATGAAACCGGCAAAGAAGATCCGATCTCCCCTTTCCAAAGGAGCTGCCAAAGTCCCCGTCGTCATGCAGATGGAGGCGCTTGAATGCGGTGCCGCAAGTCTTGCCATGATTCTTGCATACTACGAAAAGTGGATTCCGCTTGAACAGGTACGCCTGGATTGCGGAGTCTCGCGCGACGGTTCCAACGCAAGAAACATCCTTCGCGCCGCACGGAGCTACGGGCTTTCGGCAAAAGGGTATCGCTACGAACCCGATGAACTGAAAAAAGAAGGAAAATTCCCGTGTATCATCCACTGGAATTTCAACCATTTCGTAGTTCTTGACGGGTTCCGTGGCAACAAAGCAGTCATCAACGATCCCGCAAAGGGAACCTATACGGTTCCGATGAACACATTTGACGATTCCTTTACAGGGGTATGCCTGTTTTTTGAGCCGGGCGAAAACTTTGTTCCCGAAGGCAAACCGCAGTCGATGCTGAGTTTTGCAAAAAAGCGCCTTGTCGGTGCCGGCTCTGCCATCGCATTTGTCACGCTGACCACTGTAATCTCATCGCTTCTCGGCATAATCACGCCGGCATTTTCGCGCATTTTTCTCGACAGACTGCTTACGGGAGAAAACCCGGAGTGGCTGATGCCGTTCACGCTTGCGCTTGCCGGAATCAGCATCATCCAACTTGTTGTTGCCTGGATACAGGCGGTTTATTCGCTTCGGATCAACGGAAAACTCGCCATGGTGGGCAACACCACGTTTATCTGGAAAGTACTGCGTATGCCCATGGAATTTTTCTCGCAGCGCATGGCGGGTGATATTCAGGGCAGGCAGGAATCCAATGCAATGATTGCGGAACAGTTGGTGGAAACATTTGCACCGCTCGCTCTCAACGCGGTTATGATGGTGTTTTATCTGGTTGTTATGCTGCGGTACAGCGTGCTTCTGACGCTGATCGGCATTGTTTCGGTATTTGCCAACCTCATTCTTTCCGGAATTATTTCCAGAAAGCGCGTCAACCTCACCCGGATGCAGATGCGCGACGAGGGCAAGCTCGCCGGAACGACCGTTGCCGGCATTGAAATGATCGAAACGATCAAGGCAAGCGGCGCCGAAAACGGGTTCTTTGAAAAATGGGCGGGCTATCAGGCCAGTGTAAACACAAACCGGGTCCGGTTCCAGCGCCTGAATCAGATCCTGGGGCTGTTGCCGACTCTGATCAGTTCCGTTTGCGGCACGGCAGTTCTGATGACGGGGGTATTTCTTGCGATGCAGGGAACGTTCACCGTTGGTATGATTCTGGCGTTTCAGGGATTTCTTACGGCTTTCGTTTCTCCTGCCATGACGCTTATTTCCGCAGGTCAGACCCTGCAGGAGATGCGTACCGATATGGAACGGATCGAAGACGTGATGAAATACCCCACCGATGTCTGCTTTGACAACAGCCACGATGACGAAAACACCGAATACGACAAACTTTCGGGAAACATCGAAATCAAGAACATAACGTTCGGCTACTCCCGTCTTGCCGAGCCGCTCATCCAGAATTTCAGCATGACGCTCCGATCCGGAAGCCGTGTGGCGTTCGTCGGTCCGTCCGGCTGCGGAAAATCCACCATCTCCAAACTCATATCGGGGCTTTACAAGCCCTGGAGCGGCGAAATCCTCTTCGACGGAAAACCCATGTCGGAAATTGACCGCAGCGTGTTTACCGGTTCTCTTGCCGTCGTGGACCAGGACATCATCCTGTTTGAGGACACGATCGCCAACAACATAAAAATGTGGGATAACTCCATTGAGGATTTTGAAATGATTATGGCTGCCCGCGACGCGCAGCTCCACGAGGACATCATGCAGCGCGAAGGCGGCTATCAGTACCAACTGACCGAAGGCGGAAAGGATTTTTCCGGCGGACAGCGACAACGCATGGAAATTGCGCGTGTCCTGGCACAGGACCCCACCATCATCATTCTTGACGAAGCAACAAGCGCTCTCGACGCCAAAACGGAATACGACGTTGTAAAGTCCATCAAGGACCGTGGGATCACCTGTATTGTGGTGGCACACCGTCTTTCAACCATACGGGACTGCGATGAGATCATTGTCATGGATCAGGGACGGGTTGTGGAACGCGGAACTCACGAAGAACTGATGAAAAACGGCGGCGCCTACACGCAACTTGTATCCAATGAGTAAAGGAGGCGGAAACACCGATGGGCTGGTTTGACGAACAGATCCGGGACCGCAAACGAAACGACGACGATGCCTTCGCCGAATCGTTTGCCAATATGGCGGCTGCCGTAACGGGCAAACGGATTGAAACATTTCTGGATAACGACCGCGCCGCCACCAAGGACGCGATTGATGAAATTCTCAAATATTATCACGTAAAGAGCCGGGACGTTCCCGAAAATATCGCCGATATCAACGAGCAGTTGGAATATCTCATGCGTCCGTACGGCATTATGCGCCGCACGGTAAAGCTTGAAAGCGGCTGGTACCGCGACGCAGTCGGTGCCATGCTGGGTGTGCTTGCCGGAAGCGGAAGAGTCGTGGCACTGATTCCGTCCGGCTTGTCCGGTTACAGTTATTTTGATTACGAAACAGGCAAGCGAAAAAAAATCAACCGCAGAAATCAGCACCTGTTTGAAACGGAAGCCATTGCGTTTTATAAGCCCTTTCCGCTGAAAAAAATCAGCATTCCTTCCCTTGCCACCTACATTGTGCAGACACTTTCGGTATCGGATTTTGCGATGATTGCCCTGGCAACACTCGCCCTGTCGCTGATCGGGATGTTCTCCCCGATGATCAGCAAATTGCTGTTTGACCGGGTATTGCCGTCGGGAAACATCCGGCTGCTGATCTCGATTGCCTTCTTTTCGGTATGTGTCTCCGCAAGCACCCTGCTGATATCCGCCGTAAAGAACATGATCACAGCCCGGATAGAAACAAAACTGAGCATATCCGTTGACGCCGCGGCAATGATGCGTGTGATGTCCCTGCCCGCAGATTTTTTCAAGCAATACAGCTCGGGCGAGCTTTCAAGCCGGGTGTCGCAGATTGGGGTGCTCTGCAACATGCTGGCAACAACGGTTCTTTCAACAGGACTTACCTCACTGTTCTCTCTGATATACATTTCTCAGATTTTCGTTTATGCCCCCGTGCTCGTTGTCCCCGCCCTGACAATCCTCCTGATTACGGTTCTGTTTTCGGTTATTTCGTCTTTCGTACAGATGAAAATCAGCACACGGGAGATGGAACTTTCCGGCGAGGAGAGCGGCATGACCTATGCCCTGATTTCCGGAATTCAGAAAATCCGGCTGGCAGGTGCGGAAAAGCGCGCGTTCGCAAGATGGGGCAACCTTTATGCGAAGAGTGCGAAGTTTTCCTACAATCCGCCGTTGTTTATCAAAATCAATTCCGTCATCGGGCTTGCCATAAACCTTGTGGGAACGATTGTAATGTACAGCGCATCCGTGAAATCCGGAATTTCCGTTGCGGATTATTATGCCTTCAACACCGCATACGGAATGGTATCCGGCGCCTTTATGGCTCTTACCGGCATCGCACTGACCGTAGCACAGATAAAACCGATTCTGCATATGGTAAAACCGTTCTTTGATACGGTTCCCGAAATTTCGGACGGGAAACAGGTTCTCACACGGCTCTCCGGAGGAATCGAGCTGAACAATGTTTCCTTCCGGTACAGCGAAAACATGGCGCTTGTCATTGACGACCTGTCGCTCAAAATCCGACCGGGACAATACGTGGCAATCGTCGGAAAGACCGGATGCGGAAAATCAACCCTGCTGCGCCTGCTGCTCGGATTTGAGCATCCGCAGAAAGGTGCGATTTATTATGACGGAAAAGACCTGGAACGGATCGACCTGCGCTCTTTGCGCCGCCGTATCGGAGTCGTGATGCAAAACGGAAAGCTGTTTCAGGGAGACATCTATTCCAACATTGTCATTTCCGCGCCGTGGCTGTCGCAGCAGGATGCATGGGAAGCGGCAGAAATTGCGGGAATCGCCGAGGATATCCGAAAGATGCCGATGGGCATGAACACCGTCATTTCCGAGGGCTCCGGCGGAATATCGGGAGGACAGCGCCAGCGGCTGATGATTGCCCGCGCAATTGCACCAAAACCCCGGATTCTGATGTTTGACGAAGCGACCAGCGCACTGGATAACCTTACGCAGAAAAAAGTTTCGGAAGCACTGGCAACGCTGAAATGCACGCGCATCGTCATCGCGCACCGCCTTTCCACCATCAAGCAGTGCGACCGGATCCTCGTACTGGACCACGGCAAAATCATTGAGGACGGTAAATATGACGAGTTAATCGAAAAAAACGGATTTTTTGCCGAGCTGGTCGCACGGCAACAGCTTGACAGCGGATCTCCGGCAGAAGCATGATGTGTCGGAAAAATCCGGATTCAACCGGATTGTCTGAAAATTTTTTTGATTTTTTATGAGCCATTTTTTCTTTTGAATCGTATCAATAAGCAGAAGGGAGAAAGAACGTGGCAAAAACAGAAGCAAAATACGGAAGCGTCCGGTTTCCGGTCAACGAACGAACGCTTGCGGACCTTTTTGATTATCAGAGGTTTGAAAACGACCCGTTGCTTGAAGCGTTGATCGCCCGGACCGAACTCCCCTGCCGTGCGGAAATTTCCGACGACGATCTTTCACAAATCAATGCGGCAGGTGAAGCGAGACCGACCCGGAAACGCAAAAACAAGCGGGACGGTACCGTATGAATCCGGTGATAAACAAAGAAGCATTGTATGCCGCATACAGTGCAAAGGTTCGGAGTTATGTTTTTGGAAAAATCAGAAACAAGGAATACACCGAAGACCTGGTAAACGAGATTTTTGTTAAGATTTACAGAAAATACGATACCTTCAACGAAGACATTGCCTCGGTCTCAACATGGATTTATACCATTACGCGGAACGCCGTAACCGATTATTTCCGCTCAGACCGTACTTATTCCGAGCTTTCCGACGATCTTTGCGATGAACGCCGAACCGAAGACGCAATTCTGAAAAAAGAATCTCTGAAGGCCCTCGGCAAGGCATTGGCGCAACTTGACAACCGCTCGCGCGGAGTGATCCTATGGCGATATTACGAAAAAATGTCGCTGAAAGAGATTGCAGCCCGGATGGGCATATCGTATGCATACGTAAAAATTCTGCACCGGAACGCCCTGAACAAACTCAAAGACATGCTGAGCGACTGAACTCAGACAAAGAAACAGGAGGATTCTTATGAAAGAAATGGAAAAAGAAACAACGGAAACCATGAACGAGGACGAACTCGATCAGGTAAACGGCGGCGTGAGACCCCCGGTGAACTGCTGCAGAGGATGCGGATCGCGCGAAGGAATCCTTTACAACGGATATTGCAGCGAATGCCGGAAAAAACGTATCGGTCTGGGCAAAAAGATTATCTGACCCCTGTGTTATTTCAAAAAAAGGAGAGAAGACCTCATGAAAGATCCAAAAGACAAAACGGAAGAAGAACCGTCCGCTTGCGAAATGAAGCAGGTCGGAGACATCGGGAAAGAACCGGGCAAAACGCCGGCTGAGCTGGAAGACGACGACCTGGAATCGGTTTCCGCAGAAACAGCTGATCTGCTCGGAGCACGACAGACAACAAGAAAAATCATGCAGGAGGAACCAGCCATGAACGAACAAAAAAAAGAAAGCCGGAACGACAGATCCGAGCTGAACGAAAACGATCTTGAAAAAGTAGACGGCGGCATGAGAGTCGTAGTCGGCAACGGAAAGATGGGAACGTGCGAAAAATGCGGAACATATGGCTATCTGGTTGACGGATATTGCGAAAAATGCAGAAAAAATAAGTAAATAAAAAAAGAAAATACACAACTATGGAAAAAAATAAAAAGCTTGTAACAAAAGCAAAAGCGGACGAAGCATCCGATCAAGAGCTTGAAAATGTTTTTGGCGGTACCGAAATCACAGACAATAAAAGCATTAAGCTCAACAATAACAATTTTGACACCGGTATAAAGTTCAACAATTTCAATTTTGATGCAAATATAAATTTCAACAATGTTGACATGAACATAAAAATAAACAACAATTATGCTGACACAAGCATAAAATACAGCAACGACTTTCATAACAACATCCTGCTGAACAACAATTCGGATATAAAAATACTGAAAAACAACTGAAAAGCGCTATTCCCCTTCAAGAAAAACTTTGAACAAGGAGGAACCGATCATGGAAATGAACAAGGAACTTATCGCAAAAGCAAAACAGGCGAAAACCCCCGAAGAGCTGATGGCTCTTGCAAAAGAAAACGGCATGGAAATAACCGAAGAAAGCGCACAGGCGTATTTTGAACGGCTCAACCAAAAAACGGGCGAGCTTGCCGACGAAGAGCTTGACAATGTGTCGGGCGGCGGATGTCACGCAGACGACGGCAGAGAAATTGTAACCGTCGGTCACGGCTGCACGGGTTTTGTATGTAAAAAATGCGGCAACGAAAATGTCATTACCGGCGTCGGTGTTGTGTTCTGCAAATGCGGTTGTATGGCTGTATGCAACAACTGCAAATACTGCACATACGAAAAAGGGCTGTGGCTTTGCAACAAAGATAACCACAGAAAAAACTAAAATAAACGGAGTTGTTTACAATGGAAATGAGTAAAGATCTGCTTGCAAAAGCAAAAGAAACCAAAACGCCCGAAGAGCTGATGGCTCTTGCAAAGGAAAACGGCATAGAACTGACCGAAGAAAGCGCAAAGGCATATTTTGAACGGCTCAACAAAAAAACGGGCGAGCTTGCCGATGAAGAACTTGACAATGTGTCGGGCGGCAGCTGCCTCGGATGGGATGACCCCTACGATACTTGTATGGCGGACGGCTACTGTTTGTCCGACTATGTCTGCGGCCGTTGCGGCAAAAGAGGGATTGACTTTAGCAACGGCGAGCTGCGTTGTTCCGGATGTTTTGCAAGCGACCCCCGCTGCCGGAACTGTATGAACAGTATTGGGGATAAGAGCGGTACGGTATTAAAATGCAAGGCTCATCCGAGAGGATGGGCGACTTAGTAAATAATATTTTAAATTATACAGAAAGGATTTAAAGATGGAGATGAACAAAAAATTGCTTGCAAAAGCAAAAGAAACCAAAACGCCCGAAGAGCTCATGAAGTTTGCAAAAGAAAACGGCATGGAAATAACAAAAGAAAAAGCGGAAGAGTATTTTAAGCAGCTTAACACAAGCTCCGGCGAGATCGCAGATGACGAGCTTGAAAACATTTCCGGTGGATGCGGCGGCGGATATGTTGACGGCAGACCGCATCCCGAATTTACTGTCGGTGAATCCGTTCTTTATATTTGCGGTTGGTTGAGAGGAAACAGGATAACCGCCTCCGCCAAGGTTTTGAAGAGAAGCTATGAAAACGACGGATGGTATTATACCCTGAAAATACACGACGGAAGTGAAATAAAACTAAGCGAGTCGTATATCATGAAGAGCTGAGAATAAGATGGCTTATGCAAAAGCGATTTTGAACAAGGAGACTTTTATGGAAAACTATCAGGAACTTTTTGCAAAAGCAAAGGAAGTAAAAACCCCCGAAGAACTGTTGTCTCTCGCAAAAGAAAACGGCATGGAAATGACCGAAGAGAGCGCAAAGGCGTATTTTGAAATCCTGCATCCGAAGGCAGGCGAGCTTGCAGACGAAGAACTTGACAATGTGTCGGGCGGCGGATGCCGCAAGAGCGACGGAAGACTGGTAGTTTCCGCCGGCTATACATGCGGGTACTGGGAATGCAAGCGCTGCGGAGTGCGCGCGTCAAACTCCGGCGGTCTTCGTAGGTGCGGAGTATGCGGAAATTTACCGGATTGCAATCACTGCTATTGGTGCTCTATTGAAAAAGGCCTTTGGCTTTGCAATCACAAGGATAAATGAACGGCGGCGGATGCCGGTCTGATAACGGACACCTTCATACACATCCGATATTTTGAAAAAGTTTAATTGCTCACATTTGAAAATCGATTATAATTAGGAGTTTTTAATGGAAAAGGAGCTTATCGTAAAAGCGAAACAAGCAAAAACCCCGAAAGAGCTGATGGCTCTTGCCAAAGAATGCAACACCGAAATGACCGAAGAAAGCGCGAAAGCGTATCTGGAAATGCTTCATCCGAAAACAGGCGAAATGTCCGATGACGAACTGGACAACGTTGCCGGCGGCGGATGCCACACCGGAGACGGTCGGCTGGTTGTTACGGCAACACACAACTGCAGAGATTTTCGATGCAAAAAGGACGGCGCACCCTCACACACCCGGGCAGCCGTATGCACTGCATGCGGAGCAACCGCGATTTGCAACAACTGCAAATTCTGCTCGTATGAAAAGGGGCTCTGGCTCTGCAGCGGTCAATCAAAAAACTGAACCGGACGGTCAATCCACTGGGAACAGAAGAAAAGAACTTCTTGCGAAAAAATCGAAAACGCCCGCCGGATTCACAGCCCTGGCAAAGAAAAACGGTCCGGACATGACGAAGAAAAGCAGCACCGTATTGAAATGCAAAGTTCATCCGCGAACGTGAAATTGAGAAAAACCAGAAACAACACAAAGAGGATACAAAGATGGAAATGAATCAGGAACTGCTTGCAAAAGCGAAAAAAGCAAAAACCCCCGAAGAACTTCTGGCTCTGGCAAAAGAAAGCCACACCGAAATGACAGAGGAAAGCGCAAAGGCGTATTTTGCAATTCTGCATCCTCAAACAGGTGAAATGGCGGACGAGGAACTGGACAACATTTCCGGCGGCGCCTGTCACAACGGCGACGGAAAGCTTGTCGTTTCCGGCATGCATCACTGCCCCGAATGGCGTTGCAAAAAAGACGGTGCGCAAGGGAATACCGACAGAACCTGGACTTATTGCAGAACCTGCGACTGCCTCGCGGTCTGCAACACCTGCGCCTTCTGCACCTACGAAAAAGGGCTTTGGTTGTGCAATCTTGCAAAAAATCTCGTATAATTCAAAACCAATTCATCAGGAAGGAAAAGATCATGGAACCGAGCAAAGAACTCATCAAAAAGGCAAAAGAAGCAAAGAACCCGGAAGAGCTGATGGCTCTGGCAAAGGAAAACGGCATGGAAATGACCGAAGAAAGTGCAAAGGCGTATTTCGAGAAACTCAACCCCAAAACGGGCGAAATTGCCGATGACGAGCTTGACAATGTGTCGGGTGGCGGTTGTTCATCCAACAACGGACATCTCGATACACATCAGGTATTCTGAAAAGAATTAATTAAATCTTAACCATACACATTCAAAAACGGATTATAATAGAAGCTTTTTATGGAAAAAGAACTTCTCGCGAAAGCAAAACAGGCAAAAACTCCTGAAGAACTTATGGCGCTTGCCCAAGAAAACGGCATGGAAATGACCGAAGAAACCGCAAAGACGTTGTTCGCCAAACTGAATCGGAAAAGCGGCGAGATCTCCGATGAGGAACTTGACAATGTGTCGGGCGGCGCATGTTACACCGATGACGGCTATCTCCTGACCACAATCGGTCACAAATGCAAGCATTTTGAAGAAAAAATGGGACACAGCGGCATAAAGGGTACCTGCTGCGCGTGTCAATATTGGGACTATGATATTCCCTCCAGCTTTGAGATCTTCGGAAGCCCTCTCAGATGCCTCAATCCGAACAATAAAAGATGAGGATGATTTTCTTGCGAGTCCTGCGAAGCATGAGATGAAGAACTCAACCACGTGCCGGAAGGAGGACGGCATACGGGCGACAGAAGAAAAGCCGGGAATGGGAACAAAAATTTGTACCAGATTCCGATGTATCCGATCGACGCCCCGTATGTCGTCCACAAAAACAGGACGATTCCCACGCTGAAAGCATTTTGATCCGGGAACCGGACTGCCGAAAAAGGTTTCACGACCCGCAAAAACCGGTCTGGATTACGAAGGATTTGTTATGCGTTATATTTTGAATCCCAACCTTGCCCTGCGTTCCTGGAAGCTTGTACCGTATGCATACTACATCAAAGGCGAACGGAACGCAAGAGGGCTGAAACAGGATGAATTTGAATTCTTATCCGCATGTGACGGAAAAACCGAACTCCCCGGCAAGGAAGAAAGCGCCTTAGCACGGTGCTTCCTCGAAAAAGGGGTGATCCGCCCCGCAGCAAGAGGAGAAACGCTCTCGGACTGGAGCCGGGCACGCGTTTGCGAAAACCGTTATTTTCCCGCCATGAATCTGATGATAACGGGAAAGTGCAATTACAACTGCATTCACTGCTTCAATGCAGCAGACAATGCCCAGCTTATGAGCGAGTGGACCCTGGACGAACTGAATATTCTCCTGGATCAGGCACGCGACTGCGGAATCCATGCGTTTACGATTACCGGCGGCGAACCGATGCTCCACCGAAATTTCTTTGAGATTCTGGAAGGCATTTATTCCCGAGGAATGTTTGTTGAAGAACTGAATACAAACGGGGCTTTTCTCAACCAACAGGCACTGGAACGCATGAAATCCCTCGGATGCGTTCCTTTGATGAAAATATCCTTTGACGGAATCGGTTACCACGACTGGATGCGGAATCACCGGGGTGCTGAAAAAACGGCACTGGAGGCAATTGCTTTTTGTGTGAGAAACGGCTTTCCGGTTAAAGTGCAGACCAACATGAACCGCCGCAACTGCAATTCCATGCTCGCAACCGCCAACATGCTCAGCGCTCTGGGCGTGGATGAGATGCGCATCATCCGCACAACCGAAGCGCCGCGCTGGGTACAGAACGCGGGTGATGCCTGTCTCACTTTTGAGGAATATTTCGATCAGGCGCTTGCGCTCTGGCGTGAGTATGCGGCAGGAAAGAACTGCATGAATCTGACGGTCTGGCAGTTCGGAACCTTATATCCCAAAACCAAGCATTACACACTGACTGCCGTCAATACCTGTACGGGAAAATACCGTGACAGCGCCCCCGTATGCAAGGGAAACCGCGGAATGGTCGCCATCGGTGCAAACGGAAACGTATTTCCCTGCCATCAGATGTCGGGATATTATGAAAGGCAAGGCGATGTCCTCGGCAATGTAAAGAAAACGCCGCTGAAGGATCTGCTTTCGGAAGGCAAATACCTGGATGAGGTCTGCACCACCCTGGGAACCCTGCGGAAAAAGAATCAGACGTGCGGCAATTGTTCCCATTTTGAGCAGTGTAACGGTGGCTGCCGTGCTGTTGCGTTGGCACTTACCGGAGACAAGCTCGGAATTGATCCGTCCAAATGCCTTTTCTGGAAAAACGGATATGCCGACCGGATTGCAAGCGCACTTCCGGATTACAGTACAAACATATAAAAAATTTCGGAACAAAAAGAATAGAGGATAAAAAATGGACAATCAAAACCAGGAAGAAAAAACATACACACTCACCGACGAGGAAATTGAGAGTGTCTGCGGCGGCACATCGTCAAGAATACCGGGCATGACCTGCCCGAATTGCGGGAAATTCATTCCCACCAGCATCATGGAACTTTGCGTACAAAAAAGACTCCGGTGCCCGTACTGCCTGCTTGTCATGAACATCGATTCGAAAAATCTCAACACGGCCATGGACGCGCTCAAAGACAAAAAGTAACGGGCGGCAGACCGTTTTCCGAAGAACAGCACCGTTCGGTAAAATGAGAACACTCAAAAAGGGATACCGGGTCCTCCGAGGAGGACCCGGTATCCCTTTTGTATGCTTTCGAAGTACCCGGTTGTCTGTTCTCAGCAAAAGCACGGAAAAGACCAAAACCCGTTTTTCACAACGATCTTCCCAACGTGTACGCTTTTTGAACCGCATCGGGGTGATTTTCCGCATCTCCGCCGTCGTTGATTCCGCCGCCTGCTACCAGTCCGCAAAGCTTGGCTCTTTCAAAGCAATCCACCCAGCCAAGCAGCCCGTTGTATGCTTTTTCAAACGCCGAATCGCTGTCCTCTGCCGCCGTGGCAATCAGATAGACCTTCCGGAAACGGTAATCTGAGATGTAAAGCGGATTGAGACGGTCAAGCAGTGTTTTCATCTGTCCGCTCATTTCGTAATAGTAAATCGGCGTGGCAAATACAAGCGTGTCCGCATTTTTGACCTTCTCGCAAAACAGCGCCGCATCGTCTCTCAAAACACATTGACCGGTGCGCTGACAGGCAAGGCAACCGATGCAGTACCCGATATTTCTGCCCTTCAGCGTAACAAATTCCACGTCGTTTCCAGCTTCACGGGCTCCCCTTTCGCATGCGTGCGCCAGGACTTCCGAATTGCTGTTTGCCCTCAGACTGGTTGAAAGAATCAGTACTTTGCTCATGATTCCGTTCTCCTTTCAAAAACTTTCGGCGAGAATCTTTTTGATCTCGTCCGGGGTCAGCACCTTGTATCCGCCATCCATAACAAAGGATGCAGAAGCAATGCCGTCAATCTGATCGGGCGTTGCGCCAAGGTCGGTGAGATTCATCACAAGACCCAACTTCCTCATCCACGCTTCCATACAGCAAAGTCCTTCTTCGGCAACCTCACGTTCCGTTTTTCCGTTGGGGTCAACCTCTCAGACATTGACGGCATAACGAGCGAATTTCGCGGTACCGTAAGGAAGAATATACCGGTAATACGGTAAAGAAACAGCCGAAAGCGTCATTCCGTGCGTAGCATTGGTGTATGCGCCGACCGCCTGTCCCAGCATATGCACCATCCAATCGGTGGCTTTACCCTTAGCAATCAGCGTATTGAGTGCCCAGGTTGCCGTCCACATGATGTTGCTTCTTGCCTCGTAGTCGGTAGGATGGACAACCGCAATTTCCGCCGCATGGATGAGCGAACGGAGAAGCCCTTCGGCGATGTAATCGCTGGTATTGTCATCGTTGCCGGAAAAATACTGCTCGAGAATATGCGACATAATGTCGTAAATACCGGAAACCATCTGATAATACGGCACCGTAAAGGTAAATTCGGGATTGAGAATCGAAAATTTCGGAAACACCGATTCTCCGAACACATGTCCCACCTTCCGCTTCTTTTCGGTATTGGTGATAACCGATCCGCCGTTCATCTCGCTGCCGGTTCCGACCATGGTCAGCACGCAGCCGACCGGAACGACCTCGCAGGAAACGTCCTCAAAGCGATCAAAATACTTCTCCCAGGGATCATCGTCACAGTGCACAGAAACAGAAACCGCCTTTGCATAATCGCAGACCGAGCCGCCGCCGACCGCAAGAATGAATTCCGCCTTTGCTGCCCTTGCCCGCGCAACACCTTCCCGGAGCTTCTCTGCCGTGGGATTCGGCATCACACCGGCGTCTTCAAATACTTCCTTGCCGTTTGCTTTCAGCACGGAAACGACCCGGTCATAAATTCCGTTCTTTTTGATGGAACCGCCACCGTAAATCAACAGAACATTCTTTCCGTATTTCGGCAATTCCACATTCAACCCGTCCAGCGCATCTTTGCCGAAATAAAGTTTGGTCGGGTTACAGTAAGTAAAATTTCCTAACATGATGGTTTCTCCTTCTTGTATTCGTTCGATTTAATCTTGTTGGTCAGATAATCGAGGCAATCAATCCGTTTTTGCCCCTCATGCACAGCAGACAGCACGCCTTTGCGATGCTTTGCCAGCTCCGGAAGCATCTCATCCAGCTTGCCCTCGTGAAAGCGGCACAGACATTTCGCAATCAATGCTTTATCACACCCTGCATCCACAAGCATCTGGCGCAGCAGTGCTTCCTTGTCCCGAGCGTCCGGCATCGTTCATTCCGCCTGATCCGGTGTGACCGCACACCGGTACGCTTCGTCATCAACCGGCTCCAGCCATTCGGTTTTCGCGTCCTCACCCGGAACCTCCACGGCAAGATGCGAAAACCATTCGTCTGCCGCCGCACCGTGCCAGTGTTTGACGCCCTCGGGGATGTTGATTACCGTTCCGGGAGTCATTTCAATCGGGGCTCTGCCCCACTCCTGATAAAAACCGCGTCCGCCGACACAGAGAAGCATCTGTCCGCCGCCGCTTTTTGCATGATGGATATGCCAGTTGTTACGGCAGCCCGGCTCAAAGGTGACGTTAAAAATCGGAACCTGCGCCGTCGAAACGGGCGCAAGATAACTCTGCCCGACAAAATACCGGGCAAATGCGTTGTTCGGTTCCCCGATGGGGAAAAAGATGCGGCTCTGATAAGATTCTTTTTCCGTTGCGGCAGAGGATTCTTCGGTCCACACCTCTTTGGCAAGCCGAAAAGCTGCCCACGCCTTCGGCCAGCCGACATACATTCCCGCATGGGTGACGATTGCAGCAATCTCCTCTTTGGTAACGCCGTGCGCTTTTACGTTTTGCAGATGATATCCCAGTGAGGAATCGGTCACGCCGGAAGCCATCAGCGCAACGACGGTAACGATGCATTTTGTTTTCAGATCAATCGCACCGGCATTCCATACTTCACCGAACAGTACGTCATCGTTAAGATGGGCAAACAGCGGGGCAAAGTCGCCAAGCTGCATACGCCCTGCCGTCTGTGTGATTTTTTCTTTCATAAATCTCACGCTCCCTTTCTGTGATTTTATTATAGCACAAAAAACATGAATTTACAAATATCCATATTTTATATCGTGATATGATTGACAGGAATATCATATTGCGATATAATAAAGTCGAAAAAACAAACGGAGGGGTTTATGGAAATCCGGGTTTTACGTTATTTCCTTGAAATTGCGAGAGAAGGCAGCATGACCGCCGCCGCAGGAATTCTTCATGTTTCGCAGTCTGCACTTTCCAAGCAGATGAAAGAACTGGAGGAAGAACTCGGCAAAAAGTTGTTCCGTCGCAAAAGCCGCAGCGTTTCGCTGACCGAAGAAGGCATTCTTTTGCGCCGCCGCGCGGAAGACATTCTCGACATGGTAGACAAAACAACCGAAGAATTCAAAGCCATTGACGACCTGCAGGGCGGAGATGTGTATCTCGGTTGCGCGGAATCCTGCCTCATTGCCCACATTGCGCGAAAAATCCGTCACTTCAGGCAGCGCTATCCGCTGTTTCACTACCACATCATCAGCGGAGACCGCACCGTGGTGCTTGACCGCCTTGACCGGGGGCTGCTCGACTTCGGCGTGATTGTAGAAGCGCCGGATCCCGACCGGTATCAGTACCTGGAAATTCCCGGTGCCGATACCTGGGGCGTCATTCTGCCGAAAGACCATCCGCTTGCAGAAAAACAGACCGTCCGTGTGGACGATCTGTACGGGGAAGAACTGATCTGCTCCGAGCAATCGGTGGCAGTGGATATTCCGCGCTGGTGCGGCAAAAAAGCAGGCCGGCTGAACTTTACGGGAAACACGAATCTTGCATATAACGGAAGCATTTTCGTCAAGGAGGGGCTGGGACTGATGCTGTCCTTTGAACACCTGATTCAGCCCAGCGAAGAAAACGGGCTGGTCTTCCGCCCGCTGGAGCCGAAACTCGAAAACAAGATGTACCTGATCTGGAAAAAATATCAGGTCTTTTCCCCCATCGCACAGAAACTGCTGGATGAGTTTCTGGCATAAGTTCTTTATTTTCCGCGCTTACCCGACGGAATAAAGATTTTGATTGCGATAATCGCAAGAATCAGCAGAATCGGAAATATGGTTCCGGCAAGCATTCCTGCCCGCATATTGTCGTTTGCGTTCTGCGTAAAGATTCCGATTACGCTCGGACCAATCGAAGCCCCCAGATCCCCCGCCATGGCAAGCAAGGCAAACAGCGCCGTTCCGCCCAGAGGCATTCTTGCCGAAGAAATGCTGATGGAGCCCGGCCACAGAATGCCGACGGAGAATCCGCAGAAGATACAACCCAACAATCCCCAGACCGGACCGGAAGAAACAGCGGTCAGCAGATAGCAGATCAGACACAGAATTCCCGACCCCAGCATAAAATCCGGCAGATTGATCTTATGACCGAATTTGCCGTAAAGAATACGGCTGAATCCCATCATTGCCGCAAAGATACACGGACCGATCAGATCCCCGATGCTTTTTGAAAAGCCCAGAGCGGATTCAACGAAAGCAGATGCCCACTGTGCCATGGCGGCTTCGCTTGCGCCGGCACCGATCATCAGAAGAAGAAAAATCCAGAATGCGGGCTTGCTCAGCAATTCCCGGATCGTCATTCCTTTGCCGTCTTCTGTCAGGCGCTCGATCGGGCACACGGAAAAGTTATATGCATTGACAAGCGGAAGAATCGCCCAAAGGCAGGCGGCAATCCTCCAGTTTCCGATGCCGAACAGCGTAAAAAACAGCGTGGAAAGCAAAACGACTCCGACTGCGCCCCAGCAATAAAAGGAATGAAGCAAGCTCATAACACTGCTTTTGTTCTCAAAAGGACACGCTTCCACAATCGGGCTTACCAGAACCTCAACCAGACCGCTTCCTACAGCATAAAGAACCACGCTGATCAGAATTCCCGCAAGACGGTCAGGAAGCAGATTTGGCAAAAAAGCCAACAGAACCAGACCGACAGAGGAGGCAATCTGCGAGGCAACCACGCATTTCCGGTATCCGATGCGGTCAACAAATTTTGCACAAAAGACATCCACAAGAATCTGCGCAACATAAAAAACCGTGGAAATCAGAGCAATCTGACCGATCGGGATGTTGAATTCGGCATGAAACCGTAAAAATAGCAGCGGCGTAAAATTCGCAACAATCGCCTGCGTAATAAATCCGATATAGCAGGCGATCAATGTTTTTTTGTAATTTTTCTGTTCCATCAATACTTTGTCCTCTCAAACCCTGTATGAAAAACCGCCGGAAACTCTTTTTGACGCAAAGCCCGGTCGGATCGGTTTCACGAAGAAAGTCCCCGGAGTGCGACGAGCGGATTCCGGACAGAGGGCTCATCCATATTCCTTCCAATCGTTTATGATTCTTTTGGAAATGGAGGACGCTGCATTCTCCGGTTTCCATCCCCGGCTTCATCCGCACGCCTTTGCATCAATATATTTTATCCGAACCAGCTGTTCCTTCTCGAATACAAGAACAAACGCACTGGGGGTTGCGATCTCACCGTTCAGCACAACCGTCCCGTGATGCCGGATCCTGCGCAATTTCTTCTGTTTGTCTGTCACTTCAACGGAACACCAGTTCAGAAGGAACGAACAGATTGCCGCGGCATGAGAAACGACAGCAACGGTAGTTCCGTCCTGCATTGCCGAAAGAATCTCCTTCATGGCAGACATCATTCTTTCTCCGGTATCGTTCAGTGACTCGCCGTTCACGTTTTTATAATCGTGATCGGCGTATTGACGGCTCCAGAACTCGGCATGAAGGGTTTCAGAATCTCCAAGCTCACGCTCACGAAGCCGCTTCAGAACAATCAAATGCTCACTCAACGCTTCTGCCGTGCTGTACGCACGCCGATAAGGCGAAGTGTAAACCGTTTGAACCGGACGGAAAACATCAAGAGAAAACAATGTCTGTGCCTTCCGATGCCCACACCCGGAAAGCGGGAGTTCCTCGGTCGGCAGGGTTCTGTCTTTTATTGGTTCTGAATGTCTGACCAGAATGATCGTTTTCATAAGTTCTCCCATCAAAGATTTCCCGATCCTCATTCCCGGAAGAACGGAGGACATCGGTCCCGATCCGGTTCCTCCTTGCAGGCAGAACCGGAAAAAATTGCTGTGGAAAACATCTTCTCTTTGTTTTCCGAATTGGGAAGCATATGCAACCGCATTTTTATCGGTGCAATCATATCACAAATTGATTCGCTTGTCAACAAGATCACGCCCACCCGTCCTTGTTGTCGCCGAGAAAAGTTTTACGCAGGCAGCCGAATCTTTGCCACAGCGAAAATCAAACACGACAGGAGCAATCCGTCCCCGTTTTTGGGGGCGAACTGCTCCTGTTTCACTTGTAAAAAATCTGCCGGAAGAAATCTATTTCACGGCTTCTTCCTTGTAATATTGCGCCTGAGCATTCCACAGCTCATAATATTTCCCCTCCGGATCGGAAAGAAGTGCCTCATGCGTACCGATCTGAACCACCGATCCGCCGTCAAACACGGCGATCTTATCGCAGAAGCGGCAGGAAGAAAGCCGGTGACTGATATAGACCGCCGTCCGGTCTGTTACCATTTCGCTGAACTTCGAATAGATCTCGGATTCGGCAATCGGGTCAAGTGCCGCTGTGGGTTCATCGAGAATGATAAACGGAGCGTTTTTGTAAAGTGCGCGGGCAATGGCAATTTTCTGTGCCTCGCCGCCCGAGACATTGACGCCGTCTTTCTCAAGATTTTTGTAAAGATACGTATCAAGTCCCAAGGGCATTTTTTCACGGTCCGGCACGAATCCTGCCTTTCTGAGGCAAGTGTTGACCTTCTCCGGATCGTAATCCGATTTGATCGCGACATTTTGTCCGAGAGGCAGGGCAAACAGACGGAAATCCTGAAACACGACGGAAAAAACAGAAATATAATCCAAATAATTGTACTTCTTGATGTTGATCCCGTTGAGAAGGATTTCGCCCTCATCCGGATCGTAAAGACGGCACAGAAGTTTGATAAAGGTCGTCTTGCCGCTGCCGTTCCGTCCTACCACGGCAAGTTTTTCGCCGATGTTGAATTTGAAGGAGATATGGCGCAGCGCATCCGTTTCACTACCGGGATACCGGAAAGAAACATCGCGGAATTCAATCTCATAATCGTTGTCCATACGCTTCTCCACGGTAAGCGAGCCCTGATACATTTTATTCGGGATATCGAGAAAATCAAAGGTAAGTTTGAGAACCTCCGCATTGTTGCGAAGTTCCCCGAGATACCAAATCGTTTTGCTGATTGCATCCGAAACCCGGGTGAGAGAACCGATATACTGCGTAATCTCGCCGACGCCGAACGCTCCCGCCCATGCCTTGAGGCAGACAAAAACATAAACAAAGCCCGTAAGGAGAACCGATACCACACTGGAAGCCATATCAAGAGGACCGAGCTTTGTACGCGCGGCTTTGGCGTAAAAACCGTTGGAATGAAAAACATCGTCTTTGCTCGTAAAAAACTTTTCTGAAAATCGGTCCTGACGATAGATACGGACATCGGACATCCATTTGCTCTGATAGGACAGTCCTTCAAAAAAGCCGAACAGCTGATTGGCAAAATTATGCTTATCCGCGTTTTTGGCATAAAATCTGCCAATCCGGTTTTTAATCACCGGAGAAAGATACGTGCCGAGAATCAGAACCGCGATGATTCCGAGTATGCAGAACGGACTGTTCAGTACAACAAGCCCGCCGGCACTCTCGGGGACCCGGCGCAGAAAAAGTGTTACCGTCATCGCGATACCGCCGACGAGCGTTGTCACCGAGGAGATCAGACCGATAAAATACCATTCAACTTTGAAAATTCCTCCGCCGTTTGCGTTTGCATGCTGGCAGATTTTATCATAAAGAATGTGCGTCTCACCATTGTCAACATCCGCATAGTCCATATCCATGAACTTGTCGCGATACAGCTTATCCAGCGAATACAATTTGACCTGTCCGTAAACATTGCGCGCCCGTTTTATAAAAGCGGAAACGAGCGCAATCACGGCGGCGGAAACCAGCGCAAGAAGCACATACATCTTCAGCTTTTCGGGGTCTCTGCCACCCGCAAGTTCACCGATGATCAACGCCGAAAGGTAAATGCCCACATACGGCGTCAATGCCGACCAGACTACATCGAGAATCTGCGCCGTGATCGATTGCGGATTTTCCCGATAAAGCACCCGCAGGCCGCGGAGAGTCATTTTTGCTGCCTCCCGACGGGACATCCGGGATGTTTTTTCAGTTTTCTTTTTCATTTTCTTCACCCCCGTCCTGATAGTACCGGCTCTGGACCTCGAAAAATTCTTTGTATTTTCCGCCCTTTGCCATCAACTCATCGTGTGTGCCCTCTTCGGCAATAACGCTGCCGTCGAGGAGAATGATCCGGTCACAGAATCTTGTGGAAGCAAGGCGGTGAGAAATGTAGATGGAAGAGCGTCCCTCTGCCATGGCGTTGTATTTGCTGTACATGTCCGCTTCGGCAATCGGATCAAGAGCCGCTGTCGGTTCATCGAGGATGAGCATCGGCGCATTCTTATAAAGTGCACGGGCAAGCATCAGCCGTTGTGTCTCACCGCCCGAAAGCGCAACCGCATCGTCATAAACATCGCGCACAAGCATGGTATCGTACTTCTTGGGAAGGGATTCGATCTTCTCGCAAAGTCCCGCATTCGCGGCACAGCGACGAACGGCTTCCTGGTCGATGTTGCCGTCCATATCCTGCGCAATGTTCTGCGCGATGGTTGCGGCAATGACGTCAAAATCCTGAAACACCGCGGAAAAAAACTTGTAATAATCGCGGCGATTGTATTTCCTGATATCCTCGCCGTTCAGCAGCACCCTGCCCTCCGTCGGGTCATAAAAGCCGCAGATCAGGCGGACCAGCGTTGTTTTTCCCGCACCGTTCATACCGACCACCGCAAGCTTTTCTCCCGAATGAAGAACGAGATTGATGTTTTTCAACACATCTCTTTCCGTTTCGGGATAACGGAAGGTGACGTTTTCCAGCCGGATCTCATATTTGCCCTCCGGGTCGACGGTAAGCGGCTCGCCATCCTCAAACCGGAACATCTCGGGATATTCAATCATCTCACGGACGGTTGAAAGATCAAGACTCTGCCGATACAGCGTATTTACATGTTCGAGGATCCGCTGAACCCAGTTTGTGAAATTGTCAAATGCAGAAAAATAAAGAATGAATTCCGCAGCGGAAAGATTCCCGCCGATTGCCATACGAATCAGATACACATACGCGATGCCGTTGCGGAGAAACGTCAGAACGATATCCGAAACGGAGCCGATCAGATTGATGTTCTGTTCCCGGCGCTTGAGAGCAAGGACAAGATCTTTTGCTTTATCGTAAATTTCCGTAAGCCATGGCTTCACGCCGAAAATGCGCAGATCTTTTGCGTATTCGGATCTCGAACCCACATCGTTCACATAATCCATTTTCCGCTCCTGCTCGGAAAACTCGGTGCGGTGCCGGTAGGCGAATCCGCCGGTTCTTTGATTCACAAAAAAACCGGCAACCGACGTGGCAAGCACAACAACAACGACCCAGAGGTCAAGCACGGAAAGCATTGCCAGGTAGATTATGAATCCGAGAATACCCTGCAAACACTGAACAAGCGTGTCCCATATGGCTTCTCCTGCGGCACGGTTGTTCATAACCGCTTTACGCGCACTGTTTACCAGGTCGCGGAGTTCTTTCTTTTCCGTATTGGGGTAAGAAGTTGTCATCATCTTGCGTGACATCAGACCGTCGATATATTTTCTCAGCGAGATACGCCCGTACAGCGTATTCTGATTGACATACGAATTCGCAGCATTCAGAACCATCATTGCGCCGATGAAAACAAAAATCGTAACAAGAAGGTACATCAGCGGCTTCTGCGTTTCCACGGCAGAAATGATTGCCGGAGAAATGAAAAGCGAGACCAGATTCAGCCCCAGTGCAATCACAACCTGTGCAAGGCAGAGAAAGAGAACCTTTTTCTCCTTGATTTTCCACGCCATGCCGATCATCCAGCAGCTGTTCTGCCACATGTTGTACTTCGGCTTTTCCTTTTTTCTTTCTTCTTTTGCCAAGGTTTTTCCCTCCCTTTCCGGATTACGGCTGCATTGTATCACAAAAAAAGCGACTCGGCGCTTTTTTGTGACGAATCGCTTTTATTTTGTGATGAAATGCAGAATCATCCGTCCTGCGGAAGCAGAATTTCTGTTGTGAAAGCACCGTCCTCACTGTTGCGGGAAAGATACCCGCCGTATTTATGAACCACCTCATCGATGCTGACAAGCCCGAAACCGTGCGAGCCCTCCCGTTTGGTGGAGGAGAAAAGCCCGTTTTTCTTCCGCATCTTTTTCCCTGCCGTAAAATTGGTAAAGGAGATATAGAGCTGTGTTTCCTTCATATCCATATAGACACGGATGAGACGCTGTTCCTCCGGCAGCGCGGCACTTGCCTCGATGGCGTTGTCAAAAAGATTCCCCAGAATAACACAAAGGTCAAGGTCGCTGATTCTCAGTGCAACGGGAATGTACGCCGTTGCCTTCACATCGATCCCTCTGGATTTTGCAAGCGAAATTTTGCTGTTGAGAATCGCGTCCGCCATGGCATTACCCGTTTTGAACACCGTGTCCACGGTGTTCAGATCGGTGTCAAGTTCGTCGAGATATTTTTTGATTGCCTCAAGATTTCCGCTTTCCGCATATGCCTTCATCACGCCGATATGGTTGCGGTAATCATGCCGCCAGCGCCGCATCTGCCGGTACATCGTTTCCACCTCGGCATAATGCGTTTCAATCAACTCCCGCTGGTATTCGGCAACTCTTTTATCGTTTTTCCTCATGCTGTCCCCTTATTTCATGGCAATGATCGCACGATTGATTGCTTCGTATGCGTTACGCGGAAGAGGAATCTCTTCTCCACCCGCCAGCGTGACGCTGCTCTTTGTCGTCCGCCGGACGTAATCGAGGTTTATAATGCTTTGCCTGCCTGTTCGGAAAAATCTTCCGTCCAGCTCGGTTTCAATCTCCGAAAGCGTCTTCCGTACGGTAATCTCACGTTTCGCATGGATGGTGATGTTGTTTTTGTAGACATCAATGTATTTTATCTCACGGATGGGCAGACGGATGATCTCATCGGCGGTCTTCAGCGTAATCATCTTCCCGTTCTTTGTAATCTTCGCCGCGGCACGGGAAAGAACCTCAGAAAGTTTTTCGCGTTTCAGCGGCTTCATCAGATAATGAAGCGCCGCCACATCATACCCATCGCTTATATAATCGGAATAGCCCGTAATAAAAACGATTTGTACGGTTTCACTTTTCTTCCGGATACTTTTTGCAAGCGTCACACCATCCATATTGCCCATTTCAATATCAAGCAGAAGGATGTCAAAATCGTTTTCGCCTTCGAAATCAAACAGAAGCCCCTCCGCATTTTTATACGTTTTTATGGTGACATGGTGTCCCTGCTCCTGCGCCCATTGCTCCGTCAGCGTTTTCGTCAACACCACCTGGACCGCATCGTCATCGCAGATACCGATTTTCAATTCCACGAAAATCCCCCCTGATCCATGCTCTTATCCAAACAATCCACATCGCCGCACCGTCGTTCGGGTCCTGCCTGAAGCCAAACCCTCATCCTAGGGTTTCACGAACAAAATACGCATGAATCGGATTTTCGGTAACCAAAACGGATTCCTGACGGAAGAAGGCGCACAGGTCTTTGGCAATATCCTCGACAACGCTTTTTTCAACATCAATCAGAGTCAGAACCAGACTTGTTTCTTTGGCATATTCGCCGTTCTCGTAAACATATCCGCCTTCCTGCATATGAAAAGAAAAAGGAATCTTGTATGAATAGCACACCTTGCGGAGTACCCGGACATATTTCTCGTTTTCAAAGAGTTGTGTGTTCGTCGTTAAATCATTCAGTCCGATATAGATCTTTGACTCAACCATGCTTTCTCTCCTCCTTTTTCTGTACACCCGGAACCTTGCGACAGATCTCTGCTTTTTATTATACCAGCGATGAGCGTTTTTTTCAATCCCGTTTCCGCATTTTATGGCAAAGAAAAATTGCCGGAAGCGATTCTCATCCTCCGCAGACGGCTATAACAGAAAAAAGCACTTGGACACAAGTGCTTTTTCATACCGGACAAAGAAGAATTTAACAAATTATCACAAAAAATGCAACCGGTCAGTCGGATTCGTGCAGGAACAAGTGTGCACTCTCCTGTTCCGTTCACGGGCTCAAGGCCTTTCTGAGGTAATATACGCCCAGAACCCTGCCGAACTTGATTGCCACATCGTGAATCGTCCCCTCTGCGATAAAGCCGTTTTTCCGATGAAAATTCAAGGAGTTTACGTTTTCGTCCGTAACAATCGCTATCAGATTGGTTATTCCGGCTTTTCTTGCACGTTTTTCGATCTCCTCCAATAAAATTCCGCCGACATGCTCATGCAGATGATCCTTACTCACATAAATGGATAAATCCGCCGTTCTTCTGTAGGCACTTCTTGGATTGAATGTATCCAGGTACGCGTACCCTACAACAATGCCTTCTTCATTTTCCGACACAATAAAAGGATATCTTTTTGCAATATCCCGGCATCGTTCCCGGAAAGTCTCAAAATCCAGCGGCTCTTCTTCAAGGGTGAAGCACGTGTTGACAATGTAATCGTTGTATATTTCAAGACATGGACCGATGTCCTTTTCTTCCATGGTTCTTACAATCATAATAAAAGCACCCGACTTTCGTAAAAAGATGATTTTTGTTCCTTTTTATTTCAAATTCCCTTGTCTGCAACTTCGCCAATCCTCACACAGGGAAGTGAAAAGTAAAGTAGATATGTAATAGTGAAGATGAAATGTGAGATGTTATGACAGATTATTCACGATAGCAAATAGTTCAAGGAAACGAGTTTCCTGATTCAAGGATTGAATTCCGGGTGTAGATAATTTGTTTAGCAACATCTGCTTTATGTTTTCCTTAGGCAATGACGTGATCACTTCGGTTTCCCTTATGACAGGTGATTTGATATGGCTACGCTGTAAAACTTTTTGTCCCGTATATGTGCTGTAAAAATCAATATAATACATAACAGATTTTTCTACGGCACCCATTGCCTTTGAGGTTTCGCCTGTTGCAAGATATGCTTCTGCTAATAGCAAATAACAGTCTCCCGAATCAAAATCATGATATGAAAGAGGAATTTCGTCTTTGAATATTACACTCATAACCTCGAAAAATGTTTCGTATACAGCAATAGCATCCTTATATTTTCCGTCGTTATAGTATGTTTTTCCAAGTCGCGCAATATCATTTTCAAAGGATTGCAACGTATAGTCAATATTGCTGCAAAGACATGTTGCGGTTCTTTTGTAATTAGCCATGTATTCATTAACGATTGCCATATTGGAATACACGGTTAAATCGGCGCGAGGGGGAAAGTTTCTTGCTTCGTTCGATGCTAAATCAAATTTTCCTTGTGTACAATAAAGAAAAACCAAGACTTGACGAGCAGATAAAATATCGGTGATATTTTTCGAATTTGCTATAATAAAGTTCGCTTGACGAATCGTTTCAGATGCAATTTCTTTGGCTCGTTTTTCAACATAAATCCATCCGTTTTCCGGCAATGAAAGCGAAGCGCCGAGATTCATACAATTAATCATAATGATCAAATTGTTGGGATATTTCTTCAACCCGTCAAGTAAAATATCATAAGCGTTTAAATACGATTCAACTTCACCGTATTTTTCTATGCCACTGGCGTGTTGAACAATTTTCCATGCTTCTTCATCTTCTGTTGTGTCGGCAATGCCAAACAGCACATCTGTACTAACACCGAATATTGATGCAAGCGGAACAACCTGCGAAATGTCCGGCATCCCTGTATCATTCTCCCATTTTGAAACTGCTTGATAAGTAACCCCAAGCCGTTCAGCAAGCTCCTCTTGCGTAAAACCGTTTTTCGTACGCAGATCTTTGATGATCTGTCCCATTGTTGATGACATGATATAACCTCCAAGTAGAATATTTCGGTACCGTGATTATATTGTAACACATACCTTGGAGAATAAGAAGCGACTTAAAAACGAATTGTCCTCAACTTTGCGTTGAGCTTATTATATCACAAATTAATGAATTCGTCTATGCGTTAGTCCGAATCTGTCCACGGTTTTGGTTTCGTGGGGAATCTATATCAAAATGCATTTCGTTGGTTCGAATCTGTCTACAGACCCGAAAACCGCGCAAAGCGCAGAAATGCATCTACAAAATCCCGAAAAACTTCAGAGTCAGAAAACAGCCCCAATCCGCTTTGACGGATTGGAGCAGGAAAAATCTCTCGAAATCTCCGCTTTTCGGCACTTTGACTTGCCAAAGTGCTGTTTTCTTCGTGCCTGCATCAAAATCAGACACTCAACATGGTACGAATTTCACAACGGATTTCACCGTCGTGTGAGAAGCAAAAAAACAGCAGTGACGACACCCGAAATTGGGAGCCGGCACTGCCGGTGTGTCTACAGGTCAATTTGGATGCCGCCCCGTGTAATCACAAATCATCCTCGTCTATGAGTCCCATCGAGGATTGCTCATCCAACATCGCTTTAAGATACTTCCTATCCGTAATATTGTACTCCCAAATTTTTTCAGTGCATATATAACATTTATTCGGTTTACTATCGGGAATAATTTTGCCATCCGCAATTCTTACGCTATAACCGTCTATCAGCACACCCGGTTTTATGTATTTTTGCAAGATATGCGGAATATCTTCCCGCGTAGAGACAAAATGAAAGCGTACTTCCCATGTGTCGCCGACCTTATCAATGCTGCATTCCTTCGCAATGCCGTAATCCATAATTCGTTTGTCCACCGTTTCAAGAGATAATCCGAAATGATATTCATTCACGACAACCAATGGTTTGTCATTGGGAGAAAAGTCAAAAAGATCGTCCATGGTCATGTGAAACAACTGCGCAATTTGCGGCAAAAGCATGATGTCGGGGTAACTTTCTTCATTTTCCCATTTGCTGACTGCGGCTTTGGTCACTCCAAGCATACTCGCAAGCTCTTCTTGTGTAAGATTACGCTCCCTTCTTTTCGCTTTAATCTTATTGCCTATTTTCAGATTTGACATGTGCAACGCCTCCTCAATCATATGTATTTTGGAACCAATCTTATTATATCAAGTAACAAGCACTTTGTAAAGCGATTGTTGATTTATTTTGTCAACCAACAGTTATCGGACAAAGGAAAATAAACCTCCCGCGCTGACGCGCGGGAGGTTTGGCTGGGATGGCTGGACTCGAACCAGCGACTGCCAGAGTCAAAGTCTGGTGCCTTACCGCTTGGCGACACCCCATCGTGATCCGCCGCCCGGCGAATCAACGTTGCTATTATAGCACGCAGAAAAACAGATGTCAAGTCAATCCCCGAAGAAAGCACGATGAATTGCCGCAACGGCACTGTCGGCATCCTTACGGTCCAGCAAAACGGAAATCTTCGTTTCGGATGTGCTGATCATGCGGATATTGATTCCTGCGGAATACAGGGCTTCAAACATCTTGGACGCCACGCCGACATTGGTCTGAATACCCGCTCCGACGACCGAAACCTTAGCGACATCCCGGCTGTACGAAATTTTTTCGTCCCGGTATTTCTCACGGAGAATTTCCAGTGCGGCATCCAGGTTGGTTTCGGAAACCGTAAAGGAAATATCCTTGGTTCCGTCACGGCCGATGGACTGCAGAATCAGGTCGATGTTGATGCGCTTCTGCCCCAGAACGGAGAAAAGTTTGAACGCAACTCCCGGCGTATCTTCCAGCCCGACAATCGAAATCCGGGCAACGTTGCTGTCTTTGGTAACAGCGGTAATCAGCATTTTTTCCACTTTTGTGTCCTCCTTCACCTGAGTGCCGGGAACCCGTTGCAGACTCGACACGACCTCAAGCTTCACATTATACTTCTTGGCAAGTTCCACCGAGCGGTTGTGAAGAACCTGCGCACCGAGCGTGGCCAGCTCCAGCATCTCGTCATACGAGATCTCGCTCAGCTTCCGTGCATGCGGCACCTTGCGGGGATCTGCCGTATAGACCCCGTCCACATCGGTATAAATCTGACAAAGATCTGCCTTCAGCACGGCGGCAAGAGCCACGGCTGTTGTATCTGAGCCGCCGCGCCCCAGGGTGGTAATATCGTCATAACGGTTAATTCCCTGAAAACCCGTAACGATGATGATTTTTCCTGCCTCCAGTTCGTGCGTCAGCCGCTCGGTATCGATGGTTTTGATACGGGCATTTCCGTAGTTGCTGTCGGAATGAATTCCCACCTGAAATGCGGACAGCGACACCACCGGGTACCCCAGTTTCCCGATTGCCATAGCAAGCAGAGACGCCGACATCTGCTCTCCGGTTGCCAGCAGCATATCCATTTCACGCCTGGACGGATTTTCGTTGATTTCTTTTGCTTTTTCAATCAGTTCATCGGTCGTGTCACCCTGCGCGGAAACAACAACCACAACGGAATTTCCTTCTTTCCGGCAATCCGTTACAATGCCGGCGACATGAAACAACCGCTCTTTGTCCGCTACAGACGAACCGCCGAATTTCTGTACGATCAGTCCCATTATTTTTCCCCTCCTGTTTCCATAACCGGGATATCGGTTCCCGCAAGAAGCGGAAGATTTTCAAACGGACGAACAAAATCGTCCCCGGTGCGCACCCATTGCACATCCCGAGCCGAAGCAGGTACCGTCAACGCCTCTGCCACATCGGCAGCAACAGCGCTTGCCGTCGGCATGCTGCCGGCGCCTCTGCCGCAGAAGGTCACATCCCCTACGGCATCTCCGGTAACGACGACACCGTTGAATACATCTTCAATGTTGCCGAGAACCGATGACGCCCTGACCACGCACGGGCCGACCAGGATGTGTACCGTACCATTTTCTCCCTGCTGCGCACAGCCCAGCAGTTTGATCCGATACCCCTGCGCTTCCGCTTTTTCCACATCGGCAAGTGTGACGGAACGGATGCCCCGTGTCTGTACAAGATCCGGATCGATATGACGGCCGAACGCCAACGATGCCAGAATACAGATCTTCCGGCAGGTATCCTTTCCGTCCACATCGGCGGAGGGATCCGCTTCCGCATAGCCCAGACGCTGTGCCTCCTTCAACGCATCTTCAAACGATACGTTTTCCCGGATCATCTTTGTAAGAATGTAGTTGGTCGTTCCGTTAAGAATTCCCGTCACACGGGAGATGCGGTTGGCACACAGACATTCCCGCATCGGATGCAGAACCGGAATTCCTCCACCCACCGACGCTTCGAAAAGATACTTCGCATTCTTATTGTATGCAAGCTCCATCAATTCGGGTGCGTGCTTTGCCACAAGTTCCTTGTTGGATGTGACGACGCTCTTGCCCGCAGCTAGGCAGCGTCGGGTGAATTCATATGCCAGTCCGCAGCCGCCGATCACTTCACAAACCACCCGGACGGAATCGTCCGCCAGGATATCGTCGAATTTCTTTGTCATCCGATCGGAAAACGGATCGTCCGGAAAATCCCGGATGTCAAGGATGTACTTGACAAAGATTTCCTCTCCCGTTTTCCGGGCAAACAAATCCCGGTTCTGCCACAGCAGACGGACGACGCCGGAGCCCACCACTCCGTAGCCCATTACGGCAATGTTCAACATAAAAATACCCCACAATGTCTTATAGTATAATAAATAATTATACCATATTTTCTTTTATTTCGCAAGATATTTTTCTTATCTTTTCGGTCATTTCTGCAAAAAAAGTTTACCCCTATAGACAAGCAAAAAATTTTGTGCTACAATAAAAGAAATCTGTCGAAAAGAAGGACTCTCCGATGAAAACCGCTGTCCGGCGCCTGACCGCCGCGATTCTGATTCTTTTGCTGTTGCTGTCGGGATGTGCCGGAACTCCGGTTTCTCCGCTCCCCTCCAACGGACAGGATTCCACCCCCATTTCTTCTCCGGGGCAAGAGGAAACGCCTTCGGGAGGGCAGGAAAATTCCACCTCGGACGGACAGGAAAATTCCGCCTCGGACGGACAGGAAAATTCCACCTCGGACGGGCAGGAAAAGCCCTCTTCGGACGGAAACGAGAAGCCGCCCGAAAAGCCGTTCCCGCAGCCGAACATTCAGGCGCGCCATGCGCTGGTATACGATCTGACCGAAAAACGGATTCTTTTCTGCAAGGATACGGAGGACGAGCGTGTCTATCCCGCCTCCGTAACCAAATTATACACCATTCTCACCGCATTGCATTATCTGGATCCGGACGAAATCATCACGGCGGGAAACGAACTGAATCTCGTCCGCTCCGGCTCCTCCCGCGCCTATATCCGAAAGGGACAGAAGCTGACGGTCTCCATGCTGATTGAAGGAATGCTTCTTCCCAGCGGAAACGATGCTGCTTATGTTCTTTCGGTTGCAGCCGGCCGCCGGATTGCCGGATCTCCGGTTCTTCCTCCCAAAGAAGCGGTTTCCCGTTTTGTATGGGAAATGAACCGTCAGGCAGAAGAAGACGGATTGGTTCAGACGCATTTTGTCACACCGGACGGCTGGCACGATGACGACCATTACACCTCCTTACGGGACCTCATCAGCATTGCCGAACAGGCACTGGCGGAACCGGAGATTACAAAATACACCTCCCTGGCAAGCGCAAAAGTCACCTACGCCAGCGGCGAAACCAACCGCTGGAAAAACACAAACGAACTGCTGAAAGAATCTTCCCCGTTCTATCGGAAGGGAATTCTCGGGCTGAAAACCGGGCATACCAACGAAGCCGGCTTCTGCCTGCTGACGGCGGCAACCGCCGGAGATTCCACCGTTCTGATCGCTGTTTTCGGAGCCGAGACCTCCGATGTGCGGTTTGAGGATTCGGTCAAACTTCTGGATGTGTATCGAAAATGGAAAAAAGAATAAAAGAGAGATGCGTTTCTTCGCATCTCTCTCTTTTTGAAAAAGGAATCATCCAACCGGCAAGGTCGAAAGATAATTGATACCGATTGCCCAAAGAATCTGTACAACAAGAAACACCCACAGAACCGGAGCCGAAACCGCCGCCCGTCCGGCTGACGCATTGGACAGGGAGGTTGCCGTGTCGGCGGGCTTTCCCGGACGTTCGCTCTTTTCCGGGCGGAAAGCCACCAAAACAACAAAGCAGACCGTTCCGATCAGAATCAGAGATCCCATCAGCAGCAACGAAATCCGATTGGCTGTTTTTTCGTCACAATATGTTGAGACCAGCTGCATGATTACACTGATGAAATTGTTGGCGGCATGAATTGCCATGGCGACATAAATCGAACGGAAATACAGACACGCCGCCCCAAGCATCAAGCCGACCAGAATCGCAAACGGAATCTGATCCAGCGTTCCATGGAACGCACCAAACAGGACCGCAGAAATCAAAAGAGCCCACAACCGGTTGATTCCGGCAAGCGAACCGAGAATCAGACCGCGGAAAATCAACTCTTCAACAAAGGCGGGAAGGATACAAACCAAAAAGAAATACGCAATCCAGCCCGGCACATCTTCCGGCAACAAAAGACTGGACATTGTGGAGGAAATTTCTCCTCCGAACACATTTTTAAGAAATTCCAGCAAGGTAGAGACCACCACGTTGGCAAGCATGGCTCCGGCAAGACATGCGAAAACCGCAAGGATTTTCTGTCCGACGTTCCCCTTTTCCCGCAAAAGAAATTCCCGGGGTGAAAGCCGGAGAGCGGCACACCCTCCGAAGAAAACAGGAATGGCGTACAGCAACGTATAGAAAAGCTGAAGAAAAAATGTACCTCCCCAGAACGAATCAAACGAAACACCGGAAATCAATAAAATTCCCAGAAAAATATTCAGAACAACCTGCGCTCCGAGACAAATGAACAAAATGGCGGAAAGCCGGTTGACCCTCTGCCGGAACCGATGGATGTTTGCCGCACGGTTTTGCATCAGCAACACATGCTCAATCTGCTCTGCGGATGCGGGGGATTCCCATTCTTTCATAAAACAGGTTCTCCTTTTTATTCTTGGCTCAAGTATACCATATTTCCCGCAAGAAAGCAAGCAGAATCCCTTGACTTTTTTCCAAAAAGAAAGTATAATGAATGGTGATTGGAATACAGACAATCCGGAGGCATTTTCATGAAAACAAAAACCTATTTCTTTGCCTTGATTCCTGCCGCGCTCATCGGCTTTGCGTTGCGCATTTTTCAGTTGCTGGACGGCGTTGAGCCGGATACGGCGTTTTTCAGGGAAAACGAGCCCATCAACATCGTTTTTCTGATCTGGACAGCGGTGGCGACTCTTTTCTTTCTGTCTGCCACATTTCTCACCAGACCGGAGAAAAAGCCGTTGGAACGTACCATGATCCGCCTGCACAGAGCGGAAAAGACCGTTCTGCTTCTGTTTGGAGTTGTAATGCTGGCAGAGGTTCTGTTTTCGTATTACGACAAGGTGCTTTCGCAGCACGGACTTTCGCTTGGCGATCTGTTCTGGAATCTTGACTTTCTCCATGCCGTTTTTGCGGTTCTGTCCGTGGCATTCCTGTCCGCCTACATTTCCGCGCCGAAACAGTTCGGAAGAAGCACGGGCTTCAAAATTCTGTCTCTTTCTCTCACCCTGCACTTCGGGCTGAAGATGCTGGATCTTTTCATCAACGAATCCATGATCCGGCTCTCTTATAAAGCGTTGGATATTCTTCTGTACGCATCGGCAATGCTGTTTTTCTTTTCGTTCACCAAAGCGCTGTCGGGGCTTTACGCCCGCCGCGGGCTCTGTGCTTTCGGATGCTGCACCGTATTTTTTGCCATTGTACGCACGGCGAATCTTGTGGTCTATCTCATCCAGCCCGCCTATACGCTCAGCACATCGGTTCTCGGTATGATCTCCGATCTGTTCCTAATTGCCGCGGTTGTGCTGCTGATGACCAAGCCCCTGCGCCGCAGAAAGAAAAAACCGGAAGAACTTCCGGAAGATCCTGCTTTTTAATTCTTCAGCGTTTCATTTCAGTTATATAGATTCAGGAAAGGAAGAAAAAACATGGATTACGCAATGTCCAAAGAAGTGGAAAACATGTGTGTTGTCAGCAAAGGCCCGCACCATGGACCCGCACCGATTCCCGAGGAGGGAAAATGGGTTGAAGCCAAGCAGATCACCGATATTTCCGGTTACACACACGGAGTCGGCTGGTGCGCCCCGCAGCAGGGTGCCTGCAAACTCTCGCTCAATGTCAAAAACGGTGTGATTGAAGAAGCACTGGTCGAAACCGTCGGGTGCTCGGGTATGACCCATTCTGCCGCAATGGCAGCTGAGATTCTGCCCGGAAAAACGATTCTGGAAGCACTGAACACCGACCTGGTGTGCGATGCCATCAACACCGCCATGCGGGAACTGTTTTTGCAGATTGTTTACGGTCGTACACAGTCGGCATTCTCCGAAGGCGGTCTGGTCATCGGTGCCGGTATGGAAGATCTCGGCAAGGGCGCCCGCTCTATGGTCGGTACCATGTACGGAACCAAAGAAAAAGGCGTCCGGTATCTGGAAATGACCGAGGGCTACTGCACCAGAATGGCTCTTGACGAAAACAACGAAGTCATCGGTTATGAATTTGTTTCGCTGGGTAAGATGACCGATTTCATCAAAAAAGGCATGGAGCCGAATGAAGCATACAAGAAGTCCATGGGCACATACGGACGTTTTGACGAAGCGGTCAAGTACATTGACCCCCGTAAAGAATAAGGAGGGAATGCGTTATGGCACAGTTTGAAGGACAGGAAAGACGCGAGAAAAAAATTCTCGCCGTTCTGAAAGAATACGGCATCTCCTCCATCGACGAATGCAAGGAGATCACTCTTGCCAAAGGCATCGATGTAGACAACATCGTCCGCTCCACCCAGCCCATCTGCTTTGAAAACGCAGTCTGGGCATACACCGTCGGCGCCGCCATCGCCATTAAAAAAGGATGCACCAAGGCGGCGGACGCTTCTGCTGCCATCGGCATCGGTCTGCAGAGCTTCTGCATCCCCGGGTCCGTTGCAGAGAACCGCAAGGTCGGTCTCGGTCACGGCAATCTCGGCAAAATGCTTTTGTCGGAAGAAACCGATTGCTTCTGCTTCCTCGCCGGGCATGAATCGTTTGCTGCGGCAGAAGGCGCAATCAAAATCGCACTGAATGCCAACAAGGTACGTGTCAAGCCCCTGCGTGTCATTCTCAACGGGCTCGGTAAGGACGCGGCACAGATTATCTCCCGCATCAACGGCTTCACCTATTGCGAAACCGTGTTTGACCCCTATACCGAAACCGTGACGGTCACCAAGCAGGTCCCCTTCTCCAAGGGTCCCCGCGCTGCCGTCAAATGCTACGGTGCGGATAATGTACCCGAAGGCGTTGCCATCATGAAGCTGGAAAATGTCGGCGTTTCCATTACCGGAAACTCCACCAACCCCACCCGCTTCCAGCATCCGGTTGCCGGAACGTACAAGAAGTGGTGCGTGGAAAACGGCGTGAAGTACTTCTCGGTCGCCTCCGGCGGCGGCACGGGTCGTACCCTGCATCCGGACAACATGGCTGCCGGCCCGTCCTCGTACGGCATGACCGACACGATGGGTCGTATGCACTCCGACGCGCAGTTTGCCGGTTCCTCCTCTGTCCCCGCCCACGTGGAGATGATGGGTCTGATCGGCATGGGCAACAACCCGATGGTCGGCGCGACCGTCGCCGTCGCTGTTGCCGTTGAAGAAGCCATGAAGAAATAAAAAACCAACAAGTCTCAAATGCAGAGCTCACCCCATAACGGTATGAGCTCTGCATTTTTCCTGCCCGGATAAACAGCTCCGGATTCTTTTGTTCCGATTCCCTGTGACAAAGTCCTTTCCTGCTTTCCGAAAGATTCCCCGGTAAAAAACACCGGAACCAATCGGTTCCGGTGTTTTTTATTTTTATAAGAACCATCCGATTCCTCGGACCAAAGCGTCAACAATCAGGGTAATTCCGATTACGGAAGACAAAATGATGATTATGATGTACAGCCGTACATTCGTCTTTTGCTTCACCTGAAGCCGATGTTCATATTCCTGCCGAATCTCGTCAACATGAATTTTGAAATCACTCCGTATTTCGGCAACGCGATTTTTATGCGCTTCTTTCAGAATTCCGTTTTCAATCTCTTTTTTGGCAATAATATCCTTATACAATTCAATCATTTCGTTGGGAGGAAGAAACATATCCTTCTCCTGCGGAACTTTGACGACCGATTCATCGAAATCCACCAAAAACTTTGCAATGGGATAAACCGTATCGTACCGGCACGATCCCCCATTGTCCGAAAAGAACCGCTCTACCGTACTTTTGGGAATCCCGCTTTGGTCGGCAATGTATTCGTAAGAATACCCTTTCTCCAATTTTGCCTTTTTGCACTTTTCAATTATGGTCTGCATAGTCTCCATTTGCGATACCCACCTGAATCGTGGAAAATTAAACGAATCTGACGTGCCTTCCCTCATATATGAAGGGAAGGGGTTCATAGATGAACCGATAAAAATGAGGACGAAACCTGCGTATGCGGCCCTGCGGTCAGAATTTGCATATTGCTTTTTGTCTCGTTGTCGGATATGATAAAGTTAGTCGACAGAATTCTCGGATTTTCCCGAACCGATTTTTCCCGTCACTGAACCCAACCTTCCGTAACCGTGCGGTTCCGGAATTCCGACAAGCAAAAGCACCTCACCGCAAAAAACCGGGAACCGGCAAGCAACCGAACCTCTTTGGTAAAAATCGGACTCTCCTTTCCGGACTTTTTTGATTTCCCGAATTATTTTTCAGGCAGTCACAACAAGACAAGCCCTTATTTATTAGTATATACCGTTTTTGATAAAACTTCAATTGATATAATACACAAAAACAAGATCCTGTTTTTTTAACAAATATGTTATGAGCATGTTCTTTTAACCCGGCAAATTTTCCTGCCGGCTCCTCCGGGCACGGACAAAGCGTTTCGCCTCTGCCCCGGGGTTCCAATCTGATCTGAAAACAAAAAGGAGTTCTCTGCCCGACGTAAGAAGTACAAAACAATCTTGATAAAATCATCAAAGAGAAAGGACGATTCAAATGAAAAAATGGTTTAAGTATGCAGGAGTTCAGGCATTGAAAGCAATGGTACGGACGGCCGTTGCCATGTTGAACGTAAGCACCGCGCTGTCCGACATCAATTGAATCCGGATCGGTTCGGCATCTCTTCTTGCAGGAGTTCTTTCCCTGTTGACCTCGGTCACCGATCTGCCGATGCTTGAAGGAGATTCGCTTACATAAAAATCATGAAACCGGAACCGGAAAGCCGACGAACCGGAATTTTTCGGCAAGCCCCGGGACCATCCATTCCTTTTTTCCGTATCTTCGGTCGGGAACAGCCCTGCCAATTGACAAGCCGCCCGAAGTATGATAGAATGAGAAAAAATACGAAAAGAGGTTTTTCCATGAAAAAAGTTCTTCTTTCGCTTCTTCTTGTGTTGGCGATCTGCTTCGGAACGGTTGCCGAGCTTCCCCTGTACGCCGGCACGGATTCCCCGGTCTCCGTTACGGATCTGAAATTCAAAAGCGCCTCGCTTTCCCTTCACAGCGATCTCACCATTGTCTTCCATATCCGCCGCTCTGTCATTGAAAACGGCGGGTATGAGAACCCCTATGTCGTTTTTACCATGAACGGGCAGGAAACGATTGTTACGGATTATACCGTCAACGATCAGACCTACGCCTTCCGCTTCTGCAACATTGCCCCTTATCGGATGAATGATTCCGTTACGGCAGTTCCTTATGCCACCAAAAACGGGACGCTTTGCCGTGGCGTACAACAGCAATACGGCATCGCCACCTACTGCAAACGATTGCTGGGCAGGGAAACCACGACCGACGTGGAAAAGACCATGCTGGTCGATCTTCTGAACTACGGCACGGCGACACAGATTTTTGCCGATTACCGCACCGATGAACCGGTCAATGCCATTCTAACCGAAGAACAGAAGCTTCTCGGTACACCGGACGCTCCCTCTATGGAATCAGTTCTGAACACAAAATATGCCACCGTGACATCCCCTCTTGCCACATGGAAATCCGCATCGCTGGTTCTGAAGCAGTCGGTTGCTATTCAGTTGAAGTTTGCCACGGAGGAGGAGCTTTCCAATCTGTCTGTCCGCGTGACGGAAAAGAACGGAAAAATCCTGGACGAACTGGATTCCTCCGTTTTCACGCAAAACAGCGACGGAACGATTCAGTTGAAGTACCAGGGGCTCTCCTCATGTTATTTCGGAAAAACCGTTTTGTTTACGGTATATCAGGGACAGACCCCCATCAGCAACACACTGGCATACAGCATTGAATCCTACGCATCCGCCAAAGAACAGTGCGGCATCCCGGAACTGGAAAATCTGGTTTTATCCCTGATGAAATACGGCAACTCCTGTTTCCGCTATGCGTTCGGCGTCTATGAGCAAAGGCAGGACGTGCGTTTGGCATATCAGACCCTGACCAAAGCCCAGCAGCAGATCTACGCGGAAATTGCCGCACAAATTGCGGAATACGCCACGACGGTACATCTGGAAGACGTAGCGTATGCCGACGCAAAAATCGCCTTCCAGGCCGTTTACCGCGATTATCCGGAATTTTTCTGGATCAACGGCGGGTTCAGTGCCTCGTATTCCTCCACCTACGTAAGCATCACCCCAACTCGGACCATTTCTTCCGAAGAGGATCTGGCGCAAATGGATGCCGAATACCGGGCAGCCGTCAAAGCCATTGTACAGGAAGCAAAAAAACAGCCGACGCTTTTTGACACCGTACTGTATGTTCACGATATTCTTGTGGACCATACGGAATATGACCGCACAACCTACGAAACCGGTACGGCAAGCGACCCGTCCTGCCATACGGCATACGGATGCGTGATCCGTCACAATGCCGTCTGCCAGGGCTACGCCGCCGCATTCCAGAACATCATGCAGGAACTCGGCATTCCGTGCAGCATGGTTACGGGAACGGCAAACGGCGGCTCTCACGCATGGAATCTTGTTATGCTGGAAGACGATTATTATTACATGGACCTCACCTGGGACGATCCGGTATCCGACACACCGATCAAGCGTTACAACTATTTCTGCGTTACCTCACAGGATCTTTCCACCCGGACCGTCAACAGTGGGTGTTATGCTCCGGAGGCAACGGCAACCGCCTACAATTATTTTGTATACAACGGACTTTACTTTGCCGAATACAACCGGGCAGCGGTCTGCAATGTGCTTCGCGCAAACACAGACCGTGCCGAGATTTCGCTTCGCTTTGCCGGAAAAGAAGCCCTGCAGAACGCCATCAACGACATCAGCGTACTGTTTTCCAATTGGGGCAAAGGGCGCTATTACTCCGTCGATTCTGCCATGCGTACGCTTACCCTCTCCGCAAACTGAGCGGAACCGGGGAATAAAAAAGACGTCTTTTCTCAAGGAGGAAAGACGTCTTTTCAACGATGGGAAACACGCAGCAACAGATCGGACAGACGGGAAGCAAGAATCATTTTGAGAAAATCCGGAAGCAGATACGGCACCACACACTTCATCAGAACCCCCCAGAAACCGATTGTTCCGTCGGCAGTGTACCCAAGAAACCATAAGCTTCCGAACAAATAACATCCCACCAATGCTGCCGTCAGGACAGCAAGCCGATACAGCCCGGAAACCGGACTTCTTTTGGCGGTAAGAAGCCAATAAATCAGCCCGGAAAACAAAAATCCAAGCAGATATCCGCCGGTCGGTCCGAGCAGGACACCGATTCCGCCCCGAAAACCGGAAAACACTGGAACCCCGATCGCGCCAAGCGTCAGATACAGCAGAACGGTGACGGTTCCCAGCCGCCCTCCCAGAAAGCACAGCGTCAAAAACACCCCGAATGTCTGCAGCGTAAACGGAACGGTCAGAACGGGAACGGAAATCCAGGAGCAGACAGCGAGAAATGCCGCAAACAAGCTGCACAGCAAAAGATTACGCAGATGCTCTCTTCCGTTTTTTTCTTTTTTCATAAATTCCACGGTGTCTCCTGTCGTACTATCCCAAAGGACGAAGCGTCAGCATTTCCTTCGGCTTCAGACCGAGTCCGGCAAGATATTCCTCCGCCTGCCGCCGCAAAACGCCGCACCGTACGGCCTCCGGACTGTGGGCATCGCATCCGATGACCACCTCATTGCCGACCTCGGCAACAATGCGCCAGAACGGAAGATAGGGATACCCCCGCCCTTGCCCAAAGCCGAGAAGGTTGAACTCCAGCGGCACATGTTCTCTCGCCGCCGCCTCACAAAGAGCGGTCATCTCCCGCCGGTAAACCTCTGCAGATCCCCGGTAATACAAAAGATCCGGATGGGCAAAACAGGAAAACAAGCCCGTTTTCAGTGCCTCCGTCGTCTGCCGCACATAAGCGCGCAGGATGTCGTCATCGCGAGTCATCGAGCCGCTGTAAGCGGCACCCAATTCGTTTTGGAGATAGTGCTGACCAAGCAAAAGATACTCGCAGCCGGTTTTCCGCAGCATCCTCAGCAGACCGTCAAAATAAGCCGGATAATATTCCGCCTCCACACCGACAGGAATCTCCAAACGCCCCCGGTATTCCTCCCGAAGCCGACGGATGGTATCAAAATAGTCCGTCGCTTCTTCCACATGCATCCGAAAAGGCGAGCAGTATCCGTTCTCAAACGGATAGGGCGTATGGTCGGAAAATCCGAATACGGAAAACCCCGCTTTCAAGGCATTTTCCAGATATTCTCTTTCGGTTCCCGTTGCGTGACGGCAACGGAAGGTATGGGTATGATAATTGGTTTTCATTGTTTAATCTTCTTCCTGCGGAAGACGCAGATCAAATTCCTCCGGACGGAACCGCGGACAAACATTTTCGGCTGTTGTAATGACACTGGTTGCCAGAGTCGTTCCGATTTCACACGCTTCCCGCATCGTTTTTCCGTAAGTCAGACCGATGGACAGACCCGCGAAAAAAGCATCCCCCGCACCGGTCGTATCCTGAACGTCCACCTTGCGGGAAGGGCAAATGCCAAACTCTCCGGAGAGCGTGTCCGCATAAACCGCGCCCTGCGCCCCCATGGTGACCACCATGCGGGAAATGTTGGCACGACGGATCTTTTCCGGCAAAAGCTCCCGCATTTCTTCGGGTGTTTTTCCCTCATAAGCTTCCGAGAACAGAATCTCCGCCTCCTGCAGATTGCATACAAAGCCATCCAGCCGCTGCAGAAAATCGCGCCGTGTTACGGCGATCCGCATGTTGGATACCACGCCGTACACCCGTTTTTTATAGCGCTCCGCCAGCGAAAACACCCGTTTCACCATCTCTTTATCGGCATCAATCTCCACCAGAACGCTGTCCGCCTGCGAAAAGATCGCATCGCCGTCTTCATCCAGAATGTCACAGATGGGTGAAAGGTCCGGTCGTTTGGAAATGGCGGCGCAGACATCCCCGCAGTTGTCGAAAATGGCAAGCCAGGTTCCCATACCGTTCGGAACCCGACGTATAAAACGGGTATCCACCTTGTGGTTGTTCAGTTTTTCCAGAACATCCGTACCCATACCGCTGTCGTCTACCAGACTGACAAACATGGGACGCAGTTCCACGTTGGCAATATCTTCCACCGCATTGCGGCATACGCCTCCGTGCACCTGTTCCACACGTCCGACGTTCCGTCCGCCCGGAAGATACGCGACATCGGGATATCCCTTAATATCCACAAATACGGCACCGATGACGACCATTGCCATCCGAATCCCTCCTTTTCTTCCATTATATTCCCGAAAAGAGCCGTTGTCAAGCACATTGACAACGGAAATAAGACATGATATAATATTCTTACTACCATTATCTCCAAAGAGAGGCGACCGTTTTGATGTCATCGTTCAGAAAAATTCTTCCCGTTTTCCTTTTTCTGTTTCTTTTCGGGCTTGTGCTCGGTATGGGCTCATTTGCGGAAAACGAAGATTCCACGACCTACCTCATCCGGACACCGGCGGACACACACGGAACCTGTCTGGCGGATAAAGACGGTGCCAGCGCGGGCGAAACGGTAACCCTGACGCTGAAGCCGAACCGGAATTATACACTGGATACGCTCACCATCCAGGTGCTTGAAAACCGGCAGCCGACCGGAGAAGTGGTAACAGCACAGAAGCAAAAAGAGAACATTTACACCTTTGTTATGCCGGCAGGCGATGTTCTTGTCACCGCCACCTTCCGATATCTTTATGCGGAAATGAATCCGATCTACATTTCCGGAGTTCAATACGGCACACTTGCAACCGACAAGCGTTTTGCCGCAGCAGGAGAAACGGTCACCATCGTCACCACCCCGGATTCCGGCTTGGTTCTGCAGGGAATCTCGGCACGCAGTACGGTAAGCGGGCGGCTTTCACTGAAAAAAACCGCAACAAACGTCTACACCTTCACCATGCCGGATTCTTCCGTGATTCTGACTGCCACATTCGGTACGGAATTGCCGGACATGTATAAAATCAAAATAAAAAATGTTCTGCACGGAACGGCCGCGGCAGACATGAAAGAAGCAGCCGAAGGAACGCTTGTCAGTATAACCACAACACCGGAAATCGGATTTCAGGCAGTCAGCGTTACCATTTCGGACGGAACGACCGTGACGGAAGCATTGCCCGGAGAAAACGGTTGGACGTTTGTCATGCCCGCTGCGGAAGTGACCGTGGTTGCCGTATTTGAGCGCACGGACACCACGCTTCACACCATCACGCTGGATGCACAGGAAGGTGGAGAGATCGTTCTCAGCCATGAATCCGCCATGGCATACGAATCCGTCGTCATCAACATCACCGCACACCGCGGCTTCGCGCTTGATACCATCACCGTCAAGGATGCCAAGGGAAAAACCGTCAAGGTCACAAGAACGGCACGCTCCCACGTCTTTCTTATGCCGGCAAGTGATGTGACCGTTTCCGTCACGTTCACGGAAGTCACACCCGATGACTATGAAATCTTCTTCGACCCTGCCGAGCACGGAACCGTTACAGCGGACTGTCGCTATGCCTTGCCGGGAATCACCGTACAGCTCACCCCACATCCGGACGAGGGATACCGGATCAAAGCCATCCGGGTCCGGACAGGAGAAACCGAACTCTCCGTACAGAAGGAAAAAAACGGAACCTACACGTTCGCCATGCCCGAAGGAGAAGTAACCGTATCGGCTGAGTTTGAAAAGATTCCAAAGCCGGCCGATGGACAATCCGTTTCCTCCGATGGACAGGAACAAACATCAAAGAATCCCCTTCCGCTCTTTCTCATTCTCGGCTGCGCGGTATTGGTTGCCGTTGCCGGGCTGATGATTTACCTCAAAAACAAAGACCGCAGCGAAGATGAAGAATAAAGACAAAACCACCGGGAAAACCCGGTGGTTCCTGTTTTATTGAAATCCAAGCGTACACCGCAGCTCATCCAGATACTCCACATGCCCCGGGCAACGTCTGCAGTTTTGCCGTGCGGTTTCGTAATATTCTTCAAACCGCTCCCTTGACTTTGAAAAATCGCCCAGATGCCCATAAATCATGGACTCTTCCAGTTTGATCAGATGATTGTTCATGGTGTCAAAATACGGATATTCCCGCCGGTGCTCCAAAACAGCGCACCGGTTGGACAGAAGATCAAAGACGGGAAGGACTTCCGTTTCGATTTCATCGAGAATCTCCCGGCACAGAACCTCAACGGCCCCGTCAAGCTGAAAAGTTTTTTCACCTCGGCAGTCCTTTGCCGCAATCGTACCCAACCGCGAACGCATATTGCATTCATATTCATGATAAAAGTCCCGATCGTTCACCGCATGGAACTGTCTTTCGACGCATTCCGGAATCCGGATTCCGATATTGACCCACATCAGATGGGTTGCGTTCCGGTATACCGGGCCGCATTGAAACTCGATAACCTGGGAAAGATCGCCGTCCACAAACCGATGCAGCGTACGCCCGTGTTTTGTGAAGCCAAGCGGTTTTATTGTTCGGAAGACCTCCGATTCGATCTTATTGATCTGCTGTGTTACCATGCTCATGGAGGGCTTCACTCCTTCTGCCGGCTGAAAAATGCTTCAAAAAAACGGTATAAAAAACCACCGTAATTCATCAAAATCACGGTGGAATCTATGGTGGACGATAAGGAACTCGAATCCCTGACATCCTGCACGTCAAGCAAGCGCTCTACCAACTGAGCTAATCGTCCATATTGCGTACGGCATCTGCCGAACGCTTGCTTATTATAACACATCCGGTTTTATCTGTCAAGGGTTTTTCAGCAAATTTTTCACAACTTCTCCGGCAAGAATCATTCCCGCCACGGGAGGCACAAACGAACAGCTTCCGGGAATATGCCTGCCGTTTTCGGACAGGCATACATGAGCCGGCTCTTCTTCGGAATACACTACAGGAAGATGCGGGATTCCCCGCTGTTTCAGTTCTCTCCGCATCACCCGTGCCAACGGACAGACCGAAGTTTTCGCAAGATCCTCCACACAGAAACGGGACGGTTCCCGCTTATTGCCCGTACCGAGACAGCAGATTTCCGGCACACCCGCTTCGTAGCATCGCTGTGCCAACAGAATTTTTGATCCCACGGTATCAATGGCATCAACCACATAAGAATAAGAAGAAAAATCAAAATTCGGCAAGGTGCTCTCGTCAAAAAACAGATTCCATGTCGTTACCCGGATGTCGGGATGAATGTCACGCACACGGAGGGTGGCAACTTCTGTTTTTTTCTGACCGAGTGTAGAATGCAGCGCGAACAGCTGCCGGTTCAGATTGCTTTCTGAAACCGTATCGTTATCCACCAGAACCAGATGTCCGATTCCGGCACGCGCCAACGCCTCCGTCGCATACGAACCGACTCCGCCAAGCCCGAAAACAGCAACCGTTGCCGCTTTCAGCTTTTCCGTGGAATCCACACCGAACAACAACTCGGAACGCTCAAACTGACTCACGAATTTTTTCCTTTCTTCCAAGAAAAGCGGTTTTCCTTCCCCTGCACAAGCCGCTGGATATTCGAACGGTGGCGGAACAGCACATGAAAAGCCAGAAATGCCGACAAGCCGACAGCAACCCACACGCCATCCGTTCCCCTTAACACAAACCATGCGCCGATCGGAAGCCCGAGAGAAGCAATTATCGAGGAAAGCGAGACGTAATGCCCCAAAAACAGAATGACAAAAAACAGTGCAAACAGGCAGAGGAATACACGCCAGTCAAGCACAATTGCCGCTGCCGCCATAACCGTCACACCTTTTCCGCCACGGAAACCGGCAAAGCACGGATAGGCATTTCCCAACACGCAAACGCAAAGAACCGCCAATGCGCAGACCGTCGCTCCCGACTCCGGAAACCCGGGGAATTCAGCAGGAAACCAATATTTTGCCGTCATACCGACCGCACAGGATTTCAGAATCTCAAGCAGAATGGTCAACACGCCCCAACCGGTACCCAGCGTACGTGCGACATTGGTTCCGCCGGCATTGTGACTTCCCCGCGTGCGGATGTCAAAACCGCCGACCATGCGCGTGAGAAGAATGGATACGTTCACGCTTCCCACCAGATATCCAATCAAAAGGGCAATGCACAGTTTTTCCATAAAATTCTCCTACGATTTATCTTTCTCGTTTTTCTCGCGCACAATCAGGCGCACAGGCGTACAATCCAGACCAAAAGCTGCCCGGATCTGATTTTCCAGATACCGCTGATAGGAAAAATGGAACAGAGCTTTATCGTTGCAGAAGCAGACAAAGGTCGGCGGTGCGGACGAAACCTGCGTTATGTAAAAAATCTTCAACCGCTTGCCTTTGTCGGTCGGGGGCTGAACACGGGTAACGGCATCGTTCAGCACATCGTTGAGAACGCCCGTTGCCACACGTCTTCCGTACTGCTCGTGAACCGAGCGAATGACCGGGAAAAGTTTGTCTACACGCTGCCCCGTTTTTGCAGAAATGAAAACAACCGGTGCATATGCCATGTATTTCAGATCTTCCAGAACCCGGGCTTTCATTTCGTTCATGGTATGATCGGTTTTTTCTACCAGATCCCATTTGTTCACCACAACGACCGATGCCTTGCCCCGATCATGGGCAAAACCGGCAATTTTTGTGTCCTGCTCGGTCACGCCCTCTGTAGCGTCAATTAAAATCAGCACCACATCAGCCCGATCTACGGCCATATAGGAACGGACTACGCTGTATCGCTCAATGTTGTCGTACACACGGCTCTTCCGGCGAAGTCCCGCCGTATCAATCAAAACGAATTTTCCGTATGCGTTTTCCACCATGCTGTCCACAGCATCCCGGGTCGTACCGGGAATATCGGAAACGATCATACGGGTTTCTCCCAGAACCGTATTGACCAGCGAGGACTTTCCGACATTCGGCTTCCCGATAACGGCAACGCGGATACGGTCTTCGGTGTCCGGCTCTGGGGAAACGCTTTGCAGATTCTCATACACCGCATCCAACAGGTCACCGATTCCAAGCCCATGAACAGACGATACGGCAACCGGATCCCCGAGTCCCAGATTGTAAAACTCATAAAAGCCGGGCGGATTATCTCCCGGTCGGTCGATCTTATTGACACAGACCACCGTCTTTTTTCCCGCCTTGAGAAGCATCTGCGCCACATCACTGTCCGTGGCAGTCACACCCGTTTTCACATCGGTAACCAGAATGACCACGTCCGCCTCGTCAATGGCAAGCTGCGCCTGCCTGCGCATCTGAACCAGGATGGTATCCTCGCTCATCGGTTCGATACCACCAGTATCGACCAGAGTAAATGTTCTGCCGCGCCACTCCGCGTCACAATAAATACGGTCACGGGTAACACCGGGCGTATCTTCCACAATGGAAAGACGCTGCCCGATAATCTTGTTGAACAACGTGGATTTTCCCACATTGGGACGTCCGACAACTGCTACAATCGGCATCTTATTTCCTTCCCTTTCCAACCGCACATTCCATGACGGTTTCAATCAGATCTTCGGCATGACCCGCAACTTTCCAGACACGGACATTCAATGCCTGTTCCACATCCTTTACGGTCACATCATCCAAAAACGTATCGTCCCGCAGCATGGAAGTGGGAATCAGCAGATTCTTTCCCAATTTCTGCCCGGACAACTGATGAATCAGATCCTGTCCCGTAATCAGCCCGGTAACGGTAATGCTCCGTCCGAAGAAATCGTTTTGGATGGAATACAGTCGGGCATCCAGGTTCGGCAGCTTCTTCTTCATGCCATCCAAGCACAACCGGATAAGGCGCTCCGATGCAACACCTGTAACAAGAGAACAATCAAAATACCGCTTATCGGGGCGCACGGTACGAATGGCATCCGCAAACTCCTGGGCAAAACTGACCACCATGCCTACCCCGTTTTCAAACTGCTCGAATTCCTCATAGAATGCATAGCCGGGAAACGGGATTCCGGAAAGAATATAGAACTCATCTGCCGGATAGAACAGCCGTGTTCCCAATTCCTTCACACAGGTATCACCCACAGCATTGATGCGCCGGATAGCATCGGCAGCACTCTCCGCATCAAACGGAAGCAACGGATACAGTCCCTCCCGGAACTTTGTCAGTCCGACCGGAACGATCGACACCGAAGATACAGCAGGATAGAGCGCCTTCAGATCCCGCAATGTCCGGTCCAGTTCCTCTCCGTCGTTCAGATTCCGACAAAGCACAATCTGACAGCGCATATTGATTCCGCCGTCCGCAAAACGGCGCAACAAATCGTTGATCCGGGCAGCGTTCGGATTCGCCATCATACGCACACGCAATTCCGGATTCGTTGTATGTACGGAAACATTCAGAGGTGAGATCTTCAGAGCGAGAATCCGTTCCACATCTTCTTCAGACAGGTTGGTCAGAGTGACATAATTCCCCTGCAAAAGAGACAGACGGAAATCGTCATCCCGATAATACAGCGTATTCCGCATTCCCTTGGGCAGTTGATCGATAAAACAGAAGACGCACTTGTTTTTGCAACTGCGGTTTCTGTCCAGCAGAAATTCTTCAAATTCCAGACGAAGATCCGGCTCTTCCGCATTGGCGGCTGCCGTAAATGTCTGTTCCTTTCCCCCGCGAAGCACGGTTACGGAAACCGTATCCCCGACTGCTGTATAGAACATATAATCCAGCAAGTCGTGAATCTTTTTGCCGTTGACGGAAATCAGATCATCTCCCGGCAAAAGCATTCCGAAAAACGGGCTGGATTCATAGACCGTTCTGATCATGGCCATCGCTCGAAAACTCCCCCATAAAGTAATCAAGGGAAAACCCAAAGCAAACGTTCCGTCTGCTGTCGAGCTTTCCCCCTATGGACACGTTACACAAAACAGGCTTACGCCTCGGCCTTTTTCTCGACCTTGATGACTTCTTTGCCGTCGTAATAACCGCAATTCTTGCACACTCTATGAGAGAGGCAGTACTCTCCGCAATGAGAGCATTTTACCATGCCGGGCATGTCCAGTTTCCAAACACTGGAACGTCTCTTATGTTTTCTCTGTTTAGAGATTCTTCTTTTAGGAGCAATCATCGAAAACACCTCCTGACTCTATTGCTTTTCTTTTTTACACTCATTCAGAAAGACGCACCGCAACCGCAGTCGCCTTCATTGCGGTCTGCTCCACAACAGGGACACAAGCCCTTACAGTCTTCCTTGCACCAAAGAATGGTGGGAAGCTCCAGAGACAATGCGTCATAACACGTCTTGACCAGATCCATTCGCCCGTTTTCCACCGTAACGGAATCGTCTTTTGATTCATTTTCTCCGACAACGGTATCCAACTGCGCATCCAGAGAAAGCGTAAAAGGGCGAAGACAACGGTCACAAACAGCATCGTACAACCCGTGAACCGTGGCTTTTAAGGTCAGAACACCGGAGATGTTGCGGAATTTTCCGTCAAACACAACGTCATGAAAGCGTTCATCCGTCCCGCAAACCGGAACATCAAACTCACAATGCGCCCCCGAATCCTCGCTTTTCAAAAAGCGGGTAATATCCAGAACCGACGCTGTTTCCCTCATGATATGGTTTCTCCTGCCGTATCAAACAGACTACATCTTATATATTATACCATAAATTGCCCGAAAGTCAAGGGCTTTGCCCGATTTTTTTTACAACAGGATCTCCCGCGCTCCGTCGCATGCGCCGGAAACGTAAAAGTCGGGACGAATTCCCGTTCTTTCTTCATAATGCGCACCGACCGTTCCGATAAATTCATCCACACATTCTTCACGCACAATGCTTACGGTACAGCCGCCGAAGCCGGCACCGGTCATACGGGAACCGATACAGCCGTCGATCTTGAGGGATTCCTCTACCATCGTATCCAGATGAAGACCGGTCACCTCGTAAAGATCCCGAAGCGAAATATGCGAGGCGGTCATCAGACGTCCGAACGCCTGCAGATCGCCGTTGTTCAGCGCTTCCACCGATTTCAGAACACGATCGCACTCATAAATGACGTGTTCGGCGCGAATACGGCAGACCTCATCGGAAATAAGCATTTTGGAATCTTCAAACGCATCCACGGACACATCCCGAAGACAGGTAATATCCGGCAAAGCAATCTTCAGCTGTTCCAATGCCTTGGAACACTCTGCACAACGCTCGTTGTATTTGCTTTCAGCGAGCGAACGTTTTTTGCGGGTGTTGCCGATGACGATCTTATATCCACGCAACTCCAACGGAACATAGCGGAAATCCAGCGACTTGCAATCCAGAAAAATAGCATGATTCTGCCGTCCCATGGCACTGGCAAACTGATCCATAATCCCACATCTGACGCCGCAGAATTCGTTTTCTGCCTGCTGACAGAGTTTGGCGATTTCAATCATATCCACCGGTTGCGAAAGACCGGCATCCTCCAGGGAAAAAGTGGCAAGCATCAGTGCCATCACCACTTCAATCGCGGCGGAACTGGACAGACCGGCGCCGAGAGGGACCTCATCGCAATACAAAACATCACAGGGCGAAACGGTATAACCCGCCTTCTGCATCACATCCACGACACCCGCCTGATAATTGCCCCATCTCAGGGAACGCGATGCTTCCGGATTATCCAGGTCCACGGTTACACGGTCAGGCAGGTCGGTAGCGGCAAGACGAATCGTCCGGCTGCCGTCCTTGCGGCGGCGAACGGCGATCGTAGAGGCATAGCAGATGGCGGCGGGAAAAACAAATCCGCCGTTATAATCGGTGTGCTCGCCAATCAGATTCACGCGCCCGGGTGCCGTAAACACCCGCACATCTTCCGCACTTCCTCCGTAAAGTTCAAGAAATGCCTTGACAATGCTGGGATAATCGTTCATAAAAAATCCTCCGGAAACATCCGTGTTCGGGGTCTCAGCAAAAAGACCCGCTCAAATCGCATGCTCAAATCGCATGGTATATTATAGTATAAATTTTCCCGCTTGTCAAGTCCCTGCCTGTCCGCAATCAAAAGATCACCTCGATAAACGGTCCGGAATGCTCGTACAGATCCCGAACCAGCGATCGCAGACGTTCCAGATCCGAAAACAATTCCTCGTACGGCTCTTCCCCGGAATCGAAAAAAGCGCTCAGCTGATCGCAGAGAACATCCATTTCTTCAAAACGCTCTTTGTACACAAAAAGTCCGAGCAGCATTTCCCTCTCACGGTATTCCCGAAAAAATCCGGAAAATCGTTCTCCTGCACCGCCGATATCTTCGCTTACGCGGGATGACACCTCTCCCAGCATGGCATCCCAGCGGGTTGTTGTCTGTTTCAGATACACCGTTGCCCATGTTACAAAAGCAAGGACCACGCCCAAGGCAACCAACGCTGCCACCAACCGTTTTTTCATTTTGTTTTCCTCACATACGATTCCGTTCCGTCCTGCAGGGCAAGCCAGAACACATCTTTCTCCGTTTTCGCACCGTGACGCCGCAGCATTTCCTCTACCCGGGAACGGGTCAATCCCGCCTTTTTCAGATTTTTCTTCAACAGGCACCCGTCCACGATGAGCGGAACCGGAACTTTTTTGTGATTTGTATCCTTTTTAAGAATTACACTCATCTGTCCGCTTGTTTCCAGCACGCAGAATTGCACATCTTCCAGAACAAGGCCGCCTTTTTTCCGAATCTCCTCCATCACCTCATCCAGCGTCACCTCCGCCCGATGCATTTCACTCTGATTCAGCTTTCCGTTTTCGATAATCACGCTGTAATCGCCCGAAAACGCACTGCGGATCGCCGGACTTTTGAGAGAAAGCACCGACGTAATCACCTCAAAGATCACCAATACGGAAATAGGGATAACCGCATACAGAACCGGAAGATTGATATCCTGCAGGCAGAGCGTGGCAATATCGGAAATCAGAATGGTTACGACAAGTTCCGTCGGTTCCAATTCTCCGATCTGGCGTTTTCCCATCAGACGCAGAGACAAAACCGTGATGCAGAAGAACAAGACCGTCCGCAAAAAAATTGCAGCCATAAAAACACCTCCTCTTTTCCGAGAATACCCCAAAAAGGGGAGGTGTAAACAGAATCTTATCTTTTCTCTGCCAGGCGCATCAGCAAAGCATTTTCCGCTGAAAAATTTCCGGGGACATGACCGAAGAAATCGTCCCATCCATCGCCGAAGTCAAACGCATCTCCGTCCGGGAAAGCACGGTCCATCCGAACCGTAACCTCAGCAAACCGATGTTTCTCATCCGGCAACATACAGGACAATTCCGCCCCGCTCCGCAAAGCAAGTTCCCGTGCGGAAAAAAGATTGATGTTCAGCGTTCCGCCCGTATTCACCGTAGGCGAAAACGGGTCCGGATCAACCGCACGCACACGTTCCCGGCGAAGAACAAACCGCACGGAATCCTCATCGCAGATAACCGAAATTTTCACACCGGTCTTCTTCTCGCCCGTCTGTGGCAAGAAGGAGAGAAACACAGCGCTGTCTGCCAGAATTTTGAACAGCGTATCCGGGTCTGCCAGAATTCTCGCATCCCGACCGTCACATCCCAGAACAACGGTAGGAATCTCATAACGACTTCCGAAAGACTGGGCAAAGGAAACGGCGGAAAGCAGCGGTCGGTCACATTCGGAAAGCCGCGTCAGAAGCCCCATCTCATCACAGATCCGCTGAACAGCACTCATGCTGCGGCACGCATCCCGCTCCAGACGATGCAGACATTCCTCCGGAGAGGGCGTGGGCTCACCCCGGCGCATCTTGCCCAACAACTCCAGTGCATCGGCGGAGGGAGTCAAAATTTCGCGTAACACGGCATCATACAGGGTTTCGGTGCTGAAAAACCGATGTTCCCGCAAAACCGCATTGCGGCGAAGAGGATGCACCGAAATCGCAGCCGCTTTCCCATCGGAACCGTAAAGCCGGATAAAAAGCACGGCATAAAACGGCAACGGACGGTGCAACTCCAACCGGAACGTATCGCGGGAACACAACGCCTGCCGAACGGCACTCGCTTCCGCGCCCAGCATCCGCAGAATTCCATCCTCCGAACAAAGAGACCGGTCGTTTGAGATTGCCGCCTCGTTGGCATATAAAAGATGCAATTTCTCATCCGTAAGAAAAACAGGAACCGACGAATCGTCGTACACCTCAGCCAGCGCATCCAGGTACGGATGCGAAGAATAATTTTTCATTCAACTTCCCCTCCAGTTTGCAAAAACTTGCTTTTTTTCCGTATTTTTTTGCAAAAATCGGCAGTTCCCCTGCGTTTTTTGGGCAAACTGTCCAAACCATATCATGCATTGAAAACTATTTTCTCAACGCAACCGGACATTTTTTTTGCAAAGCCCTCTTGTACTTTTTCCAAATATAGTATAAAATATATCTGTAAGAAAATCAAGACCTTATTCATAAACAGGAGGAATTATTCATGTCTACAGTAAGAGTCGCAATCAACGGCTTCGGCCGCATCGGTCGTCTGGCATTCCGTCAGATGTTCGGAACAAAGGGGTACAAAATCGTTGCCATCAACGACCTGACCAGCCCCAAAATGCTGGCACATCTTCTGAAATACGACACCGCACAGAAGGGCTACTGCGGAATCATCGGCGAAGGACTCCACACCGTGGAATCCACAGAAGATTCCATCATTGTTGACGGAAGCGAGATCAAGATCTACGCAGAAAAAGATGCCGCCAACTGCCCCTGGAAAAAACTGCGCGTGGACGTTGTTCTGGAATGCACCGGCTTCTACACCGATGTCGCAGATGCCAACAAACACATTCTCGCCGGAGCAAAGAAAGTGGTAATCTCCGCTCCCGCATCCTGCAAAAAAGACACAGAACACTTCTCCATGCCGAAAACCATTGTTTACAATGTCAACAACGATACGCTGACGCCGGAAGATAAGATTATCTCCGCCGCCTCCTGCACCACCAACTGCCTTGCTCCGATGACCAAAGCGCTTCACGCGTATGCTCCCATCCAGAGCGGCATCATGTCCACCATTCACGCCTACACGGGTGACCAGATGATTCTTGACGGTCCGCAGAGAAAAGGCGACCTCCGTCGCTCCCGCGCCGGCGCAATGAACATTGTTCCCAACACGACAGGTGCAGCCAAGGCCATTGGCCTTGTCATTCCGGAACTGAAAGGCAAACTGATCGGTTCCGCGCAGCGTGTTCCCACCTGCACCGGCTCCACCACCATCCTGGTTGCCGTTGTCAAAGGCAAGGATGTTACGGTAGAAGGCATCAACGCCGCCATGAAGGCCGCATCCAACGAATCCTTCGGTTACAACACCGACGAGATCGTTTCGTCCGACGTGATCGGCATGCGTTACGGCTCGCTGTTTGACGCCACGCAGACGATGGTTTCCAAGATCGACGATGACACCTATCAGGTTCAGGTCGTTTCCTGGTACGACAACGAGAACTCCTACACCAGCCAGATGGTTCGCACCATCAAATATTTCGCCGAACTTCAGTAAGCGAAAACCATTAAAAACGCATAAAAAGGAACCGTGTGGCTGAAGCCACACGGTTCCTTTTTGATTCAGATCTTCCGGAGCTGATTGGCTCCGAAAGCGATTTTTCTTTGGTCAGAACAGATCCGCCCATTGCCTCAACAATTCCTTTGCCTGACCGGAATCTTTTTCCGGGCAGGAAATGTGAAGATGATAAAGAACCCTGTTTTCAACCAGGTATCCGCTGATTGTCCGATAGCCGCTTTTCAAAACGGTGCTCTCCAGCACATGCAGCGTTTTTCCGTTTTTCGAAGAATAGAACGACTCCTCAAAATCGGCATTTTCCAGCATCACCATGTGCATGGTAACGCTGCCCTCCAGCTTTTCCGTATAAATACTTGCCAGAAACTGCAGCTGGATATCCGAAACAGCATAGGAGGTTTCAACGGAAGCACACAGAATGTCTCCGTTTTCCGTTCCCCGTACGCACAGTATTGTCCGGTTTTCCTGCCAATCCAACGGCAGACATTTCAAGCCGTCGAAGCCAATATAATCATACGCCTCGTTACGGGATTCGAAGTTTTTGCTCCAGGTATCCGGAGACCAACTCATAAATGGTTGGTAGGATTCAAACTGCTGCCGGATCCGGGCAGGGACTTCCCGAATCGCACCCTCCAATGCATCGGCGGAAATTTTTTCAATTTCAATATTCAGAACATATCCCGATTCGCCGGAATCCGGACCGGACCCGGACAATGACGCAAAAAAATCGATGACCTGCGTACCGAAATCGCTCATCGCCATTGCCGTCACGGCACTGATCAGAATGCAAAAGCAAGCAGCAATCACGCCCCAGCGGATGCGCTTTCTCCTCCCGGTCGCCGACGGAGCATCCGCCGCATCCACATAGCGGGGATCGATCAATTCCATTTTATCCAGAAATTCATTTCCTTTCATAACGTATAACCCTCCTTTTCAAGATGCTTCCGAAGCATATTGCGGCAACGGAAGAGCGTTGTTTTCACTTTGCTTTCAGACAAGGCAAAGCGGGCGGAGATGTCGGCAATGGAATCCAGATACCAACACCGACGGATGAAAATGTTTCTTTTTTCGGCATCCAGCGTGCTGAGAAATCCGTTGATTGCATGTTTCAGCGTCATATCATCGATGCGACATTCGACATCATCCGGAGAAGGAATACACTGTTCCATCTCCGCACTGAGCTCACAGATTTGGGCGCTTCGCTTCAACTGGCTGCGATGACGGCAGCAATTCAGGGCAAGATGGCGGGTAATCCGTGCGAGAAAGGCATACAGATAGAGTTTCGGCTCATGGGGAGGAATGGCATTCCATGCATGCATGTAGGTGTCATTTTCACACTCCTCGGCAGTCTGTCGGTCGTGAACGATTCCGTAAGCCAAAGAAAACAAGCGACTTCCGTATTTCTCGGCAGTCTTTCGAATCGCCTCTTCGTCGCGCATCCGATATAATTCCACAATCCGGGAATCGTCCAATGTCTTCATCTCCTTTCTTTCCGTACTCAAAGGCCTTCACCCCAACAATCACCATCTCGTTGGGCAGGGTTACACCTTTCAAAAAAAACGGCAACAAAAACTTACGCCTCCGCGGCAAAAAGAGCGGGGGTTCGACGCTTACCGCCCCCGCTCTTTTGATGCATCCGATCCGACCGGAATCTGTTTGCTTTCCGGCTTACTTTTCAAACACAAACCGAAGATCCTCCTGTTGGAAATCGGTGGGGAACGACGGTTGTTTTTCTTCCATAAAGGCGGTGTACCGTTCGGCTTCGATGGCCGTGCGGCACAGAACGTTCCGATAGGTCTCCTCTCCTTCGGAAACAAAATACAGAATGTGATATCCGTAAGAAGACCGGACCACCGCCGTATCACCGGGCTTACGCTTGGGATCAAAACCCCAGCTCGTCATTTCATTGACCAGCTGTCCCTTGTACACGTTGGCATACAGTCCTCCGTCCGCGCGGGAATCCGCATCCTGAGAATAAATGGTTGCAAATGCTGCAAAGCCGGCTTCTGTGTTATAATCCTTTTTCCATTCCTCATACACCTGGTTTGCTTTTTCCGCCCCGCTCTCTGTTTTATCCGCAAGAAGGATGTGACGGAGAGTCACGGTTTTATAATCCCGCGTATCGGCTTCAATATAAAACATTGCCAGCCACATGGTACCGGTGTCATACACATTGCTTTCCATGTATTCCCGCTTTTCGCTGAACAGCCAACGTGAAGCCGCCGAGCCGGAACCGAAATATTCCCGGGTAACATTATACGTCAATGTAAAATCCGTATCACCGAAATAGGACTGCACATCCGAGGAAACAGCTGTACCTGCGTTTTCAACAATGTCCTGCTCCGACTTTATGCCGGCAATAAACTCCTTTGCCGCCTGTTTTGCTTCGGAAGCGGTGCGTTTCCCATCCCCGTATTCAAACGGCACGATCCGCAACGTCACGGCATCCAGGATGTCCCTGTTCTGCTGGTAATAATCCGACAGCTGTGCCTCCGTAATCCCGAAACTTTCCACCAAAGCCGCATAAACGTCACGATACAGCGCAATCTTCTTCATCACGGTAATCACGTCCTCCGCCGTGGCATCCGCCCCGTAAACGGCAGCCCAATAAACATTTTCCTCCGTTCCGTCTTTTTTCAACTGCTCCTGCACATCCCGGATTGATTCTTCAATCTGCTCTTCCTGCTGAGCAGAGAGCGACAGGTTCCGGGCCTTCGCTTCCGCCGCCATAATCACGAGCTCACGGCAGAAGGATACGGTGGAATCCAGCAGGAATTCCCCCCAGGTACGGGAACTGTCAAACCGGCAGGTCTGCGCAAAAGGATCTTCCTTTTCGTCAAAGCCGATGGAACTGAAATCATACGTAGCGGCAAAGTTGGAATAACAGACGTGATAACAGATCTGGAATTCCATCTGCGAAATTTTTTCATTGCCGATCTTCAAAACCGTTGTCCGACGCTTGTGTCCGGCTGCAGAGCAGGAACAGCACAGAAGCGCAACAAACAAAACAACAAGAAAAGCACAAACTGTTTTTTTCATAAAAATTCCTTTTCCAAAAAACAAAACGGAAGGCGGGAAAGAATTTCCCGCCTTCTTCCTGATTATCGGTTCGATGCGTCCGGATGGTCGGTCAGACCCGGCAGATCGGCGTGCTCAAACTCCTCGCACGGTTCCGGAATATGACGGCATTCGGTATGAATGCGGTAATCGTTGTATGCCCAGCGAATCGCGTTTTTCAGAACATGCAACGCATTTTCATCATAATAGGAACGGTAGGTTTCGTGACCCGGCTGGAAATAGAAGATCTTTCCGTTTCCGCGATGATATGTCACACCGCTGCGGAAGACATCGCCTCCCTGGAACCAGCTGATAAACACCACTTCGTCCGGATTGGGAATCACAAACGGTTCTCCGTACATTTCCTCATGCTCCAGGCGGAACATTTCCGGAATTCCGCGTGCAATGGGATGCGACGGATTTACCGTCCACACGTTGCAATGCTCGCCGATCTCACGCCATCTCAGATTTCCGGTTGTACCGCACAGACGTGTAAACAACTTGCTGTGATGTCCGGAATGGAGAACGATCAGCCCCATCCCGTCGTTGACACGGCGAACGATCTTTTCCACCAATTCATCCGAAACTTCCCAATGACGGGCATGTCCCCACCAAAGAAGGACATCCGTCTGGTTAAGAACCTCGTCCGGAAGCCCCTGATCCGGCATATTGAGTGTTGCCGTCGTGATATTGAATTCCGGATCCTCCAGCCCTTTCTTCAGCGTCATATGCAGTCCTTCCGGATGCACTTCCCGCACAATGGGTTCCGTACGTTCGTGATAAAATTCATTCCAAATGGTTACGTTAATCATAAAAATCGCAGTCCTTTCTATGTTTGGTCTCAAAATCAACCCGCGTAGGTCTCTACCGTCACCTTAATCAGACGCACCGTCGTTTTCGGCGTACCGGAGGATGTCGCAGCAGCATCCATAATGCGATCCAGAACATCCAGTCCCTCAAACACCTGTCCGAACACGGTATACTGTCCGTCCAGCCAGTACGCACCGCCGAAGTCATCATACAGACGATAGCGCTCGGTACCCTCATCCAGGCCGCACTGATTCTTGAGATAATTCTTGACGGCTTCGTCAATCTGATTGCCGGAATAACCGTACAGTTCCCAGTCGGTTCCGTTTTTCACCTGATCAAACGGACTGGTTCCGCCGGGCACGATGTAAAACTGGCTTCCGTTGGTATTCATCTCCGATGTACGCGCCATAGCCACGGCACCACGGATGTGATAAAGTCCCTCCGGAAGTTCTGTCTCAAACTTTCCGCCCCAGATGCTCTCACCGCCGGTGCCCGTTCCGGTCGGGTCACCCGCCTGCATCATAAAATCCGTGATAATGCGGTGCGAGATCGTATTGTTGTAATACCCCTTCTCGGCGAGACTCAAAAAGTTCTCCACGGCCTTCGGCGCTTTTTCCGGGAAAAAAAGGATCTTCATCGTTCCGAAATTCGTTTCAATCACGGCAATCTTTTCATCCTTCTGCGGCAAACGTGCCTGGGCAAGATCCGGGTAATCCGGATCTCCGGTCACCGACCTCTTTGCACCGGTTCCGTCGGAAGCCGTACAGGCCACCAAGCAAACCGTCAGCAAAACGGCAAGGATCCATACCATACTCATCTTCATTCTTCATCCTCCGTTTTTCAGTTTCCTGTATAATATACGGTCTGTCCGGCAGGAACGGAATGAGTCAGCCACACATTGCCGCCGATCACACACCGATCCCCGATGACCGTTGTTCCACCGAGGATTGTTGCCCCGGCATAAATCACCACATGATTGCCGATATCCGGATGACGCTTGATTCCTTTAACCGGATTTCCGTCTCCGTCCAGCTCAAAACTCTTGGCACCGAGCGTCACACCCTGATACAGTTTGACGTGATCCCCGATGGTACAGGTTTCACCAATGACAACTCCGGTTCCGTGGTCAATAAAAAAATACCGTCCGATCGTCGCGCCGGGGTGGATATCAATTCCCGTCAGCTGATGCGCATATTCGGTCATCATACGGGGAATCAACGGAACACCGAGCCGGAACAATTCATGCGCCAGTCGAAAGATGCTAATCGCCTCAAAGGCGGGATATGCCAGAACAATCTCCTCTTCCGACCGTGCCGCAGGGTCACCGTCATAAGCGGCGCGGACGTCGGTTTCCAGTGTTCTTGCGACGGAGGGCAGCGTGCGAAGATACCGTACGATCACATCGTGGCGGGCATCTCCGTCCGGCAGAACACCGGAAAGCATCCGTTCCATCAGCTCGGACGCGTCCGTAAGAGATTCCCGGATGGCTTCACAAAGCTTTCCGTGCTCCCGGACTTCGTTGCCGAAAATCGAAGGATATAAGCCGGAACGCAAAAGACGGATCAGCAGAATCACCTGATTTTTCAGCCCCGGACGGTTGACATAGGAAATTTCTCTTGCACGGCTCATCTCAAAAAGAAGTGCCGAAATTTCCGCTGTTGTTTCGGAAAGAATCCGCTCTGTTTCCATGGTTTGTTTCCTTTCTGCGGAATCCGCACAAAGTCCGTGCTGATTTATTCTCTCTTGTATTCTACCATTATCTTCCCGGCGTGTCAATAGGGAAAAACGAAAAAAACACCCTCAACTCATGGCTTCAATTTCTTCCCGCAGATGCTCCAGAATCTTCTTCTCCAGACGGGAAATGTAAGATTGCGAGATTCCCAGTTGTTCGGCAACCTCCTTCTGTGTATACTCCCTGTCCGTGCCGATTCCGAACCGCAGCTGCATGATTTTCCGCTCTCTCGGGTTCAGAGTCTCAATCGCACGATTGAGGATCTCAATCTCCGCACGGGATTCCATATCCTTTGAAACACTGTCCCGATCGGTACCCAGTACGTCGGCGAGAAGCAATTCGTTGCCGTCCCAATCCGTATTCAAGGGTTCCTCGATGGAGATTTCCGTCCGGGCATGCGCATTCTTCCGCAGATACATCAGAATCTCGTTTTCGATGCAGCGGGATGCGTACGTTGCCAGCTTGATGTTTTTTTCGGGGCAAAAGGTGTTTACCGCTTTGATCAGCCCGATGGTTCCGATGGAAATCAGATCCTCAATATAAACACCGGTATTTTCAAATTTGCGCGCCAGATACACCACCAACCGCAAATTGTGCTCGATGAGTTCCCGTTTGGCAAGTTCACTGGAAGGAAGAAGGGCAATCATCTCCGCTTCCCGCTCCGGAGGCAGCGGAGGCGGCAACGTATCGGGACCGTTGATGTAAAACAGTTCCGGTGCTACCCGAAGCAAAAGAAAATCCCACGTTGCTTTCAGCTTTTTCTTCAGAATTCTCCAACCGCGTAATCCGTTTTCCTGCATAAAATACCATCTCCTTTTTTATTCCAGAACAGGGACAATGCCCGCATATTCTCCTCCGCTCACTTCAACGGGGTTGACGGCAATCAGAACCTTATACTCCCTCCCGTCCGCCGTAAAGCGATCCGGACGGAATGCCTGCAGCAATCCCCCGCTTTGTCCGGCACTGCGAAACGGAATCATCCGTAAACGGGTATACAGAGGGGAAGACGGGTCGCAAAGCAGCGTTCCCTCCGCCGTAAAACGCACCAAAGGTTCCAGAATCCGACGGGAAAGAAGAACCACCGGAAGTCCGGTGATGGCATCCCGTACCAGATTGCCGGTATCGATCAGGCAGACCGCCTCGGTCTGTTGCCCGTTCACCGTCACGGCACAGCGACAGGTATGCTTCAGTGCCCGGCGCCGGGAGATCGTGCGGTCCAGAACGATCTGAACCACGCACAGCACCAGAATGGCAAGCAAAAGATGCGATGCCGGCACATTGAGATAAGCCGAACCGTTTTGGAAGTACAGCGTATTTTCTCCACCCGGAAGCACATACCGACACGCCAGAACAATACCGGCATAGGCCAGCGTGACCGCAAAAAAGACACCGAGCGCAGAGAAAAAATGACCCGGGGAATGGAAGCCGAACGCCGTCAGAACAATCAGCGCCGCAAACGAAACCCGTAAAAACACGTTGACGGCAAATGCAAATGCGGGGAAACAGACCGCCATTCCGTACAGGCACATCAAAGCCAGAGCACCGAGAAACCGCAATGCGGAAACCGGCCGCCGCAAAAGACGAGCCGTCAGCCATAAAAGAGCACTGTCTACGGCAACATTGAAAAACAACAACAAATCCACATAGACCGTCATATCCTTTCCCTCCCGCATCCAGTATAACAGACCCCGTGTGCCAAACGTGTCAAAATCGGACGCATAAAAGAAGAAAATAAAAAAACAGGATATACGCTTTTTCGCATATATCCTGTTCGTCTCTGTTTTTTTGGTCTACTTTGCGTATTCCACGGCTTTGCTCTCGCGGATGACATGAACCTTGATCTGTCCGGGATACTCCAGTTCTTCTTCGATCTTATTGGCAATATCACGGGCAAGAAGAACCATCTGATCGTCCGAAATCTCCTCGGGGCGAACCATAACACGGATTTCACGTCCCGCCTGAATGGCATACGTCCGTTCCACGCCCTTGAATCCGTTTGCAAGATTCTCCAGCGACTCCAAACGCTTGATATAACTTTCAATATCTTCACGCCGCGCACCAGGTCTTGCTGCGGAAATAGCATCTGCCGCCTGGACAATCGCCGCAACAAGCGTCTTGGCTTCCACATCACCATGGTGTGCCTCAATGGCATGAACGATCTTTTCGTGTTCTTTATAACGCCGCGCTTCTTCCACACCGATGGAAACGTGCGAACCCTCACGCTCCTGGTCAAGGGCTTTGCCGATGTCGTGCAGAAGACCTGCCCGCTTGGCAGCGGCAACGTCGGCACCGAGCTCGGCAGCCATCAGCCCGGCAATCTGAGACACTTCAATGGAATGCTGCAACACGTTCTGTCCGAACGAGGTGCGGTAACGAAGACGACCCAACAGTTTCACCAGTTCCGGATGGATGCCGTGAACACCCGTGAGCAGAACAGCATTTTCGCCTTCCTTGCGGATGGTCTGATCGACCTCTTTCTGTGCCTTTTCCACCATATCGCCGATTCGGGTCGGATGAATCCGTCCGTCCTGAATCAGACGCTCCAGTGCAATACGTGCCACTTCGCGGCGAACGATATCAAAACTGGAAATCGTAATCGTCTCCGGCGTATCATCAACGATCAAATCCACACCGGTAAGAGATTCCAGCGCACGGATATTCCGGCCTTCTCTGCCGATGATACGACCCTTCATCTCATCATTGGGCAGCGTCACAACGGAAATTGTCGCCTCCGCCACGTAATCGGCAGCATAACGCTGAATGGCCGTGCAGACAATCTCTTTTGCCTGCTGCTCGGCGGCTTCCTTTGTACGCTTTTCGTTTTCCTGAATCAGCACCGCAGACTCATGGGTCAACTGCAGCTGCAAACTGTCAATCAACTGCTGACGCGCCTCTTCGGACGTCATACCGCTGATGCGCTCCAAAACGGCAATCTCGGATTTTTTCATATCTTCAACCTGAAGTTTCAGATCGTCAACGTCCTTGATTTTACCGGCAAGGATATTTTCCTTGCTTTCGTACAGTTCTGCCCTGCGATCCAGGGTTTCTTCCTTTTGCATCATGCGCTTTTCCAAGCGCTGAACTTCCGCTCTTCTGTCCCGGATTTCTTTATCGGCTTCCGAACGCAAACGGTGAACCTCCTCTTTGGCCTCAAGGAGGATCTCTTTTTGTTTGGTTTCACTGAGTTTTATGGCATCGTTGACCAGTTTCTTTGCTTGATCTTCAGCAGAACCGATGGTCTTTTCCGCCACACGTTTTCTGTATAAAACTCCGATAACGGCTCCGAGAACAAAGGCGACCACGCCGATTCCGGCGACTACATACCATTCCATAATGGCAGTCCTCCTTATTCTGTTCTCGCTCTATGGATTCAAATGATAGAATTATATCACGAAAATTACTATCTTATATATCATACAATATTTCCGGGTGCTTGTCAAGTTTTTTTTCAGTTTTATTTCATGAACGGTCTATTGAAATTCGACACGGTTTGTGGTATACTAAAGAAACAGCATGTTGCCGAAAGGATGTTTGATATGGCAGACGAAACCATCCGCATTCCCTCCGCAGAACCGGAGAGAAAACGGAAAAAACCGAATTTTCGCCTTTCCACCGTTGTTTTTATTGCCGTCGCGATTATTTCCTGCGTCGGCGCAGGGTTTTGTTACGGAAAATCCCGCGATCTGCAAAAAGAAATCGAACAACGGAAGAACGCCTACGATGCCCTGCATCAGCAGGCGGAACGCATCAAAACCGAAAGCGGCGAAAAACTTGCCGAACTGCAACAGATAAAAGACCGTCTGAACGATGTACGGTCGGAAATTGAACGCTTGTCGTAAGGAGGATCTGATATGAGATTTTTATCGGTCATGATTACCACTGCAGCACTGATTATCTGCTGCTATCTCGGTTTCAATATGATGACAGTAAAGGATCAGGCAGATTCCTGGGAGAAAAAAGCAACGGAGGAACAGGAAAAAATCGACCGGCTGGAACAGCAGAACCGGGACACGGACGCCGAACTGGAAACCATCCGCGCCACGCTTGCCGACCTGGAAGCCGAACTGGCGCATCTGCAAAAGATGGATCATTACAAAACACATCCCACGGCATTCCTCACCTTTGACGACGGTCCGACGGAACGTACCCCGGAAATTCTCAATATTCTCAATAAAAACGGAATCAAGGGCACCTTCTTCATCGTTGCCAGCCAGTTGGAAGGCAACACGAAACTGCAGGGATATGTCAAACGGATGGCAGACGAAGGTCACGTTCCCGCTATCCATTGCTACAAACACGATTACAACACCATCTATACCAGTGTAGACGCATATTTTGAAGATCTGTACAAGGCGCAGCAGCTCATCTACGATGCCTGCGGCGTCAAACCGTGGGTCGTCCGTTTCCCCGGCGGCTCTTCCACCGCCAAAACGTATTGTCAGAAACTGAGCAAAAGCGACTCCACCTACGAACAGATCATGCGCCGTCTGGAAGCGGAGGGCTTCCTGGTTGCCGACTGGACGGCAGATACCAACGACTGGCGCAGCAAGGCAACCACTTCCAGCATTCTTGCCGAAGTCAACACCTATGCCAAGGCGCGCTCCACAAAATCCTATACGTACAAATGCGTGGTGGTACTGATGCACCACAAAGCGGTCACAGTACAGTCGCTGCAACAGGTCATTGACCTTTTCCAGAACTACAGCTACGACGGAAACCCCTACACCTTTGAAGCCATGACGCCGGACGGATACACCATCATTCAGCGTCCCGTTTCTTCCAACTGACGAAAGCGAGTGTTTTGTGATGACCGACAATGGAAAGAAAGAAAAATTCCTGGAACTTCTGCGCAGCACCAACCGGGACGGAATCGAAGAACTGATTGCTTATCTGGAAAAAGAGACCGATTTCTTCACTGCACCCGCCTCGACGAAATTTCACAACAATTTTGCAGGCGGTCTTCTGGAACATTCCCTGAATGTCTACGAGAATTTCACGGATCTCCTCGGGATGAAGGGCATTGAAATGAAAGAAGAAAGCGTCATTCTCTGCTCGCTGCTGCACGACGTGTGCAAAAGCAACAGTTATGTACTGAACGAACGCAACCGGAAAAACAAAGAAACCGGGAAATGGGAATCCTACACCGTCTGGGAAACCGACCGGGATATCCGGGAGGATCTGCTTCCCCACGCATCCCGCTCGCTGCGTATTCTACGTCGTTTCATCAAACTGAGCAACTTGGAAGAACTTGTGATCTTTTATCACATGGGACCCTACGGCGGCGGACGGGACGACTTTGAGTATTCCAACATGCTGAAGCGTGTCAACACCTTATATCCGCAGACGCTTCTTTTCTATGCAGCCGACCTGATTTCCGCCTATATGGACGAAAAGACCGTAGAATAAAATTTTTTTGTAAAAACTCTTGACAAACCTGAAAAAATCAGATATAATAATCCAGCACATGCACGGCGGAATAGCTCAGTTGGCTAGAGCGCTCGGTTCATACCCGAATGGTCGTTGGTTCAAATCCGACTTCCGCTACCATATATGGCCCGTTGGTCAAGTGGCTAAGACACGGCCCTTTCACGGCTGTAACAGGAGTTCGACTCTCCTACGGGTCACCAAAAAATAAATCCGAACTATTTTACTTTTTACTAAAGAAGATTGTTCGGATTTATTTTTTTTAAGCAGGCAATGCAATTGAAACACAATACTTGCATCAACATACAACCCAAATACAATAAAAATATCAAAACGGATTCATACACAAAAAATCGATCATTGCGACGTCCAATATGGTAGGCAGAAGCAAAGCGAATTATTGAAGAAAAATGCAACTCTGATGTTTTCTCAATTGTACGGAGAAAACCCGAAACAATCAGACAGAATCCGACAAAGGAGGTCTCGTTTACAAGCAATGCCCGTTTCAGAATATCCATCTGTTGAGTTAAGTGCAAAACATTAACCGTCTGAGAATCCACCTGTTTGCGTTCAGCAAATGAATCGTATAATCAAAAACAAGGAGCAAGCATGAAGTTAAGTGACTATGAATTTGTCGAAGTAGCTGGGATTGATTCCGAAAAAGATTGTAACGGTGAAATCATAGGTTATAATCCGAAAGACAAATACAAGAAAAAAGAAACATTGAAATTAAATGCATATGGAAATCTGACCTTTTGTAATTTCAAGATTCCGAAACATTCAAATAAAAGCGGGGGTTACTCCTTGTTTGAAACGGATAATGATAGCCCCCTGTATATTGGTCAAGCAATAAACTTCGATAAACGCTGGGGGCGAACGAACTACGCACACATTTCACCAAGAAACTGTTATGTCGGCGGACAATCTACAAATTGTCATATCAATCATTATATTTATAAAAAAATCAAAGAAGGGGCACATCTGAAACTTTATTTCTATGAAACCCCTTATTACAAAAGAATTGAAGATGAGTTGATAAGAAAATACAAACCTGAATTGAATGTTCAAAAAAATAAAATTTGAATCATGCGTACATACGCCTCACTGAAATCCATTCAACAAGATTATTTATAAATTCGTCATATTCCTCTTTTGTAAGCACTCCTGTGTTTTCGCCATCAACATAATCGGTGCTTTCGCCGACAAGCCAACCTATGTTTTGACTAAACTCAAAACCAAACATACCTTCTTTGTACTCGGTTTCGATAACGCTGTGGACACATATACTGCTTTCAAAAAAGCCGGAGTTATTAAATACTCCATAAACCCTTCTGCCCATCCATCCGTCAAGGTCGTCCATCCAGCCTTGCTTGGTTACGGCGTATGAGTGTATGCATTTTGTAATCAAATCTTGATTTTCACCGTTGTAAACAACACTATCAAAATCGGCGTGTACACATATAACAGTTCCGCCCAGTTTGAGAATCCTGTTAATTTCACCCACAAAGACTGCTTTGTCGCTAATACATTCAAGCAAATCTTTTGTTAATACCAAATCAAATGTATTGTCGGGAAAATCAAGCTTTCCTGCACAGTTCATAATTTTAAGCTCTACAGGTGTGCTATATTGGATAACGTCAAAATTCCTATCAATCACATCTACGCCTATTGCTTTTGTGACTTTGCCGGGAAATTCGTTTATAATTCCGTTAAGATAGCCTGCATTCCTGCATCCCAAATCTACAATAGCGGCGTTATCGGGCAAGTTTATTAGTTCATATATTGCTTCGTTTAATGTTGATTTGTTTATCTTCATAACAATTCTCCTAATATAAAAAATACTGCCAACAGCATTTGTGCCATCAACAGTACAATAAAAAGTTAAGTTTCTTCTCATCATTCGTTTAGGCACAAAGCGAATAGACTTGTACCTAAATCAGATACAAGCCTTCATCGTCTGCGTCGAATGATGATAGAGAACATAACATCAACCTCCATAAAGATTTATTAAATAATAACAAGCAATCGATTTGTTGTCAAGCAAAAAGCAAAAGAATTTAAGATTAGATAAAATATATTTGGAATTATATAACTTTTATTTGTTGTACGGATATGTATATTATGGTAAAATGGAATAAAAAGGCGTATTGTTTATAATTGATGAAGTATATAAAATTACTCGAATATTTAATTTAAACGAATCTTGCGAAAAGGAGATATAAAAAAGTGAAATATAAAGCTATATTCTTTGACCGCGACGGTACACTCACATATTTTGACAAAGAAAAAGAATGTTGGCGAGATCAGATAATCAGCCAATGGAGCGGAAAACCTTTTGAATTGCCCTACGAAAAAATGATGAATTTATTTAACCTTGCAAGTGAAGGCAAAAAGCCGTGGTATAAAACGCTTGATGACGAGCGGGAGTTTTTCAAAAGATTTTACCGCTATCTGCTTATCGGAGAGGGTATTGAGAATGATTTGGACAGACGATCAACTTTGCTGTTTGGTGAGCTTTGGTGCAACAAAGACCGTCTGCTATTTCCCGAAACCGTAGAGGTTTTGGAGTATTTCCATAATCACGGATATAAAATGGGCGTAATAAGCGATACCTCTCCGTCCCTTGAATACACATTAAAACAATTGGGAATCGCTAAATACTTTACTTCATTTACCGCAAGTTCCTTAGTAGGTGTAGGAAAACCAAGTCCTATTATTTTTAATGCAGCACTGAACGCACAGGGTGTCACGGCTCAAGAAAGCATATATGTTGACGATTACAAGCCAGAAGCTGATGGAGCAAGAGAACAAGGTTTCACATCATTTTTTATAGATCGAAACGGCAAAAATACTGATAAATGGAGTATTCAAAGTTTAAAACAGTTAATTAATTTTGCGGAGGGTTAAATGGAAAGTAATAATACAAACTGGTGTCAATCAGTAACAGGTGTGGTTATAAATAACGGAAAGGTTCTGCTTGCTCGACATACCTATGGAGACGGAAAAGGAAAGCTAATAGTTCCGGGTGGGTATGTGCAGTATGGTGAAACGCCGCAGGAAGCAGTAAAGAGAGAATTTTACGAAGAAACCAAGGTGACTATCGAGCCTAAACAGATCATTGCAATTCGCTTTAACTCACATGATTGGTTTGTTGCTTTCGCTGCTGAATATATTTCAGGTGACGCAAGCTCTGACAATGATGAGAATGATGAAGTTGTTTGGTTAGATATAAATGAAGCAATGACACGAGAAGATATCCCAGACTTGACAAAAAAATTCATACGATGTGCCACAAATGCCGATGATGGTTTAGAGTTACTTCCTTACGAAGGCAATTCAAAACACGGTAAAGGATATCTATACGGTGTAATATAAAATCAATATGTGGGAGCAATAAGAGCAAGTTCTCGGGAGGACATCACAGATGAATTTTGTTTTCTTACACTTGACAGATAATGCTTGCAAAAAAATGCTGTGTCCCACAAGAGGGGCACAGCATTGTGTTATCATTAGAAAAAACAATTGAAGGAGTGGATTATCACGCTTGGTGCAATCATCGGAGATATCGTCGGATCAAGATTCGAATTTGACGACCATAAAAGTAAAAGTTTTAATTTATTCGGCGGGGACGGACTCATCGCTTGTCCCTGCGAATTCACAGATGACAGTGTCATGACCGTTGCTGTAGCGGACGCTCTACTGCATCGAAACGAAGCCGGCAGTGATGATGGTTTCAAGCGACTGCTGATTGAACGGATGCATTATCACGGAGAGAAACGGTTAAACGCCGGATATGGAAACCTTTTTTATGATTGGCTGACAATGGGAAAGACCGAACCGTACAATAGTTATGGCAATGGTGCTGCAATGAGAGTATCCCCCGTTGGATGGGTTGCAGACACACTTCAGGAAACAGAGCATATCGCAAAACTAACCGCAGAGGTAACACACAATCACCCAGAAGGAATAAAAGGTGCACAGGATGTCAGTGCCGTAATATGGATGGCAAGGCACAGCCGGACAAAGGAAGAAATCCGTGAATATATTGAAACTTCATATTACCCGATCGCTTTTGCGCAAACACTCGGTGAAATTCGTTCATGCTATGAATTTGATGCAAGTTGTCAGGGGACGGTTCCCATTGCCATGGAGGCATTTTATGAAGCAACCAACTTCGAGGACGCACTTCGCAATGCCGTGTCCGTCGGTGGAGACAGCGATACATTGACAGATATAACCGCGGCTATGGCAGAAGCATATTACAACATTCCTGAATGGATTGCAGACTGCGCTTTCAGGTTTCTCGATGATGAAATGAAAAATATTGTTCAACACTTCAAAAAAAGATTTCAAGAATCATAGGAACAAGCGCCGCGTCCCAAATAAGGGACGCGGTGTTGTGCTATAATTAGGGAACCCATTTCGGAAAGGCAGGACGACATTTCAATTGTCACCACAAAAAAAGAAAAAGAAAGAAGGATTATTATGGGGTTCGGCGATTTCTTAAAAAGCGTAGCAAAACATGTCACACGAATTGGTGAGGTTTCCGGCAGTGATTTTCCAGTTGGCACAATTATTAACTTTACCAAAACGAACGGCGACACGTCAATGACTTTTACATATCCAAATAAAACGGAATACATCGTCACACACGATAAAGTCAAGCATGCCGAAGTTCTCTCTATGGGAGTTATCGACATTCAAAAAGAATCGAACAAAACAATAACCATCTACGGAACAAAGTATAAAGTCGAACTGCAAGATGGCAAAATTGCCATTCTGACAGTCGGTATCGGACAAGAATTGTACCACATCGAACATATTATTTTCTAGAGAGGAACAAAGAATATGAATCCTGTCTTTCTGAAATGTAAAAACTGCGGAGCGGCATTGCCGAACTGCAAAACGGATTTTGTTTGCGAATATTGTGGAACCGCATATTCCTTTGCGGAATATACTGCCGTCGATAATTTTGAAATCATTGCAGGCCACCTAAAGGCATATTGCGGTCGATCGACGATGGTACGCATCCCGGATGATGTATCGGTAATTGATGCAAATTGCTTTTGCAACTCTGCTGTCGAGAGTGTTGCTTTTCCTGAAGGCCTAACAATCATTTCAGAATGCGCATTTGCAGACTGCACGGAACTAAAAGAAATTTCATTGCCGTCTACATTGCGCGAAATCGGTCGCAATGCCTTTCGGCATTGTGGCTTAAAGCATTTGATTTTACCGAATGGCATAAAAAAAATAGGAGAATATGCCTTTGCAGACTGCGCAAACCTTATGACAGTTACGCTGCCGACGCACCCCATCGAATACCGAAGCACCTTTAAGTATGACCAGAGTTTAACGAACGTCGTTTTTTCACACGATGCTTTCTGTCCTTCCTTTGTACCATCCACAGAAGCAAACAGGGGCGATGACAGACGACCAACTTATTTTGATGCGTTTCAAGCAACACCTCTTTTTGAAAAAATGGAAGCAAACTATGCCGCAAAGATCTGCGTGCGCTGCGGAAATTCCCTTGATAAAAAACACACCTGCCCCGCATGCGGAACAAGATATGTGGACCGCAAAGCAGGGTGCTATATCGCTACCTCCGTGTATGGTTCGTATGATTGCACAGAAGTATGCGCCCTGCGCAGATACCGCGATGATGTCTTAAGGAGAACTGCTTTCGGAAGGATGTTTATCCGTATATATTATGCGATTAGTCCGCTTATCGTCCAGTTATTTGGAAAAAAAGCTTGGTTCAATGCTTTTTGGAGACGAGTCTTGGACAAAAAAATTAAATCATGCCAAAAATGATTAATTAGTTGAGTTTTTTGAAAAAATATATTACAATATGTCTGCAAGTTCTCGTTCACAACTTGAAACAACATTTTTATCCTAAAAAGACAATATTTAAGATGACATCATTTTTTTTAATTTAAATATACGGTTTGTCAAAAAACGAATCGCCGATCTGTTGGGAGGACTTCTATGGAACACGAAAACACACCCGCTTTCACAAAAAAGCCAGAAGAATGCATTTCTGAATTGTTTGAGTCTGTTGATGCCGATGAGTATTTGTACGCACAGACCTATGACGATTTCCACAGTTGTGGCTATTGTTTTGTTCAAAGCAAAGTAAACTTTCCAATGGAAGAATGCGAAAAAGCGATGTCGGATTTTTCCTTGCTGGTTCGCGATCTGAAAAAGATTGCAAAAGTGTCTTCTCTTTTAACCGATAATCCTGCATATAACCGCTGTGTTTTAGGATCCGACCGCCTCGTCGATGTTTGGAAAACTTATATTCCCGATAACCTTTTTACCACAGCAGAAGAAAGCGAAATGCTTGAAATTCGCCTGAAGAACTTGAACAACGAGTATGTTTCGGAAAATGAAAAGAGGACGCTTGAACAATACTATGTACGAATAAAGGAAGAAGCAGAAAAACGTATCGGCCCTTCGCTTTTTGCACCGGAATTGATTATTCATTGCGTTCGAATGTTTCGTTTATTTGAATTGAATGCTTCTGCAATCCTGATTGAAAATGAACAAATTTTTCTTGCTACGGCTTTTATTATCAACCGTTATGGCATCACGGCAAAACTATATAAAGAAGAGGAACAACCAAACCGGCACACATTTGGGCTGACCGAGGAAGAAGAAGACGAACTGTACCGTCCGAAAAAATCCAATATTCCCAAAAGTTTGACACCTCTCTTTGTTTATATGATACTGAAAGAAAAAACAACCCCTCACACCCCCATGCATCAACGAGAATTAATCGAAATTTTATCGCAATATCCGTATGAGATAGCCATTCAGCGCAAAGCCATTAGCCGCATCCTGCATACACTTGCCGACAGCGGTTTCGGCATATATACAGACGCCGTTCTTGGTAGCTGGTATGATGAGAGCGGGATAAGAATATGACCTGCAACACTTCACAACATCGATGCATCGATATCGTAAAATCTCTGATCCCAACGCCGAGGATGTAAATTTTATCATCCTCGGTAATCTTCTCCAATCAAGAAACGAATAACATAAGCAAGACTTCATCACAGGAGAAAACCGTGTTCTCCAGCAAACACATAAACAAGGAAAGTCTCTTTAATTTTTCACATACCACAACGTTATTCTTTTATTATAACAAACCACAGCGGAACCGTCGATAAGACATAGCCCCCGCGCTTCAAATGACATATAATAAAGATTTAAGTGAAAAACAAAAAAATCACATTTTTTACACATTAAACGGAGGATTGTATATGACAAACGCATTTGACAAAGTAATTGGTTACGACGCAATTAAAAAAGTCCTGGCACAAATTATTGACATGGTGCAGAACAAGGATAAATATACGGCACTTGGTGCCTCCATTCCGCACGGAGTGCTGATGTACGGAAAGCCGGGAATGGGTAAAACACTGATGGCAAAATGTTTTATTAGCGCTTCCGGGCTTACAGCATATACTGTACGCAGAAACAAGGGCTCCAATGAATTTGTAGAAAAAATCACAGAAACCTTCCGCAAAGCAAAAGAAACTGCACCGTGCATTGTATTTTTGGATGACATAGATAAGTTTGCAAACGAAGACGATAACCATCGTGATGCCGAAGAATACGTCGCCGTACAAGCAGGTATTGATGATATAACAGACAGTCAAGTACTTGTTATTGCAACGGCAAACGACGTAAGAAAGTTACCGTTCTCTCTAACACGTTCCGGCCGTTTTGACCATAAAATTTGCTTTTGCGCACCCGAAGGGAAAGATGCTGAAAATATTATACATTATTATCTTTCTAACAAAAAAATCTCCGACTCCGTCAACCTGGATGATCTGAATAAAATGATTTCCTACAGTTCTTGTTCAGATTTGGAAGCCATTTTGAACGATGCCGCGGTCCACTGCGGATATGAAGGGAAGGATGCCATTGACATGGATGACCTGATATATGCAGTTTTATCCAACGAATATACCGATTATGGAAATGAGGATGAAGTCGATGAGAATATAGCTATTGAAGAAGAGGCGAAACATATTGCTGCATTACACGAAGCAGGACATCTCGTCATCAGCGAGATACTTGTTCCCGAAAGCATCGGGCTTGTATCCATTCGTCCGAATTCTCACAGATCCTACGGCGGCTTTACACACCGCTGCAAAAACCTTGCCAATCGCCGGCAGCAGATTGCAATTTGTCTCGGGGGAAAAGCGGCTGTGGAGATGTACTACCCCGCTATTTGTGCAAGCGGCTGTAGCGAAGATATGAACAGAGCCGTCAACGATATCTGCGAAGCTATTACTGTAAACGGTAAACTAGGCATAGGAGGGCTTAACATCTATGCAGCTTCGTGTGAAAACCTCTCTGAAAGTTACAAAACTGCCACAGAAAACATCATCCGCGCTGAACTGGAACGCAACTTATTTATCGTCCGCGACATTTTAAACAAAAACAGGGCTTTTCTTGAAAAGGTTACCAACGAACTGGTAAAAAGAGGCACCTTGCTTGCCTCTGACATCAGAAAGATAAAAGAATCCGTCGCTGTTATGCCCTGTGCCGTATGAAGGTGAAAGGATAAACAATTAAAAGTATTCACATATACGCAGGGGAGAAGGCATGCCTTCTCCCCTGCGTATATGTGTTAAATTCCATAACAAGAACATGCAAGCCCCCAAAGCCCGTCATCCCCGGTAAATGCTCATCTTTCTGTTTCCTTCCGGTCGCATGACAGGAATTTTTTCACACCGTTCCGCAAGCGTTCCAGACCTTCCTGCAACACAGAGCGCGGACATGCTACGTTCAGCCGTAGAAACTGATTTCCATTGCCTCCATACGGATTACCGGCAGACAAAAACAACCCGGTTTCTGCCCGGATAAAGTCCGCCACCGCGGTGGCTTCTCCGAGATCTCCACAGAACAGCCACATGAGATAGGTTGCTTCCGACGGCACCACACGCAGTTGAGGAAGGTGTGTACCTAAGAACGATGCGGCAGCCTCCTTGTTCCGATGCAGATATTCCCGTAAAGTGTCCAGCCACACCCCACCCCGGGTAAAAGCGGCAACCGCAGCATCCACGGCAAAGGCATTTGGCTCGGCAACCTCGTCGGTATTCAGCCCGCGCCACACCTTATGCCGAAGATTCTCATCGGCAACAACGACCGCCGCTGTCTGAAGCCCCGCCAGATTGAACGTCTTGGTGGGAGCAATGCAGGTAATGCTGATGTCGCGGCAAACATCCGAAACCGAAGAAAACGGAACATATTCTTTGCCCGGAGCCGTCAGATCACAATGGATCTCATCCGAGATCACCGTAACATGATGCTTCCGGCACAACATACCGATGCGTGACAGCGTTTCCCGGTTCCAGATCTTCCCGATGGGATTGTGCGGATTGCAGAGAATCATCAGCGAGGTCTGCGGATCGGCAAGTTTTCGTTCCAGATCGTCAAAATCCACGGTATATTCCGCACCGTCATAACGAAGAGGACTTTCCAGAACCCGTCTGCCGTTGTTGAGGACCGAATTGAAAAAGATGTTATAAACCGGTGTCATCAGCACAACGTTTTCTGCCGGGGTGGTCAGTTTGCGCACCATGGAGGAAATCGCGGGCACAACACCGGTACAGAAAATGAGCCATTCCTTCTGAAAAATCACGCCATGGCGGTTCTTCCACCATTGAACATAGGCATCCTGCCACGCTTCCGGCACAACGGAATATCCGAAAACACCGTGTTCCACCCGTGCCCGAAGAGCCGCCCGGATTTCCGGTGCCGTCTCAAAATCCATATCCGCCACCCACATGGGCAGTTCATTTTCCGCCACATCCCATTTCAAAGATCCGGTTCCGCGGCGGTTAACCGGCGTGTCAAAATCGTATTGCATAAGATCTCCTCTCATTTCCGGCAACGGATTACCGTCCTGGACGGATCGATGCGATCCCTCTGCAGAATCAGTTCTCCGATTTCATCCGCCGTAATCATGCCTCCGGACGGATTGAGAACGCTGTCGATTTTTCCGTTGATTTCGGCGTCAACCGTGGAATATTCAAACGCAAGCGTGGTGTTCAGCAGTTTGCAGTTTTTCATCACCAGGTTGTCGATGTAACAAAGCCCCTGAAGACTCTCCACCGTACAGTTGATCAATGTCAGATTTTTTGCATTCCAGCCCAGATATTCTCCCGATATAAACGAATCGTACACCGTAACATTGCTTCCGTTCCAAAACGCATCCTTGGACAAAAGCCGGGAATTCCGGATCTCCACATCCTCGGCGCCGTCAAACGAGTAGTTTCCGTACAGCGTCAGATCCCGGATGCGCATCCGGCGGCTGTTCATTGCAAAATAATCACCGCGGGCAGTCACCCGCTCCGCCGTCACATCCTCGCAATGCCACAGCGTTTCCGCCGCATCTGCAAACGACACGTTGCAAAGCGTCAGATTCCGGCAACGCCGGAAATTTTTCGGCGCCTCCACAGAACAGTCCGTTACCGACACCTTGTCCGTATACCACACACCGGCACGGGCATGCTCAAACCAGGTGCTGTTGCGGACCGTTACATTTTTTGTATACCACAACGGATATTTCCACTTGAACATACACCCGTCCAGTTCCAGATTCCGGCTTTCTTTCAGCGGCGATTCTCCGTCCGCAAAAATACAGTCCACGGCGTGAAGCCCATCGGTACCGAACAAAGCACGCTCCCCCGTCAGAAACTCCTGTTTTATTTCTTTCATACTGCGAATTCATCCTTTTTCAATTTATATTCCGTTTTCAGTATACCATATTTCCCCTCACGTTTCAAGTATGGGTCATACACGCAAATCAGCGAGATCCAGAATCAGCCGTTCCGTTTTCTCCCAACCGAGACAGGGATCCGTGATGGACTGTCCGTATACATTGCCATCGCTTTTCTGATTTCCGTCTACCAGATACGATTCAATCATCAGTCCCTTGACCAGACGGCGGATATCGGCTGAATGATGCGTGCTGTGTAAAATTTCTTTGGCAATGCGGATCTGCTCCTCATACTGCTTGCCGGAATTGGAATGATTGGTATCAACCACGACACTGGGATTCTTCAGTCCGCTTTTCTGGTACAGGTCCCGAACCATACAAAGATCTTCGTAATGGTAGTTCGGATAGGTCTGACCGTGACGGTTGACAAATCCGCGCAGAATCGCATGTGCCAACGGATTTCCGCGGCTTACGACCTCCCAACCTCCATAGCTGAACGTGTGCCCGCTCTGGGCGGCTGTGATGGCGTTGATCATAACGGAAAGGTCACCGCTGGTTGGATTTTTCATTCCTACGGGAAGATCCAGTCCACTTGCGGTCAGACGGTGCTGCTGATTTTCCACAGACCGCGCGCCGACTGCGACATAGGACAGCACATCGGCAAGATAGCGGTGATTTTCCGGATACAGCATTTCATCCGCGCCCGAAAAACCCGTCTGTCCAAGCACGCACACATGAAGACGACGAATGGCGAGAAGCCCTTTCAGCATATCCGGCGAATCGTGCGGATTGCTCTGATGCAGCATTCCCTTGTAGCCGGCACCCGTGGTACGGGGCTTGTTGGTATAAATACGGGGAACCAGAAGAATCTTGTCCCTTACCTTTTCCTGAACCTCGCGCAGACGGGAAATATATTCCAGTACGGCATCCTCACGGTCGGCGGAGCAGGGACCGATCAACAGCAGAAGCCGATCGTTTTCTCCGGTAAAGATCGCACGGATCTCCCGGTCGTTTTCTGCCTTTCGCTTTTTCATTTCTTCGGTAAGCGGATACATATCCACCACCTCCTGCGGAGCAGGAAGCTTGCGTTTGAATTCCATATTCATCGTATCTTCATCCTTTCTTCTCCGGCTCTTCGCTCCGGTCAAACCGGCTGCGGCGCTCGGTGGAAAGCCGCATCAGACGACGAAGCGTTTTCGCGTCCCGGTTTTCCAGCGCCTCTTTCAACTCCGTGAATTTCTCCAGAAACCGATCCATTTCGGCAAGAAGAGCTTCCCGGTTATCCAAAAACAGTTCGCTCCACATTCCATCGTTGATTTTGCCGATGCGGGTCAGATCCCGGAAGGAATCGCCCGTATATGCGGCAAGATGTTCCGTATCCCGACAGGTCATCAGAGCAACGGCAAGAACATGGGGCAGCTGTGAGAGAAAGCCGATCATTTCATCGTGCTGTTGCGGCGTTAACCGACTGATATGCGAACATCCGAGAAGGCATCCCAGTTCTTCGCAGCGCCGGATCGCCGCCTCGGTATTCTGCGGCGTGGGCGTGACAAGATAGTTGGCACCGCAAAACAGATCGGCAGAAGCGTTCCGGACACCGGAAATCTCACGCCCCGCCATCGGATGCGCCCCTACAAACTCCACCCCGGGAGGAAGCATCGCCTGCACCCTGCCGACCACACAGCCCTTCACGCCGGTGACATCGGTCAGAAGTGTTCCTGGACGGAAAAAAGAGCGGTAAGACGCAATCCAGTCCACCAGAACATGCGGATATAATGCAAAAACGATGCAGTCAAAACGGCGGACATACGCTTCGGTCGGAACCTGCTGTCCGTGACGGATCCAACCCTGTTTTTCCGCGTAGTCCAGAGCTCCCGCATCCACATCAATGGCACCGACCTCATACCCCCTGCCCGAGAGGACCGCGGCATAACTGCCGCCGAGAAGTCCCAAGCCGACAATCAGAAAATTTTCCTTCATTCCGTTCATAGAATCTCCACATCCACCGAGAGCCGTCGGAGTGCCTCAAAAAACCCGGGATAACTTTTCCGCACCGCTTCCGCCCCGAAAATTTCCGCTCCTGTTCTTGTTGCCAGAACGCTCAATGCCATCACCACACGGTGATCGTTGTGCCCGTCCAACGGACGGACAGGCGCATGCCGTGTGCCGGGGAAAACCGCCACCGAATTTTCCGTCCGCTCACAGCGAACACCGAAGGCAGCCAGTTCTTCCGCCATCACGGCGGCACGGTCGCTCTCCTTCAGAGCAAGACGGCGGGTCCCCGTAAAAACGCCGCCATACAAAGCGGCAGCAACAGCAAACAACACCGGGGCAAGATCCGGGCAATCGGAAATGTCCAGCACCGCACCGGGGCGCGACAACTTCTCAAAAAAATCCACACAGATCCGGTCTCCCTGCAAGCTGTTTTCTTTCAGCCCGTTCACCTGCACATCGCCGCCCAAAGCGTTCAATGCATAAAAGAATGCTGCATTCGACCAGCATCCTTCCGCCTCCGCCTCAACGGGGCGATATTTTTGCTTCCCGGAAACGATGTATCCGTTCCCGGTTTCCAGGATCTTCACACCGAACTCCGACAAAACTTCCCCGGTAATCTGCGCATATGGTCGGCTTTCAAACGGAGGAAGCACCGTGATCCGGCTGTCTTCGCCCAGCAAAGGCAGCGCAAACAGAAGCCCGGAAACAAACTGACTGCTTACATTACCCGGCAGCTCATACGTCCCGGAAATCAGTGTTCCGGAGACCGAAACGGACGATTCCGTCCGGGCAAGACCGGCGCCATGCTTCGGCAAAAGCCGCTCATAAATACCAACCCCCCGCTTCAGAAGCCGTGGGGTTCCCGTAAAATTCCCGCCGCCGTACAGCAACGAAACCGGCACAAGAAACCGTAGGGTGCTTCCGCTTTCCCTGCAGGGAAACACACGGTTTTCCGCACAAGAGACCGTGCCCCGGACCGTCACGTCTTCCCCGTCCTGAAAAATTTCCGCGCCCAGTGCACGCAGGCATTCTGCTGTTGCGGCAAGATCCTCGTTCTGCCCCAGACGATGCAGACGACTTTCACCGTCAGCAAGAGCCGCACCAATCAGAAGCCGGTGACCGAAACTTTTGGACGGAGGAGCGTCCACCGTACCGTGCGCAACTCCCTTTCCGACTCTAACCCGCATGATCCGCTCCCACATGTTTCATCAGAAGATCCATGGCCTCCGCATAACCGTCCAGCCCTTTTCCGGTCACAACGGCAATCACCGCTTCCCTCACATAACTGACCTGACGGTAAGATTCTCTCTTTTCCACAGCAGAAATATGCACCTCCACCGCCGGAATGGAGACGGCTTTGAGTGCATCGGCAAGTGCAACGCTGGTGTGCGTATACGCCGCCGGATTGATCACGATTCCGTCCACCCCATCAAAATATGCCTGCTGAATCCGGTCCACCAAAGCGCCTTCATGGTTGGACTGAAAGATTTCGACCCCAACACCGAGTTCTTCCGCATGCCGTTCCACACGGCGTACCAGCCCGGCATAATCTTCTTTTCCGTAAATTTCCGGCTCCCGAATGCCGAGAAGGTTCAGATTCGGACCGTTCAAAACAAGAAATTTCATCACACATTCTTCCGGCACGGTTCGGTACCGGATCCTTTCCGCAAACTGTCTTCATATGCTTTCAGAACAGCGGAAGCAACTTCTTCCGGCGCTCCGTCCGCGGGAATCACCGCATCGGCGGCGGCAACGTACCAGGCATACCGCTCTTCATAACGCTTTCGCAACGCCTCACGATCCGACGAAAGCGGACGGTCCTGCGTGGCAACCAGTTTTTCCGGAGACCGGTTCAGAAACACCAGAAAGCCGTTGGTTTTCAGACGATCCACGTTACCGAAATCCAGTATGGCACCGCCTCCGGTTGCCAGAACCGTCTCCTGCCTGTTCGCAAGATCTGCCAGAGCATCCCGCTCCCGCTCCCGGAACCCGGTTTCTCCGCACACGGCAAAGATCTCCGGAATGGATATTCCGCACCGTCGGACAATTTCCTCATCGCTGTCCGCAAAACGCTTCCCTGTTCTTTGGGCAAGAATCGCCCCCACCGTCGTTTTCCCGCAGGACGGCATTCCGATGAGAACGAGATTTTCTTTCCTGGCGCGAATCTTTGCGTACACCCGGTCCGCCACACCTGTATCCGCCGGGATACCCCTGAACAGCGCCGAAGCATATACGGCCTGCGTCACCAGCATCCGCAAACCGCCCTGCGCCGGAATTCCTCGCCCCTGCGCCTGCCGGATCAAAACGGTCCGCAACGGATTATAAATCACATCCAGCACACCCTCCAGACCGGAGAATGCCGAAAGCGGAACCGGGCACCCGCCTGTGTCGGGGAACATCCCCACCGGCGTGGTGTTGACCAGAATCTCCGCATCCCCAAAATTGCGGACGGCATCTTCGTACGATACCTCACCGTCTCCCTGCGGATGCCTGGACACAAGAATGAGTCGTGCCGCCCCGAGATCCTCACAGACCGCGCGCATCGTCCTTGAAGTTCCTCCGGATCCGAGAATCAGAACCGTACGTCCGGCAACCTCCACCCCCGCGTGGCAAAAAAGATCTCTGGCTCCAAAATAATCGGTATTGTACCCAAACAGACGTCCACCCCGGTTGACCACCGTATTGACCGCCCCGATCCGACGTGCGGCAGGATCGATGACATCCAGAAGCGGAAGAACCGCCTGCTTGTAGGGAATGGTTACATTGATACCCGCAAAATCACGACGACGAAAAAACTCCTCCAATTCGTTTTTCCGCAGTTCGCAAAGTTCGTACGGCTCTTGCGAAATTGCGGCATGAATCTCCGGAGAAAAACTGTGAATCAGCCGCTCGCCGATCAGCCCGTACATCATAAAGCTTCCTCCCGCAGAAACACATCCGTACCGTACCTTTGTGTCAGGAGGTCGCAGAGAACCAGTGCCGTCACGCTATCCACCACCGGACAGATGCGGCGAAGAATGGCAGGATCGTGCCGACCTTCGATGGAAAGCGTTGTATTTTCCTTCCGCACAAAGTTCACCGTTTCCTGCGGCCGGGCGATGGAAGGTGTCGGTTTGACGGCGCAATCGAACACCACCGGCATCCCGTTGGTGATCCCGCCGTTGATTCCACCGTTGTTGTTGGTTTTGGTAACCACCCTGCCCTGCTCAATCCGGAACGCATCGTTAAACCGGCTGCCGGAAAGTTCAGCCGTCCGGAATCCCGCTCCGAAAGCAATTCCTTTGATGCCTCCGATGGAGAACAAAGCATGCGAGAGAACCCCCTCCACGCTGTCGAACCAGGGTTCTCCAAGCCCGGCAGGAAGCCCGGTGACTGCGGTTTGAATCACACCGCCGATGCTGTCGTTTTCCCGTTTCGCGGCAAGAATGGCATCGGTCATCGGTCGTGCTTTTTCCCCATCCAGAACCGGGAAGGATGCTTCTCTCAGATGTTCCACATCCGCCCTCGGATCACAGGCAAACGCACGGTCACAAACGCCGCCGCACGTCAGAATGTGTGTGCCGATCCGAATCTTTTTGCGAAGAAGCGCATCCTGAAGAATGGCGCCGGCAGCAACCAGGGCAACCGTAACTCTCCCGGAAAAATGGCCGCCGCCCCGATAATCCTCTTGCCCGTGATATTTGCAGAACGCCGCATAATCGGCATGGGACGGACGGGCAATTTCACGCATTTTTTCATAATCGGCGCTCTTTTTATCCTCGTTTGGAATCAGGATACAAAGAGGAGTTCCGGTCGTTTTTCCGCAGAATACCCCGCTGACAATGCGAAAACAGTCGGCTTCTCTGCGCGATGTATCCGATTCACCGCTTGGACGACGGCGGGAAAGCTGACGGGAGATTTCCTGCTCGTCCACCGGAATCCCCGGAGTCAGACCGTCCAGAACCGCACCGATGGATTCTCCGTGACTTTCACCGAAAAGAGTCAGTTGAATCCCGGTTCCGAATGTATTTTTCATCTGCAATCTCCTCCTTGTGCCAGATCTGCCAGAATTTCCTCCACACTTTGCCGACGAAACTCATAATTTCCCGGCTTATCCACATACACGGTTATAATCTGTTCACCCGCGCGCTTTTTATCGTGTCTCAGATACGGTTCCAACTGCTGCGGTGTTGCCGGCAGCTGCGAAGAAAGACCGATTTGATTCCACAGCCGCTGCAAACGAACCCGCACTTCCGGAGAACAGAAAAAAAGCATTCCCAGCGCCACACATTCTCCGTGCAGCAGACGCCCCTGCTGCTGACTTTCCACCGCATGTCCGACGGTATGCCCGAAATTCAGAACACGGCGAAGCCCCTGTTCGGTAAGATCCTGTTCCACGACCTTTTTTTTGATGCGAAGCGCGCCTTCAATCAAAAGTTCCGCCGGCATGGATAATCCCTTCTCTTCCAGTTCGGCAAAGAGTCCGGCATCGCAGGTCAACGCCATCTTCACTGCCTCGACAAATCCGGCACGGAACTGGCGGAGGTCCAGCGTCCCCAGCACATCGGGATCTACCCAAACACCGCGCGGCGGATAGAACGCACCCACCAGATTCTTGATGCCGTCCAGATCCACGGCGACCTTTCCGCCGATGGAAGAATCCACCATCGCAAGAAGCGTTGTAGGAATGTTGTAGAAATCCACACCACGCATATAGGTAGCGGCAGCAAATCCGGCAAGATCGCCCACAACGCCGCCGCCGACGGCGATGACACAGTCTCCGCGGGTAAAGTCCGCTGCAGCCATTGCGCGAAGAAGCGTCTGATACCAGGAAATGCTCTTGGTCGCCTCCCCTTGCGGAAGCGTAAAAACGCTTGCCTGTCCGCATCCGGCGGCAACCGCTTCGGCATACCGGACAGGGACGCCGTCATCCGTCACAATCAACGCTTTCCGATGCGCGGAAAAGGTCTTTCCCGCCTCGGTCAGAGACCCGCGCTGCAGGCGGATATCATACCCGCCGGACGGGGTTGAAACCGATAAAATCATATGTTTCTCCTTTAACGATAGGTGCCCGCCAATTTCAGCCGGGCACAGACGGCGGAAAGTTCCGCCAGCATGTCCTGCCCGTTTGAGGAGGCGATGTTGCCCTCGGCCTCCACAAAGAAATAATAATTCCAAAGCAGCCCTTTCATCGGACGACTGCGCAGATTGCGCATGTTAAAGTTGTGTGCGCCGATGATGTTGAGCGGTTGCGCCAGAGCACCCGCCTCGTTGCGTGTGGTAAACAACAGGATGAAGTGTTCGTTTTCATTTCTTGTCGCAGCATCCGGCAGCCGCAGAGAACGCGACAGAACGGCAAACCGCGTGGTATTGACCAGAGACGTATTGATGCCGCGCTCCAGAATCTCCAGCCCGAAAATCCGAGCCGTTTCTTCGGATGCGATGGCAGCCATCGTATGATCGCCCCGTTCTTTGACATACTGTGCCGCAAGCGCCGTGTTGGAATAGGAAACGGTCTGAAGCGAATGCGACCGGATATAATCACCGCACTGTTCCAATGCCTGCGGATGGCTGACGACGGTCCGGATCTCCTCCCGGCTTGTACCCGGAAGTCCCACCAGATTCTGCACCACATCCAGTTCCACCACATTGTTGACATAAAGCGTACCGGAAAACATCAGATCCATCACCGTTCCCACATCACCCGCCAGACTGTTTTCGATCGGCAGAACGGCGCTGTCGCAATCCCCCTGCTCCACGGCGGCATATGCCGATGAAAAATCCGGAAATCCGACCGGTGTTCCCTCGGGAAACTGCTTTTTGGCAGCCAGACAACCGAAGGCACCCTCGGTTCCGCAATAAGCAACGCGCCGTCCGGAAAGAATACGGAACTGGCAACTCCGGGATTCCCGCAAAACCTGCCGGAAGAATGGGATATAATGCTCCCGGATTCCGGGATCCGAAACACGGGCGGCGTTTTTCTCCAGCAGAATCCGCTCACGATCCTCATCCAGCACCGGCAGAGCATTTTCTTTTTTATAGTTTGCAACGGCTTCGCAGACCTTCATCCGTTCTTCAAAAAGTTCTGCCATCCGGGAATCCAGTTCCTCCAACTGCTCCCGGTTTTTCTTCAATTCATCCATTTCTCTCACCTCAACTGTATTCTTGCCGCAAAAACGAAAAAGCGGCTTCCCCGAAAAAGGAAACCGCTTGACGAGCGACGGGCTGGCCTTGCTTATGCCGCTGCCTGCATCCTTTTCGGGTGACACATCACACCGCAAAAGTAATAAAAAAAGCAATACGCAAAAAAGCGCATTGCCTTGGCGTAAAAACCGGCATTCAGGGCGCAAAGAGACCGGGAACCACGAATCTGTTTTTCACAGCACGTTCTGCTCATGGATCCTCAACCTCCTCTTTTTTCTGCATTTATTTTACACGTATCCCATCCGTTTGTCAAGAGGAAAAACCGATTTTTCTGAAAAATCCGGCTACCAAACACGCTTCCGATTGACAAACCGCCCCGATTATGCTATATTTTCTGCAAAAGGAGACGATTTTCATGCTTTTACTTTCTTCCTGCGATTTTTCCACAGAACCGCTTCACACTGCCATGTTACAGCATCTGCCGAAACCGATTGAAGACTGCCGTCTGCTGTTTATTCCCAACGAGAAGGCACTGCCACGTCGGCTCAAAAACGGCACCTATCTGCACCGTGCCATGGAACTCGGATTTTCCGAACAGAATATTTCCATCTTCAACCGTTATGAACCGGAACCCTTTTTCGGCAAAGAAACAGACGTTCTGTATATCGGAGGCGGCAATACCTTCTGCATGATGGACGATTTGCGCAGAACCGGATTTGACAAGGAGATTCTCCGCCTGGTGCAAAGCGGTGTTACCTATATCGGAGCCAGTGCCGGGGCTCATCTTGTTTCACAGAACATCCGCCATGTACAGGCATTTGACGAAAACCTGCCGGGACTCACGGATTTTTCCGGGCTTGGACTTTTTCCGGGAATTCTGGTTTGCCATTATGATGAAACGCGAAGAAAAATCTTTGAAAAGCTGCAAAAAGAAAGCCCCTATCCCGTATTCGCACTCAAAAATGATGATCTGATCGTTTATCCGCAACAGGATAATCCTTTTTCGGAAACAGATCATCCATAAAGAAAAAGCACTTCTTCGGAAGTGCTTTTTGAGTTCTTTTCCTCTTTTTTATCCCGTATTGTTCGGGAACAGAACTTTTTCCTTAATTCCGGAACTCTGACGGTTGTTCCAGGGTAAACTCAATCTTATCCAAGGACGTCATTGCCCAGGACAACGGGTTCAATTCCATCAGCTTGTCAAAATTTTCGTTTGTCAGAGTCCAGTTTCGTTTCCTGAAATCGTCCTTCGTAAATTTGAAATATTTCAGATTTTCCCAGCAGATCCAATCCGAATCGTCATACGGGCACGCAATCCTTTCCCCGATCATCTCCAGAAAACGCCGGGCTCTGGACACCGCGCCGGAATGGATTGAAACAAGATCACCCACCTGCTCAAGGTTGTACGGTTCCCCGTTCTTGGAAGAAATCTTCAGACGGTCTCCCCGTTCTTTTCCAGCCGATATCTCGTCTCTTTTCCGAAAAAAATCGTCCATCCGCTTCATGGTTGAGAAAACAGAGTCCGATTCACTTTCAAAAATCGGTTTCAACGGATTCCAATCTTCATGAACCCTGAGATACGACAGCCAGTTCAGCACATTTTCGGGGTACGAAAACAACACATTGAAAACTCCGTCCGTAAAGAACAGCGGCGGAATCGCCGAATCGGTAAATTTTATTTCACAAACCCCATCCTTATAATCCGCATAAGCAAGAATGCTGACAAGCATATGAATGGTTGCCAAAGGATATTTCAGCCGGAAATCGTGTTTTCCGTCATAATTTCTGAGAAGATTCGGTTGAATACAGTTTGAGAAGCCGGAAAAATCCACATCCTTATTCTTATTCAGCCGAAGCATATGATGCCCCATGCTTTTGATTTCTTTTCGGAAGATCTCTCCATCTAAAAATACAGGATCCCGGTCAAGATATTGCGGATTCACAACCGCCAGTTTGTCATCATAAAAACCGACGACTTTCCAATCCCGGTATTTTGCCATAAACAATCCGCACAGAAACCCGTCGCTGTCCGGGCTCAGAACGCAATACCGGGCTTTCTCATTAATCCAGGGAAAGCGTTTCAGCAAATCGTCATAATCCAGTTTCCGGTCATGTTCATTTTTCAGCAAATCCTGAATCCGTGACATCCGTCATTCCTCCGCAAGTCGTTGTCTTGAAAGTTCGCAATATTCCTCCGAAATATCAATTCCGATAAAGTTTCTGCCCAACTTCTTTGCCATCACCGCCGTCGATCCGCTTCCTACAAACGGATCCAGCACAACTCCGTTTTCGGGGCAGAAGCATTGAATGAAATCATACGGAATTTTATCGGGAAACACCGCAGGATGCTTTCTCTTCAGAGGATTCTTATCCCCTGCCATCATATAATCCCATACGGTTCCGCGGCACTTCATCGCATTAATCTCCCGGGTAACCGTGTGCGTTGTCGTGCCGTCCGATCTCCGGTTTCCGCTTCCGGTCATGATTTTGCCGCCGTGCTTTGACGGAATCTTCAATCCCTCTTTATCAAAATATTGCGGCTTTTCTCCCTTGAAAAAAATCGGCATATACTCATGATCGACACGGAAACGCTGTTTCCACCAGGCGCCCTCCGTTCCGTTCTTATGATAAATACAGGTTTCAAACAGCTTGAACCCGACCTCATCACACCAATCGACGATTGTCCGGAATGAAGTCAGCGATTTCGCAAAATTTTTTGTGGAATCCTGAATCACCATGGCAACAACGCCGCCCGGCTTCAGAATCCGAAACAATTCCACGCCTACTTCGTGCAGATCGACCTGAAAGCCGTGATATTTTCTCAGATCGTCATAAGGAGGCGATGTAACCACCAGATCAATGGAATTCTCCGGCATCCGACGCATAACCTGAACGGCATCTCCGCAAACAATGGAATTCAACGGAAAAACCGTATTCTCGGGCTGAGTACTCATTCGTTCTCCTTCCTGTCCCCCGTATCTTTCACCCGGTCGACTCCGGATAAAAACCAAAAATCGCCGTTTGTGATTTCCTGAAAACAACAGAACATCCTGAAACGGATCACCCGTTCTGACAAAACCACCGGAACGGATGTTTGATTATACCATATTTCTACCGTTTTTTCAAGTTCATTGCCCCGGTTTCTGCAGAAAAACCACAATCCGCGAGCGGTATTTCTCAAAACAGAAGTTCCGGGGCATAAGATTTCCGAAAGAATTTCATCCAGGGACCGGACGTTATAATCCGTTTTTTTCTGCGTATTCTCTCAATGTATTGTCACTGATTTTTCTCTGACTATTTCAACACGGAAACGGCGTCTGCAATGGTCTTCTCAAACGCTTCCCTTCCATACTTGTCGACCTCGTCCTTGCTTTTTTCCACATGCGTGAGACAACCAGCGCCGCCGATACATCCGCCGGTGCACGCCATTCCTTCAATGAAGTTCGCCTGAAGTTTCCCCGCCTTTTTCTGCAGCAGGGCAACACGGCACTGTTCGATTCCGTCACACACACAGGGCTTCAAAACAAATTCGAGATTCTGTTCCTTGATTCCTTCGGCAACCGCATCGGACAGACCACCGCTGCGTGCGAAAATACGTCCGAAATAGGAGGCGTTGTCAAGAACCCCCTCCTGCAGGGTCATTATGTCGATTTCGCGGCTGTCAAAGAGTGCCTGCAGTTCCTCAAACGTCAGAACCGCATCGACGTACGGCTTGACACTCTCCTTCTGAACTTCCGCCTTCTTTGCCGTGCAGGGACCGATGAACACAATTTTGCAATCCTTCTCATGCTCCTTTATGTATTTTGCAATGGTTGCCATCGGAGAAAGATTGTGCGAAACAAACGGCAGAAGATCCGGAAAGTTTTTCTCAATATAGTCGACAAACGCAGGGCAACAGGAACTTGTCAGAAATCCTTTTTCGGCAAGTTCCCTGGATTCTGCCTGAGCAACCATATCGGCACCGAGCGCTGCCTCAATAACCGTATGAAATCCGAGTTTGCGAAGTCCCGTAATGACCTGACCGAGTTTCGCATACGTAAACTGGCTGGAAATCGACGGGGCAACGATTGCATAAATCTTATAATTCTGATTGCCGTGACTTCCTTTGAGCATGTCAATCACATTCAGAATATAAGATTTATCGCTGATTGCGCCGAACGGACAGGCGTAGACACAGGCACCGCAGGAGATACACTTATCGTTGTTGATGCACGCCTGTTTCTCATCGCCCATCGAAATGGCTTTGATTTTGCAGGCAGTCTCACAGGGCCGTTTGTAGTTGTGAATCGCACTATACGGGCAGACCCGGGAACATGCGCCGCATTCCTTGCACTTGCTTTTGTCAATATGAGCAACATGATTCTCACCAAAAGTAATCGCTCCGAACTTACAGACATCTTCGCAACGGTGCGCAAGGCATCCGCGGCAGGCATTCGTAACCTCATACCCACCCATCGGGCATTCATCGCAGGCAATGTCAATCACCTCAATGACGTTCGGATTCTGCTTATTGCCGCCCATGGCAAGTTTTACCCGGTCGGCAAGAATGGCTCTCTCCTTATAGACACAGCAACGCATCGTCGGCACTTTGCCCGGGACGATGATTTTCGGGATATCCAGCAGATTTTCCTGCAGGGTATCCGCCCAAGCCTGCTTTGCTACCTCACGCAAAACTTTATACTTTATATACTGCACCCTTGTATCAAATTTTCTCATAAATAACTCCCATCAGAAATAACTGACTTTAATGCGCTTTCCCATTTGCTTCAGACATTTCGACAGATCTTCCACAAGATTCATCTTAATGTTGAAGTTAATCGGAAGATCCGGATTCTGATGCGCGGGATTGACCGCACGCCCCACATAAAAATTGATATCCGTCGCTTCCTCAAACAGCATCCGGCAAATGAGCGATGCGCCGTCCTGTCCGAAACTCCATTTTTCATAAAGTTTGTTTTCACCCAACACATCGTGTGCATATTCCACAACGCGATTGACCGTGATAACACCCTCCGTAACCAGATCCACACCCTCGATTCTCGCAATCGGCGGAACGTCCGAATGAACATAGTTCAAACCCGCTTCCACTTTTTTTCCGAGATATTTCGCCGCGATGGAAGCCGTTGTCCCTCCGCAGACAATGTGTTTGCCCTCCTTGGAAAAGAAAAGAGCCATCATGCGGTTGCAGTCATCCCGATCGCGGGGTGGACCGAACAACAGGTTCATCGGTACCCGCTTGCGGATCTTCACAACGCAGGCGGTCGCATCGTCACCCGGTTTGTTTCCGTACAGCCGGTTCACCTCGTCAATGAGGATGGTTGCCAACGTTTTTGCGCTGAAGCCGCCGGCACTCGATGCCTCCATATAGCCGATGATATCTTCCCTCTTCCAGCCGAAGTTGTACGCAAGTCCGATTCCGGCATGCGGACAACCGTCGCTCATGGCAATAAAGATGTCATCCTCCTGCAACTTGATTACGGAATGATAGATCTTCTTTCCGCCGATATTCGTTTCTGTTTTCGGATAATTGTAATTTTTTCCGTCCCGAAGCAGAATCGACAGCGGATTGTCATACTGAATCAATTCCATCTCCCGGTTTTCGACCAGGTGCATAATGGTAAAGGTCGAATAGGCGACCCCTCTTACCGAGCAGATCGGAAGCGTTTGCGCAATGGTCTCCACACAGTCAGAAAGCGAAAGGCCCTCCGCCATCATGGTTGAAATGATCTTACTTGTCAGAGTCGAAAGAATGCTGGCTTTCACACCGCTTCCCAGCCCGTCGGCAAGCACGATAACGGTGGAATCATCGCCTTGTTCCACAACATCAACATGGTCACCGCAGAGCTGCTCTCCGATGTGATTGATGCTTCGATAGCCGATTTCGGCACAGAGGTCATTCATCGGAAATACTCTCTTTCAGTTTCGTCAGAGCAATTTTTGTTTCGGCGGCAGTCTCGCCAAGCAGAGATGCAATTTCCTGCACGATCCGCATTTGCTTATCCACCACTTTATCGGCGGTCTCAACCGTCTGATTGCGCTGTTTTTCACGCTTTTCCCGCTCGGTCTCCTGCTCGGTGACATCTCTCATGATACACAGAAGCATGTGATAATTCGTATCATAGATGATTGTCTGCTCAACAAACCGGCTGTATTCCGCAAGATAGGTTTTGCGGTTGCGGATGCCATACTTGCTTTCAAGAACTTCCACAAACGGCTTGGGATCGAGAATCCGGACGACCTGCTCTCCCAACACATCGGAAGCATACCGTATGTTCAGAATCTTGCGTGCCGCCGGGTTGATCTGCTGAACCTCCAGCGCCTCATTGACCACAATAAGGGCATTGGGCGTGTTGGAAACGATACAGTCCGAAAAACTTTCGGCTTTTTCTTTGAGATACGGCAGACACATGGAGATTTCCGCTTTTCCCTGATAGATGGCAATCGCCTTTTCTCGGCAGGTGTTGTACCCGCAGGAACCGCAGTTGAGTTCGTCCTCCGGACGGTTCTTGCCCATTCGTTTCAGAATCTCTTTGATTTCGTCTTCGGAAGGCATCCCGTACCGATGCTCAATCGGCTCGAAACGCTTTCTCAGGTCAATCGAATCGGGCTGTTCAACCTCAAAATCCTCTTTCCCGGCATAATTTGCCACCAACTGGTAATCAATCACCGGCGAACGATGATATTTTTCCATGACCGGACCGCCGACGCAGCTTCCGACACACGCCGACATTTCAATAAAGCACTTATGAATGTTTCCATTCTCGATTTCCTTGAGAGCGGCAATACAATTTTCCACGCCGTCGATCGCCAGATATGTGTATCCCGGAGCATTCTGCGCCATCGTCTTCAGAATTCCGCCTGCCGTCGGGAAAAAACGGGCGCGGCTCTTCTCGTTCTGATCCGTATCCGGCTCCAGCGCGATATGTTCCGCCTTCAGCCACTCGGTCAATTCCTCAAAGGTCAGAACAGCATCCACGATTCCCTCATAATGCTGTGCCTCATCCTTCTTGGAAACGCAGGGACCGATAAAAACCGTTTTAGCGTCCGGATTCTTCTTCTTGATTTCCGAACAATGCGCCTGCATGGGAGACATGATATCCGCAAGACAGGGAAGCAGGGACGGATAATATTTCTGAATCAGAAGATTGACCGAATGACAGCAGGAAGAAATCACCACATCCCGCTCCTCATCGGCAAGCATCTTTTCGTATTCGTTCTTTACGATGGTGGCACCCAGTGCCGTTTCCCCTGCCCCGGCAAACCCGAGTTTTTTCAGCGCCTTTTCCAGACCGCCGATCCCGATTCCCTGATAATTGGCGACAAAGGACGGCGCAACGCTGGCATAGACCGGTGCGCCGGATTGAATCAGCACCTTGACATTCTCGGTCTCATCCACGATCTGCTTTGCGTTTTGCGGGCAGACAACAAAGCACTGGCCGCAAAGAATGCATTCGTTGCCGATGATATGGGCCTGATTCCCCGAAAAACGGATGGATTTCACGGGACAATGCCGAATGCATTTATAGCAGTTTTTGCAGTTGGATTTTTTCAGTGTCAAGCATTCCGACACGGTTATTCCTCCTTCGCCTTTTCAACAGTGGGCAAAATCGTGTTCTCCCAGAACTCCCCGAAACCCTCGGGGGTGATACCGGTATAGACGTTGTCCCCGACGGTTACCGTCACACCGATGCGGTTGCACCGACCGGAGCAAAACGCTCCGGTCAATACAATTTCATCCTCAAGGTTGTTCTTTTTGATCTTTTCCTGCAACAGTTCCACAATCCGGGGAGCACCTTTGAGGTGACAGGAACTGCCGACACATACCTCGATGAATACCATCTTCACACTCTCGCTTTAATCTCTTTCTCAAAGAAATCCTTGACCGTCTCCGGTGTTACCGAATAAAACCGGTCGTCCACGGTCACACAGACACCAAGCTGGCATTTATTCATACAGAAGGTTCCGCCGAGCTCAACCTTATCGCCGAGCCCCGCTTCGTTGATATGATACTGAAGTCCCTCCACGACCTGGCGCGAGCCCTTGATATGGCAGGAAGAACCGATGCAAACCGTTACTTTCATTTCTGTACCCTCTCTTTATTCGTAATCAACAACGTTTACCCAGGAATGGAGGAACTCTCGTTCTTTTTCATTGCCCTTGACGGTCTGGGAAGCAGCCACGATCGGCATCCACTTCTGAACATACTGTTTTTCCGTATGGCTCTTGGAACAGAAGAGATCCAGATATTTTTCCGCGCCGTCAATATCTCCGTTCAGCCAGAAAAGGAGATATGTCCTTGCCACATCGGCAGAAGCATTCCCCTGCGTCGCGTGCGACCAGTCGAGAATATACGGGGTTCCGTCCTCGGTCAAAATGATGTTGGACGGGTTGAAGTCGCCGTGGCACAGTTTGTTGTGCTTGGGCATCGCGTCCAGACGGGTGTAAAGTTCATAGCGCGTCGTAGCATCAAAATCCGTCTGTGAAATTTTGCGGTTCATTTTATCTTTCAGCTTCATCAGAAGAGGACAGGTTTTATCCTGAACTTCCATCTGAAGATTAACAAACAGCTCCAGATATTCATCCTTCTTTTCGGGATTCTCCTGCATCAGCTGCGCCAGCGTTTTTCCTTTGATATAATCCGTAACAATCGTCCACTTGCCGTCAATCACGGTTACCTCGTGAATCTTCGGAATGCAGAGCCCGGTCTCTTCCACTCTTGCCTGATTCAGAGCTTCGTTGAGAACGTCGGCTTTGGAATAAGCGGAATCAAAAACTTTCATACAGAGTTCACCGTCACGATATACGGTCTTATGATTTCTTACCGCGATAATTCTGTCAAGCTTCATGTCGCTTTCCTCCTCTTCTCACGCCTTATTCATGCCGTTTCTGGAACGACGATATGCCTGCTTGAAATTATGAACATCATCCGCAACGGCAAAATCCACGGCGCTCGGCATTTCCGGTTCGGTGAAATGTCTGCCGTAATAAGCGTTGAGATACATCTGTTTGATCTCGCTCATCAGCGGATATCTCGGGTTCGCACCCGTGCACTGATCGTCAAACGCCTGCTCGGTCATGGCATCCAGACGGTTCAGGAAGTCGGCTTCGTCGGGGACATAATCCCGAATCGTAGATTTGATACCAACCTTTGCTTTCAGGTCGTTTACGGCTTTGATCAGATTTTCCAGCTTTTCGGTGTCGTTCTCGCCGCCCAGTCCGAGTGCATCGGCAATCTCGGCATATCTTTCCAACGTGTGTGGATGGTCGTACTGCGAGAAGGTTCCCATCTTGACCGGTGCCTCGGCAGCATTGAACCGCAGCACCTCTTCCAGCATCAGCGCATTTGCCACGCCGTGAGGAATGTGATGGAAAGCACCGAGTTTATGCGCCATCGAATGGCAGACACCGAGAAATGCATTGGCGAACGCCATACCCGCCATGGTAGCGGCATTTGCCATTTTTTCACGGGCTTCCACATCAACCTGACCGTTTTCGTAAGCCCTCGGCAGATATTTGAAGATGGTCTGAAGCGCCTGCTTGGCAAGTCCGTCGGTATAATCGGTTGCCATGACAGAGGCATATGCCTCCAGCGCATGGGATACGGCATCGATCCCCGACGCGGCAGTCAGCCCACGCGGAGCCGTCATATGGAAGTCCGTATCAATGATTGCCATATTGGGGAGAAGTTCATAATCGGCAAGCGGATACTTGATGCCGCTGTCCTGATCGGTGATGACCGCAAACGGCGTAACCTCAGAACCGGTACCGGCAGAAGTCGGAATTGCGATGAAGTACGCTTTTTCACCCATTTTCGGGAACGTATAAACTCTCTTACGGATATCGATAAAGCGCATCGCCATGTCCATGAAATCGACATCGGGATGCTCGTACATCACCCACATGATCTTGCCCGCATCCATGGCGGAACCGCCGCCGAGAGCAAGGATCGTGTCGGGCTTGAAGGAACGCATCAATTCCGCGCCGGCTTTTGCACACGCAAGCGTAGGATCGGGCGCAACATCAAAGAACGTCTGGTGAACAATTCCCATCTCATCCAACTTGTCTTCAATCGGCTTTGTATAGCCGTTGTTGTAGAGGAACGAGTCGGTCACAATAAACGCTCTTTTTTTGTTCATTACGGTTTTAAGTTCATCGAGAGCAACCGGCAGGCATCCTTTTTTGATATAAACCTTTTCGGGAGCACGGAACCAAAGCATATTTTCTCTCCTCTCAGCCACGGTTTTGATATTGATAAGATGTTTGACACCGACGTTTTCCGAAACGCTGTTGCCGCCCCACGAGCCGCAGCCAAGCGTGAGCGAAGGGGGAAGTTTGAAGTTATACAGGTCGCCGATACCGCCCTGCGAGGAAGGCGTATTGACAAGAATCCGGCAGGTCTTCATCCGCGCAGAGAATTCATCGAGTTTTGCCTGCTCAGTCGCAACATTGAGATAAATAGAAGAAGTATGACCGTAGCCGCCGTCTGCAATCAGATGCTCGGCTTTCGCAAAGGCATCCTGAATATCCTCCGCCTTGTACATAGCAAGAACAGGAGAGAGCTTCTCATGAGCAAATTCTTCGGAAAGTTCAACGCTCTCCACCTCGCCGATCAGAATTTTGGTACCTTCCGGAACCTTCACGCCGGCAAGTCCCGCGATGGTCGCCGCCTTCTGCCCGACGATCTTTGCGTTCAGAGCACCGTTGATCAGAATCGTCTTGCGAACCTTCTCTGTTTCTTCGGGGTTCAGGAAATAGCAGCCCCGGTTGGCAAATTCGGTTTTGACCGCATCGTAAATGTTTTTGTGAACAATGACCGACTGCTCGGAAGCACAGATCATACCGTTGTCGAAGGTCTTGGAATGAATAATCGAGTTAACGGCAAGAACAATATCGGCACTTTCGTCAAGGATGGCAGGCGTATTCCCCGCACCGACGCCGAGCGCTGGCTTGCCGGAGGAATAAGCGGCCTTGACCATGCCGGGACCGCCGGTTGCCAGAATGATGTCCGCCTCTTTCATAATCAGATTGGTCCGGTCGAGAGACGGAACGTCGATCCAGTCAATGATGCCTTCGGGCGCACCCGCACGGACAGCGGCATCCAGAACAACCTTCGCGGCAGCAATGGTGGATTTTTTCGCTCTCGGATGAGGACTGATGATAATCGCATTACGCGTCTTGAGAGCAATCAGCGTTTTGAAGATTGCGGTTGACGTCGGATTGGTTGTCGGGATTACGGCAGCAATCACACCGATCGGCTCCGCTATTTTCTTAACGCCATATGCCTTGTCCTCCTCCAGAACACCGCAGGTCTTTGTGTTCTTGTAGGCGTTGTAAATATACTCGGCGGCGTAGTTGTTTTTGATAACCTTGTCTTCAACAACTCCCATCCCGGTCTCTTCCACTGCCATTTTGGCAAGCGGAATACGTGCCTGGTTTGCGGCAATGGCGGCAGCTTTGAAAATTCTGTCCACCTGCTCCTGCGTATACGTCGCGAACTGTTTCTGTGCAGCCCGGACACGGACAAGAGCCGCTTCAAGTGCTTCCACGCTGTCAACGATTTGTCTTTCTTTGATTTCCATAGAGGCCTCCTTGATATCATTCCATACTTTCTGTTTTTGATCTGTTTTTTTGAAAAGACGGAAATTCACCGTTTACACGATTCCGCCGCCGAAAACACTCCGGCTTCAAGAAAGAAATTACCGCAGCATCGGATCCCCTCCGCCGTTTTCCTTCCGGACACCGAAGATCTGCCGGGAACTGCGCAGACACTCACGCAGGCGCACCACTCCATTTCTTTCATTTATAGTATACAACATTATTCTGAAAAGCGGAATTGTCGATTTCACATATCGATGTGGTACTTATCGATATAACAAAGAACGAAAAAGATATTTATGAGAATAAAATTCAAAATATGAAAAAAGAAGAAAAGAAAAACCTGTTTTCTGCTCTGCAATCGGAGCAGCCAGAGAAATGCCCGCTGAATCGCACTCCGGCCAATCCTTTACCGGAAAGCCGTCTGCGGATTCTCCGGACACGCTTCTCTCTCCCCCACCCGGTTCTTGACGTAATCGTTCAGTTCATCGGTATAGATTTCCATCACGTTCAGCAGCCTGTCTGTCTCTTTATTCTTGGTAAAAATCATCAGCAACGAAAGAAAAAGGTTCCAGGGCATCGGTCGTTTATGATTCTCAATGCACGCGATGGTGCTGCGGCTGACCCCGACCATTTCTGCAATCTTTTCCTGCGATACGCCGAGTTTTGTTCTTAAAGTCGGCAAATTATCCGTCATGTTTTTCGCAAGGATTTCTTTCATATGTTCATCCATGCCTGCTTCCTCCACACAAACCCATCGTTACAAGATGATTATAATCCACACATCCTCTTTTGTCAATACGTTTTGTAACGCAGCAATACATTTTGAAATTTCATAAAGCAAAAACAGGCGCACCCGTTCCTGTCACGATTCCCGGTTTTCGGAAACAGTGAACGATCATGCTTTCCTCACAAGGATAAGGGATGCCTGAAGACACTTTCAGAGCAAGGCAATAAAAACAAACAGTAAATCTCGCGGGGTGCAACTTGAAAACGCCTCCGCACGGGTGCATATATCCCGCCTTGAAAGCCTTAAAATACAGTTAAGACGGCAGGCCGAGGCATTGACACAGGCAAGAGTAAAAGCCACAACCGATGCCTCGGAACTGTCATATACACAAAGCTATTACCACACTGCTTTTGAGGTACAGCGTGGTTTGGGCGTGGGTTGGACTTTGCAAGCCCTTAACTCCGGTACGGTGCAAAAGGTGCTTTCCCACCCCTGGACCGTTGACAACCAAACCTTTACGGCACGCTGCTGGACGGATAAAACCAAACTGGTTGAAACCGTAAACCAAGAGCTTACCCGTATGCTTGCCACAGGTGAGGCACCCGACAAGGATATTGCGGCAATATCCAAACGGTTTAATGTTTCAAAGCAAAATGCCGGCCGTGTGGTAATGACCGAAAGCGCCTATTTTTCAAGTGCAGCCCCCAAAGATTGTTTTAACGAGCTGGGCGTTGAAAAATACCGCATTATCGGCACACTTGACACAAAGACCTGCAACATCTGCGGTGATATGAATGGCAAGGTGTTCAAAATGAGCGATTACCGCCCAAGCTCGACCGTCCCGCCATTCCACCCCTGGTGCCGTTGCTGCACCGCCCCTTATTTTGACGATATGGACGGCGTGGGCGAACGGTACGCACGGGATGCCAAAACCGGTGAGCGTTACAAGCGGCCGAAAGATACCACATACAATGAGTGGAAAGCTATGCAGGATGCCGCTTATGGCTCCGGTACCGTTGACAAATTACGAAAAATAGGGTACAGTGAAAGTGCCGACAAGTCGCAGTTTGAGGATTATAAAAGCCGTTTGGGTAACTGATGCACCCAAGACCTTTGAGAATTTCCAAACGCTTAAATACGATAACCCCACAGCATATGATGACCTTACGGGGTATTACCGATATAAAAACAACAACCCAAACAGCAACAGAGGATTTTATAACGCAAATAATGCTGTTAAGGACTTACGCTCCACAGGCGGTATAAAAGCTACCGGAACGGTTACAAACGCTCCAAAGGGCAGGAGCATTGTTAATGTAAACGAACACGCCTTTGATGATATGGAAAAGCGTGATATTACATTAGAAACCGCACAAAAATTTGTTGATAAAGCCGTATTTGCATTAAAGCAACGAAAAGGCACACAATACGTCTTTTATTCAAGTAAGGGCTACGCCGTACTTGACAATGACGGTTTGCTCACCTCGGTTGGCTATCTTGATGAGGGCGGTAAAATACTCTATGAGGAGATTATGAAATATGCCGGAAATAGTAAGTAAAAAGATTTTTTGCCCATTGCTTAACAAGGAAATTGAGGAGGGGTACTGCTGGGAACTCTGCAATATTGCCACCAATGACATTTTACTTGAGGGCGATAAAATTGATGATTAGGATGCAGCACAGCAGATATGCGAAAAGTGCGGCAGATATGAAGATGACGAGGATGAGGAGGCGTAATGTATGGAAAGATTGGTATTAACGCTGCCGTGTGAGCGCGGTGAGCTGTTTTATATTATTTCCGGGCGCCGTGTACTGCTTGCAAACTGCACGCCGGTTATCAAAATTTATGAGCGCACAACACCGGTACAGACGGTTGGCAGCTTTGGTGTAAAGAGCATCCACGCCGCCCTTGCCTTGTGCGGAACCCCGGAATTTACACGCCCCGTTGATGTTGCTTTTATTAAAAACATTGATGGTTTTGATTTATCCGCAGATATTCAGTGCAAAAACGGATCTTTTGAGGTGTTTCATTTTAGAAACATCCAGCCGCAAAGCATTGAACTTGAGGGCGAGTGGGTTTTTGAACTCAACGAAAAGCAAGAGTTTTTTAGAAAATTGCTTACGCTGTAAAATTCCATAACGGTTGTTAAAAGCATCGTGCAGAAAATACACGGTGCTTTTTTCATACAAAAATACCGCTTGCCCCAGCGGAATACAAGGCGGGGCGTTGCATTACCGGGACTTGCCGGATAACAAGGAAAGCAACGAATTACCATAAGGAGATAAAGCAAATGTTGGAGTGGTTAAAAAACATACTTGGTGAGGATTATACGGACGAGGTGGATGCCAAGGTATCCGCTGAAATTGGCAAAAACTTTGTTACAAAAGCAGACTTTAACCAGGTGAACACCGCAAAGAAAAAGGCGAGGAGAATCTCCTCGCCTTTCTGTTTCGGATCGGGCTACGCCGTTTTTCTTCTGCGGAAAGCAATCGCAAAACCGGCGATGCCGAAGAGAAGCGAACCAACGGCAAGAATGCTCCAGAATCCCGCATCCGCCGCCGTTGTGGGAGGAGAAACGGTCCCCGCCGCAACCGTGAAGGATGTCGTCGCATCCCCGCTTGCCGAACGGAGTGTGAGCGCATGCCTGCCTTCCGTAAGCGTGGCAAGATAACCTGCCTTCAGTTCAACCGATACACGATCCTCACGCAAGGTATAATCGGCGGAAGAAACCTCGTCTCCGTCCACGAGAACCGCAACAAAATCGGCATATGCCGCATCGGAACCGAAAATCAGTCCGTTTTCGCTGCCCTTGCCCCAGATGCCGTTTCTCCCCTCGATGATGGAGGGTGCAAGCTTCTTCACAACGGTATCCTCCGGCAAGATTTCGGTTTTCCCATCCGCATCGGCAAAAAGTTTTCCGCAATCGGTGCAACGCCAATGTTGCAGAATCCCCGTACTTGCCGCCGTGGCGGGTACTGCGCTTACCGGCTCAAGCCCGGTGTGATTGTTCCCGTCCGGCTCGCCGTATCTCTCATGACAGACCTCACACACCGCTTTCCCGGTACAGGTTGCCGTACCACCCTTGTGTCCGTCTGCGTTGATGACCGTACCGGAAGAAAGTTTTTCGCCACAGCCCTTGCAGCAAAGATCTCCCGTATAACCGTTTTCCGTGCAGTTCTGCAATCTTGCGTTCCGGATCTCCGTTCCTCCGGCATGATTTGTGCCGTCAGGTTCTCCATACGCATTGCGACAGATTGTACAAACCGCCTTTTCGCAACAGGTCGCCGTTCCTCCCTCATGAGAACAGCCATAGCCGCAATCCGGACAAATGCCATTCTCCCATCTGTGGGGCTCGGGAGCGGTGAAAATCTCCTCACAGCAACTCCACCTTTTCTCATGCGTGGTCAAAGTTCGCGTCCAATCGGCAGTACCGGTGTGATTGGTCGGATCCGGCACGCCGTATGCTGTCCGGCATACCGAACAAATCGCCGATTCCGTACAGGTTGCCGTTCCGCCGGTGTGGTCTGCCGAATCCAGTTGAGCGGTGCAGCGCATACATTCCATCCAATGATGGGTTTCGTCGTGCCTGTATCCCGTTTCAGGTGCATGCCCCAACGCTGCAAGAGTGCCTGCGCAATCCGTACAGATTGCAGAAGCCGTACAGGTGGGCTGTGCCGTGCTGCCGCTGTGGTCACACAACGTCCACCTTGCCGTAATTGTCTGATTCTCCGCAGGCATCTCGGTCGGGAATGCAACATCCCAGCCCGCAAAGAGATAACCGGTTCTCGTCGGGTTTGCGGGGGCGGAGACTGCCGTGCCGTAATCCTGTCTGATTACGATATCCGCACTTCCGTTTCCGGGTCGGATTGTTATCGTATATTGATTTACCGTCCACGCGGCTTTGACGGTAACATCGTCCGTCACAGGCGTGTTGAAGCCATACACCGAATTTTCCCGGAACCAGCCGTCAAAGGAATGACCCGTTTTTTCCGGGTTGGCAGGACGGAAGGACTTCTGTCCCCGAAGAATCTTCTGCGAGGAAACCAGACGGCCGCCGTCGGAATCAAAAGTCACCGTGCGGTATGTACTGTCATAGATGGTTGCCTTGCCGAAATTCACCGTTCCGTAGTAAATTCCGCCGTAAACCCATCCGCCGTTGAAACAGACCTCAGACAATTCTGTAAACTCTCCGTCAACAACCGTTCCGCCGTTAAGATCCACCCGGGAACGGAATCTGCCGCCATACAGAAACCCGGTCTGATTGATCACAAGATTATGGAACTCTCCGTTTTTGATCATGCCGTTGTTTGTAACTTTGCCGGTGAATGTGCCGTCCCGGATCAGTCCGATGCTCCGGTATGTGCCGTCGTCGGAGCCCTCATTCAACACCTCTCCGAGAAAGATACCCGTCCGGATCTTGCCGTAGTTGATAATTTTACCGGAAAGCCCGACACTTCCCACCGTAATCAGTTCGGCCTGGCTTCCGATCCGGATCGTACCGGCATTTTGGAACGTATCATACGCAACGAACGTGCCGCGGTCGATCTTCAAAACACATTCTTCGGTGACTCTTCCGCCACACATTTCGATTGTATCCGCAAGGACACAAAGATCTCCGAAAATACCCGTACCGGAGCAATCCGTGACAGCAAAGTCATGACTGAAATCAAGTTTTGTTCCGTCGCCAGCTCCCCGGACGGTCTTCCCGTTGAGGCACAGATAGACGTTGCCCATGACGGTGACCGTTCCTTCCGGAAGCACCACGTTATTTGTAAGATAATAGTAACCGCCTGCCGTCGGAAGCGAATCGGTTGCTGTCCAAGGCATCCATGAAACATCCTCATGCACACCTCCGCTGTAAAGACAGTCGCTGCCGCCCGTACTCTGACTACCGCAGACACAGTGCGTATGCGGCTCCCATTGTGCGCTCAGGGAAGTCACACCGGACGGAACGCTCTCGCCGGGGGCATACCGATTTCCGTCGTTGCCAATCCACATCAGGTAATCGCCGGTTTTTCCGTCCGGTCGGGTCAGTCCCTCTTTTGCGGGAGCGGAGAAGCTGCCTCCGTTTTTCACCAGAAGATTGACGGTTTCCTCCCCACCCAATGTGCCGCCGTCAAGATTGAGCGTTATAACCTTCAGTCCGTCCCTGCCCAAGGCATCGGCATTCCGGATTTCCAGAACGGGGCGATAACCGATCGTATTATTGCCCTTCGGGCAATCGTGCCACAGACGTGCCGTAATAAATCCGCGATAGGCGCGATAATCCGCCTTGGAAGATCCTGCATGCAGATCGGACGTATCCTGCCCCCAGGAATCTGTTTTTGCCCAATTTTTAATATAGTTGCTGTTTTTATCCAGAATGGAATCCCACTCGTTATTCAGCGGAGTTCCGCGTTCGTTTTCCGATTGAAAAGATCCGCTGCGGTTGCTCCCCACCGTCGGGGCACGCAGTGTATACGAAACACCGCCGCTTTCATAATCCCTGCCGAAAATGAGTCCTGCTTCATCCAGACGGTCCCAGCCGATCCGCTGTGTGACCGTATTATCTGCAATCAACATACTGTGGAGATAAGTATACCCGTACGACCAGGACGGATCGGTTGCCCGGGATGCGAAATCCGAGCTTCCGGTCAAACCGGAAGAAGCAGAGCCCAGAACATAAGAGTTCACCGCTCCCACATAAGTAAACGGAACATAATGCAGGGTACCGTCCGGCAGATTGCCGTTCACCGTACCGGGAAGGTTCTCGGCAGACAGGTCGAAGTAATATTTCCCTCCGGGAGTAAGAGTAAACTGCTCGCCGACCTTGTCGGACACGGTAAGCCGGACATAGAAGGAAAAGCTGACATAGTCGGTTCTGTAATCCCCGTTATACTGCTCGGAAAACACCCGGAGGACATAATCGCCTTCCGCAAGTCCTGCGGGAATGGTGAACTCCACCGTACCGCTTTCCTCGCTGACAGGCGCACTGCTGCGCCCGTAATAGGCAGGGTCTGAGCTGCCGTTCATACAAAGGATTGCGGAAACATATTCATTCGCGCCGGGCTTTGCGCCGGTATATTCGATTTTTACGGTTCCGCCTTCGGTCGATGCGGAAACGGCAGAAGTCAAAACGTTGAATCCGTTGCGGCTGCTGTCATAAAGCGTCAGCTTCCATTCGTTGCCGTAATATGCGGGAATCGCGGTCAGATCCTTTTCCATACCCGCAGCAGATTTTCCGCCCGCAGCCGCGGAAATGCAGAACAGATTGACCGTATTCAGGTTGAAAGCAGGGCGCGCCGCGTGCCCCTGACTAACCGTATCCAGATCAACAAAACCTTCGGGGGTGATCCAGGATGCGGCGAGCTCGCCGTCCGCATAAGGAGAACGAAGCCACCAGCCGCCCGCATTCCCGAAGGAATCCGTTGCCGCAAGGCCCGGTGCATTGTCATAATTCCCGATATAATCCATCACCTCACGGACAGACAGAAAAAACATTTTGTCCTCTTCGGTTATGTTGCTTTTTCCCCAGGAAATACCAAATAATTTTTTCTCCGCGCTATCCTCTTTTGTAAGCCCGCGCATGACGTTCCGTTCCGGGTCGGAAAACACACCGGGATCTGCCGCAAAGTTTCTGCACCACCTTTGCGCATCACTGCCCTGATAATCGTTGCCGGAAAAAACATAACTTCTAAACGACACATTGCTGTCAAGCAGGTATTCCGACAGCAGAAACATGCCGGAGATCTTTTTGTTGCTGGTTTTGTAGGAATCCAGTACCCGCCATTTGATGGGATCCCCGTTCACACCAAAATAAATATAGCTGTTGGGCGCATAAGAATCTCCCTGTTTCGAGGTGTTCTTTGTCGGGCTGAGGATTCGCTTTGTGGTGAATTGCAGAGCGGCGTTCTCTTCTTCTGCCGGTTCCCCTCCGGCAAACATGACGGCCGGCACAAGGCACATCACCATACACAGCAGGAGCAGGATGTTGAGAATTCGTTTTTTCACGCGTCTTTTCCTCCGTTCCGATCTCAGGATTGGGATTGACTTCTCAACAGAACCGCGCCCGGTTTCGGAATCTCCCGCTGCGTTTTTCAAAACGTATCCGCCTTCCAGCGCAGCGACGAAGATTCTCAGCAGGATATCCGTTACGGAAAGCCGAACCGAACGCCGGGCGTTTTACGGAGATTTCCGCTTTTCTGCCATACCGTTGCCCGGTTGTTTCTCTGTTATGACAAAGTCAAAACCAACTGATTGATTATTATTAGTATAGCACACATTCTTCCAAAAGGCAAGGTCGGAAACGCACTTTGAAAGAAAATGAGAATTTTATACAAACGTCTGGCTCGTGTTTTGATGAGGTATGGCATTCTTACGGAATCCCCCTGCGGATTCTTCACGGTTCAACAAAAAACCGAACTCCGTCCGGTACAGGATGAAGTTCGGTTTTCTCTTGTCTGGTGCGGGCGACAGGGGTTGAACCTGCATGTCGTAGACACCGGATCCTAAGTCCGGCGCGTCTGCCAATTCCGCCACGCCCGCAAATCGCCGCAAAGCGCGGCGTTTATTTTTTTTGTTTCTTTGCCGCCGTAACCGTATTGCGCAACAGCATCGTCACGGTCATCGGTCCGACCCCTCCGGGCACCGGTGTCAGGTAACCGGCAACCGGTTCAACGCTTGCAGCATCCACGTCGCCGGTCAGTTTTCCGTCCGGCGTGCGGTTCATCCCTACATCGATCACAACGGCGCCCGGCTTGACCATATCTCCGGTCACAAACCCGGCTTTTCCGACGGCAGATACCAGAATATCCGCACGGCGCGTAATCTCCGCAAGGTCCCGCGTACGGGAATGACAGACGGTAACGGTTCCGTCGGCCTGAAGAAGCAGCATTGCCTGCGGTTTTCCCACAATGTTGCTGCGTCCGATCACCACGCAGTTTCTGCCGCGGATCTCCACGCCGGTCGAGCGGATCAGTTCCATAACACCCGCAGGGGTACAGGGGACAAAATCGTAATTCCCCATCATGATGCGCCCCACATTGTACGGATGAAACGCATCCACATCTTTGGAGGGCAGAATGGTCTCCGCAATTCTGGTATAATGGAGATGCGGCGGAACCGGTGCCTGAAGAAGGATTCCGTGAATGTCCGGGCGCCCGTTCAGTTGAGCGATCAGGGCAAGCAATGCGTCTTCGGAGACATCCTCCGCCAAAAGGTATTCCTCGGAATAGATCCCGGCAGCGGCACAGGCATTCTTTTTATTGCGAACATAAATGGCGGACGCGGGATCGTTTCCGACCAGAATCACCGCCAGCCCCGGGCGGTTTCCCGCCTCCGTCATCTGCCGGACTTCTTCCCGGATCTCTTCACGCAGCTGCTCTGCCAGCAGTTTTCCGTCAATTTTCTTTGCCATCTGCACTCTCATCCTTTGCCGGAGAAGCTTCCGGCTCTTCCTGGGTTCCTTCCGTTGCTGCGGGTTCCTGCTTTTCTTCCTCCGCAGTCTCTTTCTGCGAAGAAACGGTTTCTTTTTCACCGAACAGCGGATTGTAATCCGCACTTTTTCCGGCTTTACGGGCAGCGTCCTTTTCTCTGCCAACCCTCCGGCGTTCTTCCGCAGCAGCCAACGCGGAATCAAACACCCCGCAACGCAGAAGAACCAGAAGAACAAAGCCAACGACAGCAAACACAATGCCGATTACCTGCGAAATCCGCAGATTGAAGCCAAGCGTTTCTTCCGTTTTGGCATTGAAGACCCACAGACTGTCTGTACGCAGTCCCTCGATAACGGCTCTTCCCGCACCATACCAGATGAAATACTCCAAAAACGTTTCGCCGTTGCGTTTTTTGTCAAATTTCGCAAGAAGCAGAAGAAGCACAATTCCAAGAAGATTCCACAAACTTTCATACAGAAATGTGGGGTGATACGGACCTTCGCCATTGATGGTCATGCCCCAGGGAAGTGTGGTTTCATACCCGTACGCTTCGGCATTCATGAAATTGCCCCAACGCCCGACTGCCTGCCCGATCATAAACCCGATGGAAACTACATCAAACATGGCAAGCATCGAAATTCTCTTGAAATGGCACATCAGCCATCCCACCAGAAAACCGACGATGATGCCGCCGTAGATGGCAAGCCCGCCGTCACGGACATCGACGATTGCCGCAAAATCCAGCGCACCGGATGCCGTGCGGTAATGATCCAGAGCAAACACAACATAGAACAGACGTGCACCGACGAGCGCCGGAAGCAGACAATACAGGATGCCGTCCAGAATATCGTCCGGCTTCAATCCAACCTTTTTGGAATATGCGCAGCCGAACAGAACGGCAAGCAGCATTCCGAAGGCAATGATAACACCGTACCAGTACACCTGAAAATCTCCGATTGTGAATGCCACACGGTTCACGTCAAACGGCGCAATGCCGAGACCTTCAAAACCAATGCGGTTGACCGTGCCAGAAAGAAGCGAAAACATCAGTCAGCATCCCCTTTACAAACAAGATAAAAATTGAGCGGTATTATAAAGTACTTTAATAGTACCACAAATACCGCTTTTTTGTCAAGAGTTTTCCGGGGATTCCGCAACAGAATCCGTATACGTCAGAACCGCCTCGTGCCGCGTTCCGTCCAGAGGGATGAACGAAGCTTCTTTTCCGTTTACGGTCAGAGATCGTGCAAATCCGAGCCGGATACCGATTTCGATATCCGTGTCCTCCACACGGATCGACATCCTCACTTCCGGCAGATCCGACGGAAGATGCGGACAAAGATAAAGGCGCGCTCCCCGCCGCTTCAGCCCGAAGATCTCCTCGGTCAGTGTTTTGAAATACCAGCCCGCAGCACCGGTATACCAGCTCCATCCGCCCATACCGGCATGCGCGGGATTGGTATAAACGTCACCCGCCAGAACATATGGTTCCAACCGATATTTTTTCACATCCTCATACGTCCGGGAATGCGTCACGGGATTGAGCATCCGCAAGACCTCATATGCCGCATCGTACCGACCGGCGGAAAGAAGCGCCCGCACATACCACACCGCTGCATGCGTGTACTGTCCGCCGTTTTCCCGCACGCCGCACACATATCCGCGCAGATATCCGGGATCAACACCGTCGTCGGCAAACGGAGGCGTAAACAGCCGGATCAGACGGTTTTCCGTATCCACCAGTTTTTCCCGCACCGCTTCCAGTGCCGTTTCCGTCCGGGCAGGATCCATACCGCCTGCAAGAACCGCAAATACCTGCGGAAGCAGATCGATCTCACACGCCGGCTCGCCCTCTGCCCCGACCTTTGTCCGGACATCGGCAAATCCGCGCAGGTACCATTGACCGTCCCATGCGTTTTTTTCCACGGACTGTCGCAGTTCCTCAGCGGAAGTGCGGCAGAACAGAGCAGTTTCCCCGTCGCGGTGTCGTTCGGCCACCGTACAGTATCTTTCCAGAACCAGGATGGCAAACAGCGTGCTGAACACGCTTTCCCCGTCCGGAAATCCGTTCATTCCGTCGTTCCAATCACCGCTTCCGAACCGAATCAGTCCGTGAGGCCCGGTCTGCACGGCGTGGCGAAGCGCCGCCTTTCCGTGCTCATACACCGAACCGGACATCTCCGACACCCGTGCCTCCCCATAACGCTCCGATTCTCCCTCCGCCAGCGGCTCCGCCTCCAGATAGGGAACCGGAATTTCCGCCAGGGAAAAGTCTCCGGCTACCGTTTCGTATTCCGCCAGCGCATACGGAAGCCACAAAAGGTCATCCGATGAACGGGTGCGGACCCCACACGGGGTTTCCGATGTCTGCCACCAGTGCATGACATCGCCTTCCACGAACTGCCGGGCGGACGCACGCAGAATCTGTTGCCGCAAAAGAGACGCATCCAGCGTTACCATCCCGATGGCGTCCTGCAGCTGATCCCGGAATCCATAGGCACCGCTGCACTGATAAAAGCCGGATCTTGCCGCCAGGCGGCAGTCTTCCACCTGCGCCGTCAGCAAGGTGTTATACAGAAAGTCCATCTCATGGTCCGCCGTTCGCGCCCGTGCGAACGGCGCCTGCTCCACCCGGTTCCGCGCCGCCTCATATTCCGCTTCACAGAAAGAAAAATTACGGAAGCAATAGGAATCCTCACTTGCTTTTTGTTCGTTTTTCTCATAACCAAGAACAAAATAAACATCGGAAGTGGTTTTTCCTCCCACACACGCTGTCATGACACCGGAACGGACGGATACGCCGGAACCGGTGAGATAGCATACGCCCTGCGGCGCATAAGGATTCAGCGGATTTTCATACAGAATATCCCGGTGGCGAACCGTACGGCGAGGCGAAATCCGGGAATTTCTTCCCAGAACAATCCGGCAACGGTATGCCAGCATGCACGGTGTTTCCGCTTCGTTGACCAGATGCACCCGCAGGAGTTTTGCCATACGTGTGGGCGAGACAAACACCTCACACCGAACCCTCACGCGACCGCACAGGGCTTCATACACCGCAAAGCCGCGCCGGAATTCCGCGGAAGCCGAACGGATAACATCAAACATTCCTTCCGGACAGGACAGAACAAGCCGCTCACCGGTCTGATCCCGCACGGCATCGTTTTCCCAGGGTGTCAGTCGGTTCTGCTGCGAATCCAGCGCATACGAAAAACCAAGCGAACTGTCGGAAACAACGGTTCCGAACGTCGCAGACGCCAGAACATGACACCAGGGCGGACGGGACGGAAGAATGTCTTTATCATCGATGGCAAATCCCTGGTCCGTAAAGCCGCCGATTCCGGTGCGGAGCCGGTACGTCACAGGTACCGGCACACCGGTCGACAAGGACTCGGCACGGTATGCCGGAGAATCCTCCGGAACCGACCATCCATGAGAAAGGTCGGCATAAAAACAGGAAATCCCCGACAAAAGCCCCAGCTCCTCGGTATCGGAAAGATCTGCCAGAAACACGCCGCCATAGCGTCCGATCTCCCGTTCCAAACCGTTATCGCGAATCCGCTCGGTCAGTCTGACATACGTCGGGCGATCGTAGCGGCCGTTATCCGAAAAACAAAAAACAAGATCAAACGCCATATTCCGGAAAAGAAGCCCGCGCTTTGCCTTAAGAAAAGCATCGCAGGCCCCCACGGTATCCGGGTCGGTCTTGATGGTGACAAGCGGCAAATCGCCGGAGATTCCGAACCGCCACAACCAATCCCGTCCGAGCCGGCTTTTCGGGGCGCCGGCAGACCTCCCGTAAATGGCATCGGTCAGAACACCGCAAAGGACATCTGCCTCCCCTGTCATCTGCCAGCCGCTTCGCAAGGCGCGCATACGGGAAGCATAGGAAGAACGGATATGGTCAAACGGGGCTTTCACGGCATTCCGCACCGCTTGCCGCACTTCCTCTTTTGTTTCGCCCACGGAAAGGGCAAGCTGCAGAGAATATATGCCGCGCCCAGGCACGGAAAACGGGATTTTCAGTGCCGCACACGGGTCAACAGGTCCCGCCGTTTCGCACGGAAACGGACGGGAAAGCGCACGATCCAACCGGCTTACCCCATCCAACCGGTCAAGAACATCAAACCGGGAAAGCGAAAACGTATACGGCCGAGAGCAGGCAACCGCAAGCCACATTTCTTCCTTTGCGGATTCTCTCGGACGGCGATGAAACAGTAAAACATCCTCTTCAAAAAACGCCTCCGTAAACAGCCCGCAAAAAGCAGGATGTGCCCGCTCTGCATCCCTGCGGCAAAGTGTCGGCTCAAAATAAACAAGAAGATTCCCGTCACGACGGGATACTGCGTTGTTTTTCAGCGCAATTTCCCGCACTTCCACACACCCGGAGCCAACCGTTACGCTCATTCTTCCTTCAAGCTCCCGTCCGGCTGACATATAACATCCTTCGTCCTCTCCGAACGTGGTACGGTACGAAACCCCGCTTCGGTACAGGGGAGCAAAGGTCAGGGGCAGAAGCTCCCGTTCTGTTTTTGCCAGAACAAACACGCCGTGCGGATCGTCCGTATCCCGGAATCTCGTCACGTCCCGGTCCTTCCAGGTCAGTCCGCCCAGTCCGCTGTCGGTCATTACGGAAGAGAGAATTCCGTCGGAATAGCTTCGCACCACCGGATGCTCCGGATTCATATGCGTAATCTCAGCGGGACGGGAAAAGTACGGCGTCCGATAAACCGGTGCGGGAGGAACATCCCGCCACCGTACGGCGGATACCGGAATCTTTTCCTGAAGAAGCGAACGGTACGCATCCGTGCGGGGATCCATAAAACGCTTCTGCATAATATAATTCTTTTCGTAGTTGACGCACGACAAAAACGACATGGCAAGATGATGTGCCATATAACAGCACACCGGCTCCTCACCGTTTCCCACCCGGGAAGGCGTCATATCCAGCGCCTCATAAAAGCCGTATTTTCCGAACATCCCATGCTGACGAAGCCGATCTAGGTTCCGGAATGCTTCTTCCGGCAAAAACGGAAGTGCCAGATAGGACGCATACGGAGCAACCACATATTCGTCGGGAGCGTCCGGACGGAGAGCAAGTTCCGGCGTACCGAACGCACGGTACTGATACACCAACGAGGCGTCAAACGCATTGTAGCAGCTTTCGGACACCCCCCAGGGTCGGCTTCCCGCCGCACGCTGTTGGCTGTCAGCGGCAAAGCGAAGCATCTCTTCACACAGAGAGCCCTTCTCGACCGGCAAAAGAAGTGCCGGCATAAAATATTCAAACGCCGTGCCCGACCAGGATTTGATTCCGACTCTCCCCCTCGCGCGAAACGGAAAACGGTTCAGATTCTGCCAGTGCCGGAGCGGAACCTGCCGTGTGGCGACACTGAAATACGAAAGCATCCGGGATTCGCTCGCATACAGATCGTACCGGCTTGGCGTCTTTTCTTTTCTTTCCACATCATAACCGATGAAGAACAGATGCTTTTTACAGTCATAGAGAAGGGAGAAATCCATGGAGGTCATTGCATGCTCCAGGCGCTCCGACAGCGCAACCGCCTCCCGATCGTGCAGGGAAAGCAGACCGTTTTTCAACGCATAGAAGCAACAAACCAGGTTTCCGTTGTCCACAGAAGAGACAAACCGGGGATGCAACGGCTGCAGCGTTTTTGTATCATACCAATTATAAAGATGCCCGTGCCAACGCTCCATGTTCTCCACGCTGTCCAGAAGCAGAGAAAGGCGGGAAAAGAGTTCATCGCGCAAAATCAATCCGCAATCGTAAGCACCCAGACAGCAAAGCGCGGCAAGACCGATGTTGGTGGGAGACGTGCGGTATGCAGCAACGCCCAGCGGACGTTCCTGAAAATTATCCGGCGGCAAGCCGTTGTTTTCCGGAGTCATAAAATCCGAAAAATACTGCCACATTTTTTGGAGATCATCCAAAACAGATCGATCGTTTTTATTCGGTTTCTGAGGCAAAAACAGAAAATACGCAAAGGCAGCCCCCAAGATCCAGATTGCGGCAAGCGGAATTCCGGCAGGACGGAGCAAAAACAGAAGAGCAAGCAACTGCGGCTTTACGGCAAAGAGATATCCGCCCCACGTCTTGCGGTTTTTCTTTTCCGCATCGGCAGCAGTCGTCCACTCCAGCAGGCGCTTCCCGCGCAAAAGACGAAAAAGTGCACGCACAACGGCATCGGTCTGCTGTACAGCAAGATATGGGAGATACAGAAGATCCAGTGTGCATCGCAAAAAAGTCTGCATTGCAGGGGCAAACGGCTTGGCAAAATGTGCCGATGCGGAGGCAGGAGCACCGGCTTGCGATACGGCGTAAATCAGCGCCGGCGTATAGAGGACCGCGAGAGCCAACACAAACGGGACCGTTCCGAAAAATAAACCGGCAAACAGAAGCAGAAAAACAGCGGGAAGCGTCAGCGCACGACGCAGGTTGTCCAGAATGCGCAGCCGGGAACGAACGGAAAGAGGATTGCGCATTTTTCCGTTCCGTGTACGGATATATGAAGCCAACTCCGGCACATTCTGCACATCACCGCGGATCCAGCGATGAAGACGGCGCACATACGGAAGAATCCCGGAAGGAACTCCGTCAAAGAATGCGGCATCCGACACGTAGGCGCAGCGCAGAAATCCGCCCTCCAGCACATCATGACTCAAAACGGCACGGTCGGGAAACAGATCCGGCATTAGATCCAGAAACAGTTCTACATCCAGCACGCCCTTGCCCGCAAAGATCCCTTCGCCGAACAGATCCTGCTGAAGCGAAAAGGAGGCGTTTCCATACACCTCCGCACCGCCGGACCCACTGATCAGTTGCGTGAACAGGTTTGCGGATGCCGAGGAAAGCTCCACGTCCATCCGGGGCGCGGCGATACCGAAACCGGAAACCACCGCCGTGCCTTCGGCATTCCGCACCGGGCGGGAAAGCGGATGAAGCAGAACCCCCACCAGTTTTCGCACACTGTCCGGCGCGGGAACCGTATCTCCGTCCAGGGCGCAGAAATACGCGGCATCCGCAAGATCGCCCATCAACACGGAAAACGCATCGGTTCCGATGCCCCGCGTTGCCTGCAGAAACTGAAGGATGGCACCGCGCTTACGCTCCCAGCCGCTGAATGTTCCTTCCCCGTCCGGAGTGCGACGACGGACAGCACAGAAGAAATGCCCTCCATATCGGAAGTTCAGCCGCTCCACGCCCTCCTGAAGCCGGAAGAGAAGTTCCCGATCCTGTTCACAAACCGGACTGTTCGCCTCCGGAAGATCTGCCAGAATCCCGAATCGCAGTCCCTCGCACCGATTGGCAAAGAAACAGCGCTCCGTTTTTTGCAGCACCTCCTCAATGCCGGCTTCATCCCGCAAAACGGTCACGGTGGCAACCAACGTTTTCGGACATCCTTTTTCGGTGTTCATTGCCGGAACGTGACATGCGGGAAAGAGGCGGGAACAGACAAAATCCACCCACGCCTTCACCGCCTCGAACAGCGGCAGAACCGAAAGAACCCCGACCCATCCCCCGCAGAGCAGACCGACAAGAGCCGAACATGCCGCACACAGACCAACCGTCAGAGCCAGATACCAGCCGGTTTTCCGGGGAGGAAACAACAGGTGCCCGATATGTCCGTCTGCATAACGCTCCTGTGCTTCCGCCAGAAGCACGGATGCCTTCTCCGTTTCGGAGACCCCGTTTTTCTCCGCCTCCTGCGCAATCCGGAACCGATACAGGTCTTTGGTCTGACGATCCATACGCTCGTAGTACGCATCTTCACAAAGCACCGCCTCGCATCGGCTCATCTTCGCATAAAGATCTTCCGCCGCAAGATCCTCCAATTGTCGCAGATAGGAAAGTGCCGCCAGCAGCACGGAGGTCTCCCGGGTCTGCGAAATCTGCACCAGAAAGCCGGCGGAAAGCAGAGCGGGAAGAACGGAAATCTCCGTTCCCGTCAATTCTTCCTCCTCGGCAAGAAGACGCAAAAACGCCCTCAGTTTTTCCGCATCTGCCCGTTCCGCTCCGATACGGCAGAAATCGGTCGCCCTCTCAAAGACACGGGGCGCCCCGTATGTTCCGGCCGGCAGGGCGCGCACATTCTTCAACGCCTCCGTAATTCCGACATAGACACGGTAAAGAAACGGGAAATTATCACCAATCAGCGCATCCCCCGCATCCCGGCGCCGACGCAGGACATCCGCATGCCGGGCAAGCCGGCGCAGAAACGGGGAAATTCCGATCATCTGCATATCAAGATCCTCCGATATCATTTATGTTAGTATCTGCCGTTTTTCGGAGAATCATGCGAAATTTTCATAAAAAAGACGGACACACCGTACGGCGCGTCCGTCTGAAAACACAAAGCAATTCAGTGGATCTTTTCTTCCAGATCTTTCAGGGCAAGCTCCACCATTTTCTTGCCAAGCTCTTCGTTGGCTTCGTATGCACTCTTGATGAACCAGGAGTCGGAGGTCGGCAGGCGATCAAGTTTGACCGCTTCGGAATCCAGAGCCATCAGGCAGGAAGTCTCGTATTTTCCCGCATGATCATAGCCCGTGGCATGCTGAACCTCTTTTGCCAATGCCGGCAGAACCTTGATCATGCCGAACGGAAAGTCCGCGTCGCCGCCGAGGTTGTCATAGTACGACGAAAAGCTGTTGGAACCCCACCAACCCTTTCCGTATTTTTCTTCCATATATTCCATAATCAGCTTCTTGCCGGCTTTGGCGCAGGCAAGCGTCATGGGCATATAGTTTTCTTCTTCGTACTGATGCTGAATAACCATATAGATTTTCGTGAAGCCGCCGTACAGGAAAGACTTCAGCACGCAGTACATATACTGCTCAAACGCATCCACATTTACTTCGACCGTGCCGTTCTCCGGACCGCCGACCGCATAGCTGGCAACGCCGTACCACACCGGAGGGCAGACAACGATGTCTTTCTTCTCAGCCAATTTTTCAATCAGATCGCGTGCAATAAACGTATCGCAACCAAGCGCACAGTGAGGGCCGTGCCATTCAATCGTCCCAACCGGGATGACAAGCGGCAGTTTTTTTTCTTTGGCTTCCATGACCTCTTTGGTCATCATATATTCCAGTTTCATCTGAATTCTCCTTTTCTATGGCGGAGATTCCCCCGCTTTCGCAGGGGAACCGCAACGTTTACAATCAGAAATCGAGTTCGACGTAATCCAGTTCGCCGCAGTTGGATTCAAAGCCGTTCTCCGTAATGGTAATACCCTTCTCCCAACGCAGACCGAACGTCGGACCGGACACGAAGGTGTCGATCTGGAACGTCATGTTGGGCTGCAGCAGATAATTGGAGGTGGTCTCCATCCAAGGAGCTTCAACCTCGATCATACCGGTGCCGTGGCACGGACCGTAGACATAGTTCTGACGTCTGCCGTTGTCTTCAAAATATTTGAGGAAGCCCTTGGCAACGTCGGATGCCATCACGCCGGCGCGCAACTGCTTCTCCGTCCACTTGTGAGCGGAAAGGCAGAAGTCTACCAGATCTTTCTTTTCCGGCGAATATTTTCCCATGCCGACCGGAATGCCGAGAGCCGGCGAATAGCCGTCGATCTTGGCAGACAGGTTCAGCTGTACGATATCACCCTTTTCAATAACACGGTAAGAAGAACGGGAAATGGCGTGCGACGTGCTCTTCTCGGAGAAGACATACATCGGCAGACCTTCGTATTCCGCGCCGTTCTCATAAATGGCTTTCTGTGCCACACCAACCATCTGCAGTTCCGTCACACCCGGGTGCAGAGCATTGATTACTTCCTTGGTTGCAATCTCCACGATGCGGAAACCTTCGCGGATGCAGGCGATCTCATTGGCGGACTTGATCTTGCGCAGGTCAACCATGATATGGTCGGCATTGACGATCTCCGCTTCCGGATAGCATTCCTTCAGACCGTCCATCATCACAACGGTGGTTTCCATGTAACCGCCGATACCGATGCGGATGTGTTTGCCCTTCACGCCCAGATCTTCCAGAACCTCGTTGTAGGTATTGGTATGGGTTTCGGGGTAAGACGGGTTGGCGCCCTCACGGTAATACAGGCAGGGATAAACATTTTTGATGCGGGAAACGTCGCCGGCGAAGATCACACTTTCGGGACCGACCATGACGGCAGCATTCCCGTTTGCGGCAATGGCAACGCCGCATCTCTCAAAGAGAGGCCAGAAGCCGCAGAAATATCTCGGGTTTGCATAGTCCGATTCGGTTCCGTTGACAATCAGAACATCCAGGTGATCTTTCTGCATCAACTCAACCGCTTTTTTACGTCTTTCGACGTATTCATAATCCGGAATACATACTCTTCCCATAGTTCAAAATTCTCCTTTTCGGTGAATATAAATTTTACCGTATACATTGTAGCACATTTTGCATGGATTTGCAAGAGCGGTTTGCAAATATTTCGGAAAGAAAACAGGAGCCGGAACGACTCCTGTTTTCGGATTTATCGTTTACTCAATCACAAGCGAATACACTTCCGCACTGCGCATGGTGAAGCGCAGACGGACGGTCTGTCCCGCCAGAGCAGAAAGGTCCTTCTTGTCTTCTCCGAACGTAACTTCACGGTCAACCTGATCGCCGAAAATGGTATAGGACGTATAGCCGTCAATTACGTTGCCGTCCGCATCCAGAACATCGATTACGATGCTTCCGGCTCCGTCCGTAGCAAAATTCAGCTTCAGTGTGCTTCCCGTAAACGTAAACGGTTTGGTAGTCAGCGTACTGACATCGTACGACGGGGCCTGATAGCAAGCAAAGCCGTCAATACGGGACGTATAACGGTAAAGCCGGGAAGGACCGCTTTTGAATTTCCCCTCAAAGGCATACATGGAGATCTCGTTTGCCTGTTTTGCGAATTCGGTTGCCGTTTCGATCATGCCATAGGCAAAATAACAGTCTCCGTAGATCCAGTTGCCCGGATGCTCTGCACCTGCCGTCGCCCACGCAGCGGTGAAGCGGTCAAACGTTACGCCGTCACGACTGGTTATGAAGAGTGCATCCGTCGCCGTTGTGGCATAGCGCTTGTTTTGCAGATAACGGATTCTGCGCTCCGTGCGATCCGGCAGATAATCCATATTATCCGTCCATATGGTATCGTGGTCGTTGTAGCGCGTGGGAAAGCCGACAAACACCTGCGAGGCACGGTAATAGGGCTGGATGTTGTTGGTATACAGAGCAAAATCGTACGGGTCGGTAAATTTCAGAATGTCAACCGTCGAGCAGAACAGCATTTCAAAATCCGAAGCACGCGCCACACGAATATCCCGGATGGTATCGCGGGAGTCGCCGAAATAACGGATCTTGCCATTCTTATCATGCCCGTGAAAACCGCGGAAATACAAATAATATTCCCCGTCCTGCGGATTATAAAAGCACGTATTTACCGAATCAAACGTGCCCCAGTCACGGGTCATCAGCAAGCCGCATTCCGTCCAATGCAGACCGTCCGGCGAGGTGTAGCCGTGCAGAGAGCCGTAATCGCTCGGCTCGAGATATTCGCTGACCGCTTTGTACTTTTCATCCGCAGGACAATCCGGGTTGGTATCGACAAACACAAAGAAATTGTCAAAGCCCGCCGCCGTCTGCATCACGATGTTGGTGTGATCGTTTCCCTCGAACGAATACAACCCGTAATCCGGGCGGGTCCAGTGAATGCCGTCCTCACTTTCAATGGCACAGATCCGGATATCCGCGGTGCCGCTGTAACGGTCGGTGTCCCAGCCGTTGTAATACATGCGGTAAAACGTCGAACCGTCGTCACGGGTAACGGTGATGATGCTGTAATAGTCACAGGAGTTCCCCTCCCAGGGAGCATCCGTGGTGTAGACAATCTCACGCTGCACCGGATGTTTCAGCGTAAGAACGGCATCGGTATTCTTGGTATCTACAAAATAATTATCCCAGAACACCTGGCGGTTCTTGCCGATTTCCAGAACCTGTTCCGGTTTCGGCTCCTCCGTTCCGTCCGAAGACTGGGCATTGCTGTCAATCGGATTCTTCGGAGTTTCGGTACAGGAGCAAAGAAGCGCAAACACCAAAACCAACGCAAGCAAAAAACAAAATTTCTTTTTCATAACAACCTCCGTCTTCATTTCAGCATGGATTCAATTTTATCGGCAACCTTCTGCGCAGATTCCGGGCAAAGAAGACCTGCCTCAAAATCAAACCGGACCGCACCCCTGGCGGGCAGATGCCGAATATATCCCTTGGCTTTGCAATCCAGATATCCGTTGTGCTCCGCGGTTGCGGGAAGCAGCATTCCCATCGCATCTTCCTCCCCCATCCGCGAGATCCAGCGCAGACCGTACGGCAGTTGGGACGGACGGTGCGAAACGTAATGAGCATAACCGTCCGGCAGACGCTGCAGACAATAGCCGCGACCGTCTTCATCCTGTTCATACCGGACAGTAAAAACAATTTCCGGCTGATAGAACTGACCCTCGGCACCGACATTCTCATGACAGGTCACATCCTTGCGAAGCATCTCAAAATACGCTTCCAGCTTCGCCTTATCCTCCGGATTCATGTTGTCCGGCACAAGGACGTGCGTATAAACATTTTCCTTCTTCGCGGAATACACCAATCTGGAACCGTCAACCGGACGGAAATTGATATGGCAAAGATACAGATATTCCATGGGGAAGTTACGCAGATTTTCAATGTTGGACGTCATATGAATCACAGTTCCGTCCTCATAGAGTTTGCATTCGGGGCGGAAGCGGTATGCGTTCTCAAACCCGATTTTGAACTCATATTCGCCGGTCACAGTCACATAACGACCGCCCGCATCCTCACCGCACAGCAGCGCCGCATTCCGGTATGGCGCACAGGGAAGTTCCCCGTGAATGACATGCGTGTCCTCCGGAGAAGGGTTCCCCATTGCGGTCAGACCGCAATGAATCATAAAGCCGCCGTAGGTTTTGAGAAATTCATTGGTGGCTTCCGGCTCGTCAAACAGGTTGCGCATAATCAGCTCGTGCTGATCGAACACGGCACGCCACACCTGCTGCCCCTTGAACGGAAGAACGATGATATAGCCGCGACGGTTGGCAACGCGAACGGCGGCAACACCGGAGTCGTACACAAAGGTACTTACTTTCAGATCTCCGTTTTCTGCAATCCGTTTTTCCTTTTCGCCGAAAAAGGATTTTTGCAGATATATTTTATTTTCCATTCCGATCTCTCCTTATTCTCCTTATTCAAAGATAAACGAATAAATATCCGCATCACTCAGGGTAAATTCCAGACGGACGGTTTTTCCCGCCAGCGTCGCCACGTCGCCGTTCTCAAAATCCACCGGGCTGTCCACACGGTCACCGAAGATATCGGTGGTGTAGAAGCCGGGAATTTCCCGATAATCCTCATCCAGAAGCCGGACCCGGATAAAACCGCGGGCAGAGGTAGAGAAGTTGAGTTTGAACGTGCTGCCCGTAAACGTAAACGGCCGGGTAGTGATGGTTTTTGTTTCATACGGTGCGTAATACGAGGCAAAGCCGTCCAGACGGATGGTATAGCGATACAGACGGGAAGGCTTTGAGGTCCACTTGCCCTCAAAGTTATACATGGAAATCTCGTTCGGGCCGTCCTCACCCCACTCGCCCGGCGTTTCGATCATGCCGAGAGCCGGATAGCAGTCGCCATACACCCAGTTGGTCTTGTGCTCCACACCCGGCGTCAGCCACGCTTCGTTGAAGCGGTTCCAATGGTATCCGTCACGGGAGGACATGAACACGCAGTCCGTCACCGTTGTGCCGAGACGTTCCGTAATATCCGCACGCTTCCGCCGACGTTCCGGACCGGCAAGACGGTCAAAATTCTTGCTCCAGCCGTACCGTTGCACATAACGGGTGGGGAAGCCGGTCAGCATATGCGGCGCGCGGTAATAGGGAGACACGTTGTTGGTGTACAGCGGGTAATCGTAACCGTCGGCATATTCCAGCATCACCGGATCCGACCAGTTCCAGAAATCCTTTGAGGTAATGACCCGGATGTCGCGGATTCCGTATTCATCCGTTTCCTCATTATCGTGAAAATCGCGGATATAGCAACGGTATTCACCCGATTTTCCGTCAAAGAAGCAGGTGTTCAGAGAATCGAACTTTCCCTTGCGCGTAAGCTCCCGCACACGCTTCCAATGAATGGCATCCGGAGAGGTATAGCCCCAAAGGGTCCCGTCTTTTCCGCATTCCGCCACACCTTTGTATTTTTCTTCGGGCAGAGCCGCAGGGTTGGTATCCTTGAAGGCAAAGAAATTGTCATACACATCAACGCTCTGATCCAGAATGATGTTGTTATCCCACGAACCGTCAAACTCAAACAGTCCCAGATTCGGACGTGTCCAGCGAAGACCGTCTTTTGTTTCCGCATAGCAGACCTTGATATCGCTGCCGGTATGCTCGGTCTCCTCCGGATTCAGCATATTCCAGCCGAGATAATACACCCGATAACGGTCATCATCCTTCAGAATGTTATAATAATCACAGCCATCGCCCTCCCATGGCATGGTCAGATGCAGAACCATCTCCCGTTTAACCGGTTGATGAACCCGCAGCATCGCCGTCGTGCGCTCCGGCTCGGTCATATAATCGTCCCAAAAAACCTCACGGCGGGAGCCGATTTCCACTTTTTCCTTGCCCATAAAAACGAACCCTTTCTGTATCTATCGGAATTTTTCCGGATTGTTTTCATTATATCGTATCCAACGGAAAAAGTCAAGAATCGTTCCCCGAAAAGACCCCCGGATTTATGGATTTTTTAGGAAAAATCAAAAAAAGAACGGCACGCAACGTGCCGTTCTTTGAAATGCTTTTTCTGTTACGGGTTGACGGTGAGATCCAGCTGTTCGTTTACTTTTTCTTCCAGACGCTGGAGAGCGCTCATCGTTTTGCCCTGCATGACGATGCTGGTCAGAGCAGCGTCGACCGAGGAGTTCAGTTTACCGAGGTCTTCGGAATAGTTCCAGTGAACATTCAGACCGTTTTCGGTATAAACACCAAACGAGTATTCCTCGCCTTCCGCCCAGTTCTGACGGTACAGCCACTTCTGATAGCCGTCCGGCATAATGGAGGAGATCACGGGTTCCGTAATCTCATTGAACAGTTTGGCAGAGAACTTCGTTCTGCTGTCGTTGGTGGGGTTGTGGAACACGCCCGAGGCGCTGTCGTTTCTCTGAATATAAATGGAATACGTCTTGCCGTATTCAGCATCCGGACCATACGGGAACGGAACGAACTGATGGGCATCCTTCTCCATTTCGTTGGCAACTTGCGAGAAAATACGGTTTCCGTTCGTGGTGAAGAACGTGGTTGTGCCTCCCGTGAATGTGGAAATTTCGGTAGCAAGACCCGTGGAATCCGCCGTGTCTTCCACAAATCTCTTGGCCCAATCCAGAGCGTTTTCAACATTCTTCGAGGTCAGACCGAACACATACTTCTGTTTCGCATCGTCCCAGATAACACGATCACCGCCGTTTGCGTACACGGCAAGCATCGGGAAGTCCTGCTGATACAGGTAACCATAAATCTTATTCAAAGAGGTGGAAGAAGAAACCTTCGGAACCAACTCCGAAAAATCATCAAAGGTCCATTTGCCGCTTTCTACCATTTCCTGAACGGAAGCACCCGGCAGGAAGGACTCCAGAAGCAGAGGATTGCACAGCATCTGACCGTAGTAGACGTAAGGAACTGCCGAATAAGCAGAACCGTGCCAGGGAACACCCCACAGAACACCCTTGTAGGTGGTTGCCTGCAGCATGGCTTTGCTGCCCCATTTGTTGTAATCCTCGGAATTGATGTATTCCTTGAGGTTGTCGATGGGTTCAACAATGCCCTTACCGGCGTTGTACAAGTCGCGTGCCCAGCCAAGCTCGGCATGGAACAGGTCCACTTTCGCGGTGCCATCGACGAACTGCGCCATGAAATCAGCAGAAGTCATCTGCCAGTAGCCGTTCGCACTCGAGCAGGCCTCAATCTCAATTTTATATTTTGCTTCCAGTTCCAGGATGCGCTGCTGCATGGCTTCCATCGGAACGGTGAGAATCGGGGCACCTTCGTTGTCCTCTTTCTCTTTTTCAACATCCGTATAGTCTCTGCGGTTTCTCGGGAAGATCGCGTCGCCGCCGACCATCGCAAAATGTTCGCCCTCAAACGCATTGCCTGCAGTGCCATTGGACGGGGTGATCGGATTATCCGGGGTCTTGTCGCCGTTGCAGGCAGCAAACATACTCACCACCATCAGAAGGCACAGAGTGAGAGCAAGGGCTCTTACTTGTTTCATAAACATGCTCCTTATCTAAGTTTTTATAACACGGAATGAATTCTCCGCGTTTCTATATTATAGATTATATAACTTTTCAGACCTGTTGTCAATGTTTTTTTTATAGATTTCACTCAAACTTTCGTTTTTTTATACACATTTTCTGACGCGCGACAAAAGAAAAAAGATTCCGGCAACACATTGCGCATTGCCGGAATTTTTGATTTCGTATGTTTTGCCGAGATCTCAGTTCAGAGCGGCGTTGATGTCCTGATTGATTTTTTCTTCCAGGGCTTTCATCGCATTCTGCGGCGTCTGTTTTCCGTTCATCACTTTGGTGATCGCACTCGTCAGAGAGGTCAGAGAATCCGACAGCTCCGTTTCGTAGGTCCAGGTCTTGTTCAGACTGCCCTTTTCGTAAATCGAATAACTGTATTCGTCGCCTTCTGTAAAATATGCACGTTTCAGAGATTCTTCGTAACCGTTGGGATATTCCTCCAGTTTATCCACCACGCTGTCAAACAGCAGTCCGCTCATCTGCGCGCGGAGATCGTCTTCCATTTTGACAACGACGCAGACCGAGTCGATGGATTTGAAGTAGGAGATGTTGGAAGAACCGTATTCCACATCCGGACCGTACGGGAACGGAATCCAGGAATAATCGGTGGTTTTCTGCGCAATTTCCTGGAAAGCGCGGTTGCTGTCCGTCATATAGAAGGTGTACATACCGCTGGAAAAAGCATCGATGGAGTTCGAGTTGACAACATAGCCCTTCTTCGCATTCACCGTTTTGGCGACATCCAAAGCGTTATACGTGTTGTTGTTTGCCATGCCGAACTCAAATTTGCCGGACGTTTCGTTGTATTTCACAACGCTGCCGCCGTTGGCGCGAACAAACGCCATGGGCAGGTCGCCGCTGTAAGCAAACGCAAAATATCCCCACTCCGAACCATCGTGGTCAACCCGGTCAAGCAGGTCAACAAACGTTTCAAACGTCCATTTGCCGGCTTCGTCCATCTCACGGGGCGTCTGACCGATGTTGTACGAATCGTAGGTATCGTTCTTCATAAGAAGAATTCCGTAGTAGAAATCGACGTACGGCATATAAGCGGAACCGTGCCAGGCAGATCCCCAGATCTTACCGCCATCGGTAACAGCGGCAAGAATGCTTTCCTTGCCCCATTTTGCCGTGTCTTTTTCGTTGATTGCCAGAAGATCGTTGAATGCAATGACCGGACCGTTGCCATGGTTCCAGAGGTCTCTGCCCTGGCGGATCTCGGTGTGGAACATATCCATCGGCATTTCTTTGGTGGTCAGCTGGGCAACCAGCTCCGCTGCCGTCAGCGTCCACAGTTTGTTGGTGCCGTTCATTTCCAGGATGATTCCGTATTTTTCCTCAATACGCTTCACCTGGTTCATCATGGCTTCCATCTCGCGGGATGCCGCACCCGGCGGATTTGCCCGGTCCTCATCCGTGTAGTCACGTTCGGCTCTCTGAATGAAAGATGCCGCAAAATAGAATCTTTCACCCGAAGATTTGTACCTTTCAATGGCCTGATCGAGAAGCGTGCCGTCCGATGGTTTTTCGCCGTTCGACGGGGTCGGATTATCCGACTCCTTGTTGCCGCAGGCGGCAAAGCATGTCAGAACAAGAAGTGCGCAAAGAAGAAGCGCCACAATCTTTTTCTTCATAGGTATTTCCTCCGATTTTTTTCTGTTCCGGAAAATCCGGAATATTTTTTGTCGATTTATTATAGCACAATTTACACAAAATGTAAAGAGGAAAGGTAAAAGGTTTTGCAAAAAAGAAAAAAACGGAGAATTTTTCTTTTTGCTCTTGACAAGAAACTTAAAATATATTATAATAGTCGGGCAGTTAAAAAGCGATTCGGTTATGCGGGTGTAGTTCAATGGTAGAACCCCAGCCTTCCAAGCTGGTCGCGTGGGTTCGATTCCCATCACCCGCTCCAGCGTTTGTAGCTCAGGTGGATAGAGCAACTGCCTTCTAAGCAGTGGGTCGGGGGTTCGAGTCCCTCCAAGCGCACCAATATGGTGGATATAGCGTAGTTGGTTAACGCGCGAGTTTGTGGCACTCGAGATCATGGGTTCGAATCCCATTATCCACCCCACAAAAAAACTCCAATCTGTTTTACAGATTGGAGTTTTTGTTTTTTCAGCCACAATCCGAACTTTTGCAACAAAGCCAAACCGCTCTGAATAGAAGCCGGCAATCCGGCATAAACTGTCTTACGACCAATACTCAATAAGGAGAGTCATCCTATGGAAAAGAAAAAATTTCTTTGGGTTCCGTTTCTCATTTGTCTGGCGATTCCGCTGATTCCGGGATTTCTTGTCGGGTTGCTGACAAACGGACAGAACGATATCTACGAGACCGTCCGGATGCCGGAATTCGCGCCGCCCGCCATTCTGTTTCCCATTGTATGGAGCATTCTGTATGTGCTGATGGGCGTTTCGCTTTACCTGATCTACCGGAACGGCGCAAGCCGCCGCGATTATCTGCTGTTCGGTGCCCAGCTGCTTTTCAACCTGGTGTGGCCGTTTCTGTTTTTCTCGCTGGAGGCGTTCTGGGTTGCCTTCGTATGGCTTGCGGTGCTGTGGCTTCTGATTTTCTCCATGATTCTGTCCTTCTGCGTCACCTATCCCACCGCCGCCTATCTGCAGATTCCCTACCTTCTGTGGGTAACGTTTGCGGGAGTGCTGAATTTTTCCATCGCGTCGCTGAACTGAAGCAGAAAACTCGCGGACAAAAGCTCCGCGAGTTTTCTTTTGAAAAATAACCGGATATTTTTTCATGCTATCCGTCGTTCCGCAACGTTTTCAGCAAAGCAATCTCCCTGCCGTACCCCTCCAGGTCACAGGGCGTTTCCAGCAAAAACGGAAGATCCCTCAGTTGAGGATGGTTGATGATACGGGCAAAGAAATCCAGACCGAGCGAGCCCTTTCCGATCTGCTCGTGACGATCCTTATGGCTGGCAAACGGATTCTTGCTGTCGTTCAGATGAATGGCACGAAGCCGTTCCAACCCGATGATCCGGTCAAACTCCTCCAGCACACCGTCCAGGTCGTCCCGGATGTTGTACCCCGCATCGTAAACGTGACAGGTGTCCAGGCAAACTCCCATACGGTCGCAAAGCGTCACATTGTCCAGAATACGGCGCAGTTCTTCAAATCTGCCGCCGATTTCACTGCCCTTGCCCGCCATCGTCTCCAGAAGAACGGTGGTGGTCTGCCCTTCGGTCAGAACCCCGTTGAGTGCCTCTGCGATCTGCGCAATGCCATTCTCCGTTCCCTGCCCCACGTGAGAACCGGGATGAAGATTGTACAGATTATACGGGGTAAATTCCATACGGCGCAGATCGTCCGCCAGTGTTTCCCGCGCAAAACGGCGGATCCCCGCATCGGCGGAGCAAAGATTCATCGTATACGGAGCATGGGCAAGAATCACCGGAATCTCCGCTTCGCGCGCAAGCGTCTCAAAAAGAAGAAGATCCTCCGGATCCAGATCCTTTGCGCGCCCACCGCGCGGATTTCTCGTAAAAAACTGAAAAGTATGAGCACCGAGGTGCTGTGCATCCCGCGCCATCCTGGCATAGCCGCCCGAAGCGGACAAATGACAACCGATCCGGAACATAAAATCATCCTTTTTTGTTTTATTGTAGCATATCCCCGGCTCTCCGTCAAGAAATTCCGAATAGAATTTCAAAAAGCGGAAATACTTTCCATGAGGTGATTGCATTGCAACTGACACAAAAAGAAACCGCTCTTCTCAAGGATTTGAAGGACCAGGAAAAAATGTGTGCCGATAAATACACCCGACACTCCTCCTGCGCCTCGGATCCTCAGCTCAAAAACCTGTTTTCCCAGATCGGAACCGCCGAGCAGCAGCACCTGGATCTCCTGAACCAGCTGTCTGCGGGAACGGTTCCCACGCCGCCCGCCGGCTCTTCCGTTTTGCCGACCTTCACGGCGACCCATACCGCCGAAACGCCGGAAAAACAAAACGACGCCTATCTGTGCAGCGACGTTCTGGCAACCGAAAAGCACGCGTCCGCTCTGTATGACACCTGCATCTTTGAATTCACGGACGAAAATGCACGGAAGCTGCTCAACAGCATCCAATCCCAGGAACAGAATCACGGAAAAATGCTGTATGACTATATGACGGCAAACCAGATGTATGGCTGAAGAAAAAGCGGCAAGCCCGAAAAGGGGCTTGCCGCTTTTTCTTGATCGTTCGGATCGGCCTTGTCTGCGAAGGCAGGTATTTCCGTTTCAACAGAAAAAAACGTTCTTTCCGCCGTTGTTATCTTACCCATCTTTTTCTGATGTTCCGGCGTTTTTTCAATAAACAAAATCGAACTCAAAATTGTAGATGCTGACGGTATCGCCTTCCTGTACCCCTGCGGAAACCAGACGGTCTATAACGCCGGTAATACGCAGGACACGCTGAAAATACTGCATGGATTCCGTGTCGCCGAAGTTGATGCCGCGCATAATCCGCCGCAGCCACTCCGCCTTGACATAGAAGGTATTGTCCACACGTTCGATGTGCAGTTCCTGGTCGTTTTCCCGCAACTCTTCCTCCGAAAGAACGGCAGGTTCTGCTTCAAACACCGCAACAGGCGGCAATTCACGCACCATACCGTACAGTTTGTTCATCAGTTCGCTCACGCCGGTCTGTGTTGCAGCGGAAATCTCAAAATAGGGAACATTCTGACGGCGGATATAGGCACGGAACGTCTCCGGGATTGCCGCATCGGTAATCGCATCCGCCTTATTTCCCACGACAACCTGCGGACAAGACGCCAGACGGTCGGAAAAAGCGCAAAGTTCACGGTTGATGATCTCGTAATCCGAAATCGGATCCCGCCCTTCCGTCCCGGCAATATCCACAACATGCACCAAAAGACGGCACCGCTCGATATGGCGAAGGAAATCATGACCGAGCCCCTGTCCCTCACTGGCACCTTCAATGATGCCGGGAATGTCTGCCATGACAAAACTCTGCTCCGCTCCCACGCGCACGACGCCGAGAGACGGCTCCAGCGTGGTAAAATGATAATTGGCAATTTTCGGACGGGCGGCACTTGCCACGGAAAGCAGTGTGGATTTTCCCACATTCGGAAACCCGATCAGCCCCACATCGGCAATCAGTTTCAGCTCCAGGCGAACCTCCAGTTCCTCTCCTTCCACACCCGGTCGCGCAAAGCGCGGGCATTGACGTGTAGGCGTGGCGAAATGCCGGTTCCCCCAACCGCCTTTGCCGCCGCGTGCAAGAACAAACGGCTCGCTGTCGCTCATGTCCTTCAGAATCCTGCCGGACTCGGCATCCCGGATCAGCGTACCGAGCGGAACACGGAGAATCAGGTCCTTCCCGCTTTTTCCGTACATTTTGTCGCCTTTTCCGTTTTCGCCGTTCTCCGCCACAAATTTGTGACGGAACCGCAGATCCGACAGTGTATTGAGGTTGGGATCCACCTGAACGATCACGTCGCCGCCCTTGCCGCCGTCCCCGCCGTCCGGTCCGCCTGCCGCAACATATTTTTCCCGATGGAACGCCACGGCACCATCTCCGCCATTGCCGGCTTTGACATAAATTTTTGTGGTATCAATAAACATAAATTTCTTCCTTTTTGAAAAAAAGAGGATATGCGCTCGGCATATCCTCTCCTGTTTGCGTCCGTTTACTGTTCGTCCGCTTCGTAAATGCAGACTCTCTTTTTGTCTTTACCGACACGTTCAAAACGAACCGTACCGTCAACAAGAGCGAACAGCGTGTCGTCGGAACCTTTGCCGACATTCAGACCCGGCTGAATTTTGGAGCCGCGCTGTCTGACCAGGATGTTACCGGCAATGACGTGCTGACCGTCTGCCCTTTTGACACCAAGACGTTTGGATTCGGAATCACGACCGTTTTTTGTGGAGCCGACACCTTTCTTATGAGCCATTTCAATAACACCTCCCAATCAGAATTTGATTGCCGTAACGGTCACCAGCGAATACGGCTGTCTGTGACCGATGCGTTTGCGATAGTTTTTCTTTGCTTTGTACTTGAAAACGCGGATCTTTTTGCCCTTGCCGTTCTTGTCCAGCGTTGCTTCCACGGAAGCGCCCTCCAAATACGGAGAACCCGTTTTGACATCGCCGTCGTTGACGAGCAGCAGAACCTTATCGAATGTTACGGTCGAGCCGGCTTCGGCGTCAAGCTTCTCAATGTAGATCTTGTCACCTTCGGCGACCTTGTACTGTTTTCCGCCGGTTTCGATTACTGCGTACATGGTATACCTTCTTTTATACAAGTCTCGCTATGGAGGTAAGACGCTGTCTTTTTTCACAGACCTCTTCTATGCGGCTTTGCTATTATATCACATCCGAAGCATGTTGTCAAGGGATTTTTTCAATTTTCTGCTTTCTGCCGCACCACGCACGCCGACCACGGTTCTACCGAAAACCCGTCCGCTTCCGTTCCCCGCCCCGCTCCGAGCAGGCAGACCGCAGGGGCGGAAAAAGACAGCTGAAGCGGCTTTTCACGGGTAACCGCCACCGTCAGCCGCACGTCGCCGTTTTCGCGCGAAAACACAAAGGAATCCGGGGAGCATGCCCTCACCCGGAAAAGTCCGTCCCGCAGCACGGCTTCCCTTGCCCGCAGAGCACCGATCTCGGCAAAAAAATCACGCAGGTCTTTCCGCTCCCTTCCCCACGGATACGGACGACGGCAGAACGGATCCCGGTATCCCTCCATACCGGCTTCGTCTCCGTAATAGATGCAGGGAACCCCATACATCATTCCGACAAGGACATAGGCAAGCTTCACCTTCCGGATGCCGGACTCCCGTTCTTCCGGTGTCATGCGAAGAACGGAAAGTTCCGCATTGGTCTGTTCTCCTGCCGGCTCTCCGCCGAGAACCGTAAGAATCCGTTCGGTATCGTGCGTGCCCAGAAGATTCATCAGCACATCGCTTACCGGTTTGGGATAATGCCGGTAAATGCCCTCCGTCGTGCGTTTCAGCGTTTCCGCGTCACCGTGCAGAAGAAATCCGATGATTGCCTTCCGCAGAGGGTAATTCATCACACTGTCCAGTTCACCGCCGGCCAGATATGCCTTCCGAACCCCGTAAGAAATCTTATCGGACGCATCCTCCCAGACCTCGCCAAGAACAAGACCGTCCGGATTTTCCGCCCGCACCGCCTGCCGCAGTCCGGTCAGAAACGCATCGGACAATTCATCGGCGACATCCAGGCGGAAGCCAGCCGCGCCGGCACGCATCCAACGGCGGACTACGCCGTTTTCACCCAGCATGTATGCCCGGTAGGACGGGTTATCGCATTGCACGCGGGGCAGAATCTTCACACCCCACCAGCACGCATACTCCTCCGGATAATCCGTAAAAAGATACCACGGATAATACGGGGAATCCTTTGTGCGGAAGGCACCGCCGTCCCCGTACGTTCCGTACTTATTGAAATAGCGGCTGTCCGCCCCCGTATGGTTGAACACGCCGTCAAGAATCACGGACATTCCCCGTTTTTTCGCTTCGGAGAACAGAAGCTTCAGCGCCTCATCCCCACCGAACCCCGCGTCAACATGCTCGTAATCCGCCGTATCGTACTTATGGTTGGACGGAGATTCAAACACAGGATTCAGATACAGGCACGTCACACCGAGATTCCGCAGATCATCCAGCTTTTCCACGATTCCGTAAAGATCCCCGCCGAAAAATTCGTTGTTCGCCAGAGGATCCCCCGGCTTTTCCGGATACTGCGGCACACCGTTTTCCCAATCCGGGTTCCGCACTCCGCCGGGCTTCAGAGCGGTTTTTCCGGACGGAAAGAACCGGTCCGGAAAAATCTGATACAGAACGCCCTGCTTCAAAAAATCCGGCGTATGGAAAGAAGAATCGTACAAAAGAAGCTGCCGTTCCTCCCCCGTCTGTGCCAGAACCGTCGGCTCCTCGCCGCCGAAAAAAAACGTCCCATCCGCACCGCAGATTTCGTAACGATAGAAGAACAGCCACGCTTCTGCGTTCGTTTTCAGATCCTCAAGAGCGATTTCACAACGATATTCGTCGAAATCATCGGCATAGCCCGTCCATATCAACGGCAGAGAAAACGAGGGAGCATCGGAACGATTCCACGCATCGGCATGCAGGCGCAGCGTAACATCCGTCACACCCGCTTCGCGGGGAGCACGCAGAATCAGCGTCAGAACACCGCAGGCGGGAAAGGCCCCGAAAAGCCGTCCGTCCGTCTTTGTGTTGCGAAAGGTATGGATCTTGCCTTCTTCAAAAGATTTCATACGTCTTTCTGCACCGGCTTCAGATGCCAGATTCTTTCCGCATATTCCCGGATACTGCGATCCGACGCAAAATACCCTGCCGCCGCAATGTTGAGCAGTTCCTTGTGCCGCCACAGATCCCGGTTGCCGAAGTCGGCACGGATCCGTGCCGAAGCATTCATATACGGCTCGAAATCCGCGAAGCACAGATACGGATCCGCCACACCGTGACTGAACAGGAAGTAATTGACCAGTTCCGGAAACTTGTTCCCGACAAATCCGCGCCGCAGCGACTCCATGACCTGCTCCAGGCGGGGATTCTTGCGATAATAGGAACTCGCGTCATAACCGTTGCGCCACAGTTCCTCCACCTCGTCCGCACGAAGTCCGAAAATATAGATATTTTCTTTGCCCACGGCATCCTGCATTTCCACATTGGCACCGTCCAGTGTGCCCAGCGTCAGAGCCCCGTTGATCATAAACTTCATACAGCCGGTTCCGCTCGCTTCTTTGCCGGCAAGCGAGATCTGCTCGCTGATATCCGAGGCGGGCATCAGAAGTTCTGCCATGCTGACGTTGTAATCCTCAAGATAGACCAGCCGGATCCGGTCACGGATACGTGGAGTCGCCTTGATTTCCTCGCCCAGGGACCATAACAGGCGGATGATGCTTTTGGCAAGCGAATAGCCGGATGCCGCCTTCCCGCCGAACAGGAACGTACAGGGCGCGATCTCGGCATTCGGATTATCCCGAAGTTCATTGTAATACGAGATGATCTTCAGCGCGTTCAGCGTCTGACGCTTGTATTCATGAATGCGTTTGACCTGAACGTCAAAAATGGTGGAAGTATCCAGCCGCTCACCGGTCTTTTCAAACACCGATGCGGCAAACCGTTCCTTGTTCTGTTTTTTGATTTCGTCCAGACGTGCCAACACGCCCGCGTCGTTTTCAAAACGCCGGAATTCCGAAAGCGAGGCGGGATCTTTATAAAAACCGTCTCCGATGCATTCGGTAAGCAACGAGGTCAGACCGGGATTCGAACCGCAAAGCCAGCGCCGATGGGCAATTCCGTTGGTGACATTGGTAAACTTCTGCGGACTCATTTTGTAATAGTCCCGGAACACGGTTTTGCAGAGAATATCCGAATGAAGTTTTGACACGCCGTTGACCGTATGCGAAGCGGCGACGCTCAGATTTGCCATCCGCACCTGGTCGTGCGCCACAACCGCCATACGGGAGATCCGGTCCCAATCGCCGGGATAAAGATTCCACAGGTCTGCACAGAGACGGCGGTTAATCTCCTCCGTAATCTGACAGATTCTGGGCAGTTTAACCCGAAACAGATCCACGCTCCAGCATTCCAGCGCTTCCGGCATCACAGTGTGATTCGTATACGACACCACACGGGTCACCACATTCCAGGCATCCTCCCAGGAAAATGAATACACATCCATCAGAATACGCATCAGTTCCGGAATAATCAGCGCAGGATGCGTGTCGTTGATATGCAGGGCAACCTTGTCTGCAAACGAATCCAGCGACCCGTACACACGCAGATGATCGTCCAGCACATTCTGCAGCGACGCCGACACCAGAAAATACTGCTGGCTCAGCCGCAGAAGTTTTCCCTCCTCGTGTGCATCGGACGGGTACAGCACCTTGGAGATCAGTTCCGCATTGGTGGCGTCCTGCAGGGCTTTCATGTACTGCCCCTGCGAAAACAGGTTCATGTTGATATTCTCGGCACTCTGCGCTTTCCACAGCCGCAGATTGCTCACCGCTTCGCAATCCCTGCCGGAAATCATCATATCGTAAGGCACGGCAAGAACTTCTTCCCCGCCCACAAGCGACACGTTCAGATGCCCGTTTTCCCATTTTTCTTCCAGATGTCCGCCGAAATGGACGGAAAATGTTTTATCGGTGCGGGGAATCAGCCACCCGTCACCGTCCTTCAGCCAATCGTCCGGCAGTTCCACCTGATTCCCGTCAAAAATTCTTTGTTTGAACAAACCGTATTCGTACAGAATGCAGAAACCCGTTGCCGGATAGTCCAGCGTTGTCAGAGAATCCATATAACACGCCGCCAGCCGTCCGAGTCCGCCGTTGCCGAGTCCGGGATCCGGCTCACAACGGTACAGCGCCTCCAGGTCAAAACCCATTTCGTGCAGAACCGAGGAAAACGCCTCCTCCAGTCCGAGATTCTTCAGGTTGTTTTTCAGGGACGGACCGACCAAAAATTCCATACACAGATAATACACCCGCTTTGCCCGCTGTTTCTTTACCTGTTCTTTGAAAACCGAGCGTTTCTGTGTGAGAATATCCCGGACACAGAGAATGGTTGCCTTGTACATCTGTTTTTCCGTCGCCGTATCGTAGGAGCTGCCGAAATAACCCGCAAGTTTACGCTCCAATGCCTCCCGGATCACCGGGATCTGCGCTGCTTCGTTCATCGTCTTTCTTCCTTTTATGTAAATTCCCGTTCTGTCAGCATGGATTGGTACAATTGCAGATACCGTTGTGCCGAAGCGTTCCACGAAAAATCCGTACGCATGGCACGGCGCATCAGCCGCCGCCATGTGCATCGGTCCGCATACAGCGCTTCCGCCTGCCGCAGAACATACATCATATCGTGCGCGTTGTAAGCGGCGAACGTAAAACCGTTTCCGCTGTCCTCATCCGCACGATAGGGGTGAATGGTATCGTACAGTCCGCCGGTTTCCCGCACAATGGGAACAGCACCGTAGCGGGAAGCGATCATCTGCGAAAGTCCGCACGGTTCACTGCGGGACGGCATCAGAAAGATGTCGGCACCCGCATAGATCTGCTTGGACAGATCCTTGTCGAATTTCAGCACGGCGTGCATCTTTCCGGGATACCGCACGGTCATTTCCCGGAAGAAATCTTCCAGTGCCGGCTCACCGGTTCCCAGAAGAACAAACTGCATATCATCCTTCCGAAGCATTTCCTCCAGCACACAGCACACCAGGTCAAAGCCCTTGTGCGAAGCCAACCGGGATACCATGGCAATCAACGGAACCTCCTGCCGCACGTCAAACCCGCACATCTTCTGCAGCACGGCCTTGTCTTTGTCTTTTCCGGTCAGCGTTGCAGCGCTGTAGGGATACCGCAGCGCCGAATCGCTCTCCGGGTTATAATACGCAACATCGATGCCGTTGACAATGCCGCAGAGCTTATGTCGTGCGTCCCGCAGAACACCGTCCAGCCCGTGCGCATATTCCGGCGTCATCAGTTCCCGCGCGTACGTTTCACTTACCGTACTCACACGGTCGGACACCGTAATGGCGCCCTTGGTCAGATTGACGGTTCCGTTGTGCTCCACGATGCCGCGATCCTCTTCGCCCAGCTCAAACACATCGCCCAGGATAGAAAAATCGTAAATGCCCTGATATTCAATGTTGTGAATGGTATACAGGGTGCGGATGTCACGGTAACCGGGAAGACCTGCATATTTACGTTTGAGATAGATCACCGAAAGCGCGCTCTGCCAATCGTTGGCGTGCAGAATGTCCGGATAGAAGGAGATCGCCCGCATCATCTCCGTCACGGCTTTGCCGAAGAACGCAAAACGCTCACCGTCGTCAAAGCTTCCGTAAAAAGACGGACGTTTGAAATAATACTCGTTATCCAGAAAATAGAACTTCACCCCGCCGCGCTCCGCCGACCAGATGCCGCAATACTGCTGCCGCCATGCAAGCGGAACAACAATCTCCTTTTCCAGACGAATCTCTGCGGAAAACTTCTGCCGGATGACCGGATACAGAGGCAGAACCACACGCACATCACCGTCTTCCCCCAGAAGATTCCGCACCGCCGGAGGCAGCGACCCGAGAACATCCCCGAGTCCTCCCGTTGCCGCAAAAGGAAACGCCTCGCTGGAAACATAAAGAAGTTTCACGGTTTCCTCCCCTTTCACAAAACCCGGTTTTTCGGAATGTAATACGGCTGTGCCGCGACGGCGGAAAGAGAAACGGCATCGCTCAGCCGAACGTTTTTGTCGGTAATCACACAGTTCAGGGATGCGTTTTCCCCGACAACCGTATCCTGCATCAGGATGCAGTTCCGCACGACCGAGCCCTTCCCTACGCGCACACCGCGGAACAGAATGGAGTGCTCCACCGTTCCCTCGATATGGCATCCGTCGGCAAGCAGGGAATCGGAAACCCTTGACTCCGTACTGTAATAGGTCGGCTCGGAATTGCGGACCTTGGTATAGATGGGACGATTCGGCGTTTCGAACAAAGAACGACGTGCCTCACTGTCGGAAAGAAGATCCATGCTGTAGCGGAAATAATCCGCCAGGGACGACACGGTGGCAAAATACCCGTCGTAGCGGTACACCCGGAAATTCGATGTTCCGAGATTCCGCATCACAACATCGTGCGTCATGCTGGTATAATCTCTCGCCAGAGAATCCGCCACCATTTTTTTCAGATAATCCGTGCGCATCACGGCAAGATTCAGACTGACTTCCGCCTCACCCTCGAAATGGTTGGGATACATCATCACATCACGGATCCGCCCGTCTTCATCGGCACCGAACAGAACGCTGCGGGTGCAGATCTGCGGCGTAAGCGTCATGGTCTTGACCGCAAAGGTGATGTCGGCATTTTCCCGCCGGTGGTATGCGATCATATCCCGGAAATCCAGATTGCAGATCACATCGCAATCCGCCAGAACCACATATTCATCGGTAATGCGCTCCAAGGCATAATTCACGCTTTTCAGCGAAGACAACCGGGTCAGCGGACCGTTTGAAACGGCACGTTCGCCGGAGCCGACGTTGGGAGGCAGCATCTTAATGCCGCCGCTGCGGCGTGCCAGATCCCAATCCTTACCGGAACCGATATGATCCATCAGAGAAAGATAGTTATTGCTGGTTATGACACAGATGTTGAAGATATCGGAGTTCACCATATTGGAAAGCGTGAAATCGATAAACCGATACCGGCATCCGAACGGAACCGAGGCGATTGTACGTCCCCGTGTCAGTTCCGGAATGTTATCGTCGTGTACGTTGGAAAAAATAATACCCGTAGCCGTCATAGCTGTCTCCTCCTCTCAGACCGTGTGCGTTTCAAAATAAGCGGCGTCTGCCATGGCGCCGTCTTCCACAGTTGTACCGTCCGGAACTTTCGCAATGCCTGCAACAACGGTCACTCCTTTTGCCGTATCCTTCGGCGCACCGACCGTGCAGTTCTTTCCCACCTGAACGCCGTCCGCAATCATACTGTACGCAACCGTGCTTCCCTCACCGATCACAACATCTTCCATCAGGACGGAATCCCGCACGACCGCACCGGCATGCACCTTCACGCCGGCGGACAACACGCAGTTCTCCACGGTTCCGTCGATCTCGCATCCCTCGGTAACCAACGAATTCACGGCTCTTCCCTTTTTTCCCATACGCTGCGGAGGCCGCGCCTCGTTGCGGGAATAAATGCGGGCGGAGGGATCGTGCAGGTTGAAAGCGGGATTTTTCCCCAGCAGATCCATGTTCGCCTCCCACAGACTCTGCACGGTGCCCACATCCTTCCAGTAGCCATCAAACGGATAGGCATACAGTTTCACACCGTCCGCCAACATCGCCGGAATGACGTTTTTGCCGAAATCATTGGAAGATCCCGGCGTATTTTCATCACGGACAAGATATTCTTCCAGAATTTTACGGGAAAAGATATAGATGCCCATGGACGCCTTTGTGCTTTTGGGGTGCTTCGGTTTTTCCTCAAATTCCACAATCCGGAGCGAATCGTCCGTATTCATGATGCCGAACCGGCTGGCTTCCTCCAGCGAAACATTCAGCACGGCAATGGTCACATCCGCCCCCGTCCGTTTATGCGCCTCCAGCATCCGGGCATAATCCATTTTATAAATATGGTCTCCGGAAAGGATGAGAACGTAATCGGGATCGTAGCGGCGGATGAATCCGAGATTCTGATAAATGGCATTTGCCGTACCCCGATACCAATCAGCGCCGTCCTTTGCCTGATACGGCGGCAAAACGGTGACCCCGCTGCGCGCCCGGTCAAGATCCCACGGGCTGCCCTTGCCGATGTATTCATTCAAAGCCAACGGCTGATACTGTGTCAGGACCCCCACGGTGTAAATTCCCGAATTGACGCAGTTGGACATCGGGAAATCAATGATCCGGTACTTGCCGCCGAATGTGACGGCGGGCTTGGCGGTCTTTTCGGTCAGTGCGTAAAGACGGCTTCCCTGACCACCGGCGAGAAGCATGGCGATACATTCCTGTTTCCGATACATAAAAAGTCCTCTCTTTCCGTTTTTTTGTCGGACAGAAGCCGTCCGGTTCCGGATGGTTTCTGACGCGCTAAAATTTGCAGATTTTCTTTTTTCGCAGAATCAATGCCCCATAACCGGGCAGATCAAAGCGGAGGAAGGTACGCCCCGCTTCCGTCACGGTTTCCAGTTCCCCGGTTTTCAGAACCCCGTTTCCCCCGAACGACGGAAGGTCACTGTTCAAAAGGATCTCATACCTGCCCGGAGGCAGCTCAAACTCATAATCCGCACGGCAGACAGGCGAAAAACAGACAAGCACAATCAGTTCGTTCTCTTCCGCGTCCATTCTCCGATAGATCACCGTATTGTCGTGAGCCCTGTCGGCACAGATCCAGGAAAAGCCATCCCACCCGTCGTCAATTTCCCAAAGCGGCGACGATTCCAGATACAGGTGATTCAGTGTCCGCACAAAGGTCTTCATCTGAGCATGACGCTCAAAATCCGTCATAAACCACTCCAGCGAATGGCTGTAATCCCATTCCCGGAACTGGGCGTATTCCGTACCCATAAACAGCAGTTTTTTTCCGGGCATCGTCATCAGGTAAGTAAGAAACGCACGCATACACGCAAATTTTTCGTTGTACTCGCCATACATTTTGTCAATCAGCGATTTCTTTCCATGAACGACTTCATCATGCGATACCGGCAAAATGTAATGCTCGGAAAACGCATACATCATGGGAAACGTCAGGCGCTCGTGCTTGAACTGCCGGTACACGGGATCGGTTTCCACATAATCGTACAGATCGTTGGCAAAGCCCATATTCCATTTCAGGTGAAAGCCCAGCCCGCCGTCCGCAACCGGACGGGTAATCATGGGCCAGTCCGTAGATTCCTCGGCAATCATCAGCGCGTCCGGAACCTCCTGTGCTACCGTGGCGTTGAGCTTGCGGAAAAACGCAACCGCCTCATAATTGCGGTTGGAGCCGTCCGGAGCAGGGATCCATTCGCCCGGCTTCCGGTCAAAATCCAGATACAGCATGGCTGCCACCGCATCCACACGAAGTCCGTCCACATGATATTCCCGCAACCAGAACAGAGCACTGGACACAAGAAAGCTCTGAACCTCCTGCCGCCCCACATCAAAGCATCGGGTTCCCCATCCGGCATGCTCCATGCGGTCTGCACCCTGATATTCGTAAAGAGGCGCACCGTCAAACTCAAACAGCCCGCTCTCATCCTTGGGAAAATGCGCCGGAACCCAATCCAGCAAAACACCGACTCCCGCCGTATGGCAGCGGTTGATCAAATAGGCAAAATCCTCCGGCGTTCCGAACCGTGCCGTCGGCGCGTAATAACCGCTTACCTGATACCCCCACGATCCGTCAAACGGGTATTCCGTCACCGGAAGCAGTTCCACATGGGTGTACCCCATGCTCTTTACATACGGAACAAGCCGATCGGCAATCTCCCGGTAGTTCAGATAATGCTCTCCGTCCTCCGTTCCCTGTCCGTCCCTGGTCTGCCAGGAACCGAGATGCAACTCATAGATATTCAGAGGGGAAGGATAAAAATGTCCCGCAGCCCTGCCTTTTCCATGAAAAAAGCGGTGCCGCTGACGGAGCCAGCTATCATCTGCAAACTCCGGCAGGCGTGTATACACCACCGAAGCCGTCCGCCCCGGCTTTTCGCAGCAAAAGGCGTACGGGTCGGATTTATAGCATGTTTTTCCGTTGCGACGCACCGCAAATTTATAAAATTTCCCCTCACAGTCGTAGTCCCGTTCCACAAACGCTTCCCAGACTCCGTCGGAAATTTTCCGCATCGGCTCCCCGTCGGACGAATCCCAGGAGGTCATGTCCGAAACCACGGACACCGCATCGGCATTCGGCGCCCAGACCCGGAACACATACCGGAAATGCCCGGGCTCCGCCGGCTCCCGGTGACAGCCCAGAAGCTCATAAGCCCGGTAGTTTGTTCCCTGATGGAACAAATAAACCGGAAGATCGGTCTGTTTTCTGTTCACAGTACGCCTCCTGTCCGCTGTATTCTTATTCTTTCTTGTATCTATTATAATACATTCTATATTGATGCGCAAGAGGAAGAAAAAAATTTTTCTCGTTTCCGCAAGGACAGACCGGAAAACCCTCTTTTTATGCAGACGTGTCCGGACGGGAACAACCCGGATCCGATTCCGGAAAAGGGCTTGAATCACGCCTGCCCGGCAATCCGTTCCGCCCGGTTCTCCCATGCACGGAACGCCGTCGGAACGGCGTATTCGCCTCGGATCTGCGCCGGAGTTGCCCAAGTGTAATTTTCCGTACACGCGGCACAGCGAATCAGCCAGCCCGTCATATGCCACTCCACATGCGAAAAGATATGCCGGCTCTTTCCCACGGAATCAACATCAAGAACCGTCATTCCCTGCGACAACGCCCAGCGGCGTACATCCGCACCGTCCAAATGCCCGTCCGTGTTCGGAAATTCCCAGAGCCCTGCCAGAAGTCCGTTCTCCGGGCGGCGGCACAGAGCAAATTTTCCGTCACAGCAAAGCAAAAATACCGTTTTTTCTTCCTGCCTGCGTTCTTTTGCGGAGGAGCGAACCGGATACCGCTCCGGCTGACCGCAACGGAATGCACAGCAAAAATCCCGCAACGGGCAAAGCCCGCATTTCGGAGCTCCGTTTGGTACGCATACCGTTTCGCCCAGTTCCATCCACGCCTGCGTCAGCCGTCCCGCATCCGCGCCGGACGGATAGGATTTCCGCAGATTCTCCGCCACGGAACGGCGTGTTTTCTGCGCCATCACATCGTCTGCACAGGCAACAAGCCGCATATACACCCGCAGAACATTCCCGTCCACAGCCGGCTCCGGCAAGCCGAATGCAATGGAAGCGATTGCTCCCGCCGTATAATCGCCGATTCCGGGCAATGTCCGCAGAATCCTTGCGTCAGCGGGCAACTGCCCGCCGAAATCCCGCATTAAAATCTGTGCTGTTTTTTTAAGATTCCGTGCCCGGCTGTAATACCCAAGCCCCTGCCACAGCTTCATCAGCGTTTCATCTTCCACGGAAGCAAGCGCCGCCACATCCGGCAGATCCCGCACGAAACGCAGATAATACGGCATCGCCGCCTCAATTCTTGTCTGCTGCAGCATGATTTCGGAGAGCCAGACCCGATACGGGGTCGGCTCCTCACGCCATGGCATGGTCCGTGCGTTCTGCGAAAACCAGGCAAGCAGCATTCCGCACGCACCGTCCGGACAGGACGGTACGGAAGATACGGGGGAAGCGTCTGTTTTCATCATTCTGTTTTCTCCGTTGTTCAGTTCAGAAGCATACGGTCGTTGTTCAGCTCACGGCCGGAAAGTTCGCGGAATCTGGCAAGAAGATCCGGCACGGTCAGCGCACCGCGTTCCTCCCCTGCCACATCCATCAGAATTCTGCCACGATCCATCATAACCGTACGGTTGCCCAGATCCAGCGCCGACTGCATGTTGTGCGTAATCATCATACACGTCAGACGGTTTTCCCGCACGATGCTTTGCGTCAGATCCAAAACCTTTTCTGCCGTTGAAGGATCCAGCGCCGCCGTATGCTCGTCCAGAAGCAGCAGTTTCGGCGGATTTATGGTTGCCATCATCAGCGTCAGCGCCTGCCGCTGACCGCCGGACAACCGTCCGACCTGCTGTGTCATGCGATCTTCCAGCCCCATACCAAGCAATGCCACCCGGTCCCGGAACCGTTTTTTATCGGAACGGGATACGGCAGAGAGCCAATGACCGCCGCCGGCGGCAAGCGCCAGATTTTCTTCCACGGTCATTCCCGGGGCTGTCCCCCGAAGAGGATCCTGAAACAGGCGTCCGATCTGCCGGGCACGGGTATGCTCGGGCATCATGGTAATATCCTTCCCGTCCAAACGGATGACGCCGCTGTCGGTAAGAAAACTTCCGGCAATGGCGTTGAACAGGGTGGATTTCCCCGCGCCGTTCGCACCGATGACCGAAAGAAAATCTCCGTCTGCAACGGAAAGGGACAGATCATCCAGGGCTTTTTTTTCATCTGCCGTTCCGGGATGGAACGTTTTGGAGATTCTGCAAAGTTCCAGCATCATACATCTCTCCTTCCTCTTGCCGCACGGAAACGACGGCGAAGAACGGGAAGCTGTTGCCGCAGATACGGCACGGAAATGGCTGCCGTAACCACAACGGCAGAAACAAGCTTCAGCATAAAAGCAGGCATTTCAAAACGCAGCGCCACCGTATAGACAAGCCGGAACACAAACGCTCCGAGAACCATTCCGAACAGCCGCAGCCCCATTTTCTTTTTGCCGAGAAATACCGTGCCGATCAGAAGCGATGCCAACGCCACCGTCACCATACCGGTGCCGATGTCAATGTTGACCGACTTCTGCGATTGCGCCAGCAAACATCCGGACAATGCCGTAAACGCATTGGCAACGCAAAGCCCGATGATGGTGGTAAACGTCGGATTGATGGAAGAGGATCTCACCATATCCGGATTGTTTCCCGTAGCACGGATGGCAAGCCCGAGACGTGTTTTCAGAAAAAAGTAAAGCAGGAGCGACACCGCAAGAACCGCAAACAAACCGATCAGAAGTTTTTGCTGACCTTCCAGGAAGGTCCCTTTCAGAAGATCGCGAAGCTTGGTAAATACGGTATCGGTCCGGTTCATGTTCAGAATGGAGGAACCGTCCATGACGGCGATATTGACGGAATACAACGCCGTATTGACAATAATTCCCGCAAGCAGACTGTTGACCCCCATCTTGGTCTGAAGAAACGCCACGACAAAGCCGGACAGAACGCCTGCACCCATCGCTGCCCAGAGCGACAGATAAGGATTCCCTCCCATTGCCACAACTGCGCCGACCGTAGCGCCCAGCGTAAAGCAGCCGTCCGTAGACAGATCGCACACATTCAGCATGGAATAACTCAGAAAAAGAGCAAGTACCGTAAGGGAACTGAACAGGGCAAGCTCCAGCGCCGTCTGTCCGAGAGACAGAATCGAACCGAAATCCATAAAAAATACCGTTCCTTTTTATTTTTTCACGTCGTCAAAATCGTCTGCCGTAATGATGGATCGGACCTGCGTGCAGTATGGTGCGATCACGGAAGACACCTCCGCAAACGAAAGTCCCAATTTCTGGCAGATCTGCGTGTTGACCGTCGCCGTACCGTTATCAAAGGTTTCCACCGGCATGGAGGCGGGCTTTTTCCCGTTCAGCAGAATCTCCGCTGCCATATCCGCTGTTTTCCTGCCGAGAACCGTATAATCCACACCGTAGCCGAGGAAAGCACCGTTCAGGGCAAAGGAATCCGCCCCGGCAAAATGCGGGATTCCCGCCTCTGCCAGTGTTTCATAAATGGCAAGCTCGGATTTCATCACCGTATTGTCGGTGGGCGTAAACACGGCATCCACGCCGTCGGCGACCATTGCCTGTGCCGCCAACTGGATTTCATCCACCGTGCGTCCCGTATGCTCCACAACCGTGATGTTCCGGTCGGCAAGAAGCTTCCGGGCAGAAGCAATTGCCGCCGTGGAGGAATCCTGCCCGACATCGTACAGAAGCCCGACCTTCGTTGCCTGCGGCTTGACCGCGAGAATCAAATTGACTAGTGCATCCGTGTTCAGATAATCCGATGTTCCGGTAATGTTCCGCCCCGGAGCCGTCATGGAATCCACCAGCCCCGCACCGACCGGATCCGACACGGCGGCAAATACCACCGGCGTTCCGCTGTCTTCCGTCGCCGCCTGCATCGCAACGGCAACCGGTGTGGCAACGCCCACCATAAGATCGACACGTTTGGAGAGAAAGTCCGAAAGAATCTGCGTCAGAACATTGGCGTCCGCATTGCAGTTTTCGTAATAGATGCGGAACGTCACATTGTTTTCCTCCCCGATCTCATCCAGTCGGGTACGGAGGTTCTGAACAATCTGGTTCAGAGAAGCGTCGTCCACGTAATTGCAGATTCCGATACGGATCTCCTTCTTTCCGGAATCCGGGTTCCGGACACACGCCGTAAGAAGAACAAATACCGCAAAAGCGGCAAGAAACAGCGCAACAATTTTTTTCATGAGCATGTTTTCCTTTCCGATTTTTTTTAAGAATTGATCAGCAATCTTTTCGTCTCCGGCGCGGCTGCGCCAGAATTTCCAAAGCATTCTCATCGGGATTCCTCCTCAAAAAAACAAAAAACTCCTGTCTCAGCGTTTGCTGGGACAGGAGAACTTCCTGCGGTACCACCCGGCTTGACATATCCGTAAGAATATGCCCACTTTCCGCGTACATTCATACGCCGACCTTTGTTTACGGAGAGCCCTGCTCCGTCTTCCATACTCCGAAACCGCCGTTTCGTTTCCGGTCGCCCTCGGAAGTCCATTCAGTCCGGTCTTATTTTATCGCAATTCCACCGTCTGCGACTCTCTGAAAAACAGGTTCCGAACCTACTTACTCTTCCTCATCGGTTTTTTACAGTATAACAAAAAACAGAATTTCTGTCAAGAGTTTTTCGTAATTTTTCTTTCCGGCTCCGGAAAATGCACCGTAATCTCCGTACCGACCCCAAGTTTGGAATTCAGCACCAGACCCGCACCGTACAGAGAACAGATGTGCTTGACAATGGCAAGACCGAGTCCGGTTCCCCCGGTTTCCCGCGAGCGGGATTTTCCCACACGGTAGAACCGTTCAAAGATTCTCGCCTGATCTTCCTCGGCAATTCCGATTCCATCGTCCCGGACCGATACGGTCACGCCGTCCGCTTCCGGACGGATCTCGATTTTCACCCAGCCGCCCGGATGATTATACCGCACGGAATTTTCCGCAAGATTTTTGATCAGTTCCACCAGGTGCTCCCGTTCCGCCGAAACAACACCGCATCCCGTTGCGGTCAGGGTTACCTGTTTTTCTGCCGCAAGCCCCTGCAATGTTCCGCAGACATCCTCCGCCACGGCACGGACATCCAGCGGTTCAGGACGCAATTCCACCCCGGATTCCAGCATCGAAAGCTCCAGCATATCCCCGATCAGGGAAATCATCCGGTCCGCTTCTTTTCCGATACGTCCGGAAAGTTCCCGGATCTTCTCGTCTTCACTGCGGATTCCGATTATCTCGTTGAAGCCCTTGATCGCCGTTAAAGGCGTTTTCAGTTCGTGCGAGGCATTGGCAAAAAATTCACTGCGAAGCTCGGCGCTGCGGCGCTCCGCGGTAATGTCCGAAAGGACAAAGACCGCCATGCCGTTTTCCAGTGCACGCATCGTATACGAAAAGACGCGCCCGTCCCGCAGAAGCTCACCGGCTACCGATTCTTCCCCTGCCAGAAGACGACGGATGTTCGCATTCCAGGTTTCATCGGAGCAAAGAACGGAGTACGGCTTCCCCTCCACATGGGTTACGCCGAACAGCGCCGATGCCGTGCGGTTGCAGAGAACAAGCGTTCCGTCCCCGCGGTTCAGAACACCGATGCCGTCCGAAACGTGATTCAGAAGGTAATCCAGCCGTTCCTTTCCCGTTTCCGCTTCCACAATCTTATCGCGAAGCGTGCGGCTGATGTCGTTGATCTCCGCTACGGTTTCGTTGATATCATCGTCGGAGCCGTCCGGAAGAACCGGGCGATAGGTGCCGTTCCGGACGCGGCGCAGGCTGTCGCCGATCTGCCGGATGGGATCCAGAAGATGTTGCCCGAACAGCATGCTGGCAACAACGGTTGCGCACAGGACGCCGAACATGACAATCAGCATAAACGGCACGGTATTCTGCACATAACTGCGGACATTCTGAACGGGAAGCGCCGTGCGGATAAAGACGTATCCGTCTTCCGTTTCCACTTTTTCCGCATAATATACCATATCCACACCCAGCGTTTCGCTGTGGCGGATCACCGTTTTCGGCTGCCCGTTCAGCGCATTGAGAATCTCTTCCCGGTCCATGTGATTCCCCATACTGGAAACATCAATCTCTTCGCTGTCTGCCAGAACCTTTCCGGAAGCGTCGATTACCGTTACGCGGATGTCTTCCGAAAGCTTCTTTGCCGCGGTTTCTGCATCGGTGTAATTGTTGGCATACACATCGGTGATTGTCACAATCTTCCGCCGGGCTTCTTCATAATAATTGTTCTGCGTTACCGCAATACCGACGGCAAAGAAGACGCATAAAGCCACCGTAACAAGAAGAACGTTGAACCATACATATTTCTTTTTCATTCCAGCATATACCCCATTCCCCGTATTGTCCGAATCTCCGCACCGGAGCCGACGATTCGGCGGCGTACCTGCGCGATGTGAAGATCCAGCGTGCGTGTTTCACCGTAATTTTCGCCCCAGACTTCGTCCAGAATCCGGTTTCTGGCAAGTGCCGTACCGGCATGGTACACCAGCATGGACAGCAGAGCGTATTCTTTTGCCGTCAGAACAGCCGGCTCACCGTTGATGCGGATCTCATGACGCTTTTCGTCAATCAGAATTCCTTTATAAGAACAGGGCATTTCCGCCGCAGAGCCGCACCGACGGAGATTTGCCCGGATGCGTGCCACCAGTTCCAGCACGCCGAACGGCTTGGAAAGATAATCGTCCGCACCGAGGTTCAACCCCCGCACCTTATCGACCTCTTCCCCCTTTGCCGAAACCATAATAACCGGAATCGTCCGGGTCGGTTCGCTTTTACGGAGTGCGGACAGAATCGCATATCCGTCCTGTCCGTCCAGCATGATATCGAGAAGAACCGCCTGCGGAATCCGTTGCTTCAGCGCATCGAAAAACTCGTCGCCGTTTGCAAAACAGCCCACTTCAAATCCGGCGTCTTCCAGCGCGTACCGATAAAGGTCACGCAGGGACGCTTCGTCGTCAACCGCATAAATCAGGTTCTTTTCTCCCATTCCGTTTTCTCCTTTTTATCCGATTTTATGATACCCCGTCATCGCATATTCAACCCATTCGCCGATGTTGACCGCATGATCTCCGATCCGCTCCAGATATTTGGCAATCATCATAAAAAGAATGGCCTGATCCGCATAATCGGGATTCTGACGAATCAACGCAACCAGGTCCTGCTTGATGGTTTCAAACAGCTCGTCGACCCGATCGTCCCGTTTATCCAGCCCGCGCGCCGTTTCCAGATCCCGGTTGATATAACTCTGTACGCCGTCCTTGACCATACCGGTAACAAGCCGTGCCATCATGGCGATGTGCTCCGGCTCCTTGATGAACGCTTCCTGCCCGAACTGCAGGGTGATCTCGGAAATATCCGCTGCCTGGTCGGCAATACGCTCCAGGTCGGTAATCATTTTCAACGCCGCCGATACATCCCGGAAATCTCCGGCAACGGGTCGTTCCATCAGCAGAATCTTCAGGCAGTCCTGCTCGATCTCCCTTTCCATATTATCAACATTCCGATCCTCGGACATCACTTCATGTGCCAGGTCCGCATTCCGCATTTTCAGCGAAACAACGGATTTTTCGATGGCGAGTTCCACGGTGTGACACATTTCCACCAGTTTGTTGAAAACCAAAGCCAGTTCCGACTCATATCTGCTTCTGATACTCATTATACCATACAATCTCCTTTTTTACAAGATTTCAACCGAATCTTCCGGAAATATAATTTTCGGTGCGCTTGTCATGCGGGCACGAGAAAATCTGCTCCGTATCCCCATATTCCACAAGCTCGCCCAGCAGAAAAAACGCCGTACGGTCTGCAACCCGGGTCGCCTGCTGCATATTGTGGGTAACAATGACGACGGTCATGTCCCGCTTCAGTTCTTCCATCAGCTCTTCGATCTTTCCGGTCGAGATCGGATCCAGTGCCGAAGTGGGCTCATCCATCAGAAGCACGGAAGGATCCGCGGCAAGCGCACGGGCAATGCAGAGCCGCTGCTGCTGACCGCCGCTGATTCCCAAAGCGCTTTTACGGAGACGATCCTTGACCTCATCCCAGATCCCGGCACGGACCAACGATCGTTCTACAATCTCATCCAATTCGTTTTTCTTATGCACCCCGAAGGTTCGCGGAGCAAACGCGATGTTGTCGTAAATGCTCATCGGAAACGGGTTGGGCTTCTGAAACACCATTCCGACATCCTTGCGCAATCTCGTAACATCCGTATCCTTCGCAAAGATGTCCCGTCCCGCCACGCGGAACTGCCCCTCGATGCGACAGCCGCTGACCAGATCGTTCATGCGGTTGAATATTTTAAGAAATGTGGATTTCCCGCAACCGGAAGGCCCGATCAGGGCGGTGATCTTTTTTGCGGGGATCTCCACGGAAACGTCCCGCAGGGCATGAAAATCGCCGTACCAGAGATTTCCGTCCCGGACGGAGATTTCGGATTCCTCAAACATTTTTTTATCCATCGTTATTTTCCCGCCTTCCTTTTCATTGCTTTTCCCACAAGTCCCGCCAGCAGATTGATCAGAAACACAAACACCAGAAGAACGACCGCCGTCGCCGCCGCCGCATCCGGATAACCGTGACTGGCAAAGAAATAAATATCCAGCGCCAGACTTGTTCCGGGAGAAAGAAGTCCGCCCGGAAGTTTGTCGACCACCATTCCCACGGTGATGATGAGCACGGCGCTTTCGGAAATCACACGTCCGATGGCAAGAATGATTCCCGTAAGGATTCCGCCCGATGCTGCCGGAAGAACAATGCGGAAGATCGTACGGACCTTCCCGGCACCGAGCGCATACGCGCCCTCCCGATAAGAAACGGGAACCGCCAACAAACTTTCTTCCGTGGAGCGTACAATGACCGGAAGAATCATCAGAGCAAGGGTCAGACCACCGCCGAGAAGCGTATACCGCCATCCGCACGTCACGACAAATACAATATACCCAAACAGTCCGTAAACAATGCTGGGGATTCCGGCAAGCGTTTCCGTTGCCACGCGGATAATGCGCACAAGGGAACCGCTGTTGTTTGCGTATTCCGTCAAAAACACCGCCGAGGCAATTCCAAGAGGAACGGCTATGGCACACGAAAGAAGAATCAGCGTAAGCGTTCCTGCAAAAGCCGGGAAGATCGACGGAGCCGCCGTTTCATACGCACCGAACAACAGGTGCAATGAAATCTTATTGGCGCCCTCGGCAAAAATATAAACAATTACGGTAAGAAGCGCCAGCACCGACAAAGCCGTCATGGCTACACTGACCCATTTCAGACCGGTAAAAAAACGACGCTTCCCGCAAACCTTATCCTTCTGCCGCATTTTTTCTCCTCCTTGTCTTCCGGGACTCGTTTTTTTCTTTTTTGAGAAACGAAAAACTGAAGTTGAGCAAAAAGGCAAACACAAACAGCACCGTACCCGACGCAATCAGTGCCAACTCGGTATCTCCCTGCAATTCCATGGCGCCCATGGCAATGTTTGCCGTCAGCGTACGGACACTCTGAAACATGCTTTCCGGCATCTCCGGGCTTCCGCCGATCACCATGATGACGGCCATCGTTTCGCCGAGCGCACGCCCCGTAGCCAGGACGATTCCGGCAAGGATGCCGCTTTTTGCCGCAGGAACCAGAATCCGGAACGTTGCCTCTTCCCGCGTTGCGCCCAGAGCAAGTGCTCCCTCAAAGTACGTTTCAGGCACCGCATTCAGCGCATCCAGACTCACGCTCACCACCGTAGGAAGAATCATCAGCGCCAGAACAAGAGACGCCGAAAGAATCCCGTAGCCGACCCCGGTCGGAGAAATATAATCCCGTACAAACGGAACAATCAGCGTCATGCCGAACAGACCGAACACAACCGAAGGAATTCCCGCCAGCAGGTTCAGCAGCTGACGCAGCGGAGACACCAGTTTTCGCGGGCAGAATTTGTACAGGCACACCGCAGTCAGCAGTCCGACGGTCACACCGATGAGAACCGAAAGTGCCGTGACATACAGCGAAGTAACAATCATGGGAAGCACACCGTAGGACGGAGGATCTGCCATAGGTGCCCATTCCGTTCCGAAGAGAAACTCCCCAAAACCGGTCCGGGCGAGAAACGGAATGCCCCGCACAAACAGAAACACGGCAATGGTCAGAAGCGCCGCCGAAGAAAAGAGGGCGGCAAACAGAAACAGGAGCCGGGCACTCTTTTCTCCGATTTTTTGAAACGCAATTTTTTGATTTTTCATAAAATTCTCAATTCTGCGCGTCTTTCCAGACGGTGATGGCATCCTCACCTGCGTCGGCATTATAGATGTTCTTCAGCGCCTCCAGCGTAATGTCATCCTGCGGATTGCTTTTGTTGACAATCATCGCAATTCCGTCCTTGGCAACCTCGTAATACAGGCAACCGGGCGCTTTGGATTCCTGGAAGGTTTCGGAAATCATTCCGAAATCGCTGACGCCGTTTGCGGCATCCTTATACCCCGTTCCGCTGCCGCCGCCGGAAATGTTGACTTGGACATTGGGCTGGAGATTCTGGAATTTCTTCGCCAGTTCGATCATCAGCGGCTGCAGGGACGTGCTGCCGGACAGGGTCAGCGAACCGGAAAGAGATGCATCCGTTGTATAATCCGGCGCATGATCCGCCAAAGCCACATACCCGTTATCGCGGATGATTGTCTGCGCCGCACTGCTCTGCAGGAATTTGAGATACGCCGCATTCAGCGCATTTTCCGAAGAGCTCTGCGTATACACGATTCCGAGCGGACGTGCAATCTTATAACTGCCGTTGCGGATATTTTCCACTGTGGCTTCCACGCCGTTCACTTTCAGCATTTTCACATCATCCGTCACATAGCCGAGACTTTCAAACGCAAGGGCAAGCGGATTGGAGCGGACTTCGGCAAGAACCGCCGCCGTTCCGGTCATCACAACGGCACCCGACACATCGGATTTTCCTTTCAGACCAAGAAGCTCCATAAAAGCGGACTTTGTCCCGCTTCCGTCTTCCCGCGTTACCACGCTGATTCTTTTGGACGGATCAAACGCTGCCTTTTTTCCGCATGCGCTGACGGCGACCACCGTAAACACCGCAAGAAGGACAGCAACCACACGTTTACCGATTTTTTTCATTTCTTCTTCAACTCCTCTTTTGATTCTTCGGCTATAGTATACGGCATTCCGGGCAAAGATTCATCCGGTTTTACGTAAACCGTTTGTAAGGTTTCGGTAAACCGCCGCCGGATCTTCCGGTTCCGGCGAGGGTCGCTCTCCTGAAAACAGAGAAAAACTGTCATATCCTTCCGAAAAAAGAAAACCTGCCCGGAAAAGAAAGGACCGGCAGAAATCGTGAAAAACCTTGCAGCAATGTGCTCGGGAAAGGCGGAAACACGGAAGAATCCGACATTACCGTCCGTTCTTTCCGAACGCGGACACCGTGGGCTTCGACTTTCTGAATGATTTTTTCACAATGGGGCTTGACAAAACCGGACAAGGAGTATATAATGGAAAAAAGAAATGAAAAGGAACATCCGAAAATGAATCACGATGTCTGCTTTGTATCGTTTTATTCCTATTACTTTTACCGTAAAAGTAATAGAATTTTGTGATGCAAGCGGATCGTAAGTTTCAGAAAGAAACGGTTACACACGGTATCACAACCGTGTGTTTTTTTATTGTGATGTTTGTTTCAGAAAGAAAGGATTGCTGAAAAAAAATGAAAACCTCCGGAAAGAAAATCATCGCCCTTCTGCTCGTTGCCGCAACGGCTCTGCTCTGCACACTTGCCTTTTCCTCCTGCGGAGCGAAAAAATCCTATACGGTAGGCATCTGCCAACTTGTCCGTCATGATGCGCTTGATGCCGCAACACAGGGCTTCAAGGACGCTCTTACAACGATTCTGGGCGAAGAGAATGTAACCTTCCTGGAGCAGAATGCCGCAAACGACAACAACGCCTGTGTGACGATTGTCGGCAGTTTTGTATCCAAGAACGTAGATCTCATTCTGGCAAACGCCACAGCGGCGCTCCAGGCGGCATACAATGCCACGGACACGATCCCCATTCTCGGCACCTCGATTACGGAATACGGCGTAGCCCTCGGGCTGCAGAACTTCAACGGAACCGTCGGAGGGAACGTTTCCGGCACGTCGGATCTCGCGCCGCTCACCGAGCAGGCGGATATGATTCCGGAACTCTTCCCCGAAGCGAAAAACATCGGGCTTCTTTACTGCTCTGCCGAACCGAACTCTCAGTATCAGGTACAGGTTGTGGAAAACTACCTCACCACCAAAGGGCTTACCTGTACCCGGTACTCTTTCAGTGATTCCAACGATATTTCCGCCGTTGCGACCAATGCCGCTCTGCAAAGCGACGTCATTTATATTCCCACGGATAACACCGCCGCTTCCTGTGCGGAAACCATCGGCAACATTGTGCGCACACAGAAGGTTCCCGTCATTGCCGGAGAAAAGGGGATCTGTACCGGCTGCGGTGTCGCAACGCTTTCCATCCGTTACTACGATCTCGGATACAAGACCGGAGAGATGGCCGCGAAAATTCTGAAGGGCGAGGCGAAAATCTCCGAAATGCCCATCGAATACGCCAACGCAACCAAAATGTACAACCCGGAAATCTGTGAAGAACTGGGAATCCGCATCCCCGACGGATACGTCCCCGTTGACTGATTTTGCCGGAAGGACGGAAAGGAAACTATATGGAATTTTTTTCTGCTCTGCCGGGAACCGTTGCCCAGGGTCTGATCTGGGGCATCATGGCGATCGGCGTATACATCACCTATAAAATTCTCGACATCGCCGATCTGACGGTTGACGGCTCCATCTGCACCGGTGCCGCTGTCTGCACCATGCTGATGATCCACGGTGCGCCCGTGTGGCTCGCCCTGATTCTCGCAACGTTTTCCGGCGTTCTTGCCGGCATGCTTACCGGGGCGTTTCACATCCTGCTCGGCATTCCTGCCATTCTCTCCGGTATCCTGACGCAGTTGATTCTCTGGTCGGTCAATCTCAAAATTATGGGGCAGGCAAACCAGGCGCTTTCTGCCCGCACCTACAAGGTGCTGCTCTCCCAGATGAATCTCGGCTCTGCCATCGCCGTTCTTGCCGTATGCTCCGTGCTGCTTGTGGCACTGCTGTATCTTTTCTTCGGAACCGAGCTCGGCGCAAGCATCCGCGCAACCGGAATCAATGCGGCGATGAGCCGCGCGCAGGGAGTAAACACCAACGTTACCAAGCTGATCGGACTGGCTCTTTCAAACGGGATCGTCGCTTTTTCGGGAGCGCTTCTCTGCCAGTACCAGGGTTATACCGACATCAACATGGGACGCGGAGCCGTTGTGATCGGGCTTGCCGCCGTTGTCATCGGAGAAGCCGTGATCTCCAAACTGCCGCCCAATTTTGCCATCCGCCTTTCCGGTGTGCTGATCGGTGCGGTAATCTACTATATTGTGTATCAGATTATCATTCTCATCGGGCTGGATACCGATCTGCTCAAGATGTTCTCTGCCGTCGTAGTCGCGGCATTCCTCGGAATTCCTTATCTGAAAGAAAAAGGAACTGCCCGGCGGAACAAAAACAAAAAGGGGGCGAACCGGAATGCTTGAACTACGGAATATAAAAAAGGTTTTTCACCCCGGAACGATCAATGAAAAGATTGCCCTGCATGACCTGAACCTCACCCTGAACGATGGAGATTTTGTTACCGTCATCGGCGGAAACGGCGCCGGAAAAAGCACCATGCAGAACATCATTTCGGGCGTTTACCGTCCCGATGAGGGACAGATTCTCCTCGACGGGCTTGACGTAACTCCCCTGCCGGAATACAAACGCGCGAAATATCTCGGCAGAGTCTTTCAGGATCCCTCTATGGGAACCGCCGCCGATATGCAGATTGAAGAAAATCTTGCGCTTGCTCACCGCCGTGGCAGGCACCGCACCCTGCGTCCCGGAATCACAAAGAAGGAACGGGAAGCATACCGCCGGCTTCTGGCAGAACTGGATCTTGGGCTTGAAACCCGCATGTCTGTCAAAGTGGGCTTACTCTCCGGCGGACAGCGACAGGCCATTACACTTCTGATGGCATCTCTCTCGTGCCCGAAATTGCTTCTGCTGGACGAACACACGGCGGCGCTCGACCCAAAAACAGCGGCAAAAGTGCTGGAAATCACCAACCGCATTGTCAACGAAAACCATCTGACAACGCTTATGATCACACACAACATGCGGGATGCCATCGCTTACGGAAACCGGCTGATCATGCTGCATGAAGGAAACATTCTCATCGATGTTTCGGGCGAGGAAAAGAAAAATCTCACCGTAGAAGATTTGCTTGCCCTCTTTAACAAAGCAAGCGGTACCGTTTTTGCAAACGACCGTGCCATTCTTTCGGAATAACAAAAAAACAAGCACAAAAAAGCACTTCGGCCGAAGTGCTTTTTTTGCGCATGAAAATCGGAACGGATCTTTCCGCACCGTCTGAACCGGATTCTTTTAACCGAAAAAAAGTTTTTCGTTGTACTGCACGGAGGGGTCGGACGGATGAATGGCTTTTGCCAGACGGTGATACCGGATGGCTCCCTCCCGATCCCCCTGGCGATCCCGGCAGACACAGAGCCAGACATACGGCAAAAAGGCGTAATCGTCTTCCCGCACAAAACCGTGAACCGACCGGCGACAGGACAGAGCCGCCTGAAACCAGAATTCTGCCGTAGCGGTATGACCGGCATCCAGATACGCCCTGCCCAGGGCAAGGCACAACGATGCCGACGGTGCATCCAGCTCCAATGCGCGCAACAGAAACCGAAGACGTTTCTCCGCATCTCCGCATTGCTCTGCCAGCGAGGACATCAGCAGAAATGCCTGTTTCCGGTCTTCAATCCAACCGTCCTTCCGCTGCAGGAATTCCTCCAGCACCCGTCCGGCAGTTTCCGTCTGCCCGTGTTCGAGACACTCCCTGCCGTAATAATACAGGTCCCGGGTCGAAAACGGCTCGCCCGCTCCGCGCATGGCTTCATAGATTTCCAGGTTCCGCCGTGTTTTCGGCTTCTGTCCCGGCAGATGTGCCACAAAGGTATCGTTCCGGCGAATAACCGTCCCGGCGGGCTCAATCACTTCATGCACACGCCCCTGCCAACGGAATCCCGCCTGACGGCGAAGCACACGCTCCCGTTCATAAGACAGAAGACAGGCGCCGTTCTCGTCAAATGCCACCCGATAAGGAAGCATCATCACATCAAACGGTTCAAAATCCCCGTTTTTCAACTGCTGCCAGGAGGGACCCGCCGTAAACACATCGTCCGCATCCAGCCACAGAAGATAATCCCCGGTTGCCAGAGAAAAAGAAAAATTGCGGGCGGCAGAAAAATCCGCGCACCAGGTGAAATCGTACACACGGTCGGTATACTTCCGCGCCAGATCCCGTGTAGCATCGGTAGAGCCGGTGTCGACAACGACGATTTCATCCACCAATCCCCGCACGCTGTCCAGACACCGCCCCAACCGCTTTTCTTCGTTTTTTACAATCATGCAAAGCGAAACCGAAACCATATTTCTTCCCTCATCGAAACAGGATATGTATTTCCCCGGAGAACCGGGGAAAATACGTCAACTCAATTTGACCAGAACCAGATTGGCATCAACCGTCGATCCCTCGCCGTAGGTGACGGATCCTCCGGTCGTATTGACCAGTTGCAGCGTGGACGGAGCCGTTGACACCGTTACCAGAGAGCTGCCGGAAACCGTTCCGTTTCCGGTAATGTTGGCATCGCCCGTGGCAACGGACTCACCGTTCCGATACACGCTGAATGCCGTTCTGCCCGCTTCGGTATTGTTGATGTTGACCGTCCAGTTGACCAGGTAATTCCCCGGTTCCGTAATGGTAAACGTTCCCGTTGACGGCTCATAAGAAACACCAAGCGCCTGGTTATTCAGCACCGTATTGAAGGCAACCGGTGCCAGATTATCCACCGTCGTACCTCCGGTCAACTGAATCTGTGCGGCTCCGATTGCAGCCGTGGCACCCGTTGCACCGGTAGCGCCGGTTGCGCCGGTAGGACCGGTCGGCCCCGTGGCACCGGTCGGTCCGGTCGGACCTGTCGGACCGGTAGCCCCCTGTGCGCCTGCGGCGCCGGCTTCGCCCGTAGCACCGGTTGCACCCGTGGGGCCTGTCGGACCGGTAGCTCCTTGTGCGCCTGCGGCGCCGGCAGCACCCGTAGCACCGGTTGCGCCCGTGGGACCGGTAACACCCTGTGCACCTGCCGGACCCTGCAGTCCGGAAACACCCTGAGGTCCCTGCAAACCCTGCGGTCCGGTTGCACCGGTCGGACCAGTCGCCCCTTGTGCACCCGTAGCACCCGTGGCACCCTGTGAGCCTGCCGGACCCTGCAGTCCGGGAACTCCCTGCGGTCCCTGCAAACCCTGCGGTCCGGTTGCACCGGCAGCACCGATGGGTCCCTGCGGACCGATCGGACCCTGAGGTCCGGTTGCACCCGTCGGACCGGTCGGTCCTACTTCCGGATACGGAAAGGGCGGGGGCGGCGGAAACGGCGGATTTCCGCACGAGCAACAGCGCCGTTCAAATGCCAGCTGCCGTGCGCCCTGTGCCGAAACACTGACCGGAGACGGACGGTCGTTTCGGTTAAAAGAATCATAAGAATACATAAACAGTTTCCTCCAAAAAAGAAACAAGTCCGATTTCGTTTGCAGAATATCTTCCGGATCTCTCCGGCAGATACTCCCGTTTTCAGTTTATGTACCGATGCGGCATTGCGTGAAAAAATCCGGTCTCCACCGAAGCGGAGACCGGAAGAAAGAAAAATCGGTCAAACGTGAAGAGAATTTCCGTAAACCTCGCGGACAATGCCGTTGAGATCGTCCAGATGGGCAATCATATCTTTAGCCAGAGCAAACTGACAACGGGCACGAACCAGGTTGTGATCCGGGTAGGCAATTTTGAAATACTGGTCGCCGGACAGATAATCGTCCAGGAAGCGGATGCCGCATTCCAGGGTCATGGTCACGGCACCGAGCGCCATGTTTTCCAGTTCCGGCTCCGTCAGCATCGATGCGGTTGTACCGATGAACCCCTCCGTAAAAGCGCGGAACAGGTTCAGATCAATGGAAACTTTGGAAAGATCGCTTTCATCCTCCGCCGCCGTGTTGGCACCAAACCGGATGGCATCACCGAAATCGTGCATAATCAGACCGGGCATCACTGTGTCCAGATCAATGACACAGCGGGGCTCCAGCGTTTCGCTGTCCAGAAGAACGTTGTTGGTTTTGGTGTCGTTGTGCGTGACACGAACCGGGAAGGTCCCTGCCTGCGCCAACTCCGTAATACGGCAGGCGATATCCCGGATGCTCTGCACATAGAACAGATCTTCTTTTACAAAACGCACACGACCGCAGGGATCGTCAATGACGCTGTGAAACAAATTTTCGTAGCGCTGCCGGGTATTGTGAAAATCCGGAATGGTTTCTTTGAGCTGCGTGGCATCAAAATCCGAAAGATACTGCTGGAAGGCACCGAACGCGCGGCCGGCGGCGTTCATGCTTTCCGGAGAAGATGCCTCGTTGAAGGTTGTACCGGGCACATAGGTGTAAATGCGCCAGAAATCGCCGGATTCCACATAGTAGTTCAACCCGTCTTCCGTATGATGGAAATGAAGCGAAGCGCCCTCTTTCTTTTCGGCAATATGGCGGGTGATCAGATCAATATTCTGCATGATGAAGCGGGGATTCTTGAACACATGCATGTTGATACGCTGAAGAACATAGGACTTCTCGCCCTTTTCTTCCGAATAAAACGATACGTGATACGTGTTGTTGATGTGCCCCGCCTTGAGTTCTTCATAGCCGCGCCATTCCCCGACGATGCGGAAGCGGCGGCAAATGCTTTCCAGCGTGCTGCTGAGATTTTCCACGATTCTGTCTCCTTATAACCCGATGTGATCAAGTAGCGGAATTTGCCCGTTTTTGCAGAATTTTTTCGACGATTTCCAGTTCTTCCGGCGTATTCACGCCACGGATCTCGTCTCCGTCCCGGATGGGGAACAGTTCCACACGGAAGCCCTCCCGCATCATGGCGGCGGGAACATCCGTCAGGTAATATTCGTGCTGTGCATTGTTGCACTGCAAAAGAGGAAGCACATGAAACAGTGTTTTGCTGCGGAAAATCGCAACACCGGAATTCAGCTCCGTAATTGCCAATTGCTCCGGCGTACAATCCTTGGCTTCCACAATACCGGAAAACCGCCCCTGAGCATCCCGCGTGATACGGCCGTAAGACGGCAGATCGTCACAAATGGCAGTCATGACCGTGCAATCGGCACCGGATGCCCGATGAGCTTCCGCCAGCGCCTTCAGCGACTCTTTGCGGTACAACGGCATGTCACCGAAGGTTACCAGAACATCGCCGTCAAAGTTGCGGAAATCATCGGCAACCGCCATCACGGCATGACCGGTTCCGTGCTGTTCTTTCTGTTCCACATAATGGTAGGACGGACCGAAATAAGACATGATGTCTTCTTTTTTGTATCCAACCACAATGTAGGTATTTTCTTTGGGGATAAAATCCACCAGTTCCAGTGCAATCTCCAGAAGAGGTCTGCCGCAGGCGCGGTGCATGACTTTGGGAAGATCGTGTTCGGCAGAATGAAGGCGAGTGCCTTTTCCTGCCGCAAGGACAATGGAACGAAGCATAGAAAACGCTCCTTTTATTTTGATTTTTTTACGTTTTTTACAGATTCAGATCGGACCGGATGCCCGAAAGAATGGTACAGATGTCCGGGAACTTCCGCTCCATATCCTCCATCAGCTTCAGCTGCGTGCGGGCACGGTCAAGATTGTGCTTCTGTCGCATGATTTTGTAGTACACGTCGCCGTTGAGATAATCCGTAAGAAAACGGATTCCGTCCTCCAGCGTAATGGTTTCCGCCGCAAACGGAAGAAGATCCAGTTCTTTGCCGGACAGAAGCGATCCGCATTCCTCCAGCCAGCCCCGGGCATAACGCTCGTAAAGATTCAGGTTGCAATGAACCTTTTCCAGGTCACGCTCGTCGTCACAGACCGTGTTTGTTCCGATGCGCATGCTGTCGCCGAAATCGTACAGCGGAGAAGAAGGCATGACCGTGTCCAGATCGATGACGGCTACGGGCTTGTGAGAATCCTTGTCAAACAGAATGTTGTTCAGATTGGTATCGTTGTGCGTGATGCGCAACGGAATCTGACCCGAAGCAAGCGCGTCGGCAATGAGAGACATCTTGCCACGGCGGATACGGATGAATTCAATTTCCGGAAGCACCTCGTGAACCCGTTCGGCAGCATCCTCACAGATGGCATGCTCCAGGTCCGCATAACGGCGTCTTGTGTCGTGGAATCCCTGAATAACGGTATGCAGAGCGGACAGCGGCATATCACTCATATCCTTGATGAATTTTCCGAAACTTCTTCCGCACTGATAAAAGGTTTCCGGGCTGTCGGGAATGTCCATGGAATACACGTGTCCGAAATAGGTCACCATGCGCCAGCATCCGCTGGGGCAGCGATAGTACGGTTTTCCGTCCAGTGTAAGAACAATAGACGGAACACTCCCCTTTTCCCGATGCCCCTCCAAAAGAAATTTCCCATGCAGGTGCTCGGTCACTTTGATATAGTTATCCATCAGAGCATCCACATTGGGAAAAACACTGGTATTGATATGCTGAAGAGTATAGCGATAGCGTGTATCCTGTTCGTCACAGCATTCCACCAAAAACGTTCCGTTAATATAGCCGTTTCCGATCCGGCGGATCAGCTTCATGGTTCCATGAATCTGAAACTGGGAAACGACCCGTGCTTCTTCGGCAAAATAGGTGGCCTTGTCGGTCATACGGATAACATCCTTTTCGGCAGAATTTTGAAAAAACATGAAAATTTCATTTATTATCTTTTATACTATATCACAAATTCCATTTTTTGTCAAGAAAAATTCCCTTCCGGATTTCGACAGGAGCCAAGTGGCATTCTTCCCGGACAGTGAAAAGAAATCCGCTGTTTTCACACGGCCGTTCCGGCTCTTTCCGGTTGTCCGCAAGTCGGAAAAGCCGTGACCCATCTTCTTCCGGTTTCGTCAGATGTACCGATCGGATGCCGAATTCTTTTTAACCAGAAAAAACGACACCGTAAACATCACAACAATAAAGGCAAGAAACGCCCAGGTATCGTCGGCTTCCGAGGAGGCGATAAAGTCGTAGGTTCCGTGCAGAAGCACCGGGAACACAACGGAAAACACACGGAACAGCGCGCTCCGCCCGAATTTTCCCTCGTTGTCGTACCGCTTGGCACGCCCGTAAAAGACCCCCATAAAGACGCCGAAGCAGGCATGTCCGGGCACGGCAGTCACAGCACGGAGAAGAGCCGTTTCAAACCCGTAAAGCAAAACGTAACTGATGTTTTCCCACAGGGCAAAGCCAAGAGAAACAAACACCGCATAGACCACTCCGTCGAACTGACAGTTGAATGCCGGATGCCGCCAGGTGCGAAGGCGAAGAAGCAGATATTTGAAGCCCTCTTCCGAGCAGGCAACCACCACAAAATTCACAACCAAATTGTAGGCAAGCGTTCCCTCCGGGTAATATTGCGGAGCAAGCGCATCCCCGATCCTCTCGGTGACAACGGCAAGAGAAGTGGAAAAAATCCCCAGCAGGATCAGTGAAATCAGAAGTCCGGGCGGCTCACGGTCCAGCCGGTCTGCCCGGTATACACGAACCAGCAGCGCAATGGCGGGAATGACCGCCGCCGCAATCAGAATCAGATTCGGATCGGTCAGAAAAAAAATCAAAGCAACGTTCCCTCCTTCGCAAATTGCTCTTCAAATGCCATCGGAATGCCCATATCCTCCACACGGCGGCAGTAATCACGGACCCGTTCCGGCAGATAGTCGCCCACCCGATGACCGTCAAAGCCCACCGAAAGCCGGACGCCGCTTCTCCGGACAATCGCCTGCTGTTCGGCATCCTCAAAAAAGCGAAGCATATACGGATGCTGATGATATCCGTGAATGGAATCAAACGAAACGTTCATCTCCCAGAAGATCCCCGCCTGCCTCATCCGAACAAAGAATTCATAAGGATCCTGTTTTTCCGCTTCAATAAACGAAAACAGATCGGTATGTGCCACGCCGACCGGGCATCCGCACCGTGCGGCATACGCAAACAGATCCCGGTGCGTTACGGTCTGAGCCGCATCGAAATCCAGATGCTCCAGCATACAGTAATCAAAAAACGAAACGTCCTGGTTTTCCGGAAGCGCATATCTTCCGCCGGTCCGGGTGGCAATCTCCAGCCCGCGCAGAAGGCGGATCTGACCGGCATACCGGTCACGGAGCAAGGTCAGGTGGTCAAAATAACGGGTGAGGTTGCGGTAATAATCCCCGCCGATTTCATCCGACGTACAGGAAAACACGTCCGGGCGGGACAGCCCGACCCCGTAGTTATGGTCGCAGATACCAAACAGACGGATGCCGCCGGCAATTGCCGCCTCAATCACCGTCTCCGGCTTGTCCTCTCCGCAAAAAGAATAATAGGTATGAGAATGAAGATCCTGAATCATACCGCCGGTCCTCTTTCCTTTTTTTTGTCTATTTTAGCACAGAATCCGGCAAATTTCAACCACTGCAAAAAATCTTTTTGTTTCTTACCTTATGTTGATAATCACGCGCGCGCATGCGCAAGAGACAAAAAAACTTTTCGTCATTTATACCAACCGATGACGGAAGACCCGATAAAATTTATCTACCTTTTCCTCTTGCAATTTCAAGAACAGCTGTGCTATAATATGGGTGTATTTTTTGTTCACCCTTTTGGTCAAAGGAAGGAATTTTTCCATGAACTTTGTCGAGCAACGCATTGTAACGGACGGAATCGTCGGAAGCGGCGATGTTCTGAAGGTGGATTCGTTTCTCAACCATCGTATGGATGTGGAATTCCTGCAAAAGGTCGGGCAGCGGTTTTACGAACTGTTCGGCAACGAAGGGGTCAACAAAATTCTGACCGTAGAATCCTCCGGCATCGGAATCGCCTGTATTACGGCACAGTATTTCGGAGTTCCGGTTGTTTTTGCCAAAAAAGCAAAAACCTCCAATCTGTCCGGAGATGTTTACACGGCACCGGCTCATTCCTACACGCACGGCAACGACGTGACCATTATGGTCTCCCGCCGTTTTCTCGGCAAGGAAGACCGGGTGCTGATGATTGACGATTTTCTCGCCTGCGGCAGCGCATTGGAAGCGCTTTCCGCACTGGTCTCTCAGGCAGGTGCTCAGCCCGTCGGAGCGGGAATCGTGATCGAAAAGGCCTATCAGGGCGGCGGCGATGCCTTGCGCGCCAAGGGTCTGCGCATTGAATCTCTTGCAAGAATCGCATCCATGTCGCCGGAAAACGGCATCGTTTTCTGCGATTGAGATTTTTTACAACTTCATAAAATCAAGTTTGCCGATATAGAGCCGATGTCAAGGTTCGGTTCGTCTCTACCGCACAGCCCGAATGTGCGACTATTGGCAGGATATCGCGTTTTTTATGCACAGAACGCAGATGTCGGCAAGCTTTCGGGTTTGCCGACATCTTTTTTTGTGTCCGCGCGGAACCGGGTTCCGCAGAAAATATAACATCTTCTTATACGGAGGGAATTTGTCATGAAGAAAGTAATCGCACTCATTCTGTCTGCCGTTCTGCTTGCAACGATGTGCTTTGCACTCGCCTCTTGCCAGAACACGGACACCACCGACGACGGTACGTTCGGAACGGAAGGCACCAAGGATCTTGCCAAAAACGGCACATCCACCACGGTTGCCTCGGAAGTTGCCGAAGGCACCAAAGTTGAAAATTTCAAGATCGGTCTTGTCATGGTCGGCGACGAATCCGAAGGTTACACCGAAGCCCACATGACCGGCATCCGGGAAGCCCTGAAAAAGCTGGGCATTGACGAAGCCACACAGGTTATCTGGAAAGTAAAGATCGAAGAAAAAGAAGTTTGCTATGACACCATCAAGGAGCTGCTTGCCGCCGGCTGCAACCTGATCATCTCCAACTCCTACGGACATCAGGACTACATGAAGCGCGCCGCAAAAGAGCATCCCGAAGTTCAGTTCGTTGCCACCACGGGTGACACCGCCGCCGCCTCCGGGCTGGACAACTTCTGCAACGCCTTCACCAGCGTGTATGAATCCCGCTACGTTGCCGGTGTGATTGCCGGACTGAAGCTGAAAGAACTGGTGAATGCCGGTAAAGTTCAGGATTCCAACAAAGACAAGGACGGCAACATCAAAATCGGCTATGTCGGCGCTTTCAACTACGCAGAAGTAGTTTCCGGCTACACGGCTTTCTATCTTGGCATGAAGAGCATTGTTTCCAACATTGTGATGGATGTTCAGTACACCAACTCCTGGTTTGACTGGAGCAAAGAGTACACCACCGCGAAAGCCCTGATGGACAACGGCTGCATCATCATCGGTCAGCACGCCGACTCCACGGGGGCCCCGACGGCTGTCCAGGAATACCTCAAAAACGGCAAGACCGTTTATTCGGTTGGCTACAACGTGGATATGCTGGGCGTTGCTCCCGATGCCGCACTGACTTCCGCCGCCAACAACTGGGAAGTTTACTATGAATATGCTTTCAAAACCGCGATGTACGGCGGCAAAATCGCCACCAACTGGACCGGCGGTTACAAAGAGGGCGCCGTTTCCGTCACCGCTCTGGGCAGCGCTGTTGCCGAAGGAACGCAGGAAGCCGTTGAACAGACCATCGCGGCTCTCAAATCCGGCTCTCTGAAAGTGTTTGATACCTCGAAATTCACCGTCGGCGGCAAAACCGTCACCTGGGCTTACGCCTCCGACACCAACGGCGACTTCGTTTACGATGCCAACAACGTTATCGCCGACGGCTACTATCACGAATCCTGGGTTCAGAGCGCTCCGTCGTTCGCCCTCCGTATCGACGGCATCACCGAACTCAGCAAATAAGCACCGTTATCATCAAGAGGGGAAACCGCCGCGGCGGTTTCCCTCTTGAACGTAAAAGAGCCGGTTCCGACTCTCTTATGTTTGAGAAAAATCAACACAAAACGAGGTAAAACCATGGACAAACAAGTAGCCGTATCGTTCTGCGGAATCACCAAGATCTTCGGCTCCGTCACGGCAAACCGGGCCGTCACGATGGATATCTACCGGGGAGAGATTCTTTCGCTTCTCGGCGAAAACGGAAGCGGCAAAACCACGCTGATGAATATGCTTGCCGGTATTTATTTCCCGGATTCCGGGGAGATTCTGGTGGACGGAAAGGAAGTTTCCATCCGTTCGCCGCACGATGCCTATACGCTGGGCATCGGCATGATCCACCAGCATTTCAAACTGGTGGATGTCTTTACCGCACTGGAAAACATTGTATTGGGCTTTCCCGCCGGAAAAAAATTCGATCTGAAGCAGGTGCGGAAGGACGTCCAGGCCATCTGCGAAAAGTACGGCTTTGCGGTTGACCCCGATCAGAAGGTCTACAACATGTCGGTTTCCGAGAAGCAGACCCTGGAAATCGTAAAGGTTCTGTACCGCGGCGCCAACATTCTCATTCTGGATGAGCCGACCGCCGTTCTCACCCCGCAGGAATCCGAGCGGCTGTTTGACGTTATCCGCAACATGCGCACCGACGGAAAATCCATTGTCATCATCACGCACAAACTGCAGGAGGTTCTCGCCGTATCCGACCGTGTCGCCATTCTGCGCAAGGGCGAATACGTCGGTGCCGTTCCCACCCGAGAAGCAACCGAACTCTCGCTGACCGAAATGATGGTGGGCGAAAAGGTAGAACTGAACATCGAACGTCCCCAGCCGAAAAACGTGAAGGAAAGAATCCGCATTGAACATCTGTCGTGCCGGAACCGGGAAGGTCGGCTGACGCTGGAGGATCTTTCGTTTGACATCCGTTCCGGGGAGATTCTGGGCATCGCGGGCATTGCCGGATGCGGTCAGAAGGAACTGCTGGAAGCCATTGCCGGCTTGCAGAAAACGCAGGAAGGCAGCAGCATTGTTTACACCGTACCGGAAACCGAAGAAGAGAAGCAGTTGGTCGGACTGTCCCCCCGCACCATCCGGGAACTTGGCATCTCGCTTTCCTTTGTGCCGGAAGACCGTCTCGGCATGGGACTTGTCGCTTCCATGGGCATGACGCACAACATGATGCTGAAAAATTACAAAGCCGGCCGTTCGTTCTTCGTTGAAACCAACGAGCCGTCCGAGCTGGCAGAACGCATCCGCAACGACCTCGGAGTAATCACGCCGAGTCTGTCCACCCCGGTACGTCAGCTGTCCGGAGGAAACGTACAGAAGGTTCTGGTCGGCAGAGAAATTGCATCTTCCCCGAAGGTGCTGATGACCGCTTATGCGGTGCGCGGACTGGACATCAACACCTCCTATACCATTTACCGGCTTCTGAACGAGCAAAAGGAAAAGGGCGTCGCCGTTGTGTTTGTCGGCGAAGACCTGGACGTTCTGCTCGCACTTTCCGACCGGATCCTCGTTCTCTGCGGCGGCAAGGTCAGCGGCATCCTGGATGCCCGCACCGCCACCAAAGAGCAGGTCGGTCTGATGATGACATCTTATCAGGGAGGCGAAACAAAATGACTTCACCGAAAGAACCCTTGATCCGCATTGCAAAACGCAACGACATCAGGCTGCTGCCCGCCATTCTGATCCGCGTTGCGGCGGTGCTTCTGGCGGCACTGATCTCGCTGCTGCTCATCCGTGCGGTCAGTGATTATTCCGTGGGCGAAACCGTACGGTATATGCTGGACGGCGCATTCCGCAACGAGATCTCCCTCAACGCATTCTTCAAGGAAGCGTGCATGCTTCTGCTGTTTGCCCTGGCTCTTGCCCCGGTCTTCAAAATGAGATACTGGAACATCGGTGCCCAGGGACAGGTTCTCATCGGGGCACTCGGCTCCGCCATTCTTCTGTTCTACCTGGGCAACAAACTGCCGGATGCTGTCCTTCTTCCCGCCATGATCCTCACCTCCATCGTCATGGGCGCTTTCTGGGCGATCATTCCCGCCTTTTTCAAGGTGCGGTTCAAAACAAACGAGACGCTGTTCACCCTGATGATGAACTACATCGCCATTCAGATCACCTCTGCGTTCATCGATCTCTGGAAGGGCCGCAATTCCACGCTGGGAATCATTGACCGCAAAGCCGGCTCCTTCCCGATGCTGTTCGGAAACCGGTACGCCATTGTTTACCTGGTTACCCTGGTGTTTGTTGTGCTGATGGCAATCTATCTCACACGAACCAAGCACGGCTATGAGATTGCCGTTGTGGGCGAATCCATCCGTACGGCACGGTATGCGGGAATTGATTACAAAAAGGTCATTCTCCGCACCGTCGCTCTTTCCGGATGCATCTGCGGCATCACCGGATTTCTTTATGTCTCGGCACTGTCCAATACCATCTCGGCAACAACGGGCGGCAGTTACGGCTTTACCGCCATCATTGTGGCGTGGCTTGCGCAGTTCAATCCGTTTTTCATGTCTCTGATCTCCCTGCTGCTGTCCTTCCTGCGCACCGGCTCCGGAGAACTGGTGAACAACAACACAAACCTGAACTCCTCCATCGGGGATATTATCATCAGCGTATTTCTGTTCTTTATCCTCGGCTGTGAATTCTTTGTGCGTTACCGTCTGATTTTCCGGAAGCACCCGGCAGAAGAAAAGGAGGGACAATAACATGAACACACTCATCTCCTGGATTTGCAACGCAATTGTATACGGAACCGTCATCATGTTCGGCGCTCTAGGCGAAAACCTCACCGAAAAGAGCGGGCATCTCAACCTTGGCGTTCCGGGGCTGATGTTTCTCGGCGGCTTCGCCGGATTTGCCGCAGCGTTTCTCTATGAAAACAGCACGGAAAATCCGTCTGCCGTCCTGATGATTATCCTCCCGCTTCTCGCTGCTCTTCTCGCATCGGCAATCGGAGGAATAATTTACAGTTTTCTCACAGACGTTCTTCGCGCCAACCAGAATGTCACCGGTCTGGCACTGACGGCATTCGGCGTCGGCGTGGGAACCTTCGGCGGGGTTTACATCTGCAAGGTTGCCGGAACGGGAACATACAGCACCGTTGCCAAGACCTCAGAACTGTTCTGTGCCAACCTGAACCGGCTCTTCGATCTCGGTACGGTAGGAAAACTGCTTCTGTCTTACGGATTTCTCACCTATGTTGCCGTCCTTTTGGCAATTCTGCTGCAGCGCTTTCTCAATCGGTCCCGCATCGGGCTGAACCTCCGTGCCGTCGGGGAAAATCCCGCCACGGCGGATGCCGCGGGAATCAGCGTTCTGAAATACCGGTTCCTTTCCACGGTTCTCGGTGCCGCAATCAGCGGTCTGGGCGGACTGTATTACGTTTTGGTATATGCCAGCGGCGGCTGGACAACGCAGAACAGCATTGAGGCATTGGGCTGGCTGGCGGTCGCGCTGGTCATCTTCGCCCGCTGGCGCCCGGTACACATCATCTGGGGCTCCTATCTGTTCGCACTTCTGTTCTGGCTGTATTCGTACTTCCCCTCGCTTACCGGCATCAAGCTGTCCAACTCCGCAACGGACCTGCTGCAGATGATTCCGTACCTGATGACGGTGGTCGTTCTGGTGGTAGTCAGCATGCGCAAGAAGCCGGAGGACCAACCCCCTGCTTCACTCGGCATCAACTATTTCCGGGAAGACCGATAACAAAATAAATATCCACCCGCATAGCGGGTGGTATTTCATTTTCGGGCAAAGCCCTAATACTACTGGCAACGCACAAGTG